>CAWEJM010000033.1:0-90252 GCA_963809395.1 uncultured Actinomycetes bacterium | reverse complement strand
TTCTGGAGGGCCAGCATCTCCTGGACCACCTTCATATCCTCGGGGGGCCTCACGCCCACCGCCAGGACGACCATCTCCGCCCGGTGCTTCTCGAGCTGGTTGGTGGCGGTGTTCTCGACGGTGAGGATGAGGTCCTTGCTCTTGGGGTCTTCCCGGACCGAGCCGGGCAATCCTCGGATGTAGCGGACCCCCGCGCCCTTGCTGCGGCGGAACAGATCTTCGAATCCCTTCCCGAAAGCCCGCATGTCGATGTAGAAGACTTTCACGTCGAGGTCGGGATCGTGCTCCTTGAGAAGTAGGTGTTCTTGACAGTCTCCATACAACAGACGTTCGAACAGTAGGGCTCGCCCCGCCGCTGGGAGCGCGAGCCGACACACTGGATGAAGGCGACGGACTTCGGGGGCTTGCGGTCGGTCAACCGAACGACCTGGCCCTGCGTGGGCCCGCCCGCATTGATGAGCCGTTCGAACTCGGGCGAGGTGACTACGTTCTCGTGACGCGTGTAGCCGTACTCGTCCATCTCGGTCGGGTCGTAGACTTCCATGCCCGTGGCTACGATGATGGTGCCGACCTTGAAGGTCATCTCCTCGTCGCTCATATTGAAGTCGATGCACTTCTTCTCGCACTTCTCGATGCACTTGCCGCACACGACCGGGTCGTGCCCCAGGCAGTTGTCGATATCCATCACGTAGGCGGAGGGAATGGCCTGAGGAAAAGGCTGGTAGATAGCCCTGCGGGAATCGAGGCCCATGTTGAACTCGTCGGGACGAGCACCGGACAGACCTGGACGCAATCGCCGCAGGCCGTGCACTCGCCCTCTTTGACGTAGCGGGCCTTCTTGAGAATCTGGACCTGGAAATTACCTACATATCCGGTGACCGACTTGATCTCGCTCTGGGTCAGTAGTGTGATGTTTGGATGCCGACCGGCATCCGCCATTTTTGGCCCGAGTATTCATATCGAACAGTCCATGGTGGGATACGTCTTATCCAGCCACGCCATCACCCCCCCGATGCTGCGGCTGCCTTCTCCACCAGGATCACCTTGTAGCCTGAATCGGCCAGGTCCAACGCCGCCTGGATGCCTGCCACTCCTCCTCCCACCACCAGCGTGGCGGGCTCGACGGGAACCTGGATCTCGTCACGGACGCCCAGCCATCTCGCTCGAGCCACCGCCGAGCGAACCAGGTCCTTGGACTTCTGCGTCGCTCCTTGCGGATCGTGGGAGTGGACCCAGGAGCATTGCTCCCGAAGGTTGGCCATCTCCAGGAGGTAAGGGTTCAACCCCGCCTCGGAAAGGCATTTCCTGAACGTGGGCTCGTGCAGTCGGGGCGAGCAAGAGGCGACGACGACGCGGTTCACCCCTTGCTCGCGGATGTCGGCCTTGATCAGGTTCTGGCCCGGCTCGGAGCAGAAGTAGCCGTCTGACGCGAGACGACCACGTCGGGCAGCGTCTCGCCATAGGCGGCCACGTCGGCGCAGTCCACGACCCCGGCGATGTTCGAGCCGCAGTGGCAGACGTAAACGCCGATGCGGGCGTCCGGCGGTCGACGCCGCCCACCGGGCGCTCTGTCGGGCGCTCGTCTTTTGTTGGTGATTCCTGCATCTGACTTCCTTATTCCTTCGACCACTCGATCTGATCGGCCAGCACGCTGGCCAGATCGCGGATCTCCATAGATAGTGAACCATGCCGGTAGGGATCGCGCATGGCGCACGTAAGATGGATCATGCACTTGGGGCAGGCCGTGATCAGGAGATCCGAGCGCGTCGCCTTGGCCTCCTGCAGACGTTCCACCTGGATGCGTTTGGAGTACGCGTCACAGTTGATGAACCCGTTGTTGCCGCAGCAAATCGCGCTTCTGCCCGAGTTCTCCATCTCCTTGAACGTAAGACCCGGGATCATGTCGATCAGGCTCCTGCGGCGTCTCGCAGCCTTCGGCAGTCCGTCCCAGCCGGCAGGGATCCTGGTACGTCGCCCGACGTTTCAGGGGCTTGAACGTGATGCCCCCTTTGCCGACCTCCCGCTGCAGCAGGTCCGACAGCAACGTGACCTTGAGGTTCATGTCCGGAATCACTTCGGGCATGAACTGGCCCAGCACCTGATAGCACTCGGGGCAAGAGACGACGACCTCTTCGACTCCGGCCGCCTGGAACTCCTGGTAGTTCAGCCGGCACAGGGCTTCGAAATTATCCCGGTCACCGGTCCAGAGAAGATCGTGGCCGCAGCAGCGTTCCTCGCCCATGACCACGGGGACGATGTCGAGAAAATTGAGGAGCCGGATGCTGTCCCTGGCGATGGACAGGGTGTCCACGTCGATCCCGGAAAAGAAGACGTCGAAATAGGGAGCGCACCCGGTGAAGAAGGCCAGCGGACCGGACGTGGCCACCTTCAGCTCGGGGCCGACCTCGCGCCCCTCGACCTGCGCCCCTGCGACCGCGAGCCAGTCGAGCCGGTTCTGTTCCAGGTCGGGGGAGGTCATGAGCCTCATCCAGGAATGCAGGGCCCCGTCGTGCGACCGGTAGCCCTTCAGACCCTTCGTTCCGGCCAGAAGGGTCCGCATCTCCCTGACGAACCCGCTGATCTCGACCCCGGAAGGACAGCGTTCCTCGCACAGCCCGCAGGTCAGACACTCCCAGACCGAATTCTCGATGTAGGACTCGCTGTCGGGCTCGGCGATCAACTTGTGGGCCAGGATCCGCGGAGAGTACTCCTTGCCGGTGAGCATGCGAGGGCACGCAGCCCGAACACTTGCCGCATTCCTGGCACATCGAGAGAGATCTGTCCCGGATCAACCCCTTGATCCGGGGATCGTCCAGCTTGAGATCGTCCGGCTTGGATCGTGCCTTAGATCGTCGCGCTTCACGCGTACTCGCGTTCCTTCCGAGGTTTCGCGGGGCACGGGCCCATGCCTTGCACCCGCTCGGAAAAGTCCCACAGGGCCTTGACCAGCTCGCTCTTCTCGTGCGCCGCAAAGCTCCGCTCGACCAACCGGGACTGACCGATCCCCAGGAGATGAAGGAGCTTCCGCACCCTCTCCACGTTGGAATGGCCCACCTCTGGGCCTGGGCCGTAGCGGCAGTCCTCATCCTTGCACTCCAGGAGGATCACCCCATCCGCTCCGTATTCGAAGGCCCGCAGGATGAGGGCCTGATTTATCCTGCCGATGCACATCACCCGGATGAAGCGGTACTCCGAAGGTATCTCCAGCTGAGCCTGGCCCGCCGCGTTGAGGCAGGCGTAGGGGCTCCAGTTACAGAAGATGCCAAGAAGCTTGGCCTGCGCCGCTGCCGTGTTCACCGCGCTCATTCCAGCGCCCCGCACACGATCTCCTCGAGCAGCCGGTTGGAGAAATAGGGCATATCGAGGGCCGTCACCGGACACCGGCCGACGCAACCTCCGCATCCCACGCAGTTGTAGCGCAGGACCTCGGCAGTGTAGGTCCCGCCGCCGCCCCCACCATTCCGAAGCAGGTGGATGGCGTCGAAAGGACAGATGTCGACGCAACGGCCGCATCCCCGGCACCGCTCGGGATCCACCCGGGGGCTCAGTTCGTGATCTTTCAGGAAGACCTCCGCCGATCCCCTGGCCACCTGAGCGGCCAGCGCCGCCCCTGCCTCGAACGCTTCGACCCGGGCGAGCGTCCGCGGCAGGACCCGGTACAGGCCCGGCTGTGGGCTGTGGAAGAAGGCGAAGTTGTACCGGTAGAACTTCTTGAGACCGGCCTGATCCTCGGGGATCGACAGCGGAAGGAACATTGTCGACGGTCAAGCAGACGATGTCTGTCCGCCACTGGACCCGCTTTCCGTTCACCAAGGCTTTGACCTTGAAATCGCCGATGTGGCCGGAGATCTCCTCGATTGTGGCCTGTTCTACGTGGACGATGTCTCGGCCTGCGATCGCGCGCCCTGCCATCGCCGGCGGCTCGAGGCTCATCGCGGAAGAGTCCGGCTCGTCCGGGCAGTTGGCACCGGTGGACCAAGCGGACGCGAAAGCCTTGAAGATCCAGATTCAAAGCCGCGCTGATCCCGATCTCCGAGCTGCCGAGGATGAGGACGTCCCTCCCGATCTCGGTCACCCCCTGCCGGAGCGGGCCCAGGAAACGTGTGCGGATCAGGGCGCCCCGGAAGAGATCCTGCGCCCGATGGACGAGGTCTTCCTCGGAGAGATCCTCCGCCGAAGAGGTGATCGCGGAGGTTGATCATCTCGAACGTGGACCGGTCAAGGCCGTGCTCGTCGAAGAGGTGGATCCGGGTGCGGTTCCTCTGGTCGTTGCAGGAGATGCACTGGAACTCGAGGGGGCAACAGGCGCACGAAGCAAGGATCACTCGGTTCAGCCGGTGCTTCTTCACCGCGGCCGCGATACCGGCCGAGCCGCGCGGGTGGCAGGCGGAGAAGACCATTTCCCCGTGCACGACTTCCGGTCCCGCCGTCGCCAGTTCGAGGATTCGGGCGAGCACTGATTCCGAGGCCATGGTCCCATTACAGGTACAGAGGAATACGCCCAGCCGGGTTCCGGCGGGCGCCTTCCCTGCGGGGTTTGACCGATCGGCGACCGGGGCCGGTGCCCGGGCGGGGTACCTGGCCGGCGTCCGGGGCGCTACCGGCACCGCGGTGGAGCGAAGCGGCTGCGCTAGGGCGATGGCCCGGCCCGCGGCGGCGCTACCGGCGATCATCATCGCCATCAGATCTTCCTTGAACTCGCCGACCCGGAACACTCCCTGAGCCGCGCTGTAATCTCCCGGCGGCACCTCGTGGTCGTCGGCCACGATGACCGCCGGGCTTACGAATTCGAGACGCCTCGAATCACGGAAATGATCGATGGCGCCTATGTCCGCGCAAACCGGCTCGCAGCTTCGGCATTCGCAGCAGGCACTGCACTGGAGGCAGCGGCGGGCCTCGGCCACTGCCTGGTCCACGGTGAATCCCAGGCCCACTTCGTCGAAGTCCCGGCGCCGCACCTTGGGCTGGCGGAGGGCCATTTCTTGGCGCGGCAGCTGAGGAAGGTCCTCAGAGATGGTCGCGTATTCGCCGGCGCCGCGGGTATCGAGGGCCGGACCGGCCAGGGGAGAGGGGCGGCCCGTCAGGTACTCGATGATCCGTCCGGCTGCGTTCTTGCCTTGCGCCATGGACCCGACGACGTTGCGCGGCCCGGTGACCACGTCTCCTCCGGCCCAGATCTTCGGGTTCTCTGTTCTGTGGTCTCGGTCCACGGCGATCATTCTCGGCCCCGCTCCCGTTCCGCCGAGAAAGTCGAGGTCGTGACTCTGACCGATCGCGGAGACGACCATGTCGGCCACTACCCGGAACTCGGACCCGGCGATCGGCGGGAAGACCAGCTCGCCTGAATCGTTTACTTCGCTAGGTTGTACGCGGATGAATTCGATCCCAGCGACCTTCCCGGATTCTTCCAGAATCCGGCGACGGCGTGACCTGTCGCTCGATCTGGATGCCTTCCGCCTCGGCGGCGCCCACTTCTCCCTCGTCGGCCGGCATGTCTTCCACGCCTTCTCGGCAGTAGAGCGTCACCTCTGCGGCCCCCAGGCGGAGCGCCGCTCTGCCCGCGTCGATGGCCGAGTTGCCGCCGCCGATGACGGCCACCCTCGTCGCCATTTCCACTTTCTCGCCGGAATGGTGGGCCTGCAGCAGCTCGACGGCGCCAACGAATCCGTCCGCATCCTCTCCGGGGATGCCTATCAACCGGCTGTGCCCGGCGCCAACCGCCAGAAACACCGCGTCGAACTGCCGTTCGAGCTCCTCGAGGGTGATGTCCCTGCCGATGCGCGTCTCGCACCTGATTTCCACCCCGAGGCTGCAGAGCTCCTCGATCTCCGCGTCAAGAATGGCGCGGGGCAGCCTGTAAGAAGGGATCCCCCAGCGAAGGATCCCCCCCGGCTCGGGCAAGGCCTCGAAGACGGTGCACTCAAGGCCCGCTTTGGCAAGGTAGTGCGCCGCAGTCAGCCCGGCCGGCCCGGAACCGACGATGGCCACGAGTCCTTCGGCTCCGCGCGCAGCGTCCTCGGCCATGCCCTCACCGCCCGGGGCCTCTCTATGGGCCAGGCGGTAGTCCGACAGGAAGCGCTTGACATCGCAGATGGCCACCGCCTCGTCCAGCTCGCCTCGGCGACACGCCGATTCACAGGGGTGATGGCACACACGGCCGCAGATTCCCGGCAGAGGGTTGTCCTCCTCGATGACGTCCAGGGCCTCTTCAAATCGGCCGGCGGCGGTGAGGGCCAGGTACGCTTGGACGTTGACGCCGAGCGGGCATTCCAGGCGGCAGGAGGCCACCTTCCTCTTGTCCAACTCCAGAGCGCGGGAGGGACAGTAGGCCGGCGTGCGAGAGAGAGGTGAGCGTCCCTGCTGCTCCAGAGGGCAGACCTCCATACAGCGGCTGCACCCGGTGCACAGATCGTAGTCCACATAGATCGGGTCCTGCTCCACAGTGACCCGGTGACCCTCCGACACCTTCTCCAGAGAGCTGACCCTGGCCTGCGTGATCGTGGTGACCAGAGGGTGGCGTGTGACCCGGAGGTAGAGCGGGCGAAACTGAAAGTCCAGATCCTCGGGCCATTCGGGGACTCGCTCCACTCCTTCCGGCAATTCCAGAAAATGCCGGGCCCGGGTGACCCAGATGACGGGGATCCCCGCCTCGGCCGTGTCCTCTGCCACCTTGAGGGCTGCGTAGCCCGATCCCAGGAGCAGAACCGCCTTCTTGGGCACCTTGGTGCGCGCAGCGACCGTCATTCGGTCTCCGCGCCGCTCATCGCGCCGGGCTCAGCGCCTGCCTCCGCGCCGGTCTCGGGCCCGCCTCCGCGCCGCTCACCGCGCCGGCCCTGGTCCGGCTCTTCTGTATTGCCTCCCCGTACTCCCGGCCCCGGTCGAAGGCCTGGGCGTTCTTGTCCTTGGTCTTGGGCGGCACGGAGCTGAGAGCGGCCTCGCGTAGGGAGTCAGGACGGACGACATCGCTCAGGGCGGAGAGGAACCCGAGCATGACGATGTTGGCCATCATCCTGGTGCCGAGCTTTTCCGCAAAACGGGTAGCGGGGATGTGATACGCGGCCCAGCGGGAATCGAGACCGCCGGTTTGGACCATGTCGGTGTCCCAGATGAGGAGGCCGCCGTCTGTGAGGGAGCCAATGTTCTTTTCGAATCCTTCCTGGCTCATGCAGACCAGGACCCGCGGCTGCTGCACGTACGGGTAGAGGATCTCTTCCTCGCTGATGATCACCTGGGAGGAACAGGAGCCCCCTCGAGCCTCCGGTCCGTAGGCCTGGATCATCGTCGCGTGCTTGAGATCGTGGATGGTCGCGGCCTTGCCCAGGATGCTTCCCATGAGCACGATGCCCTGCCCGCCGAACCCGGCCATGAGGATCTCTTTTTCCATCGCCGTTTCCATAGGGTCACGCCCGCATCCGGATCATGCTTGCCTCTGCTTTTGCGGGCTCGGCTCCTTGCTCTCGAGCCCGGGCCAGGCCTCGAGCTCCCGGCGGTTGATCAACTCGTAGTTGTCCAGGAAGGTCGGCCTCTCGATATCCACGAACTTCCCGACCACCAAATGCTGGTTGAAATCCAGGACCGCCTCTTTGGGATCGATATTGTTCCGGATGACGGACCGCTCGTGGAAGAATTTGGCCAGATCGACCGCGTCCCCTATCCGGTTGCGTTTGCCGAAATTCGTGACGCAAGGGGCGAGTATCTCTATGAATGAGAAGCCCCGTTTCTGCATGGCCTCGCAGAGAGAGTCCGTGATCCATCGAACGTGAAGCGAGGTCCAGCGGGCCACGTATACGGCACCGCAGTCCGCCGCCAAGGAGCAGAAGTTGAATGGTTCCTCGGAGTTGCCGATGCGGGTGGTCGTGGTCTTGGCGCCGAAGGGGGTGGAAGGGGCCACCTGGCCACCGGTCATCCCGTAGTTGAAGTTGTTCACGCAGAGGACGGTGAGATCCATGTTGCGCCGGGCCGCATGGATGAAGTGGTTGCCGCCGATGGCGAAGAGATCGCCGTCGCCCGAGGCCACGATCACCTTGCTCTGCGGCCTTGCCAGCTTCAGGCCGGTCGCAAAAGGAATGGCCCGTCCGTGGGTGGTGTGGAAGGAATCTAGGTTCAGATAGCCGGCCATCCTTCCGGTGCAGCCGATCCCCGAGACCATGGCTATGTCGTCCAGAGGGAGACCGGACTTCTGGATGGCTGAGAGCACGCAGCCGAAGACCGTGCCGATTCCACACCCGGAGCACCAGATATGGGGGATCCGGTCGGTGCGCAGCAGGGCGTCGTGGGGGTGCGGCGTCGCGGCCTTCCCCGTGGCCTTCCGCTCTCTTCGCCGTCATGCGGTCCCCCCTGGGCAGTGCGGGCGGAGTCGGTCGCCGTGCGGGCGGTCGCCACACGGCCGGTCGCCGAGCCACCCACAGCCGCCTCGCCGATGGCGGCCAGGATCCGTTCCGGCCGGATCACGGCGCCGCCTGCATGGGGCACCAAGCGGACCGGGCAGCGGCCTCCGGCACACCGTTCCAACTCCAGCACCATCTGCCCATAGTTGATCTCGGGCATGATCAAAGCCTGGACCCTCCCGGCCAAATCGCGGATCATCTGCTCGGGGAAAGGCCAGATCGTGTTCAATTTGACGAGGCCTGCTTTGATGCCTCGCTCGCGGGCCTCGGCCACGGCCCGCTTGGCGGAGCGGACGCTGATGCCGTACGCCACGACCGCCACGTCCGCATCGTCCATGAGGAAGGAGTCGTAGCGAACAATCCGATCGACGTTCTTCCTCACCTTTTGCACCAGCCGGTCCATCATCTCTTCCTGGACGATCTCGTCCATGCCCGGGTAGCCGCGCTCGTCGTGGGTGAGTCCGGTTATGTGCACCCGATAGCCGTCTCCGGCGCAGGCCATGGGGGCGACGCCATCGGCATCGGGACGGTAGGGCAGGTACTTCTCCTTGGGGACCGTGGGCTCTCTTCCGGTCGATCACGTGGATCTCATCCGGCTGCGGAATGACCACCCGCTCGGTCATGTGCCCCACCACCTCGTCCGCCAGGATGATCACCGGCAACCGGTATTGCTCCGAGAGGTTGAAGGCCCAGACCGTGAAATCGAACATCTCCTGCGGAGAGGAAGGCGAGATAGCGATGATCTCGCTGTGGCCGTGGCTACCCCACCGGGCCTGCATCATGTCTGCCTGAGCCACCAGAGTGGGCAGGCCGGTGCTCGGGCCGGCCCGCTGCACGTTGCAGACGACGCAGGGCGTCTCGGTGCAGAGCCCCAGACCGATATTCTCCATCATGAGCGAGAAGCCCGGGCCGGACGTGCTGGTCATGGCCTTCATGCCGCCCCAACTCGCGCCCAGGATCGCGGCCATAGAGGCCAGTTCGTCTTCCATTTGGATGAAGACTCCGCCAACCTCGGGCAATCGGTCCGACATCCGCTCCGCCACTTCCGTCGCCGGCGTGATCGGATAGGCCGCAAAGAAGCGACAGCCGGCAGCAAGCGCCCCTTCGCAACAGGCCTCGTCCCCGTTCATGAAATAGGTTCCGGTTAAGACGGCTCCTCTTGCCAAGGGATGCGCCTACGCCTCGACGGAGAAGATCGCGAAATCCGGGCAAAGGACTTCGCAGAAATGGCAGTTGACGCAGTTATCTTCCGCTTCGGCCTCCGGGTAGTAGTAGCCTTTGGCGTTGAAGGTTTGAGACATCTTGAGGACGTCGCGGGGGCAATAGGTGACACAGAGCTGGCAGCCCTTGCACCGCTCCTTCAGTACGTTGACCCGACCCTTCGCAATCTCGATGGTGCCCAGATCGAGTGGAACCCGCCAGTACTTCATTCAAAACCCTCTGCTCGCCATTTGCGTGGCCGTTCTCGGCCGGCGTGTGAAGACGTAATCTTACCGGGTGCGGGAGTTCCTTGAAAGGTTCGGAAGTCACCGGACGCGACAGAAACGGCACAGAGCCCTCCGCCGAAATGACGGCTGGCTCCCACTCTTGAACTTCGACAGGCAATCACCGACAACGAATGGCCTAATGTCTTACGCAAAGACGAGACTTCCGCTGATTGCCGCACCGTGCCGCTTCCGCGAGAATTGAATCTCGGTATCCAGCGATCGGAGGCGTTGGAATGAGTGAAATCGTCGGGGAGCAGGCGATCAAGATCGGAGGGGAGCCGTTCGAGAGGGTAGAGAAGGCTCAGACCGGACCCATCGTCAACTTATGGGGAGTCGGGGTCGCCTGTTTGGCGATAGTGGTGCTCATCGTGACCATCGCGGAAGACTGGCGGTGGGGGCTGGATTTCTTTCACGTGGTCGGCGGTGGTGTCTGGATCACCATCGACCTCTTCGTGGGCCTGATACTCGGCCCCATCATGGCACGGATGAGCATTCCCGCGCGCATGGAGCTGACCAAGCGGCTGATGCCCAAGATGATGGTCATCATGCCCCCCGTGGTGATCGCCACCCTGACTGCGGGATTCCAGCTCGCCCGCCGCACGGGCATGCTCGGCGTCCCCTACCCTCAGCACTGGTGGTTGACGGCGTCGTATATCGTGGTCGGAATCATGGCTCTTATCGCCTACGGCGTCATGGAGCCCGCTAACATACTCGTGCTCCTCGAGCTGCGCAAGCCTCAGCCCAATGGCGCCCTCATCGGCAAGGCGATGAGCAAGTTCATCTATGCGACCGCCGTCATCGGGGTGCTGCAGATCTCCACAGCCATCATCATGACGAGGATCGCTTCATGATGGACGCCCACGAGCCCGCCCACGAGCCATATCTGGGAGACACAACCCATTCTCCGATCCGGTTGTTTGCGATTGGATCCCTGGTCTGCGCCATACTCTCCGCAGGCATCATGGCCGCCTACGCCCCTCGCCCAGCGCCTCTGGGCCCCTCCGAGGGCTTCTTGGCCGCGTCTGGTGGTGTTGCTGCTCGCCAGTGTGGTAGGCATGCTGCTGCGGCGCAATTTCGCTTGGAGCCGGTTCTTCACCGTGGCCAAGTATCGTGGTGTTGATGACTGCGGTCATCTCGGCCATGTTGGAGTATGTCTTCGTTTTCGACGGCATGCGAGGCACGGCGCTTGCCATCATGATCGTCGTGCTTGCGATCACGGCGATCGTTATCCCGATCCTCTGGGGGTTTGCGGTTGCCCGCCACGAGAGGGTCCCGAGCCGGTCATGAGCACCGGCATGCCGGAGAGTGCCCGGCCCCTCGACCTTCACCTCGACGAGAGCAACTCGATGGCGGTGCCGGCGACCAGCATCGAGCCGCGGTACTGTGGGATTACTCGAGATTGGCCAAGCCGAGAGCCATCTTGCCTCACTTGATCACCGCAGCTTCAGCCATGTTCCTGGCGGTCAAAGGCGTACCGCCCTCTTCACACTCTCTTGCTGACTCTCATTGGAGGTGGACTGGTGGCAGCCGCATCCAATACGCTGAACTGCTACTTCGACCGCGAACTGGATGGACGCATGGCCCGTACGCGGTCTCGTCCCTTGCCGGCGGGCCGGATAACACCTCAACGGGCTCTGAGCTTTCGGCATAGTCATCGGCGCCGTCGGTCTGCTCATTCTCGGCCAATTCGTCGGTTTGACGGCGGCCATTCTGGCTTTCATTGCGCTTGTCTACTACGTTTTCGCCTACACCCTGTTCCTGAAATGGCGCGCTCCCTGGAATGTCCTGATCGGTAGTGGTGTCGGGGGGCTAACGCCCCTGATCGGCTGGGTGGCAGTGACCAATCGACTTGCCGCGACACCATTTCTCCTTTCAGCCATCATAATTCTCTGGACGCTACCCCATTTCTGGTCACTGGCGGTCTTTCGGCGCACCGATTACGAGCAGGCTGGTATCAAGGCGCTGCCGTCGAAAGGAGTCACCGCCACGACGATCATCTGTTCCGTACTCTTGGTGGCGGTCTCGCTTTGGCTTGCGCGGGCGGCCGACCTCGGCTTCTTCTATCTTGGGGTAGCCTCAGTCCTGGGGGCCGGCTTCTTGTATCTGGCGCTGCAGATGAACCAGCGAGAGCGTCTATCAGCGGCGAAGCGATTCTACTCGTATTCCATACTCTATATTGCCTTCCTGTTTATAGCGATGATCGCGAACGAGATTGCTCTGACAGGAACTAGATCCTAAGGCTGACCTCGTAGCCAATATCGCGTCGAAGACTGCCGTTCGGTCGGTCACCCAAGATCGTAGGCGTCGCGTCTGCTATCGTGGCCCAACGAACCACGAATTGGCGGCCCGCGACGCATCCGACGGAAGGGTCGCGCCGACCGAAGCGCACGGAGGCAACAATGATCGCATTCACCGTCATGTATCCGAACGAACCGGGCAAACGCTTCGACATGGACTACTACTGCAACACTCACATCGCCATGGTGAAGGAGAAGGTTGGGGAAGCTCTCAAGGGAGTATCGGTAGAAAAAGGCGTGTCCGGAGCGGCACCCGGCTCGCCGGCCGGCTACGCCACCGTCTGTCACCTGCGGTTCGACAGCATGGAGGACCTGCAGACCTACATGACGCCCCACAATGCGGCCCTGGGCGCGGATGTCCCGAACTTCACGGACATCGTGCCGCAGTTCCAGATCAGCGAAGTGATCGTCTGAGTTGCGAGTGCCCCCGCTCCGTCCTCCGCATGCACCCCGCGGCGGTCGGCGCTATGCAGGTAGCAGCACCACGTCGCCTCCCCAAGGCGACAGCCTCTTCCTGGGATCGCCCGAGAAATACGAACCCGCGACGTCCTTGCATCTCTCGAGGGCTGACCGGCGGCGGCGCCAAGGACTGGGCCAAGAGTGGCAAACCGGCTGCTGATACTCGCGCCGCTCAGGATTGAGGAACGGGCCCTGCGTCGGGGCGTCCGGTCGGCGGCGGTGGTTAGGACCGGGATGGGGCCCAAGGCGGCTGTCCGGGCGGGCCAGCAGGTCGTCGCCCTGGCCGGCAGCGGTCCCGTTGCGGTCGCGGGCTTCTGCGGCGGATTGCGGCCGGAGATCCGCACCGGCGATGTGATCGTGGCGAGCGAGGTCCGAGGCGCCGGCGGGGTGCTAACCCTCCCATACGCGGCCGCGGTAGCGCAGGCCCTGCGGTCCGCCGGTCTGACGGTTCACGTGGGGCCGATTGCGGTATCGGACCGAGTCGCGTTCGGCAAGCGGCGGGTGAGGGCTGGGGCAGACGGTTCGTTCGGCGTAGACATGGAGTCATATTGGCTACTCGAGGGCCGCGCCCGCCCGCAGGCGCGCGCGCCGGGCCCGGCAGTCGTCGTCCGGGCGGTGTCCGATACCGCCGGTCGGAGGCCCTTCGGCGGCATGCTTCCGATGGGGTGGCTCAGGGCCTACTGGTCGCTGGCTCGAGTCGGGCCGGCGCTCGAGCTCTGGGCGGGAGCGCTCGATGCCGGCACGGAGGCTGCTGTGGGGAACAGCCGGGATCGCTCAGTCGTCTGGTGAACCTTTCTGGATGTGAGAACTAGGCAGGCGGGGCCCGAGTGCGCGGCCGTCGCGAGCACAAGGGATCATGAGTTCTCAGACTGTGGCTGCCATTCCTCTCACCCCACCTTCTTCGGGATAGCCGTTGTCCCCGCCCCTGGCGGCCGCTTCTTGGTTGACACCGATTCATCCCCGTGGGTCTGTTCCACCCGGCGATCGCGCATGTCGATGGCGTTCGGGATCGGCGGCATCTCCAGACCGGCGTTCTCTGCCTCCTGTGTGACCTTCGGGTCTCGTTGCGACTCAGGGTGTCCGCGTCTAGATCGACTGTACTCTCGCGCTTCGGTCTCCCGGCGGTTCAGCATCTCGGTAGTGTTCGGGATGGGTGGCATCTCCCGGCCGGGGGTTTTTGCTCCTTGCATGACCTGGCCGGCACGGCGTGATTCCGGGTGGCCCCGCCTCGACCGGCCGTCGTCCCGGGCGCCGGTCGTAGCGGTGGCTGTCGGCGCCTGCTTGGCCCTCCTCCTCGCCAACACCTCCTCCAAATCGAATACCTCCTCGGCCACGATGGCCAGTCCCCGTTTGTGGTTGTTCTGCAGGCGGCCGCGGACCAGGAAGTAGCTGGCCCGGGCGACGACCGGGGCGATCCTGGCCAACTTGCTTTCAAAGCAGACGCACTCAAACAGGCCGTAGGCGTCCTCTAGGGTCAGGAACATCGTCCTTTTTCCCGAACGCATCCAGGGGTTCTGGGCCCGCTCGTAGATCCCGGCCACCGTCACCGGCACCTCGTCTCCCATGGCGGGAAGCTCGTAGCTCATGCGCACCCCCATCCGGCGGAGATCCTCTTCGTAGAGTTTGAGGGGATGGCAGCTCACGGTGAGTCCCAGGAGTTCGAGCTCGGCCCGGACCTTGTCCTCGAGGCTCCAGGAGCGCTCCAGTCCCGCGCGGCTCGGCGGGGAGAAAAACGCCCGCAGTTGGCCGCGCCTCTGTCCGGACGACCCGGCCAGCGCCTCCAGGCGATCGTGCAGCAGGGGCAATCGCCAGAGCAGCTCGGTGCGGTCGGGCTCCAGGGAGTCGAAGGCGCCCACTCGGATGAGGTTCTCGGCCACCGGGCAGTCGAGGCGGGTGCGGAGGTAGAAGTCCTCGAAGCTGGTGAAGGGGCCGTGGCGGCGTTCCTCCTCGATGCGGTTCAGGGAGCGGTCGCCCATCTGCTTGAGGTAGGAGAATCCTACCCTGAGGGCTCGGGCGGCATCTGGGGCGATACCGCAGCTGGGGGCGAGGCAGGCGCCCGGCTCCACGCCTCCGCGGGCGCGGGGCGCGCGGGGGAGGAGGTCGCCGGGGCTGAGGGGCGCTTCGCGCCCCGCCTCGGGGGCTGCGCCCCCGTCCAGGGGTGGCTCGCCGCCCGGAGCCGGACTGGCCGGCAGGTTGTCGGTGCCACCAGGTCCAGACGGACCAGAATTCGCCCCTTGGGTTGCCCCTTTCCCCTGGTGCGCGCCATCCACATGTGCCTGCTCCAGCGCCGCCCGCAGGGCCTCGGCATAGGCCAGTTCCCCCTCCTGCTCGGCCCGCAGCTCGGCCAGGTCGGCCTCGGTGAGGCCCCAGTCGTGCTCGGCGGTCCAGGCCAGAGCGAAGGGGTCGTACGCCCCGTCGCCCCACGGGTCCGGCGGCACCTCATCCTCCACCGTGAACCCGCGCCCCGACAGGTTGATGTCCATTGGCCGGACCTCCAGCCCGAAGCGGCGGGCGTCGTTCAGCACCGTGCGCGGGGTGTAGAAGCCCATGGGATAGTTGTTAAGGATGGCGCACAGGAACTCGGCCGGGTAGTAGGCCTTGAGGTAGGCGGTGGCGTAGCTGATGACGGCAAAGCACACCGAGTGGCTCTTGTTGAACCCGTAGGCGGCGAAGCCCTCCAGTTGGCGGAAGACCTCGCGGGCGGCGTCCTCCGGCACTCCTCGGACGATGGCGCGGCTGATGAAGGTCTCGCCGATCTTGGCCATCTCCTCCCGGCTGCGGTCGCGGGTCATGGCCCGGCGGAGAGAGTCGGCGTCGGCCAGGTCGAAACCGGCCACCAACTGGGCCACCCGCAGCACCTGCTCCTGGTAGAGGATGACGCCGTACGTGTCGCCTAGGGCCTCGGCCATGGCGGGATGGGGGAGGATGACGGGCTCGATCCCCCAGCGCCGGTCGATGAAGGGCCCGATCATCTCAGCTTCCAGCGGACCGGGACGGTAGAGGGCGATGGCGGCGATGACGTCGTCGAAGTCCCGCTCCTGCAGGCGGGAGGCAAGGTTGCGCTGCCCTGCCGACTCCAGCTGGAAGAGCCCGATGGATCCCCCGTTGCTGATGATCTCGTAGGCGGCGGGGTCGTCGGGGGGCAGCTCGTAGGGCCGGATGCGGCACCCGGTGCGCTGCCGGACGAGGTGGACGGTCTCCGAGACGGCCGAGTGGGTGCGGAGGCCGAGGATGTCCATCTTGACCAGGCCAATAGCGGCGACGTCGTCCTTGTTGAACTGGGTGACCACGACGCCTTTGGCGGCCCATTGAAGCGGGGCGTAATAGGTGATGGGCCGGTCGGCGATGACGAAGCCCCCCAGGTGGGTGCCCAGGTGCATGGGGAAGGAGTCCAGGCGCTCGACCAGGTCGAGGAACCGCGCATAGCGCCCCCCCTCTTGCAGCCCATCCTGGAGGGGCGAATCGCGCAGCTCGGGCCAGGCGCCGGCCAGGTACTCGCGGATGCGGGCGGCGTCGCCGTGCCGGGGCACGTGCTTGGCCAGGGCGTTGATCTCGGTGGGGGCGAAGCCCAAGGCCTCGGCCACGATCCGGACCGCCGAGCGGGGCGACATGGTGTTGACGTTGGCCACCACAGCCACGTTCTCGGAGCCGAAAGTCTGGTAGATGTGCTCGATCACTTCGTCCCGGCGTGAGGAACAGAAGTCCACGTCGATGTCGGGCATCTCGCGGCGGTTGGGATTGAGGAACCGCTCGAACAGCAGGTTGTGGCGGATAGGTTCGGAGGCGGTGATATCGAGCGCGTGACACACGATGGAGTTGCCGGCGCTGCCCCGACCCGAGCAGGCTACCCCCTTGGCGCGCGCCCACCTGACGATGTCGTGCACCACCAGGAAGTAGTGGGCGAAGCCCATCTGCTCGATCATGGCCAGCTCGTGCTCGAGCAACTCGATGGCGCGCGGCGGCACCGGCTTGTAGCGGCGGGCGATGCCGCGGAAACAGCGCTTGGCGAGGAGCGAGTAGGCGGTCTCGCCTGCGGGCACGTCCACCTTGGGGAAATGGAAGGTACCAAGCTCCAGGTCGACGTTGCACCGGGCGGCGATCTCCCCCGTGCTGGTGAGGGGCGAGGTGGGCGCCTGGGGCGACGGGGTGGGCAAGGGCGACGCGGCAGCGACGGGGGCCACACAAGGTCCAGGTGACTCCCCCTGAGTCGACCTGTCGGGGACCGAAATGTCGCCTGTGGTTGCAGATAACCCCTCCGTAACTGCAATAGCCATTGCATCGCAATATGTATGCACTGCTGGGGGGGAGTCGGTCGAAACAATCAGAGACAAAAGCGGGGCCGCTTCAAACTCTATCTCGGCATTAGACTTTATGCACCGACGGCCGGGAACTAGCTCCGGATATCCAGATAGGGGGCGATCGTGTCCGGCGGCCCGGCAGATCAGGTGGATGGGGCGATCATTCTCCCCCGCATAATGGACATTGGTGGTGAGCGTGGTAGACAGGCTGCAGGCACGCGCGAGGTCAGTGAGGTGGAGACAGTAGGTCAGGCAGGAGAGACGCCATGGCCGGCCGTCTCGATGGAAGCCTACATCATAGTCTGAGGGTTGGAGCCGTTGGGGATGCCCTTGGGGGAGGTCGGGGCGAATGGGTGTTGGGGCGGCACCGGGGGGTTTTTCCACAGCGCGACTTGGTGTACTCGTGCGCCAAAATGCAACTAACGTTGCATCAATATAATGGTGCAATTTGGTATCTTGCGACTCGGCAGCGGTGGTAGCGCCGGGAGGGAAGGGCGAGATCGACACCGAGGAATCCGTACGGCCTGAGGCTTTCGAGGGGGGCGGGCCGGGAGCAGCTGGGCCGGCGGGGACGGTCGTCTGGAGATCGACGGGGCCGCCTGCGAACACCACGGCGGGGCGATGTCGGAGGCGCCCGCCGTCGGCTCGGGTCTTCTCGTAGACGGCAGAGCCGTGCTGGCCGGCATGGACCTCGTGGTGAGGTTCGTACCCGAAATACTGGAGTTCTACATAGAGGTGGTCGGGGCCGAAGATGTCGCGCAGGCGGCGGAGCACGGCGTGGGCGTCGGTAACGCGACCGGCGTCGACCAGATACCCGACCTCGCCGTGGCGGCATCCGGTGAGGCAGATGAGCCCTTCGGCGTGGGCGCACAGCGACTCGATCGTCACGAGCGGCCCCCGCTCGCGCTCAGGGTCGGCCAGGTGGGCGGCGGAGAGGAGGCGGCACAGGTTGGCATAGCCTTCGCGGGTTTCGGCGAGGAGTAGAAGGTGGTGAGGAGCGGCGAGCGTGGCGGCCGCGGAATCGGGCACGGCGTCCGCGTTCGGATAAGCTGCGACCCGATCAGGCGCGGCGCCGAAATGTGCGGCGGCGCCGAAATGCGCAGCGTCCGCGTCCTTATGGCCTTCGGCGGCGAGCAGCGACTCCACCTGCACCTCGGCTCCGAAGATGGGCTTGATGCCCCGTTTGGCGCAGGCCTTGGCGAAGCGCACCGCGCCGTAGAGGCCGTCGTGGTCGGTGAGGGCCAGGGCGGGCTGTCCCAACTCGGCCGCCCGGGCGACCAGCTCCTCGATGCGGCTGCCGCCGTCGAGGAACGAGAAGTTCGAGTGCACGTGCAGATGGACGAAGGGCGAGTCGTCGGCGCCGGCGGGGGTGGCCGACTCCGGTGCACCACCCGCGGGCGGCTGCTCGTGCTTATTGAGCGGCCGGGTGTAGCCGAACTTGTGGACGGCCCCGTGGAGGGGCGCTCCAGGGTCGGCTGGCCCTCGGGCCCAACCATCCTTGGGACCGGTGCCGTCCTGCCGGACGTAGTCGTGGCTGGGCGGGATCCGTTGCACTGCGAACCGATGGAGTTGGGCATCGGGTGAGCTGGGGACGCCGGTCTGGTGGGGTGAGTGACCGTTGGGGTGACCGCGGTCGGGCGGGCGGTCGCTCGCTGTCATTGCAATAGAAGTTGCAGTTTTAAGAATATGAATAACATCAGGCCAAAATCTGGTCCGGTTTCCGAACATATGTTCGTAGGGAGCAGGAGTATATACGAACAAATGTTCGTATGGCAAGGCGGAGCGGACGATCGCAGTGATGTGCTTACACTCCAGGCAACACACGGCCAGGCAAAGAAAGACGGCGAGTACGTGGCCCTCGTGCCGGAATTCCCCCACTTGAGCGCGCTTGCTGCGACTCCACAGAAGGCGGAGCGCGAAGCGGTGATTGTGACGGAAGCCGCCCTTGAGGGCTTGGTGCAGCGGGGAGTGGAACCTCCCGAACTGCAGGTCTTCTCCAGCTTCAGCGGGCAGATTCGGGTGAGGATGCCGCGGACGCTTTACCAGAAGCTGGTGAGGGGGCCCGGATGGAGGAGGTTTCTCTGAACACCCTGATCGTCAGCCTCCTGGCGGAGGGTAGCGGGGCAATGGACGAACTACGGCTCGTGGAGCGCAAGGCTCGGCGACCGAAGAGCAGACTGCGGAGCCGCTTCTTGCGGAGGCCAGAGCCAATGCGGCGGAAGAAGGGCCGGATCGCAGGTTTGATGGACCCCCAGACCCGTACCCGCCTCCTGGGTGCCGATCCGGTGGAGTGGCTCTTGGCGTCGGACGAGCGGGAAGCACGGGGAAGGCGCTCGGCCCCTGAGCCACGCCGCCGGTTCCTGGTCGACCGTCCAGACGGCCCTCATCGGGAAACGGTCGCCCACGGTCTTGATCTCCCCGGTGATGACGAGACCCCCGAACGGGCGGGGGAATGGGGCCCGCGGCTACCCCTTGGTCACCGTCCAGGTGGCCGAGTAGGTGAAGCCGGTTCCGCTTCCGCTCATTGTCCCGTCGATAACCAGGGTGTCGCCTTGTTTGCTCACCGTGCCGGTCATGGCCGATGTCCCCCCGGACGACTGCTCCAACTGGAAGGTTATGGTGCTGCCGGACAATGTGAAGGGGATGGTCTGGGCCTGGTTCTCTACAGTGGCGGTGGAGCCGTCGCCGGTGTCCATCTGGCTGGCGAGGGACGACATGTCGATTACCGTGATGGCGGTCCCGTTGCCGCTCTCGTCGGCTGTTATGTCCATGGTCAAGGGTAGGGGCATGCCCTTGATCTTTTCCATGATGGTGGCCATCAGCCCAAGGCTGCAGCCTTCCTGGTTGATCTCGCCCTCGGGGACCGAGCTGGGCACCGCGCTGGGATCGGCCGTGAAATCGGTGAAGGTGAGGGTTCCGGTCCAGCTTCCGTTGAGATCGAAACTCTCGATCACGAGGACCGCGCAGCCTCCGCTGTCCGACCGCTTGACCATGATCGTCGGCGTGTTGCCTGCCTTCGGCGATACAGTCCAGCTCACGTCTCCGGGGGCGCTCAGGTGCTGGGCGGTCTTGCCCGCGATGCTTCCCTCGCCGGTCATGCTGATGGTCAGATCCGTGCCCGCCGGCCCGACCTGGGTTATCGATGCCGTGACGGTGTAGTCGGTCGGGCCGCCGTCGGCGACCAGATCCACGTTGGCCAACTGGAGGAGGTCGTCGAGTTTGAGCTCGTTGCCGGGGCCGCGCATGTCGTTGATAACCTTGAGCACGGCGTTGTCGACCCGCAGCACCTTGCCGCCCACGTCCGCCGGCACTGCCACCTTGGTCCCGTTGCGGTCCACCTCGGAGCTCGCGGTGTCGACCAGGATCTGCTTGATTTGCTCGGCGGTGAGCTCGGGATTGATGGACCTGATCAGAGCCGCGGCAGCCGTCACCTGAGGGGTGGCGAAGCTGGTACCGTCGGCAAGGATCGGCTTGCCGTCCGGGCCTACCCCGGTGGGCACGCCCGAGCCGCAGGCCGACAGGCTCACCTCGCCATTGCCGGTGGCGTAGTTCGACCCGGAGGGGACGTTCTTGATGAAGTCGTCGACGGTCCAGTTCGCGGGGATGCTCCCGTTAGCCTGTCCGTCGGCGAAAGCCTTCTGTATGTCTGCCGCCGGGTACCAGTCGCCGGCGGTGGCCCGGTCGCCCGAATGATCGAGGGCCCCCACCGTGATGACGTTGGGTAGCTTGAAGCCGCCCGGTCCGTAGTTCGAGCCGTCGAGGCTGCCGTTCTCGTTGCCGGCCGCGGCGACGAAGAGCACCTTGGGGTTGTCCTTGGCCATCTGCTCGAAGAAGCGCTTGTACGCGGCAGCGCGCCAAGCGTTGTTGGCGCTGGGCTCCTTGGGGCCGATGGAGAGGTTGATGACCGTTGCGCCATCCTGGATCTGCTTCTGCATCTCAACGAGGGGCCGGAGGTAGAAGCCCTGGTACTGGGTGGGATCGTTCGGATCGGGGATCGGGGCCTGGTAGGTCCCGGCGCCGGCGTTCGTCGCGTTGCTGAAGGTCATGGTGAGCTTGTCCTTGAGGACCCCGGCCACTTCGCCGGCCGTCTGGGCTACCTCGGTGCCGTGAGTCGTCGCGCCGTCGGCTGGGGCCTGATTGGTGGTGTCCTTGGCTTCCAGTCCACGGACCTTGGGTTTGCCGGTCGTGAACTTACCACTGGCGTCGGGGAAGTTGAGGTCGGAAGAGAGGCCCTGTCCCGATTTGGTGTAGACGGGGGTGTCCACTATCCCGATGTGGGCGTCGTTCAGCGTGACCCCACTGGCTTTGAGGATGTCCCAGGCATTCTGCATGCCGATCATCTCCATCGCGGCGGCGTTGTCGCCCGCCTCGTAGATGGGGTCGCGGAGGGTGGAGCACTTCTCGCCTTTGATCGGAGCCTTGTAGACGTCGAGCCCATTGGGGACGGCGTAGTCGACCCCCGGAACGGCCGAGGCCGCGGCGATGGCGCTCTCCAGATCCTGCGCCGTGGTGCCGGACGTCTGGATCTGATAGAGACTGATGTACTCCATCTCGCCGACCACGCTTCCGCCGATCTGGGCGGCCACTGCCTCTGCGTCTTTGCGTCCCTTGCCCGGGGACATGAGCACGAGCACCTGGTTCGCCGCGACCCGACCGTATTGCCCGCTGTCTACCATGGCGGAAGGATCGGGGTCGACGGCCTCGGCCTTGCCCATGTCGGCCGTCTGCGCCCCGGTGGTCGAGGCGGAGAGCGCCCCGGAAGTAGAGGTGGACACCATCCCTGAGGTGGTCTCCGTACCGCCGGTGCCATCCCCCTGCCAGAAGGCGAAGTAGGAGCCCAGGACGGCGCCCACAACCACCACGGCGATGATCGGGATGAGAATCGGCAGCAGCCGCGAGCGCCGGCGCGAGACGGGCTGAGCCCCGCTGAGACGCGCTAGGGGAGCAGTCAGGGTCGGGAACAGCCCGGGGATCTGCGCGGCGGGCAGCCACTCGGGGAGATCCGGGTTCCACACCAGGTCGTCGGGGACGACGGTCCCGGCCTGGGCGAGTGCATAGAGCTGCTCCCAGCCGAACGGACCCGTCTGCTGGCCGGCAGGCGCGCCTCGTTTAGAGTAATACCAACCTGAAGCCATGGAACCCGCAGTCATGCCATCCCCCTCCACGCCGGTCACCGAGTCGCCCACCACCTGAGTGCACTCAGTATAAGGTGGGCAAGTTGCTTGTCAATCGCGGCACGATCGACTCAACATTCGCCTCCACCGCCACCGCCACTGCCGGCGAGTGCGCGCGACCGTTTCCGTCCGCGGAGATATCATGGCTCCATGGGGCAACCGCTGCGACCGGACGCACTACGACGAAGAAGGAAGAGCGTGGACAAGATCGACCTCGGCACCCACGGCTTCATCTACCCGATGCCGGTGACGCTCATCGGCGTGGACCTGCCGGGGGGCCCCAGCTTCACGCCGGTGAGCTGGGTGAACCGCTGCCAGTACAACCCGCCGCGACTCGTCGCCGCGGTGAACAACGGGCATGCAGCCAACGCCGGTATCCGCGAACACGGGCAGTTCAGCGTCTGCATCCCCAGCGTGGACCAAGTCGAGGTGACCGACTGGTGCGGGCTCCAATCGGCGAACCGCGGGGCGGACAAGGCGTCGCAGTTCGCGGTCTTTCGCGGCTCGCTGGAGCACGCGCCCATGATCGGCGAATGCCCGTTGTGCCTCGAGTGTCGCCTCCACCAAACCGTCGATCTGGGTAGTCACGGGCTGTTCATCGCCGACGTCGTGGGCACGTGGACAGAGCAGCAGTTCCTGCTGCCGGACGGCAAGCCCGACATCGCGAAGCTGCGACCCCTCCTGCTGACCATGCCCGACAAGCGTTACTGGGCGGTCGGGCCGCACATCGCCGATGCCTGGAGCGTCGGGCGGGGCTATGCCTGATGTGACTCTTTCGCCTCGAATATGGGGAAGATCTTGCTGAATATGTAGAAGAGCACGAACGGGAACACGAAGACGCTCAGGGCACCGAAGAATCCTTCCTTGAACGTCTCCCAGCTGTGGGGGATTATCGGCATGATGTACCTCATGTACCCGGCAAAAGTCAGCGAGAAGGATTGCCCGCCGATGACCACGTTCCACCGCATCATGAAGACGCCGAACAAGACGAACAGGACACCGATGACGGCTCTTCTGATGGTCAGGCGCGGGATGACGAAGAGGATCAGCGGCACGAGGTTGCCGAGACCGTACTGGAGAACGAAGATCGAGTAGAAGTCTCTCTCGTAGATGACACTTCGGAGCACGTCCCACGACTTGACGGAGGTATATCCTCGGAAGATGAGGTCGAGAAGTTCGAGACTGATGGCGAACAACAGGAAGTAGAGCAGGTACTTGCTGGTTATCTTGATGACGCCGATCTCGGCGCTCTTGATCTCCTGCCCCGACTCCCGCGTGCGTAGCCCCTTTTGCCTTCTGCGAGCGAGGAGCTTCCTGATCTCCATGACCACGATGTAGGTCAGCATGACGAGGGCGATGCCCGAGACCACGGCCGACATGATGAAGATGACCGGCATCAGCGGTGTCATCCAGAGCGCGTTGGCCTTGACCGACCCGAAGATGAAGCCTGCGTAGCCATGCAGGAAGCAGGCGACGGGGATACCCGCGGCTGCGAGGATCTTGATCGCCTTCTTGTCCTTGCGTTGGGCTTCTTCACTGATGTCGAACGAACCAAGGGTAAGGACGGTGTGGATGAAGCAGAGCACCTTCTGACCGACTGTGTTCCCCGGCCTTCGCCTGAGGAGCCGGGAGTGCTCGACGAAGTACTTGCGGTAGAGGAACCAGAGCTCCGAGCACACGATCGCGGCGTAACAGGAGAAGACGATGCCGAACGCCGCGATGGCGGAGGTGAAGTGCGGCGTCATCATCACTTCGATGCCCCGGGCCGGGTGCTGAAGGTGGAGCAAGAGCGGCACCATCGCCGCGGGCAACAGGGCGAGGGAGAACACGAGCGCGAAGCGGGCGATCTCTTTGAGCCTCGTGATGCCGAACACGTGATAGAGAGACGAGAGGACGAAGGCCCCTGCGACGAGGCCGGTCATGAGCGGGTACATCACGATCTGGATGGACCACGTGATGTACTCGTTCGGAAGGACGAAGAGTTCTTTGATCGTCCAGAGTTCCCCGTGGATCATGTCAGCGCACCTCCTCGTCCAGCCCGAGGTAGTAGACCTGGGGGTTGGTTCCGTATTCGCTCTTAAGTACGCTGACGCGCTGGGTAAGGATCACGTTCGCCACCGGGTCGTTCGGGTCTTTGAGGTTTCCGATCTGCCTCGCCCCGAACGGGCACGCCTGCACGCAGGCCGTCTTCAATCCCTTGCTGATGCGGTGGTAGCAGAAAGTGCACTTCTCCGCCGTGTGGTACACGGGATGGAAGAACCTGGCGCCGTACGGGCAGGCCTGGATGCAGTAGCCGCACCCGATGCACCAGGTCCTGTCGACGAGAACGACACCGTCGGGAGTCTGATAGGTGGCGCCGACCGGGCAAACCTGTACGCAGGGCGGATTGTTGCACTGGTTGCAGAGCTTCGGGACGAAAAAGGCCTTCTCGATGTCCGCCGGGTTGATGTCTTCGAAATTGCCGTTACCGATGTCGATCTTTGGACTGGTGAAGCCGTCGCGGGCAGCATTGGGAGAATCGGCGTGGAACCCGCCGTTCTTGGTCAGCACGTAGCGTTCCACCCAGGTGCGCGAGGCATGTGCGTCGTAGGGGACCTCGTTTTCCAACTTGCAGGCCTTTACGCAGAACCCGCAGCCGACGCACTTGTTGGTGTCGACCAGAAAGACCCAGCGTACCGCCGCGTCCGCGCGTATGGCCTGTGCGCGTTCGGGGGTGAGGACTTCAAGCGCGGCCAGTGGTATCAGGGCTCCGGCCACCGCTAATGCAGTGGTCTTGAGGAAATCTCGTCTCGAGACAACCCCAGGTTCTCCCGAAGTCATCTCAGGCTTTCCCGAAATCATCTCAGGCCCCCGAAGTCGGATTGTGCGGGTTGTGGCACTTGACACAGTCGGTGCCGGGGTTGTGAGCGGCCGGGTCTATGCCCTTGATGATCGCCCTCCCGCTTGTAGAGTAGGGCAGGAAGGCATGGCACCGGATGCACAGGTCCCTCGACGTGTCGATCGTGAGCTTCGGCGGGTTGGACGGATGTTGGAGCGCGGGGCCGTGGCAGTTCTCACACTGGATGACCGTATGGGGGCCACTGCCCTTCAGGTCGACCTCTGCCTTGTGGCAAGTGGTGCAGTAGTCTTGCCCTTGGTACTTCACGGTGACGTTCTTCCAGTCCTGCACATTTTCCTGCCGATACCAGCCGTAGGTGAACCCCGTCTCGTGCACGCCGAAATCCCCCGGCACGGCGATATACCTGACGATAACGAGAATAATGACAAGGAAGATGACCACCATCAGCGGTCTCAACACGTGGTTCCTCATGTATTGCCCCTCGTCGTAGCGTTGCCCCCGACCATCGTATCAAGACGCCCCGGCTGTGTGGTGCCCGTGGCCTCGGAAGGGGCGAACCCGCGCCGGATGGTGTTCTCGGTGATGGTGCGAGGCTCCAGGAACTGGAGCAGATAGTCGGGTCCGCCGGCCTTCGAGCCCACTCCGCTCATGCGGGAGCCGCCGAACGGCTGTCGGCCGACCATGGCCCCGGTGATGGGCCGGTTGATGTAGAGGTTGCCCACGCGGAACTCGTTGTAGGCCCGGCGGATGTGGGCCGGATTGCGGGAGTAGAGGCCGCCGGTGAGGCCGTAGCGGACCCCGAGCGCGAGCTCGAGAGCATGGCTGAAGTCGTGCGCCTTGAGGACGGCCAGCACCGGGCCGAAGATCTCCTCCTGAGCGATGGCGGCGTCGGGAGGCACGTCCACGAAGACGTGCGGCGCGACGAAGTAGCCGGCTGTCGGCCGGCCACGCAGTGGCCTTCGCCGCCGCGGGGATGCTGACCGCCGGGCTTCGCCCGGCCAGGCGCTTGGGCTCGAAGCCACGGGGCCCAGGCTGCGGGGCGGCGCCTTGGCTCGTGCTGACGGCCCGCGCTCGGGGGATAGACCGGAGTCCGCGCTGAGGCCCGCGGCGGTGCGGATGTAGCTGAGATGCGGTCGCGTGCCTCGGCGGTGATGACCGGTCCCACCCGCGTCCCGGGATCGGCCGGGTCGCCCACCTGGAGGCTGGCTGCCGCCTGGGTCGAGGCGGCGCACGAACTGGTCGTAGATGGCTCGCAAGCACGATCACCCGGCTGCAGGCCGAGCACTTCTGCCCGGCGTAGTGGAAGGCCGAGACGATCACGCCCTCGACGGCCGCGTCGAGATCGGCGTCGGTGTCGACGATGATGGCGTTCTTGCCCCCCATTTCGGCCACCACCTTCTTGATGTTGCGCTGTCCCGGGGCCACGATCGGCCGCCTTCTGCATGATGGACAGGCCCACGTCCAGGCTGCCGGTGAAGGCGATGAGATCCACCCGGGGATCGGCGACCAGGTAGTCGCCCACCTCGCCGCCCGGTCCGGGCAGGAAGCTGACCGCTCCGCCGGGCACGCCGGCCTCGTGCAGGATGCGCACCAGGGCGTAGCCGAGCACCGGGGTGGGATTGGCCGGCTTGAAGACCACGGTGTTGCCGGCCACGAGGGCGGCCGACACCATGCCGGTGGGGATGGCGAGCGGGAAGTTCCAGGGAGCGATGACCGCGGCCACTCCCCGGGGCTCGTAGAAGTAGAGGTCCTCCTCGCCGGGGACGTCGCTCAGGTCTCCGAGCGGGAGCCAGGCGCAGCATCTCGCGGCCGTAGTACTCGAGGAAGTCGATGGCCTCGGTGACGTCGGCGTCGGCTTCGCGCCAGGGCTTGCCCGCCTCGACCACCTCGAGGGCGGCCAGCTCGAAGCGGCGGCCGCGCATGAGGGCGGCGGCGCGGAAGAGGACTGTCGGCGCGCTCGCCGGCGGGGGTGTCACGCCAGGCGGGGAAGGCCGCCCGGGCTGCGTCGAGCGCCCGGTCGGCGTCGTCACGGCTGGCGCTGGCCACCGTCCCGACGATCTCGTCCGGGCCGGGCGGGGTTGACCGAGATCACGGAGGCCTCGGTCTGGAGGCATGCTCACCGTCGATGACCAGGGGGTACTCCCGCCCCAGGCTGCCGCGGATGGTCGCCAGGGCCTTCTCCATGGCGGCGCGGTTCTCGGGGCGGGAGAAGTCGGCGTGGGGCTCGTTCTGGAACGGGTAGGAGCCCGCGCGGCGGGCTTGCGCAGCCGCTCGGCGGGCACCGGCGTCGCTGCGGCGACGTCGGCGGCTCCGGGCCTCTCGCGGCTCTGCGGCTCGAGGCTGCGCGGCGGCGCCAGGAGCTCTCGGGATCCTGCTGCTGCACGAAGGTGAGGCGCAGGAACGACTCGTTGGCGGTGTTCTCCAGCAGACGGCGGACCAGATAGGCCATCCCCGGGATCAACTCGCCCACCGGCACGTACTCGCGCACCCGATAACCTTGGGCCACGGCGGCCCGGCGGATGGACTCGGCCATCCCGTGCAGCATCTGCAGCTCGAGAGCGCCCGGGGGGAGTCCCGCGGCCTCGGCCATGGCCACGGCCGGCCGCCATGCTGCGGATGTTGTGGGTGCCGAGGGCCGGCCGGGTCCACTCCCAGTTGTCGATCGAGCAGCTTCGTCAGCTGCTCGAACTGAGCGTCGGTCTGCGCCTTTTGCGGTGAAGACCGGCGAGGGCCAGTGTTCCTGGGCGGCGATGATGGTCTCGTAGTCCCAGTAGGCGCCCTTGACCAGGCGCACGGTGAACGGGGTCCCGCGCCGGCGGGCAAGATCGACCAGATTTTGCACGTCGTCCCGACTGTCCCGGAGATAGGCCTGGACTACCACGCCCACGTGCGGGTAGTCGCGCAGGTCGTCGTCGAGCAGGAGGTCGGCGAACACGGCGTAGGTGAGATCGCGGTAGGCGAAGCGCTCCAGGTCGAGGTTGACGAAGACGCCGCGATTGCGGGCTCCGATGAAGAGCGGCCTGAGGGCGGCCACCAGTGCCCGGCGCGAGCCCTCGAAATCGAGCGGATCGATCTGAGAGTAGAGCGAGGTGAGCTTGAGCGACAGATTGACCCGGGGCACCTCGCCCCACGGGGCCTCGTCGAGGACGTGATCGGCGGACCAACGGGCGGCTCTCGGACGGCAGGATGTCGAGCACGTCCAGGTAGCGGCGGACGTACTCTGCGGCCTCCGCCTCACTCAGGCAGGCCTCGCCGAGGATGTCGAGCGTGAAGCCCGTGTGGCGGCGGCGAAGACGCTTCAGAGTGGGGAGGGCGTCGGTGGCGTCGCGGCCGGCGATGAGGCTCTTGGCCATCCGTTGCATGCCTCGCTCGGTCAGACGGGCGACGGCCCACGTGGGCAGGCGCTGGCCTCCGCGTGGTGCCGACCAGCCGGTCCAGAGGACGGGGCAGCTCGCCGCCGTCGTCGAGGTAGGCGCGCACGTGCCTGACCACGTCGCCGGAGTCGCGCAGGCTGGGGTAGACGTCGACGAAGCGGAAGAGCTGGGTCTTGAAGTGCGGGTCGTCGATGGCATGAGCGAGGATGCGGCGCTGCATCGCGCGGCCGCTGAGGAAGGACGAGGCCGATCTGCAGCCGGCCCTCCTGGGCGACCGCGGCGAACAGCCTCTCGCCGATCTCGTGGATGCGGGGCTCGAGGTCGGCGGGGCGTCGAGGCCGGCGGTGCCGGCGCCGGCGACGTCGGCGCTCGAGGCTCGCGCTGTCGCCGGCTTGTCGGCGCCGCGGTCCGCCGCTGGCTCCTCGGTCGGCGCTCGGCTCCGGCGGCCGGTCGACTCGAGTTCATCCGTCACCCTACTGCCCCTTGTACTCGCGGTAGGCCTCCATGAAGGTGGGGAAGCCGCAAGTGGGGATCACCAGCAGCATCGCGTGGAGGATCTCTTCCTCGGTGGCACCGGCTTCGCGCGCCCGTTCCACGTGGGTGACCACGGCTCGCTGGTGGTGACTGGCGGCGGATATGCCCACTTTGATCAGCCAGCGGGTCTTCTCGTCGAGAGGCCCACCGTGGTCGTGGATGAATTGCCCCAGGGCCTCGTTCTTCTCGACCAGCTCGGGGAAGTCGGCCATGAAATCGGTGTAGTAGCGGGTGGACATCCTTCATGGCGTCCTCCTCTGAGCTGGTCGCTCGGTCCGGCGGGGTTCCCGTCGGGTAATACCCCGTATGCTGCAGGCTAAGCCTGAGCATAGCCTGATCCCACCCGCCGAACGGCGCCCTTTGCCGCTCACTTCGCCTCAGACGATGAAGGTGGACTATCGAGCCGACGCCCTGCAGTCGACGTGTCAGAGCGGGATCGACGGACGTGCGGGAGGCGTGACTCGTGGAAGACAAGGCTCCGGCAAGCTTGATCTCAAGAAGCAGCTCAGCATCTCTATCTGCCGTCGGCAAAGAGGTCACGGCTCGTCGACGTCCCGGAGATGAGGTTCATCGCCGATGGACGGCCAGATCGAGCCGAATGCGACGCCGGGCACTTCGCCGGCTTCGCTGAGGCGATCGGCGCCCTCTATGGGTTCGCCTACACTCTCAAGTTCATGTCGAAGCTGCGACCGGTGGACCCGATCGACTACACCGTCATGGCCCTCGAGGGGCTCTGGACGACATCAGCAGGCGGGAGCCGACTACGCCGCCTTCGCGGGTTGGTTGTGGACGCTGCTGATCATGCAGCCCGACCACATCACCAGGAGATGTTCGCCGAAGCGCTTGTGGAGTGAGGAAGAAGCGCGATAAGGTCAAGCGGCGCGACGCGGGCGCCTTGCGCGACCAGGCCGCCCTGCCGACAAGGCCGCCGAAGGCGCAACGGGCGCCGCCGCAGGCGACGGGGGTGGTTCGGCGGCGCTCGATAGGGTGCGTCTGGAGAGCTTCCACGAGGGGCTGAGCCTGCAAATCATGCACATAGGCCCCTACGCCGACGAAGCCCGCACGCTCGAGAAGATGGCGACTTTCGCCGGCGCGCGGGGCTACTCGTTTCACGGCCGCCATCACGAGATCTATCTCGGCGATCCGCGCACGGCCAAGCCCGAGAATCTCAGGACGGTGCTCCGGCACGCGGTCTTTCCCGCCGAGTGAACCGGCCACGCTCGGCTGCCGATGCGCCGCAAGATCCCGCGCGAGGCAGGTGGCGTCTCTGGCTGCTCGTGGGAATTGCCGTAGCCCTGTTTCGCCGGCTTTCTCTGGCTCGCGCTTGAGCGTGCGGCCGCTCTTCCTTCGTCGCGTGGGACGGTCGCGTCACCGACGCTCTGGTCGGCGCCCGCACGCCCGGGTGGGACCGCGCCTTCTGGTGCTTCACCCTGCTGGGGGATACCCCGGTCATGCTCGCGCTCACCTCCATGGCTCGTGCTCATGCTCCTGGCCTGGGGCCGGCGGGCGCGCAGCAATCCTGGTGGCCGGCACTCTGGCCTCCGCCCAGGGGGTGTCGAGCCTGGCCAAGGCCCTGGTCCAGCGCGTCCGTCCCCCGGAGGCCATCGCACTCATCGAGCAGCCCGGCTCGTTCAGCCTGCCTTCGGGACACGCGTTCTTGACCCTGGTGTTCTTGGGGCTCCTGGTGCTTCTTGGCTCTTCCGGGGTCGGCCGTACGGGCAGCGAGCTCGCGTGGCAGCGCGCCGGCGACGTGGCTGCTCGTCTGGTCGATCGTCGCTGGTGGCGGCAGCAGTGGTGATCATCGTAGGTCTGTCGCGAGTCTATCTGGGCGTCCACTGGGCCTCGGACGTTCTGGCCGGCTGGTGTCTCGGCGGAGCGTGGCTTAGCGCTCTCTACTGGGCGTCTTCCTGATCTGGGAGCGCGGCCGCAGGCCGCTGCGCGACACGCGACCCTGGAGGGGAAGGGCGTCGCGGGTGGTGCTGGCGGTGGTGCTGGTGCTCATAGCGGCAGTCGCGGTGTTTCCTGACGGCCAGGTCCGATCCGCTGCTCGTCTCGAGCTCGGCCGTAGGACGCGCCTCGACCGTCGACTCGACTTATGGGCAGCTTATGCCGATTAGGGTATGATGCCCGCCGTAAGGAGGACCGTGCCACAGAACTCATCTCCAGCCCCGGACGTGGGGCTGTCATAGATTCTGCCCGTCAAGCCGCACTCGTCGCCGAACAACCGGGACTCGGAGCCGTTGAGCGACGCTGGCCGATCTGGTGGGCGAGGCTGGGCTTGACTGCCGCTACCGCGGCCGTGCTTCCTCTCCTGCACTCGGCCATCAGCGACTGGCAAGGCCGCGAGATGCTGTTGATGTCGGCGCTGGGGGTGGGGTTCGTGCTGGTCTCTGTTCCTCACCTGGGCACACGAGGCGATCACGCAAGGTCGGACCGAATGCCGCGGACGCGGGTCGTGCGCGCGGCCATGACTTTTGGCGCGTCCTGCGTGGCCGTGGGCATCTTTCTTGGGGGACACAGGCCGATCCGGCGCACGTCGCGGACCAAGGTCGCGCGTACTGCCCCGAGCTCTCTGGCCCCTTCACCACGATGGCGAGCGTTCCGCCATCCATCACGACCATGTGGGTCTGCTGCCCCGGTTCTCCGCCAAGCTGAGCGGTGCCGCGCAGGCGCCGGTCAGCTTGGTCTTCCTGGGGAGTGGGACCGACCTCCTGGAGGTGTTCGCCGCGGCAGGATGGCACGTCGCCGATCGGGTCACCCCGCGCACAGCGCTGCGGGCCTTCGCGTGCGGGGTGCTCAACCGGCCCTACCCGAGCGCGCCCGTTCTCCCCGTGTTCCTCGACGGCAAGCTGCACGATCTGGCCTTCCAAAGGCACGACGAGGGAGGCAGCTCGCGGTGCCGTCATCATGCTCGCTGGTGGCTCACCGACTTCACCTGCGACGGCAAGCAGGTATGGGTGGCCACGGCCTCCTTCGACGCGGGAGTGGGCATCGGGCGCTTGTTCCCCTTGCCCATCCATCACATCCATCCTGACATCGACGCCGAGCGCGACTACATCGTCGGCTCCCTGACGGCCACCGGACGAGTGGAAGTGACGCAGGACGTGCGGGTCACCGAGCCGATGACCGGCAGGAACGCCGCCGGCGACCGGTTCTTCACCGCAGGGCACGGCTCTCGTCCTAGCCTAGACTCGTCTCGCACGGCCGTGGCTGCCGGCACCGCTCGACAAGGCCGCCGTCGTCATCGTGCGACGCGCTCGACCAGGCCGCTCTCGCAGTCGACCGGCCTCGCATTGCGCTTCCCGCAGTTTCTGCCCAGTTGCTCTACAATCGGCTAGGCGCGGTTCGCGATGAATCGCATCGACTGGGAGGTGGGCGTGCCATGAATGCGGGAGATCACGAGATCGCGAGGGCGAGGTGGGCGAAATCAGTGGCCGTGGCGCGCGTTGCTCGCCTTGTTGCTGGTCGGGGTGGCGGTGCTGATCGGCGCGGCTGCGGGATCACCACTGGTCCCACTCAGGAGTTGGCCGTCAACGAGCCCTTGGGTGGGGCCGCCGTGACCGATGTGGAAGTGACCATGGGAGCGGGAAAGCTGGCGCTGAGCCCTGGTTCGACCGGCCTGGTGTCCGGGTCTGATCCGCTACAACGTCGAATCGTGGAAGCCGACCGTCGACCGCACCGATTCCCGTTTGCGTCATCAAGCAGGGCAGCCAGAAGGGCCTGCCGGGCCTTGGGAGCAGACATCGTCAACGAGTGGCAGCTGCAGCTGGGCGGCGCCCCATGCGGCTGAAGGTCTCGGCCGGGGCCTATGAAGGGCTCCTACGACCTGAGCGGCCTGGTCCTGCAGGGACTGACCGATCAAGGACGGGGCCGCCAAGACCCAGGTCATCGTTCAACTCGCCCAATCCTGGCCAGATGGACCGTCTGCAGTACGAGACAGGTGCGTCCACGGTGACGATGACCGGTCTGGCCAACGCCAACTTCAAGACCATGGAGTTCAAAGGTGGGGCCGGATCGTACACCCTGGACTTCTCCGGGCAGCTGCGCACCGATGCCACCGTGCGCGTCAAGGCGGGCGTGGGGACCATGCGCATAGTGGTGCCGGCGCAGACTGCCGCCCGGGTGACCGTGAGCGGGAGCTTTGACCGACGTCTCGGTGGAGGGGTCCTGGACCGTCAGCGGCAAGACCTACAGCACGCGCGGCCGCGGGAGCCGACCCGCAGGCCAAGGCTCTGACGATCGCGGTCGACATGAGCGTCGGCTCGCTCAAGCTCGTCACGCGATAGAGAACTCGGACAGAGACGCCGGTGACGAGGTTTCACCGGAAACGGGGCGGGCCGGTGTTGCCGGCCCGCCCCGTTCCTAGCGGTCGCATTATTCAGCGGCTGCGCTATTTGATCGTCAGCGTCACCGCGAAGGTCTGCTCCGGGCGGCACGCTCTCCCACGGCCGCGCGTAGACGAGTTTGATGACGCCTCTCCTTTGGCTGCCGCCTTGAAGGTGAAGGTGTAGATGCCCCCCGCGCCGAGCAGGCTGCTGTCGGTCGAGTTTGTTCCGTAGGTCGGGTCGCCGACCTGCTGGATCAGGGCCGCATCCTTCTCTGCCAGGGCCGCGGCCCAACTGAAGCCCGTGGTGGGATTGCCGGGGATGACCACCTCGATGGTGTCGCCGACCTTGACCGTATAGGCCTTGCCGTTATCGGCTTGGCCCACCTTGAGCGTTCCCCCGGCTGCGCTGGCCGATGAGCCACACCCCGCGGACGTGATCGCGACCAGCGCCACGATCATGACCAGAACCGCCGCTGCGATCCCCCTGCGTACCTTCCTCTCCTGAACATCGCTCACCCTCCTGGTGCGTTGCTGCGTCATGCCGCTCAGACGCCGAACTTTGCCGTACGGTTTCAACGCCGTAAGGGTCGCGGACGCGCGAGGGGCGGGAGGCGGCGATCACCTGACGGTGAGGTCGATCTGAAAAGTCTTGGTGGGGGCCTCGTCGACCCCCGGGGCCAGGTAGACGAGCTTGATGCAGCATCTCACCCTTGTCCACCGCCTGGAAGGTGAAGGTCATGATCCCCCCGGCTCCCGCGGCACCTGGGTTGGCCGATTTGAAGGCCGGCTCCCCCACCTGCGCGATGAGCGACGCCTCGGGGTCTGGATCGTCCAACTCCCAGGCGTAGCCGGCACTGGGGTTGGCCTCTAGGGCTAGGGTTATTGTGCCGCCTGCCTTGATCTCGAAGCGTGCCCCGTTGTCTTTTCGCGTGAGCTGGAGGGACCCGGGGACGGTGCTCTCTGCCACGGTAGCGTCGGTCGATGGGTTGGCCGCCGTGTCTGCAGGAGTGTCGGAGCCGCAACCCGGCAGAGAGACGAGCGACCAGGGTCAGCACCGCGAGAAGTAGTGGGCCGAAGAGAAGGCCGGATCTTGACCGAAGACGCCAACGTCTCGGGATGGTAGTCAGTCCGGTAGCCACCTTGGCGGTCACGTCCAGGTCTAGACGGCCGGTCCGCCGTCGGGTGGGTCCGGCAGTTGCGGATCGGGCCGCGCGGGCGGCCGCTCGGCGGAAGGCGCGGCGTCGCCGCCACACGATGAACGCCAGCAAGACGATGATGCCCACCGCGGTGGTGACTATCACCGCGATCCGACATGCCCTGGACGACCATCGCGACCAGGTTGGTGACCAGCGTGACTCCCCAGAGGATGAGGGTGGTCCGGGTCTGCGACAGACCGCGGGCGAGGAGCCGGTGGTGGAGATGGTCCTTGCCCGGGCGTCGAGAGCGGGTTCTTGCGCCGGAACAGACGGCGGAGGACCACCTGGAACGTGTCGAGTCAGCGGCAGCAGGAAGGAACAGGAAGAGGACGCGTGGGGAAGAGGCCGAAGAGCGTGGTGATCTTCAGGCTGCCCAGGATGCTCGAGGCGGCGAGCACGAAGCCGAAGAAGTAGGCGCCACTGTCGCCCATGATGATGCGCGACGGCGGGAAGTTGTGCCGCAGAAAGCCGAGCGCGGCTCCCGCCAAGCGCCGCGAGCAGCAGGGTGGCGGCGGCCTTGGCCTGATCCTGAGCCGAGACGGCAAGGAGGCTCATGGCCGTGATGAAGCTGACCCCGCCGGCCAAGCCGTCGACGCCGTCGAGCAGATTGACCGCGTTGGTGATGGCGACGATCCAGATGACGGTGAGGATGATCGAGAGGGCGGTGTCGAAGATCCCGCCGAAGTCACCTCGATCCGGATGCCGCGGCCACCAGCAGCAGGGCCGACGATCAGCTGCACCAGCAGACGGAACACGCGGCGGCAGACCGAACTGGTCGTCGATGAAGCCGGCCATGATCAGGAACGACCCGCCCAGCAGGATGGCGAGGACCTGCACCTGCACGTCCTCGATGACGATGCGGCGGAGCAGGGTGGCGATCACCAGGGCCAGCGATCACCGAGGCGAAGATGGCCAGCCCGCCGGCATTGGGGAGCGGCTCCTTGTTCAGGCGGCGCGCGTTGGGCTCGTCGGCCCAGCCGACCCGCAGGGAGAAGAGGCGGACGCGGGGCATGAACACGCCAGGCGGCCACACGGCGATGACGAAGGTGAGGACGACCGTGACCCAACCGAACCGGCCGGGGGCCGCGATGCCGATGCTTGTTGAGGAAGTCGATTATGGAATCGAGCACGCTCTGAGATTGTAACCTCGCTGGTCCTTCGCAGGTCTCTCGCGTGACGTGCAGTAGCATCGTATCATCGCGACGACGGGCTAGCGCGCACGCCCCAGCCGTGCGGTACAGTTCCCTGGGAAAGCCAACGGCCCGCTCGGGCCTCGTACAGAATCGGGATCACCGCAGCATGAAGAAGACGCGAAGCGGTCAAGATCGGCGCTGCGGTCTCTGTGGAATCGGACCATCGGCATGGCCGGTGTGCGTCTCGTTCGAGGTGACGCACTCCTGCGTGGCCGACTGCGTCCACTGCGACAAGGGCGGCATCAAGCCCGAGACCGATCCTGATGAGCCTGGATGACTATCGGCGATACTCGGAGGAAGCTCAAACCGGGCCTCTGCCAGATGTCCGGCGGCGAGCCGCTGCTGCGCGACGACCTCGAGGACATCATCCGCGCGGTCAAGCGCCCCAACGGACTGCCCATGGTGGTGTGCGTGAGCAACTCCTGGCTTCTGACCGAGGAGCGCTATCTCTCGCTGAACGAGGCAGGAGTCTCTCTTTTCTCCATCTCGCTGGACTTCCCCGACGATCGTCACGACGACTTCCGGCGGATCCCGGGGCTCTTCGCCCAGATGAGCGAACGCATCCCCTATCTGGTGAACGAAGTACGGCCGCGAGAACATCGTGCTCAACTCGGCGCTCACGCACGAGAATTTCGCCACCATCCCGGAGCTGGTCGCGAAAGCCGAGGAGTGGGGTACGCAGATCTCGTTCAGCGCCTACAGCGCGCTCCGCACGGGCGACAAGAGCCTCTGCATCACGACTCCCGAGGATCTGGCTCTGTTGCGCCGCCATCTCGATTGGGCGAAGGAACACAAGCGCCGGACGAACACGATCGTGAACTCCGACTACGTCCTCGACAAGACCTACCAGTTCTTCGCCGAAGGCGGCATGGACGGTTGCCAAGCAGGACGGCGCTTCTTGGTGGTGCGCCCCGACGGCCTCATCAACGCCTGCTCCATGTTCCCCGACCTGCAGTACAAGACCCGCAAGGAGATGGTCGAGGGCTTCAAGGCCACCCGGGAGAGCTGCGACGAGTGCTACGTCGCCATTCGCGCGGGCACGGAACGTTCTCTGTGGAGGCTGGTGCAGGACAACCTCGGTCTGGTGTCGCGCACGCCGAGCTTCGCCAAGGCCGGGAGTAGCGCGGGCGGCGCTGCCGGGCTGGCCCTGCCGCGCCACAGAAGTCGCCGAGCGAGCGTCAGGGTTGGCGCCGGCGGCTCCAGCGGCCTGCCGACTAGTGCTTGCGTCGCGTCAGTTTGAGGGCCGACCAGTCGTGGTCGAGCGCGGCCACCTTGACGTCGACCATGCCGCTGGTGAGAGCGATGCGGCGGATCGTGTTCTCGTTCAAGTCCCCCGGCAACCCGCCACCACCGCGGACCGACGACTGCTTGATCCACGAGATCCAGAGGCTTCCCCCGGGAGCCAGCCCGTCCCGCAAGCAGGGCGAACGCCCGCGCCAGCTCGGCCCGATTGCGGGCGAAGTAGTGTATGTAGTCGAACTGCCCGTTCTAGAGATGCCATTTCGTCGGCCTCGGCCAGCACGGTGTAGCCCTCGGGCAGAGGAAGCAGCGGGTCTGCCTCCTCTTCGGGGGGAGCGATGATGACGCCGATGGCTCCGGGCGCAGCCCCAGCTTCTTGTGGAGCGGGTTCTCTGCTACGGTGCCGTGTTCCTCTTCTGACATGTCTTCTCCGCTGGTGGTAGAGGCAGGGCTGTCCGCGTGGGCGGCGTTTCCGGCCATCTTAGCATCGAGCGCGCGGGTATGGACTATGATCGCGGTCTGCTCTACGCTTACGCAGGTGTTCCGTCGGCCGGCGCCGGTCGAGTCGAGCCCAGGAGGGAACTCATGTACTTCTGCGCCAAGTGTGGTCAGCCCGTCGATGACGGCAAGGCCTTCTGCAAGAACTGCGGCACCCCGGTGCCCGGGAGATCCGGGCTCGGTCGCCGAGGACTCGTCACGCCTGGCTGCGACGGAGATCGTGCCGCGGGCCGGCGCGACGGCGGAGCAGGTAGCATCGCCGCCACCGGTGCCACCTCCACCTCCGCCGCCGCCCCCTCCACCTGCGCCGCGGGTCGCCCCGCCCCCTCCGCCGCCGTCAGCCGGCCGGCTGGGTACGGGGCGGCTTGGCAGCCGCCGCAGGGCCCGCCGGGACGGCGAAGCCGCACCGGTCTGATCATTGGCATCGCGGCGGCGATCGTCGTGGTCCTGGCAGGAGCGGGAATAGGCGCCTATCTTTTGCTCCGTGGCGACGACACAACCAAGACCACCACCACCCTTGTTGGCTCCTCGAGCACGACCGTGGCCAATACCACCAGCACCACGGGTGATACAACGACCACGGTGGTCGGCGCCACCACGACCCAGACGACCCCTGGCGTAACCTCCACGGCCTCTTCGTCCTCCGACCACCACGACCGCCGCGACCACGACCACCACCACGACCTCCGGCCAATCGACGCAGGACTACCTGATGGCCACCGACAATCTGGTGCAGGCGCTGTGGACGACGACGCGCGCATCCCGGAGCTTGGCGACCCAGATCAACAACACCGCGCCCAAAGTCCCACGTTCGGTGTGGAACGAGCTGGAGTCCATGACGGGGCAACTCGATGCCACCTTCACCAGCCTGGGCGAGGTCCGCGTGCCGGCGGAGTTCGTGGAGTCGAACGGCTGGTTGGTGAAGGCCGCCACCGCGATGAGCACGCGCATCGACGCGACCATCAAAGGCATCGAGGCCATGTGGGCGACGAACACGGTGAGCGCGGCGACGAAGTACTTCGATCAGGGGCGGCAGGCGCGGGACGAATACCGGGCCGCCTTCCAGAAGTTCCAGGACGTGGTGCCGATCGACTGATCCGGCCCGACGGGCTGGGAGTGCCGGGAGCGCTAGGAGCGACTCTCGGTTGACGCCGCCGGTCCGGCCGCGACCGGTGGGCAGCACGGCGGCGTCGTCGCGGACGGAGGCGGGCAGAGCGAGCCCTCAAGGCGGGCGCGCAGACCGGCGACGTACTCCTTGCCTAACGGCCGACTGACCGACTCGAGGATGAGCCTTCTCTCGGCACTCATGTCTTCGGCCAAACGGTAGTGCATCCACACGCCTTCCCGGCGGTCCTCGAGCAGCCCGGCATTCAACAAGTAGCGCAGGTGCCGGGACGCCTTGGATTCGACTTATCTCCAGGGCGCGCTCGAAATGGCAGACGCATAGCTCGGGCTGGTCGAAAAGCAGGGCCAGCATCTGGAGGCGGGTCTCGTCCGCGAGCGCCTTGAAGACGTCCACGAGTGTGCGAGTCGGAGTCGGTTGGGCCATTGCGGCTCCCGTCCTTTGCTGTCCGCGATCCGGGGGCGGTATCACGAAGATACCACGCGCGTGGATATATCCGTATAAGCGGTTGCTTGCATATGTGGCGCGCGGGGACTACGATATCTGTCATGAGGGGCTTGCCTTTCTATTTGGAGAGGAACTGACCATGACCGGTGTTCAAGTATTCGATCCCCCAATGTGCTGCTCGACCGGAATCTGCGGGCCCTATGTCGATCCGCAACTCGTTCGCTTTGCTGCCGATCTCGACTGGCTAAAGAGCCAGGGAGTATCTGTCGAGCGCTTCAATCTTGCGCAGCAGCCTGGCGCTTTTGTCGAAGACGTCGAAGTGAAGACGGCCCTCGAGGCCCACTGGGGAGGACTGCTCTTCCCCTCGTCAAGGTGAACGGTGAGGTCAAAAGCAGCGGCGCATACCCGTCACGGGACGAACTGGCCGGCTGGGCCGGTTTCGAAGCGCCCGCTCCAAGCATATACTCGGAGGCCGTCGCCGAGCTCGTCGCCATCGGCGCGGCCATTGGGTCGAACTGTGAACCGTGCTTCAAGTTTCACTTCGACAGTGCTCGCAAGTTGGGGGTATCGCGCGATGATATGAATCGCGCTGTGGCAACCGCACAGATGGTCAAGGACACACCGGCCAGGGCGATACTCGACCTCGCGGAACGGTACCTGGGTCGCGAAGTAGCCGAGATCGTTCCCGAGGCGGGTTGTCGCGCCGCGTCTGAGTCGCCCGCCACGAGCTGCTGTTCGGGAGCGTCATGAACGTACCCACACTGGTGCCGGACCCAACCCGCATTCTCTTCTTTACGGGCAAGGGCGGCGTGGGCAAGACGTCGGTCGGCCTGCGCCACCGCCGTGGGCCTGGCGGACGCTGGCAAGCGGGTGCTGCTCGTCAGCACCGACCCGGCGTCGAACCTCGATGAGGTGCTGGGTGTCGAAGCTCGACGGATCGCCGACGCCCGTCCCCGGATGCCCCCGGCCTCTTAGGCGATGAACATCGACCCGGAGCAGGCGGCCGCACGGGCCTACCGCGAGCGATGGTCGTCGCTCCGTACCGGGGAGTTTTGCCCCCGAGCCTGCGGTCGCGAGCATGGAGGAGCAGCTCTCGGGGGGCTGCACCATCGAGATAGCCGCCTTCGACGAGTTCTCCAAGCTGCTCGGTGATGCCGAGGCCACGAGGGCGTTCGATCACGTCGTCTTCGACACGGCGCCCACGGGCCACACCCTGCGCCTCCTGGAGCTGCCGGCCGCCTGGACGAAGTTCATCGAGACCAACGTGGGTGGCACGTCGTGTTTGGGTCCTCTTTCCGGCCTCCAGGCTCAGCAGGAGCTCTACGCGGCGTCTAACGCGGCGCTACGGGACGCGACCCAGACCACACTTGTGCTGGTAGCTCGGGCGGAGCGTTCCTCCCTCGCCGAGGCAGACCGTACGCGGACAGAACTATCGCAACTGGGCATGAAGAACATCCGCTTGATCATCAACGGTGTCTTTAGCGCTCAGGGCAGGACGGATGCCATCGCTGTCGCGATGGGGAGTCAGGGCCAGGCTGCGCTCGAGCGCATGCCCGGAGGGCTTCGAACGCTACCGCGCGTCGACATCCCGCTGTTGCCGTTCGGGCTTATCGGTATCGAGGCCCTTCGGCGGTTGGGGACGAGCGAGACCGGCGGAACGCCTTTGAACGAGTTGGTGGTGGCGCCGGTGTTCCAAGGCGACCCGCTGGACACCTTCGTTGAGGAGATCGCCGCCCGAGGAAGGGGCGTGGTGATGACGATGGGGAAGGGTGGAGTGGGCAAGACCACCGTGGCCGTGTGTATCGCCACCGCAACTGGCGCAGCGTGGGTTCGAAGTGACGCTCACCACTACTGACCCGGCGGCGCACGTTGAGCAGTTCGTTCGCGAGCGACCTCCCTCCCTGCAGGTGACCCGGATCGACCCCGAACTCGAGACGCGCCGCTACACCGAGGAAGTTCTTATCACGGCGGGGAGCGGCCTTGACGCCAAGGGCCGCGCTCTCCTTGAAGAGGATCTGCGCTCCCCCTGCACCGAGGAGATCGCCGTCTTCCGAGCCTTCGCGGAAACCGTCGCACAGGGTGAGGACCGGTTCGTGGTCATCGACACCGCGCCCACCGGCCACACCCTGCTCCTGCTCGATGCGGCGGAGGCCTATCACCGCCAGGTGCTCAGGAAGCCCAGCGGTAACCCCGAGGCCGTCCGACGGCTGCTGCCCCGCCTACGGGATTCTTCGCTCACCAGCATTCTGCTCGTTACCCTCCCGGAGGCCACGCCGATACACGAAGCCATGGAGCTCGAGCGCGACCTCGCCCGGGCAGGGATCACACCGTTCGCCTGGGTGGTCAACCAGAGTCTGACTCCGCTGGAGTTACGGGACCCAGTACTACACTCCCGCCGAAGCCACGAGGCCGCGCATCTTCGGGAGCTCGCGGGCCACGCCGAACGTATCGCGCTGGAGCCGTGGACCAGGGAGCAGCACTTCATCGAATCACAGATTGACGCTAGATCCGGGAGGGACCGTGAAGCGTCTATCGTTTCTTGACCGCTTTCTGACCCTGTGGATCTTCCTGGCCATGGCGGTCGGGGTAGGCGCGGGTTACCTGTGGCCCCAGATCGGACGAGCCATCCAGAGCGCCTCCATCGGCACCACTTCCATCCCTATCGCCATCGGCCTCATCGTCATGATGTATCCGCCCCTGGCCAAGGTGCGCTACGAGGAACTGGGGGATGTATTCCGCAACTGGAAGATACTGGGGCTCTCTCTTGCCCAGAACTGGATCATCGGTCCCGTACTCATGTTCTTCCTGGCCATTCTCCTGCTCTTCGACAAGCCGGCTCTCATGCAGGGCGTAATCATGATCGGTCTCGCCCGCTGCATCGCCATGGTCATCGTCTGGAACGAGTTGGCCAAGGGCGATAGCGAATACGCAGCGGGATTGGTCGCCTTCAACTCCGTGTTCCAGGTGCTGTTCTACTCTGTTTACGCCTACGTCTTCATTACGGTGCTGCCACGCGTATTCGGCCTACACGGAGCGGCTGTGGACGTGAGCATCGGACAGATCGCGAAGAGTGTAGGCATCTATCTGGGTGTACCGTTTGCGGCTGGAATCCTCACGCGGTTCGTGCTCCTACGCTTGAAGACGAAGGAGTGGTACCACCAGGAGTTCATCCCCCGTATCAGCCCAATCACCCTCATCGCCCTGCTCTTTACCATCCTCGTCATGTTCTCGCTGAAAGGCAAGATCATCGTGCAGTTGCCGCTAGATGTGGTGCGGGTCGCGATCCCATTGCTCATCTACTTCGTGATCATGTTCTTCGTGAGCTTCTATATGGGCAAGCGGCTGGGCGCCGACTACTCTAAAAGCACTACTCTGGCGTTCACGGCGGCATCCAACAATTTCGAGCTGGCTATCGCCGTGGCGGTGGCCGTCTTTGGACTGGGTTCGGCCCAGGCCTTTGCCGCGGTCATCGGCCCGCTGGTGGAGGTGCCGGTCATGATCGGACTGGTGAACGTTGCCTTCTTCTTGCAGCGCCGGTACTGGCCGGTCCAGCCCGCCGAGGGGGTCGCGGCAGTGGACGACGTCGTGGCACAGGATCTCGGCTGTCCCACAGCCAGCGACCAGCACCTTGTCCCTCGTCGACGGGACGGCGCGCCGAACGAGACTGAGGGAGCCTGACACTTGTCCCTGCTGGTCACGACCTTCACCACCCGCGCGGAATACGAGCGGGGAAGGGAGACGCTCGACCGTTTCGGACTGACGTACGAGGTTGTCTCGCCCGACCCGGGATTCGCCCTCGTGGGAGCGCCGGGGGTCGTTGTGGAAGAGGAGTCGAGGCGCGCCCTCGGCCGACCGGGCGGAGACTTCTTCTGCGCGGGATGGGTGAACTATCGCAGGCCGGTGTTCGTGGTACCGGTGTCCGAGCCTGAAATGGGCGACGAAAGCGTGTTTGGGCGCGCCTCTCTCAGCGTGCTTGCACCCTGCGTCGCCGACCGGAGCAAGATCAGGATCATCGCTCAACTGAGCGGAGACGTCGGTCCGGTGCTGCCGTATCTGAACGCCGAGATGGACCGCGCCTCGTTTAGCCCTCAGGTTCCCGCGCTCACGTTCATGGACGGGCATCGCCTGGTCTCTCTGTATCCACGGCGTATTACCGTGGCCAAGGCCGACGACATCGTCGACGCCTGGCGCACGCTCGAGGCGATCCGCTGCCGGGTGGAGGAGGTATGGGCTCGGCGAGCGATGATCGAGCCCTCGTACGTGACGCGAGAGCGCCCGCCTGCGCTGGAGATCTTCAGGCGGCTGCCGAGAACCAACTGCAAGGACTGCCACGAACCCGGCTGCCTGGCGTTTGCGGTGAAGGTATGGGGCGGCGATGCCTCGGTGACCGAGTGTCGGCCGGTGTTCGCTCCGGAGGGAACCTTTGCCGAGTTGCGCGGAGCTTTGGAGGAGGTATGCGCCGCGCTGGGCGTATGAGCTGGGGACAACCGGGACAAGGCCAGTATTGAGTGACAAGCACGAAGCGACCGTTCGTGAGTCGCTCGGGCCCATCGAATGAAAGGTGATAAGACATGGATGGTGTAGTGCTCGAACAACCTCTACCTGGTCGCGCTCGTTTTTCCGATCGTCGCGGCTATTCCAGGCCTGGCCCTGCACTTCTCCTTACTGGTGCTGGTCGCTTTACTGGTCCTCGTTGCCTTGCTCGTCTTTCGGTTCTTTGTGGTCTTCCCGCTTGTCGCCTGTGGTCGTTGCCGGGCCAAGAACGTCTGTCCAAACGCTCGCTCGATTGGGTTGACTGTCTAGCTTATTGCGCGCGGCGATTGGGCCGCGGGAACCCATGAGGAAGAGTCCAAAGCGGCGGCCGGCCTCGACTCGACGAAGACACGGGGTGTCCAGCGTCATTTCCGGCGGCCGCCTACTGATGACTAGAGGAGGAGTGATGAAGGAACTGGATCAAGAGGTCGTGCGCGAGGCGGTGCGCTCGCGCTACGCGGGCATAGCCGAGGCGGGTACGGGATCGACGGGCTGCTGTGGACCGGCGTCGACATGCTGCGGTCCGGCGGTGCCGGGGGCTGTGGCAGACGGGGCGGCAGTATCGGGCAAGCTCGGCTATACGGACGAAGAACTTGCGGCGGTACCCGAGGGCGCCAACCTGGGGCTGGGCTGCGGCAATCCCCAGGCCATCGCGGCACTCAGGCTCGGCGAGGTCGTGCTCGACCTAGGCGCTGGCGCCGGTTTCGACTGTTTCCTTGCGGCTCGCGCCGTGGGGCCGGAGGGGCGGGTGATCGGAGCGGACATGACTCCGGAGATGGTCGCCAAGGCCCGCGAGAATGCCGCCAGGGCGGGCTACGGCAACGTCGACTTCCGCTTGGGAGAGATCGAGCATCTGCCGGTCGCCGATGGTGTCGTGGACGTGATCATCTCCAACTGTGTGATCAACCTGTCGCCGGACAAGCCGGCCGTGTTCCGGGAGGCGTTCCGAGTGCTGAAGCCGGGCGGCCGCCTGGCCGTGAGCGACGTGGTAGCCACCGCGCCGTTGCCGCGGGAATGGCTGGACGACATGCGCCTGCTGTCGGCGTGCATCTCGGGCGCGGCGCCGGTGGACGAACTCGAGGCCATGCTCGAGGCGGCAGGCTTTGAGGACATCGACATCCGGCCGATGGAAGAGAGCCGGGAGTTCATCCGCGAATGGGAGCCGGGCAGCCGGTCTGGAGGACTACGTGTTGTCGGCGAGCATCCAAGCGGTGAAGCCGAGCAGGATCGCCCATGATCGTTGCTCCGCTGACCGGGTGCGATTCTTCCGCCATCCTCGCGACGACCACCGCCCGGGAATGGTTCGGCGTTCCCGGCGTCCTCCGAGGAGGAACTCGTGCCGAGCATCGCGGTGATCTCCGATATCCACGGGAACAGCCTGGCCCTGCAGGCGGTGCTCGCCGACATACGGGACCGGGGGATCGGTACGACCTATTGCCTCGGCGACCTGGTTGGTTACGGGCCCGATCCCAACGGCGTGATCGATCTGATACGCCGTGCGGACATTCCCACGATAATGGGGAACTACGACGACGGCGTCGGCTGGGAGCGCGGGGACTGCGGCTGTTTCTACGCCGACTCGGAGGCCAAGCGGCTCGGGGACGCCTCGTATGCCTTCACGATCCGTGAAGTGACGGCCGACGGCAAGGCCTTCCTGCGGGGTCTACCGAGCGAGTTGCACGTCCGATTGGCTGACACGAAGTTGCACCTTGTTCATGGGAGCCCCCGCAAGATCAACGAGTATCTCCTGCGTGACCGCGACGAGAGGACCTTCCTGCGCGTCGCGGCGGCGGAAGAGGACGACGTCCTGGTCTTCGGTCATACGCATACGCCCTGGTCCCGCGCGTACGGGGGCGTGCTGTTCGTCAACGTGGGGTCGGTCGGCCGGCCGAAGGACGGCGACGCACGGCCCGCGTATACCTCCTGAGCTCGGAATCTGGCGGGGCGGTGGAGGTAGAAGTGGTGCGGGTCGCCTACAACGCGGAGGCCACGGCCCGGGGGATCATCGCCGCCGGTCTGCCTCCGGAACTCGCTGAAGCCATACGTAGGGGGAGTCTAGCGGGGCGCCGGTACCCGTCGGGGGTCGCCGAAACGCGCCGGCACCGACCTCGGCGCCCAACTCGACGCTAGTTCTCCGAGCCGCTCGGAGCGAGAGCCACGGGCAGGTCGATCGGGATCCCGCCGCCGGCCTCGGGTAGGTCGGCCTGGTCACTGTGTAGGCTATGGTGCTCTTACCCTGCGGCATCTCTACCAGGTCCTTCGATGATGAACCTTTGGACCGAACCCGGGACGAGGGCGCCTGCTGGGGTCAAGACGAGGGTGCTCCCACCGATCTCGATCGTCACCTGCTGGATCGCGGTCGCCTGACCGGGGCGCCGGTCGGCTACGTCGAGGGCGATGGCGTTCTGACCGGCCCTTCCGGGTACAGCCCTGAAGGTCGCCGTCACCCCCGCAGTCTTCGACTGGCTCACCAGTCCCAGCGCTTCGTGCGCGGGCCAGACGGCCTTGCTGGTGCCCAAGCTGGCCATGAGGGCCACCGCCGCGAGCAGGGAGCAACCCACCACGATCTCGGCGGGGAGGAGGCGCTCGAGGGCCGATCTGCGCCCGCCGGAGTCGTGCTCGAGACGCGGGATGGACACCCGTCTGTGCACCGCGCCGAGGGCGAAGAGTGCCCCGAACAAGACCAGTTTGGCGATCAGGGCGCGCCCGTAGGTAGTGGGGATGAGCAGCGAGGGGTTTCGGACGTGGAGATACGCCGCGAAGAGACCCGTGCACGCCAAGTAGACGACCGCGAGAAGGGCCACCGTGGAAAACCGGCGGACCACCAACCGCGTCAGTCCGCCGCCGCAGCCGGCCGTCCGCAACCGCGGAGGCCCGGTGCCGGCGCTCTTCTCGCAGCGTTAGCATGAGGGGGACCAGGCCACCGAGCCACAGGCACATCACGGTCATGTGCGACCAGTCGATGACCACGGAGAACCGGGATTGCGGCACGACCGCCGCGTGCGCCGTGAGGCTCACCGTCGCCAAGGTCGCCAAGGCGACCACCAGGGCGACCGTCCAGCGCCAGGCCGTCTTTGCGGCCGAGGCGGAGAGGCGGAACGTCAGCACCAGCGTGACTGCGGCGAGGACCATCCGGGCGATCCAGACCCTGCCGTTGTAGCCGTGGAAGATGTCGGCAACGGTCCTGTAAGGCGCCTCGTGCGAAAGCGCCGAGGGTGCGAGTGGGGTGGGAGCCACCGCGGTGACCGGTTGGAGGAGGGCGTAGCGGATGAACTCGATCTGCATGATAAAGAGCAGCAGGTTGGCGAACAGGAACAACATGCCTCCGGCCAACGCCAGGGAGCGGAACAATCGACGAAGCCGGGCGTCCATGGCCTCTTCCGCCTGGCCCAGGGTGTCGTCGGCCCCGACCTCTCCCTCGGCGGCCCCTCGCGCCGCCGCCCTCCTGACCAAAGGCCGCCAAACCAGAAGCGCAAAACCCAGGGCTCCGATCATGAGCGCTGCTCCGAGGTACGTGAACCAATGGAGAATCGTGTCCCAGATGGTCTCTTCGTAGAACATCGCCGGCTGCGTGGCGGGATCGCGCGCTCCAACAGGGGGTAGCAGGGCGACCGGATCCACCGTCGTGCCTATCCCGATGCAGGAAGCTGCCATTGGAAGGGTCGCCGTCCAGCGCCCGGGTCCACCAGGCCACCGAATAGGTGCCCGCCGGGAGAGCTGGATACGCTCACAAGGCCGTCGGTCCGATGCTGCGGATCGATGGAGATCGCTCCCAAAGACTGCTGGTACCCGCCTTGATCGAAGACGCTGACGGTGAGGAATCTGGCGTCGATCGGCTCGCTGAATCGGAGAAGTAGCTGCTGCGGGCTTATCGGGGGTGCCCCCGACGAACTCCCAATGGACGAGTTCCGTGTGCGGCGAAGGCCGCCGCGACGGGTCCGAACAAGGCGAGCACTGTGGCGGCGCCCAGGGCGAGGACCAGGAGCACCATTCGGTTTCGGGCTGTCACGCGCATCCCCCATCGGGTGACTCTTGTCATCAGGGGACCGCTGAAGTAGAAGTAGTCCTCCCCGGCGTCGACGCCATCGCGGGCGGCCACGATCACGTAGTCACCGGGGCCGAGCGCGCTCTCGGGCCGCAGATAGAGAGCCTTTCCCACCTGGTCGACGGTCTTCTGCACGGCGAGTATCTCTGCGAATCACCGTAGCGGCTGATCCCATAAGGCTGAGGAAGTCGAGCTGGCGGTATTTCACGATGACCTGGGGCTGAGGATCGTCGACCACAGGGCGTCCGAGGGGAAAGACATGGTCGGGGCAGTGTACGGGATAGAGCTTGTACAGGCCGTCTTGACGCACCACGTAGGTGCCGGCGATCTCTCCGGCCAGGCCGGGAACCTTGACCGGATGTGGGTCCGGCACGGCAAGGAGGATGAACGGCAAGACCCCGACCCCGATGATCACGGGCGCCAGGGCGGAAAGGATAACGATCTTCGCTCTCGTGGTCAGGCGAGGCTTCTCGCCGCGTATCGAGTCGGGGCGATCCGCGATCACTGGGGATGCCTCCGGGTCACTTGGCGGGTCGTAAGGCGCCTTGGCTCTTTGCTTCCTTCTTCTCGCCAGTTGGAATTCGCGGTAGGCCAAGACAGAGGACGAACCGACCGCCAGGCCCGGGAGATACTGGACGGCGACGAAGGGCCCGTCCGATATCCTGCCCGTCATGGCCAGAAACGACCGGGTATAACCCCCACACCACGCGCCGGTCCGACGCAGATGAGAACGAGCCCGGTGAAGACGCTCCCCGAAAGTATCCACCCCAACCCCGGAAAACCGCACAGAGATGTGAAGAACTCCGTCGCCACGCGACCCGGCGCGATTGAGCAGCGCCATGCTGGGGTCCACGGGCCCGACGTAGCGGCCGATCCTGGCGCGGAGAGAGAGCTCATCAGTCCTGGTGCCGGGGCTCGTCCGTTCCGCTCTGGCCGACCGGAGCGCGCTGTAGGTCACTGCCAGCCCGACGAGCGCGAACACCGCGATCAGGCCGATGACGCTCCCTGTGAAGAACCTCATGACGCGCCGGCCGGCTCAGCGGATGCCCGGCTCGAGCAGAAACACGACGAGCATCCACGCGAAATGCGCCGCGCCGATGGCCACCAGGATGAGCCAGTCGCGGGCCTGGCTGGCCGTGCTATATCGCTCGTCCTCCCGCTCGTAGCTTTGCCTCAGCGTAGCGTCGAACGCGATCTCATCCATCCGGTTCCGGGCTCGAAGCTCTTCTTGCTCATTCATGTCAATCGCTCCTGTCGCTGACGGTCGCGGTCGGCCGGTACTCATGAGTAGTCTCTGGCCAACTCCAGCTCGATCATCTCCTCCGGGGACGCCCATGGCCTCCAACATATCCGGGACGGGATAGCCACCCTCCAGCCACTGGTACATGGTCTCCGCCCTGTCCCAAACGGTGATGAAGGTGGCGGTCACCGTGTCTCCGTCTCGAGCCGCGAACATCTGGGTCCGGTCGAAGCCGTGTAGACCTTGAAGGTGCCCTTTCATCGAAAGCCACGAGTAGAACACCCCGCTCCAGAGATCGCTGGGCATCCGGGCCGTGACGATCAGTGCGTACGGCGCTATCTCGTGTTCCTTGTACCGGGTGCCACCGAGGCCCTCGTCCATCAGCCTCTGGAAGTGCTCCCTCATCCTGTTGTCTTTCGTTCGTTCTGTCGCTTCCATCGCCTGCTCCCTATCGTCTCGACTCGAGCGGCCTAGTAGATCTGCCCGTAAAGCAACTGGATGACCACGTAGTAGACCATGTAGATCCCGAGGATCGCGTAGACGGCGTAGTTGAACGGGTCGACAGGGCCTCCCCGCTCGGTGATGAACCCGTTGAACACCTCGACGGGATAGAGATCACCCGTACGCCTCCTCGCGTACCAGGCGAAGGAGAAGAAGTAGAGGGAGATGAGAGCTGCTGCGATCAAAGCGTAGGTGATCAGAAAATTCTGCCAGTTGTAGAGGTAGGTCTCCTTGAGCGAGTTGGAGTGCTCGAGATTGAGATAATCGTAGTAAGCCTGGACCGAGGCGTCGTCGGACCCGGTGGGGACGTTGTGAGTCGAGCCGGGCACCGGGGCTATGGGGTTGAGGGTGTTCTCGGTGGCGTAGGCCGGGATGGTAAGCAGCAATCCAAGCAACAAGTAAAACACTACGCCCGCCACGTAGATGCGGCGGGTGATACGGGACGGTCCCCCGGACACCCTTCCCATGTCAATCGCCTCCCTTCGGCGGCCTGGGCCGCTCTTTGGGGGGAGAGGCGCGCCCGTGACGGCGGTCCCAATCTTCCTCCCAGAAGTCTTCACCCTCGTCTTTCACGGTGAACACGACGTATTTGGCCCCTTCTTGGCGGGAGAAGTGACCGGTGAAGACTGCGAACAGTAAGATGGCTATCGCCGGAAGGGCCAAGACCGACGACGCCAGAAGCTGTGCCTCAAGAGGACTGATCGTCATTTCCCGTCCCTCCTTCTAACGTAGGTCGGCGTTCACGGCGGGCGGGATGTCCTTCTGGGTCGCCGGAACAGTCGGCGTGCCGCCCCGGGCGAAGTAGTCGTTCCACCCCTGGTTCAGCAGCTGGTCGTAGATGGCCTTGATCCCGTCGCGGGCCGCGGCCAGCGACACTTCGCCGAATCCAGGCAGGTCGAGCTTCTCGCTCTCGTTGAGGCCGGCCAAGAACCTGCGGGCTTCGAGCATCCAGGGGTCGGTCGGCGCAGCCGTTTCTTGAAAGGCCTTGTTCTGGTCGATCGGATGCTTCGCGACGTACTGCAGCAGGCCGTCCGGCGGCTTCCACTGGATGTACATGTCGGGGGTGGGCACCTTGGTCGGGTCGAGGCCACCGTTGGGGATGGTCTTCAGGAACAGCACCACCTTCCAGATGTCGTCGACCCGCAGCCGGGTGCCGAAGTTCTCCATGGCCGTCCCCTGGATGCCGCGCAGGACGCGGTAGTAGAAGTCGCCCGGCGATGTGTCGATGCCGCCCGAGGCGTCGTCGGGGCCGGTGAAGTCGATGGGCATCGGGCGCAGGAAACGGGCCGCCTGGCTCACCGCGTCGCCTTTGTCCCCGTGGCAGCCGATGCAGCGCTCCTGGAAGATCAGGCGGCCTCGCAGCAGGTTGTCCGTGGTGACCGGCAGCGGGTTGTTCGCGAGCCAGTAGGAGCGGTCGACGATGTTCAGGTTGATCGGGTCGGGCCAGTCGAGGCCGTCGACCGTGCCTTGCGGTGGGTTCGAGCCGTTTGCCGCCAGGTTCACCACGTCGTCGAGCGTGAGCTTCTCGGCCTGGAAGCCGATGGGCGGGTCGTCTATGCCCAGGGCCACCTTCTGCATCTGCTTGGCGTAGAGCTGGCCGGCGTAGCGCACCAGCCCGCTCTTGCCGGCCCGCAGCTGCAGGTAGGTCGTCAGGTCCTCCACCTGCTGGTCGCTCAGGAAGCTGAAGCGCGGCATGATCGACAGCGGCTCGACGAAACGCGGGTCGCTGAAGTGCGCCCGCTCCCAGTCGTCCGGGTGGAACCCGCTCTCCTGGCTCGAGATCCGGGCCGATGCGCGCCGTGCCGAAGACGTTGGGGCTCGAGTCGTTGCTGGACGAAGTCGCCGGGCAGCGAGATGCGCGGGTACAGGTAGATGAGACCGCTCCGCACGTCCTGCGGCCGGGTGTAACCGCTGTGGCAGTAGACGCAGCCGTTGGCGACGAAGACCTTCCTCCCCTCGATCGCCGAGGCGGTGAGCGGCGTCCAGTCGTTGGAGACCGGAGGGGTGAAGAACATCATCTGGAAGAACGCGGCCACGAAGGTGGGGATGGCGAAGGCGAATATCCCGCCGAGGAACACGAGGAGCGGAGTCATCAGCATCCGCTTGCGCGGGTGGGGCGCCCAGCCCTCGGGGAAGCTCTGGTAGGTCGGCAACCATTTGCTTGGGTCGGCCATCTCTCACCTCCCCGGATCAGGCGATCGTCTCCGGCTGGGTCTCCAGCACTGAGGAGGCGTTGTCCCTTATCGCGTGGCGGCGCCGCTTGCGCGCTCGTGTCGCTCACGTAGGTGCGCACCAGGTTGTATGTCTGGATCCAGGCCGAGGCGTAGATCATGCCGCCTGCGAGCGCCCGCACGATGTTCCACAATCTGAGGCTGGGGACGATGTTGACCTCGGGCTGGCCGCTCAACCAGCCCTGGCCTTGGACGAATGCCGCGATGGTGACCGCGGTGAAGAAGAGCAGGAAACCGAAGGTCACCAGCCAGTACTGCCACTCGGCCAACGCCGTCGAGTAGAGCGGCTTGTTGAAGATGTGCGGGATGACGTAGTAGATGACCCCCATCCCCAGGATGGTGAAGCCGCCGAGCAGCGCCAGGTGGGAGTGACCGATGATGAAGTACGTGAAATGGATGTAGATGTTGAATGGCTGGACGGCCTGTAAGGCTCCCTGGAGGTTGACCAGGATGTAGAAGATGAAGCCTGTTATTACAAATCTTAGCGGTAAGCTGGTAAAGAACTGGTTCCACTGACCTCGCATGGTGAGGAAGATGTTGGTGAAGAAGGCGAAAAGCGGGATGAGGATGGCCACGCTGTTGACCGAGGCGATCGTCTTCAGCCATCCCGGCGTAGGACTCTGCAGGAGGTGGTGGTCGCCGACGGCCGCGTAGACGAAGATCAGGCCCCAGAACGAGATCAGCGACAGCGTGTGACTGTAGAGCGGCGTGTTCGTGATCCGGGGGACGAAGTAGTAGGTCACGGCGACCAGGATCGGCGTCAGCCACAGGCCGAAGAGGTTGTGGTTGCCCCACCAGTTGATCATGGCGTCGTGGATGCCGTTCTCGAGGGTGCCGGAAGGGTTGCTCCAGATAGCTCCCGGGCTTCCACATCACGTTCTCGATGAAGATGGAAGCGGTCACCCAGATGGGCGCGGCGATCGCCCACCACATGCTCACGTACAGCGGCCGCACCTGGCGCACGCTCACGGTCATGAGCGTGTTGAAGGTGAGGGCGATGAAGATCAGATGATGGCCACGTCGACGAGCCACGGGAACTCCGCCCACTCCCGCCCTTGCGAGGCTCCGGTCAGGATGCCGAAGAACCCGGCGGCGATGGCGAAGTTGTAGAGGTACGCGAGGTAGACTCCCAGCTTCTCGCTCCAAAGGCTGCGCGGTGCCGAGGAGCCGGGGGGTGAAGTAGATGATGGCTCCCCAGTACATCATGGTCAGCCAGGCGAAGATGACCCCTTCGACGTGGACGGGCCGGACGCGGCTGAAGACGAGCCAGGAGATGCCGCCGAACGTTTCCGGGAAGGCCAGCTCGGTCGCGATGATGAGGCCGAACGTGGTGACCACGACGAACCAGAAGACGCTGCTGGCAAGCCAGACCCGAGCGGCTCGGTCCTCGTGCTCGTAGACGATCTCGCCGAAGCCGGTGACTCGCTCGTACTCCGACCCGAAATTCCGCTGGAGGAATCTTCGTCGGCCTCGCTCGTCCTGCGGGACATCCCCCGCGGTCCGGTTCTCATCTGGCTGCGCCATCTGCGTACCCCCTCCTGACCCAACTGTGCGGACCAGACCGAACATTCCTTGAGACGGGAGCGCCTTGTCTCCCGGTCAGGCGCCCGGAAAAGAACCACGGCAAGCGAAACTCGGATCAGCGTCATCGGCGTACACGCCTTGCCCCTCGACCTCAAGGCGCGACTTCAACCATTCTCATGCGAGAGTGGGCGGCCGTCAAGCCCCTGGGAGCTGGCGAAATCCGGTACCTCCTTTCCGCAGCGGCATTCGTGATAGCCTTCCCAAGCTGGTTGTAGTTCTTGTTCGCGACGTTGGAGGAGACGGTATGGAAGTGCTGGATCAAGGAGTCAACCCGATCTTCACGGATCCCGATCCGGACAAGGCGCGCGAGTTCTTCCGCAAGAAGCCGCGGGCCATGGTCGACAAGCGCATGACCGAGAAGGAAGCGGTGGAGAGGTTCGTTCCCGACGGCTGCTACCTCGGGGTCGGGGGCTTCGGGGCCAACCGCATCCCCAACGCCATGGTCCACGAGATAGTCAGAGCCCGGCGCAAGAACCTGGGCTTTCTCGGCCACACCTCCACCCACGATTTCCAGGTGCTCTGCGCCGGCAAGTGCTTCGACCGGGTGGATTCGGCCTACATCGTCGGGCTGGAAGCCCGCGGGCTGTCCCCCAACGCCCGCCGCTACATGGAGTCCGGCGAGGTCCAGGTCACCGAGTGGACCAACTACGCGCTGGCCGCCCGCCTGAGGGCTGCGGCCGAAGGGGTCTCCTTCGGCATCATCCGCTCCATGCTCGGGACCGACACCTTCAAGATGTCCGCAGCCAAGGTCATCGAATGCCCCTTCACCGGCAAGAAGTTCGCGGCCGTCCCGGCCCTCTGGCCGGACGTGGCCGTCATCCACGTGCACGAGGCCGACATGTACGGCAACGCGGTCATCCGCGGCATCTCCGTGGCCGACATGGAGCTGGCGCGAGCCGCCAAGCACCTCGTCATCAGCGCCGAGCGCCTGGTCAGCAACTTCACCATCCGCGAGCAACCCGACCGCCACCTCCATCCCGTTCTACCTGGTCGACGCCGTCGTCGAGGTCCCTACGGTTGCTACCCGGCAACATGCCCTATCTCTATTTCTCGGACGAAGAGCACCTCGCTCGAGTGGATGAAGGTCGAGAAGGATCCGGAGGAGTTCGAGAAGTTCCTCGATCACTACATCTACGGCGTCTCCTGCTTCGAGGAGTACCTCGAGCGCTGCGGCGGCCTGAAGAAGCTGAAGGAGCTGCAGAAGCTCGAGAATCTGGTCGAGAAGTAATGGCGCTGGGCGTCGCGCTGAGCCTATTCAAGGAGCTGCGGATATGGCACCCGAGTACAACACGATGGAGTTGATGATCTGCGTGGCCTCGCGCTACCTCGAGGACGGCAAGACCGTGGCTGTCGGCACCGGCGCCCCCTGCGCCGCCGCCATGCTGGCGCAGAAGACCCGATCGCCCAACCTGGTCATTCTCTTTGAGGCCGGCGGGGTGGCGCCCATGCTGCCCCAGATGCCGATCTCCGTGGGCGACTCGCGCACCTTCTTCCGCGCGGTCATGGCCGCCGGCATGACGGAGATGATGACCACCTGCTGCCGGGGCCAGGTGGACTACGCCTTTCTAGGAGGCGCTCAGATCGACAAGTACGGCAACATCAACTCCACCTACGTGGGCGACTACTACAAGCCCAAGGTCCGCTTTCCCGGCAGTGGCGGCGCCAACGATTTCGCGTCGTTCTGCTGGCGCACCATGATCATGACCGTGCACAGCAAGGCGCGGTTCGTCGAGAAGTGCGACTTCGTGACCTCGCCGGGCTTCCTCACCGGCGCCGGCGCGCGGGAAGCGGCGGGACTGCCTGAGGGCGGCCCCTACAAGATCATCACCGATCTCGCCGTCATGGGCTTCGACGAGAAGACCAAGGCCATGATGGTCGAATCGCTGCACCCGGGCGTGGAACTGGACAAGGTGAAGGCCGAGACGGGCTTTGAGTTGATCATCCCCAAGCAGATCGGCCGCACCGATCCCCCACACGAGGAGGAACTGAGGATCCTCCGCGAAGAGGTGGATCCGCTGAAGGTCGTGATCGGTCGCGCATAGTCGCGACCTATGGTCCCTTGTCCCAGCTGCGCATTCGCGAGTCTTCCTTCAAGGGACCATAGGTCGCTCCTTATTTGGGGCTCGCACGCTGCACGTGCGTCGCCCTGTGTTGGGAGGGCTGACACTGGGTACCATGGCGCTGGAGAGGCCTGGCCGGCGCGATCCACAACACTGGGCGCGCTCGGGCCGCGTCGAACACTGGGACGCGGGACTTCAGGAGGCAGACTATGCAGGAGTGGCACGGCAGCAGACCGACATCGCTCTCCGGCTACCTGGAGGCGATGAGCCGGGCGATTTTCACCGCGGGCATAAGCTGGAAGGTCGTCGAGGCGAAGTGGGAGGGGATCAGGGAGGCCTTTGCGGGCTTCGATGTCGACACCGTGGCGGCCATGAGCCCCGAAGATGTAGACCGGCTGGCCGGAGACACGCGGGTGATCAGGAACCGTCGCAAGATCGAGGGGGTCGTGGACAACGCTGCGAGATTGCTGGAGTTAGACAGCGCCCCAGGGGGATTTGCCGCCTATCTGCGCTCGCACCCGGGCTTCCAGGAGACGGTGGCCGATCTCAGACGGAACTTCAAGTTCCTGGGCGAGTTCACGGCCTACTACTTCCTTGCCGCCGTAGGCGAGCCCGTGCCCCCGGTAGAGGAGTGCGGAAGGATGCACGGCCGCGCCCACAAGGCCTCGCCTTCCTGACCCCGTTGGCGCGGCACGGAAGCCGCGCCGGCAGCGGCCAGAAGCTAAGACCCGATCGCGAGGGAGGTCGCTGCGGAGCGTCGTGAGACCTTGAACGCCAGCGCAGCGGCGACCTCCCTCGCGATCCCCTACTCTACGAAACCCTCGATAACGTACGTCCAGCCGGCCTTCTTGTCGCGGTGCAGCTTGATGTAGCCGCGTTTCTCCGCGTCCACCAGCAGGCTGCTGAAGCTGCGGTAGCCGTAGGCCGATTCGTTGAACGACGGCTTCTTGCGCTGCATGGTGTCCTTGACCATGGAGGCGAAGATCGGGTCCTTGTTCTCGCGGATGAGGGCGGCTATTGACTCGAGCAGCAGGTCCACCACCTCCTTCTTCTCCGGCGGTATGTCGACCGCCTGGGGACCGGGCGCAGCAGGGGCGGGTTGCTTCTCCAAGTCCTCGTAGAAGATGAACTCGTCGCAGTTGCCGGCCAGGAGGTCGGAGGTCGACTCCTTCATGCCCAGACCGATCACGTGCTTTCCGTTCTCCTTCAGCTTCGACACCAGCGGTGAGAAGTCGGAGTCGCCAGACACGATCACGAAGGTGTCGATATGCTCCTTCGACCAGGCCAGGTCCATGGCGTCGACGGCCAGGCGGATGTCGGCCGAGTTCTTGCCCGTCATCTGCCGCCGCGGGATCTCGATCAACTCGATGGCGTTCTCGTGCAGCGGCCTCGTGTACTGCTTGTATTCGCCCCAATCGGCGTAGGCCTTCTTGACGATGACCTTGCCCTTTTCCACCAGCCGCTCGAGGATCTTGTGGATGTCGAAGTCGCCCCGCCGGTGCTTGAAACCGATGGCAAGGTTCTCGAAATCGATGAAGACGGCCAGGGTGCGTTCGCTGTCGCTCATATGGCTATCGGTGCTCCTTCCCCAAAAATGCACCAATCGTGTGTTCTAGGGGATGAATTCTTGCACGTTTTTGCTATTCCTGTACCAACTGGGCCCCCCACGATGCCCGCTAGGCCTCGGCCGTATGCCGGGGCCGGCGCGGAGCGGGATCCACAGCTCTTGTTGACTGCTGGCCACTTTCACATTGTGTCAGCCACCTTGCAAGAATTGCCTCATCTCGGTTGACAGGCTCTGATATTCATTGCTAGTGTTCGTCTCTGTGACGGTTGACTGTTGAAGCGTGAAAGGACTGGTAGAACCGCCGGCCAAAGAGGGCGCCCGATCATCCTGTCCACGTTGCAGACGGTGAGCCGCGTGTAGTGCGGAGAATCGCGAAAGGATTGGGGGACGACGGATGAATGACTGGAAGAAGAGGACGGGTCTGGTAGGAGCGCTGGTGCTTGCGCTGATGCTCATGATAGTGTTGATCGCCGCATGTGGCGGGACAGAGGAGACGACCACGACTGCGGGCGGCGCTACAACCACGGCGGGTGGTGCAACGACTACCGCGGCTGCGGTCACGACTACCGCAGCCGGCGTCACGACTACTGCCGGCGTCACCACCACCGAAGCCGCGGTATCCAAAACCCAATACACGATCCTCGTAGGCGCCCCGATACAGGTGCCGTTCTACCCGGCATACGTCGCGGTCTCGCAGGGCTTCTTCGAAAAGAGAGGCCTGAACGTGAAGGTCGTGGCGGTTGACGGCGCCGAGGGGCAGATCACGGGCCTCGCGTCGGGGGTTGGAAACATTATGTACGATGCCGTGACCACGTTCTTGGTGCCTGCCGCGAAGGAGTTCAATCCTGTCGCCTTCTATATGCAAGAGAACAATGGCCTCTGGGACCTAGTGGTGACCGGGGATTCTCCCATCCAGAAGATGGAGGAACTCGACGGCAAAGTAGTCGGCGTGACTTCGCCGCAGGATCCAGGGGTCAACCTCGTTGCCAATATGAACAGGGTGTTGAAGATCAACGCCAAGACCCTGGTCGTCACCGATGCCATGCAGGCCCTCGCGGCCTTCCAGCGTGGTGACATCCAGGCATTTTCGGGTGTCGTGGTTGACATCGCGGTGATGCAGGCTCGGGGTATCGAGATGCGCAGCCTTGCCTCAGCGGAGTTTCGCACCACGGCCGGCGGCATGGGCTACTGGGCGCCGCGGAAGATAATGGACGCGAATCCACAGGACTTCAGGGCCATTGTGGCGGCCCTTCAAGAAGCCACTACCTATATTGGCACCGACGCTCAGAAGCTCGTGGATTGGATGAACTCGCAGGAGCCCATTCCTGCGGAGGACAAGGAATTTAGCCTAGCCCTGGCCACGCAGATGATCGCCCTGAAGAAGACCGATGTTAAACCGATGGGATTCATCTCACCTGAGCTGTGGCAGCAATGGTGGGACGGTTTCATCGCCAACAAGTTGATCGACCCCGCCATCGGTGCGCCGACCGACTTCTACACCAACGAGTTCTTCCCTAAATAGGACGACAATGTGACTCCCACCAGCGCAACAGCATTCTCGACCGCTTCCGGCCCGGCCCTCGGGCCGGAAGCGACTATCACCCCCGGAGCCGGCGTCTCCATAAGGAACGTCTCCCACATCTTCGAAGGTAGAGGCGGGAAATCGGTCCATGCTCTAGATCAGGTCTCCATGGAGATCCCACTTGGCACCATGGCCGCGATTATCGGCCCCTCCGGTTGTGGCAAGTCCACCCTTCTTTACATCGTAGGCGGACTGCTGCAACCAACAGCCGGCACCGCGTACGTGGAAGGTCAGCCGGCTATGACCATGGATAGAAGAAAAGTGGGATACATGTTCCAGCAGCCCACCCTTCTTGCCTGGCGGACCACCCTTAACAACGTGCTCTTACCTTTCGAGATCCGCTACGGCAAAAAGGCGGCCGCCCAGAAGCGCGACCAGGCCATGAAGCTCCTTGAGACCACCGGCATCGGCGAGTTCCACCACTCCTACGCCCACCAGCTCTCTGGAGGCATGGCGCAGAGGGCGGCCATCTGCCGCATGCTCATCACCGACCCCACTCTCCTGCTTCTCGACGAGCCCTTCGGCGCTCTTGATGAACTCACCCGGGACGCCATGGACGAGGAACTGGGCCGCGTGGTCGAAGAGCACAAGGCCACCTCCTTTATCGTTACCCACTCCATACCTGAAGCCGTGTTTCTCGCCGACGCCATCTATGTGATGACTCCGCGCCCGGGCCGCATCTACAAGGTGATCCCCATCCCCTTTGCCCGGCCCCGGCCGATCTCGATTACCACCACCGCTGAGTTCGCCCAACTGCAAGGCGCGGTGCGTAACGCCCTTAACGAGGCGGGATCCCGGGAGGTGGTCCGATGAGCCCGGAGGTTAAGAGCACCGTGAGCGAGACGGACGTCGCAGGGGCCAGGCGCCGCAGGGCGGGGCGTGTTGGCCGCTCCGATGGGAACGTGGCAGCGCTGGTGGCGAACCCTGAAGCGGCGTCGCCGCGCAATAGGCATCATCCTCGCCGGGATCTTCTTGATCCTGGCCTGGGAGGGTGCGTTTCGAGTGGGGATCTTCTCCAAGTTCGTCGTCCCATCGGCCTTCTCCACCTTTCAAGACCTTGGTCAGATCGTCCAGAGCATCTTCACCGGAGGAGTCTTTCTCACGGCGACGGCGATCACGCTGGAGGAGATCGCCGTCGGGTTCGCACTGGGCATGGCCGCTGGGATCATCCTCGGCATCCTGATCGGGGAGACCGCCTTTGGGCGGGAGGTCCTGATGCCCTACGTAGTGGCATTCAACTCCATGCCCAAGGTGGCGTTCGCTCCCCTGCTCGTCGCGTGGCTCGGCTTCAGCACGGCTCCGAAGATCGTTTTGGCGGGCATCATCTCCTTCTTCCCCATCGTGGTCAACACCGCCGCCGGGATAGAATCGGCCACCGACAACGAGCTCATGCTCTTCCGCGCCATTGAGGCGTCGAGGTGGAAGACCCTGTGGAAGCTCAAGTTTCCCACGGCCTTGCCCTTCATCTTCGCCGGACTGAAGATCGCCTCCGTGATGGCCGTGATCGGAGCGATCGTTGGTGAGATGCTCAGCGGCGGGGCGGGGGGTCTTGGCCGGCGGCTCACTCTCGCCGCCCTGAACCTCAAGACGGACACTATCTTTGCCCTCATCATCGTCCTCAGCGTGGTCGGGCTGGTGGTCTTCCTGGTTGTGGTCGTGGCCGAGCACTACATCGTCCACTGGCGTCAGGCCAGGTGGCGCAGAAAGTAGGGACAGAGACGGTTACGGCTTCGCTCCTTCAGAAAGGGTCAGACTGAGATGGCTAGAAAAGAAGCATTCGCCAAGAACGTAGAAGTCGTCGCCTACCATGATCTCGAGGGTAAGCCCGGCTTTCAGATGGCCATGCAGGAGGTCGACGGCAGGTACTACTTGTATCTCTCGCACTTCGTGCATTCGGGCTGGGCAATCATGGACGTTACCGATCCGGCAAAACCGGAGTATCTGAAGTTCGTTCCCGGCCCCGACCTCAAAGGCCAGTTCACGCCCAAGCTGCAGGTCGCGGGCGGCATTATGGTCACCGCTCTGGGCCAGCTTTTCCCGTTCCTTCACGGAAACTCGTGGGACGACCCCTATGAAGAAGGCATCTTCGTCTGGGACGTCAAGGACCCGGAGAACCCCAAATGGCTCTCGCATTGGAAGACGGGCGGAGGACTAGGCGTCCACCGGTTCTTCTACGACGGAGGACGGTACGTACATCTTTCGGCCTCCTGCCGGGGATTCTCAGGATTCATCTATCGGATCGTCGACATTGCCGACCCGACCAAACCCGTCGAGGTGGGAAGATGGTGGGCGCCCGAGCAGTGGAAGGCAGGCCACGTCGAGCCGAAGAAGGCAGCAACGGGCGAAGCCGAGGAGGCTTCCGGCATGCTTGAAATGCTCGATGGTCCGATGCTCCATGGTCCGGCTTATCCCAAAGATGACTTGGCCTATCTGAGCTACGGCGGGGCCGGCATGATGATCCTCGATATCTCCGACCTCACTCTTCCCAAACTGGTCGGGCAACTGAAGCATCACCCGCCGTTCTCCGGAGGGCGTTCCGGAGCCAGGTGTCATACGGTCATACCCCTTTCCCAGCGGCCTTTTGCGGTGATGACAACCGAGGGAGAGCGTTACCCGGTCTTTACCAAGGAGATCATGAAGGGCAGAGCGCAGCCGCTCAACATGATCGGGATGGTGGACGTTTCTGATCCGGCGGGCCCCACCCTTGTCTCCACTTTCCCGTATCCCGAAGTGCCGCCGGGCTACCCATACAAGAATTTCACCGAGCACCCGGAGGTGGGCGTAGGCCCCTTTGGGCCGCACAACCTGCATGAGCCGCACTATCACCCCGCCCTCGAAGATAGGAACGATCGCATATATTGCTGCTACTTCCATGCTGGCCTAAGGATCTACGACATAAGCGACCCCTTCGTCCCGAGGGAGATTGCCTATTACATACCGCCCGACCCGGACAGATGGGCCTTCAACAACGCGACCGGCGACCTGTTCCCGGGTCCCAACCTCGCTACCACCGAGGACGTCATCGTGGACAACCGGGGATACATCTACATGGACACCCTGCATCAGGGGCTCTATATCCTGCGCTGCACGGTGTAGATACCTCTTCAGAAAGGGCCGGACTGGGATGGCTGGAAAAGAAGCTTTCGCCAAGAACGTAGAAGTCGTCGCCTACCATGATCTCGAGGGTAAGCCCGGCTTTCAGATGGCCATGCAGGAGGTCGACGGCAGGTACTACCTGTATCTCTCGCACTTCGTGCATTCGGGCTGGGCAATCATGGACGTTACCGATCCGGCAAAACCGGAGTATCTGAAGTTCGTTCCCGGCCCCGACCTCAAAGGCCAGTTCACGCCCAAGCTGCAGGTCGCGGGCGGCATTATGGTCACCGCTCTGGGCCAGCTTTTCCCGTTCCTTCACGGAAACTCGTGGGACGACCCCTATGAAGAAGGCATCTTCGTCTGGGACGTCAAGGACCCGGAGAACCCCAAATGGCTCTCGCACTGGAAGACGGGCGGAAGACTGGGGGTGCATCGGTTCTACTACGACGGAGGACGGTACATACACCTCTCGGCCTCGTGCAGGGGTTTCACCGGTTTCATCTACCGGATCGTGGATATCGCCGACCCCGCGAATCCCGTCGAGGTAGGCAGATGGTGGCCGCCGATGCAGTGGGAGGCAGGCCTACCTCCGGCCAGGGGATCGTCGGGAGGCAAATCTGGCGATCTGGCTTCGCTCCGGCCACCACTCGATGGCCCGATAATGCATGGTCCGGCCTATCCCAAGGGCGACCTCGCCTATTTGAGCTATGGCCTCGAGGGCTTGGTGATCCTCGATATCTCGGACATCACCCTGCCCACGTTCGTCGGACAACTGAAGCACGACCCGCCCCTCGCCGGAGGATTCGGCGGGGCTCGCTGCCATACGGTCATACCCCTTTCGCAGCGGCCTCTGGCCGTGATGACGAGCGAAGGAGGGAGATACCCCTTCTTCAGCGAGGAGAGACTCAGGGGCAAAGCCCAGCCCCTTCAATTCATAGGAATAGTGGATATCGCGGATCCGGCGAACCCCACCCTCATCTCCCTCTTCCCGTACCCGGAGGTACCGGAAGGCTACCCCTACGAGAATTTCAACGTGATGCCGGGGGTGGGCGCCGGCCCGTTCGGGCCCCATAACCTGCACGAGCCGCACGATCACCCGGCCCTTGAAGATCGAAACGACCGGATCTACTGCACCTACTTCCACGCCGGACTGAGGGTCTACGACATCAGCGACCCCTTCGTCCCGAGGGAGATTGCCTATTACATACCGCCCGACCCCGAGAAATGGGCCTTCAACAATGCCGCCGGCGATCTGTTCCCAGGTCCGAACATAACTACCACCGAAGACCTCATCGTGGACAACCGGGGCTACATCTACATGAACACCCTGCACCAGGGGCTCTACATCCTGCGCTGCACGGTGTAGCGGAGCAGCGGCGACGCGCTCAGCGGCCCCCCAGCGGGGGATGGTGACGCGGTCCCCTAAAGCAGCTCCAGGAAGCTCTCCATCGTCTGGAGCGATTTCTCCTGGTTCGGCCCGCCGCGGGCAAGGGCGTCGCCATCGATGGCCAGGAAGGGGATGCCCGCCTCCATGAAGGCGGCGCGGACCACAGGTACCGATCCCAGGCCGTGACGGCAGCCCCAATGGTTGAAATGGACGACCCCGTCTACCTTGAGCTGTTTGGCCAGGGCCACGTTGAGCCGGGCTCGGCGGGCCGAGGTGCCCCATAGGGTGTGGTCGGTGAGACGCTTCGCCAGTCCGGGGAAGGGATCGTCCGGGTCGACGGTCTCGAGGTGCATCTGACCCATCTCTTCGAAGATGACGCAGGCGCCTCGCTTCGCGAGCAGGTCGAAAAGGTCCGCATCGTGGTGGGGGACGGTGTGGAGCCACAGCAGACGTTTGAGCCCGCGACCCCCGTCGAGCACCGGGGCCGTGAGGTCGCGCCGGCCGCGCTCGGTCAGTAGGCGCTCGAAGTCCTTGGCGCCCTCCTCGGTGCCCCACAGGAGCTGGCCAAGGAAGACGGTGGCGAACGTGCGGCGCCCGTTCATCTCCAGCCGGCCCGCGAGGCGCTCGGCCATGACGTGGCCCCACGCAGCTGAAGCCCTGTTGGAGAGCTGCATCGCCTTCTTCAGGTTCGGCGAGCGCCCGGTCCAGCGGCCGATGTCTTCGTGCAGCAGGCGGAGCTGGTCGGCCACGTCGGCCACCACTTGGGGGGCGGCTTCGCCCTCGTCCGGAGGGAGCGGCACCCGGATCTCCCGAAAGGGTACGCCGTAGCGGGTGGCCAGTAGTTCGAGCAGGCACTCCTTGCCCAAACAGAGGGGCGTGGTGCCCAAGCACATCGAGGGAGCGGGCAGCATCTCGTTCTCGACGGCCGCGAGGGCGATGCGGTGGTAGCTGCAGACGTCGCGCGCCAGCGGCATGCGCGCGGCGGCGGCCTCGACCGGATCGCGCAGGTCGCTGCCGGTGAGGGTGGCCGAGCCGATCTCCGGGATCATGGGCGCGATGCCGTACGAGCTCAGGAGTTCGGTGGGGAAGAGGTAGGACACCCAGGGCACGATCGCCCCCGGTTTGAACAACTCCAGTGAGGCGCCCAGGGCGTGCAGCTCCATGTATCGTCGGGCGGTGCGGGACTGCATGGCCTTCCACCGGGTCTGCGCCAGGAAGGCTGTCCGGATGAGGGAAGCACTGAGCGAGTTGCCAGTTACGTCGGCCATGCCCGGCATAGGTGTCTAGTCCTTCCCGCCCGCACGGTCGCCGATCGGCTGATCGTCCGGGGCCTGGTCGCCGTCGAGGAGGTCGTCGAGTGAGTCGTCATCCGGCAGGTCGTCATCCAACAGGTCGTCGTCGAGCAACTGGGCCTCAAGAAACGCTTCCACCCGGGTGCGAAGCGGGCCGCCGGCTTCGAAGGGGAATCCGACCTCGATCTCCAGGTAGGGAAGACCGCGCTCCTCGGCGAGTGCGGCGACCGTGAGAGCGTCGTAGGCTCCGGGGTCGCAGAAGCTCTGCCGCGCGTAAATGACAGACGAAGGCCGGGTGACGTCGAGACGGCGGGCCAGATAGTCGCGGCGTTCTACCGTCGAGCGACGCGGGCACATGCCGATGGCCAGGAGCTCGGCGGCCAGGGTCGCGTAGTCGCCGGCAGTCGGCGGCGCCTCGTCGCCTTCGGCGGCCGCTCCCCGGTACCCGGCGCCAATTGCGGTCGCCGCCGCGGCGAGTGGCTTCCAGCGCTCGGGCGAAGTGCATGACTCGATGCCAGCGACGTGAGCGCCGAGGCGCACGATGAGGCGCAGGAGAGAATCGTCGCTCAAGGGGCCGGCCACGACGAACACTCCTCCGGGATGCGGGGCGGAGGGATAGTCGATCCCGGGTGGCCTCTGGGCTGGGAGAGGCTCTTGCCCCGTGGCGCCGGTGATGCCCCCGGCCGCTGCCGGGTTGGCGCCTGTCCCGGGGCCGCTGATCAGGCGCTCCCTTAGCCACGCCTCAAGCCGAGCGAGATCGGCCGCCAGGGTGCGGATGACTCCCTCTCCCGACGACCGGGGCATCGACAACACGAACACCTGGTCGGGATAGGTAGCCGCGAGGAGGTCTCCGAGACGGCGCATGGCGTCGCAGCCGCCGGGCACTAACAGACAGTCCTCAGGTGGACCGCTACTAAGCAGCACGTCGGCCGCCGCCACCAGTTGGGTGACGTACGGACAGGTCATGGGATGAATGCTCAGCGCTTCACGCCGAGCGGGTACCGAGGGGTCCTGCAGGTAGTTGCCTAACCAGCGCGGCGAGTGGCCGCTGCTGGCCACGAGCTCGACGGGGAGGAGGTTGCAGGTGTAGTAGGCGTTTGCCATTCCGGGGTAGCTTAGGGCTCCCGGCGAGATAAGACAAGCATCTGCCCTTGCGTTGCCGTCAGAGTATGAGATATTCAGCCTTGCAGTTTCCAGGGACGGTGAGACCAGGTTGGCGAAGTGGTCGAGAAGTTCACGTTCCCCTTGACAGGAGCCGGTGAGGCCGACGTGAGCGCCGGCGAGAGGGCGCTCGACCGGTCGGGCCGGTCCGGCCGTCTGGGAGAAGTATCGGGAGGCACGCCGGGGTGAGGGGCGCCCTGCGCCACATCCTCGTCGTGGTTGCGATCATGGTATGGATAGGCGCCGTGGTTTATCCCGACCCACGCCCGTTCGTCATGTCTCTCGCCCGGCTGAGGACCCCGCCGGTGGATGCCCAAGTGGTGGCCGGGGTCGCCGCCGGCCTCCCTCGCGACTACAAGACCATCGAGGATTTCGCCCTGAACTACGTTCCCTACAAGCCGGCCTGGACCGTGTACGGCCTGCCCTGGTATTTCCCCACGGTGCCCGAGGTGCTGCGCGATCGAGCGGGCGATTGCCAGGCCCGGGCCATACTCGCCGCCAGCATATTCAAGGCCAAGGGGATGCCGTACACCCTCCGCTACTCGTTCGACCATGTCTGGGTGGACTATCCCGGCAAGCAGTTCGCCGACATGGAAGATCCGTCGACATCCTTCGTGGCCGACGGGGGGAAGGGGTGGCTGGCCAGCCTACCGGGCCGGATACCGCTTTGGTCGATCATCAAGGTGCGCATCGCCTACCATTGGACGCCCATGCCGCTCATGCAGAAGATCATGCTGGTGCTGGGCGCGCTTCTCATCTTTGGATATGGGGAACGCCGGCTGTTGGGCAAGCTAAAGCGGGCGATATGGCCCGGCCGCAATCCCTTTGTCGGGTCGCCCTCATTCTGGGCCGGCGGCCGCTAGCTCCGCGTTCGGCTCCCGCTCTCGGGAGGGTCAAACGTGCGAGCGGCGCCTTCTCAGCCACCACTCTGAAGCCACTACTAGGGCGACAAGAGTGCCGACGACGATCATGTTTTCCACGGCGTCCCCCGGCGTTCGGGTGCGTGATCTCGCGCAGGTGTTCTCCGCGGCCTTCTTCTCTCCTGCCGGAGCCGGTTACTCCTTCTTGGACTCCACCTCCCATAGCTGCCGCTCCAGTTCGGCCACCTTCTCCCGCAACTCGGCCACCTCCGCCGGATCGGCGTCGACCGCCCGCCGGGCCGCGCTCAGATCGGCCGGCCGAGCCTGGTTCGCGGCCTCCATCGATTCCATGGACACCATGGGCTCGTAGTCGTTCTCCCGCACCAGCAGGCTGAGGATGTCCCAGCGGCTGTAGAGGCCGGTGATGTTGATGATCCCCCGGGCCATCTCGTTCACCTTGAGATCGATCTCGCCGTAGACGATGGTCTCCACGTCCCGGACCGGTCCGGTCACAATTTGCCCGAACGGGTTGATGATGGCGCTGCCACCGAAGCTTTGATAGAAGCTGGTGTTGTCGTAGAAGTCTTTCGGCCGCTTCTCCGGAGGGATGTAGCTGGCCGCGAGCACGCACCAGCAAGCGCCGTTGACGGCCACGGCCGTGGTGGTGGCCGGTGTCACCCAGGGCAACTCTTCGGCTCCGCCCAGGTATCCCGGCCACAGGGAGCAGTTCACCTTGGTGCCTTGGACGATATAGCACTGGTGGAGGAGCGGCTGGTTGTGCTCCCCGCAGATGAGGCCGCTGATCTTGCCGAAGTCCATCTCGGGAATGCGCAGGTTCTGGCCGCCGTTGCCCCGAGTGTGGATCATCAACTCCTGGACGGTGATGTTGATCTTGCGGTGGGTCCCCAGGATCTCGCCCCGGTTGTTGATGTAGAGGATGGAGTTGTACTGCCGGCCTCCGTACTTCTTGTCGCGCTCGTTGATGCCGATCACCACGTTGGCCTTGGCCTGCCTGGCCGCCCTGCAAAGCAGGTCGGTCTCTTCGCTCGGCACCTCGATGCCGTGGCGCAGGTACTCGGCCCAGATGCCGGTGTATTCGGGGCCCTTCACGAGTTCGAGGGCGAAGTGGCAGTAGCCGGGGAGGTGGAGCTCGGGGAAGACGATCAGGCTGGCCCCGTTGCCCGCCGCTTCCTTGATCTGGGCGATCGAGTTATTGAGCGTCGCGACCGAATCGAAATACACGGGCTTGTCGCGATATTCGGGAGCGGCCTGGACGGCTGCGGCCGTGAACTTCGGGTATTCCTTGAGCACGGTATGTCTCCTTGTTCGTGGGCATGAGTCTACCCCTGCGCGGAGCCTCCCGGCAAGCGTCGATGATGGGCTGGGTCAGAGACCGGCCAGGCGCCTCACGATCGCCTCGCCATGAGCCGCCACGAAGGCGCACGAGGGATCGTGGCCGCACGCGCGGCAGGAGAGGTCGTATGCCGAGTTGATCGTTCCGCACGAGGGGCAGGTGTGGCGCTCAGCCGCCTCCACCAGCCAGGCTTGGACGCCGATGGTATCGATGCGCACCAAGTTCCGATAGATCTCGGTTCGGTGCGGCCGTTCGACCCGGAAGGACTCGAGTTCTCTACAGGGAAACTTGTCACATTCACCACAGAACGCATATCCCCGTTCCGCGGCGCACGAGGATAGGGTGCAAGAGCGGCAGTACTTCGAGCGCCGCTGCGAACGGCAACCCTCGCAGTACGTCTCTTCCTCGGTCTGCCCGTGGCGCTCCGCGAGGAGTGCGAGCCGCTTCGGATCCTCGCGGCTGGCTAAGAAGATGCTGCACGCCTCGCAAAAGAGGCCGCAGACCGCCGCGGTTACGGCGAGTTCCGGAGCCGCGGCTTCCCGATCCGTGGGGGTCAACCTTTCATCTCCATCGCGCTGTTCTTCACGGCTAACTATGGCATCAGGGAGAGCCGATGTGAAGGGCCGCGGGCCGATAGGCTTTCGGTGGCTAGCGAGGATTTGCGAGCCCCAGACTGACCACCATGCGCCTGCGAGCCCCGCCCCGGCTTGCAGCCTCCCGGGGCGTCCACTAAACTGAAAGGCCATGGAGAGCAGAACAGGATTCCAGGCTTGCCCCTCCGCCGGTCGGACTACCGCGCCGGTCGATCCCACACGCCGTGCTCTCGTTCTCGACCTCCTCCTGCTGCTCCCCCGCTAGGGGGAGACACTCGCGTAGCCGGCGCCATCCGGCATATCAGCAGCCGTGATTTCGTAGGAGAGCCAGGAGGTGGAGATCCATGTCTGAAAGTCGCCGCAACATAGGAGTCCCCGTCGTCTTTTTCGACACCACGCTGCGCGATGGGGAGCAATCGCCGGGAAGCAGCCTCAACGCCTCGGAGAAGCTGGAGATCGCCCACCAGTTGGTGCGCCTGGGAGTCGACGTGATCGAGGCCGGCTTTCCCGCGAGCAGTCCCGGCGATTTCGACGCGGTCCAGGCCATTGCTCGCGAAGTGAAGGGCGCAGTCATCTGCGGCTTGGCCCGCTGTATCGAGAGCGACATCCGCACCTGTTGGGACGCCATCAAGGACGCCGAGCACCCTCGCATCCACACCTTCGTCTCCACCTCCGACATCCATCTGGAGCACCAGATGCACAAGAGCCGGGCCGAGGTGGTGGTCCTGACCAAGCAGATGGTCGAACTGGCCGTATCGCTCTGTCCGGGCGATGTGGAGTTCTCGGCCATGGACGCCACCCGCTCCGACGTCGACTTCCTGGCCGAAGTGTTGGAGACGGCCATCCGGGCCGGAGCTACCACCATCAACGTGCCCGATACCGTGGGTTACACGCTGCCCACCGAGTACTCGGCCCTAATGGACCGACTTTACGAGAAGGCGCCCAGTCTCGAGAACGTCGTCCTCAGCGTCCACTGCCACAACGACCTGGGCGTGGCCACGGCCAACTCGCTGGCGGCGGTGGAGCGGGGAGCCACCCAAGTGGAGGTTGCCATCAACGGCCTGGGCGAACGGGCCGGCAACGCCGCCTTGGAAGAGGTGGCCATGGCTCTGGTCACCCGTCGCGATATCGCCCAGCGGCCGGTCAACATCGTCACCACCGAGATCGCCCGCACCAGCCGAATGGTGTCGAGCTTCACCGGGCACATGGTCCAGGCCAACAAGGCGATCGTTGGCAAGAATGCCTTCGCCCATGAATCCGGCATCCACCAGGACGGGCTGCTGAAAGAGCGTTCCACCTACGAGATCATGCACGCGAAGGACATCGGGCTGACTGAGTCCGATATCGTGCTGGGTAAGCATTCCGGTCGCCACGCGCTGCGTTCGCACCTGGCCGAACTGGGCATCTATCTGGACGGGCCCGACCTGGATGAGGCCTTCCGCCGCTTCAAGCTGACCGCCGACAAGAAGAAGGAAGTCACCACCGCCGATCTCGAGGCTCTGGTGGGCGAGGAGATCCGCGAGCGCGAGGACGTCTACTCGATGGATCACTTCTACGTGTCCGCCGGTTCGGAGATCATGCCTTCCAGCCAGGTAGGGGTGCGTGCCCAAGGAGAACGAAAAGCGGGCAAAGCCTTTTCCGGAGGCTCGGTGGAGTCGATCTTCATGGCCATCGACGACGCAGTCGGCGTGACGGGCAAGCTGATGGACTACCAGGTGCGCTCCATCACCTCGGGGAAGGACTCTCTGGGTGAGGTGCGTGTAGTGGTCGAGGTGGACGGCAAGCGCTACGCCGGCAAAGCGGTGGCGATAGACGTGCTGGAAGCATCGGCGAAGGCGTATGTCCGGGCCCTGAACAACGTGGCGATGAAGCGGGAAGCGGGTGGAGCGCGCGGGGACAGGGTATACCTCTAGCGCGAGGCGAGGACCAGGGAGAAAGGGCGAACCCGATGAGTAAAGCCGCCGACAAGAGTGCGCAGGGTGCACCGGCAGCCCGTCGAGCGAAGGCTGGCCGTGGCAAAGGTACGGGCCCCTTCAGCTCCTGGACGACCCTCGACCTGCCGGGCGGACGGTGCAGGGTGGCCGACCTGGGGGTGCTGGCGCGAGCGACCGGCCGCGATCTCGGGCGGCTTCCGTACTCCATCCGCGTGCTCCTCGAGAACGCTCTCCGCCACTGCGGCCTCGGCGTGGTGCAAGACCCGGACGTGCTGACCCTCCTCGATTGGGACGCCACCTCGGCCGAGCGCCCCGAATTTGCCTTCATGCCCGGCCGGGTCTTGCTCCAAGACTTCACCGGCGTGCCCTGCGTGGTCGACCTGGCGTCGCTGCGCTCGGCCATCGCCCGGAGCGGGGGCGACCCGGCGGTCATCAACCCCAGCGTGCCGGTCGACCTGGTGATCGACCACTCGGTTCAGGTGGACTACGCCGGCATCGCCGACGCCTGCAGGCGAAACATGGAGCTGGAGATGCAGCGCAACGGCGAGCGCTACGCGCTGCTGCGTTGGGCGCAGGGCGAGTTCAACAACCTGCGGGTGGTGCCGCCGGGAACCGGCATCTGCCATCAGGTGAACCTGGAATACCTGGCCGAGGTGGTGCGGCGCGACGATGAGACGGTGCCGGGGCCTGGAGGCCGCGCGCGGGCGGCACGGAGCCTCGGCGCCGCGCCGCGCCCGGTCCCGCGTGACGGCGCCGGGCCTCCCTTGGGCCTATCCCGACACGGTGATCGGTACCGACTCGCATACCACCATGATCAACGGTCTCGGCGTGCTGGGCTGGGGTGTGGGCGGCATCGAGGCCGAGGCGGTCATGCTCGGCCAGCCCTACTTCATGCTCGTGCCCCAGGTGGTGGGCGTCCGCCTCGCCGGCCGGCTGTGCCCGACCGCGACTGCCACCGACCTGGTGCTCACCGTCACCGAGATCCTGCGCGGCGTGGGGGTGGTGGGCAGGTTCGTGGAGTACTTCGGTCCCGGACGCCGAGAGCCCTGAGCCTGGCCGATAGGGCCACTGTGGCCAACATGGCGCCGGAGTACGGGGCCACCTGCGGATTCTTCCCGGTGGACGGTGAAACGGTGGCGTATCTGCGGCAGACCGGCCGTTCCGAGGAGCTATGCGCCAGGGTCGAGGCCTACTCGCGGGCGCAAGGTCTGTTCCGGGAGCCGGGCTCTTCCGACCCCGAGTACTCCTGGGTGGTCGAGCTCGATCTGGCCGATGTGCGGCCCAGTCTTGCCGGTCCCCGGCGGCCCCAGGAGCGGGTGCTGCTCGAGGCCATGCCGGGGAGGTTCCACCAGAATCTGCCCCTCCTATCCCAGGAGAGGGAAAGGGCAGCCAAGGCTAAGGTGGAGCTTGATGGTAAGCGGGAGATCATCCGGGACGGGCACGTGGTGATCGCCTCCATCACCAGTTGTACCAACACCTCGAACCCGGGTCTCATGCTGGCCGCGGGGCTCCTGGCCCGGAACGCGGTCGAACTGGGGCTCGCGCCTGCACGCTGGGTGCGGACCAGTCTGGCTCCGGGATCGCGGGCGGTCACCGGCTATCTGGCTGAGGCGGGGCTGCTGGAACCGTTGGAAGCCCTCGGCTTCTCCACCGTGGGATACGGTTGCGCCACCTGCATCGGCAATAGCGGGCCGCTGGCGGACGAACTGGCTCGTGCGATCAAAGAGGACGAACTGGTGGTGGCGGCGGTGTTGAGCGGCAACCGCAACTTCGAGGCCCGCATACATCCGCTGGTGCGCGCCAACTACCTGGCCTCGCCGCCGCTGGTGGTGGCGTACGCTCTGGCCGGGACGGTCGACATCGACCTGGACAACGAGCCCCTGGGCACCCGCGCCGACGGACGGCCGGTCTACCTGCGCGACCTCTGGCCGTCGGCCGGAGGAGGTGGCCGAGCTGGCGGAGCAAGGCGCTTCGGCCGGAGATCTTCCAGGCGGAGTACGCGGAGGCGCTCGAGGGCACCGAGGCCTGGCGGTCCATGGCGGTGCCGGACGGCGCGCTCTACCGCTGGGACGCGGCCTCCACCTACGTACAGGAGCCGCCCTTCTTCGTCGATTTCGCAGCACGAGCCGGCGCCTCCGAGCGACATCCGGGGCGCCCGCGATGCTGGGCATCTTCGGCGACTCGGTCACCACCGACCACATCTCGCCGGCCGGATCGATCGCGCCGGAGAGCCCGGCGGGCCGCTACCTGATCGAGCACGGGGTGCGAGCCAGGCGGACTTCAACACCTACGGCGCCCGACGCGGCAATCACGAGGTGCTGCTGCGGGGCACCTTCGCCAACGTCCGCCTGCGCAACCTCATGGCCGGTGGTCGTGAGGGCGGGTGGACCGTCCATCAGCCTTCCGGCGAGCTGCTGACCATCTACGACGCGGCCATGCGCTACCAGGAGGAGTCGGTGCCGCTGGTGATCTTCGCGGGCAAGGAGTACGGCACCGGCAGCTCCCGCGACTGGGCGGCCAAGGGCACGGCTCTGCTGGGCGTCCGGGCGGTGATCGCCGAGAGCTTCGAACGGATCCACCGCGAGTAATCTGGTGGGCATGGGCGTCCTGCCGCTGGAGCTGGAGCCGGGCGTGACCGTGGAGAGTCTGGGATTGGACGGCTCGGAGGTCGGTGGACATCGAGGGGATCGGCGCCGGGCTGGCGCCGGGAGCCGACGCTCAGCGGTGCGGGTGCGGCGCGCAGAGCCAGCCGGAGACGCGGCTGACGGCGACCTGAGCTCGCCTGCCGGGCGCGGCTCGACTCGGCGGTCGACGTCGAGTACTTCGCGCACGGCGGCGTGCTGCCCAGGGTGCTGCGGCTGAAGCTCCACGATGACCGCCATCCAAGCCGCCATTCTGGGATTGGTCCAGGGTTTGACCGAGTTCTTGCCGATCTCCAGTTCCGGGCATCTGATCCTGGTCCCCTGGCTGTTCGGCTGGCACCTCGACCATGTCGCTCGATCTTCGAGAAGACGTTCGACGTCGCCTTGCACCTGGGGACGTTCATCGCCGTACTGGTGCTCATGCGCCGGGACGTGTGGAAAGTGCTCAAGGCCTTCTTCGGCAGCCTATGGCGGCGCAAGATCAGCACGGCCGACGAGAAGCTGGCCTGGCTCCTGCTGGTCAGCACCATCCCCGCCGGGCTGGTGGGAGTGGCCTTCGAGAGCTTCATCGAGGAGCAACTGGGCCGGCCCCTGCTCATTGCCATCTTGTTGATTGCCTTTGGCGCCATCATGTGGGCGGTCGACTCTCTCTTCGCCCGCACCAAAAACCTTGACTCGCTGCGCTGGTATCACGCGCTTTTCGTGGGCGTGGCCCAGGCCTTGGCGCTGGCCCCCGGGGTGTCCCGCTCGGGCGTGACGCTGAGCGCGCTCCGTGGTCTGCGGATAGGCCGGGAGGCGGCGGTACGCTATTCGTTCCTGCTCACCATCCCGATAATCGGAGGGAGCGCGGTATACAAGGGGCTGAAAGTGGCCGCGGGGGGTGGCTTACCGGCAGGCACGGGCGAGCCTTTTTTGATCGGTACCGTGACGGCCGCGATCAGCGGGTTTGTGGCTGCCTGGTTCCTGCTCCGCTACGTGCGCACTCACTCCCTTCGGCCCTTCGTCTGGTACCGGTTCGCCCTGGGGGTGTTCGTGCTGGTACTGATCGCCGCCGGTCTCCGCGCGGCTGGAGTGGCGTAGTCCGTCTCCAGCCCGCCTCTAGCGGGCCAGGGGCGTCACGAGCGACGGCGTCCGAGCGCGGGCCGCGCCTCAAGTCTCGTCAGCCAAGGGGCTTGTGCGCCACCACGCCGGCGACGATGAGGAGCGGGCCGATCTTGTAGAGATCGTGCCACTGCGTGTGTGGGAACCCGGCTTCTGGCCAGCATGGTGTCGATCTCGGCCGGGGTGTGGAAGCGCTGCCTGCGCTCGCGGGTGGCGGAGAAGACCCGCTGCGACGGGATGGCGAAGTGGTCGGCGAGCACGAACGCGCCGTCGGGGGCGAGCGCCCTGGCCACCTCACTGAGCCCCCGATTCTGGTCCGCCCAGTGGTGGAACGAGATGGTGGAGAGGATCAGGTCGAAACGCTCGTCGGCGAAAGGGAGTGCCTCAGCCGCGCGCCCGGACGAAGCGGAGCCTCTCGGGGCATGGATTCGAGGCGCCGGCCATCCGGATCATCTCCGCCGAGGCATCCACGCCCACCAGTTCGGCCTCCGGGACTTGCCGGGCGACAGCCCGGAGGAGGGCGCCGGTGCCGCAGCCGACGTCGAGGATGCGCGCCGGTTCGGGGGCGAGCGCGGCGGCCACGCGCGCGACCCCTCGGTGGACCGGTCCGAAGAAGATGCGCTGCGTCCAACTCCGGTCGTAGGTGGAAGCCCAGTGGTCGAAGCGCTCCACATCTCGCTTGTGGCGGCGGCGGGGAGACCGGTCCATCCTCAGACCAGACCCACCAGCGAATCGACGTCCACCGTGTCCACGCGGATCGCCCCGCGCACCGAGTTGCCGACGACGATCTCGTCGGCGAGAAGCAGCTCGGCGAGAGTGAGAGAGCGCTCCGTCGCCCGGGTCTCGCTGAGGAAGCCCGACCGCCAGATGCCGGGAAGCAGCCCGTCCTCCAGTGGCGGAGTGACCCAGGAATCGCCATAGCGGGCGAAGACGTTCGTGATCGCCCCTTCCGTGACGTGCCCCAGGTGGTTGAGAAAGAGCGCCTCTTGACGGCCGCAGGCCAGCGCCCGCTCGCGCTCGCGGTCATAAAGATGCCGGGCTGTGGTCTTGTGAGCGAGGAGCGGGTCCCGGGGGTCTGTGCGAAACGGAGAGACCATGAGGGCGATGGGGGCCGACGGCTTCTCCGGCGCCGCGCGACCGCTGGAGTGGAGTTCTCCGTCGGCGCCGAGTTCCAGCCGGACGACCGCCGGATTGTCGGTGGCCGAGGCAAGTTCCGCCAGCACGGATTTTGCGGCGGCCCGGTCGAAGGCGAGCCCCAGACGGTCGGCCGACGCCTCCATCCGGGCTAGGTGTTGGGATAGATCGCGGTAGCGGGAGATGACGCCCTGCTCTGTCGTTGCCCCGCCTCGGCCCTTGGCGGCGGGCGGAGCCGCGGGGCCGGAGCCGCCCCCGACCTCGGCGCCCGAGCCCGCCTCAAGCAGTATGGTCTCGAACAGGCCGATAGAGGCGGCCCGGACCCGCTCCGGGACCGGCGCCGGCTCCCACGGGCTCCCGGCCGAGGGCAGAGCGAATGAGGCCTTGGTCAGCGTCTCCCGGTATTCCTCCTCGGGATCGGAATCCCACACGATGCCCGCTCCCACGCCCAAACGGAAGCGCCCACGCTCGTGCACCAGCGTGCGTATGGCCAGATTGGAGGTGAAATCGCCGCCGGGAAGGAACAGCCCCACCGTGCCGGTGTAGACGCCGCGCGGTTCGGTCTCGAGTTGGGCGATGATCTCCATGGTGTGATGCTTGGGTGCGCCGGTGATGGACGCGCCGGGGAAGGTAGCCGCGATGATCTGACCAGGAGCGGCGTCCCGGCGCACTTTCCCGGTGACGGTGCTCGCCATCTGCCAGACGGTGCGATATGGCTCGACGGCGAAGAGGGCCGGCACGTAGATGCTGCCCGCGCGGCTGACTCTGCCCAGATCGTTCCGCACCATGTCCACGATCATCAGGTTCTCGGCTCGGTCCTTCTCCGAACAGATCAGTTCGCGGGCGAGGGCCGCGTCGTGCGCGGGGTTGTCGCCCCGGGGCCGAGTCCCCTTCATCGGCATGCTCTCGACCGACGTGCCTTGCCGTCTCAGGAACAGCTCAGGGGAGAGGCTGAGGATCTGGGTCTCGCCGAGGTCGAGGAAGGCGGCGTAGGGGACCGGCTGCCGCACGACGAGGGCCAGGAAGTAGTCGAGGGGGTCGATGTCGAGGTCGAAGCGGGCGCGCACCGTGTAGTTGACCTGGTAGGTGTCGCCGGCCGCTATCAGCTCCCTGATGCGGTCGATGGCGCCGCACGAACTCCGGGCGAGACACGCTCAGCCTCGGCTCGGTCGCCGCGACCATCCGCGCCACCCGGGACGTGTCCACGGTGCCGAGCAGGTGGTCCCATTCGTCTCGGAGAGTCGCCGCGCGGATGCCTGTGGGTACGCCGCCATCCAGGCAAGTGGCAAGGGAGTCCGGGGTCTTGACGGTCAGCCCGAAGGCGGCTCCGGCCTCGTAGGCGACGTAGCCGGCAACGTGGCGACCCTGCGCCTGCTCCGCCCCGATCTCGTCCAGGAGCGCCGGCACCTCGTCGGCGGTCCGCGCGATCAGCACTCGGCTGGGGTCGGAGAGGATCAACACCTCGTCGATGCGCGCGCCGCCGAGCGCCTCGCCCCCGCCCCCGCGGCTGCCGTCGCCGTCGCGCTGCTCTTGCAGCCAACCGCCGCCTGCGAATACGGCCGTCCCCGACCGTCTGGGGAGGGTCATGCGGCCTACGACGTATAGCCGGCGAAGCTCTCGACCACGATCTGCGCCTTGGGGATCTCCAACTGTCCCATCACCTTGTCCATCGCCGTGATCATGGGCGGCGGCCCCACTATGTAGTAGACCCAATTCCCCGGGATCGCCCAGCTCGGCCCGGATGATATCCGCGGTGATGAAGCCCGCCATAGCCCTTCCACCTCTCAGTGGGATTGGTGATCACGTGCACCACCCGCAGGTCGGCGATAGTCCGCTCCAACTCGTCGAATTCGCTCTTGTAGACGATGCCGTCCTCGGTCATGCTCCCGTAGAACACGACAAGTTCTTGTCCCGCTATCCTACCGGCGCCGCCCGTGTCGGCCAGATACCGGAGCATGCTGCGCACTGGGGTGACCCCTATGCCTCCCGTGAGGAAGGCCATCTTGGGCGTCTCGTAGCCGAAGAGGAAGCGTCCGTAGGGACCCTGGATCTCCACCTCGGTCCCCAAGGGGAGTGCAGTCGAGGGTCTTCTTGAAGTCCGAGCCGGTCAGCCGAGTGGTCAGCTCGATGAACGGCTCGGTGGGGGAGTCGGCGTGGCTGAAATGGTGGTCGAGCGGCCCGTCCGGGCGAGGGAATGGTGACGGTGAACCACTGCCCGGCCTTGAACTGATACTCGCGGCGGCCGGGAGAAGCGGTAGCTGCTGGTGTCGCTACTGCGCGGGATCTTCTCCAGGAGCGTGCTGGTGAAGGTCATGGCTGCCATGGACGTGGACCTCCTGTTCGGGCTGGCGAGGGAGTGGCCCCGGTCGGCGCGGGCCTGCCTTCCTTCGGGATAGAATAGCAGCCGGCCGCCGGCCGCAGGGTCGAACCGGAGGGCCACGGCTCCCTCGGGGCCCCGCGACACCACGCGACAGGAGGACTGATGGAAGAAGCGCCCACGCCACGGATAGAGGTCGGCCCGGAGCGCAGCGCCGGTGGTGGCGGCCCGTTGCGCGGACTACGAGTTCGAAGCCGTGCAGGCCGCCCTTCGCCGGGTGCTCGCCCCGCTTGGAGGCATGGCGGCGTTCGTGCGTCCGGGCGAGCGCATCGCCCTCAAGGTCAATCTCCTCTTGGGCGTCTCTCCGGAGCAAGCCATCACCACGCATCCGGCGGTGGTGGCCGCGGTGGCGGTGGAGGTACGCGAAGCCGGAGCCCACCCGCTCGTGGTGGAGAGTCCAGGTTCCGGCATCCTGCACGTGAAGTCGCTCCTCGAGCGCGTCTATCGCAAGACCGGCCTGCGTGACGCGGCCGACCGCCACGGCTTCGCACTCAATCTCGACATGGGCTGGCAGGCGGTCTCGCTCCCCGACGCGCGCCTGGTGCGCCGGCTGGAGGTGATGGACCCTATCCGGGAGGCCGACGGGGTCATCAACCTGGCCAAGTTCAAGACCCACACGTTCATGGTCTTCACCGGGGCGACCAAGAACCTCTTCGGCGTGATTCCAGGGCTCAACAAAGTCGCTTTTCACGGCAAGTTCCAAGACCCGTCGCGTTTTGCCGAGATGCTGCTCGACGTGGTCGGGTACGTGCGCCCTCGGCTCAGCATCGTCGACGCCATCCTGGGTCTGGAGGGCAAGGGGCCCGGCACCGGCGGCAAACCGCGGCTCCTCGGCTTCCTCCTCGCGGGCACCGATACCGTGGCGATGGACGTGGCCTGCTGTCGCATCGCGCGGATCGACACGACTGCGGTCCCCGTTCTCGCGGCCGCCCGTGAGAGGAATCTCTGGAGTGGGCGCGCCGCCGACGTCGATACGGTGGGCGTGCCCGTGGCCGAACTGCTGGTGAAGGACTTTCTCTTGCCCGCGCCCAACGCGCGGGAGAGGGGCGACGGCCCGGTCGGCGCCGTGGAGCGTCTGGCCAGGCCGATCCTGCGGGGCGGCTTCAGTCCCAGGCCGCGGCCCAAGGTGGGCCGCTGCACGCTGTGCGGGGCGTGCGAGCGGGCGTGTCCGGGAAAGGCGATAAGCCTGGACAAGGAGGCCGGCGTCGCCAACGTCGACGACGCCCTCTGCATCCGCTGCTACTGCTGCCACGAGGTCTGTCCGTCGGCGGCCATCGATCTGGACTTCACCGGGCTGGGCCGCGCGGTGCACCGGCTGGGGCTGGTGTGAAGATGGAAGGCCTCGGGGGCCGCACCAGTGCGACAAGAGCAACCGAGATCCGGCTGGTGGCTCTCGACCTGGACGGGGTCGTATACCGCGGCGGCGTCGTCCTGCCCGGAGCCGGCGAAGCGTTGGAGGGCGTGCTCCGGCGGGGCCTCGATCTCCGCTACGTCAGCAACAACTCCACAGCCCACCGGGAGACCGTGTCGGAGCGCCTGGCAGGCATGGGAGTGCCGGCCGGGGCCGAGCGCGTGCTCACTTCGGGGTTCGTGACCGGCCGCTGGCTGCGGGCCCGCTTGGGCGCTGGGGCGCCCGTGCTGGTGGTCGGGGAGGCAGGACTGATCCGCGAGTTGGCCGAAGCGGGCCTCGAGCCGTTTCACGTGGGGGAGGCAGTTCGGGGCGGATTGGCGCGACCCCAGCCGACGCGGCCCCAGCCGGCCGCGGTAGTGGTGGGCATGGATCACGCCTTCGATTTCCCTTCTCTCGCCGCTGCTCAGCGTGCGGTGATGCAGGGGGCGCTCTTCGTGGCGACCAACCGGGACTCCACGTTTCCCACGCCTGATGGCTTGGTGCCGGGAGCGGGGGCGATCGTGGCGGCGGTGGCCACGGCGGCTCAGACGGAGCCCATTCTCATGGGCAAGCCAGGCCTGGCCTTGGCTGAGGCATTGGCCGCGGTCACGGGGATATCTGCGTCCCAGACCCTTTTTGTGGGGGACAAGCTGAGCACCGATATCGCCATGGGCCGCGCCGCCGGCATGGTCACGGCGCTGGTGCTCACCGGAGTCACGAGCCCAGCCGACCTCGAACGCGCCCGTGCCGAGGCGCGGGTGGGAGGGCCCGAAAGTTCACCGCGGGTCGAACGTCCGCCGCTCCCCGACTACGTGCTTAACGACTTGGGGGAGCTGTCCGCCCTACTCGACCGACTCTGAGCCAAGCCCGATCAAGGAGGCTGCTATGGCAGCCGGCGTGCGCGCTATCTCGGGCGCGAGCCGCAGGAGACGGGCATCTTCTGTAGCCAGCGGCGCGCCGAGCAGTTCGGCTGTGGCCAAATAACAGCCGTCGTATGCGCTCACGTCCAGCCCCACCGCGATGGCCAGCGCGCGACCGCCGGCGACCTGACTCCCGACGGGGGTGACCAGGGTCAGCGCGGTCGCGAAGGCGGATCGGGCCGCTTCCAGAGAGATCCCGCCCTGCTTTGCCAATTGGGCGAGAACGCTCGCGATCTCATAGAAGATGAGAGACGGCGCCTGCCAGTCGCGATCCACCGCGCGAAGCGCCCGGGCCTGGTCTGTCCTTTCGCCTTCAACCAAGAAATAGGCGACGACGTTGGCGTCGACGACCAGCATCGGGCTATTTGCGTTCCTCTGCCAAAGCCTGCTCCAGCCAGTCGGGGCGGAGCGGGAAAGTCGCCTTGATCGGCGGTGGAATCCGAGGTTCCACCGGCTGTCCGGGGTCAAGGGCAGCTTCCAGAATCGCTATCGCTTGGCCGTTCATGGAGCGGTGATCGCGCCGAGCCGCATCGCGCAGGCGCTGGTGAAGCTCGGGTGGAATATCTTTGATAAGCAGCGAAGGCACATGGTTTGTGTATAGCATTTAGTTACCATAACGGTAGTTGTTCGCCTCGCCGGGAGATATCTGACGCGGCTTCCGTCCCCGTACCTCAAGGTATCCGGCGCACCTGTGGCGGCCTATGGGACCTTAGTTGGAGTAGGGTCCTTGACAACGCGTCCCCATTAGTCTACTATCCCTATCATACTGATGTAGTTAAAGGTGGGCGTGTGGCACTTTCCCAGAAATCTCAGTACGCGGTGCGGGCGGTCTTCGAGCTGGCGAAGAGGGAAGGCTCCGGACCTATCAAAGCGGCCAAGATCTCCTCGGCTCAGGCCATCCCCGTGCGATTCCTCGAGAACATCCTCGGCGAGTTGCGGCAGGCGGGGATAGTCGAATCGGTGCGGGGCAAGGAGGGAGGCTACCTGGTGGGGAAGCCGTCCCGGGAGCTCACGGTAGGTGAGGTGATGCGCGTCGTCCAGGGCCCCGTGCCCGTCATCGAATGCGCTGACGGCGGTGCCGCGGACCAGGGTGTGCCGCGCCCGGGGTGCCTGCTGGCCCCCCTGTGGGAGAAGGCGTACCAGGCCATGATGGACGTATATGACGGGACGACGTTCAAGGATCTCGTGGAAGAGGAACTAGCTGCTCATGACTCCGAAGCATTCAACTACGCGATATAGCCCGGCCGCCTTCGACCCCGCCGCCGGCCCAGCGCCCAGTTGCCCCGCCGTCGGCGGCCCCTCGTGGGGCCGGCGCCGTCAGTTTTGCGGCGTCTCCCGCAGCCGAATGCGGGCGCTCCGCCAGGACGGAGCTCCAATCGGCACCCAGATGCGTGACGCCAACGAGAAAGGTATGTGATATGGCAATACAGGACGTAAATACATACGGCATAGACACCCTGGCCCTCCACGCCGGGCACACGCCCGATGAGGAGACGCTTTCCCGGGCGGTGCCGATCTATCAGACCACCAGCTACGTGTTCCGCGACACCGACCACGCGGCCGACCTCTTCGCCTTACGGGCGTTCGGCAACATCTACACCCGGCTCATGAACCCCACCACGGACGTGCTGGAGAAGCGGCTGGCCGCCATCCACGGCGCGACGGGCGCCGTCGCGGTGGCCTCCGGCCAGGCAGCCATCTTCTACGCCATCGCGGCCATCACCGCGAGCGGGCAGAACTTCGTCACCGGCGACAAGCTCTACGGCGGGCACCTACACCCTGTTCAGCTACCCGCTGAAGCGCTTCGGGATCGAGGCCCGCTTCGTGGACTCGAGCGACCCGGCCAACTTCGAGAAGGCCATCGACGAGAACACCCGGCTGCTCTACACCGAGTCCATCGGCAACCCCAAAGGCAACGTGGACGACTTCTCGGCCATCGCCGAGATTGCCCACCGGCACAAGCTCCCCTTCATCATCGACAACACCGTGACCCCGCCGCCGCTGTTCAACCCCTTCGACTACGGGGCCGACATCGCCGTGTATTCGCTGACCAAGATGATCGGCGGCCACGGCACCTCCATCGGCGGCGCGATCGTCGAGAAGGGTGACTTCGACTGGAAGGCGTCCGGCAAGTTCCCGGAGATCACCGAGCCGGATCCCGCCTACCACGGCGTGAATTTCTGGGATGCGTTCGGCAACCACGAGAAGGCCGTCGGCTCCGGGCTGGCGTTCGTCCTCAAGATCCGGACGGGCCTGCTGCGCGACCTGGGGGCCGTCATCTCGCCGTTCAACTCCTGGCTGTTCCTCCAGGGCCTGGAGACGCTGCCTCTGCGGGCCCGCGCCCACATGCGCCAACGCCGTGGCAGGTGGCGACGCATCTCATCGAGCATCCGGCGGTGAGCGTGGGTCGACTACGCCGGTCTGCCCTGCACATCCCGACTACGAGCGGGCCCAGCGCTACCTGCCGCTGGGGCCGGGAGCGATCCTGGGCTTCGGGATCAAGGGCGGCCTGGAAGCCGGCAAGAAGTTCATCAACTCGGTGAAGCTGGCCTCGCACCTGGCCAACATCCTCGACGCCAAGACCCTGGTGATCCACCCGGCCAGCACCACCCATCAGCAGCTCACGCCCGAAGAGCAGTTGAAGGCGGGGGTCACGCCCGATCTCGTGCGGGTCTCGGTGGGCCTCGAGGACGTCAAGGACATCATCGCCGACCTCGACCAGGCGCTCGCTGTCTCTCAGGAAGCGACCCCAGAGCGGGCGCCAGGGTCGGGGGCGCCCCAAGGAGGAGCCGACAATGGCTAGAGTGTTCGCTGACAACTCGCTGTCGATAGGGGGGACGCCGCTGGTACGCCTCAACCGGGTAGGGGGGAAGAGCAAGGCCCGTCTCCTGGGCAAGATCGAGGGGCGCAACCCGGCCTACTCGGTGAAGTGCCGCATCGGCGCGGCGATGATCTGGGACGCGGAGAAGCGGGGCCTCCTCAAGCCCGGCATACCGAGATCGTCGAGCCTACCAGCGGCAACACCGGTATCGCGCTGGCCTACGTGTGCGCGGCCCGCGGCTACAAACTGACGCTGACCATGCCTGAGACCATGAGCATCGAACGGCGCAAGGTGCTGGCGGTCTTCGGAGCGAATCTGATCCTCACTCCGGGCCGGAGGGCATGGAAGGGGCGCATTGCCGCGGCGGAGGCGATGGTGGCCGCCGATCCCGAGCGCTACTTCATGCCGCAGCAGTTCAAGAATCCGGCCAACCCGGCCATCCACGAGAAGACCACCGGGCCGGAGATCTGGGACGACACCGACGGGTGACATCGACGTGCTCGTCGCCGGCGTCGGCACCGGCGGCACCATCACCGGGGTGTCCGCGCTACATCAAGAAGACAAGAGGCAAGCCGATCTTCTCCGTGGCCGTCGAGCCGGCGGAGAGCCCGGTCATCACGCAGAAGCTGGCCGGTCAGGAGATCAAGACCGGGCCCGCACAAGATCCAGGGGATCGGCGCGGGCTTCATCCCCGACACGCTCGACCTCTCCCTCGTGGACCGGGTCGAACTGGTGGAGAACGAGGAGGCCATGGAGATGGCCCGGCGTCTGGCCCGGGAGGAAGGCATCTTGTGCGGCATCTCCTGCGGGGCCGCCACCGCCGTTGCCGTGCGTCTGGCTCAACTCGACGAGTTCGAGGGCAAGACCATCGTCGTCATCCTGCCGGACGCCGGGGAACGGTACCTCTCCAACGAACTGTTCGACGAGAGATACTTGGGCGCGCGGGGCTGACGCCCCGCCCTTGAGCGCTTGGCCCGGAAGTGGGATTCTAGGCACATGGAAGAACGGGACACGCATCTCCAGGACCAGCCCCAAGACAGGTACTCCCGCCAGACCATCTTCCCGGGCATCGGACCGGAAGGGCAGCAACGGCTGGGCGCCGGCTTCGCCGTGGTGGTCGGCTGCGGGGCCCTCGGCACCGTCATCTCCAGCGCGCTGGTGCGCGCGGGTGTGGGGCGCGTGCGCGTGATCGACCGCGACTTCATCGAGTATCACAACCTGCAGCGCCAACTGCTCTACACCGAGCGCGACATCGAGGAGGGCCTGCCCAAGGCGGTGGCGGCCGAGCGCCACCTCCGGGAGGCCAACTCTGCCGTTGAGGTAGAGGGTATCGTCGCCGACTTCAGCCGCACCAACGCCGAGAAGCTGGTGGAGGGCGCCGACGTCATCGTCGACGGGCTCGACAACTTCGAGACCCGCTTTCTCGATCAACGACGTGGCCCTCAAGCTGCGGATCCCCTGGGTGTACGGAGGAGCCGTCGGCTCATCCGGCATGACCGCCACCTTCCTGCCGGCGAACGCCCCTGTTTCCGCTGTATGGTCAGCTCGCCCCCCGCCGGCGGGACGCTGACCTGCGACACGGCCGGGGTGGTGAACGCCGTCCCCTGGATCATCGGGTCTCTGGAGGCGGCCGAGGCGCTCAAGCTCCTGATCGGGATCGCCCGGCGGTGAGCCGGGACCTCGTGGTGCTGGACGTGTGGCAGCGTTCGTTCGAATCGTTGCCCCTCGCCGATTTCGCCGGCGGTCGAATGCCCGGCCTGTCAGGGGACCTACGAATTCCTCCAGGGCAGGCCGCGGACCCGGGTCACCAGCCTGTGTGGCCAGAACGCCGTCCAGATCTGGAACGCCGCCGCCGTGGGCATGCCGCTCGCCCAGATCAAGGAGCGGCTGAGCGCCCTCGGCCCGGTGGAAGGCAGCGAGCACATGGTGCGCTTCCCGGTGGGGGAGCAGGAGTTGGTCGTCTTCTACGACGGCCGGACCATCGTGCGGGGCACCCGGGACGAGAAGGTGGCCAAAGCCCTCTACGCCAAGTACGTGGGGATGTAGCTGCCCCGCAGAGGGAGCAGGGCAGGTCCGGGCGCAGCGAATTTTCACTGCCGGGCTGTAATCCACGAAAAGGCAAACCCGTCGTAAGGCGGGGACGCAAAACCATCGGCCCAAGGGATGCTTCAAATTGGGCGGCTGGGTCGCCGGGGATTATCGGCGCCTGGCTGCTTTTTTGTTTGTGCGAGCGGAAGATTGTTAGGTGGGATCGTGACCGTTCGACTAGTGCTGGCAGACGACCATCCGCTCATCCTGGACGGCTTGGAGAGCCTGTTCGCGCGCAGACAATGGCTATCAGGTCCTGGCCCGTTGCTCGAGTGGGGAGGAGGCGCTGGCGGCAGTCAGGCGATCGCGCCCGGATATCCTCCTCCTCGACCTCCACATGCCGGGAATGGACGGCATCGCCGTGGCCCGGGCGCTGCAAGGAAGAGGACATTCCCACCCGAGTGGTGATTCTGACCGCCACCTCGACGAGCGCGAGGCCCTGGACTGCCTGCGCGCTGGGCGTGGCCGGAATCGTCCTCAAGGACATGGCGCCCAGCCTGGTGCTTCAGTGCGTGGAGAAAGTCGCGGCCGGCGACGTGTGGGTCGAGAAGCGGTCCTTCAGCCGTGCGATGGAGCATCTCCTGCGCCGGGAAGCCGGGGCGCAGCGCGTGGCCGGCAGGCTCAGCGACCGCGAGATGCAGGTGGTGAGACTCTGCGCGCAGGGCCTGTGCAACGCCGACATCGCCAAGAAGCCTCTCGCTCACCGAGGGGACGGTCAAGGCCCATCTGCACAAGTGCCTACCAGAAGCTGGGCGTCCAGGGACGAGCGGGCCTGACCCGGTTCGCCCACGAGAACGGACTGGTCTGACCTAGCCGGCTGATTTCGTTCGTCTGCTCCGCCCCCCGCGAGGGCTTTCCCCTCGCGCTCCGATCGTCCACTGCTGCGCGACTTTCTATACCTTGGCGATATAGACATTCTACCTTGCGCTCAATTGTGGACCATTCGCGTCTGCGATAGACTCCTTCTACTATGCAGACAAGTACCTTCCATTCCGAACGTCGATCGGCCGAGCGATTCCTCGTCTCTCTGCCGGTCGAGACCGACAGGGGGCCGGGGATCACCCGGGACGTCTCCGTGTCGGGACTCTATCTGGTCACCGATCAGCGACTCGCTGCCGGTGACCGTCTGCAGCTCCTCCTGACCGTGCCCGATCGCGACCACTCTCTCCCTTCCGGCTCAAGCTGAAAGGGAGCGTCGTCCGGGTCGAGGACGTGGACCGGGGGAGTGGGGGCGGGCATCGCCTCTCGACGAGGGGCCTCGTCACCTAGGCCTACGCCTCGTAGAGGGGTAGAGGGACCCTCTCTCGGACCTCTGGGGCGGTCTCCCCCGCTCGGGCTTCATTCGGCTGATCCTCCCCGTTCTGCCCGTTTCTGGGCGATTTTCTATATCCCGGCGATATAGACATTTCCATCTTGCGTTCAATTGCGACCTTTTTCGTTTCTGCGTAAGGTCATTCCATTGTGTGCAAAAGTCACTTCCAATCCGAGCGACGATCGGCTGAGCGATTCCTCGTCTCTTTGCCGATCGAGACCGACAGGGACGCCCGGGACGACCGGGATATCTCCCTGTCGGTCTCTACTTGGTCACCGACCGGCGCCTCGCCGCCGGTGACCGTCTGGGGCTCGTGGTGACTCTGCCCGATCACAACCGCTCCCTTCCCGTACAGCTCAGCCTGAAGGGGAGTGTCATCCGCGTTGAGGACGTGGACGGAGCCGTCGGGGCGGGAATCGCCCTGGACGAAGGGGGCGCGCGGTTAGCGCACGTGCTTAGAGGGGCGTAGGGCTATAAACAAGACTGCTCAAAAAGGGTCGGCGACTAAAGGGGAAGGCTATGAAAGCGCGGGGGACATCGGGAGTGGGAACCGGTAAACGGTACCCAGTGGATCAAGCGGAATCGCGGGAAGGTGGTCTTACCTGCTGTTCTGCTCATAGTGCTACTGGTACTGGTCGTGGCGCTGTCGGCGTCCGTTATGGCGGCGGATACCGGTAGCGTGAAGGCTACGGCGACCGCAGCGAGCAGCAGTGTCACTAATTCACAGTACGCGTTTGATACAAACCTCGGCACATCTGCAACTTTTGATAACTCAAGTGACTATGCCGCTTATGGAACATTCTCGTTTTCCACTTTTCCGACCGGTGCTTCGATTACAGGAATCGAGGTTCATTCCAGAGGTTCAACATCTGGTAGAGATCTAGATATAACATTGCAGTACAATTCCGGCACATGGCATAACTCGAATACTAAAACCGTAAATTTGACAGGTTCTGCTGCCGACTATACGTCGGGAAGCAGTTCAGATTCGTGGGGAGTAACCTGGTCAACGTCGTATTTGACCTCGTCAAACTTCCGAGTACAATTCGATGCCAATAGTGGGGGGGGGAAGTATTGCCTCCCTTAACGATTTTTATGTGGTTGTCTTCTACACCGTGCCCGCTCCCACCATCACCGGCCTTAATCCCATCTCCGGGCCTGCAAGCGGTGGGACTTCTGCGTCATCACCGGCACTAACTTCGTGGGAGTGAGCGGAGCTTCGGCCGTCCAGTTCGGCGGTTCCAACGCCACCAGCTACGTCGTCAACAGCGCCACTTCGATCACAGCTGTGGCCCCACTCCATGCCGCGGGCACCGTACAGGTGCAGGTCATCGCAACGGGAGGCACGACGGCCAACACTGCGGCCGACGACTACACGTATGTGGCCCTTCCCACCATCACCGGCCTTATCCGATCTCCGGGCCTGCAAGCGGTGGGACTTCTGTCGTCATCACCGGCACTAACTTCGTGGGAGTGAGCGGAGCTTCGGCCGTCCAGTTCGGCGGTTCCAACGCCACCAGCTACGTCGTCAACAGCGCCACTTCGATCACAGCTGTGGCCCCACTCCATGCCGCGGGCACCGTACAGGTGCAGGTCATCGCAACGGGAAGCACGAACGGCCAACACTGCGGCCGACGACTACACGTATGTGGCCCTTCCCACCATCACCGGCCTTAATCCCATCTCCGGGCCTGCAAGCGGTGGGACTTCTGTCGTCATCACCGGCACTAACTTCGTGGGAGTGAGCGGAGCTTCGGCCGTCCAGTTCGGCGGTTCCAACGCCACCAGCTACGTGGTCAACAGCGCCACTTCGATCACAGCTGTGGCCCCACTCCATGCCGCGGGCACCGTACAGGTGCAGGTCATCGCAACGGGAGGCACGACGGCCAACACTGCGGCCGACGACTACACGTATGTGGCCCTTCCCACCATCACCACCCCGGTCATCACCTGGGCCAACCCGGCCATCACCTACGGCACCGCCCTGGGCGCTACCAGCTGGACGCCACGCTGACGTCGCCGGCATCTCACCTACACGCCGATCGCCGGCACCGTCCTTAACGCCGGCCCGCCAGACCCTGCACGTGGACTTCGTCCCGACAGACGGCTAACTACGCAAGACCGCGGCCACCGTCACCTTGGGCGACCTCACGGCCACCTACGACGGCTCGGCCCACTTCGCCTCGGCCACCACCACGCCGGCCGGCCTGATCGTGGATATCACCTACAGCCAGGGCGGCCTCCCGGTCACTAGTCCCACCGCCGCCGGTGACTACGCCGTCACCGCCACCATCAACGATGTCAACTACGAAGGCTCCACCACCGGCACGCTCAGCATCGCCAAAGCCGACGCCACCGTCTCGGTCACCGGCTGGACCGGTCCCTACGACGGCTCGGCTCACAGCGCCACTGGCACCGCCACTGGGGTGGGGGCTGTCGACCTGAGCAGCTCGCTTGCTCTGGGCGCCAGCTTCACCGACGTGCCCGGCGGCACCGCCGACTGGAGCTTCGCCGGCGGCACCAACTACAATGACCAGTCCGGCAGCGTGCTCATCGCCATCGGCAAGACCGCGGCCACCGTCACCTTGGGCGACCTCACGGCCACCTACGACGGCTCGGCCCACTTCGCCTCGGCCACCACCACGCCGGCCGGCCTGATCGTGGATATCACCTACAGCCAGGGCGGCCTCCCGGTCACTAGTCCCACCGCCGCCGGTGACTACGCCGTCACCGCCACCATCAACGATGTCAACTACGAAGGCTCCACCACCGGCACGCTCAGCATCGCCAAAGCCGACGCCACCGTCTCGGTCACCGGCTGGACCGGTCCCTACGACGGCTCGGCTCACAGCGCCACTGGCACCGCCACTGGGGTGGGGGCTGTCGACCTGAGCAGCTCGCTTGCTCTGGGCGCCAGCTTCACCGACGTGCCCGGCGGCACCGCCGACTGGAGCTTCGCCGGCGGCACCAACTACAATGACCAGTCCGGCAGCGTGCTCATCGCCATCGGCAAGACCGCGGCCACCGTCACCTTGGGCGACCTCACGGCCACCTACGACGGCTCGGCCCACTTCGCCTCGGCCACCACCACGCCGGCCGGCCTGATCGTGGATATCACCTACAGCCAGGGCGGCCTCCCGGTCACTAGTCCCACCGCCGCCGGTGACTACGCCGTCACCGCCACCATCAACGATGTCAACTACGAAGGCTCCACCACCGGCACGCTCAGCATCGCCAAAGCCGACGCCACCGTCTCGGTCACCGGCTGGACCGGTCCCTACGACGGCTCGGCTCACAGCGCCACTGGCACCGCCACTGGGGTGGGGGCTGTCGACCTGAGCAGCTCGCTTGCTCTGGGCGCCAGCTTCACCGACGTGCCCGGCGGCACCGCCGACTGGAGCTTCGCCGGCGGCACCAACTACAATGACCAGTCCGGCAGCGTGCTCATCGCCATCGGCAAGACCGCGGCCACCGTCACCTTGGGCGACCTCACGGCCACCTACGACGGCTCGGCCCACTTCGCCTCGGCCACCACCACGCCGGCCGGCCTGATCGTGGATATCACCTACAGCCAGGGCGGCCTCCCGGTCACTAGTCCCACCGCCGCCGGTGACTACGCCGTCACCGCCACCATCAACGATGTCAACTACGAAGGCTCCACCACCGGCACGCTCAGCATCGCCAAAGCCGACGCCACCGTCTCGGTCACCGGCTGGACCGGTCCCTACGACGGCTCGGCTCACAGCGCCACTGGCACCGCCACTGGGGTGGGGGCTGTCGACCTGAGCAGCTCGCTTGCTCTGGGCGCCAGCTTCACCGACGTGCCCGGCGGCACCGCCGACTGGAGCTTCGCCGGCGGCACCAACTACAATGACCAGTCCGGCAGCGTGCTCATCGCCATCGGCAAGACCGCGGCCACCGTCACCTTGGGCGACCTCACGGCCACCTACGACGGCTCGGCCCACTTCGCCTCGGCCACCACCACGCCGGCCGGCCTGATCGTGGATATCACCTACAGCCAGGGCGGCCTCCCGGTCACTAGTCCCACCGCCGCCGGTGACTACGCCGTCACCGCCACCATCAACGATGTCAACTACGAAGGCTCCACCACCGGCACGCTCAGCATCGCTATCAACACCTATACCGTCAGCGCCTCGGCGCCAGGTGGCCACGGCTCGATCACGCCGCCCTCGGCGACCGTGAACTCTGGTGCCGCCAGCGGCGACTTCACCATCGCCGCGGAATCCGGCTACCACCTCGTTAGTCTGACCGACAACGGCATTGACGTCACCGCCAGCATCGTAGTTGACAAGTACGCCATCGCCAGCGTCACGTCCAACCACACCCTGGTGGCTACCTTCGAGATCAACGCCACGATAACCTACACCCTAACCTACACCGCCGACTCAAACGGCTCCATCAACGGCACCACGCCGCAGACGGTCGCCTCCGGTGGAAGCGGCACCGCAGTGACGGCCGTGCCCATAGCCGGCTACCACTTCGTGAGCTGGTCAGACGGCCTTCTTACCGCCAGGCGCACCGACACCGGCGTGATCGCTGATCTCAGCGTGAGCG
>CAWEJM010000032.1:0-70809 GCA_963809395.1 uncultured Actinomycetes bacterium | reverse complement strand
GGCCGCGAACTTCTTGCCGGTGAAGGGGCACTCGATGACCTTGGCGGCGGACATCTTGAAGGTGTCGGTCCCGAGCATGGAGCGGATGAGCCCGAAGGAGACGCCCTCGGCGGCAGCCTTCAATCGGGCGGCCAGCGCGTAGTTGCTCCATTCGGTCACCTGGACCTCTCCGGACTCCATGTAGCGCCGAGCGTTGGGGGATAGTCCGCGGCCTCCAGCCCTACGACATAGGCGGAATCAAGCCGGTTGAAGACCTTGCCGGCGCAGAGCACCTGGAAATCGTGGGTAGACGTGTGGCCAAGAAAGCCCAGATTCTTGCGCCGTTGCCTGACGATCTCGTGGACGATGGCGTTGGGAATGCGGTCGGCCCCGAAGCCGCCGATCGCGAGGTAACAGCCATCGGGAACGAACTTGGCTACCCGCTTCCTTCTCGGTCATCCGCTTGTCGACCATGGCCCGCGGCTTCTTGCGGAAGAACTCGCGCGCCTTGTCCGATCGGGATCCATGAACATCGGATTGACCCCTTGATCCAACCCTTCCATACTGTCTCCTCCAGTGTCGCAGAGTGTTGCCAGGGAACTACGTTGCAGCGCTGGAACGCCCGTGCGTGAAAATAACTACAACCAAGTCCGGAATCCTATCATGCCGGACCCGGCGAGACGGTGGTGGTTTCTCCAGCTGCGCGGTGCGATTCTTCAAAACCACCATCGACCCACCCGTCGCTAGCTGTTGGCCCCCCGGCGAGGCCGTGGGTCGGTCGCCGCGAGCCGGCGGTGGGGATCGCCGGGGCTTGACTGCGGTTACATCGCGTAGAAGAATGGGTCTGGCCGCGCCCCGGGCGTCGCGCGGCAGAAGGCGCGCCGGTTTCGCGCGCCGCTCTGACTGATGCGGAGTCTTGTTCTCGCTGCTTGCTACGGGGGTGGGCCTGTTCAGCAGGGAAAACAGCGCGGGCTGCCAACTTCATGGTGACGGCGGCCGGCCTGGCTGGTCGTCGGCGGTCTCATGGGCATCGTCCTCGCCATCGAATTCGTCTTCCCCGACTGGTGCACGGCTTTGGTCCCGCTGGTCTTCGGACGCCTTCGCCAGGCCACACTAACACCGTGATGTTCGCCTGGCTGTCGGGCGGCGATGATGGGCCTGATGCTCTACATCGTTCCCCGGCTGACCGGCCGCCGGCTCTGGAGCGAGAGGCTCGGCAACCTCACCATGGTCCTGTGGAACGGCGCCGTCCTGGTCGGCATCGTCGGAATACTGACCGCTCACACCCAGAGTCGCGAGTATGCGGAGATGGTGTGGGCGGTGGACCTGGCCGTCATGGTCGTGCTGCTACTCGACGCCGCGAACCTACTCATGACTATCCACCACCGTGTCGAGCGCAAGATGTACGTCTCGCTCTGGTAGATCACCGGCACGGTCATCTGGATGCCGCTGCTCTACTTCATCGGCAACGTCATGTGGGCGCCGCCCACGGGCGCTCTTACCGGCGTCAACGACTCCATCTTCAACTGGTTCTACGGTCACAACGTCCTCGGCCTGTGGTTCACCACCGGTCTGCTGGCCGTGGTCTACTACGTTGTCCCAAGGGAGACGCGCACTCCCGCTCTACAGCCACTTCCTGTCGCTCATTGCGTTCTGGGGGATCATCTTCTTCTACACCGGAGTCGGGGCGCATCACCTGCTCTGGGCGCCGATCCCCTACTGGCTGAAGACCGTCGCGGTGGCCGACAGCATCGGCATGGTGCTGCCCGTCATCGCCTTCTTGGCGAACATCTTCCTTACCATGAGGGGCAACTGGAACCGCTTCTTCAGCAGCATCCCACTGCGGTTCATGATCACGGGCTGGCTGGCGTACATCCTTGTGTCGTTCCAGGGCTCGCACGAGGCCTTGCGCAGCGTCAACCTGCTGACCCACTTCACGCAGTACGTACCCGGTCACGCCCACTTGGCCCTGCTGTTCTTCTCCTCTTCGGTGATCATGGGGGGGATGTACTACGTGATCCCACGCATCTACGACTGCAAGATTTACAGCCGCCATCATGGCCAACGTCCAGTACAGCCTGTACATGGTGGGGTTCCTCTTCTTCTTCCTCGGCTTCTTGCTTACCGGATTGGTGCAGGGCTCGTCGTGGGTGCAGGGGGGCTACCGGTGTATTGCGTTCTGCCTAGCCTCCGGTCCTACATGGCCATGCGGGCCGGCGGAGGGGCGCTCCTGGTCATCAGCTTCTTGCTCTTCGGCTACAACATGTTCGCCACCGTCGCGAAGCGCAAGCCCGTGCAGCATCCCAAACCGCTGAAGACGGCCTCCGGAGCGGCGCCGCGGACCGAGAGCGCCGACTCCGCCCCAGTCACGGTCCCGTCGTCCGCCGCACTCGCGGTCGAGGATCAAGGGTGAGCACGCCATGAGGATGACTTTCAGACTGATCATCATCGGAGGGCTGATCGTCTTCTTCGCCGTGGTTTCGGTGGTGGTGTTCGTCCCCAAGATCGTGTGGAACCCTCCCCAGACGCTGAACGCCCAAGAGTACGCGGGGCTTGAGGTTCAGGGACGCAAGCTGTTCTACAGCAACGGATGCAACTACTGTCACACGCAGTACGTGAGGCTGGAAGACACGGCCATGGGCGCCGTTTCAGAGGGCGGCAACTACGTGTTTGACAATCCGATGATCCTCGGTTCCGAGCGCACCGGTCCCGACCTGTCCTACGTGGGCCGCAAGCGCGGAGAGGCCTGGGAGATCGCCCACTTGAAGAACCCGCGCGATCTTCTCGCCGAACTCGATCATGCCCAAGTTCGACTTCCTCGCCGATGACCAGCTCAAAGCCATCGCCGCCTACCTCTTCGCCCTGGGCGACCGGGTGGCCCAGAGCCGCATGATCACGCCACCGGCTCCGTACGCGGGGAAAGTGAGTCCCCTAGAGTTCCCCACCGCCCTCCCCGGGGGCGACACGCCGCACGGATGGCCCGACTGGACGGCCTCTGGCCTCCAGGAGGGCAAGGAGATCTACATCCAGCGGTGCCAGACCTGCCACGGCTGCTCAGGGAACGGTTTGGGTACATACGCGGGCACTCTGTCCGTGACTCCGGCCGACTACAAGCAGGAGCCCTTCCGTTCCATGCCCGACGATCAGTTCTTCTGGCACGTGTCCGAGGGACTGCCGGGTACGGTGATGCCCACCTGGCGGCTGCAGCTCACCGAAGACCAACGCTGGAAGGTGATCGCCTACATCAAGGAGACCTTCGCCAAGCCGGTGATGCGCGATCCGAATGAGGGCGACCTCCCCGCGCCATATGCCGACCTGGTCAACCCTGTGCCGCTGACTCTGGAGACGCCTCGACCGGGGCAAGCAGAATCTTCACCCGCGAGTGCCTGGTGTGCCACGGCGACTCCGCGAAAGGCGACGGGCCCTACGGCGACGGCCTGCAGCCGTCGCCCCCGGACTTCAGCGACACGTCGCTCTACGGGACCTTGGCCAAGCCTCTGTACTCCGACGCCGACTACTTCTGGCGCATCAGTGAGGGCCTGCCCTGGAGCGCCATGCCGGTGTGGAAATCCCAGTACTCCGAAGACGACCGCTGGGCCCTGGTGCATTACATACGCTCCGTGTTCACACAGACCGAGGCGCCGCCCCAGTTACTTCCTGACGGCCAGGATTTCGACTTCCCCGATATCTTCAAGGCCCAGACGATCCCCAGCACCGCATCCTACGCCCGCGGCCAGATCGTCTACTTGAACAATTGCGCCCAGTGCCACGGACTGGCTGGAGACGGCCGGGGCTGGGACGGCACGTATCTCAATCCGAAGCCCCGCAATCTACAAGAGGACGCGGGAACGCCGCTGGTAGAGGGCGATGAGGGCATGGCCCTGGCTCGGGTCACCTTTGGCATCAAGGGTACCGCGATGCCAAGTTGGGGCGAGTTCCTCCCCATGGATCAGCGCTGGGACGCCATCAAGTACATCGTGGAGTCGTTCCGCCTGGGCAATCCCGTGAACGCCAGTGTCGCCGGGAACGGTGACGTGGCCACCGACTTCTCCACCTTGAGTCCAGACAACTGGAAGGCCGAGGGGCATGATATCTCTCTGGCCAGAGGCGCCGACGTCTACGAGACCTACTGCGCCACCTGCCACGGCTTCAGTGGCCAAGGCGACGGCGACGGCAGCGCCAAAAGCCCCAGCGGAGGACCGGCGCCCCTCCCCGCGGGCGTGTCGCTCAACTACCTCTTCTGGCGAGTGTGGGATGGCGTGCCCGAAAGCGTGATGCCACCGTTTGGCCGTTTCCTCTCCGACTCCGACGTCTGGAACGTCGTGATGTACACGCAGCAACTGCTCCCGGCCGCTCCCGCGAGTCCCGCCGCCCCGCAGGCGGTGCCGTGATGTCTCTGGGAGTCTGGGTTCTGGTGGCGTGGATGATCTTCATGGCCTTCGTCGGGATCGCCTTCTTGGTCTGGGGCTGGAGAAAGGGACAGTTCCGCAACATCGAGGAGCCGAAGTACCGGATGTTGGATGAAAAGGAGCCGGAGCCCTGGCCCGGGAAGAAGAGGGGTGGGTCATGACGCAGAACGCGCTGCGTATGGGACCAGAGATCATCGGCATAATCGGGGGCGCAGTGGTGCTTCTCATCTTCGCGCTTGCCTTCGCGCTTCCTCAGCGCTCGCGTATCCTACCCGGAAGCCAAGGCCACCGGGAAGCGGATGAGGACGGCCATCACGAGGACGTGCGGCCCGATGGGTACATCGATAGCTTCAACAAGGAGATCGAGGAGGCCGGAGGCGGGCTCCCGTGGGTGGTGTTGATCGCTTTGCCGGGAGTGCTGATCGTCTGGCTCGTGTACTTGATCCTGCAGTGGACGCCGTGAGCCCTGTCATCGGCACCCTTCGGCGCCACCCCGTGGGGGTCGTGAGACGTTGCGTGGACCCCGCCGAGCACGGCGGCGGACGGCACAGAAGGAGAAGACAGTGGCCTACGTCTACCAGGTGAGTTTCAACATCTCTCCGGAGCGGCAGACCGAGCTCGAGGTCGGGTCCTCGCTGGAACGGGTGCTCGGGTTCTTGCGGGTCCTTCTGCCCGCGGAACCTGGCTACACAACAGCTCGCGCGATCTACTCGCTGGACGTTCCCGGGCATATTCGGGTGGTGGTGGAGAGCGTATGGGACCACTGGGAGGATCTCGAGAACCACCGAAAGTCGGCCTCGGCCGAAGACAAGATCCTGCGTGAGTTCGCCGATCTGCGCCCGGAGATGTTGGAGACGCGTACATTCCGCGAGGTCGACTGACTTGCTCCTCCGGCGGCCCCTTAGACCGGCCCACCCCGGTCCGACGATTCTACCGATCCCCCCGATCATTCCGATCCTAGTCTTTCTGGTGCTTCTGATTACGGCTTTCGCCGGTTCTTGGGGATGCGCCTCCGGCAAGAGCGGCGAGGGCGACCAAAGAACCTTTCCGGCTCAAACGATCGGAGATCTCACCGTCACCCTTCGCGTGAGCCCGTATCCTCCGCTCCCCATGCGTCAGGCGGAGTTCTCGATCTCGATCGCGGACGCGCAGGGCCGGCCCGTCATCGGCGCACAGGTGAGCTGCGACATGACCATGCCGGCCATGGCCATGCCCCCCAATCGTCCCCAGGCCGTCGAGCAGAGTCCGGGCCTCTACACGACTCCGGTCATGTTCACAATGGCCGGCGACTGGGAGGCCCACATCGAGGTACTCCAGAAAGACGGAACGAGCGGCGGGTTCCGGTTCTCGATGAAGACGCGATGAGGGGCCGGGCTCGCTAACGACAATGGGGGGCACTCTCGGAGCCCTCTTCCTGGCCGGTCTTCTGGGCGGATTGGGGCATTGCCTGGGCATGTGCGGACCGTTGGTAGCGCTCGCGGGGATCCGACTGCGGGAGCAGCGCGCAGCTCGGGAACTGCCGGCAGGGGCCACGGTGGCAGCGGGGCAGGAAGGGGCGGCGCAGGGACCGGGGGCCTCCGCGTGCGCGCCCGCGGTCCGGTCCGCAGTCCAGCCCGCCGCGGTTCGAGCCATTCCGCGCTTTCTGGTGGGGCCCACTCTCGCCTATCACGGGGCCCGGATCGTGGTCTATGGGGCGTTGGGAGCTGTCGTGGGGGCCGCCGGATCGCTATTGGGACTGGCCGGCCGGGTGACCGCCCTGGGTGCCGTGGTGGGGATCGTCTTGGGAGTGGCAGTGTTAGGGATGGGCCTGGGATATGCTGGTCTCCTGCCCGGTATCGCCCGAGAGCGCGCAGGCCGGTGGTGGGGCAGGACGGCAGGATGGGCGCTCAGGCGGCCCGGACTGTCCGGCGCCGTCTTGCTTGGGGCCCTCAACGGCCTGCTTCCCTGCGGCCTGGTGTACGGCGCACTGCTCGTGGCGGCGACCACCGGTAGAGCGGCAACCGGAGCCTTGTTCATGGCGGTCTTCGGGGTGGCGACGTTTCCAGCACTGGCGCTCGTCCAGGCTGGGGCAGGGGCGTTCAACCCCAGGCGGCGACAGTGGCTCCTGCGCGCGGCCGGCGTGGTGGTGGTGCTGATCGGCATCCAGCTGTGTCTTCGTGGTCTGGCCACGCTGGGGGTCGCTCCCTCGGTCCACCTCGGAGGGCTGATGCTATGGTAGGCCGGCCGCGTCCTGCGGGGGCCGGCACGGCCGACGAGACCTACCCGCCGCGCCGGGGGGCGGCCGGCCGGCCGCCTGCGCACTCTGCGGGCTCCGCGCACTCCCGCCGGTTACGCGGCATCTCGGCGGCGAGGAAATGCGCTTCTGCTGCGAAGGATGTGCTCGGGTGTACGAGCTGGCGCAGGAGAGCGGACTCCTCGACCAGATCCTCGGCAAGACCGCAGCGCGCCGTCCGTTGGCCGGCGCCCTGCTCAGCTCGGGCGAAACGGCCTACTTCTCCCTCAAGGGCATGTGGTGCGCCGGATGTGCCACGGCGGCAGAAGGACTGCTCCGGCACCAGCAAGGAGTACGCAGCGTCGACATCAGCTTCGCCTCCGAACGAGGCCGCGTCAGCTACGACCCTGCCCGAGCCGATCCCAAGAAGCTGCTCGCAAAGCTCGAGGGCTTGGGCTACCGCGCTCGGCTGCTCTCCGATCGCAGGGAGTCTGCCGTCGAAAAGCGGCAAGAAAGTCTCCTCCTTCAGCTCATCGTCGCTGCGGCCTTCGGGATGCAGGTCATGATGATCTATCTGGCCCAGCTCTACCCCAGCTATTCGTCGGGAGACTACTCCAGCTCAGGAGTGCGAGACCTTGAGTACCTGGCGATGGGACTGACCGTACCCGTGCTTCTGGTCGGCGGTTTCTCCTTCCTACGCGGGGCTTGGCGGGCCCTGCTGGCCCGCACCGCCACCATGGACACGCTGGTGACCCTGGGGACCGTGTCGGCCTTCGGCTATAGCGTCTACGTCACCCTTACCGGTTCGGGCGCCGCCTACTTCGACTCCGTGGGAATGATCACCACCTTCGTCATGGTCGGACGCTACCTGGAATCCATCGGGGGAAGCAGGGCCCGCCGCGACATCAACGCGCTCCTCACCCTGCAGCCAGACGCCGCCTGGATACGGGAGGGGGAAGCCTGGGTCAAGACTGATGCCGCCGCTCTCGGCAGAGGGACCGAGATCCTTGTCAAACAGGGAGAGCGCGTTCCCGCGGATGCCGTCGTGCTGGAGGGGTCGGCGGCCGTGGACGAGTCTTTGCTCACCGGAGAGTCGGTGCCGATAGACAAGGCCATCGACGACACCCTGAATGCGGGAACTCTGCTGGTCGACGGTTCCCTGGTCGCGCGGGTCGTGGAGCCGGCATCCGGAAGCAGACTATCCCAGATCTCCCGCCTCATGGAGGAGACTCTGGCCGCGAAACCACCCATCCAACGATTGGCCGACAAGGCGTCGGCCTACTTCACCTTCGGAATCCTGGGAGTAGCGGCGCTTTCTCTGGTTGTTAGACTGATTCTCGGCCAGCCTGCGTCCGGCTCAGTGGTGGCTGCAGTCGCGGTGCTGGTAGTCGCCTGCCCGTGTGCGCTGGGGCTGGCCACCCCACTCGCGCTCACCGTCACCCTCGGCATGGCCGCCCGGGCGGGGATGGTGGTGCGGAACCCTGTGGCTCTGGAGCTGGCTGCCACTGTCAGGAGGACGGTCTTCGACAAGACCGGCACTATCACTCGGGGGCGCATGTCGGTTGAAAAGGTCGTGGCTCTTGATGACGGAGACTGGGGACGCGGCGGCACCGGCCGGGCCGAGATCGACCTGCTGTGCGCCGCCGCCGCGGTCGAGCAGTTCTCGGAGCACCCGATAGCGCGCGCGATCGTGGCAGCCTGCCCGGGCAGCATCCCCGCAGCGGTGGACTTTCACGTCCGGCGGGGCCAGGGCGCCGATGCGCGAGTGACCGGACTCGGAGGCCAGCGGGTGATGGTGGGTTCATCTGCGTATCTCGGCCTCGATCCTCAGTCGACGGGCGGCGGCGATGCCCGTGGAGCCGAGGCAGCCCATCACTATGCGCAGAGGGGCAGTACCCTGGCCTGGGTCGGCCGGGACAAGACCGTGGTCGGATTGATCGTTCTCCGGGACGAGCCGAACCCGTCGGCCGGGCAGGCTCTCAGAGATCTCGCCGGGATGGGAGTGAAGGCGGCCATGCTGTCGGGCGACGATCCTCGTACGGTCCGCTCGATAGCCGGGGAAGTCGGCGTTGACGACTACGCCGGCGGCCTGGACCCCGCTGAGAAGGCCGCGCAGATCCGACGTTGGCAGCTGGAAGACGGAGTCGTGGCGATGGTCGGGGACGGGGTGAATGACGCGCCCGCTCTGGCGCAGTCGGACCTGGCTATCGCAATGGCGGAAGGGACCGACCTGGCCGGTGAAACGGCCGATGTGATCCTCACCCGGAGCGATCTCAGACTGGTGCCGTGGTTCCTCCAACTTTCGGCCCATACCCGGCGAAATATCCGCGAGAATCTCGGCTGGGCGTTCGCCTACAACCTGGTCGCCGTGCCTCTCGCGGCTGCCGGGCTCATCAGTCCCATCATCGCCGCCGGGGCCATGGCGGCCAGCAGCCTCCTGGTGGTGGGCAATTCGCTCCGTTTGCGCCGGCTCGATTCGCGCCGGTTGCCGCGGCTCTCCATCTGAGTCGGCGCCCCGCTCCCGTGGAGGTCCCGCCGGCCCTCAGGGGACGCCGCTATGCTCCCTTCTGCACGGCCTCTGCAAGTTCCACGGGCAGACCGACAGCTACGATAGCCTGGGCGGTGGCTTCCACGTCGTAGACGACCCTGACCGTCTCAACCTCCACCGACTCACCGGCCCCGGATCGCAGCACTGTGTACATGGCCCGCGGGTCGCCGTCCTTGGGGCGGCCCACGGAGCCCACATTGACGAAGAGCACGCCGCCGATGGTTCGATGCCACGGGACGTGAGTGTGACCAAAGATGAGGACGTCGTCGGTCTCCGTCTGGGCGAGTCGCGCAAACGTCCGCTCGTCACGGTCACGCAGAAGGTACTCGTTGATCTTGCGGGGGCTGCCGTGGACGAGGTGAAGGCGCGCCCCGCCCAGCGTCAGGTGCAGTTCACCAGTTAGACCGCGCAGGAAGGCCTTGCGATCGTCCGTCACCTCCCGGACCGTGAAATCATACGAGGCCGCCCCCAGACGCTTGGCTTCCGCCGTAGCGTAGAAGCAGCCGCAGTCTCCTCGCTCCCACCCTATGCCGTCATCATAGTTCCCCATGATCGTAGGGATATCCGCACTGCGGATGAGATCGATCACCCCGTTGGGATCGGGACCGTAGCCGACAAGATCCCCCAGACAGTACGTCGCGCCGATCCCGCGAACCCGGATGTCAGCGAGCACCGCCCGGAGCGCCAGGCTGTTCCCGTGGATGTCGGATATCACCGCGATCGTAGCCATGCGTACGTCCCCCTGAACTACGAGACCTTAACAGCCATCGTCGTCGTGCGGCCAACCAACGGCCGTGACGCTCATCATCGTTGCGGAAGAATCGTGAAACGCAGCTGGAGCAACGATGATGAGCGTCACGGCCTCACGGCCTTTATGCTGGCGGACAATACGTAATCTTCCAGCCGCGTCCCCGGCTCCCAGTCGCGGATGAACTCCCGGCTCTCCTCCATCGGCCTGATATCGATCTCGACAAAGCCGGCTGCCGCCAGCATAGCCTCGAGTTCGTCCACCGTGGCCGCCCCCGAGATGCAGGCCGACAGAAGGCGCATGTTGTCCAACCACTCGTCCGGCAGGGCAGCCGTCGCCACCACGTCGCTCACCGCGATCCGCCCGCCGGGCTTCAGCACCCGAAAGGCCTCGCGAAAGACGGCCGGCTTGTCCGGCGACAGGTTGATCACGCAGTTGGAGATGATCACGTCCACCGACGCGTCGGCCACGGGCAGGTGCTCGATCTCGCCCAGACGAAACTCGACGTTTCCGTAGCCGGCCTTGCGCGCGTTCTCGCGCGCCTTGGCCGACCATCTCCGGGGTCATGTCCACCCCGATGACCGCGCCCGCCGGGCCCACCGCGCGCGCGGCCAGGAAGCAGTCGAAGCCGGCGCCGGCCCCCAGGTCGAGAACCACCTCGCCCGTCCTGAGCGCGGCGATAGCCTGGGGATTGCCGCAACCCAGCCCCAGATTCGCCCCCTCCGGCACCGAAGCCAGCTCCTCCTCGCTGTAGCCGAGCCTACTCGAAGTCTCGGATCTCGTCGGCGACGACCCGGTCCATCGGTCCACAGCAGCACGAAGCGTTCCCCCTGCCGCCTCGGCTATACCCCGCGTAGCGCGAGCGGACCGCTTCGCGCACGACCTCTTGATCAAGTTCTTTCATCGCTCGTCCCTCGCGGACGCCATTTCCTCGATCCAGGCCTTCACCCGCACGTCGATCTGGTCGCGGACTTCTCTGAACTTGGCCAGCTTCTCCTCGTCGCTTCCGGTGACGGCCGCGGGATCCTCGAAGGGCCAGCATTGGATGTCCTCCACCATGGGGAACAGGCGCGGACACTGCTCTTCGACTCTGCGCGCACACGGTAATGGCGTAGGCGAAGTGCATCTTGCCGAGATACTGCGTGACCGACTTCGATTCCTGACGAGGTGATATCGATGCCCACCTCTTGCATGACCCGCACGGTGAGCGGGTTCACGCCGCGCGGATCGAGGCCGGCACTGTGTGGTTCCAGAACGTCGCCGGCGTAGTGCCGCACGAACGCCTCCGCCATCTGGCTTCGGGCCGAGTTCCCGGTGCACAAGAAGAGAACGCGTCGTTTTGTGTCATTCCCCATCGAGTCAAACCCCCAATCCGGCGCACACCTCTTCCAGGGCGCCCCGCAATCCAGCATAGGTTCCCTCGGGCCCGAAAACCGGGCTGCAGTCGGTCACCGTGGCCTCGCCGCTCCAGACTTTGACCGCGAAGGCGAGGCAGGTCGGTTCGTGACAGCTCCCACAGTTGGTCCTTGGCAACCGCTTGAAGATCTCGAGCGCGGGCGGTCGCTCCCGCGTCTCGAACGACGGCTCGATCTCCGCCCGCCGCGCCCACGCATCCTCCACTCGACGGCGAATCGACTCGAGGGTGCGCCACGCGTCCACGATGTCATCCGCCTTGGCGACGGTGATGCGCCGCGGATGGACTGCTACCAGGCGGTAGCCGTCCATGAAGGTGAGCACGGACGCCTGCGGACTGAACGAGGCGCGATCCATCTCGGCATTCAGGTAGGGCAGCACCGGACCGACGTCACCACTGAGCTGAGCGATGATCCTGATCTTCGCCCGGTCGGCCACGCAGGGCGCGAGCACCGCGACCGCGGCGCGTCCGAACACCCCTTCGTCAAACGTCTCGGGCTCGGACCGGGGCACGTCCGATCAGTGCCTCGCGATACTCCACCCACCCGGCGCAGAAGAAGTCCCCGGCCGGCCGGCTGAGCGTCGCGCCTGGACTCCCCCTCGACCATGAGCGCGGGCACCCCCACCAAGGCGAACCCGGGATCGGGGGACACGACCTCATAGGGCAGTCCCAGCGTGTCCAGCATCAGCCTCCCCCGCTCGTACTCCTCTCTGGTCATGAAAGTCGTGACGAGTCGAGCTCAACGGTCAGACTCCCCCGGACTCGTCGGACTCCGCTCCGCGCTGCCGGGTGACGACGTGCTGGTCGACCATGGTGGGGCAGCCAAGATCCTGCGCCGCTGTGACGCGCCCACCTCGGAGCCGCTCCGGCCGCCTCGGCCGGCCAATACCGCCGCTGGAAGTAGAGGGCCACGTTCACCAGGCCGATCATGACCGGCACCTCCACCAGCGGCCCGATGACCGCGGCAAAGGCCTGGGCCGAGCTCAGGCCAAAAACGGCCACCGCCACGGCGATCGCCAGCTCGAAGTTGTTGGAGGCCGCCGTGAAGGCAAGGGTGGTGCTCTTGCGGTAGTCCGCGCCCACCCTCTTGCCCATGTAGAAGCTGACGAAGAACATGATGACGAAGTAGATGAGCAGCGGAATGGCCACCCGAACCACGTCCAGCGGCAGCTGCACGATTATCTTCCCTTTGAGCGAGAACATGACCAGGATCGTGAACAGCAAGGCGATCAGGGTGATGGGGCTGATACGGGGGATGAACTTCTCGTGATACCAGTCCTTGGTCTTGAAGCGGAGCAGCGTGAAGCGGGTGAGGATGCCGGCGACGAAGGGGATGCCCAGGTAGATGCCCACGCTCTTGGCGATCTCCCCGATGCTCACGTCCACCGCTGCGCCCTGCATGCCGAAGCGCGTGCGGCAACACGGTGATGAACACGTAGGCGTACACGGAGTAGAACAGCACCTGGAACACCGAGTTGAAGGCCACCAGCCCGGCGGCATACTCGCTGTCGCCCTTGGCCAGCTCGTTCCAGACGATGACCATGGCGATGCAGCGGGCCAGACCGATCATGATCACGCCTTGCATGAGTGCCGGCTTGTCGGACAAGAGCAGGATGGCCAGGAAGAACATGAGGATGGGACCGATGATCCAGTTCTGCACCAGCGAAAGCCCCAGGATCCTCCAGTTCCTGAAGACATCGCCTAGTTCCTCATAGTGGACCTTGGCCAGCGGCGGGTACATCATGACGATAAGACCGATGGCGATGGGAATAGAGGTGGTGCCGATGGACGCGCTCTGGATGGCCTTGCCGATCTGCGGCCAGACGTACCCCGCCGCCACCCCGATACCCATGGCCAGGAAGATCCACAGGGTCAAGAAGCGGTCGAGAAAGGAGAGACGCTTCACGCCCGACACCTCCGCCCACCGGCAGTGTGACTCGCACGCCGCGAGATTCGATTTGGCTCTGCTCATCCGTCCACGGCTCCAACACGGTGCGCACAGCGTGGCGCGCAATCTCCATCAGATGCTTAGTCTCCTGAGCTCGGCGGGATCGAAGCAAGGGATCCGTAACCTCGAGAGGCGTCAGACTCTGGTTGACGATCCAGGCGAACGGTTTGATGTCGGCGCGGGCGAGATCACGCTCCAGCTGCATCGCCTCGTGGATCGGTGTGGCCTCAGGGAGCGTGACGAGCAGGACGTGAGTGAAAGACGGATCCCGCAGCCGGGGCAAGAAGGCGCTGCACCGCCTGGGAGCTGCCGCTGGGCTTGCGAAGTACCTCGCGGTGGTAGGCTTCGGCGGCGTCGAGCAAGAGCAGCGTGTGGCCGGTCGGCGCCGTGTCGATGACGACGAACTGCTCTTCACCCTCCGCCACGGTGTCGGCGAAGGCGCGGAAGACCGCGATCTCCTCGGTGCACGGCGAGCGCAGGTCCTCCTCGAGCAGCGCCCGGCCCTGGGCGTCGAGTCCTTGGCCCGCCGTGGCCAGGACCTCCTCAGTGTACCGACGTATCTCCAGGGCGGGGTCGATGCGCGTCACCCGCAGGTTGGGAAGTTGCTCGCGGACCGCCTGCTCGACATGGGCGGCCGGGTCTGTGGTCGTCAGCGTCACCTGGTAGCCCGAGCGCGCGAGCTGGGTGGCGATGCGCGCCGCCACGGTCGTCTTGCCGACACCGCCCTTGCCCATCGTCATGACCACGCCCCTCCCGCGCGCAGCGATCTGGTCGACGAGCAGCTCCAGAGCTGTCGCCGTGAAGAACGCTCCGGCCCGCCGGCTCAGCCGCCACCTGGTCGACCTCCTTCGCGCCCATCTTGCGAAGAGCCTCGATGCCGAGAAGCCCGAACGGCAGCAGGGGGATGTCGACGCGGGGCAGCGCCCGGAGACCCTCGGGCATGCGCTCGAGCGAGGCGCGTCCGCGGGCTTCCATGGCGACGGCGATACCGTCGTTCGTGTCGCCGGCCCGGAAAAGGCCGTTGAGAATCAGCCGCACATTCCCGATGCCGAGCTGGGACGAGCTCGCTCCGCGTGCGCTCTGCCTCAGTCAGCGAAGGATCATCCGGACGGGCCACCAGTATGAGTGTCGTCCGCGCCCCGTCGCGCAGCGCCGCGTTCGCCGCGGCGTACAGCTCCTGCTGGGCCTGCAGCCCCGAGAGCGGGCCAAGGCAGGACGTGCCGCCGACGTTGGTCTCGATGAAGCTAGACCAGGCGGCCGGCAACTCGAGCAAACGGAGCGTGTGCCCCGTGGGTGCCGTGTCGAAGATCACGTGGTCGAACCCGCGGGTAACTTCGGGATCACCGAGCAACTCGGAGAACTCGTCGAAAGCGGCCACCTCCATCGTACAGGCGCCGGACAGCTGTTCCTCGATGCTGGCGACCGCTGCCTCGGGAAGCACGCCACGGTAGGGAGCGACGATCCGCTCCCGGTAGGCGTGCGCCGCCTCCTCGGGGTCGATGTTCAGCGCGAAAAGGCCGGGCGCGCCGGGCACGGACGTGGACTCGGACGTGAGCTCCACGCCGAGAACCTCGTCGAGGTTCGATGCCGGATCGGTGCTGACGAGCAGCACCTGCTTGCCGGCATCGGCGAGGCCGATCGCGGTGGCGCAGGCCGCCGACGTCTTGCCCACGCCTCCCTTGCCTGTGAAGAAGAGGATGCGGGTCGGATCCTGGATGAGCATGGTCATGGACGCGCCGCTCCGCAGCAGACTCTTCGAGGCCGGCCCAGGCGGCAAGCTCCTCGCGCGACGGGTACACGCCGCTGCTCTTGACCTCGCCGTCCACCTTCACGAGCGGCAAACCCGCCTCGCCCTTCGTCTCGAGAACCGCCTTCACGGCGGCGTCCCCGGCGAATGCGCCGGGTTGCTGCGACAGATTGAAGCGCTCGACGGAAACCCCCTGGCCCTTCAGCCAGTCGAGGTCGGCGGCGAAGCGCACGAGCTGCGGGTCGACGGAGGGCCCGCAGATACCGGTGGAGCAACACATGGGGGGATCGAACACCTGAACATGAACCATAGGTTGCGACTCCTTCTCTATCCACTCATGCGTGGAATCCCGGGAAGGACCGATTACAGCGTCGACACCAGCTGCTTCAAGCGAAGCAGCGCTTCGGTCTTGGTGCAGTAGCATATCTGGGGGAGGTCCACCTCGCCCTGGATCAGACCCGCTTCCTTGAGCACCTTCAGGTGCTGCGAGATCGTCGACTGGGCCAGCGGGATCTCCTGGAAGAGCACGCTGCACCTGCAGCCGGGTCTTGGGCAAGCAGGCGCAGTATGCGAATTCGAGCCGGATGGCGATGGCTTTGGCCAGTCTGGCCAGTTCTTCGTCACAGCCGGTATCTTGACTCGTGCTCTGTAGTTCGTCGCCCATCAGGCCCCTCCGTAGTTAATCGTTTATCTACGATATACGATTAGCCAGAGAGATGCAAGGCCGCAGCGTTGCGGGAAGGCCGCCGGACCCGACCGGCCGAGTGGCCCGCTGGAGCCCTAGTCGATCGGCACCGTGTCGTGGAACTTCTGGAGCGCGGCTCGGTACTCGTCCCGGGCGGCGCGACCCTCATCGAAGTACGTCGTCCCCGCACTCACCGAGTTTGCGTCCCACATGGCCTCGATGCCTTGGATGGTCGCGTAGATGCGGGTGCCCATGGCGGTGGCCGCTTCCAGCAGCCAGCCGTTCGATTCCTCGAACTCCGGCCGGCACGAAGACCTCCCCCAGACTGGTGTAGGTGGCGTCGAGCTGCCCCATCATGGACTGCAGCTCGTCCCACACCGACCGTGGGACCTTAGGAGCCGTGTTGTTGATCTGGGTCGCTAGCTCGGGGATCCGCACGTCGTCGTCCTCGAGCAGCAGCACCAGATTGTCGGTAGCCGTCAGATAGTCCTCCGGAGACTGCCCCGCGGTGGTGCTGGTGGTCGAAGCGCCCGTGGTGGTGGTCGACTGCGGGATGGTCTGGGTGGTGGTACTGCCGGCCACGGTGGTCGTAGTCTGGGCGCTGGTGGTCGGCCGCCCGTGGTAGTCGTCTTGCCACGGTCGTGCTCGACGACCCGACCACGGTGGTCGTGGTCTTGGCGGTGTCGTCGCCCCGCAGCAGCAGATAGGCCCCGACCCCTGCTCCCGCCAGCACCACGACGACCGCCGCGATGATGCCGACAAGGAGACCAGTGCGGCTTCGCGGCGCCGGGGGCGGCGGAGGCTGCCAAGCTGCGCCATAGCCCACCGGCGCCGGCGGAGACGCCGGTGGGGTGAACCGTGCGGCGGGTGGAGGAGGAGGAGGAGGAGGGCGCGACCGGTAGCGGCCCCACCGGGGTCCCCAGACTTCCGGCTTGGTCACCGCACCGGTCGGAGAGTCGGCCGGCAGATCTGTCGCCGTACCCGCTGGCGGCTTGACCTCGGTCGCGGCCAGGGCCGACGACTGCTCGGCGATCGAGCCAGGAATCTCAACGACGGGGGTACCACAGGCCTTGCAGAAGGCCTTTCCCTCATCGATGGGCTGACCACACTCGGCGCAGAACATCAGCTTCCTCCTCGGGGCGCATCACAGCTGGCACCGGCGACAAGCACACGGCCTAAGCGTAGAGCAGTCCGCGACCTTAGTCCACACCCGGTGCTCGATGCTAAGATGGCTGGAAATGCTGTCCTCGCGGACCGCCGGACCTTTACCACGTGCGGAGACACCATGCCTGAAGAGGAACACGACGCCGTTGCCGAGAACCCGCTCCATAAGAAGCTGGGGCTGCGCCCCGGAGCAGCCGGCGCCATCATAGCCCCTCCCGAAGACGCCGCCGACCTACTGCTGCCCCTACCCGAGGGCTACACCGTGTTGGCCGAAGCGGACGAGATCGCCTCTCTGGACGAGCAACTCGACTACATACACTACTTCGCGCGCAGTCGGGCTGAGTTGGCGCGGGTATTCACCCAACTACGGGACAAGTTGGCCCCTAGCGGCAGCCTCTGGATCTCGTGGATCAAACAGTCATCGGCCCGCGGTGGAGGCGGATTGCCGGGGGACTTGAACGAGAACACCATCCGCCGCATCGCTCTTACCAGCGGCATGGTGGACGTCAAGGTCGCCGCGCTCGACCACGACTGGTCGGCACTCAAACTGACGCGGCGGAAGCACTAGCTGACAGGTAGCTGGGACGGCGGCCAAGCTGTCGCAGCCGACGGAGACCCGATCTCCGGTGCCGCCTGATTCTCCGCTACTCCCCCGCCTTGGTGAAGCCGGGCGTGCTGGAGGTCAGACCGAGGTTCTCCCGCAGAAGCCTAACCAGCGAACGCTCGGTGCCGGCCCGGATGGCCACGTAGCACTGGTCGCAGCTCTCGCGCGTGCTCTTGAAGCCCTCGACCGCCTCTTTGCGCGACCCGTACTGCATGTCCGGGAACATCGAGCAGGCGTTGATGAGGCCGTCCGGGCGCACCACCAGGAAGCGCCGTCCCGCCTGGCAGCCTTTCATGCCCCCCTCGGCGAAGAAGCGGTAGGTCTGGTCGAGGACGTAGTCGGAGTTGAGGATGCTCGCCGACCGGCGCTTGTGCTCCTTGAGCCAGTCGAAGTGGCGACGCAGCAGGGCCAGATCGTCGGGCGCGTTGATGCACAGGCTCATGATCCCCGGTGCGCAGGCAGCTGTAGGCGCTGAAGGAGATCTGCGTCCCCCACTCCTCGGCTTTGGCCACCAGACCGGGGATCTCGGCGAAGTTGGCGTGGGTGAGCGCCGAGTTGAGCACGATGTTCTCCCGGCCGTACTTGCTGCACCAGGTGCGGGATGAGCTCGCTCATCTTGGCGAACAGTCCCGGGATGCGGCGAAAGTCGTCGTGCCGCTCGTCGGGGAAGTCGAGCGAGATGGAGAAGAGAGAGACACCTGCCTTGTTGAGAGAAAGATACCGTTCCTCGGTCATGAGCCAGAAGTTGCTCACGCACACCACCATGGGCAGCCCGCTGGGGCGCTTGACCGCCCGGATGATGTCCTCCAGGTCGTCGCGCATGAGCGGCTCGCCGCCGGACATCTGGCAGAGGCCCGGCTTGAGCTCCTGCGAGTAGCGCCGATAGTCGTCGAGGCTCATCAGGTCGGGCTCGGGCTTGATGCCGCCCTTGTCGCAGTGGACACAGTCGGCCACGCAGGAGTGCGTCACCTCGAACGACACGCACACCGGCCAGCCGTTGGTCCGGTTCCACAGAGATCGAGCGCCGATCTTGACCGCTTCGCTGTTCTTCATGCTGAGAGTGATTTCCCATCTGTCGAGGCCCGGCGGGCCGATTGTTTCCCGCGGAACGTTACCGCACCAGCCGGATTTGCGCACGCTTCGGTCGAACCCGGCCGCTCTGTGAATCACGGCACCTCGCGCGACCCGGGTACGCCTGCCCGACACTCCGCGCTCAGCGACGCCTCTTTCCGATGATACGATGCGTCCGATGGTGAGACGCGAAGGACTTATGAGGGTACAATCTCCAGCGTGCTCGATCCCATAGTCGACTTTCTCAACGCGCTCGGTATCGCGGCGCCCGGCCGGCTGGGTTGGGTGACGGTCATCCTCACCTTCATCATCGCGGCCCTGGCCGCCTGGTGGTTCATGCCCCGCGTCCGCCTGTTCTCGCTGCGAGGTCGGCTGGGCCGACGAACCCAACCCCCGCCGCCTCAACAAGGAACCGCTCCCCAACGCCGGCGGCCTGGCCATCTTCGCCTCGGTGATCGTGGCCCTGGTGATCGCCACCCTCCTCCGCCGCATCGTCATCGAGGACGTGCAGGTGCAGGTGCTCGCCATCCTGCTGGGCGGGTCGTTCCTGATCATGGCCGGCTTCATCGACGACCAGTTCGGACTGCCCCCGGTCTTCCGCATGCTTGGTGCAGTTGGTCGCCGGCCTGTTGCTGGTGAGCACGGGCATCCGCATCGAGGTGGCCTTTGGCGGCAGTTTCGCCAGCACGATCTCCGTGCTGCTCACCCTCGTGTGGATCGTCGGCATCACCAACGCCGTCAACCTGATCGACGGCGTCGACGGCCTGGCCGGAGGGGTCAGCTTCATCACCGCCATGAGCCTCCTTGCCGTATCGGCCCAGTTCGAGGCCAAGGCGGCCGCCACCCTGCTGCTCGCCGCCCTGGCCGGAGCCGCTCTCGGCTTCCTGCGGCACAACTTCCCGCCTTCGCGCATCATCATGGGCGACAGCGGCGCCTATTTCTTCGGCTACGTGCTCGCCGCCTCGAGCATCCTGGGCGACCTCAAGATCACCACCATCTTCGCCCTCTTCCCCACGGTGATGTTCCTCTTGGTGCCGTTCTTGCTGCCGCTGATCGACACGCTCCAGGTGGTCCTCCGCCGCCTGTGTCCGCCGCCAGAACCCCCTGTCGACCCCGGGCAAGGACCACCTCCATCACGGACTGCTCGCCCGCGGCCTGTCGCAGACCCGCACCACCCTCATCCTGTGGGGGGATCACGCTGATCACCAACCTGGTGGCCATGGCGATCCAGGGCATGTCGGCGCTGGTGATAGTCAGCACCGCGGTGGGCATCGTCGTGCTGCTGGCTTTGATGGTCTGGCGGCGGCGCCGGGCCTTCCGTCGAGCGGCCGCCCGCTAGAGCCCCGGCCGGGCCGGAGAGCCGACCGACGGCGGACCGGCCACCTAGACCTGGAGGTCACCACCATGGTCGGGCGTGCACAGTTCGGGCGAGGCATGGTTACTCCTCGGCTCCTTCTTCTCGTGGTCCTGACGCTGGCCCTCGCTTCGCTGGCGGGCTGCGGCTCCGGACACCCCTGCCGACACGGCTCGACCTGATCGACCGACACCACGGCGGGAGAAAGCCCCGCCCCCGAATCCCTCCACCTCACTCAGGCGGACAACGGGGGAAGCTTCGCGATCCAAGGCCGGCGGCACCATGACATCGCCCTGGAGGCGAATCCCAGCACCGGCTACTCCTGGGAGTTGGACGATCCCGACCCCGAGGCCTCGCTCCTCGAACAGGTGGGCGAACCGACCTTCGTTTCGGACGACCCCGGTGCGGTCGGAGCCGGAGGGATGATGACCTTCACCTTCCGGGCGGTCGACAAGGGCGAGATGGTCATCACACTCGTCTACCTCACGCCGGGAGTCGACGAGGCGCCGACCAAGACCTTCCACATCGATCTCACCGTAAGGACCTGAGCGGATCCAGCCCTGCCGGAACCTTGCGCAGAAGAGTCACCGCGTCTGAGAGGCGTCAGACTCGGCTAGAATAGGGGGTAGGGTGATGGACAGGAGAGCATGGTACACACAGGGGCTCGCGGCGACCGTTCTGCTCATGATCGTGGCGCTGGTCGCGATCACGTCCGCGGGATGTGGGTCTTCGGCGAGGCGGCCGCGGGCTCACTCAAGCTGGGAGAAGCCGACAACGGCAAGGCCTATACGGTCAAGGTCGGTGACACCATCGAAGTGATCATCCCCGGTAACCCGACCACCGGCTTCGCTTGGGCCGCGGCCCTTGCCGAGAAGGATGCGGCTCTGGTCCAGAAGGTCGGCGAACCGGCGTATTCGACCGAGGCGTCTGATGGCGCGGTCGTCGGCGCGGGGGGCACCTTCACCTTCACCTTCAAGGCCGTGGCCGCCGGAGAGGCGCTCCTGAAGCTGGTCTACGCGCGGCCGTGGGAGAGCGTAGCGCCGGAGAAGACCTTCACGGTCACGCTGACGATCGAGTAACGCGGCGACCGCTTGGCGCGGATGCGCGACGGAGCGGCGACGTAGGAGCAGGGGGCGAACGGAGCGGGCCGGGTACCGGCCCGCTTCGCCGTCAGAATCCGGTCGTCGACCCCCCTATCCCCGAGAAACGATCCCGGGTCGGCCATGAAGTCCCGGTACAGCCGATAGTGAGCCGTGTCCTCGTATCGGGTCTCCTCGATGGCGGAGTCGCCGAAGTGGAAGACCTGCGCCTCCCGTCAGCGCCATCAGGATGGGCGAGTGAGTGGCGACGATGAACTGGGCGTGGCCGCGGCGGCGGTACTCGGCCAGCAGACGCAGCAGTTCGACCTGGCTGGCCGGCGAGAGCGCCGACTCCGGCTCGTCCAGGAAGTACAGCCCGGGGATCTGATAGCGACCGCGGAAGTAGGCCAGAAGGCCCTCTCCGTGCGACCTCCTGGTCAGACCCGGCCCCCCGTGGTACTTGGCCTGGCCGGGGTCGATCTGGCTCACGTCGTCGAGGAATTCGGCCCACTCCCGGAAGGACTCCGCGCTGAAGATCCCTCCCCGCACCGGGCCTCCGGCCAGGGTGACGCGGACGTAGTCGCTCAGCCGACCGTGCTGGGCGCGCGGCCGCCCGCCGGCCTGTGGGCCGGCGGCGCCGCGCGCCGCTTGGACTCGGTCCATATGTGCAGCCCGCAGCGCCGGGCGATCGCCTCGATGAGGGTCGACTTGCCCGACCCGTTCTCGCCCACGAAGAAGCTCACGCTCCGGTCGAACCTGAGCTCCTGCCGGCCCTGCAGAGGGGCGATGTTGAACGGGTAGGCCTCGTGGTCGGGGAACTCGTCTGCCCCGGATCTCGGCCTACGCGCCCATGCGGGAGCTCATCGATGGGTTCGTCGCGTGACCGCTTGAGCGAGCCGACACTCATGTCGACCACGATGGTCAGCGCCTTGGCCTGCTGATCTCCTGCCAGCGGCCGGCGTGCTGTAGGTCTTGCCGTTGGCGGTCCATGAGCCCTCCACCGAGACGTCGGTCAGAGCGCCGTCGACGGTCACCCGGGCGGCGGTCTGCGCAGGGACGACTATGCGCACGGTCCCCACGCCGGCCTTGACGCGCACGGTGGCGTCGGTGCGCAGCTGCCCCGAGAAGTCCAGCGTGTACGACCCGGCTCCTCCTTTGAAGTCCATGGTCTTGAAGTTGGCGTTGGCCAGACCGAGTCAGCGTCACCGTGGACGCTCCGGTCTCATACTGCAGACGCTCCATCTGGCCGGGATTGGGCGAGTTGAAGAGACCTGCACCTTGGCGGCCCCGTCCTTGATGGTCAGCCCCTGCAGCACCAGACCGCTCAGGTCGTAGGAGCCCTCGTAGGCCCCGGCGGAGACCTTGAGCCGCATGGGCGCGCTGCCCAGTTGCAGCTGCCACTCGTTGACGATGTCGCTCCCGAGGCCCGACAGGCCCTTCTGAGCCACCCTGCTTGATAGTGAGACGGGAATCGGAGCGCGCGACCGTCGGCTTCCACGATTCGACGTTGTAGCGGATCAGCCCGGAGACCAGGCCGGTCGCCCCGGGGCTCACGGTCAGTTTGCCCGCTCCCATGGTCACTTCCACGTCGGTCACGGCGGCCCAGCCGAGGGGCTCGTCGACCGCCAACTCCTGAGTGGGCCCGGTATTGATCCCGCAGCCGGCTCCGAACACAGCCGCTCCGACCACAACCAGGGCGACCAGCAACGCACCGACGACTGTTCTCGCCCGCCTCGCCCCCGGTCGGTAGTCCCTTCTCGATCTCCGCGCTGTCATGGCACGCCCACCTTCCGATCTGGTGCGATTCACTCCGCGAACTCGACCCTGGATTCGATTTTAGAGCAACTGGGACGAACTGGCGGGACCTTGCGCTCTTCTCTACAATCAAGTCTGACGCGCAGGGACGGCCAGAAGCGGCGCGGATTCGCTACGAGGAGGCTACCATGGCCGAAGGGGCGGACGTAAGGACCGGCAAGACCACGGGCGACGCGAAGACGGTGGCCATCATCGGGGCGGGCATCGCCGGCCTCTCGGCAGGCTGCTACGCGCAGATGAACGGCTACCAGGCCCACATCTACGAGATGCACTCCAAGCCAGGCGGCCTCTGCACCTCTTGGGACCGCAACGGCTACACCATCGACTGCTGCATCGACTGGCTCACGGGCTCGCGGCCGGGCACCAGCCTATACAAGTTGTGGCAGGAGATCGGCCTGATCCAGGGTCTGGAGATCATCGACCTCGACGAGTTCACCCGGGTCGAGTTCCCCGCTGGCCCGACTGTCGTCTTCCATACCGACCTCGACCGCTTGGAAGAACACCTGGTCGCTATCGCCCCCGAGGACGCTTCGCTCCTGCGGAAGTTCCTGGGCGACGGCCGGCGGCTGGCCAAGAGAGAGCTACCCTCAGACCTCCCGCCTCGGGAACTTATGGGACTGGGAACCAAGCTCCGGATGATGCCCAAAATGGTCGGTTTCCTTGGACCTATGCGCAGGTGGAACTCCCTCACCATCGCCCAATTTGTGGAGCGGTTCCAGAACCCACACCTCCGCGAGGCCTTCGGCCAGGTGTGGCTCCCGGAGATGTCGGCCTTCGTCCTGCTCATGACCCTGGTCTGGTTCCACGGGCGGCAGGCGGGCTATCCCATCGGCGGCTCTCTACCCCTGGCCCGGGCGGTGGAGAAACGTTTCCTGGACCTGGGCGGGAAGATCGACTACGGGGTCAGAGTCTCGGAGATCTTGGTCGAGAATGATCGCGCCGTGGGCATCCGTCTGATCGACGGCCGCGAGGAACGGTTCGACGTGGTGGTGTCGGCGGCAGACGGCCATGCGACCATCTTCGACATGCTGAAAGGCCGCTACGTCGACGACGTGGTGCGCGGCTGGTTCGCAGACTTCACCCCTTTCCCCCCGCTGGTCTTCGTGGGCGTCGGAGTGGACCGGGACTTCGCCGACGAGCCCCGCCTGGCGATGGGCGCCAGCATCGGGCTGGAGAAGCCCCTGCAGATCGGAGGCCGGACCATCAGCCGCTTCCCCTACCACATCCACAACTACGACCCCACGATGGCCCCGGCCGGCAAGACTACAATCACCTGCATGTTCGACGTCGACTACGACCACTGGAAAGAGCTGGCGCAGGACCGTGTTGCGTACGAGGCGGAGAAGAAGGCAATCGCCGACGCCGTGGTCAAGACCCTCGATCGCCGTTTCCCAGGGCTGGCGGACCGAGTGGAAGTCGTGGACGTTTCCACTCCCACCACCTTCGAGAGATACACCGGCAACTGGCGGGGCAGCTTCGAGGGTTGGTTGCCAACCCCGGCCAACCTCACCCGCGAGATGCGTAAGACCTTACCGGGACTCGACTCCTTCTACATGGTCGGCCAGTGGGTGGCGCCGGGCGGCGGCCTGCCGTCGGGGGTCATGACCGGGCGCCAGGTGCTGCAACTGATGTGTCACAAGGACGGGCGCTGCTTTCGAGCCTGGGCGCCGTAGAGCGGCCCGCCGGGCCGCGGCGCGGCCTTAAGCGCGCTATGCCAGAACGAAGGCGGTGCCCTGTGTGAAGAAACGATCGCCGGCGGCGTTCTTGCCGGTCATGGGCTCGGTGACCTGCACTTCTTGGGTCACCTGCACCCGTCCCGCCGCGACCACCGAGCGGACGATGTAGTCGCGCTCCGCGTCGATGTCCGGATGGATGTGATGGATGGGCAGAGGGAAGATGCGCGAGATCCCCACTCCCGCGTCGAAGGAGGCGGTGGCCGCCCAAACCTGCTTGCCCTCGACCGTAAAGTCGGTCAGCCACCAGCGCGCGTGATGGCGCCGCCGCGAAGATCCGCCGTCATCGGTCCTCTGGAAGGCCACGTCGTGAAGCTTGCCGTCGAGGAAGCTCGGCAGAACGGGCGCCGATGGGTAGGGCCGGTTCATCACCCCTCGGGCGAATGCACGCAGGGCTGTCCTCGGGGTCACCCTATCGGCCACGTGCCACTGTGCCGCCGCGAAAGCCTCGAGCAGTTGAGCCCCATTGCCCAGGAAGATCAGGCTCACCGGAGCCTGCGCGGCCCCACTCAGCTTGGCCGAGAAACGGGGCAGCAGTCCTATGTGATCGTGGTGGATAGCAGGACGCTCTTCGCCGTGAACCAACGGCCACAGCGCTTTGGGCAGATGGGCGGCTTTGGCGCGGACATGGATGGCATCAGCCTGCGCGCCTCCCAAGAACATCCCCACTGCTACGCAGGATGCCCCGAAGGTCATGGCGGAGCGAACGATCCGCATCCGGGGGACCCGGTCAAGCTTGCCCATGGCCTCGTGTGACCAGGTGAGGAACAGCACTACGATGAAGCCCGCGGCCAGGGCCGACATCAACATGTTCTCCCGGCCCTGCAGGTCGCTGAGTTCCGTGCGAATGAGGGGAAGCATCGCCGCGACGGCAGCGGTCAAGCCCAGTCGAACCCACCAGATGGCCCAACGCCTATCGTCAGGTGAAGCGACAGCCGCCTGACTGGGTTCAGACTCAGCTTGCCACAGAGAATATGTGACAGCCCCGGAACGAGGCTGGGGGTTAGTATGCTGCACAACACTCCTTGTTGGCGTAAGGATACCCTAGTTGGGGATAAAGTGACCGTAAGCGGAGCCGACGCCCTACCGTCCTACGGCAAGACCGAGGCGAGCAGCGGGTCGGCCCGGGCTGCCAAGAACACCACCGCCCCCGTTATGACCGCCAACATCACCGCCAGCGCCAGGCGCGTCGCCATCCCTCTCCAAGGCCGCTTATCGCGCAACGGCCGGCTGCGCTGCTCCCAGGCCAGGAAGACCCCAAGCACCAGCGCAAGCCATGCCCCACCGAGACACCAACCGGCAAGAACGTCGGAGGCCCAGTGGACACCCAGATAGACACGAGACAGACCCACAAGAACCACCGCCGCGGTCGTGACCAGCGCGACGATAAGAAGGGGTAGCCATCGCCGGGCGTCGCCTGGGCGCCTTGCGCTGATCACCCGAAAAGCAAAGAAGACCAGAAGCCCCGCAAAGACCAAGGTCAAGAAGGCGTGTCCCGAGGGCATGCTGAACGAGCCGGGCTGCCCGATGAGAGCCATGGCCTCCGGGGGACGGGTGCGATGAACAAGGACTTTGGTCAGGCTCGACACTCCAAACGCGGTGAGGAGAGCGCCGGCCACCAAGACGGCTCGCGCACGCGCGCCCCAGGCCAGGAGCAGGATGACAGCCGAAGAGGCCAGCGCGACCATGACCAGCGTGTTCCCCAGCAGACTGAAACACCAGAAGATGCGGTTCCACCCGAAGGTGCGCGCGGCGACCAGAGCGTCAGTGACGTGACCATCCCAGGCGGCGAGAAGAGAACCCGGCACCGCCTCCAGAGCCATCCAGAGGAAACCGACCAAGAGGACCGCCGCCGGCGCAGCAAGCGCCCAGAGATACCACCCTCGACGCGCTACGCTCGTATCGGGAGCATCCTTCACGCGGCCGAAACAACCGCGTGCCGGAGCACCGTCTTGAGATTTTCGGGCTTGGCGGTGCGCGGATCGCCCAGATAGATCTCGTGGTGGCGCCCGTGAAAGACGTAGACCCCGCGCCTCAGCAAAAGCCGACATCCTCTCGAGCGTCCGCGGCTCTTCGGCATAGGGCCCGATGTGCATCATCTGCAGGCACAATCCCTCGTGAAAGCTCTCTAGTCGCACCCGGTCAAGCACTGTCGAGTCATCTTGAGGCCCCGGGGCGCCCCCGGCCGCGGTGCCCGCGCCATCTGCCCCGCGCGTGGCGCCCACCCCGCGCCGCTTAGGCTTGTCGCGCTTCTTCTTCAACTCCCTCAGGGCTTCCGCGAACATCTCCGGACCGATGTGGTCGGGCTGCATGATCATCAGCGTCCACGACCAATCTTGGAATGCGGCGTAATCGGCTCCCCCGGATGGCGTCGTCCACAGTCCCTCCAAGGCCATGACGGTGTAGTCGATGGGATGCACCGGTCGCAGCTTGGACATGAACTTGAGAGTGTAGGCGAATCCATAGAGGGCACCGATCGCCTCCGCGAATCCCGGCGAAGTCCCCGGGGTCGCATCCGGCTCGATCCGCCCGTCCACCGCGACGAACTTCATCTCCGGGACGTCCACCATCGCGACCTCCTTGGCCGCCGGCAGATACAGATGCTTGAGTTGCTTCTTGAGATCCAGTTTCACGGGCACCTTGTCTTCCATGACCATCCTCCGGGTCTAAGACCCATGCTCTTGATCGCCTTCCCGAGTTCCCGCCATGTCGATCCGCTTGCTCGGTCTATAGAGCTTCACGTATGCCCACGCCAGCCACGTCTTCACGACACCGGGAGAGTGGATCGCCAGCCATCTGGCCGCGTTATGGAACGGAGTCATCGGCTGGTTCCAGGGACAGACCGCGACGCACTTCCCCCCGCAGGTGATCCACTTCTTGCGGTTCGCCGCCCACAGCAGCAGGCACTTCTCCGGGTCGACATACCACTTCTTGTAGCCGGGATTGTGGAAGACCGAGTCAGGGGTCTCCTTCGGCTCGCCGTACGGCACGGCGCCGCCGGGACAATACGTTGCGCAGTTCTCGCAGGCCATGCAGAAGTCGTGTGTGCCGAAGGAGATGGGCGCGTCGACGGCCAGCGGGAGGTCGGTGGTCACCGCCTTCAGCCGCATATTGATGCCGAACTCGGGCGACAGCACCCTCCCGGTGCGGGAGAATTCGCCCATCCCGGCGTCGAGCGCCATGGGGACGATGATCATGTCAGGGTTCCAGCCCAAGGTCTCCCGGTAGGCCGCGTCGTAGCCGAGTTGGCAGATGAAATCGGCCAATTGGGTGGTGATGTACTTGAGCCGCGAATAGGTCTGAGCCACTGCCAGACCGGAGATGTGCGAGGGTGCGGTCTCGTTCATGGCCCGGTCGTGAGGAACGGCGCAGATGATCGCGTACTTGTGAGGCACCTCCCGGTCGGAGTAGACCCAGCGCTGGTCCACCTCGGTGATGCCGACTATCTCCGCCCCCAGCCACATCGCCACCTTCTTGACGAGACGGGCCATGCGTTCGGCCGCGTCCGGGCCGTCAAACTCGAAACGACCTTCGGGAGGAGTAACCGGCAGGGTCTCGGGGTGGTACTGCCTGCACAGGCGCCATACCGCTTCGTCGAGAGCTTGGGCCGGACGGTCCCCCATATCAAGCTCCGCTTGAGGAAGAGGTTTGGAGAAGTGATCGACACCCCGCTTGCGTTGATAGGTCTCGCGGATCTCGGCACCATATGGGTTTCCAGGCGCCATCGCGGCAAAGATGTTGCGCCGGCTGTCGAAGCGCTCGATCGGACCCACGATGTAGCGCTCGTATGTGGGGCGCTCGACCCCTTGACCCCGGCTGGCGCACTTTCCTGTGCGCGCAATTTCGTCTCGAACCGCTCGAGGGCCTTCTCCAGTTCAGTGAGCTTCACGGCGATGCGGCCCCCTTCGGCGCGTTTCACCAGACCCCAGGATAGCGCGGCACCATCGACCTTGCTTGCGCCTGAGAGCAAGCTGCCCGTCCTGCTCTTGGTGATCCCCACGTGCGGCTTCCCGACATTCATGGAGAGCTACCGGATCTACGCCGGGAAGTAGCCGCGTCCGGGCGTGAGTTCCTCATCGGGGATGCACCGAACGTCTCGGCGCGGTATGGTCTTGGAAGACAAGCGATCGGACCTCGTCCGGGGAGGAGGAACACGAGCACATGAGTCCTGACGACCCGCGCGACACGCCAGTCACGAACGGAGCCGCCGACACCGAGGCAGCGGCCGATACCGCGGCGACCCGGCCGATACCGCCGGCGAAGCGGCCGGTGCTGTCGACCCGGCCGACGACGGCGACATTGCCCGCGAGATCGACGCCGCGAGCGACCATGTCCCCGACCTTGAGACCCGCATCCGAGAGATCGGCCTGCGACTGTTCGCGGCAGTCGCCCAGGAGGGCCCGCTGAGGACGGCCTCGACGCTCCTCGGTGGCCGCGCGTTGCAGCGCAGCATCCTCGCTCGAGCCATCGACGACCAGCACTTCAAGACCCAGCTCTTCCGCTTCGTCGACGTCTACCCCAGTCTGCGCGATTCCGGCGATGTGGTCAGACACCTGCGCGCCTACCTTGCCGACGGCGGGAGTCTCCCCCGTCCTCTCGACCGCCTGCTCAGTACCTCCGGTGGCCAGCGCCTTCCCTCCTGGGCCGTCGCCCGCCTTACCGAGCGGGGCATGGAGCGGATGGCCAAGAGTCTCATCGCCGGGCGGGACGCCACCGACGCCCTCCCCACCCTCAGGCGCCTCCGGCGTCGCCATGCCGGTTTCACGCTCGACATCCTCGGTGAGGCCTGCCTCAGCGAGGCAGAGGCCGCCGCGTACGCCCGCCGCTATATGGACGTGCTCGACATCCTGCCGTCGCGGGCCGCCCGCTGGTCCGCCGATCGGACCCTCGATCAAGCCCCGTGGGGCGAGGTACCGCGGGTCAACCTGTCGCTGAAGATCACGTCGCTCTATTCCCAGATCGACCCGCTCGACTTCGAGGGCTCGCGAGCCGCCGTCGTGGCGGCGCTGAAGCCCCTCTTCGTCGCCGCCCGCAATCGAGACGTCTTCGTCAACCTTGACATGGAGCGCTTCGCCTATCGCGATCTCACCTATGCCGTGTTCGCCGACCTCGCGCTCGACGACGACCTGCGCGACTACCCACACATGGGCGTCGTGGTCCAGTCGTACCTTCGAGATAGCGGGAACGACGTGCAAAATCTGGTCGCTCTTGCCCGGCAGCGCGGGACTCGCCTTCACGGTACGTCTGGTCAAGGGCGCCTACTGGGACTACGAGACCATTATCGCCGCGCAGGAGCACTGGCCCTCGCCGGTGTTCACCGACAAAGCGCAGACCGACGCTCAGTTCGAGCAGCTGGCGAAGGTCCTTATCGACAACTGGGAGTGGACGCGGCCGGCCGTCGGCAGCCACAACATCCGCAGCCTGGCGGCCGCGGTCGCCCAAGCGGAGGCTGCCGGCCTCCCCGCCGGCACCGTCGAGCTGCAGATGCTCCATGGGATGGCGGAGCCCATCCGGCAGGCCGCGGTGGCTCAAGGCTACCGGGTACGCGAGTACGTGCCGGTGGGCGAGCTGATCCCGGGAATGGCCTACCTGGTCCGCCGACTACTGGAGAATACCGCCAACGAATCGTTCCTGCGCCTCACCTTCTCCCAGCAGCAGGAACCTGAGCAGCTCTTGGCGGCGCCGGGTGCCGCGGCGCCCCCTGACGTGCCGCCGGAGGCCGCCGCGGCCCCGGACGAGACTGCGACGGCGCCCGAGTCCGCGATCACCTTCGAGGGCGATGCTACAGCTGGCGCGCCGCCCGCCCGCGCGGCCTTGCCCCCATTCCAGAACGAGCCTCACGCCGACTTCTCCCGTCCTGAAGACCGCACCGCCATGGAGAAAGCCTTGGCGACCATCCGCGGCAGCCTGGCCAGAGAGTACGCGCCGCTGATCGGCGGCCTCGCCGTCACGACCGAGACTTCCATCGCCTCGACCAACCCCGCCCGACCCGAGGAGCTCGTGGGGACGGTGGCCGTGCGCAGGCCGCGATGATGCCGATCGCGCGCTCGACGTAGCCAGGATGGCCTTCCCGGGATGGCGCGACACTCCGGCCGAGGAGCGGGTCGACGCCCTTCTCCGGGCAGCGGCCCTCATGCGTGCCCGTCGGTTCGAACTCGCGGCGTTGGAGGTCATCGAGGCGGGTAAACCCTGGCGCGAAGCCGATGCCGATGTCACCGAGGCCATCGACTTCCTCGAGTACTATGCGCGAGAGATGCTCCGCCTCGCACCGGCCCGCAGCTTGAGCGACGTCCCGGGCGAGGAAGATCTGTACTTCTACGAGCCCCGAGGTGTGGCGGCGGTCATCGCTCCCTGGAACTTCCCTCTCGCCATCCCCGCGGGAATGGTTTCCGCCGCCCTTGCGGCCGGCAACACCGTTGTCTTCAAGCCGGCCAACTCCACCCCGGTGCTGGGGTACGCCTTGGTGCGGATCCTCCACGAGGCCGGTATCCCCGGCGGGGTGGTCAACTTCCTGCCCGGTCCAGGCAGCGAGATAGGCGACTATCTGGCGAGCGATCCCCGGGTGGATCTCATCGCCTTCACCGGCAGCCTGGAGGTGGGCTTGTCCATTATGGGTAAGGCGGCGACCGTCGCTCGTGGGCAACGGAACATTAAGAAGGTGGTGGCCGAGATGGGCGGCAAGAACGCCATCATCGTCGACACCGACGCCGATCTTGACGCCGCCGTCGAGGGAGTCATCGTCTCCGCCTTCCACTACGCCGGCCAGAAATGCTCGGCCTGCAGCCGGGTGGTGGTGCTCGAACCCATCCACGATCAGTTCGTCCGGCGCCTCGTGCAGGCGGCGGCCAGCCTCAAGGTGGGTGACCCGTCCGACCCCGGGACGCGGGTCGGCCCGGTCATCAGCGCCGAGGCGAGGGATCGCATCCTCCGCTACATCGAGCAAGGAACGAGAGAGGCGCGCTTGGCCTTCCCGGAGGTGGCGAGTGCCAGTGCCGGCGGCCCCGCCGCACCGGGGGGTGGCGTCGGTCCCGTCGCTCCAGCCGCACCGAGAGGCGACGCCGGTCTCGCCGCAGAGGAAGACGGCGGTGATGGCGACTCCGCCCGGCCGGCAGACACCGGCTATTTCATCCAGCCCCACCTGTTCGTAGACGTGCCCCCCGAGGCGACCATCGCCCAGGAGGAGATCTTCGGCCCAGTGCTGGCGGTCTTGAAGGCCCATGACTTCAGCCATGCCCTGGAGCTCGCCCTGGGCGTCCGCTACGGCCTCACCGGCGGCCTGTACTCCCGCAACCCGGCTCGCATCGCTCGGGCCTACCAGGAGTTCCGGGTGGGCAACCTCTACATCAACCGGCCGATCACCGGCGCCATGGTGGGACGGCAACCGTTCGGCGGCTCACGCATGAGCGGAGTGGGATCGAAGGCGGGCGGTCCCGACTATCTCCTCCAGTTCCTGGAGCCGCGAGTGGTCACCGAAAACACCATCAGGCGCGGCTTCGCCCCGGACGAGGGATCCCCGGGGCCCCCGATCGCGGTCGTCGTTCTCTGTATCGTCTTGCTCCGTCCCCTACTCTCGGGTTGAGGTGACCGCGCAGACTACTACTTTTCGCCCAAACCCTCTGCCTCGCCGGAACTGGACGTGTTCACGGCGACTTGGGGGCTGCCGTAGTACTTGACGTTCCCAGAGCTGCTCGAGGCGCCCGTCGAGCCGATCGGTCACCCAGATAGTCGCATTCCCGGACGAGGAGACATCCACCGTGGCCGAGCCACTGCGCAAGTCGCCGGCCCCGTAGTCGCCCGAGCTGCTCAGCCTCACCTGCTGGGTCCCAACCTGGCCTCCGCCTATCTTCAGATTCCCCGAGCTGGTCAGCGTAACCTCGAGCGAGTCCGCCTCAAGGGCTGCCAGGTGCACGTTTCCAGAGCTGCTGATGTTCACGGCGAAATGCCCGGCCCTGAGCGCGGGAGCGGTGACGCTCCCCGAACTCGACGCGTCGACCGATTCCAGGCCCTTGATGGTCAGGTAGTAGCGGACCGACTTCTTCGGCCGCAGGTTCACACTGGGCTCCTGCTCGATGACCAGCACGCCGCCGCGCACAGTCGTCTTGAGATACTGGAGCAGGTTATCCTCGGCTTCCACGCGCAGCGACTCCAGGTTTCCCACTTCGACGGTCAGATCGCCGAGGGTCTCCAGCGAGACGCCCGTGATGCCACCTACCGAGCGTTCTTCGGTGGCAACGCTGCCTGATCCGCGAACGGAGTTACGCGAACCTTCGAACGCGCAGGCACTCACAGCGAACATGCAGACAGCAAGCGCGACGATCAGTCCGCCCGCTATGTGGGAACGGAGAAGCTTGTTCATGATCTCCCCTCTCTGAGCGCCTGGTGACACGCATCAACCCCGGTGCTTCCTGTCCTGATAGTAGGAGGTGGAATCACGACACGCAACTTGCGGCCGTCCTTCGCGAACCCGGCGTTGGTGACTTCGGCGGATCCTGCGCGGACGGTACGTCCTCGCCGCGCCGGCAGCTGCTACTCCCCGTACCCGCGCCCGACGCTCCACGCATCGGCGATGGGTTCTCCGATCGCCCAGTAGCGCTTGTCGGGCATGGTCAGCACGAACGGTCGCAGCTTGGCCATGTCGGGTTTGCCGTCCGGCAGCAGGAAGCGCTGCTCGGTCCATGTGCCCACGATGTCGGCCACGAAGAGCTCGTGCGTGTCCAGGTCGACAGTCTGGTGGACCCGGCACTCCAGGCATAGCGGACAGTCGGCGATCATGGGCGCGTGCTCCAACGTTCCGCGGAACACGGTGAACACCGACCCCTTGTCCGCACCGCGGTTCGCCGATTTGAGACCGCACCAGTCTGTCACCTCGACTTGATCCACGCTGGGGATACAGACGCTGAACTGCCCGTGCTCGCGGACGCCTGCGTTGGCGGCGTGCGCCTTGCCCATGCCGGTGACAAGGCGCGGCGGGTTGAACTGACACTTGGTCACCCAGGCTACCGTGGTGAAACTGGGACCGCTCGCCAGATCCGCGCCGATGAGGGTCACCGGCATAGGGTAGATGAAGCCCTGGGGACCCAGGTCGATCTTATCCATGCTCGTCCTCCGTTCTTTCGCGACGGTCGACTCGATTATGCGCGCTGCGGACCCGGTCGCACATCCGTCATTGACATGCCCTCCTCCCGGCCATATACTGGAGGCGCCAGAAAGGTGAGTGACTCAGCGACCTAAGGGGGGATGGCGATGACCACAGGCTCGATGGCTTCTGGCTGGTACTACTCCAAGCGGGGGGCGGCTGCCGGCCAGCAGGCAGGTCCCCTCACCTGGGAGCAGCTGTATGCCCATGCGCAGGACGGGACGCTGGCTCCCGACGACCTGGTGTGGCACTCGCAGTTCCCCGATTGGCTTCCCGCCGCACAGATCCAGGGGCTGTTCCCGACACCCTACCCGGTGCAGACTCCCTATTCTCCCGCCCCGCAGCCCCCCGCGCGTCGGCGCTCCTGGCTGCTCCCGGTACTCATCCCGGTCATCGCCGTGATCGTGGTGGGAGGTGGCCTGGGGGCGTATTTCGGCTTCTGGTATGACAAGGGAACGGGCGATGGCAGAACCTCGGCGAGCACCGTCACCAGCAGTTCCACCGCCGGCAGCGGCACCACCATCAAGGGCGGCGCCACAGGCATGGGAACTGCCGAAGTCAAGCTGCCCGACTCCGCGAAGTTGGTGAAGACGGCGACGTGGGGCGAGCTGCCGGTCAACCAGATCGTGGCAGTCTTGGCCGACGGCAGGTCGCGCAAGGATGCTGAGGCTCTGGCCCAGACCCTGGGCGGGACCATCGTGGGCGAGCTCGAATTCCTCAACGCCTACCAGATCGAGACGGCCGGATCCACCGAGGCCGACCTGCAGGCGACCCTCGACAAAGCCGCGGCGACGCCTGGGGTGGAACTCGCCGCTCCCAACATGGAGATCATGGACGCCGCGGAGATCTGGGGTGTACCACAGACCCCGCTCAGCGACCCGGCATACGGCAACGGCCGGGACAAGGGCTTTCAGCTCATAGGGGCCCAGAAGGCGTGGAACTACGTCAAAGGCTCGGGGCTCCAGCTCTCGGACGTCCACGTGGGCGTGGTTGACAGCGGGATCTACAAGGGCACCGGCGAGTTCGACGGCGACGTCAACATAACCTTCCCCGACCCCGACGCCGGCGAGTTGAAGACGCCGGACAAGGACACAAACGATCAGAACGGCATCACGGTGGACGATCCAACCGGAAGCCACGGCACCATGGTCAGTGGCACGATCGGCGCCGATCCGAACAACGGCGGCCAGACAGGAGTCGCCTCCCCCGCTCTGGGTCACCACCTTACGATCTCCATGATCAACTACAAAGCGGGTAACTACGGCTTCCCGGAAGTGCCCAATCCCGACCCGAACGATCCGACCATCATCAAGTGGAGCAACGGCAAGAGCTACTCGTTCGGCACTCTGGTGGCCCTCACGAAGCAGGTCGAGAACGGCGCCAAGATCATCAACTGCTCCTTCGGTTCGGAGAAACCCGGTCCGCAGAACGCCCTTGTCGCCGCGGCCTACCGCAAGTTCTTCGAGAAGATGGCTGCCGAGCACCCCGACGTCACTTTCGTGTGCGCGGCCGGGAACGAAGGTGGACAGCTCACCAAAACGAACTATGCGCCCGCGGGGGCAGGCTCAGGGCTCCCCAACGTGATCACCGTGGGCAACGTGATGAACGACGGAAGCCTCCAAGGCACGGACAGCAACGTCGCCGGGGCCGACGGCGAGGTGACGCTCGCCGCCCCCGGCCAGCAGGTGATCCAGGCCGTCGATGCGGAGGGCAACCCCATCACCAACGAGACGGATGTCGGCAATGGGAACTCGTACGGCGGCGGCACGAGCGCTGCCTCGCCCCAGGTCGCGGCGGCGGCGGCCATCCTGCTCTCCCTCAACCCAAACCTTACCGCTGCAGATATCAAAGACATCCTTTCTAAGACCGCGCGACCGGGACCGGCGCAGTTGGGCGGCAAGATCCTGGCCGTCGACCAGGCCGTGCTCGAAGTCATCAACCAGCAGCGCGAAAAGCAGGGACTCCCGGCAGTGACGGGCGAGGAGTTGGAGAAGGCGGGCATGGTCGACGCGGTCGCCACGACGACCGATACACCCGACGTCTACAGCGTCCGGGGGATCCTGGCCATGGTGCCCACGGGAGGTACTGACGTCGCCATCAGTGGCTCGGCCGGCGTCACAGTCGAGGACGGAGAGGCCACCCAGAGCCTCACGGCCGCCGGAGAGGTGCAATGGCCCGCGGTCAGAGTCGCCGCCAACGATCCCAAGAACCCGACCACCATAACCGTGACTCGCAAGGACACCGGCGCCGCCAGCATCATCACCCTCGAGCAGTTCGACCTGAACGGGAAGTGGACCGGTACCCTGACGTTCACCGACTTCACTGTCGATGCCAGTGCGGTGCCCAGCTCCGTCCCCGAGGGTGAGATCAACCAGGAGGGCTGCAGCCTCGGGCTGATGGCCGCGCTCATGGAGAAACTCAAGGGGATGCCGCTGCCCCTGACCATGGACATCACCGCCGACGAGAGCGGCACAGGCACCGCCATAACGGTGATCGACATGACGTCCCTCGCCAGTCAGTTGAGCGAGGGCCAGGAGGGCGTCACCATTCCGCCGCCGGAGCCCCAGACCATCCCGTTCACCTTTGCCGGCAACACGCTCACATTCCAGGTCGAGCAGTCGTCGGGGTCGACGACCTCCATGACCGGTACCGTGAGCAGGCAAGGGACCACCCTGGTGATCACCGGCGCCATGACCGGCGGCGGCACGGGCTATACGTTCAAGGCGGTCTGGAGCGTGACCAAGGAGTAGCCGCCGTTCGCAGCGGCAAGGGGCCCGGGCACGCGTCCAGCCGCGATTGGACGCTGGACGCCAACCGGCGCGCCTTGAGCGCCTCTCACACCCGCTGCGCATCGCCTTGCCATACGAACATTTGTTCGTATATACTGCTGCTCCATTACGAACATATGTTCGGGAAACGGGGCAAGATTTGATATGATTATATTTCATATTGTTAAATCTGCAATATCTCTTGCAATGACGGTGAGCCACCCCCCACCGAGCCGGAATAGCGCCCCAGCCGGTAGCCACCCCGCCGGTCACCCGCCCCCCGGGACCGGCAGACTCGCCGGGCGCCCAGCTCCACGGGTTCGCGGTGCAGCGCATCCCGCCCAGCCACGACTACATCCGGCGGGACGGCACCGGTCCCAAGGACGGTTGGGCGAAGGGTCCGGCCGATCCCGGTCCTGCTCCCCGCCGGCGACCCCGCTCCGCCCGAGCCTGAGGCGCCTCCCTCCCCCTTCGTCCACCTGCACGTACATTCGAACTTCTCCTTCCTCGACGGCGGGAGCCGGATCGAGGAACTGGTCGCCCGGGCGGCCGAGCTGGGGCAGCCGGCCCTGGCTCTCACCGACCACGACGGCCTCTACGGCGCGGTGCGCTTCGCCAAGGCCTGCGCCAAGCGCGGCATCAAGCCCATCTTCGGGGCCGAGGTGCGGGTGGAGTCGCTGCTGCCGCCGGCGCCGCCGAGCGCCCGGCGCACGCCTCCCGACGATCCCGACGATCCGCACCACCTCGTGCTCCTCGCCGAGACCCGCGAGGGCTATGCCAACCTCTGCCGTCTCCTTTCCGCCGCCCATCTGGCCGACCCCGAGCGGGAACGGCCGCCACTCGTCACCGTCGAGTCGCTGCGTGCGCACGCCGAGGGTCTGATCTGCCTCACCGGCTGCCGCCACGGCGAGGTGGGCTACCTCATCGACGCCGGCCGCGACGACGAAGCCTGCGCCGCGCTCCTCCGCCTCCGCGACATCTTCGGCGCCGACCACCTCTATGTAGAACTCCAGTACTTCGGCTACGAGCCCCACCAGGAGGCCCACGCCGGCCAGCACGGCGCCCCGGTCTACGAGAAGATCCGCGCCGAAGGTGGCCGCCTCCGCCACCGCCCCACCGGAGGCGCACCCGAGGCCGTAGCCTCCCCGACCGCGGCCCGCACGGATTCCTCGGTGTCGATCTCACCCTTCCCTCTCGGTGCTACCACCGCTACCGAGTCCCAATCTACCCCATTGCGTAATCTATCATCTGCAACTATAGTTGCATTTTGGCGCCCCCCGGTGGCCCCAGGACCTGTGGAAAACCCCCCACGCCCTACCCCAGCCGCTCCCCGCCCCGATCTCCCCGAGGGCCAGCCACAACGTCTCAATCCCTCGGACTACGACGTAGGTTTCCACCGCGACGGCCGCCCCTGGCGCCTCTCCTGCCTCGTCTATTGCCACCGTCTCGCCCGGCTCGCGGCCACCTGCGGAGTTCCGACGACCCTCACCACAAATGCCCACTACGCAGGAGAATACGATCGCGCTATCCATCTCATCTGCCGGGCCGCCGGCCAGGATAAGCCTCTCTCCGACTATCCCGATCCGATTGCCGGCGCGCGCTGCCTAAAGTCTAAGGTTGCACTAGAGCTTTTGACTCGCGCCACTGCTTCAGCTGATCGATCCAGGCGTCGAATCAGATCGGCGGGTGGGTGCCGCTGATGAAATGCATATCGATTGTAATGCAATACTATTGCATCAAGGGCAGCGAGCCAGGGGCCCGATGGATGGGGCGCCACTCCGGCAGGCACGCGATCTGCGGTCGCTCGCCACCGCGTGGCGCGAGGCGTCGGCGCCCCGCGTGGGCCGCTCGACACCCCGTGGCTCATCGCCCAGCGCTGCAACGTCGATCTCGAGCTGGGCACCTTCCACTTCCCACGCGTCGACGTCCCCGAGGGCGAGACGGCCTACTCGCTTCTGGCCAAGCGCTGCTTCCGGGGCATCGCCCGCCTCTACAAGCCGGTGCCGCCCCGAGCCGTGGAGCTGCTCGAGAAGGAGCTCCGCATGATCCAGCAGATGGGATTCGCCCATTATTTCTTGGTGGTGCACGACATCGTCAGGTGGGCGCGTCGCCGAGGGCGTCGCCTGCTCGGGCCGGGGCAGCGCCGGCAACTCCATCGTGTGTCACGCGCTCGATATCACCGCCAGCGAGCCTATCCGCCACAACCTGCTGTTCGAGCGGTTCCTCAATCCCAACCGCCGCGAGATGCCCGACATCGACGTGGACTTCTGTTCCTCGCGCCGGGACGAGGTGATCGAGCACATCTACCAGACTTTCGGCTCCGAAAACGTGGCTGTCGTGGCCAACGTCAACACCATGTCGCCCCGCTCGGCGGTCCGGATCGTGGCCGAGGCCCTGGGATTCGCCCCCACCGAGATCAACGCCCTGGCCAAGCACGTGCCCCGGCACGGCGACGCCGCCCGCATCCGCGAGTACCTGGCCGGCGCCTGGCCCGAGCTGCGCGATTCGCCGCTGCAGGATGGCGCCCACGCCGTCGTCCCCGGGCAGGGTGGGGCGCCGGACGGCGCCGCGCCGCGCCCCGCCGGCCGCTATGCCCGCTTCCTCGACCTGGTCGAGCGCCTCGACTCCTTCCCCATGCACCTGGGCACCCACCTGGGGGGCTTCGTCATCGCCGACCGGCCCATCACCTACTACGCCCCGCTCCAGTGGGCGGCCAAAGGTGTGGTGGTCATCCAGTTCAACAAGGACGACGTCGCCGCCCTGGGCCTGGTCAAGATGGACATCCTCGGCCTCCGCACCCACTCGGCCGTCTCGGAGTGCGTCCACCTCATCCGGCAGCGCACCGGGCGCCGCATCCGTCCCTACGACCTGCCCCCCGACGACCCCGCCGCCTACGAGATCATCAGCAACGGAGGCTCCATCGGGCTGTTCCAACTGGAGTCGGCCGGCCAGCGCAACCTCGCCTCCCGCCTGCAGGAGCGGGACTTCGACGACGTCATCGCCGCCATCGCCCTCTACCGTCCCGGTCCGCTGGAGGCCGAGATGATCGGCCCCTTCATCGACCGCCGCTGGGGTCTGGAGCCGGTCGTCCTCCCCCACCCCGCCATGGCCGAGGCGGTGGCCGACACCTACGGGGTCATCCTCTACCAGGAGCAGGTGCTCCGCATCGCCCAGTCGGTGGCCGGTTTCGACCTGGCCGACGCCGACTCCCTCCGCCGGGCCATGACCCGCGACCGCAGCCGGGAGGAGATGGCCAAGATCGGCGAGACCTTCATCAGCCGCGCCGTCGCCCGGGGAGTGCCGGAGGAGGCCGCCCGCGAGGTCTTCCGCCAGCTGGAGGGCTTCGCCGCCTACGGGTTCAACAAGAGCCACTCGGTGTGCTTCGCCGTCATCGCCTACGCCACCGCCTACCTCAAGGCCTACTACCCGGCCGAGTTCCTGTGCGCCGTGCTCAACAACTACCCCATGGGCTTCTACACCCCGCGCACGGTGCTGAACGACGCCCGCCGCTTCGGGCTGGAGGTGCGGCCGCTGGATATCAACCTGTCGGGGCGCGGGTTCACGGTGGAGGATGAGGTGCCGCCGGATGTGTGGGGCGACTGGGGGCGAGTCAGACCTGCCGGGTGCCGGAGCCGGGGCGGCCGACGGCCCCGCCGGGGCGAAAGCCCCCTACGACCCCTTCGCCCAGGCCTGGACCGCCGAGCACGACTGGGGCCTCACCGAGGCCGATCTGGCCGAGCTGCGGGCCGAGCAGGAGGGGGAGCAGGCCTATGCCGAGGCCCTGCGGGCGGCGCTGGAGCAGGGGCATAGCCGCGAACCACCGTGGGGTTGAGGATCCGGGGCGAATCCTGGTCCGTCTCGACCCGGCAGCGCCGCCAACCTGCCGGCCAGTCCGGCACCGGGCGACGAGCCACCCCTGACCGGCGCGGCGCGGCCGAGCGGCGCGCGCCCGCGCCGGGGCGCGAAGCGCCCCTCAGCCCCGGCGACCTCCTCCTCCCCCGCGCGCCCCGCGCCCGCGGAGGCGTGGAGCCGGGCGCCTGCCTCGCCCCCAGCTGCGGCATCGCCCCGGATGCCGCCCGGGCCCTGCGGGTGGGCTTCAGCTACCTCAAGCAGATGGGCGACCGCTCCCTCGACCGCATCGAGGAGGAACGCCGCCACGGCCCCTTCACCAGCTTCGAGGACTTCTACCTGCGCACCCGCATCGACTACCCCGTGGCCGAGAACCTCATCCGGGTGGGCGCCTTCGACTCCCTGGAGCCCGACCGCACCGAACTGCTCTGGCGCCTGCCCCTGCTGCACGATCGCCTGGAGGCGCTGGCCGGGTCGTCCGGACAGAGGCGCGGCCAACTGCGGGCCTTCTTCTCCCCGCCCAGCCGCGCGGGACTGGAGCGCTCCTGGAGCCTCGAGGACAAGGTCCGCTCCGAGCTCGAACTCCTGGGGCTCACCGTGAGCTGCCATCCCTTGAAGCTCTACGAGGAGGAGCTCCGCCGGATGGGCGTGCGCATGAGCTACGAGCTTCCCGCCATGGGAGACGAGGTGCCGGTGACGGTGGCCGGGGTCTACGAGCGGGCCCAGAACCCCTGGATGCGTTCGGGAAAAAGGACGATGTTCCTGACCCTAGAGGACGCCTACGGCCTCTTCGAGTGCGTGTGCTTCGAAAGCAAGCTGGCCAAGATCGCCCCGGTGGTGGCCCGGGCCAGCTACTTCCTGGTGCGCGGACGGCTGCAGAACAACCACAAGCGGGGACTGGCCATCGTGGCCGAGGAGGTGCTGGATCTGGAGGAGGTGCTGGCGAGGAGGAGGGCCGGGAAGCGAGTCGCCGCGCCGGCCAGCAAAGCCGGCGCCCCCGGCGCGGGGACGGCCGCGATTCCGAAGAAGGTGGGGTGACGACGGCCGCTCCCGCACCGCGCACCTCGTAGCGCCAGCGACCGGCGAGGGTCCCGCCGCCGGTCGCAGAACGGCCGCGGGCCGGGAGATCTCCCCGACCCGCGGCCGTTCCGCGACTTGTCATGTCGTTCCTTGCCCGCTCGCCGCCGTCTCAGTCGGTATCGGCCGCCGCGACCAGGCCCCGATCAAGCGATGTTTGCGGGGTCCACACCTGCGCCCGCGCCCCGATCATCGCCGGGTCGGCGACCGGTCCGGGCATGGCCGCCTTACCGTCGTCGGCGGCTTGGGGGGCGCCGGTCCGCTTCGCCGGCCTCCACGCGCACGTCCGGCAGCCAGTTCAGCCACCGCGGGAACCACCAGTTGGCCGTCCCCAGCAGGCGCATGGCCGCCGGCACCAGCACCGAGCGCACGATGGTGGCATCGAGGAACACCGCCACCGCCAGCCCGAAGCCCAGTTGCTGGAACATCACCAGGTCGCCGGCCGCGAACCCGCCGAACACGGCCACCATGATGAGCGCCGCCCCGGTGATGATCCCGCCGGTCCTGCCGCAGGCCGAACGCCACCGACTCCCGGTTGTCGCCGGTCTGGTCGAAACGCTCGCGGATCCGGCTGAGCAGGAACACGTGGTAGTCCATGGAGGTGCCGAACAGCACCGCGAACAGGAAGAGGGGCACCCAGGCTTCGACGAAGTCCACTTTCTGTAATCCAAGAAGGTCCGCTCCCCATCCTTTCTGGAACACCGCCACCATGAGGCCGTAGGCGGCCCCCACCGAGAGCAGGTTCATGACGATGGCTTTGAGCGGCACTATCAGCGAGCGGAAGACCACCATCAGGAGCACGAACGACAGGCCCAGCACGAAGAGGAAGACCCAGGGCGTGGCTCCGTTGATGGTGTCGAGGTAGTCGATCACGAACGACGTCTGGCCGGTGGTAAGGACGTCGGTCCCGGCGACCAGCCCGGTGCCGGCGAAGGCCGCGGGCAGGTAGTCGGTGCGCAGGGTCCTGACGGCCGCCTGCGCCGCCTCGCCGTTCGGGTCGCCCAGGACGACGAGGGAGAGCACGGTGAGCTCGCCGCCGGGGCTCGTCCGGGTGGTGCCGGCCCCCATGAACGCGGGGTCGCCGGCCAGGATGGTGCGCAGCCGTTCGATGCCCTGCGCCACGGCCGGAGAGGTGGAGTCGCCGGCTATGGTGACATCGACCGGCTGGATCGAAGCGCCGGGGAACTCGTTCTGCAGGACCTCGAAGCCCTGGCGGGATTCCATGGAAGCCGGCAGCGTATCCACGCCGGCCGAGCCCAGATCGATGGAGAAGTAGAGCCCGGCGATGACCGCGAGGACGCCCGCGGCCAGGACCAAGCTGGTGACCGGCCGGCGCATGACGCCGTGGCTCAGGCGATCCCAGAAGCCGCCCGAACGGCCGGCGCCGCCCGTGGTCTTGCGCATGAAGGGCACCCGCAGAGCGTTCACCCTGTCGCCCATGGCGCCCAGCAGGGCGGGCAGCAGAGTGAGCGCGGCCAGCAGGGCGGTGAAGACCGCGATTATCGCGCCCAGGGCCATGCTGTGGAACAAGGTGGACGGGACCAGGAACAAGCCGCCCAGCGCCAGGACGACGGCCAGGGCGCTGAAGAGCACCGACCGGCTGGCCGTGGAGCCCGCCTTGCCGATGGCGTCGACCTTGTCGCGACCGGCCGCTCTCTCTTCCCGGTAGCGGGAGACGACGAAGAGCGAGTAGTCGATGCCCATCGCCAGTCCGATCATGGTGATCATGTTCGTGATGAAGAAGGAGAGGTCGAGGACCTGCCCGACCAGGGCGGTGATGCCCATGGCCAGGAGGATCGACGCCATCGCCATTATCAGCGGCACGACGGCGGTCACCAGGGCCCCGAAGACCAGGACCAGAATGATCAGCGCTATCCCCACGCCGAAGATCTCGCCGGTGCGAAGGTCGCTCTCGGCGGTGGCCCCGAAGTCACTGTTGATGCTGGCCTCGCCTGTCACCAACACCTCGAAGTCCGAGGCGGAGGCGGAGGCGTCGCGGGCCGCGGCGGTGAGCGCCTTCGAGTCGTCCATGGCGTCGCCGGCAGACCGGGTCATGTTGAAGACCAGGAGGGCCGCGTGCCGGTCGGTGGAGACGAGCACCGGTGAGGCATCGGTGGTGTAGTCCATGCTCGCCGACACAACGTTCGGGCCCAGGGCCATGACCCGGGCGGTCACCGCCTGCACGTGCTCGCGGAACTGCTGATCGTCGACGGTCAGTCCGGCCGAGCGTACGATGACCAGCTCGCGCGACTGGTTGTTGCCGGGGAAGGTCTCGTTGATAAGGGCCGTGGCCCGGAACGATTCCGGGTCGTTGGTGAAGCTGTCCTCGTTGCTGAGAGCGCCGCCCAGAAAGAGGACGGTGATCGTCGCCGCGCAGGCGAGCACGACGGCCCAAGCCGCCAAGGTCCTCCAGGGATGACGGGCGCAGGCCCGGGCGATGGATTCGAGACCGAACTTACTCATCGTTCCCCCCGTTCTTGTCGCTGGCACTCCCGGGGCGCCGGCCGGACTGCGTTGCCGACCACTCGCCCACTGCCAGAGTAAGGTCCGGAGCGTGCCTGTACACCGGGCAGCGGGTGGGAATCCATGCTGCGCCAAAGGACGGGCTTCTACCCTGGCCACTAGGACAGGTCGAGGCTCCCTAGAGGACGCCCGCCTGTGGCGTCCGCGCCGGCTTCAGGTCATCTCGCGAAGCCCAACCCCACAGCGTTCCCCTCGCATACCTGCGTTCTCTCCTCATCGGAGATGGGCAGCTCTTTGATGAAGTCGATCCCCCACTCCATCTTCTCGAAGGGGTAGTCGGTGGCCAGCAGGATCTTCTCGAGACCGAGGGTGTCGCGAGTGCAGTAGTACGCCGCCGGTAGGTAGTTGCCGCTCGTGGTGACCCACATGTTCCTGAGCAGGTACTGGCTGGCCAGTTCCTTGCTTCCCGGACCGATTTCCTGGTTGGGTTTGGCGTAGCCCTGCCGGTAGGCGGTATCAACCCGGTCAAGCAAGAACGGGAACGCCTCGCCGAAATGGCCCAGGATGATCTTGAGCTTGGGAAAGGCGTCGAACACTCCCCGGTGGATCATGCGCAGGAACACGAACATGACCTCAGTCCCGAACCCGAATGTGGGGCCGCTCAGGCAGATGCCGAAAGTACGGAGCTCGGGGATCATCGGGGCCGTGGGATGCAGATAGATGGGGATGTCCAGCTCCTCTGCCTTGGCCAAGAGAGGCCAGTACCTTTTCTCGTCGAGGTACGAATCCCCAAAGTTGGAGTGAGTGTGCCAACCCTTGAAGCCCAACTCCTTGACACAGCGCTCCAGTTCTTTCACAGCAGCGTCAGGATCCTTGGGCGCGATGGTAGCCATACCTCCCAGACGGTCGGGGTACTTCCCCACGTACTCGGCCAGGCGGTCGTTGGCGTCCGTGGCGATCTTGGCCGCCACAGCCGGCTCGAACGGTTCGACGCCGGGGGCGGTGAGAGACAGGACGGCAACATCGACTCCTGCTCCGTCCATGCCCTTGATCCGCCCCTCGCCCATATCCGTGAGCTTCGGTTGCGCTCCTGTGGCCCCGATGGGGATCCAGGCATCCTCGTGGTAGCCCAAACCCTTACCCTCTTCTATCCGAGGGGCGATCGTCCTCGATCGAAGAGTATCGACGAATAGCTCGGTGACAAAATGGTTCTCGAGGTCGATGGTTCTCACAATGCGACTCCCTCTCGTCGTTGCGGGGCTGGGCTGATGGTATCCGGGCGGCCGCGATCGCGCTCTACAGGAACGGGGTCGACTCCAGGTACCACTTGCCGTCCACCTTGACGAGGTTGATGGTCACAGGCGAGGACGCATCCTTCACGTCCTCGGAAGTCGTCTGCCCATCCGTGTCGGTCACCGTCACCACCCCCGCGGTGAGCGTCGCCGTGGCGGTCGTATCGCCCGTCGTCTGAATGACCATCTTGATGCCGGAGAACTTCATAGTCCCCATGGCCGCGAGCTCCTCTTTCATGGCCGCTTTGACGGCGTCCATGCTGGCGCCCTCAGGTAGGTCACCGAAGGCCGAGGGATCCATGAGAGCGACAAGCGCGTCCACGTCCTGCTTCTCCATGGCGTCGAAGACCTGCAGGACGACCTGCTCGGGGGTCAGGGTCTTCCCGACGGTCGTCTGGGTACTAGAGGTCGGGGCGACAGTCTGCACGGTGGTCGAGACCTCGGCGATGGACGTCTGGGTAGTCGCGGCCCCCGAAACGGTGGTCTGGACAATCTCCCCCCCGGAGATGGTCGTCGAAATAGTCGTCGAGACAGCCGCAGTCTCCTTGCCGTCCCCGCCCTTGAACACCACGAAGACCAGCACGCACACGACGGCCGCGATGACCACCAGGGCTCCGAGGCCGGCCCATAACCACGTCAGACTACGACCCGCTTTCGGCGGCACCGAGCCTCCCGGAGGATAGCCGCCGCCCTGCGGATAGCCGCTTGGCGGATACGCGCCGCCCTGCTGCGGATAGGCCCCACCCGGTGGATACGCACCGCCCTGAGGATATGCGCCACCCTGAGGATAGACTGGAGGTGGAGGTGGAGGTGGAGGCGGAGGCGCGGGAGCGGCTGCCGCTCCAGCAACCTCCTCGGGGACCGCGCTGCCGCAGGACCGGCAGAACTTCGCGGTGCCCTCAAGGGCCTTGCCGCAGTTCGAACAGTAGGCCATTGTGGAGCCTCCTTCTGAGGTCGTGACGACTACAAAGAACGGATGCCTGGGCGCGACTGCTTCTTGACCATACTCCCAGGTGGGGCGAGCGGCTGCAATCCCCCCCCACGATCTTGCACGATCACCGTATTCCAGTTGCGCGTGGTCACGCCGGGACCGAACTCCTTCTCCAGGAAGGCCATGAGCTCGGTCGTCCCCCACCCCGGCGAGAGCGTGATGGCGCTGAGCACTTCCCCGGGCGTCACCCGGACGATCCCGAGGTCGGATTCCCGCCTATCGGGGCTTATCCTGGTCCCGTTCTCGACCGGGTGCGCGAAAAAGGTGACATAGAGCCTGCTCTCCGGGGTGATCGCGACACCTGCGAACGGATCGGTGGCGACCAGGCGCTCGAGATCCGCCACTCTGCGCACGGCGACCGCGACAGGGTAGCCGAATGACCTGGTTGAGACCGGCCTCGATGCGGGCACCGAGGGCCGCGAGTTCCTCGGTCGCGCCGGCCCCATCTGGCGCGGCGTCCACCGCCGCCGCGTCGAACACCACATTCCCGCTGGCTAGAACCGTCCGCACGTTCTGGAAGCCCATGCCCTCGAAGGCCGTGCGCAGGTCGACCATCTTGAGCGGCTTGTGACCGCCCACGTTGATCCCCCGCAGAAAGGCGACGTATCTCACCGGCCCGTCACCTCGCCAGCTCCAACTGCTTCGCGTTACGACAGCATATTGTCTACGACGATCGCACCCTCTTTGAGAACCAGGGAGACGGCGTCCAGGTCGTCGATCCTCCGCGACGGGTCTCCATCTACGATCAGCAGGTCGGCAAGCATCCCCTCCTTGATGGTGCCCACCTTGTCGTCGATGCCGAGGATGATCGCGTTGTTCTGGGTGGCGCACGTGATGGCTTCAAGCGGGGTCATGCCCAGGTTGTATACGTATTCCTTGAGTTCCGCGTGCAGCGACGGCCCCCACAGCACGGCCGGAGCCCCCGAATCGCAGCCGCACCCCATCCGCACGCCCGCCTCGTAGGCCTTCTTGTAGTGAGGGATGAAGTACTCGTCGATGGTGGCCGGGGCGCCTTTCTCGACAATGATGTGGTTGTACGTGCGTACGACTGTGATCGTGGGGACGAACCACGTCCCCTTCTCCACCATCAGCCGGAACAGTTCGTCGTAGGCCGCTTCATCCGGAAGCTCAGCTGTGCCCATCGAGATCAGATGATTGATCTCGTCGGCCCCGAAGCCGACAACTTTGATGGCGTCGGGCGCGCTGTCTATGTGGCACATCACGTGCTTGCCGAGCTTGTGGGCCTCGTCGATGATGGCCTCCAGGACGTCGTCGGCCAGCGGCGGGATGTACTCGGGATAGATGAATATGAACGAGTCGGCCACGATGATCTTGATGTAGTCGACGCCCGCCGCCACCAGTTCACGGACAAGCTCCCGCGCATGCTTCGGGGCTCTCCGGGAAGGCGCCGGCGTTGTCGCAGGTTTCCGGGTCGTTGCCCCAGATGGTCCTGCTGGGGTGGGCGTCCTTCTTCTGGAAGCTCTTTCCGGAGCAGATCAACCGGGGCCCGCGAAGCGAGCCGTCATTGATCTTGTCGCGGGTGCTGATCGTATCCGCCAAGAAGTCGCCGCAGCTCCTGATGGTAGTTACACCGGACGCCAGAGAGTAGTCACGCATCGGCGCGTAGTCGAAAGAGATCTTCGCGCTGTCGAGGCCTGGAGGATAGTCCCTTCCACCAAAGTGCGCGTGGCTGTCGATCAGCCCAGGCATCACCGTCTTACCCTTCAGGTCGATCACCGTGGCCTCCGCGGGCACGGCGATGTCCGTGCCGATGGCGGCGATCTTCTTTCCCTCCACCAGCAGAGTTGCACCGGCACGCGGTGCCGAGCCGGTCCCGTCGATCAGATTCGCGTTCGTGAAAGCCAGCATTGCCGCCCCCTAGTCAAGGTTGCACAGTAGCTCGAAATTGCCCATTGGCCCGAGGTTGCCTATTGGCTGAAGCGCGGGAACAGGTCGAGCGCGTTCTTGCGAAGCATGCCCACCTTCTCTTCCTCCGACAAGAGATCCGTGCTTCGAAAATCGTCCAGCATCTGACCGCCGATGGGCACCGGCGTGAACGGATAATCACTCCCGTAGAGCAGCTTGGAAGGACTGCAGATCCCCTTGACCGCCGGGATCTGCACCGGCAGGTTGAACCCGCCGGCCCCGTCGTAGTAGAAGTCGGCCAACTCGCCCTTTACGTCCGGCAGCACGAAACCTTCGGGGGCCGTCCCGAAGTGAAGCATCAGCTTCGCTATTCCCTCCATGCGGCCCCCCAAGAGCGGGAACAGCGCTCCCATGTGAGGGCACACGAACTTGATCCCCGGATTGCGTCTCAGTGTTCCGTTGAAGATCATGTTCGCCACGGCTCTGGTGGTGTCGAACTGGAACTCGAACAACGGATAGGGTACGCCCGCCAACACGTTATCGGGGATCGCCTTGGACCTAACGGGGTGGACCGTGACCGCCGCGTTTCGACGGCCAAGTTCGGCAAAGATCGGATCAAGCCGAGGATCACCGAGGTAGACTCCGTTGCTGTTGCTGTAGAACTTGACTCCGTCCGCATGCAACACGTCGAACGCGTACTCGATCTCCGCCAGCGACGCGTCGACGTCCGGCACGGGCAGCGTGGCATAGAAGCCGAACCGATCCGGATGGGCCGCCACAGTCTCGGCCGCCACTTCGTTGGCGTCCCGCGCCAGGGCCCTGGCCTTCCCGCCGTCTCCCCAGTGTATGTCCGGTGAAGAGAGGCTCAGTACCGCCGCCCCGATGTTCATCCGGTCCATGTCTTCGACGTGCTGATCCATGTCCCACGACGGCAACGCGAAACCGTCGGTGTTGAGCAGCCCGGAATCTACCAGCCACCGCCTATACGCATCCGGCACGTAGTGAGAATGAACGTCGATCGCCGGAACCGTCTTCGATGTGAGGTCCACGTCAGAATCCTCCTTTTAGTTGCTCCCGCTGCCATTGTACGACGGCAGGACGGCTCCCACTTGCAGCCGTGCTCCACGGCTCGGGAAGAATCCCCCATTATTGTTCTTCGCGCAAAATGCGGCAGTTTCTTTTGCCGACTCCTTGTGCCGGAGACCGCCGGATGAAATGTTTTCTCTGTGCACCACGACCTGGACGAGAGGCTAGATTGTCCTCGGCTGGAACCTGTCCCGACCCTCCTCTTTGCGGCGCGAGCTGGAGACTGCAGCCCGCGATGAACGGACGCGCATCCTCGGTTCACGTGCAGTCGCCACCCGACGTCTCGTGATCCGCTGCACGAAGCCCGGAACCGGTATTCGCCGTCACCCTTTTCGACTGTAAGGGCAACCTGCTGGGTGGGAGTACCGTGGCCTCTCTTCCGGGGTACGTGGAGGTGCCTCGCGGCATCAATCTTCGGGTCCAGGATCTGCGCCCGTACCTCGACGGCGGCCTCGGGGACTGGCGTGGACGGGCGTTCTCGCTCGTTTCGGCCATGTGGCTGCGGGTGAAAGGAGAGCAGGTCCGGGTCGGCATCTACGTGGAAAACGGCCAGGGACCGATGACTCTCGACTATCACAACTGGACCTGGCATCGATGGCTGCCGTTCTCGAGAGCACAGTCCGGCGCGGCCATAGCCCGCCCGCGGCTAGGCGACCATCCGGCGCCGGGTGACTCAGCGCCGGCCGAAGGCTCCGAGACTCACCGCGGCCCGCCGAGCGGATCGCCGCGGCTTACGATCCACGCTTGCTGGAAGATGCCGGCCACCGGCTGGCCGAACTGCTGGGCCGCCATCTGGCCCGCGCCGAGCGGTCGGAGGGACCTGTCCTGCCGTGGGTCGAGCCAGTGAGGGTATCCGTGAGGCGGCGGCGTTTCTGGCACGGCTCCGTGCCGCCTCCCCGTCGGCGATCGGGCCCCAGCGTGGCGGACGTGTCCGATCACTTCGCCCGCCTCGTGAAGACCATGCTCGAGCGAGGACTGAACCTTCACGACCCCGTGTACATCGGTCACCAGGTGCCGGCGCCGGTGCCGGTCGCCGGCTTGTTCGACGCCGTCGGTTCGGTCACCAATCAGGTGATGGCCATCTACGAGATGGGCCCGTGGTCGACAGCCGTAGAGCAGGCCATGATCCGGGAGTTGGGCGCGATCATCGGCTGGGCGCCGGACACCTTTGCCGGAACGGTCACGCACGGCGGATCCCTGGCCAACCTGACCGCCCTGCTGACCGCCCGGAATGTGGCCCTGGGCGACGTGTGGGAACGAGGGTTCGCGTCGCGATGGAGCGCGGCCGGTCCTGTTGGCTCATGCCGACGCCCACTACAGTGTGGCTCGAGCGGCCGGCATCCTGGGCCTGGGCAGCCGGCAGATCGTCCCGATCGCGCTCGACGGGCTGGGGCGAATGGACCCGCGAACGGTTGGACGAGGAACTGGTCCGCCTGCGGGCCCAAGGATCAGCCCGTCGTGGCAGTCGCCGCGTGTGCCTGCGCCACACCCACCGGAGCCTTCGACCCGCTGGAGGACATCGCCGACGTGTGCCGCCGCCACGAAGTCTGGCTGCACGTCGACGCCGCCCATGGCGGCGCCGCCCTGATGAGCGACCGGCACCGGCACCTGGCTGGCCGGGTTGGAGCGGGCCGACAGCGTGGTCTGGGACGCGCACAAGATGCTCTTCGTGCCCGGTCTCTGTGCTTTCGTGTTCTACCGCGACAAGGGCCATCGTTTCGAGGCCTTTCGTCAAGACGCACCCTATCTCTTCGATCCGGCAGCGCCCGGCCTGGCCGAGTACGACAGCGGCATGAAGACGGTGGAATGCACCAAGCGGGCGGCGGCGTTCGGGCTGTGGGGGGTGTGGTCGCTGTTCGGCCGGCAACTGTTCGCCGACATGGTCGACGTGACCTTCGCACTGGGCCGCACGTTCTATGAGAAGCTATCGGCGGCGGAGGACTTCGTCCCACTGCACGAGCCGCAATGCAACATCGTCGTCTTCCGCTACCTACCGGCCGAGCTGCGCGACGCCCCGAGCGAACGCGTGGGCGCCTTCCAACTCGAACTCCGGCGCCGCATCATCGAGTCCGGCGAGTTCTACATCGTGCCCTTCAAGAGCGAGGGGGTGGGCGCGCTCCGGGTCACGATCATCAACCCGTTGACCACGCCCGCTCACCTCGACCGGTTGATGGACGCCCTCCGCAGGCAGGGCCGCGAGCTATTGGAGAGCTGACGGCGTCCGCCCCACTCCCCCGATCATGAAAAGAACGTGCCGGCCGCGTACACCGGGGAAACCTCTTCCGCCGCCCGGTGCGTCTGAGTGGCATCTCAAGACTAGGGGGGTGCGCCATGGGTCGTCGCATGAGGGTCTTTGCTCTGCTCGTTCTGTCAGGGCTTCTGGTAGCAATCGCGGTGGGGTGCAGCGACCCCTCCTCGCCCCCGACCACAGGTAAGGTCGGCAAGAAGATCGACAAGGTCGACGGCTACGTGGCCCTGGTTCCCAAGGTCCTGAGGTCGGGAGAGCCGGCCTCCTTCTCCTTCACGCTCTTCAAGGGGAACCAACCGGCCAACAGCGCAGTGAGCGTGGCGATCCTCGACAAAGGCAAGACCATCGCCTCGACCACGGCCGACATCGACGGCAAGGGCACGGTGGCTTTCGCGATCCCCCACGTGTCGCCCGGGGAATACCAGGTCGCGATCGCAGGCGTAGGCTTCTCGGACACCACCACGGTGCAGATCCAAGCCGGGACGCTCCTCTTCCTCGAGACCGACAAACCCATCTACAAGCCGGGGCAGACCATCCGAGATGCGGCTGGTGGCGCTGGATTCCGAGCTGAAGCCGGTGCAGACCGAGGCCACGGTGGAGGTACAGGACGCCAAGGGCATCAAGATCTTCAAGCAGACGCTTGCCACCGACGAGTACGGCACGGTCACCACCGAACTGCCGCTCTCGACCGAGCCGAACCTGGGGGTCTGGAAGCTCACGGCCTCCGCCGGCGACACCTCCACCGATCTCGACGTCCGCGTCGAGAAGTACGTCCTGCCGAAGTACGAGGTCAAGGTCGAACTCGCCAAGACTGGTTCCTGGTGGACGAGCCCATCACCGGCCACGTGGCCAGCCCAGTACAGCTTCGGCCGGCCGGTCAGGGGCGAATTGAAGGTCACGGCCTCCCGCTACGTCGGTGAGTGGGAAGAGTTCGCCACCTACACCGCGCCGATCGACGGCGAGGGCGACTTCAGCATCCAACCCGCCGGCTACGTGGCCGGGGTTCCCGAGGCCGGCGGTCTGGGGAACGTCAGGCTCGACGTCGCCGTGGTGGAGAAGGCGACCGGCTACGAAGAGAAGACCACCGAACTCATCACGGTCGCCGCCTCGCCGGTCAACATCCAGCTCATCCCGGAGAGCACCGCGTTCAAGCCCACCCTGCCCTTCGGCGTCGTCCTGGTGACCGAGACGCCCGGCGGCGAGCCGGTCGAAGCCGCGGTCACCGTGGACATCAGCTACATGACCGAGGACTATCAAGAAGTGGGGCAGCGAGAGCCTTCGGGTCGAGACCAGCCGCGGAACGGCAATGGTGCGGTTCACGCCTCCGAAGAAGGCCGTGCGCATGACCATCACGGCCTCGTCGGGCGACGCCGGGGCCTACAAGGAGCTGACGGCGGCCTATTCGCCCTCGGGCAACTTCATCCACGTGCAGCAGCAGGGGTCGCCTACCCTCGCCGTGGGCGACACGGCGAGCTTCCGAGTAGTGTCCACCGCCGAAGCCAGCACCTTCTACTACGAGGTGGTGGCGCGCGACCGAGTGGTCTTCAGCAGCAGCGCCCCGGGCGACATCTCCTTCACGGTGACCCCGGCCATGGCGCCGTCGGCGCGCCTGCTCGTCTACCAGATCCTGCCGAGCAGCGAGGTGGCCGCGGACTCCCTGCCCTTCGATGTGCAGGGTGCAATACCCGCACGCGGTGAGCGCCTCCTTCGGCACCGAGGAAGCCAAACCCGGCGACGAGGTGCAGGTGCAGGTGCAGACAGAGGGCCCGGCCAAGGTGGGACTGGTGGCGGTCGACCACTCGGTGTTCATCCTGGCCGAGAACCGCCTCAATCTCGAGCAGGTCTTCGCCGAGCTGGAGCGCCTCTACATGCAGCCGCAGGTCGAACTCCACGAGGGCGAATGGATGGGCGGGCCACTGGTCATCCCCGGAGCCAAGGAGACCTTCGAGGACGCCGGCCTTATCGTGCTCTCCAACAAGCGGGTGCCCGACGGCAAGGAGATAGAGCAGCCTCAGATGATGTTCGACGCCGTGAGGGGAGCCATGGCCGGGGCCGAGGCGGCCCCGACGACCACGGCAGCCGCGGCGACCACCACCACGACCCCCGGCGGCCCCGCGCAGAACGGTTCCGGCGATCTGGCCGAAGTGCAGCGCGTGCGGCAGTTCTTCCCCGAGACCTGGATCTGGGACGAGACCATCACCGACGACGCGGGAAGGGCGATCCTCTCCTACCAGGCTCCCGACTCCATCACCACCTGGGACCTGCGGGCGGTGGCCCTCTCGCCGGACAAAGGCCTCGGCATCGCCGAAGCCTCGCTCCGCGTGTTCCAACCCTTCTTCCTGCAGGCCGACCTGCCGTACTCGGCCATCCGCGGAGAGGAGTTCCCGGTCAAGGTCGCCCTCTACAACTACCTGGAGACACCCCAGCAGATCCAGGTGGAGATCGAGCCGGACTCCTGGTTCGAACTCCTTGGCAATCCGCAGACCACGGTGACCGTGGCCGGCGGCGACGTCGGCAGCGCGGAGTTCAAGATCAGGCCCAAGACCATCGGCACCCAGCTGGTCAAGGTGACGGCGCGCAGTTCCGAAGCGGCGGACGCCGTCAACAAGAGCATGATCGTGGAGCCGGAGGGCGTAAGCCGGGAAACGGTCGAGAACGTCGTGCTCCCCGCGGGCCAGTCGCGCACCTTGAGCCTGACCCTGCCGGCGCTCGGCGTGGTACCCGACTCGGCGCGCGCCTACGTGGCCGTCACGGGCAGCCTGCTCGCCCAGACCATCGAGGGTCTCGACCAGCTGCTGCAGATGCCGTTCGGTTGCGGGGAGCAGAACATGATCCTCTTCGCTCCCGACACCTTCATCCTCAACTACCTCAAGGGCACCCGCCAGCTCAAGCCCGAGATACAGGCCAAGGCGGAGGCGCTCCTGGTTACCGGCTACCAGCGCGAGCTCACCTATCGCCGCGCCGATGGCAGCTTCTCGGCGTTCGGCGACCAGGACCAGGAAGGTAGCCTCTGGCTCACCGCCTTCGTGCTCAAGACCTTCGCCCAGGCCAAGGAGCTCACCTTCATCGACGAGGCGGTCCTCTCCGATGCGGCCCACTGGATCACGCAGCATCAGCAGGCGGACGGCTCCTTCGAGGCGGTCGGGTTCGTGCACCATCAGGAGATGATCGGCGGCGTCCAGGGCAAGGATGCCCTCACCGCCTACGTGGCCGTCGCCCTGCTCGAGGCCGGTCAGAAGGCGGCCGCGGACAAGGCGATCGCGTATCTCGAAGGCCGGCTGGACGCCATCGACGACCCGTACGGTCTGGCTCTGACCACCTATGCGCTGCAGCTGGGCGGGAGTGACCGGTGCCGCGCAGGCGCAGGCGAAACTCATGGCCGCAGCCGTCGAGGACGAGGACGGGCTGCACTGGAGCGGCGGGACGGTCGAGCCTGCGACCGGAGGAGCAGAGCAGCCCGGCGGGGCGCGTCCGTTCGTCCCGGGCGTACCGGGCGGCCCAGAGGGTGGGCTTGTGCCGCCCATCAACCTCATGCCCAGCCTGGACATCGAGGCCACCGGGTACGCCACGCTTGCGCTCATCGAGGCCGGCGACCGGGTCAACGCCGGCAGAGCGGCCAAGTGGCTGGTGGGGCAGCGGAACAGCCAGGGCGGGTTCGGCTCGACCCAGGACACGGTGGTCGCGCTCCAGGCCCTCACTCAGTTCTCGACGCTTGGCGCCACCGACACCGATCTCACGGTGACCCTGATTGCCGGCGACGTAACCAAGGATATCCAGATCTCGCCCGACAACTTCGACGTCACCCAGGTGGTGCAAGTCCCGGCCGGCGTGCCGGTGCGGCTGGAAGCCCAGGGGAAGGGCGAGGCCGTCATCCAGGGGGTCCTGCGCTACAACCTGCCTGAGGCCGAAAAGGCGGCGAGCGCCTTCGACATCAAGGTCGACTACAACACCGCCCAGGTGGCGGTCAACGACCTGGTGGATGTGACGGTCATCGGTAGCCTTCAATCCGCCCGAGCCCATCAAGGCCGGCATGGTGGTGCTGGACGTCTCCGTGCCCACCGGCTTCGCCGCCGTGGAGGACTCGCTGGCTCGGCTCCTGGAGAAGCCCAAGGTCAAGCGCTACGACGTGGCAGGCCGGAAGGTGATCGTCTACCTCGAGGACATGAACCCCGGCGAGAAGGTGACCTTCTCCTTCCAGGCGCTGGCCCTCTACCCCGTGCGCGGCGAAAGGCGCAGCGTCGGCCGCCTACTCCTACTACACCCCCGAATGGAGAGGGGAAACGGTCAGCCAGGCCATGAGCGTCCAGTGAAGCCTGCGCCGGCATCTGCGACGTGAGGCGGCGGCGCACGCTGCGGCGCTGCGACCCCTATTTAGAAGCCTTGCCGGTGTTCTCTCGAAGCCTGAATTCGACAATCCGGCGGATCAGGTCCGCCGGAATTGGCTGGCCAAGGGGAAACTGCACGGAGCCCTTCCCGCTCTTGTAAGGCTTAAGCTCTTCCTTGAAGGCCTCGACCCCGCTCGGCACCGGATAGAAACCTATGTGGTTCGGATAACCCGCGAAGTGCACCAGATGATGCCCGTTCAGGTCGAACGTGGGCATCGCGTAGCTGATCGTCTCTGTCGCGTCGGGCGCCGCGGCCTTGATAAGCGCCCGCACCTCTTCAAGCACCTTTCGAGTCTCGGGGGAGAATCCCGCCAAGTACTCGTCGATGGAGTTGGCAGTCGACCGATTCGCCATCTGCTGCACCTGACTTCCGCTTGTGTTCCGGCATCCGCACACCATCCGCACCCGGGGTTGTGGGCGGCGTGCACTCAGATCCTACGACGTCCAGCTGTAAAGGACCATTGCGTCCTCCTTGGCCCATGCTTCCGCGGCCCCGTCGTAGATCTTGACGTTGGTGTATCCCAACAGCTGAGTCAGCACGAACCACCAGGAGCTCGCGTATCCACCCACGCCGCAGTAGACGATGACCTCCTTGTCTCTACTTTGGTCTATGACGCCGGCCGCCATCCGCGCCAGCAGCTCGACCGGCTTGTAGGTCCCGTCTGCTTCCCACATCCAGACGGCCGGCAGAGATCGGGCCGTCGGTATGTGTCCGGCCTTGCCGGCAAAAGGATCGATGGTTGCGCCGAAGTACTGGTCGGGGTCCCGGCCGTCGATGATCCGCGTCCTGCCGATGTGATCTCTCACGTATTCGGTGGAGACGAACATCTCGGGGCGTACCGTGCCGCGGTAGTCTACCGGGGAGATCCCGGGAACCGCGGTCGTCGTCTCCCTGCCCTCCCGTACCCACTTGGGGTGTCCCCCATCGAGGATCGCCACGTTGTCGACCCCGGCATAGACCAGGGTGGCGGCGACCCGAGTCGCATCGGACAGTGAATAGGGTGGAGACGGCGCCTTGTCCACAGTGGTGACTATGACGACCTTGGAGTCGCAGGTGAGTCCACAGCCCCCGACGACCCGGAACAGGTCCGCTTCCTCAGGCAACTCCATGAGCAGCTCGTCTGAGGATGTCGCCCAAGCCGAAACAGGGCTGAACGGAACGGAGATCGCCCGGGGGATGTGGCCGGCTTCGTAGAGGTGGGTCTCTCTGACGTCGATGATCACCAGCGCGCTGGTGGCCTGGCCACCCATGGTCCACCCGCTCGTCGGCCTGCCCATCCCGAGCCAGCTGGGCGTCCAACCAGCCGGTGGAGACGAGCGGATCGATGGATCGGGTCATCTCGACGAGCAGCTCCTCCGCTTAGAACAACGAACTGGACTCCAGGTACCACGAACCGTCTTGCTTGGTCAGATCGACCGTGGCCGGCGTGTCCGCGTCTTTCACGTCCTCGGTAGTGGTCTGTCCGTCGGAGTCGGTCGTGGTGGCCGAGCCCGCGGTGATCGTGACCGTGGCGGTCGTATCGCCGGTCATCTCCGTGGACATCTTGATGCCGGAGAACTTGATCGACTTGTAGTCGAACATTGTCTTGCGCATCTCTTCCTTGGCTGTCTTGAGGGCATCCCCGGTAGGCATGCTCTTCTTCAGCTGGGGATCCATGAGATCAAGAACCGCGTCCAGGTCCTTGTTCTCCATGGCGGTGAAGAGCCGCTTCACGGTCTGCTCGGGCGTCGCCGCTGCGCCGCCCCCGCCCTTAAACACTACAAAAGCAAGAACGCACGCGACGGCCACGACCACCACCAAGGCGGCGAGGCCGATCAGAAGTCCCTTCTTGCTGCGGCGCGGGGGCGGTGGGGACCACGCCCCCGAGGGATAGGCCGCTCCCGGGGGATAGGCGGTAGGTGAAGCGTAGGCCGCTCCCGGGGCAGGGCCGGGAGGCGGGGCCGGTGCCTGGTGCGTGCGGCCGGTGGCGCTCAGCCGCCCCCGCCTGGGCGACCGGCCGGCCGCAGTACCGACAGAACTTCTGGCCGTCTTCAAGAGCCTTGCCGCAGGACCCACAGTAGGCCATTCCAGTCTCCTTCCGAGGTCGTGCAGACCGTTGAGAATAGGACGCGTGGGCGCAGGTACGTTTCCTACATAGTCCCAGGTGGACGAAGCGGCCGCAATCCCCGGTGCGCGTGGCCGCGCGCCTTCACCTCTTCGTCGATCGCGGCCGGCTCCCTAGCCCGTGGGAATGTTCACCACATCGTCCGACTTCTGGCCGTTCGCGTCAACAAAGAATACGTCTACCGCTTGCGCTTCGGGACAAAAGGCGACAACCAGCGTGCCCGCCAACAGACGGCGGCTCGCATCGGGCAAAGTATTGAACGAAAGATATTGGCACTGAGGGGAATCGGTGATCAGAATCGCTGGGGTCGCCGATTCAGGACTCGTCGGCACTGCGCTGCTGTTAAGAACCACGCGATCTCCTTGCGAGCCCGCCATGGGGTTCGCGTAACCCGCTTTGCCCGCGACACTCAGGCTCTCTTCGAGATGAGTGCTGAGATAATCGTCCGGATCTCCTTCCCCCGAAGGCCGGTAATCCGGGGAGTAACCATCCATCACCTGCTCGTTCACCAACGAACCCAGGCTCTGCAGGTTAGCCTCGAGGACGGACGCCTTCGCCCGGGAATGAAGCGTCGGGACTCCGATCGCGATCACCACGCAGACGATGACGACAACCACCAGCAGCTCCAGAGCGCTGAAGCCCCGCTCCGAAGCAGCGAGGGGGACCCACGCCCGGCGTTACGGCCGGTTGCCGGACGTCAGTCTTCATCGACCCCGTCCTTTTGCTGGCTCCGGGTCGCGCCTGTCCTGGCACGTCCCCCGAACAACGAGGACCTGCCTGACCAGCGAAAGCAGTATCAGACCTGCCGCGGCCAGAACGACCAGACCTTGGTCTGTTGCCAGCAGGGAGCGGTTCACGTAGACGAGCAAGCCCACACCTAGCAGGGCGAAACAATAGGGCAGGAGGGTCCCGACCCGGCGCACGTCCCGGGTGGCCTGTTTCGGAGTCTTGTCACGATTCCGCGTAGCTTCTGCATAGCCCGCCCATGCGAACAGAGCCCACGAGAGCATGTAGGCTGCGTCGGAGAACCCACCGGACTGAAACGTGCCCTGCATGCTCTGGTAGCCATAGACAACGTCGGCCACCAGGCCAACCACCAAGCCCGCGCTGAGAAGCATCATGCTCAGCCGACGCCCCGACACCCTTCGCAGCAGCGCCCACACTATTCCAGCAAGGAGAAACAGGTCGCCCACCGGATAGCCGATGGACAAGGAGTAGGCAAAGTCGCTGTCATGGGTCGACTGAAGAGTCGGGAGCAGGTAGAAGTAGAGTATGACGATCGCCCCACCCAACACCACCATGAAGCAGTCCAGATAGAGAGTAGCCCGGCGGAGGCGACCGTTGGGCAGGCCGGGAAAGCACAGCAGACCGGCGAGCACCAGGGGGTAGTACGCAAGGTATCCGGCGTCGGCCAGAGAGGGGAATGGTGTGCTGCCGATGACGTTCTGGTAGATGAAGAAGAGCACATCGCCCGCGAGAAAGCAGCCAAGCCCCGCGGCCAGCAAGCGCCAGGCCCACTGGGACCTCCGGTCGGCTTGAGTCTTCGATGCGCTCGCCGCCAGAATAGTGGCCGCCAATCCGATCGGAATCATTCCCAGGTTCGCATACAGCGACCGATCGGCCGCGTCTCCCCAGTTGACAAAGACCCCGATAAGGTAGGCGACGCAGAGGCCGGAGGCCAAGAGTATCGTTAGAAGCCAGGGACGCCCCAGCAGCGTCCTACCGCCGCGGCCCTCGCTGGAAAGATGACCCTCGGTTCTTTCTACGGCATGCATTGTCACCCGGTCGTCTCCGATTGGCGCCCGCGTTACCCGTTGCGTCCATTATCGGCCGATGGGCTCGTGTGGATTAATCGGAGCGCCGGCGGGCGACCGCCGGCCTCAGAGATTGGGGGCGCGGCGGCCTCTCAGGCCCCGGCCCAGAGAGAACTCGCGGTCGTCTCGTAGAGCTCCCGCTCTTCCGAGGGAGACATCGATTGCGCTTTGAGAAAGTCCATGCAGACGCGCATGTTCTCGTAGGGGTAGTCGGAACCCAGCGTCATGCGGCTGCAACCTAGCGCGTTCTTGGTGCATACGAATGCGTCGGTGGAGTAGTTGCCGCTGGTAGTGACGACCATGTTGTCCCTCAAGTATTCGGCGGGCGTCCTCTTGAGCAACGGCGCAACGGCAGGGTCGGGGCGCACGTGTCCTTGAACGTAGGGGCGGTTCACCCGGTCCATCATAAAGGGAAGCCCTTCGCCGTAGTGCCCGAGGATGATCTTGAGTCCTGGAAACACATCGAAGACCCCACCGATCACCAGCCGCATCATAGCGAGAGCGGTCTCGGCCCCGTATCCGAACGCGGGACCGCCCAAACCGAAACCGTAGCTGAGGAACTGAGGAATGATGGGGAGATCGGGGTGGATATAGATGGGCACCGCCAGCTCTTCAGCCTTGGCGAGCAGTGGCCAGTACCTCTTCTCGTCCAGATAGGAGTCGCCAAAGTTTGAGTGAGTATTCCACCCGACAAAACCGAGTTCCTTCACACACCTTTCGAACTCCACGACCGCGGCGTCCGTATCTCGCGCAGACAGGGCGGCAAATCCGCGGAACCGGTCCGGATGCTTGCTGATTGCCTCGGCGAGTTCATCGTTGGCCTCTTTGGCGAGCTTCGTAGCGGCTACGGGCTCGAACCGCTCGATGCCCGGAGCGCTGAGCGAAAGGACCGCCACATCTACTCCTGCCTCATCCATCAGCTTGATCCGGCCTTCCCCAAGGTCGGTGAGCTTGGCCGACATGGGTGAAGCTGGATCGAACATGGCGATCGACCATGCCGGCAACTGGATGTCATTCTTTCGCACGGCAGCCAGCCAACCGGCCGCGGCGAAATGGTTCTCTAGGTCGATCGTGACCATGTGTATCAAACCTCTCTCTATGTCTGCTGGACTTGCGGCCGTAGAAGCTCCGGCGGCCTGGCTCTCGGCCCGATGTTACACACCTGTGTCCACATATGGCAATAGGCGGCACGAAAAGTGAGAAACGGCAAACGTGGCCGCCCGCGCTCGCGCCTTTTACCCTACTCCCCAATGGTGCCCGCAATGCGCAACCACTGTCTGTCCGGTCATCGCGCTGGATTCATCGGAGGCGAGGAACACAGCGACGTTGGCCAGTTCGTACTCTTCTGCGGGGCGGCCGAGGGAGACGTTCTTCATCGAAGACGCCAGAAGTTCCTCAAAGGGGATGCCCGTGGCGTCCGCCTTCCCCTGCATAACTCGCACCCAGCGATCTCCCCGGACGGCCGCCGCGCTGATGCAGTTCACGCGGATGCCGTGAGGCCCGCACTCTCGGGCGAGTGTCTCGGTGAGGCCGATGACCCCCATCTTGGCGCAGCAGTAGCCGGCCCGCATGGGATATCCGGACCGCCCGTCGCCGCTTCGACCCCCTTCGGCCCCGATGTTGATGACGATGCCGCCCTTGCCCGCCGGGACCATGTGTTTGAGCACTTCTCGAGCGCAGAGCATGCTGCCGGTGAGATCGACCCCGATGATCTCGTTCCAATCAGCCAGCGACAGATCCCAGAGGTAGCAGGTCGGGCCACCGATGCCCGAGTTGTTGACCAAGATGTCGATGCGGCCGTAGGTATCGATCGCCTCCCGAACGGCGTCTATGACGTCCTGCTCCTTCGTGATATCCATCTGGATGGCACGAGCCGTGGCACCCTTTGCTCGAAGCTCATCGACGGTCTCGTCCATGTTGGCCTGGTTGCGGGCCGCGATAACCACGGTGGCCCCCTCGTCGCCGTAGGCCTTGGCAATAGCCTTGCCGATGCCGCTGCCGCCGCCGGTGATGAAGGCGACCTTGTCTTTCAGTCGGTCGTTACTCATGCCAGATCGCTCCTCCGCGTGGTGGTCCGGATGACGGTGATCGTGGTGGCCGTGTATCTCTACAGATGGGCGATGACGTCCTCGGTGGTAGTGACGAGAGCGTAGTCGTCGATGATGGTGTTCATCGCCATATCGTGCAGGCTCTCGTGGGCATCGATGGAGGCGTCGCTGGGCACGATGACGTTGTAGAGCATGTCGGCGGCTTGGATGACGCTGGCCATGACGGCCATCCCGGTTGCCACTCCGGCCATGACCAGGGTGTCCACCCCGCGGTCATCCAGGATCCCCTTCAAATCGCCACCGGTGTTGCCGGAAAAGGCACCGAACCTACAGTTGCCCAATACCGGTTCCCCGGGCAGGTTGGCTACCGCCTCCAAGACCTCTGTGTCTTTGGTGCCGGTCACGATGAATCGCCCCACGTCATGTGCCTTTCGCAGGGCGCCATGGAACCGGCCATAGCGAGGCATGGTCTCCCAAGCATCGGGTGGGGCCATTGAGTTGACGTAGATCACCGGCAGGCCCTTTTCGCGGAACGCCTTGAGCAGCGCCTGCTGCTGCGGGATGATCCCCGACTCCCACACCGCCTTGGAGTGGAACTGTGCGACCTTCCCCCCGGGGTCAGTGATGGCGTGCTGCATATGAATGAGAATGAGGGCCGGTCTCCCCACCAATTCCCATTCGCTCATGTGGATCCTCCTTCACGCGGTTGTCGGAGACCTGCGGACGTAACTCTCTGTGCCTATCTCCTCCGCCACTTAGGCTGACGCCAGTGGACGATGAAGTGCTCGGCTACCGCCACCACCATGAAGACCACCAGACCGACCACGCTCAGAAGCACGATGATGGCGAAGATGGTATCGGTCTGCAGGTTCACGGTGGCCACGCTGATCTGCCGGCCCAGGCCACCCGCTCCCCCGCTCAACATGTCCCCTACGACCGCCCCGATCACGGCCAGCACCGAGGCTATCTTCAGTCCGGCAAAGATGAAGGGTAGGGCAGTGGGGAACTTGAGCTTCCACAGGGTCTTCCAGCGGGAGGCTTCCATGGCCCGAAAGAGGGTGAGCTCGTTCTCGGTAGGCGACTCGATACCGGCGGCGGTGTTCACCACGATGGGGAAGAAGGCGATGATGGCCGCCAGGAGGATCTTGGGGGCCAGTCCGAAGCCCAGAGCGGCCACGAACAAGGGGGCAAAGGCCACCTTGGGCATGGCGTTAAAGCCCACGATGTAGGGCATCAGCATCCGGCGGCCAAAAGCGGTCTCCCCGATAAGGATGCCCAGAATAAGCCCGGCGATCATGCCCAGGGCGAACCCCACCGCGATCTCTTCCAGGGTGATGAGGGTGGCCCCCAGGTACACCCCTCCGGTAAAGACGTTCCCGAAGATCTGGACGATGTCTTTAAGCGTGGAGAAGGCCGAGGGGACGATGAACTTGGAGAAGATGTCCAGTCGGAAGGCGCCTTCCCAGATAAGGACGAAGACGATCCCCAAGAGGATCAGACCTAACCCGGTGCCTCTGCGGCCTCTGAAGGCTCGGGACCACAGGCGTCCCATGGCCTTGGTGTCTCTGGGGCTCATCACTTGACCTCCCGCGATCCCGCCTCGTTAAGGGCGTTACGGACGGCACCGGTGAGTTCCGCGAATCCGGAGGTGGTGGTGATGGCGATGGATCGCGGCCGGGGGAAGGGGATGGGGATGACTTTAAAGATGCGGCCCGGACGGGGAGTCATCACATAGATGGAGTCGGCTAGGAACACCGCTTCCGGTATGGAGTGGGTGACGATAAAGGAGGTGGATTTGTGTTCTTCCACCACCCGGCCCAGTTCCTCATCCATGGCGTCCCGGGTCAGTTCATCAAGAGCCCCGAAGGGTTCATCCAGAAGAAGGAGAGTGGGGTCGGTGATGAGCATGCGGCAGATGGCGGCCCGCTGGGCCATACCCCCGGAGAGCTGATGGGCATAGGAATGGTGGAACTCCCCGATGCCGGTGGTCTCTAAGAGTTGCATGGCTTGGTCGCGCTTCTTAGCGGCGGCCTTCTTGCCGTAGCGGATCTCGAAAGGTAAAAGCACGTTGTTTAGGGTGGTGCGCCAGGCAAGAAGCGTGGGCTGCTGAAACATGTAGCCCACTTTTCTTCTATCCATGGTCATGGCCGGCTGGCCTTCCACGTAAGCCGTGCCTTTGGTGGGCTCGAGCAGTCCCCCTACGATGTAAAGAAGAGTGGACTTGCCGCAGCCGGAGGGACCGATGATGGCGGCCATGGTGCCTAGGGGGATCTCCATGGAGACCTGGTCCAGAGCATGGACCGATTTACCGCCCCGGCCTTCGAAGATGTGGGAGACGTTCTTGATAGATACGCCGGCCGAGGAGGTTAGAGGCGCTCCCGGCCCGAAGGCCGGGCCGGGAGCGGTGGAGGGTGCTGTTACGGATGGGGTGCTCAGACTGCTGATACTCACACTATTGACCTTGGACCATGTCGTTAGTGTAGAAGTCGGTCGCCTGCCCTTTGACCACGCCCTGGGCAAGGAGATTGTCCCACTGCAACTGGAACAGGGCGGGCGGGATGGACCCCACCGGCTTCACGTCCGTCGGCCGCAGCTGAATGTAGATGCTAGCCATGGCCTGTATGAAGCCCATGTTGTCCGCGGTGATCGGATTCTGCGCGTTCATCCAGTCGATCAGCTTCTGCGGATCGTCACCGATATAGGCGCGGGCTTCCTGGAGGGCCGCCGCGAAGGCCTTGAGAGCCTGCCGGCTTCGCGGTCACCGTGTCCCGTGTCGCCCAGTAGGCCAGGGAGCCACTGGCGGCTTTCATTTCCGGCGTGAGCAGGCCGCGCAGGGCGAAACCCTGAGCCTTTAGGGTCGCGATGTCGGTCGTGACACAGGCGTACGCAACGATGTCGTTGCGCTGGAAGCCCGCGAGAGCCTGCATGGGATCACCGCAAAACAGCTTCTTGATGGTGATGCCCAGCTGCTTGTTCACGCTGTCGATGAGGATGGAGCCCCCATCCTGCTCGGTATTGGCGGCGACCACCTTGCCGTTGAGATCGGCCAGCGTCTTGATCGGGCGAGTCCTCGGGCACCACGATGTCGAAGTTGCCGGAGTTCGTCATCAGGTAGAACATGACCGGCTTGAACTCCGGCTTGGAGCCGGCCGCCCGCAGGAACACCGACGAGTCTATGCTGGCGATGTCCGCCTGCCCGGCCGCGAAGGCCGTGAGGGTCGCATCGCCGCCCTCGACCGCCACGATCTTGACGGTCAGGTTCCTCTTGGCGAAGAAGCCCTGCGAGTTGGCGACGTACGCCTCGTACCAGGGGATGGGTGCCGGGTTGGGCAGGATAAGCGTCAGTTCGGTAGGAGCCATCGGGGCGGTCGTCGCCGTATCATCGGCCACGCTCGCCGTCGTCGTAGTCGTCCGTACCACCACACGAAGCGATCAGCACCGTCAGGAGCATCAGGGCAAGTACTAGAGCTCCTACTCGAACCGTCCTACCGTTCCAGCGTCTCATCTGCCGATCCCCCATTCCTTTTGCGATTCTTCGCACTGTGCGCAGCTCACTGGCTCTTGAGTGGATTGGCAATCACTAATTGACACTGAGCTGTTACGTTTTTAGACACTAACAGCCCTCCTTAGCGACTGTCAAGGATGAGGAGATGCTATTAGCTAATTGCACTTTCATATGATGAAAGTGCCTGCACAGTGCGCCCCCCGGGATGCTGGTCGTGTCGGGTGAACCCCTACAGATGGGCGATAACATCCTCCGTGGTGGTGACAAGCGCCATGTCGTCGATGATCCTATTCATGGATATCTCGTGGAGGCTCCCGTCGGCGTCGATGGAAGCGTCGCTGGGCACGATGACGTTGTAGAGCATGTCGGCGGCTTGGATTGCGCTGGCCATGACGGCCATCCCGGTGGCCACGCCGGCCATGACGAGGACCTTCACGCCCAGATCGTCCAGGATCTCCTTCAGATCGCCGCCGGTGTTGCCGGAAAAGATCCCGTATATGAAGTTGCCCAATACCGGTTCTCCGGGCAGGTTGGCTACCGCTCCCAGGACCTCAGTGTCTTTGGTCCCCGCTACAATGGAGCGCCCCATGCCATGAGCCTTTCGCAGGGCGGCATGGAAGCGGCCGTAGCGAGGCATCGTCTCCCACCCGTCCGGCGGAACCGTCGAGTTGACGTAGATGACGGGCAGGCCCTTTTCCCGGAAGGCTTTGAGCAGCGCCTGCTGCCGGGAGATGATCCCCGATTCCCAGGTGGCCTTGGAGTGGAAGTGCGCGACCTTTCCCTCAGGATCCGTGATGGCATGCTGCATGTGGATGAGAATGAGTGCCGGCTTACCTTCCAATTCCCATTCGCTCATGTGGGTTCTCCCTTCCCGTCGCACTCCGGATATGCGGACTGCCGTCGCTTGACACCACACGGTGATTGGATATCTTCTTCTCAATTCTTGCGTGGCCTTGTCCACATAGCGATAATCGCACGGGTGGATGTTGATCCGCAAGGGGCACATAGAAGACGCAAGAGGGTCTTGAGAATCGTTCGCACGAAGGGGGACGGGGAATGGTGGACCAGCGCAGACCAAACGAGTCGGAAGAAGAGATATCCCCGATGGGCAAGGCTCTGAGCCGTCGAGACTTTCTGAAGGTGGCCGGTATCGCTGGGGCCACTGTGGGCCTGGGCGCAGGCCTCGGGGGTGTGATCGCCGCGTGTGGTGGCACAGAGGAAACCACGACCACGTCCACACCCACCACCGCCGCGCCCACGAGCAGTTCGGTGACCACCGCGACGACCGTTCCGGCGAGCACCACCACCGTCAGCGCGGGGCCCGAGGCCGGTCGCGAACTCAGGGTGGGCATGGTCGCGCCGCAGACCGGCGCTTTTGCGGCGTTCGCCGTAGCGGACGATTGGCAAGTCAAGCACACTGAAAACGCTCTTAAGGACGGGCTCGTCTGCGGCGACGGCAAGCTCCACACCGTCAAGATCATCGTCAAGGACAGTCAGTCAGACTCGAACCGCGCCGCCCAGGTAGGGGGCGACCTGATCAACAACGACAAGATCGACATCATGGTGGTATCGGGTACCGCCGACACCGTGAACCCGGTGGCTGACCAGTGCGAGGCTCTGGGCGTACCTTCCGTCTCGAACTCCACCCCTTGGCAGTCGTTCTACTTCCAGCGGGGCGCCACTGCGGAGAAACCGTTCAAGTGGACCTATGGACATTGCCTTGGCCTGGAGCAGCATACTGCGAACTTCGTCAGCATGTGGAATCAGGTCCCGAGCAACAAGAAGGTCGGCCTGATGTTCTCGAACAGCGCCGACGGAATAGCATGGACCAACGAGAAGACCGGCATGCCGCCGATCGTCAAGGCCGCCGGGTATACCATCGTCGATGCCGGCTATGTACAACCCCGGCACCGAGGACTTCACTTCCGCGATCTCGCAATTCAAGAAAGAGGGCTGCGAGATCCAGTATGGCGTCATGACCTCCCCCGAGGTCAGCAACTTCTGGAAGCAGTGCCTCCAACAGGGCTATAAGCCAAAACTGATGGGAGCAGCGAAGGCCCTAGTGGCCGCCGAGGAGCTCAACGCGATGGGGCCCACCGGCTACGGGCTCTACACGTCGTGTGGATGGAGCCCGGCGTACCCGTTCAAAGACACCCTCACAGGCATGACCGCCCAACAACTGGCCGACGAATACGAGCAGATGACAAGCCGGCAATGGGGCCCGATCCTCCAGGAATATGCCAGGTTCGAATGGGTGGTGGACATCTTCAAGCGCACAAAGGACCTGGAGAGCAAAGAGTCGATCCTTGCGGCGCTGGCAACCACGAAGATGGAGACGACCATCGGGCCGATCGACTTTACCAGCCCGGTGAAGCTGGGGACCGACCATCCCGTGCCGAACGTCTACCGGGTCCAGATGGCCGCCGGGCAGTGGCGCAAGGGAACCGGCAAATGGCCGTTCGACATGGTCATCACCGCCAACGCGGCGGCACCGCTCGTTCCGGTGCAGGACAAAGTCCAAGAGATCGTCTACTCGTAGCGTCTAGCGAGACCAGAAGGGGGGCGGATACGCTATTGTATCCGCCCCCCTTCTGTTACTGGGTGGCGTGCCGGCGGGCCCGGGGGCAATGGATACAGGCCACGACCAAGGGAATGACCGACGTGCCTGAGAGCAAACCAGCATCGGAAAAGGACGCCAAAGGCCGCTCTTCCCTTACTTTGGAGAAGGGGATCCGGATCCTGGACTGTTTCGACGTGGAGCATTCCGAATGGAGTCTGAAGGATCTCTGTGCGCAGGCCGGCGTGGCACGGCCGACGGCGTACCGGCTTGTGAAGACCTTGATCGACCTCAAGTACCTGGCTCGGGACCCGTCCCGGGGCACCTATCATCTTGGGCCGGGATTGATGAAGGCCGCCTACCTGATGTCCTCTCACACCCACTTGGCCCGTGTCTCTCACCCCTACATGGAGGAGTTGGCGGCGGAGACCACCGAATCGGTCGTCATGGCCGTTTGGATGGACCATGAGATCCTGGTCACCGATGTGGTGCTCACCCCTCGCCCGTTTAGACCCTCCATCCCCGTGGGCACGATCATGCCTGGTTTTTGCACCGCCCATGCCAAGCTGTTCCTAGCCTTCGGTCCCGAGCAGAAGCGCAGATGGGCTCTTTCGCAACCGCTTCAGCGAAGAACGGAGCACACCGTGCTGGATCCCGTTGAACTGGAGGAGGTGCTCAAGCAGGTGAGGCAAGAGGGCGTCGCCTTCTGCCTTCAGGAGTGGCAGATGGGGATGTGCGCCCTTGCAGCTCCCGTTTTCGACTCCAACGGCGACATCGTGGCAGCGCTGGCCATCGTGGCCCCCAACGAACGCTTCGGCCCAGCCGAAATGCGCGTGTACGCCGCCGCGACGCGACGGATCGCGGCTCAGATATCGCAGCGGCTCGGTTATCAGCCGGCCTCGTCCTCTCAAACGCCCACGCGCGCCTGAGAGTAGACGCGGATCGTAACGAGCAGAGACGCCTCAGCCGGCCAGCACGGCGAGGAACTCCTCCCCATACTTCTCGAGCTTCACCCCGCCCACGCCGCTCACTTGCAGAAACTCGTCGGGAGTAGACGGGCGCAGCGTCACCATGTCTCTCAGCGTGGAGTCGTGGAAGATCACGTAGGCGGGGAGATGCTCCCGGTCCGCGATCTGCCTCCGCAAGGCCCGTAACTCCTCGAAAAGAGCAGCGTCGCACTCTCTGCCACCGCTGGCGGCGCCGGCGGTTCCAACGAGTCCGGCGGCCCAACCTGCCTCGGCGTCCCCGCTCGTCGTCCGGTTTCGCTTGCCCCGGGACTTTGTGGCGTGGATTACCTTGATCCGAGGCCGGGCCAGCATCAGCGAGCCCCCCTCCTTGAGCAGCGCCTGCGCGGCGGGGGTGAGCTTCAACACCGGGTATTCACCCATATCCTGCCGCAGGTAGCCCAGGTGGACGAGTTGCCGCAGCAGGCTCCGCCAGGCGTCAGGACTGAGATGGTCACCGATGCCGTACGTAGAGAGACGGTCGTGCCGCAGGTCGAGAACGCGCTGATTCTTCGAGCCCCTCAGCACATCGACCACGTGGCCTAGACCGAACCGCTCCCGCACCCTGTAGACGCAAGAGAGCGCCTTCCGAGCGTCCTCACCCGCGTCGTAGAGCTCGGGCGGGTCGAGACAGATGTCGCAGTTGCCGCAGTCGCACTCCACCGCCTCCCCCAGGTAGCCGAGCAGAGCCCGCCGCCGGCAGCTAAGGCCCTCGACAAAACCAACCAGCGCGTTGAACTTGTGCTGCTCCACCGCCACCCGTCCCTCGTTCTCTCCCGAGTCGATGAGTGCCCGCACCCGGGGAACGTCTTCCCAGCCGAACAGCAGCAAGGCGTTGGCCGGCAGCCCGTCCCTACCGGCCCGCCCGATCTCCTGGTAGTAGCCCTCGAGATGCTGGGGCAGGTCCCAGTGGACCACGAAGCGGACGTTGGTCTTGTCGATGCCCATCCCGAAGGCAACCGTGGCCACCACAATACGAATCTGGTCAAAAATGAACGACTCCTGGACCTCGTTCCGCTCCTCCGCGGGCAACCCCGCGTGGTACGCGGCGGCGGCGATGCCGCGCCCACGCAGGTGGGCCGCCAGGTCGTCCGTCCGCTTGCGGGTCGAGCAGTAGATGATGCCGGCTTCGTCGGCGTGTTCGGCCAGAAAGCGTTGAAGCTGAGCGTGAGGGTTATGTTTCTCCACGACCTCGAGGTGGATGTTGGGGCGGTCGAAGCTGGTGACAAAACACGCCGCCTGGCCCGCCCCAGTTGGGCTCGGATGTCGTCACGAGTGTGGGGGTCGGCGGTAACCGTGAGCGACAAGTGGCACCTGGGGGAAGCGCTCCTTCAATCGCCCGAGCGCCACGTACTCGGGCCTGAAATCGTGCCCCCACTGGGAGATGCAGTGCGCCTCGTCGACGGCGATGAGGGCGATGCCGGCGCCAGGCGCGCCGTTCTCCTCCGGTAGCCGCGCGCTCCCGTCCGCGGCGCGGAGCGCAGGCGCCGGACGGAGCGCCGCCAGCCGGTCGAGAAAGCCGCCACTGGTCACCCGCTCGGGAGAGACGTAGAGCAGATCGAGCCGGCCCGCGGTGAGGTCGGCCAGCACTCGGCGGGCGGCCTCGGGATCGAGAGACGAGTTGTACGCGGCGGCACTGACCCCGTTGGCGCGCAAAGCGTCCACCTGGTCCTTCATGAGCGAGATGAGAGGCGAGACGACGATGCCCGTGCCCGGCCGCAGCATCGCAGGGATCTGGTAGCAGAGCGACTTCCCGCCCCCGCTGGGCATCAGCACGAAGGCGTCCCACCCGTTCAAGACCGTGTCGATGACCTGTCTTTGATTCGACCGGACATCCGCGTAGCCGAAGACGGTGCGGAGGATGTGGTCGGGAGTCGGCGTCATGGCCGCCCATGATAGCGGGTCGCGAGGTTCCGTGGGCGAGACGAGCGCGCGCGGTCCCCCTGGTCGGCGCGCACGCGCCTGCGCGTAGACTCCAATCAGCACAAACAGGCCCTGCCTCCGCTCACAGGAATGGCCCGCGATGACAAAGACGACTATCCTCACCTACCTATCCCAGGCCTATCAAGACCAACCCCGAGGCTGAGGTCTCCGGGTTCGAGCTT
>CAWEJM010000031.1:0-35234 GCA_963809395.1 uncultured Actinomycetes bacterium | reverse complement strand
CGGGCATCTCCTGCTGAAGGTCGCTCACGGCCGGCCGAGGTCGAAACCCGAGACCGGCGATAGTGCCCGGGTCGACAACCGGGCGCTCGCCCTCCCAGCAAAAGGAAGCGAGTGTTTCCGGATTGACGACGTGGAGAGGCGGCTCGCCATCAGCCATTCGGCGGAGATCCTCCGCGATCATTCGTCCCTGGTGCCGAGCTACATCGACGGTGTTTCCCGCAATGTGCGGAGTGGCCAGCACGTTGGGTAGGGCCAGGAGCGGGTGGTCGGCGGCCGGCGGCTCGACCGCGAAGACGTCAAGGCCGGCGCCTGCCAGATGACCCGAGCGGAGGGCGGCGAGAAGTGCTTCTTCGTCGACAAGCGCGCCTCGGGCCGTATTGATGAAGCATGCCCCCTGTTTCATTCGCGCGAAGCGTTCGGCATCCATCATCGAGCGAGTCTCGTCGGTCACCGCCGCATGGAGGCTGACGAAGTCGCTCGCTTCGAGAAGCTGCTCGATCGGGACAGGCTCCGCTCCCTCGGCATAGATCTTCTCAGGTTCAAGATAGGGGTCATGGACGAGCACTCGCACGCCGAACGGCTGTAGACGCCTCAGGACCGCGCGGCCGACCGAGCCGAGACCGATGAGACCGACGGTCTTGTCGCCCAGCTCTTGACCTTGCAGCTCACCGTGGGCTTGCCCCTGACGCCCCATGTCGCCCGCTTCTCCCCCCGGCTTGCGCAGAAATGCGTTGGCGTCGACCAGCTTGCGGGAGAGCATCAGCATGAAGGCGACTGTGATGTCGGCCACCGCCTCCGCGTTCCGGCCGGGCGTGCACAGGACGGGGATCCCCAGCGCCGTACAGGCGGCCAGATCGATGTTCACTGCGGCGCCGCGGCAGGCGGCGATGACACGCAGGCGAGGCAGTCTGAGGAGCGCATCGGCGTCGACGATGTCGACTTCCGTGACGAAAACATCGTATCCCTCGAGGGCCTCGACCAAGTCATCCCCGGTCAGCAGGCGCAGTGCTTGTCGGTAGCCGGAATGATCCACTTGGCCCATCTCGCCTAGCACTCGAAGAACGTCCGCGTCGAGGTCGGAGGTCGCGAGTATGCGAAGAGGGCGGTGGAGGCGATCCCAGCGTAGTCGGTCCTCGGGCGGATGCTCCATCATGTGCTGTAGGGCGATGCCCGCCGCCAGCGGATCGGCGGATGCGCGGGCCCGCCGGAGCTGTCCCCAATCAGAGCTGAGCTCGCGGTAGCGCAAGGCTCGTTCAGGATCCGGCGTAAGCTTCTCGAGGCGCGATAGTCTGCTCGCGCCCTCTGCAAGCCCCGGAAAGACACCCGCACCGGTCCCCGCGCACATCGCGGCGCCGAGGGCGCTGGCCAAGGGCTCCTCGGAAACGAGTACCGGCCGGTCGAGCACGTCGCATAGCATCCGCGTCCATGACTTGCTGCGCGTGGTGCCCCCGGCGATCCGTATATCCGGCTGCTGCGAGCCGGCTGCAGCTATCAGCTCGTTCACACTCTCCTGCACGGCGTGAGCCATGCCTTCCAGAACTGCCCGACTGAGCCGGCTCCTCGGGTTGTCGCCGTCCCCGAAATCTACCTGGGAAAACGACAACGTGTTGATGGGCAAGGTCATCTCCATGGCGTTCATGACCCGCGCGCTGCTGCAGAACGCCATCCCGCCCGCGCCAACGTCCGATTGTGTCGCCTCAGCCATGAATCTCGCGACCCCGTCCGACTGGCCGGCGTAGAGGGCCTCGGCAAACCAGTCCAGCGTATCTCCCATAGGCCCGGCGTTGCTCTCCAGCACCCAACCGCGCGGAACGACATGGTGGCCGGTCCACAGCCTGCTTTCATCGCTCACCTCGGGCGAATCCATGACCAACTGGAGCGGCGTAGTGCTTCCCGCAATGATCCCCAACTGGCCCGGCGCGGTCGCTCCCACCCCGAGCAACGCGCACTGGGTATCCGCGCCTCCCATCACGACCGGTGTTCCAGCGAGCAGGCCCAGGGTCTCGGAGGCAGACCGGAGGAGCCCGCCGAGCTGTGTTCCGGATTCCTGGACCGCGGGAAGCAGCCGCCGGGGGATGGACAGCTCGTCGACCAGATCCCACGCCCAATCTCTTGTGCGGAGATCGAACAGGAGAGTGGCGTCCGCTTGGGAGGGATTGGTGAGCCTCGCGCCGGAAAGTCGGTACCCGATCCAATCGCTCAGGCTCAGCGCGCAGGTCGCCTGGGCAGCCAGGTCGGCGGCATTCGTGGCGAGAGCCTGCAGGCGAGGGGCCATGAAGATCGGAGTGGGCCAGTGCCCGGTTCGTCTTCTCAGAGTCGCCCCACTGTCTTCACTGAGCTGTATCGCCTGCTCCGCGGCGCGGGCGTCCTGGTTGGGAACCGCGAATAGCGTTCGCCCTTCCTCGTCGATCAGCACGAGGCTGAATCTCATCCCGGACGCCGCCATCCCCAGGATCTGGCTTGGCGCGACTTTCGCTCGGGCCATCGCTTCCCGAACCGTCTCCGCCAAAAGGCGCCAGCACTGCGCCGGGTCCATGTCGAACGCGAAGAACCCAGCGCGCGGCACCGCCTTTGGCAGCCAGCCGCGTGCTGCGCTTGTCACCGGTCCGCCGTCTATGGGAACGACGGAGCACCTAACCCCCCGGCTCCCGGCGTCCAGCCCCAGCAAGAAATCTCCCATGCAGATCCTCTCCCCGAAAGTCGTCAGTCCGCTTGGGTATCAGGATGCACCCGGTCAGCCCGACACGCAAGCTGGATGACGGAGGCGTGCAGACCTCATGTCGCAGGCGAACTCGACCTGGCGCAGTGCCGCGCGCTCGTCGACGAGCTGGCGCGCATGGAGGTCTTCCAGGTGAACTTCGGGGGCGGCGAGCCGTTCCTGCGCGACGACTTCCTCGACATCCTGCGCTATGCGCACTCGCGCGGCATCACCACTTGCGTGAGCACCAACGGCACGGTGCTCGACGACACCCTTGTCGACGAGCTGCTGCGAGATGGCGCCCGTCTACCTTCAGGTGAGCCTCGACGGCGCTCGCGCGGAGACCAACGACGCCATCCGCGGCCGGGGGACCTTCGCCCGCATCCTCGCGGGGATCGAGCTGCTCTCCGGCGAGATTACCCCGACTTCAGCCTCAACATGGTGGTCACCCGGCTGAACCTGGGCGAGATCGCCGAACTTCGACCGGCTCGCCCGCCACTACGGCGCCAAGACCCGTCTCTCCCGTTTCCGCCCCTCGGGAGGGGAGTGCTGCACCTGGAAAGACTACCGGCTCACCCGGGACCAGCTTGTGGAGCTCTCGGCCTTCCTCGGAGACCACCCGGAGATCCTGACCGGCGATTCGTTCTTCGTCGCTCGCGCCGGAGAGCCGCCGGGCGCTGGGGCTGAACATGTGCGGCGCCGCCGAAGATGACCTGCGCGGTCGCGCCCGATGGCAGCGTCTATCCCTGCGCCTTCCTTAGCGACCCCGCGTTCTATGCCGGCAACGTCACCGCCGAGCCGCTATCGGATATCTTCCGCTCCTCGCCGATGCTCGAGCGGTTCCGGACGCTCGAGGTCGAGACGCTGTCGCGCCTGCGACCGCTTCGCGGTCTGTCACGGAGGCTGCCCGGCGATCGCCTACTTCCTCTCGGAGTCCTTGGGCCTGCCCGACCCGGAGTGCTTGCGCGCGGCGCTGCCCGCCGCCGGCGCGTGCGCGCCTGTCAGGGAGGTAGCCTAGGCCATGCAGTTCCCCAACCTTTTCAGCCCCTTGCGGATCGGGCGAGTGACCGTGCCCAACCGCATCTCGTTCTCCGCCCATCTGACGAACCTGGCCCGAACGACGGGCTGCCCACCGACCGTCTGGCGCACTATCTGGCGGCCCGCGCCCGGGCGGGGCCGGCCTGATCATCACCGAAGAGCAGTCCGTCCACCCCACCGACCGCGCCTACGAGCACCTCATCGAGGCCTTCCGACCGGAGGTCATCCCGGCCTACAGGCGGCTCACCCGGGCGGTCCACGCCTACGACACCCGCATCTTCGCCCAGTTGAACCACAACGGGCAGCAGTGCAGCGGCAGCCTGTCCCGGCTGCCCGTCTGGGCCCCCTCGCCCATCCCGGACGTGCTCTACCGCGAGACGCCCAAGGCCATGGAGATCGAGGACATCCGTGAGGTGATCGATTACTTCGCCCGCTGCGCCACCCATGCCCGCGAGGGCGGGTTCGACGGGGTGGAGTTGCAGTTCGGCCACAGCTCCCTGGCCCGCCAGTTCATGTCGCCGCTCACCAACTTCCGGGACGACGAGTACGGCGGCGACTTCGAGAACCGGGTGCGGTTCGCTCTGGAGCTGATCGCCGCCGTCCGCGAGGCGGTGGGCGCCGACTTCACCCTGGGCGTGCGCCTCTGCGCCGACGAGCTCATCCCCGGGGGACTCACCCTCGACGACGCCAAGCAGATCGCGCAGCGGCTCGAAGCCACCGGTCACCTGGATTTCTTCAACCTCACCCTCGCCACCTTCTACAACCTCTACCTGGTCGGGGGCCGCATGCACCTGCCTTTGGGCTACACGGTCCCGCTGGCGGCCGGTATCAAGGAGGTGGTCGACGCTGCCGGTGTTCGCCACCGGGCGCATCAACGACCCGGCGATGGCCGAGCGGGTGCTGGCCGACGGCCAGGCCGACATGATCGGGGTGGTGCGCGGCCAGATCGCCGACCCCGACTTCGCCCGCAAGGCCCGCGAGGGCCGGACCGAGGAGATCCGCTACTGCATCGCCTGCAACCAGAACTGCTACGGCCGGGTGGGGCTCAACAAGACCATCGGGTGCGTCCAGAACCCGTCGGTGGGCTGCGAAGACACTGAGGGCGAGCATCACCTGCGGCCGGCGCTGCGCAAGAAGCGCGTCATGGTGGTGGGCGGAGGCCCGGCGGGCATGTGGGCCGCCAAGATCGCCACCCTGCGCGGGCACGACGTGACCCTCTACGACAAGGCCGAGGAGCTCGGCGGCCAGGTGCTGCTGGCTGCCAAGGGCGCGGGCCGCGACGAGTTCGGCGTGATCGTGCGCAACGAGCGCAACCAGCTGGCTCACCTGGGGGTGCCCGTGGAGCTCGGCGTCGAGGTCACGCCGGAGCTGGTCCTCGAGCAGCAGCCGGACGCGGTGATCGTAGCCACCGGGTCGCGCCCCAAGGCCTGCCCGGTCGCCGGCGCCGACGGTCCTGACGTGTTCAACGTGTGGCAGGTGCTTGAGCGGAGAGGCCGACCTCGGCCGAGCGGGTGCTTCTCATCGACTACGACGGCCATCACCAGGCGACGGCCACCGCCGAGTTCCTCGCCGAGCTCGGCAAGACCGTGCACGTGGTGACCTCGAGCCTCTTCGTGGGGGCCGAGCTGGGCCCGTCGCAGGACCTCTACCTCACCCGGCAGCGGCTGCTGCAGAAAGGCGTCACCTTCACCCCCGACTTCGCGGTCATGGAGATCAAGGGCACGGAGGTCCACGGCTTCAACGTGTACTCCAACGTGTGGGACGTGATCGCCGGCTACGACAGCGTTGTCACCGCCATGGGCAACGACGCCTGCGACGATCTGTACTTCGCCCTCAAGGGCAAGGTGCCCGAGCTCTACCGCGTCGGCGACTGCGTGGCGCCCCGCAAGGTCGACATGGCCATCCACGAGGGCTACATGGCCGGGCAAGCGCGTGTGAGCGCCGGCGCCGACAGCCTTCTCGTGGTCGTCGAGCCGCCGAGCGACGGGGAGCGAACCGGTCGGGGCGGTGCTCGTGGCCGAAGGCGCCCGGCTCGCCCGCGAGCTGGGCGTGGACCTGCACCCGTCACCTGGCCGGCTGGCCCGGACGTCGACCTCGAGCCGCTCGCGGCGGCGCTGGCCGACTTGGTCGCGGCGGACGCGGCCGGTGGCCGTCCTGCTGGCCGACACCGACGTCGGTCGCCAGCTGGCGCCGATGGTGGCCCACCGCCTGGGCTCCGGCGCCGTAGTCGGCTGCAGCGACGTGCTGGTGCGCGATGACCCGCGGGGGAGGCGGGCCGGACGGCGGACCCTGGCCTTCGTGAAGCCGGTCTACGGCGGCTGGTTGGAGCAGGAGATCGATTCCGCGCCGGGGTTCGTGCCGGTCGCGACTCTCGACCTCGCGGGGATGGAGGCGCCGGAGTCTCCCGCAGGCGGGCTGCCGGCTCCGGAGTTCGTGGAGATCGAGCTGGGGCGCTCGCGACCGTGGAGTCAGGCGTCCGGCGCCGCCGCGAGTCCGCCGTCTCGAACTCGTCCCGCCGGACGCGCGCTCGGTCGACCTGGTCCACGCCAGACGCATCGTGGCCGCCGGATCCGGAAGCGCGAGCGAGAACCTGCTGGCCGCGGTGCACGAGCTCGCCGAGCTCCTCGAGGGCTCGGTGGGGGCCACCCGGCCGGTGGTCGACGACGGGCGTCTCCCCAAGGAGCGCTTGATCGGACAGACCGGCAGGACCGTGGCCCCGGAGCTGTATCTCGCGCTGGGCATCTCGGGCTCGCCCCACCACGTGGCGGGGGTGCGGGGGGCCGACCGGATCGTCTCCGTCAACCGCGACGTGCGCGCTCCCATCTTCCAGTTCTCCGACGTCGGCTACGTCGCCGACCTGGAGATGGTCCTGCCCGCCCTCGTGCAGAAGATCAAGGAGTGGCGGGATGCCTCCGGCAGCCCCGACGAGTCCCGGTAGCCGCGCGCCCGCGCGGTCCATGCCCGGCGCGCCGTGCCCGCGGCACCTCCACGGCCGGCGAATTCGACGCCATCGTCGTCGGCGCGGGCCCGGCGGGCACGAGCGCGGCGCTCGGCCTGGCGCGCAAGGGGGCGAAGGTCCTGCTGCTCGAGCGGGGCGAGTACCCCGGGGCCAAGAACATGTTCGGCGGGATGATGGCCTACTGCCCGGCTGCGGAGCAGCTGGTGCCCGGCTTCTGGGAGCGGGCTCCGTGGGAGCGGGCGGTCACCAAGCGGGTGCTCTCGGTGGTGGGCGAAGGTTCGTCCACCTCGCTCGTCTTCCAGGCGGCCTCCGGCTCCGACCGACCCTCGGCGGGCGCCGGCTCGACGTCCGACCGGACCTTGACCGGGTTCACCCTCTTTCGGCCCCTCTTCGACCGCTGGTACGCGGAGCAGGCGGTCGCCCAGGGAGTGACCCTGCTCACCGGCTGCCGCGTCGAGGGCCTGCTGGTGCGCGACGGAGCCGTCCGCGGAGTGCGGGTGGCAGGAGTGGACGACGTCGTGGAGGCTCCTCTGGTCGTCGCCTGCGACGGAACTCTGTCGTTGCTGGCCCAGGAAGCCGGGTTGCACGGCGGCTTCAAGCCGGAGCAGGTGGCGCTCGGAGTCCGGGCCCTCTACCTGCTGACCGAGGAGGAGATCAACGAGCGCTTCGGCCTCACCGGCCGAGAGGGCGCGACCCACGAGTTCCTGGGCTGCACGGATGGGATCCGCGGAGGTGGCTTCGTCTACACCCAGACCGAGACTCTCTCGGTCGGCCTGGTAGTGCACCTCGACTCGCTCAAGCAGCGGGGGATCCCGCCCTACGAGCTCCTGGAGCGCTTCGTCGCGTCGACCCCGGTGGCCCCGATGCTCCGAGGGGCCCGGCTGGTCGAGTATTCGGCCCACCTGCTGCCGGAGGCCGGCCTGCGCATGGTGCCCCGTCTGTCCACCGCCGGGTTGCTGGTCGCTGGCGACGCCGCCGGCTCTCTGCTACACGAACGGCCTGACCCAGGAGGGGATGAACCTGGCCATGACCTCGGGCCTCGTGGCCGCCCAGGTGGCCGCGGAGGCTCTCGCCGAGGGCGACTTCTCCGCACCCCGCCTTGCTCGCTACGCCAAGGAGCTCAAGGCAGAGCTTCGTCCTGCGCGACCTGACGACCTTCGGCCGGGCGATCGACTTCCTCCACCACGACCGGCTGTTCACCGTCTACCCGCGCGTGGTGGGCGCGCTCATGGAAGACCTCTACCGCTCCGACGGCAGTCCCAAGCAGAAGATCGGCCGCTTGGGACGCCGGGCCGTGAAGGGCGAACTGTCGGTGCGGCAGCTGATCGCCGATCTGTATCGAAGGAGGGAGGGGCGTTCCTGTGGTAGTCGACGAGCTGTTCGACCTGGTGAGCTACCGCATCCACCCCGAGGCGCACATCCGCCTGAATCAGGACGTCGTGCCGGGGATGCACTGCACCGCGCCTGCACCTTTGCCTGCCCCGCGCGCTGCTACACCTGGAGCGAGGAGCGGGCACGGGTGGAGTTCGCCTACGAGGCCTGCCTGGAGTGCGGTACCTGTCTGCTCCTGTGCGACCGCGGGGCCCTCGACTGGCACTACCCCCACGGAGGATACGGTGTGCGCTTCCGGCTTACGTAGGCCGCGGCATCGGCTGCGGCCGCGCGGCCGCGCCCGCGGCTGCACCGTGAGGGCCTGCCCGATGAGACTGCTCGTCTTCCTTGGAGCTGGGAGCCGACGTGCGCGTCCCGCCGGAGCGCGACCCGCGCAGCGGGCGCGTGCGCGAGGAGTGGCTGGTGCGCGAGATCGACCCCGCCTGCAGCCGAGCCCTCGGTCTCGCCCTGAGGTTGAAGGCGGCCCGGCCGGGTACCGATGTGACCGTCGTCCACCTCGGGCCGCCGAACGCCGAGCCCTGGCTGCGCCGAGCTCTGGCCGCGGGCTGCCGACCGGGCGGTGCGCATCTGGGACGACGAGGCCGCCGAGGCCGCGCGCCGCGCGGCAAGGCGGTCATCCTGGCCGCCGCCGCACAGGCAGCAGGTTTCGACCTCGTCCTCACCGGGGCTGCGGGCGTCGTCGACGGCAACGGTCAGCTCGGGGTGCTTCTCGCCGCGCATCTCGGAGTGCCCTGCGTCACCCAGGTCGTCGGCATCGCGCCCCTCGAGCACACGGACAGCGTGGAGCTCAGCCGCGGCTTGACCGGGGCTTTCCGCGAGACGGGTGGACGGTGTTGCTTCCTTGTCGTGGCGACGGTGTGCGGCCGGTCGTGTCCTGCCGTCTGATGCCTCCGGCCGCCGCCCGACGTCTCCGCCCGCTGCCCTGCTGAGCGCCCGGGACTGCGAGATCGCCGTGTGGGACCTGGCCGACCTCGGGGTGCCTCGCGACCGGGTCAGGCGCGCCGACCAGCCTCTGAGATATGGCCGACCCGGTCTCCGCCGCCCCCGGCTCCGCCATCTTGCGCCGCCCGACCCGACGCTCCCGGCGTTCGAGCGCATCCTCAAGCTCGTGCAGGGATCGGCGCAGCGCCGCGAAGGTCGCATCGTCCGGCGCCCGCAGAGGCGATCGTGGAGGAGGTCTTCCGCGACTCTCAAGGACGAGGGGTGGCTGGACCACCTGCGGCCGCCGAGCGCCTGGCGCAGCGGCGCCGACCCGCGCGACCGCTGCCGTGATACCTCTGGAATACCGGCTGCGCGACTCGGTGCGGCTCGAGCCGAGCCGCCGATGGCATCTGGCGCGTGGTGTCGCGAAGTGCCCCTCAGCGTGGTGACCGTCAACGCGGCCGCCGCCCGGCTCTTGGAGCAGACCCGCCACGGCGCCTCGGTTGCCGACCTCGCCGGCGGCCTCGCACGGTTCGACGCGCGGGTCTTCGCCCTGTGCGAGCACTTGCGGCGCCGAGGGATCCTCGAGGTCGGCCGCGCGGCCGTCGATCCCGACGTCACGCCGCTTCGGTGACGGTGATCGTCCCCACCCGCGACCGCGCGGACGACCTCGACGACTGCCTGAGCGCTCTCGCCCACCTGGACTACCCCCGCGACCGGCTCGAGGTGATCGTCGTCGACGACGGTTCCGCCGATCCGGCCGCGGTCGCCGAAGTCGTGGCCCGCCACGGGCGGCCGTCTGCTGGTCAACGAGCGCAACCGAGGCCCCTCGTACTCGCGCAACCGGGCGGCCCGCGACGCGGCGGGCGAGATCCTCGCCTTCATCGACAGCGACTGCGTTGCCGGCCCGGGCTGGCTCCGGGAGTTGACGCCCTACTTCGCCTGGGACCGCGTGGGGGCGGTGGGTGGCCGCACCACCGGCTACTACACCGAGTCGCGGCTCGACCGGTACGAGGAGGTCGCCTCCCCGCTCGACATGGGCGCGCATCTGCTGCTCGCAGACGCGGGGGACGGACACATTCTACGTCCCCACGTGCAACCTTCTGGTGCGCCGCTCGGCGTACCAGGATACTGGGGGGCCTGCGCGAGGACCTGCTGGTGGGTGAAGACGTCGACCTCTGCTGGCGCCTCCGGGCTCGCGGCGCCTACCTCGTGTACGCCCCCGAAGGCGCGGTGCGGCACAAGCACCGCAACCGCCTGGGCGCGATGCTCCGGCGGCGGGCGGACTACGGGACCTCCGAGGCCACGCTTCACGTCGCTGCATCCCGACAAGCGCAAGCGCTTTCCGCTTGCCCCGCTCCCTTGGCGACTGTGGCTATACTCTCTGCGGCGATGATCGGGCTCGAGCCACGGCTGCTGCCCGTCTGCTTGGCTCCGCCGTTGTGGGACGGGGCGCGCCGCGCGCTCCACCTGCGGCGGAAGGGGATCGACCTGCCCGCTCGGCGCGTGTGGTTCTCCGTGCTCCGCGGTCACCTCTCCATGCTCTACTTCGTGTACTTCCACCTCGTGCGGTACTACCTGGCGCTGCTCGCCGCCGCCGGTCTCTCGTTCCGGGCGTCTGGCTGCTCACCGCTTGCGCCGTCCTGTACGCCGCGGCCGTCGACTACTTCACCCGGCGGCCTCGTATCGGCTACCCCACCTACCTCGGGTACTACCTGGCCGAGCACGTCGCGTATCAGAGTGGCGTCATCAGGGGCTGCGTCCGGTCGCGGACCTTCCGGTCGTACCTCCCTGCGATCCAGCGGAGCCGCTCCTGGCGGCTGGGACCGAGCGAAGAGTAGCTCATGCGTTTACTCCTATTCACGGGCTTTCTCGGCTCGGGCAAGACGACCCTCGTCCTCGCAGTCGCCAAGCAAGCGGCCCGAGCGGGGCTCCGCATCTGCGTCATCGTGAACGAGGTCGGCGAAGTGGGCATCGACGGCGAAGTGTTGCGGATCGGCGACCTGGAAGTCCGCGAGATCACCGCCGGCTGCATCTGCTGCCAGATAGGGGTGGATCTGGTCCGGACCCTTCGGGAGTTGGAGGAGCACCTACAGCCCGACCTGGTGATCATCGAGGCCTCCGGCATCGCCACGCCGGCGGGGGTGCTGGATACCCTGCGGTACTATCCAGTTGAAAGCGTCACCTCGATCGAGACGATCACGGTGGTAGACCCGACGCGCTTTGAAGCGCTCTACGAGGTGCTCACGCCGCTCATCGAGGCGCAGATCGCAGGGGCCGACAGGGTGGTCGTCACCAAGTGCGACGAGGCCGGCGCCGAAGCGCTCGCGGAGACCGAACGGATGGTCCGGGTGCTGGCCCCGGCCGCTCCGGTCCACGTGGTCGACGCTGCCCGTGCGGAGACTGCTGGCTCCGCTGATCGCGGCGCTGTTCGATGACGTCCGCGAGCAGGAAGTACGCGCGTGACGGCTCCCGCCGGCGATCTAGAACCTTATGGTGCGGAGGTCCACCTGAGTCCCGGCGCCGACCTTGACACCCGCCGGCTTCTCGTGGCGCTTCTCGAGGACATAGCCCGCTCCTGCGAGGCGGCGGGCGCATCGATCGTCGGTCACATCAAATGCGTCCTGCGCACCCGCGGCGGACGGATCCATTGCAGCTTGACCTCGTTTCGGGCCGGGGCGCGGTGTGGGGGCGACGGGGCAGAGCGGCTGGAGGAGGGCCAGGAGGTGGAGCTGAAGCTGGCCGTCCTGGTATATGGGCTTTCAGCGACGACCATCGACGGCATCGTCGAAGCGGCGCTGGGAAGAGCTTTGGCTCCGACGGGATCCTTCTGGTCGAAACGTGCCTCCTTCCGCGATCCCAACCTCTAGCAGCGCCGCACCTACCGCACAGAGTCGACCATCGCCTGCACGTTCTCGAACTTGGCATTGGGCGGGATGGCGCAGCCCATGGCCATGATGAACCCGTCGGACCGACCTCGGTGAGCACCGATGGCAGTACGCGCGGACCTCATCCGCGCTTCCCAGGGTGAGGAGGGCCGGAGGGACGTCGCCCAGAGGCACATGTGCCGGCCAGGATCTTCTTGGCCCGGAAGATGTCGGTCTTGCCGTCGAGCGCAAGGACACATCTGCGGGCCGGGAGGTCTTTCAGGCGCTCGATCTCGCGATCCCAGTTGGCGTCGTAGTGGAGCACGGGAGTACCTCCCTCTTCCGCCACGATCTCCACGAGCTCCTTCATGTAGGGCCAGACAAACCTGTTCCACAGCCGCGGGGAGAGGAACTCGGGAGCCGTCCGCCAGCCGCCCACCCAGTAGCCGATGGGACCCACCGCCTTGACCATGCCCCGAACCTGGTGGCGCTTCTCCGCCATGATCGTGTCCATGACGGCCTGTACCTTGTCCGGTATTTGGAAGAGGTCGAGAGTGAACTCCTTGACCGTCCGGCCGCCGCACAGATGCTCGTACGGGTGGTCGACCGTCATGGGCGAGAAGATGACGTAGCCCCGCTTCATGTACTCGGGCACCCAGCGCGGCCCCGCCTCCTGCAGCGCCTGGCCGGCCGCAGCCGCCTCGCCCAAGTATTTGCCGATGTACTCGCCGAACCAGGGCCCCCACCCCATCTCCAGGATGCGGTCGTAGTCCTCCCGTTGGATGCGGACCTGCTCATCCATCTGCCAGAGGCTGTCCTCGGGTAGGTCCCGGCCCGGCAACTTCATCGGGGCGAGCCACAACAGGCCGAGCACGGCCGGGGCGTACGTGGAGAACTGGAGCGAATCGACGTCGCCCAGCTTCTCCAGGGTGGCGAGCATCGTGCGCGCCGCGAGGTCGACGTCGGTGGCGAAGTCGGAGAACTTCACGCCCATGGTCTTCGCGGCGAAGGTGTCCATTACCAGCGAGAGCGGCACCCGGTCGGGAGTACCGCAGGCGACTGCGGTCTTAAGACGGGCGAAGCGCTCGCCGAGCAATTGCTCCGGCGACTTGCCAGCCGTGCCGGCGTTCATCTCTACCATCTAGCTCACCCCTAGCACTTTCTTAGCTTCGATAACGCCGTATTCGCTACCCTAACGGGTCGTGATGTACCCTCGCCACTGCTGCAGGTGGTCGGAATCGGGCCGGTCGAGGATGAAGACCCCCACGAAGTCCTTGTATGGCTCGAAGAAGGGGAGCTTCTCCCAGGCCGCCCAGGACGGTCTCGAGTATTCGCTCGCCCTATCCACCATGGCCCGGCGCCACCCCTCGCTGTCGTCGAACCAGATCTCTGAGATGCGCTGGAAGGGGTTGAGGCGGGGATCGTCCAGCTGCCGGCTGGAGATGAAGCGGCTCACCTCGGGGTTGGCGCACACCTCGGGGGCGAAAACCTCCTTGAACCAGGCGTCTCCCTCGTCGATCGGCACCCCCGCGGGGTAGGTGAGCAAGAACAACCAGCGGAAGTTCGGGCCGGCGTCGGTGAGACGGCCGGCGCCCTTGAAATCGTCCTCCCAGAAGACGGGGGCGAAGGAGAACACCAACGGATGGTAGCCGTCGCGGCTCCCTTGCCAGCCGGACTGCCGAAGCACCTTGCTGGGCGGCTGGCAGGTCATCTCCATGAAATCCTCGGGGAACTCCTCGCCGAAGGCCAATCCCGCTCGGATGGCCGGTGCCCTTTTCCTGGAAGATATTGAAGAGCCAATAGTGCTCCGTCATCATGCCGTTGTAGGTGCCGAAGTCGAGCGCGCCCTCGGGAAGCGGCAGAGCGTGGTAGGTGCTGTACTTCGTGCAGTAGGGCATGAATTGCGAGATGCTCTCCGGCACGTGCTGCTTGTAGAGCCAGCGCCAGACCTTCGGCCGATCGTTGTCGGAGCGGAAGTTCTGCAGGATGAAGCTCCGCATCGGCCGGAACTCCGGGAAGTAGGCCATGCCGGGGCTCCTTTCAGTCCTCGCCCTCGGTCTGCCCGGCCCGCTCGCGGACCGGCCTGGAGGGCGTCAAGTAGTCCTTGTACTTCTGCGCTTTTGCCGGCAGCTCATCCATGTTGGCCGGGGGTTTGAGCGAGATATCCCTTAGCTCTTCCAGGTGGTTGAACTTCCCGGAGAGCAGTACGTGGGAATGGGCCCAGTCCTCCGGCGCAACGCTGAAAGAGGCTTTCCCGTCGGCGACGTTGAGCGTTCCGCGCACCCCGCAGATGCCGCAGATGGTCGGGTAGACGTCACCTTCGTGCCGGACCTCGAACAGCTTGGAGTGGCAGATGGGGCACAGGCCCGGTTCCCCGATGTACTTCGCTTCCTCCAGGGGCTTCTTGAGGGTCTCGGCCACGTGCCGGCCGGAACGACGGGCACGCTCGAGGAGATCGTCGCGCAGCGCGATGACCCGCGGCAGACCGATCCAGTTGACCAGGATCCTGTCCACCACCTCGATCTGCATGGAGAGGGTGAAGAGGCTCATCATGGGCAGAGCCAGCGTGTCCCACTCGCTGCCGCCGACGGCAATGAGGGACGCGGCCCGAGGCTTGAACGAGCGCTCGTCCGGACCCTCGCCCTCGGTTATCCCCATCTCCTCGCGCCTCTTCTTGGTGATGATGCGGAAGCCTTGGTCGTGAGACGGACCCATGCGGTCGTTCAGGCTCTTGAGTTGTCCCGTCGGGGACTTCTCGTAGATCGGGGAGCCGAGGATAAGTCCGTCGCACTCCATGATCCTGTCGTCGATGAAGCCGAGGTCGTCGTTCTTGATGACGCAGCGACCCGGGCCGCAGCGCTCCATCAGGTCCACGACGCAGGAATTGCAGCCGGTGCACGGCTTTATGGTGAGGTCCTGCAGGCGGATGAACTCGACCTCCGCCCCAGCCTCTTCGGCCCCCATGAGGGCCTCTTTCACCATGATCTCGGTGTTGCTCATGCGGCGTCCGCAGGAAATGCCCAGTATCCTCACGATCAAGCTCCTTGTCGTCTTCTTAGCGACGCGCCGCGCTTATGAGTGCGGCGACGTTGTCCGGTTTCGCGGTGATGGGCACCTCGCAGCCCGAGCCGAGGATGAATCCCCCATCACGGCCCATGAACTCGATGAGCTCCCGGCAGTAGGTGTCCACCTCTTCCTTCTGGCCCAGAGAAAGCAGGGGCGCGCGGACGTCTCCCTTGATGCAAAGCCAGTCGGCGAGAACCTCTCGGGCTTTGCGGATGTTGGTGGCGCCGTCGAGTTCCACCACGCAACTGGCACGGGGCAACTCCCGGAAGCGAGGCAGCATCAGGTCCCAGTTGCCGTCGCAATGGAGGACCGACACAAGCCCGGCGGCATGATAGCTCTCCACCATGCGCTTGATGGAGGGGAACGAGATCTCGTCGAAGAGTTTGGGGGAGAGAAAGCTTGCGCTCGAGCGCATGGCGAAGATGGCCACCCGATTGCCCTTAGCCCGCTTCGCGTTGGCTGTACCCAGGTTGATCATGGCTTCGGTGCCGACATCCACGGCCTTCTTGACCTTTTCGGGCATGTCGAACAGGTCGCGGTAGAAGGGGCGAAGGGAGCGGCTCAGTGAGAAGACGTCGAACGGCGGCGCGACGGCGGTATGGAACATCACCGGCAACCCCCGCTTCTGCCAGTACTTGACGTTCTTGGCGGTACGCATGCCTAGCCGGATGAAGGTCCAGATCACCCGAGCGCTGCCGATCTTGCCGTGCCAGGGCTCGTACTGGATCTTCTTCATGAACTCCAAGTTCCAGGCATTCCATCCCTTGTCGATGATGACGTCGTAGTCGGAGGTCTGCATGATCTCTTCTTCGACGAACTGGAAAGGCTCGTCCGGGCCGAGCTCCCTGCCGGGCAGCTTGACCTTCATCGACTCGGAGTAGGCTACGTCCCAGGGGTTCATCGGGAAAACGACGTCGGGGGTCCCGATCCGCTCGAAAGTTCTCTCCAACGCCCGCAGCCACGCCTTGTTGCTGCTGAACAGTTCCGCCTGGGTCACGCCGGCGCACCGGGCGGCGAACGTGATTATGTGCGGGTAGACCGGGATCTCCGGAGTGGGTTTGAGCGCGATCGCGCGATCCAGCTTCTCGAATGAATCCATCTCAGACCTCTGCCGGTTCGTTCCGCATCGGGGCTCCTTTTGTCAGGGCGGCAAATCGCGCTACCGGGCAGATCCCGGGGCCGGCCGCTGTAGCGCCGGCCCCGGGATCCTTCCTGGCGGATCGGCCCTTCGAGGAAGGGGCCGATGATCTCGAAAGATCCGCCTAGTTGACGGTATTCACCAACTGGAACTGGGCGCCCTTCACCTGGAACTCAACCATGTTGCCTTTCACGCCCATGGTCGTGTCTTGGGGTGTAAAGGTGATCATCCCCTCGAGGGACACGAGGTCCTTGAGGTTGACGAGCGCGTCCGCCACCTTTTGCTTGTCATCGGCACCGCCGGCCTGCTTCATGGCCGCGGCGAGCACGATGACCATGTCGGCGCCAACGGCGGAGAAGAAGTCGGGCGCTTCTTTGTACTTCGCCTGGTAGCGGTCGTAAAAGTCGACCTGCAGCTTCTTAAGCGGCCAGGTATCGGGCAGCGCCTGCGGATTGACGATGCCACCCGAATCGAGGACCAGCAAGCCGTCGACCGCCTCTGGGCCCATCATGAAGATGGCCGGGTGGGCGGCGGCCGGGCTGCCTTGGATCGGCACCGTCACACCAAGGGCCCTAAGACCCTTATAAAGCGGCGGCACGGCGAGAGGGTTCACATAGAGCAGAAGGGCATCGGGCTTCAGCTTGTTGTACTCCTCCATGATCCGATTCAGGATCGGCTGGAAATCTGTGACGTCAAACCCAAAGGTGTCGCTCATCTTGGTGAACGTGAACCCTCCGGTCGGAGCGGCTTTCACGAGCAGGTCGAGCGTCTCCTGGTGGATCTCGAGGACGTCGCCGATAGCCAGAATGTTCTTCCAGCCGTTGGCTTTGATGACCTTGGCCGTGGCGTCCGCGTGGACGGGTGGCCCAGCGGACACCATGACGCTCCATTTGTACGCGGTGGGCGAGCTGAGGTCGGCCATGATGGCGGGACCGGGGAACACTGTCGGGGTCTGGGTCTCCTCGACGAGCGACCGAGCCTGCGCGAACTGAGCGAAGGGTCCGATGGTCGCGAACACCTTGTCGTCCTGGATGAGCTTCGTGACGTTCGCCTGCGCAACAGCCGCGTCGGATTTGTCATCGATCTCGATCAGGTCCAGCGGCCGGCCATTGATGCCGCCGTTGGCGTTGATGTATTCCACCTGTAGTTTCGCGCCTTTACTGACCGACACGCCTGGGGCTGCGCTCGGTCCGGTCAGGCTGTTGGAGAAACCGACTTTGATCGGTTCCCCTGTGGCGGGGCCGGTGGCCACCGTCGGTGCCCGGGGCCACCGTTGTGCCCGGGGCTGCCGTTGTGCTCGATGAGGCCACTGTGGTCTGCGTGGTCGGAGCTCCTGTCGTGGTGGTCGCTTCGTCGCCTCCGCCGCAGGCCGCCGCCGTCATGGCGACGACCAACAGCAGGACGAAGAGCCCCACTAGGATGTACCGCTTCTGCATCATTCCTCCCTCTCGTTTCCTGCCCTGGTTTTCCGTCACTGCCTCGTTCCCTTCCTGCTGATAGCGTGCGTCAGGTACGGCTCGCCCCGAGGTAGCCCGCGCGCACGCGATCATCCTTTCTCAAGTCGTCCGACAGACCAGAGGCTACCACGCTCCCGGTCTGCAGCACGACGGCACGATGAGCGAGCGACAACGCCATCTCGGCGCTCTGCTCCACCATCAGCATCGTTAGGCCCCTTCTGTTGAGCTCGGCCAGAGCCTCGAAGATCCGCTCCACTACGAGAGGAGCGAGACCCATGGAGGGCTCGTCAAGCACCAGGAGTTCCGGCTTGCCCACGAGGGCGCGGCCGATGGCGAGCATCTGCCGCTCCCCTCCCGATAGAGTGCCGGCCGGCTGCTTGCGCCGCTCGCCAAGGATCGGGAAGAGCTCGTAGACGAAGGCGATGTCTTCATCCAGTGTGCCCCGCCAGTCCCGGCGCCCGGAACTGCCGACCACCAGGTTGTCCTGCACCGAGAGGTCGCGGAACAGGCGCCGTCCCTCCGGGACCTGGCGTATGCCGCGCGCGGCGATCTTTTCCGGAGCCAGCCGGCTGATATCGGTGCCTTTGTAGACGATGGAGCCGTGGTTGGCCCTGAGCAAGCCGGAGATGGTGTGCAGTAGCGTCGTCTTGCCCGCTCCGTTGGCGCCGAGGATGGCCACCACCTCGCCCTTGGGCACCGTGAATGAAACGCCTTGCAGCGCTTGTATCGCCCCGTAGGATGTGGCCAGGTTCTCGACGACGAGGAGATCCTCTGGTTCGGGGCACCGCCCCGAGACGAGATCCCGCGTGAGGCACAGATCCACACGTTCCGTTCTTACCCCCAGGTACGCTTCGACGACAGACTGGTCTTTCTGCACGGTATCAGGCCGACCTTGCGAGATGAGGCGGCCGTAGTCGAGGACGTACACCTGCTCGGAGATGCCCATCACCAGATTGATGTCGTGCTCGACCAGGAGCACCGTGATTCCCGACTCCCGGATGCGCCTGATCTGCTCCACCAGGTGGGCGCGTTCCGTTGTGTTCATCCCCGCTGCCGGCTCGTCGAGCAGAAGTAGACGCGGCTCGGAGGCCAGGGCCCTGGCGATCTCGACCATCCGCTGGCCACTGTAGGGAAGACTGGCGGCCGGAACGGAAGCGGCCCCCTGAAGCCCCACCGAGGCCAGGGCGCGCATCGCCCGCTCACGCGAAGCCCGCTCTTCTCGGCGCTGGCGAGGAAGTCCCAAGCCTGCTGCCCACAAGCCGGACCTCTCGTGCCTGTGGCAGCCGACCAACACGTTCTCGAGCACGCTCATGTTGGGGTAGATGCGCAGGTTCTGGAACGTGCGGGCCATGCCCAGCCGAGCCGTGTCGGCGGTAGACATCTTCGTCACATCCTTGCCGGCGAACCGGATCGTGCCGGACGTCATCTTCTGCAGCCTGCTGACCGCGTTGAAGAGTGTCGTCTTACCGGCCCCGTTCGGCCCGATGAGGGCCACTATCTGGCCTTCGGCCACCTGCAGCGACACATGGTCTACCGCCTTCAAACCCCCGAAGTGCACGGAAAGGTCTTCCACCTCGAGCAGCAACCGGCCGGCGGTCGCCGTGTCTGCCGCTGGGCCACCCGCTGCCGGTACTGGGGCGTGCGGAAGCCCGACGGCCGCGTCACCCTGGCCCGCGGGCTGATCCTCCCCGGCGGCACCGACAGATTCGACCTGCTCGCGCAGTTGCTCCTTTCGGAAGAGCGCCTTCAGACGAGCCCGCTGGTCGGGTCGCAGCATGAGGCCCATGGGAAAGAAGATGAGCAGCAGGATCATGATGACCGAGTACACCACTCCGCTGTACTGCTGGATGGTCGTGAACCCATTCATCACCCAGGTCATGATGATGGCCCCCACGATCGCGCCCCATACGGAGCCACCGCCGATGAGCATCATGACGATGGGGATGATCGCCGCGGTGAAGGTAAAGGCGCCGGGGGTGACGGCCATGTTCACCGACGCGTACAGACCTCCCGCCAACCCGCAGATGACGGCGCTGGTGACGAAGGCGAGAAGCTTCCAGTTGGCCGTCCGCACCCCGAGAGTCCTGGAGGCGATCTCGCTCGTGGCCAAGGCTCGGAGCGCTCGGCCCACGCGGTACTTGAGCGCGCGGTCTATGAAGATAAGGATGATCAGCGTGATGATCCACACCAGGTAGTACTGGCGAAGGCCGGTGCTGATATGAAGGCCGAAGAGGTTGAGCTTGGGCAAGTCCGACAGGCCTAGGGTCGAGCCGGTGACCTTGCGGAACTGGATCACCAGGATCAGGAAGATCTGACCGAGACCTATGGTGGCGAGCGCCAGGTAGAAGTAGCGCAACTTGAGCACCGGCCTGCCGACGACGACCGCGACCACCCCGGCGGTGAGCGCGCCGGCCACGAGGGCCGCCAACGTGGGAACGGACAGCCTGGTAGTCATGATGGCGGCCGTGTAGGCGCCGATGCCGTAGAACGCTGAATGGCCGAAGGAGAGCTGCCCGGCTTTTCCCAGGATCACCACCACTGCGATCGTTATCATGGCGTACAGGCCGCCGGTGGTCATGATCCTTGTCGCATAGCCGCTGGAGTACAAGAGCGGCCATACGAGCAGGACGACGACGAGCAACGCCTTGGCGACCACCTCCACGGTCCCGCCGAGAGAGAAAGACCGGCCGGGCCTCGCCATCACTCCTCACCTTCGGTGGAGGGCACGCCGAGCAGACCGGTGGGCCTGAAGTAGAGGACCAGGATCAGGATGGCGAAGGCGATCGCGTCCTGGAAACCGGCCGGAACGAATCCGGTAGCAAGCGATTGGATGATGCCCAGGGCGATTCCCCCGACCACCGCCCCGCTGCTTGACCCCCAGCCGCCCAGGATGGCCGCCACGAAACCGCTCAGAGCGTAGATGCCGCCGGAAAGGTAGGACGTCGAGTTGATCGGGGTGATGGCAATGCCGCCGAGCGCCCCGATAGCGGCCGATATGGCGAATGCCAGGAGGATCATGCGCCCGGTGGAAACACCCGACAAGCTGGCGGCGCCCGGGTCGGCCGCGGTCGCGCTCATCTGCTTGCCTATGCGGGTGAAGTTCGTGAGGAAGTAAAGGATCACGAGCACGACGATCATCAGCCCGATCACCCAGAGGCTCTGGCGGAATACCGCCACTTTGCCTACAAACAGGGCCTGGTCGCCCGTGAAGGCGGGAACGCTCTTCCCATAGCCGCCCCACCGCAGCAGGGCGAAGTTCTCGAAGAGGATGCTGAGCGCGATCGTGGCCAGGATTATCGAGACCAGCGAGACCTTCAGTAGTGGCCTCAACACGAGGAGGTACATCCCCACGCCCACGACCATCACGCCGACGATGCCGAGGATGGCGGAGAGCCAGAAGGGGAGGCCGATCTCGCTGAGGAAAGTGTAGGTGAAGAAGGCCCCGAACATCACGAAGGCCCCTTGGGCCATGTTGACGATCCGGGAAGTGCGGTAGATGGTGACGTAGCCGAGGGCGATGAGCGCATATATGCTGCCCATCGTGACGCCCGTCACCAGAAGTTGGATCCACTTGACCACAAGCGCCCCCTACGAGCCCCATGACAACGCCCGCCTGCCCGGACTGGTAGGCGCCATGCTAAAGAATGGACCGTCCCTTGTCAATGACCTTTGTTGGTATTTCTAGTCATGTAGCTTGCTCTTGAAGTCTCAATCCCCTACCATTGCCTTCGCAGACCGATGCGACCGAACACATGAGCCGGTTGAACGCGTAGAGGGGACACGAGTGGAGTCTGAGCATCCCTGGGCGGACCTGACCCCCGACCAGAGACTTGAACGGCGTTTTCAGGTCTTCACGGATCCGGGAATCTCCTTCGTGAGCCCGGAGGCCGAAGCCTCCTACAGGGCGCGGGCCACCCGTCTCCGTGATGCGATCCTGCTCGAGAAGACACCGGATCGCGTCCCCGTGTGTGCGTTCTGTCAGTTCTATCCTGCCCATAGAGCGGGTATCACCCCCCACGACGTTCTGTACGATCAGGGCAAGGCCGCTGATGCGTGGCTCACCTACGGCCGCGCCCTCGAGCCCGACGCCATCGTGCCGTCGGCGACCGCGGCCGTCTCCGGGCCGCTATTCGATCTCCTTGATTTTAAGCTCTTCTCCTGGCCCGGGCACGGAGTCTCCGAGGACGCCGGCTTCCAGTACATGGAGCGGGAGTGGATGCGCCCTGAGGAATACGATGATCTCATCGACGACCCCACAGACTTCCTCCTCCACACCTACGTGCCGAGAACCAACGGCGCCCTCGCTGGGTTGGCCTCGCTCGAGCCGCCCGTGGGGATGGCCCAGATGTGCGGGGCAGGCTACTGGCTCATGTCCTGGGGCCGGCCGGAGGTCGAGGAGGCGACGTGCCGCCTGCTCGAGGCGGGCCGCCTGGCGGCCGCCTGGTTCGGGTGGAGTCTCGGGCTGGACGGCCGGCTGATGGCCGAGGGCTTCCCGCCACAGTTCGGTCTCGTGACCTGGGCTCCCTTCGACTACTTGGGCGACACTCTGCGAGGAACGCGGGGTATCGTCACCGACCTGTTCCGTCGTCCGGAGAAGGTGCTGGCCGCATGCGACCGGCTCACTCGCGTCCTCCTCAAGGCAGTGGTCCGGAAGGCCGCGCCCTACGTTCCGCCGCTGGTCTTCATCCCCCTGCACAAGGGGGCGGACGGCTTCATGAGCGAGGAGCAGTTCCAAACCTTCTACTGGCCGAGTCTTCGCGCGATGTGTCTGGGGCTGATCGAGCAAGGTCTCGTGCCCTACCTCTTCGCTGAGGGGTCCTACGACTCACGGCTCGAGACCATCCGCGATCTGCCTCGCCGGACGAACGGTCTGGCATTTCGACCAGACCGACATGCGCCGGGCCAAGGAGATCCTCGGCGGGATCGCCTGCATCCAAGGGAACGTCCCCCTCTCCCTGCTTCAGCTGGGGAGCGCCGAAGACGTGACCGCGTACTGCCGCAGGCTTATCGACGATGTCAAGGGCGGAGGGCGGCTTTATCCTCGACATGGGCGCCGGGGCCGACACCGGAAAGCAAGAGAACTTCGAGGCCATGATCCAGGCGGCCAAGATGTATGGCGTCTACTAGAGTCGAGTAGGAGCGGGCAAGCATCGCCGAGGTCCTGACCATATCCGCGCTTGAGCGAGAGACGGGCGTCTCCCGGAGCACCATCCACTTCTACCTCCGGGAAGGGCTGTTGCCACCACCCCAGAAGACGGCGGCCAGCCGCGCTCTTTATAGCAGTGACCACGCCGAGCTGTTGCGCAAGATCGGTGAGCTCAAGCGGGATGGTCTTTCGCTCGCCGAGGTCAAAGTCGCGCTGGGCAAGGACCTCATCCGGGCGCAGGAGAACGGCGTGGATCTGGCCGGCCAGGAGAGCGACCGCATCCACCGCACCATCCTCCGCGTCGCCACGGAGGAGTTCGCGGCCAAGGGTTACGAGCGCACGCATGTGGCCAGCATCATCCGCAAGTCGGGGGTCACTCCCCAGGTGTTCTACAGCCACTTTCCGAGCAAGCTCGAACTCCTGGTGGAGTCCTTCCACACGTTTCTCAGCTGGAACCTTGCCTACTTCGAAGGCAAGCTGTCGGCGTCTCCGGACTTGGGTGAGCGGCTGTTGTGGCGTCTCATCGCGGACCATCGAGCAAACGAGTTCGGTTCCGACGTCCTTTCGCGCATCGGCGCGGAAGCAGGGAATGGCAAGACCGACAAGCTGAAGCTCGCGGAGCAAGCCTGGGCGGGAGTCGTCCGCCAGATCATGTCGGACTTCGCAAGCGTGAGAGCGCCGGGATCTGCTCCACCAGTGATATCCCTCGAATTGCTCTCGTACAGCTTTCTCGGGGCCCACCACAACGCCAGCATGAGGGCCTCCTGGGACGAGCAGTTCAGCCGGGCGGATCTTCTGCGCGTGCATCTGTGGCTGTGGTTGGCGGTCCTAGCCGCCATGAGCGGAGAGGTCGACATAGATTCGCGAATGGCCCGCTATGAGGATCTCATACAGGAAGTGGCCGCCCGTGAGCCGGAGACTCCGCCCGCGGTGGAGGAGTGACGCCGGCGCCGGCCGCTCGGGCTCCGGCGCCGCCCGGGGCGCCCCCCTAGGTGATTCCTGACTCCGCGACCGCCCGGTCGACGAGTCTTCTCACCTGCTCGATATGTTGCCGCATCCTTTCCGCCGCGGCCGAGGGGTCCCGGTCGCGTATGGCCTCGAAGATGGCGGCGTGAGTGTCGTGCACTTGGGGCTCGCTGCCCTCCAGGCGGTGGAGATTCACCGGGATGAAGAGATCGCCCCTCGCCGCCATCATCGCTTGTTCCAACCGCGGGCTGCGGGCCGCCCGGGCGATACTCTTGTGGAGGTCCATGTCTGTGCGGAACAACGACGACCAGTCTTGGGGACCGCGTTCCTTTGCCAGCGTGCGCTCCATCGCGTCTAGGTCTTGCTGGGATCGCTTCTCGGCGGCCAGGGCGGCCAACCGAGTCTCCACGGTGGTGCGAAGTTCGAAGATATCGCCAAGCTCTCCAAGATGTCGCCGCATCCATTGGTCCCAGCACTCGAGCAAGGCTGGTTCGCCGTTGACCCGGGAGCCCCCACGGGAGCCGCGGGTCGTGACTATGTATCCGGTGCTTTCCAATGCTTTCAGTGCGAGACGCAGGGTCATCCGCGAGATGCCGAGACGCACCCCGAGGTCTCTCTCGGGAGGCAGCCTGTCGCCCGGGCCGAGCTCGCCCGAGAAGATCATCGCCCGCAAGAAACGGACCGCACTGTCGCTGGCCGTCTGAGGCAGCAGGGATATGGCCTGCTCCGTTCTGCCGTTCGCATGGTCTGCTTGCATTGCCACTCCCCAGGCCTTGACAAGAAGGTATAAACATCTACTATATAGACCAAGATTGGGAAGGACGCAAGCCCCGATCTCTCGGGGAGCAAAGGTAAGGTAGCCATCATGGCCGGTAAAGAGGCATTTGCCAAGAACATAGAAGTGCTGGCATACCACGATCTCGAGGGCAAGCCGTGGTTTCAGATGGCCATGCAGGAGGTCGGCGGGCGGTACTACCTCTATGCCTCCCATTTCAAGGCCTCAGGCTGGGCCATCGTGGATGTGACCGATCCTGCGAAGCCCGAGTATCTGAAATTCCTTCCCGGTCCCGACCTCAAGGGACAGACGACGCCCAAACTGCAGGTCGCCGACGGTCTCATGATCACCGCCCTGGGCGGGTCGCTGCCCATGCTGCACGGGGCCGGATTCGACGATCCGTACGAGGAAGGCATCTACATCTGGGATGTCAAAGACCCGGTAAATCCCAAGCGTCTGGCCTATTGGCCGACGGGGGGACCGCTTGGCGTCCATCGCTTCTACTACAACGGAGGCCGCTACGTCCATCTGACGGCTTCGTGCAAGGGCTTTGCGGGCTTCATCTACCGCATCCTCGACATCGTCGACCCCACGAAGCCGGTGGAGGTGGGCCGGTGGTGGATGCCCGAGCAATGGGCGGCGGGCTACGTCGACGAGGGCAAAGCGGTCGACATCGAATCCCTGCTCGACGGTCCCATGATGCACGGTCCGGCGTATCCCAAGGGTGATCACGCGTACCTCAGCTACGGCGGCGCCGGGATGGTCGTCCTGGACATCTCCGACATCACTCTGCCCAAGCTGGTCGGCCAACTGCGTCATCATCCGCCGTTCGCCGGAAAGCTTGCCGGTGCCCGGTGCCACACCGTCCTGCCGCTCTCCCAGCGGCCGTACGCCGTCATGACCAGCGAGGGGGAACGCTTCCAGGTCTTCAGCAAGGAGAAGTTGCGGGGAATACCGCAGCCGCTCAACTTCATCGGCATGGTCGATATCTCCGATCCGGCCGATCCCACGCTTGTCTCCACCTTCCCCTATCCGGAGATCCCGGCCGGCTACCCGTACAAGAACTTCAACGAGATTCCAGGGCTGGGTGCGCCCCCGTTCGGTCCGCACAACCTGCACGAGCCTCACTACCATCCGGCGCTCGAAGACCGGAACGACCGCATCTACTGCTGCTACTTCCACGCCGGCCTGCGGGTCTACGACATCAGCGACCCCTTCGTGCCGAAGGAGATCGCCTACTACATACCACCCGATCCGGACAAATGGGCCTTCAACAACGAGGCCGGCGACCTCTTCCCGGGCCCGAACATCGCCACCACCGAGGACGTGATCGTCGACAACCGGGGCAACATCTTCGTGGACACGATGCAGCAAGGGCTGTACGTCCTGCGTTGCACGGTGTAGCGGTGGTCCGCGCCGCAGACTTGATCGCGGGCGCTCTGGCTGCCGGCAAGCCGGCCCTGGACGAGTGGGAGTCCAAGGCCCTGCTCGCGGCCTACGGCATCCCGGTGCCGGCCGGCGCCCTGGTGCAGGAGCGAGGCGGAGGCCGCCGAGGCCGCGGCTCGGCTCGGCGGCAGCCTGGCCATGAAGGCCGTGGGCAGTGACATCCAGCACAAGACCGAACTCGGCCTGGTGGTGCTGGGGGTCGAGGGCCCGGACGCGGCCGCCGAGACGTACCGGTCCTCGAGCGGCGCGCACGCGGGACCGGGGGCGGCGCTCGAGGGCGTGCTGGTGGAGCGGATGGTCGCGGGCAACCGCGAGTTCATGGTGGGCATGAAGCGCGATCCCCTGTTCGGGCCGGTGGTGGCTTTCGGCCTGGGTGGCGTGCTGACGGAGGCCCTGGGCGACGTGGCCCTGGCTCTTGCGCCGGTGAACGACGCCGACGCGGCCGAACTGCCCGGACTGATCCGCGCCAAACGGCTGCTGGGTCCGTTCCGCGGCTATCCGCCGGTGGACCGAGCGGCGCTGGCGAAAGTCATCCAGGCGATCGGACAGATCGCCCTCGATCATCCCCAGATCGCCGAGATAGACGTGAACCCTCTGCTGGTCGAGGGCGACCGGCCCGTGGCCGCGGACGCCCTCATCATCCTGTCGGCCGAAGCTCCGCTCGCGTCGCGAGCCGCGCGCGTTCCAGCCGAATCTGCGGGCCGTGCTCTCCCCGAAGTCGGTGGCCATCGTGGGAGCGTCCGAAGACGTGGTCGAAGTGGGGGGGATCCGCCCTCCGCAACATCCTGGACGGCGGCTACACCGGCACGATCTACCCGGTGAACCCCCGCGGGGGCGTCTTCTTCGGCCTTCCGGCGTACGCGAGCCTGGACGAGTTGCCCGAGACGCCCGATCTTGTTCTGCTGGCCGTCGGAGGTCATCAAGTCGGAAACCTGTTGGAGCAGTGCGGCCGCCTGGGCATCCCGGCCGCGGTCGCCATCGCGGCAGGGTTCTCGGAGACCGGGGAACAGGGCGCCGAGGCCGAGCGCGAGATCGCCCGGATCGCCACGGAGGCCGCGGGTGACCCTCATCGGGCCCAACTGCATGGGCCTCATCTCGAACGAGCGCCAACTCCATGCCACCGGCTTCATCGTGCTGCATCCGCCCAAGGGCAAGCTGAGTTTCGTCTCCCAATCGGGCAACATCGGCACTCAGATCGTGAACTCCTGCGAACGTCGCGGCATCGGGATCGACAAGTTCGTCAGCGTCGGCAACGAGGCCCAGGTGAGCGCCGTCGACGTAGCCGACTACCTGCGCGAGGACCCGTCCACGACGAGCATCATGATGTACCTCGAGGGCATCGACGACGGCGGGCATTTCCTCGAGGTGATGCGGCGCACCACGCCGGTGAAACCGGTGGTGGTGCTGCGCGGCGGTCTCACCGAGCAGGGCAGCAAAGCCGCGGCCTCCCACACCGGGGCGATGGCAGGCTCCGCCGCCGTGTTTCAGGCCGCGGCCCGGCAGGCGGGCGTGGTCACCTGCACCACTACCCAGGATGTGGTCGACCTCGGCGCGTGCCTCGCCTATCTGCCGCTGCCGAAGGGCCGGCGGGTGGCGGTGGTCACCAACGGGGGCGGCGCCGGCGTCCTGACGGCCGACGAAGTGGCCCGCAACGGGCTGGTGCTTGCCGAACTTCCCGCGGAACTGCTGGCGGCGCTCGACGAGATCCTGCCCCCGTTCTGGAGCAGGCGCAATCCCCTGGACATGGTGGCGTCCGCCGGCGGCGATGTGGGTCCGAGGGTGCTGAAGCTGGTGGCGGAGTGCGAGGCGGTAGATGCCCTCATCGTCCTCTCAGTGCTGGGGGTGCCGAACACCGGAGACGAGGTGCGGCCCACCTGCGACGACGGCGAATACGCCGGGTTCAGCCCCTGGGAGATGGCTTTTGTGAAGCAGGTATCGGAACTCATGGAGGCGACCGGCAAACCCATCATCAACGTGCCCGATATTCCCATCCGCGGCTCGCTGTTCGACTGCGGCGGGCGCTACGCTCCCATAGTCCTCTCGTCGCCCCAGGCGGCCGCTCGGGCTCTCGATAGAATGGAATGGTATGGTGCCTTTCGGCGCGAACGCAACCCCCTTTCATAGGTGGAGGAAATATGGCACGCGAAGTTGAGCTGGTAGAAAAGGTGGAGATACTCTCCGGCAACGAGGCCATCGCCCGGGGCGCGTGGGAGGCCGGAATCAAGCTGGCCTCCGCCTATCCGGGCACGCCGAGCACCGAGATCCTGGAAGAGCTCGCGAAGTACGACGACGTCTACTCGGAATGGTCGCCCAACGAGAAGGTGGCCATGGAGGTGGGCATCGGAGCTTCGATGGCCGGGGCCCGGGCGCTGGTCTGCATGAAGCACGTAGGCCTGAACGTGGCCGCCGATCCGTTCTTCTCCGCCGCCTACGTGGGGGTGGAAGGGGGGCTGGTGGTGGTCTCGGCCGACGATCCGGGCATGCACAGCTCCCAGGACGAGCAGGACAACCGCAACTTCGCCAAGTTCGCCCGCGTCCCGCTTCTAGAGCCCTCCGACAGCGCCGAAGCCAAGGACTTCCTGATCGCCGCCTTCGAGCTGAGCGAGCGCTTCGACACTCCGGTCTTGTTTCGCACCACCACCCGGACCTCTCACTCCAAGAGCACCGTCACGCTGGGAGAGCGGATGGCGCCGGAGCCCATCGTCAAGCTGACCAGGAACTTTCCCAAGTACACCATGCTGCCGGCCAACGCCGTCGCCCGGCACCCCATCATCGAGCAGCGGGTGCGCGACCTGGCCGAGTACGCCGAGACCTGCCCATTCAACCGCATCGAGATGGGCGACCCCCGCGTGGGCATCATCACCTCGGGCGCCGTCTACGGCTACGCCCGCGAGGCCTTTCCGGAAGCCAGCTATCTCAAGTTGGGGCTCACCTACCCGCTGCCGGCCAAGCTCATCGCCGACTTCCGGTCCAAAGTGGAGAAGCTGTACGTGCTGGAGGAGCTCGATCCCTTCCTCGAGGAGCTCATCCGGCTCATGGGCATCGAGATCGACGGTGGCAAGGAGCTGAACTCGCTCCTGGGCGAGATCGACCCCGGCATGATCGCCCGCGGTCTGTCGGCGGCGGGTGTACCGGGGGTCAACCCGGACCTGCTCGCCGCGCCCCGGCCGGGCGTCGCCGGCCTGCCCGGCCGCCCGCCCACGCTCTGCCCGGGCTGCTCGCACAGGGGCATCATGACGGTGCTGAAGAAGCTGCGGGTGTTCGTCAGCGGCGATATCGGCTGCTACACCCTGGGCGCCCTGCCCCCGTTCAACGCGGTGCATGCCAGCACCTGTATGGGTGCGAGCATCAGCATGGCTCACGGCATGAGCAAGGTGATGGAGCCCCCGGCGGAGGGGGCGCGCTCCTGACCTGCGCAACAAGCCCGTAGGCATCATCGGCGACTCGACGTTCTTCCACTCCGGCGTCACCTCCCTGATGGATGTGGCCTACAACGGCGGCAACACCCTGAACATCATCGTCGACAACAGCACCACCGCCATGACCGGCGGCCAGCAGAACCCGGGCACCGGCAAGACCCTGCTGGGCGAACCGTCGGCCACCGTGGACATCCCCGCCCTGTGCCGGGCTCTGGGCATCAAGCGGGTGACCACCATCGATCCCTACGACCTGGCCGAGGTCGAGCGGGTACTGCGCGAGGAACTGGCGGCGGACGAGGCTTCGGTGGTGATCGCCAAGGCTCCCTGCATCCTCGAGTACAAGATCCGGCGCCCCATCTACCAGGTGGACGCCGACCTGTGCATCGGCTGCAAGCGCTGCCTGCAGGCCGGCTGCATGGCCCTCAACCTGGTGGTCGACGCCGCGGGCGACAACAAGGTGGAGATCAACCCCGACCAGTGCAACGGCTGTGGGATCTGCTCCCAACTGTGCAAAGAGGACGCCATCGCCCGGCCCGGGCCTGTCTCGACCGGCGCCGCCGGACCGGATACGTCGTCCAAAGGGAAGGAAGCCTGATGACCGCCCGTCCGACCACGAACCTGCTCCTTTCGGGCGTAGGCGGCCAAGGAGTCGTGCTGGCCAGCTACGTGCTCAGCCAGGTGGCCCTGGCCGAGGGCTACGACGTCAAGCAGAGCGAAGTCCACGGGATGAGCCAGCGGGGCGGCAGCGTGACCAGCCACTTCCGTTTCGGCGACAAGGTGTGGGAACCCCTGGTGGCGCAGGGCGCGGCCGATATCCTGCTGGCCTTCGAAGCTCTGGAAGCCCTGCGCTACGTGAACTGGCTGAAGCTCGATGGCCTGCTGGTCTACAACAGCCTGCGCATCAACCCCAGTCCGGTATCGGCCGGACTGGCCACCTATCCGGCCGACATCGACGCGCGTATCGCCGAGGCCTGGCCGAACATGCGCCGCGTAGACGCGAACGGTCTGGCGCAGGACGCCGGAACGGTCAAGGCCGCCAACGTGGTCATGCTGGGAGCGGTCTCGCCGGCTCTTCCCTTTGCCCCCGAGACCTGGGAAGCGGTCATCCGCAAGGTGGTGCCCCCCAAGACCGTCGACGTGAACCTCAAGGCCTTCCGCCTGGGGACGGCCGCCGGAGCGACGCGGGATTCCTCGTCGGCCGGCCCCGTGTGATCGATACCCCCTTCCCATCGGAGGCCCTGCCGTGCCCCCCGGTGGGGCCTCCGCTTTCCAAGGAGGATTAGGTGCGGCTGACGCACAGCCCCAGATACAGATGGATCGTCTTGGCTATGGGCTTTCTGGCCGTGTTCGGGGCCTTGGGTTTCGGCCGCTTCGGCTACAGCGCCATTCTGCCTTCGATGCAGAAGGACCTGGGTATCAGCAGCGCAGCGGCCGGCTCGCTCGCCTCCTGGAACCTAGCTGGATACGTGATCATGGCGGCCATAGGGGGCGTGCTTGCTTCGCGGTTCGGTCCTCGCAAGGTGGTGAGCATCGGGCTGATCGCGGCCGCGGTGGGTATGTTCGTTACCGGTCTGTCCAACGGGCTTGTCTCGGCCTCCGCCGCTCGATTGCTGACCGGGTTGGGCGGCGGCCTGGTCCTGGTGCCCTCCGTGGCCCTCATGTCGGCCTGGTTCGACGTGCGCCGGCGAGGGATGGCGTCGGGCGTCGTGACCTCCGGCTCCTCGCTGGCCCTTGTCATCGCGGGACCGATCGTGCCTCGCATCATCGCAAGCGGGGGAGCCGACGGATGGAGGCTGGCCTGGTACTTCTTCGCGGCCATGACGTTCGTGGTGGGCGTGCTGACCATCATCGCGCAGCGCGATCGGCCGCGGAGGGCGACCTTGGGCCCGGCCGTGAAGGCCGCCGCCGCGGTTTCTGAGGCGGCGCCGGCTTCGGTCGCCCCGATGGCGGCCGCCATGGCCGCCCCGCCGGTACGGAAGAAGCACGTTCCTCTCGACCTGAAGAGCGTCGTACGGTCCAGGTACGCTTGGCATCTGGGCTTCGTCTACATGATGTTCGGTCTGGCATACGTGATCTACTTCACGTTCTTCCAGAAGCGGCTGACGACGGACCTTGGCTTCAGCAGCGAGGCCGCGGGGAATCTGTTCCTGCTCGTGGGGGTCGCGAGCTCTTATCTGCGGGGTGCTGTGGGGTGTCATCTCCGACCGCATCGGGCGCGGACGGGCCATCGCCTTCATGTGCTTCGTCCAGGCTATCGCAGCGGTGCTATTCGCGTGGTGGCCCGGCATGCCCGGGTTGATCATCTCGGCCACCATCTTCGGGTTGTGCTCGCTGGGTGTTCCCGGTATCGTCGGCGCCGGGTGTGGGGACCAGTTCGGTCCGGTGCTCGCCTCCGCCTCTCTGGGCTTCGTCACCATCTTCCTCGGAATCGGACAGATAATCGGACCCTACCTGGCGGGCGCCATGGAGGACGCGTTCGGCACTCTCACCTACTCGTACTTGCTCGCCGCCGGCGTCTTCTTCGTGGGGGCCGTCCTTGCCTACTTTCTCCGCGAGACCGGTTGGAGGTCCGAGCTGCGGGCATGCCGACTCGAAAATGCAGGCGGAGAAGGCGGGATTTGAAGAGGTGATCAAGTCCGGCTCAAATGGGCCATCCGGCCGCCGGCCGCGGCGCGGTCTGCTACTCTGGGACTCTGCTGGAAGCAAGCAAAGGGATCTAGATGAAATACTGGCGTGTACCACTTGATTTGGAGACCATTCAGGTCGCGAAGGGTCGGGTCACCGTAATCAAAGAGCGGTGCAAGGGCTGCCAACTCTGTGTCACATACTGCCCTCGCAACGTCCTCAAGATGTCGCAGACCTTCAATCCCAAAGGCTACTATTACCCGGAAGCCGAGGGAGAAGACAGTTGTGTAAACTGCCATTTCTGCGAGGTCCTTTGTCCGGATTTCGCGATCTATTCCCTCGAGGCGTCGCCTAAGATCTAATCGCAATCACCCCCCTGGGAGGTATTTCTTGGCCGGGAAAGCCGTCTTAACCGGAACCTATTTCATGAACGGGGACGAGGCCTGCTGCGAAGGAGCGATCGCCGCGGGCTGTCGATTCTTTGCCGGTTATCCGATCACGCCGGCGACGGAAGTTGCAGAGCGAATGTCGGAGCGCTTGCCCGAGCTGGACGGGATCTACATCCAGATGGAGGACGAACTGGCCTCCATGGCTGCGATCCTGGGTGCGAGTTGGGGCGGCGTGAAGGCCATGACCAGCACATCCGGCCCCGGCTTTTCGCTGATGATGGAAAACATCAGCCTGGGTCTCTGCACCGAGACGCCCTGCGTCGTCTGCAATGTCCAGCGGGCCGGCCCGAGCACCGGCCTGCCGACTCTGGTGGGTCAGGGGGACATGATGCAGGCCAGGTGGGGACCCCACGGCCACCACGAGGTCATCGCGGTCTCGCCTTCTTCTCCCCAGGAGATGTTCGATTTCACGGTCTGGGCCTTCAACCTGTCCGAACAGTACCGGCTGCCGGTGATCATCTTGGCGGATGAGGTCGTGGGCCATATGACCGAGCGGGTGGTGATCCCACCTGCGGACAAGATCCAGGTGATCGACCGAAAGAAACCCTCGGTACCGCCGGAGAAGTATCTGCCCTACCGCCCTGATTCGGATGGCGTTGCCCCCATGGCGACCGCCGGAGAAGGCTATCGCATTCACGTCACCGGATTGACCCATGATGAGCGCGGCTACCCGGCGATGGACGAGGCCAGCCAGGAGGACATGATCGACCGCCTGGTGCAAAAAGTGCGCAAGAACGCGGAGCAGATCATTCGCTATGAGACCTTCCTCTTGGACGACGCGGAGGTGGTCGTCGTGGCCTACGGCATCAGTGTCCGATCGGCCAAACGGGCCGTCGCCGACGCCCGCAAACGAGGCATCAAAGCGGGTGTCGTCAAATTGAACACGATCTGGCCTTTTCCCGAGCAAATGATCCGCGATCTGGCCGGGAGGGTCCGGGCTCTCGTCATGCCCGAAATCAACTACGGACAGATGGTCTTGGAGCTAGAGCGCTGTGCCGGGGGCCTCTGCCCGGTCCGACTGGTGCCCCATGCGGGCGGGGCGATCATCCGGCCGGAGAAGATCTTGACCGCTCTTGAGGCGGCAGTGAGGGAGACGGCTTGATGGCGAAGAAACGGATCACTCCTCTGCCCCATCCACACGATTCCCTGATGCGTACCGACCGGATTCCGCATATCTGGTGTTCTGGTTGCGGCATCGGCACGGTCTTTGGCTGCGTGCTTACGGCCATTCAGAAGTCTGGTCTTCCTCTGGACGACATAGCGATGGTCTCTGGAATCGGCTGTACCGGCAGAATGGCCGGCTACCTGAACTTGGACTCCTTCCACACGACCCACGGACGGGCCATTCCTTTCGCGACGGGTTTGAAGCTGGCCAGGCCCCAGAGTTGCGTGATGGTGGCCTCGGGTGACGGCGATCTCTTCGCCATCGGCGGCAATCATTTTATCCATGCGGCCCGGCGCAACATGGACCTCACCGTCGTCTGCGTGAACAATTTCAGCTACGGCATGACCGGCGGCCAAGTGGCCCCTTCGACCCCCTTCGGCGCCAAGACCACAACGAGTCCTTTCGGCAACTTCGAAGAACCGTTCAACTTCTGTTCCTTGGCCGCGGAGTGCGGGGCCGTCTATGTGGCCCGCTGGACCTCCCTTCACATCCGGTGGATCACGGACTCCATCGGTGAGGCCATGCAGAAGAAGGGCTTCTCTTTCGTGGAGATCCTTGCTCCCTGTCCCACCACTTTTGGCAGGCGCAACAGAATAGGGGGGAGCGTCGATCTGACCAGGTTCTTCCATGAGCGCTCCGTCATCCGGAATCAGATCGATCCCAGAGAGGCGGTCCTGGATTTCAACAAGCATCTGGTGGTCGGGAAATTCGTGGATATCGAGCGGCCGACCTTCCAGGATAACTACGAATTGATCCGCAGCCGTGAGCTGGGGGATTGGCCCGCACTCGAACACAAGGGGCCGGGGCCGGAGAAACAGGCGTAGGGGTGATCGATGGAAACCAGGACTGAAAAAGAGATTCTGATCGCCGGGTTCGGTGGACAGGGCGTTGTGTTGATCGGAAGCATCCTGGGCAAGGCCGCGGCCATTCACGACCTCAAGCACGCGACCATGATCCAGGCCTATGGACCGGAGGCTCGCGGAGGCTCGTGTTCCTCTCAGGTGATCATCAGCGAGGAAGAGATCGCCTACCCCTATGTGCAGCAACCAGACGTTCTGATGTGCATGAGCCAGGAGGGGTTTGAAAAGAACGTCGCCTCCCTCTCGGCCACAGGCCTTCTCATCTGGGACACCGATCTGGTCAACACCCGGGATCTGGACCCCGGCTTGACCGCCTATCAGATACCCGCCACCCGGTTTGCGGAGAAACTGGGCAACAAGATGATGGCCAACATCGTCATGCTCGGGTTTCTGTCCGCGCTCAGCGACGTCGTCCAGCCGGACTCTCTGCGCCAGGCCGTTCTCAGCTCAGTGCCCCCCAAGACCAAGGACATGAATGCCACGGCCTTCGAGCGGGGCCGAGAGCACGGAGAGGCCATCCAGAAGAGCCGGGCCAAATTGGACCAGACTCCGGGCACCGGCGCCGATCCTCACCCTGGGACCGGGCCGGAGAGTCGATGAGGTCTGTTTCTCGAACGAAGGTGCCCGAGAAGGGCGTTCTGCTGCTCGGCTCGGGCTACGGAGCGCTCAAGGTGGCCGAGGATGTCGCTCAGGCCGGAATCCCGGTGATCTGGGTCACCCGTGCACAACACTTTCTGGAGTTGCCGCAGGGAAGTGGAACGAGTCCCCGAATGGCCCGAGGATCTGGACTTTCAGTTCCGTCCGCTCTACCTTCGAGTGACCCGCCACCCGCTCGTCACCACCCTGA
>CAWEJM010000030.1:0-156498 GCA_963809395.1 uncultured Actinomycetes bacterium | reverse complement strand
AATTACGGTGCGACCCACGACTTCGAAGTCCGTTCGGTGCCGCTGGCTGAAGAGGGCGGGAACGATGTCCAGCACGCGTATCCGGAAACTGATAAGCGCCGGCCACGTGGTCGACGCGACCCGGTTGCTCGGCCGCCACCGGATCGAGGAGAGGTCGTGAGCGGGGCTGGCCGAGGCCGTGCGCTCGACGCGCCCACCGCCGACCTGGCCGTGGAACCGGGGACGGCCGTACCTCGGCTCAGGGGTCTACGTGACGCGCTCCCTTGTCCGGGGTGAGCAGTAGCCGTCTTCTCGGTCACCAGCGTGGGCACCAATCCGACGTTCGAGACCGACAGGAGAATACGATGAGACCCTGGTGCTCGACCACACGGGCGATCTCTACGGTTCTCGTCTGGCGGTAGACTTCCTGGACCGGATCCGAAGCCAGAGGAGCTTCGCCGACGCGGCTCGTTGGCCGCGCGTATCAGGCGGGATGTCGAGATCGCCGAGGGTACCTCGGAGGATCGAGGAGTTCTCGGGTACGTCGCACTGGATCGAGGGCCGCCCGCTGCTGACCCGTCGGTCGGCCCGCCACGTTTGACTACACTTGCAGGAACGGAGGTGGTCAGGTCGGTGTTTGTGGGCGCGGAGACTACCGTGGATCGACCAAGGAGGGGGAGATGGCTCGTTTGAGGCTCTGGGCGCACTGCCCACCAGGTGCTTCTGCCTGTTGGGGACGGTTGCGTGGCCGTGACCATGCTGCTCGCCATGTGGACGCTGGTCCCCCCGCGCCGCACGCCCTGGCTGCCCCCGCTACAAGAGTCTCAGCAACACCAACGGTACGGGACCGCCATCCATGTCTCCCGGACGGGTTTCGCTCCCGGAGTGGGGGCGGTCGGTGCTGGTCAGCGGCGAGACGTATGCCGACGCTCTGAGTGTGGCGCCACTTGCAGCTGCTTCTGGGGGGCCGGTTCTGCTCACTCACTTTGCGGCGCTCGATGAGGCCACCGCGGCCGAGATCACTCGTCTTCGAGCCCGGCAGGATCTTCTTGGTTGGCCTGGCGGCGCCGGTGTGCGCCCAGGTAGAGGGCCGCTTTTCCTGGTCTCGCGTCGTGCCGAGGGGATCGTGGCCTTGATGGGAACAGACCGCTCTGACACTGCCGCGTCGGTGGCCGAACGAGTGAAGGCGAAGCTGGGGGCCGTGACCGGAGTGGTCCTCGCACCCGGGGATTCCTTCGCCGATGCCTTATCGGCCGCGCCCTTGGCCGCGGCCCAGGGCTGGCCGATTCTGCTCACACCGGCGGAGGGTCCGGTGCCTGCCGCGACCATACAGGCATCGTGGCGCTTGGGTTCACGAAAGGGCTCGGCGGTCGGTACGTACGCCGACCCGGCGTGCCAGGTTGGCTCTGACCCGTATGGCGCAAACGATCGCTACGACACCTCCGCTAAGATCGCCGAGTACGCCGTGGCTCAAGGCTCACCTTGCCCACCTGGCGATAGCGACCGGTGAGGACTTTCCCGAGCGCTGGTCGCCAGTCCCCTATCTCGCGAAGGAGGGTGGAATACTCCTGCTGGCGCGGTCGACCGGCGTCCCGGCGGCGATCTCCTCTGTGCTCTTGGACCGCGCAGACGCCGTCGAGACCGTCGACTTCATAGGTCTCGATCCGGCGACGACAGGCGTAAAGCTGCTGCTCACCGTGACCGACCGGCCGGAGGGACTGGACTTCGCGACCGTCCGGGTCGGTTCGGAGGGAGAGACAGTCTCGTGGCTGGAGCAGAAGCTGACGGATCTCAGCTACCGCCCCGGCCCCGTCGATGGCGTATTCGACAAGCGCACGTCCAGGCGGTGATGGCCTTTCAGAAGTGGGAGGGGCTCGCGAGACGGAGTGGTGGGCGCTGAGGTCTGGGCGCGGCTGCTTGGCGCCGCGCGGCCCACACCGAGCGTGACGGGGTCCGGGAGCTGGATAGAGGTCAACAAGGCTAAGCAGGTACTCCTCTGGATCGAAAACGGGGTGGTGATGAGAACGCTCGCCACCTCGACCGGCAACGCGGATGTGGGGATCGTTACTCCGAGCCGCACGTTCACTATCTACGCCAAATCGCCCAAATGGGACGGGCCGCGCTACAAGCCGCTATACCTGAGCGGTATCCTTGCCATCCATGGCTACCCCTCGGTGCCGGCGTGGCCGGCCAGCCATGGATGCGTCCGGTTGCCCATGTGGGACATGGACGAGCTCTATCCGCTGATCGGGGTGGGGACCAAAGTGCACATCTACTAGCGGGACGTGACGGGCGCGCGCCTGCGATACCGAGCCAAGGCGCGAGGAGGCACCCTATACCTGATCTGGAGACCAAAAGCGGCGGCGAGAGCCACGTGGAAGCGGCTTCGGGTGCTGGCGGGGTCCGTGGCCGGCTTGCCACGCCGGTCGGGCGGCCCGGGGCTCGCGGATACCCGCGGTCACGGCGCTCGTATTGGCGGCCGGTGTGATCGCCGTCGTCGGCTGCCTGGTCCCGACTGCTCAAGCTCGCCGAGCGCGCAGGCGGCGTCATCGCCCTCAGCATTACGGGGACCACGAGCTCGACCGTTGTCGAGGGCTCCGCCGCCGAGCGGGCGCTGCGGGTCGGTGCGCTGCCGGCAACAGCCACCAAAGTCCACGCGCCCATTCTCATGTATCACTACGTCGACGAAACGCCTCCGCCGGCGGGCCTATGCCGACTCGCTGACCGTTCGAACAGGGGATTTCGAGCAGGAGATGAAGTACCTGGAAGATGATGCGTATCAGACGGTCGGCCTGGCCGACCTCTACCTGGCCATGGCCGGGAGTCAGACGCTTCCTCGAAGCCGGTGGTGCTTACCTTCGACGATGGCGGTCTCGACAACTACCTGGTGGCCTTCCCGCTGCTCAAGAAGCACGGCTTGACGGCCACATTCTTCATCATTACGGGGGCGGTGGGCAGAAGGGTCAGATGGACTGGGACCAACTGCGGGAGATGGCCGCGTAGGGGATGTCGATACAGTCGCATTCCGTCTCCCACCCGGACTAGAGGGAATACCGGCGGCGCGCCTGGAGGCCGAGTTGGCCGACTCGCGCGCCGCGATCACCCAGGCGGTCGGTGAGCCCGGCTATGTTCTCTGCTACAGGCGGCGCCTACGACGAGCGGGTCATCGAGGCGGCCAAGGCGGCGGGCTATGTGATGGCCGTGGCGACCGGCAACGGCAAGGACCTCGATCCGCGCGCCGTTTTCAAGATCAAGAGGCACAGAGTACAGGCGTTTCTCCCGCTCGCCAGTTTCGCGAGCCTCGTGCGCTGAGAGCGTTTCAGGCGGGGTCAGCCCCGAGACCGGCCCCGTTCCTCCCCCTGTGGTAACCTACATCACCGCATTGGGCGCAGTTCGCCCAGCATTGAAACCTGCATCGCGGCTCGGACCGCAGTGTCCGGGCTGGGAGCAAGGAGCCCTAGGAGGCCATGCATGCTCAGTAAAGATCGCAAGACCGAGATCATCGACCGATTCAAGAAGCACGAGGTGGACACGGGGTCGCCGGAGGTGCAGATAGGCATCCTCACCGAGCGGATCAACGTGCTCACCGAACACCTCAAGACCCATTCCAAAGACCACCACTCCCGGCGCGGCCTGCTCAAGATGGTGGGTCACCGCCGCCGCCTCCTCAACTATCTGCAAAAGCAGGATGTGGAGCGGTACCGGACGGTGGTCAAGGATCTAGGTCTTCGTAGGTAGGCAATCGCACAGGCAGCGCAGAAGATCGTCGGAAAAGAAGTGGCAGCGAAGTAGTTCGAAGTCGGAATTGGGGGCCCAGGAAAGGTCCTCAGACGGGAGAGAAGACAGTGGCCGGTGGAGTAAGCAGGGCTGAGGTAACAGTAGGCGACAAGAAGATCACTTTCGAAACGGGTAGGTTGGCCAAGCAGGCGAGCGGCGCGGTGCTGGTTCGCTCGGGCGACACCATGGTGCTGGTGACGGCAGTGGTGGCGAGCACCGAACGGAACGTGGATTTCTTCCCCCTCACGGTAGACGTGGAAGCGAGAATGTACGCCGCGGGCAAGATCCCCGGCGGCTTCATCAAGAAAGAAGGCCGTCCCAGCGATCAGGCCATCCTGAACGCCCGGCTCATCGATAGACCCATCCGGCCACTGTGGCCCAAGGGCTTCAACAAAGAGACGCACATCGTGGTCACGGTACTCTCCGTGGACAAGAAGAACCCCTACGACGTGCTGGCGCTGGCGGGCGCGTCGGCTGCTCTGAGCATATCCGAGGCGCCGTTCATGGGCCCGGTGGGGGCGGTGCGGGTGGCCAAGGTCAACGGCTCCTGGGTGGTCAACCCCACCTTCGAGGAGATCGACCAGAGCCCCGTGAATCTGGTGGTAGCCGGCACCTACGATGCCATCGGCATGGTGGAGGCGGGCTGCGACGAGGTGGACGAGACCGACATCATCGCCGGGCTGGAAGTGGCCCACGAAGCTATCAAGAAGCAGGTGGAGGTCATCCGTGCCTGGGCCGCCGAGGTGGGCGTGCCCAAGATGGAATTCGCCGAGAAGGTGCCCGACCGGCAGCTCATGGACAAGATCAAGGCTCGTTTCGCCGACGAGATCGAGCAGGCCAGCAACGTGCTCGACAAGCACGAGCGCGCCAAAGCGATAGCTGCGCTCAAGCAGCAAGCGCTGGCAGCCTGGCCGCCGGCCGAAGGCTCGACCGATCCGGCGGCCGAAACGGCCCAACTGGCCAAAGCCTTTGACGCCGTGGAGAAGGAGACCGTACGTCGGCTCATCGCCGTCGACAAGAAGCGTCCCGACGGCCGGCGCGCGGACGAGATCCGCGCCATCGACTGCGAGGTCAAGGTGGCGCCGCGCACCCACGGCTCCGGCCTGTTCACGCGGGGCCAGACCCAGGTGCTCACCCTGCTCACCCTGGGCGCCGCCCGGGACGAGCAGCGTGTCGACGGCATCGACGTCGACGAATCCAAGCGCTTCATGCACCACTACATGTTCCCGCCTTTCAGCGTGGGTGAGACCGGCTTCATGCGCGGTCCCGGCCGTCGCGAGATCGGCCACGGGGCCCTCGCCGAGCGGGCGCTCTTCCCGGTGATCCCCAGCGAAGAGGCTTTCCCCTACACCATCCGTCTGGTCTCGGAGACGCTGGAATCCAACGGTTCCAGCTCCATGGCCAGCGTGTGCGGCTCCACCTTGGCTCTGATGGATGCCGGCGTGCCCATCACCCGTCCGGTGGCCGGCATAGCGATGGGTCTCATCAAGGAGAACGACGACTACGTGGTGCTCACCGACATCGCCGGGGTCGAGGACCACTTGGGCGACATGGACTTCAAGGTGGCCGGCACCGACAAGGGCATCACCGCCCTGCAGATGGATATCAAGATCAAGGGCGTGACCTTCGCCATCATGAAGGACGCCCTCGAGAGCGCCCGCAAGGCCCGCATGTTCATCTTGGGCAAGATCTCCGAGAGTCTCCCCGCTCCTCGCCCCGAGCTTTCTGAATTCGCGCCGCGCATCGCCACCATCCGCATCGACCCTGAGAAGATCGGGGCGGTCATCGGCAAGGGTGGCGAGACCATCCGCGGCATGGAAGCCGAGTTCGAGTGCACCATCGACGTGGCCGAGGACGGCCTGATCAAGGTCTTCGCCACCGACGGCAAACTGGGCGACGGCTGCATCGAGCGCATCGGCCTGCTGACCAGGGAGACCGAGATTGGTGACATCGTCGAAGGCCGGGTGGCTTCCACCACTTCGTTCGGCGCCTTTGTCACTCTCAAGCCCGGCACCGACGGTCTCATCCACATCTCTCGCCTGGCCGATCGCCGGGTAGGAACGGTGGAAGAAGTCGTCAACCGGGGCGACCTTGTGCGGGTGGAAGTCCTCGACGTACAGATGCAGGGTGGCAAGGAAAAGATCGGCCTGCGCCTGCTGGAGAACCTGTCAGCAAAGGAAGGCAGTGTCGACTGACGAGTATCGTCTGGAGGAGCTCTCTAACGGGCAAAGGCTGATAACCGAGAAGCTCGACCACCTACGTTCGGTGTGTGTGGGTTTCTGGATCCCGGCCGGTTCCCGCGATGAGCCCGATCCGCTTGTCGGCGCCACTCATTTCATAGAGCACCTCCTCTTCAAGGGGTCGTCGAAGTTCACGGCGGAAGAGATCGCCCAGGTCTTCGACACCCTTGGGGGGAGTTGAACGCCAGCACCTCTCGGGAGTACGTGGTCGTCTATGGGCGTTTCCTGGACGACCAACTGCCGGTGGCGCTGGACGTGATGACCGACATGCTTCTCACCCCCACCTTCACCGACCTCGATCGCGAACGCGAAGTGGTGCTGGAGGAGATCGCCATGGTGGAGGATTCCCCGCAGGACCTCATCCACGACGTCCTGGCCGAGGTGGTCCTCGACGGGCATCCCTTGGCCCATCCCATCCTGGGCACTCGGGAGAGTATCTCCGGTGCTTCCGAGGAGGACATCCGCGCGTATCATCGGAAGCTCTTCCGTTTCAGCGACATGGTGGTGGCAGCGGCAGGCAACATCGATCACGACCATCTGAGCGGTCTGCTGCTGGAGCGCCAGAGCACGTCCGACCGCAACAACCCCCAGCGGACGCCGGCCGGGCCGCATATGGCGCCGCGCCGTCATTTCCTGAGCAAAGAGACCGAGCAGATGCACGTCTGCCTGGGCGGGATCGGCATGGCGCGTGACGACGATCGTCGCTTCCAACTGTCGGTGCTCGACAGTCTGTTCGGCGGGTCGCTCAGCTCCCGGCTGTTCCAGGAGGTCAGAGAGAAGCGCGGCCTGGTGTACAGCGTCTACTCGTTCTCCAGCATGTACAAGGAGACCGGGCTCAGCGGCCTCTACTTCGGCTGCCGGCCGGAGCGTCTCGAAGCGGTGATGGAGACGGTGGGCAGGGAGCTGGTGCGCCTGGTCAAAGAGCCGGTACCGGCGGACGAGCTGCAGCGAGCGAAGGAGCATCTGAAGGGGCGCATGATCCTGGGCTTGGAGAGCACGTCCAGCCGCATGACCCGTCTGGGCAAGGGGGTCATCACCCAGACGGAGATCCTATCGCTGGACGAGTTGGCGAGGCGTATCGACGCCGTCACCAGCGAGCAGGTACTGGAGCTGGCGGCTGAGGTATACCGGCCCGCGGCCCTCTCGGTGGTGGGCATCGGCGCAGACGAGAGCGGGTTCGCGAACGCGGTGCCCGAGGATTGCCTGGCCGGTCTGGCTTGAGGCGGGGCATGGTGGCCGGCGACGCGAAGATACGAGTGGCCGTGTCCGGCGCCCTCGGGCGCATGGGCCGTACGACCTGCGAGGCGATCGCCGGGGATGACGAGTTGTTATTGGTCGCCGCGATCGACCCGGGTTCTCCACCAGCGGGGGCGGCAGGGCCGTGGGCGGAGCGATGCTTCGCGAGCCTGACGGAAGCGCTTGAGGCCGCGAAAGTGGATGTGGTGGTCGATTTCACCACACCCGCGGTGGTACGCGAGAACGTTCTCACCTGCATCCGCCAGCGGGTGCCCGTGGTGGTGGGCACCACCGGCCTGACGGCCGCCGACCTGGCCGAGATCGAGCAGGAGGCCGCGGCTTACGATGTACCGGTGCTGGTGGCGCCGAACTTCGCCATGGGGGCAGTGCTGATGATGCAGTTCGCCCGCCAGGCTGCCGAGCACTTCCGCGCCTGCGAGATCGTGGAGCTGCATCACGACCGCAAGTTGGACGCGCCTTCGGGAACCTCTCGTCTGACTCGCCTGCGCATCGATGAGGCGTGGCGCGAAGCCGGCTTCGAGAAGGAGATCCCCATTCACAGCGTGCGGCTCCCGGGGCTGGTGGCTCATCAGGAAGTCATCTTCGGCAGTCTGGGGGAGACGCTGACCATCAGACACGACTCGCTCTCCCGAGAATCGTTCATGGCCGGGGTCCTCTTGGCCGTGAAGCGGATCGGCGGCCTGCAAGGACTCGTCGTCGGTCTGGAGAACATCCTATAGAACCCGTATTCGGAGGTTCAGAACTCCCACTCGTGACAAAACAAACGCTTAAAGTCATACCCCTGGGTGGTCTGGGGGCGATCGGCAAGAACATGATGGTGCTGGAGTATGGCGACGCCATGGTGATCGTCGACGCCGGCCTAATGTTCCCCGACGACGAGATGCTGGGCATCGACCTCGTGCTGCCCGATTTCACCTACGTGGTCGAGAACCGTGAGCGGGTGCTGGGCATACTGCTCACCCACGGTCACGAAGACCATGTGGGAGCCTTGCCCTACCTGCTGAAGGAAGTCGACGTTCCGGTCTACGGTACCAGGCTGACCCTGGGGCTGGTGAACGCCAAGTTGGGCGAGCACGGGCTGCAGGGTAAGTCCTCGCTGAACGAGGTGTCTCCGGGCAAGGACCTCAAACTGGGGCCCGTTCACCATCGAATTTCTGGAGGTCTGTCACAGCATCCCCGACGGCGTGGGGCTCGGCATACACACTCCGGTGGGCATCGTCGTGCACACGGGGGACTTCAAGCTCGACCAGACCCCCATCGACTGTCGGGTGACGGCCATGCAGCGGTTCGCCGAGCTGGGGAGGAAGGGAGTGCTTCTTCTCCTCTCCGACAGCACCAACGCCGACTATCCCGGATTCGTCGCGCCGGAGAGGAGCGTGGGCGAGAGTCTCGACGGCATCTTCGCTCTAGCGCCTGGGCGGATCATCGTGGCCTCGTTCGCCAGCCACATCCATCGCATCCAGCAGGTCATGGACACCGCGTCCCGCCACGGCCGTTCGCTTGCCGTCGTGGGGCGCAGCATGGTGAAGAACGTCAATATCGCCTCCAATCTCGGCTACCTGACCGTTCCCGAAGGGCTGATCGTCCGGCCGCACGACATCGCTCAGCTTCCTCCCGACCGGGTCACGGTGCTGTCGACCGGCAGCCAGGGGGAGCCGCTCTCCGCTTTGGCGCGGATGGCCTCGCACGATCATCCGCAGGTGGAGATCATGAAGGGCGACACGGTGGTCATCTCCGCCCGGCCGGTGCCCGGCAACGAGACCAGTGTCTATCGGACCATCGACCGTCTGTTCGCGCTCGGGCGCGCGGGTGATCTACGAGTCCTCCGCCGGGGTCCATGTCTCCGGTCACGCCGCCGCTGAAGAGCTGAAGGTGATGCTGAACCTGGTTCGGCCGAAGTACTTCGTGCCCATCCACGGGGAGCATCGTCACCTGTACTTCCACGCCGAACTGGCGCGCGCCGTCGGGCATAACCGACGACCACATCTTCCTGATGGAGAACGGCGACGTGCTCGAGTTGCGGCCCGATAGTGCGAAGATCACCGGGCAGGTGCAGGCCGGCATGATCTTCGTCGACGGTTTCGCCATGGGCGATTTCCGCGACCTGGTGCTCCGCGACCGTCAGCACCTTGCCACAGACGGGCTGGTGATGGTGGTGGTCGCGCGCAGCAAGCAGAACGGCAAGATCGTGGGCGAGCCGGAGGTGGTGTTCCGGGGCTTCGCGCATGCCGGCGACCTGGACGAGTTGACCGAAGAGGCGAAGAAGCGCGTGGTGCAGTCTCTGAGCACCGGTGAGATGCAGCAGATGACCGATGTGAGTCTGGTCAAGAACCGGGTGCACGACGTGCTGCAGAAGTTCCTGCACAAAGAGGCCGGCAGGCGGCCGATGGTCCTGCCGGTGATCGTCGAGGTCTAGGCCTTCGGGGAATGAGTGGCGATGGCGGATCGGACGCGGGAGGAGACTGAGAGAGGGGCCCGAACGGCGGTCAAGCCGGGACGGCGGGCCGACGCCGCGGGCGGCCGGGCGTCGGCCACGAAGCCTGCTAGTCGCGGCGCCACAGGCTCTCGCACCGACCAGAGGGGTGGCGGTCGCGCCGGTCCCAACGGTGCGGGCTCCCGTCGAACGGTTCCCGGACGGAAGCAGGAGATCGTCGCCCTGGTGCTGTTCGGCGTCGCGGTCTTTCTTATCTTCGTGCTCATCGCCGGGGACAGGGGCGGCTTCGTGGGGCGCGGGGTCCATGCCGGTCTGATGTTGGCCTTCGGCAGGTTGGCCTTCCTCGTTCCTTTGACGCTTCTCATACTCGTGGTCACCACGGTGTTCGAGATCAAGTTGCGGCACTCGTACTGGTTCGCAGGCGCGCTGGTGTTCCTGTTCGGGCTGTTCATGCTCGTCGCGGCGGGCATTCCGCCCTTCGGTGGTCACGCGGAGGCGGGCTTCGTCCGCGCTGACTTCGAGGTTCGAGCCGGGGGGCTGGGCGAGGCTCTGTTCGCGCTGTTCCATCGTTTGGTGGGCAACGTCGGAGTGGGGATCATCGGTTGGGTGACCCTGCTGGCCGGTTTCAGCCTTGCCACGGGTGTAACCGTGCGCCGGCTTGGCAGAGGGACCAAGCGAGCTGCTCAGGCGGTGAAGGCGACCGCGGGCAGCACCTTCGGGGGAGGGGCCGCCGGTTTCTCGCCAGATCGAGGCCGGCCCAGGCGGCAAGCTGCTGGACCCGCCGACGACCCTTATTCCACGCGGCTTTGGCCCCCGGTTGGGCCCGGTCGACCTGGTAAGCGGGGAACCCGTGGGTCGACAGGCGATAGATGGGCTGCCCCGCATGTCGGGGCCCTTCGGCGGTGAGTTCGACGAATGGTCGGACGGGCGCCAGCCTTCTCGCAGTCCGCTCGCCCCGTTTGGGCCGAACGGGCCCGGTGGAGGCCGCGGGGTCCTCGATGGAGCGCAGGCGTTCGGCGACATCTATGGGGTGAGCGCCGGGGTGGCGGGAGCGCGCGGTCGGTACCGCCGTGGCGGCGCCGGCTTCGGGAGGCGCCGCCGTTTCGGGAGTGGGCGCCGCTGGCTCGGCGGGTGCCGGCTCCGCTGCTGCAGTCGCCGAGATGTCCGCCGGTGCCGTCCTTACTGCGACGACCTATGCGGAAGGCGCCGCCGGCGAAGATGACGACTCCGGCCAGGAGACTCTGCCCGGACTCGCGCGGGAGCCGCGGCAGACGGCGCTACCTGTCGAACAGCCGGCCTACGTGCTGCCCGAGCCCGACTTGCTGCGCAAGAGCGCCCCTACGGCGGTCGCTCGGGGGGACAGCGAGCGAGACACCGCCGGCAGTGCTCTTGCAGGCTCTTTCGCAGTTCGGCGTGGAGGCCCGAGTCATCGGGATGGTGGTCGGTCCCCGGGTCACGCGCTACGAATTGCAGTTGGCCCCCGGCACCAAGGTGGGTAAGGTCTCCAGCCTCAAGGACGACCTGGCCTACGCCCTGGCCAGCACCGAGATCCGTATCCTGGCTCCCATTCCCGGCAAGTCGGCGGTGGGGGTCGAAGTACCCAACCAGCGACCCGATTTCGTTACCCTGGGCGACATCTACCGGGAATTTCCCAAGTCGGCCGGGCCGCTCATGGTGTGGCTGGGCAAGGACATCTCCGGCAAGGCCGTCTACACCGATCTCACCCGGCTGCCGCACCTGCTCATCGCCGGCACCACCGGCTCGGGCAAGAGCGGCTGCGTCAACTGCCTGGTGTCGTCGGTCCTGCTTGCGCAGCACGCCCGAGCAGGTGCGCATGATCATGATCGACCCCAAGAAGGTGGAGCTCTCGCACTACGACCGCATCCCTCACCTGCTGGTCCCGGTGGTCACCAACATGAAGGACGCAGCCGGCGTCCTTCACAACGTGGCCAAGGAGATGGAAGACCGCTACGAGCTCATGGAACTCGAGCACGCCCGCAGCCTGCCCGAGATGAACAAGGCCCGGGCCCGCCGGGGAGAACGGCCGGTGCCCTACATACTCATCGTCATCGACGAGTTGGCCGACCTGATGATGGTCTCGCCACAGGAGGTGGAGGACTATGTCATCCGGCTGGCGCAGAAGTCCCGGGCGGTGGGCATCCACCTGGTGGTCGCCACCCAGACGCCCGTCGGCCGACGTCATCACCGGCATGATAAAGGCCAACATCCCCTCCCGGATCGCCTTCGCAGTCTCCAGCCAGACCGATTCCCGCGTCATCCTCGACGTGAACGGAGCCGAGACCCTGCTCGGCATGGGCGACATGCTGTTCAAGCCTTTGGGCTCCAGCCATCTGCAGCGGGTGCAGGGCGCGTATATCACGGAGGAAGAGATCGCCATCCTGGTCAACCATTGGCGCCATCAGGCCGAACCGGAGTTCCGGGAGGAGCTGCTGCGTCGTCCCGTCGAGACCAAGAAGGGCGACGACGATCTCTTCGACCCCGACTCCGACGAATTCCTTGCCGACGCGGCGCAACTGGTCATCGAGACGGGCAGCGCCTCGGTGTCCATGCTGCAGCGTCGCCTGCGCGTGGGCTATACCCGGGCGGGGCGGCTGATCGACATGCTCGAACGGCGGGGCATCGTGGGACCATGGGAGGGTAGCAAACCTCGGCAGATCCTGGTCGATCCCGACGAGTTCGACCACGTGCTGGCCGCCCTAAGAGCCGAGGAACGCATGGGGGAGTGGGACGGCCGGTGACTGACCTGCAGGTGCCCTCCATCTCGGCGGCCGAGGTGATGGACGGTGGGTTCCAGGTGGTGGACGTTCGCTCTCCCGGCGAGTTCGCCGACGGTCACATGCCCGGAGCCGTCAACCGGCCGCTCTTGACGATGCCCAGCGGGCCGCGGTCGGCACCGCCTACAAGCACGAAGGGTCCGCCCGCGCTCGCCTGGTGGCCATGGAGCAGGTGAGTCCCGGTCTTTCCCCCTATCTGACCGACCTGGCCGATCTGGCGCGCGCGCAGCCGCGCGGCCGGCGCCTGGCGATCATGTGCTGGCGGGGCGGAGAACGGAGCCGGAACGTGGTCCTGCTCCTCGCGCTGATCGGGGTGCATGCCGTCAGGGTGACCGGGGGGTATCGGGCCTACCGGAGAGAAGTGGTGAGCGGTCTGGAGCAGTGGCGGCCGCCGGTGCCGGTGGTGACGCTCTACGGCCACACCGGGGCCGGCAAGAGCGCCCTCCTGCGCGGTCTCGCCGAGATAGCTCCCGGTCTGCGGGGACTGCGACCCTGGCCTGTCGATCTGGAACAGCTCGCTCTCCATCGGGGGTCGCTCCTGGGGGGGTTGAACCAGCCGGGAGAGAGACGCCAGAAAGATTTCGACGCCCTTCTCTGGGACGAGCTCCGCCACCCGCGCGGCGACTACCTGGTGTTGGAGGGGGAGGGGGGCAAGATCGGGAGGATCTTCCTTCCCGGGCAGCGTGGCGACCGCGATCCGCACAGGGCATGCCCGTGCATGTTTCGGCTTCCCTCAAGACCCGAGGCGAGCGCATCATGCGGGAGTATGCTCCGGAGCGATGGGACACGGTCGACACGGGGCGGTTCCGCCGGAGCCTGGAGTTGATCTCGGCTCGACTGCCGCGTCAGACATTCCTTTCCTTGGAAACAGCCTTCGATGATGGTAGATTTACCGACGTTGTCGAGGGGCTTTTGGTCGAATACTACGACCCCATGTATCAGAGATCGTGCATGGAGGGGAGGAGTTTCGTCCTGGAATTCGAGACCGGTCTCGACCCCGCCCAAGACGCGCGCCGGTTTGCCGGAACATGGCCCGCCTGATCCGAGAGGTATCGCCAGACCCCTGTGTCGGAAATAGGTAACAGACTGCGCGAGGCCCGCATCCGTCGGGGCCTCACGCATCAAGGACGTCGAAGACGTCACCAAGATCCGCTCCAAGTACCTGGAAGCTCTGGAAGAAGACGACTTCGAGGTACTGCCGGGACCGACGTACGTCAAGGCGTTCCTGCGGACGTACGCTACCTTCCTCAGGCTCGACGCAGAACGCTCTTGTCGACCAGTACCGGAGGGAGTACGAGCCCCGCGAGGAAGAACCGGTCGCGCATCGGGGCGAGATCACGCAAAGATCGCAATCGCGCACCAGCGCCGAGCGCAAGAATAAGCGAGTACGCCGAAACCATCGCGGCTATGCCCTGGTGGGCGTGGTAGCCGTGGTGGTGGTGGTCCTCCTCGTCTGGTTTGGATCGGGCCGAGGCCGGGATGCGGCATCGATCGACGCGAGCAGCATCAGCAGTTCGACCACCAGCACCAGCCTCTCCGCCGTGAACAGCACCACCACCGTGCCTGCTGTCGTAGGAAGCACGTCCACCACGGCATCGACAGGCAGCACGACGGGCGGCACCGAGAGCACCACTGTGAGCGGTACGGGTACGACGGTGGGGGGCAACGTGATCGTGGTCCTGACCGTGACCGAGGACAGTTGCTGGTTGGTGGTGCGCGAAAACAGCGAGAGCGGGGCGGAGATCTACGCGGGCACGCTTTCTGCCGGCGGACAGCAGACCTTTGACAGCTCGAAGCGCTATTGGATGTTGGTGGGCAAGCCCGAGGTGCTCGCTCTGTCGGTTAACGGCGCCCCCTACACCTTGGCTGCGCCGGCCGGGTCTTTTGTCGTCACGGGGGCCGGCATAGAGCGCAGCCAGTAGGATGCCATCGCGGTCGGTTCCTTCGGCCCGGGTGTACCTTCACACGTTGGGCTGTCCGAAGAACGAGGCGGACAGCCGAGCCGTGGTTCGCTCTCTGGTGGCTGCCGGCGCGAGCGTGGTGGCCGATCCGGAGGCCGCGACCCACATTCTTCTCAACACCTGCGGCTTCATCCAGGAGGCCAAAGAAGAGTCGATCGGCGCCATCCTTGACGCGTGCGCCCACTACGGGGACAAGCAGGTCCTGGTGATGGGCTGTCTGGTGGAGCGCTATCGCGACGAGCTGGAGAAGGGTATCCCGGAGGTGGCGGGCTGGTTCGGGCTGGCCGACGTCGCCGGCCTGACCGCCGCCGTGGTTGGATCTCCGGCGCCCGTCGAGCCGCGGCGACGCCTTCCCCTTGAGACCGCGGGCTCAGCCGCGGCGGCCGCGCTACCCGCGGCGACGTACGCCTACCTGAAGATCTCCGACGGCTGCGACGAGCCCTGCAGCTTCTGCGCGATCCCGGCCATCAAAGGAGCCTACCGCTCGGCGGCCACCGCTCAGATCCTCCGAGGACGCCGACGCGTGCCTGGCCCAAGGGGTCCGGGAGCTGATACTGGTGGGCCAGGACACGGCGATCTGGGAGTGGGACGGTCTGGGCCTGACCGGTCTCATCGATCTGCTTGCCGCCGACGAACGGGTGCGCCGGGTGCGGGTCATGTACCTGCAGCCCGAGCACGTCACCGACGCCTTCTTGCGCTACATGGCGGGCCAGCCCAAGCTGTGCCGGTACCTGGATGTTCCATTCCAGCACTCTCACCCGGAGAGTCCTGCGGCGCATGGGCCGCCGGGGGGACGGGAGCGCGTATCTCGACCTGCTGGCGACGGGCGCGCCGGCTGATGCCCGACGTGTCGGTGCGCTCCACGTTCATCGTCGGGTTTCCCGGGCGAGACCGACGACCAGTTCGAGCATCTTCTGGCTTTCGTGGACGAAGCTGGGTTTGACCACGCGGGAGGGTTCGTATACAGTCCCGAGGAGGGGACTTCCGCCGCCGCGCTCAAGCCGCGCGTGCGCCGGCCGGTGGCCCAGGACAGGTTGAACCGGCTGAACAGCCCATCTTGGGGCGCGGGCCGAGAGCGAGCATCAAGCGGCTTGTGGGGTCGCGGGTCGCCGTCATGATCGATTCCATGGATCCGGAGGAGACCGGTGAAGGGATGGCGGCGGTGGGGCGGACGAGCGGCCAGGCTCCCGAGGTGGACGGGGTGACATATGTCGAAGGGGACCTTCCCGAGGGGATCGGGCTGGGGGACGTGGTGACGGTGACGGTGAGCGCTGCTGTTGGGATACGACCTGGTAGGAAGGTGTGATGCGTCCTAATCTGCCGAACTCCATAAGCCTCTTCCGGGTGCTGATGGTCCCGGTCCTGATGGTGTTCATGCTGGTGGATATCCCGGCGGGGGATATCGTGGCTCTGATCGTCTTCGTCGTGGCTGCGGGCAGCGACTCGCTGGACGGCTACCTCGCCCGTCGTCGTCACCAGACCACCGTGATGGGAGCCTTTCTCGACCCGCTGGCCGACAAGCTGCTGGTGACGGCCGCGTTGGTGTCGCTGGTGTCGCTTGGACCGACTGTCCGCCTGGGTTGCTATGGTTGTCATCGCGCGCGAGCTTGCCGTGTCCGGCCTGCGCATGGTGGCTGCCGTGCAGAACGTGGTGATCTCGGCCAGCACGTGGGGCAAGGCCAAGACGGTGAGCCAGATGTTGGCCATCGCGGTCCTCATCCTCGAGCCCCGGTGGCTCAAGCCGGAGTGGACGTTGTGGGGGCACAAGATCACCTGGTACTTGGTGATGCTGATGCTGGTGCTGACGGTGGGGAGCGGTATCGACTACTTCGTGCACGCGCGCCAGAAGTTGCGCGGCCGCCCGGTGGGTGGAGCCGAAGAGGGTGGAGTCCCGCCGGCGGAGGGCTAGAGGACGTGGACGCTTCCGGAGGAGAAGGACGGCAGCGGTTGTTCATCGCGGTGCCCTTGCCGGACGGACTTCTGGGTTTCGTGGCCGCGGCGCAGGCATCGTTGCCGGCCGCAGGTGGCTTGCGCCTGCTCCGGCCGGACCAGCTCCACCTGACCCTGGCCTTCATCGGGGAGGTGGACGAGGCCAAGGGAGCGGCGGCTCGGGCGGTTGTCGACTCGCTGCCGGCCGACATGGGGGGAGAGGGGCTCATCAGCCGGTTCTTGCTGTTGCCGTCGGCCAGCAAGGCTCGGGTGGTGGCTCTGGAAGTGGTCGATGGCGAGGGCGTGTTCGCGCGTCTGTTCGCGCGGGTCATGGGCGGTCTGGAGGCGGCGGGCGTGATGGAACGGGAGAAGCGGCCGTTCCGGCCGCACCTCACCATCGCCCGGCTGCGCACTCCCGGCCCGGTGCAACCAAGGTCTGAGAGCGGGCAGGCTCGGTTTGCGGTAGAGTCGGTGTGTCTTTACAGGAGTGAGTTGAAGCGCGAGGGAGCGGCCTACACGGTGCTCACGCGTGCTGTGTTCGGATGGGAAGACGGAGCGAAGGCATAGGAGGAGCGGTGGAAAAGGACAAGGCCCTGGAGATGGCCGTTCTGCAGATCGAGCGACAGTACGGGAAAGGCTCCATCATGCGGCTCGGGGACGAGTCGGCCGCTCTTCGGGTCCCGGCCATCTCCACCGGCTCGCTGGCGCTCGACCTCGCCCTCGGCGTCGGCGGAGTGCCGCGGGGCAGGGTGGTGGAGATCTTCGGACCCGAATCCAGCGGCAAGACCACGCTGGCGCTGCACATCATCGCCGAGGCGCAGCGGGCCGGGGGCAAGGCCGCGTTCATCGATGCCGAGCACGCCATGGATTCCGCCTATTCCCGTCGCATCGGGGTCAACATCGACGAACTGCTGGTCTCTCAGCCCGACAACGGCGAGCAGGCCCTGGAGATAACCGAACTGCTCATCCGCAGCGGGGCTCTCGACATCGTGGTCATCGACTCGGTGGCCGCGCTCACCCCGCGGGCCGAGATCGAGGGCGAGATGGGCGACTCCCATGTCGGTCTGCAGGCGCGACTCATGAGCCAGGCCCTGCGGAAGCTGGCCGGCACCATCAGCAAGACCCAGACCACCGCCATCTTCATCAACCAGTTGCGGGAGAAGGTCGGGGTCATGTTCGGCAATCCCGAGGTCACTCCCGGCGGGCGGGCCCTCAAGTTCTACGCCTCAGTACGCCTCGACATCCGGCGCATCGAGACGCTCAAAGAAGGCACCGAGGCGGTCGGCAACCGGGTGCGGGTACGGGTGGTCAAGAACAAGGTCGCTCCGCCGTTCAAGGAGGCCGAGTTCGACATCATGTACGGTGTGGGCATCTCCACCGAGGGCGACGTGCTCGACCTGGCGGTCAACAACAAGATCGTGCAGAAGAGCGGGGCCTGGTTCTCCTACGGCGACCAGCGCTTGGGCCAGGGGCGGGAGAACGTGCGCCAGTTCCTGCGCGACAATCCCGAACTGGTGCAGCAGCTGCGCCGCGAAGTCGTGCAGGCGATCGAACCCCGAGTGGAACACTTCCAGGGAGCAGAGCGCCGACGCAGCTGCGGCGCCCGAGCCGCAGGCCGGCCCTGCGGGCGGCGCCGCGGCCCCGAGCGTGAGCGGCCGGGCGGCCGCGGCCGCAGCGCGCCGGCCGGCGAAGTCGCAGCCGGCCCGGAAGCCTCGACCGAGTAGATCGGCGGTCGCGTGCGCGCCGCGAGCCGTACACCTCCGGCGCCGCCTGGCGACGGCGCGATAACGGCGCTGACCGTCAGGAAGGGGCGCTCCGACCGCATCGCCGTGTACCTGGATGGGGCGTTCGCCTTCGAGCTGGCCGCCGTTCTTGTCGACCAGGCGGGCCTGCGCAGGGGCGACCTGCTCACGGCTGAGGCACAGGATCGCCTGATGGAGCAGGACGCGCCCTATCGGGCGCGTTCGCGGTCCTTGCGGCTGTTGGCGCTGCGCGACCGCTCCCGCGGCGAGGTCGAATCTCGTCTGCAGACGTTGGGCTTCGAGCCGGAGGTCATCGCCGACACGGTCGAGCTGGCTTCAGGGGCTCGGCTATCTGGACGACGGTCGGTTCGCTACGAGCTATGCCGCGGAGAGACTGAGGGCCGGGTGGGGCGAGCGGAGAGTGCGCGCCGAGCTGCGGCGAAAAGGCGTCGACCAAGGGCTGGTCGAGGCCGCTCTGGAGGCGGAGGGCGTGAACGCAGAGGCGGCTGCCGAGGGAGCCGATTCGCTGCTGGCGACGGCTCGCCGGCGCTTCGGCGCTCAGTTCGTCTCCGACCCGGAGGGGGCTGAGCGCAGGCTGGCCGGCTTTCTGGTCCGACGCGGCTACGATTGGGACACCGTCGGCAGGGTGGCGCGGGCGCTGCGTCTGGAGGCCGGCGCGGAGCTCGACGCGGATCCCGACGCGGACTCGGCCGGGCGCCGGCTCCCGAAGCTGACCCGGTTGCTTGACACTTTCCTGCAAGCAACGGTAAACTCCACGGGTGTGTGATGATCGGTCGACGACGGAAGTGCGCGACCTTGCCTTTTGGCTATAGATGGCACTGTAAGTCGGCGTATCTGGCGAAAGAATGCGAGAGCCGAAGACTTAGACTGTGGGGGATATAACCGTGCGGGGGCTGCCGCGAGGGACGCGGTCGCCGCCCTGGTACGGGTTGCCCCTTGTTAGGGCAAGGTAGAGACAGGGAGTCTTCGGCCGAGCGTATGCTCGGCCATTTTTCGTTCTCGCCGATCACGCGATCCTCACACACCTGACCGGAACAGGCCGCGGTGACGCGCGCGAGTGGGATGGTGGATATATGACTGTGGTATGGATCGTGGTAGTGCTGGTGGTGGCGATAGTGTGCGCCGTCGCTGGCTTTTTTGCCCGCAAGTACGTGGGCGAGGCGAAGATAGCTTCGGCCGAGCAGGCCGCCGGGAAGATCATCCAGGACGCGGAGCGCCAGGCTGAGACCCTGCAGCGAGAAGCGCGGGTGGAGCTCAAGGACGAACTCCATCAGTTGCGCACGCAAGTCGAGACCGAGACCAAGGAGCGGCGCCAAGAGGCTGTACAACTCGAGAGCCGTCTGCTCAAGCGGGAAGAAGCCCTGGACGAGCTGCAGAAGGATCTTACCCGGCGGGAGCAGTCCGTCACCGATCGCGAGGCGCACTATCGCAAGGTGATCGAAGAAGCGGAGACGGCACGGGACGAGCAGCAGCGCCAGTTGGAGGAGATCTCCGGGCTGACGAGGGACGAGGCGGCGGAGATCATTCTCAAGCGCACCGAGGACGAGGTCAGGCACGACATGGCCAAGATGGTGCGGGCCATCGAAGAGGAGGCCCGGCACGAGGGCGACCGCCGGGCCAAGGACATCTTGTCGGTGTGCATACAGCGCACGGCCTCCAGCCACGTGGCCGAGACCACCGTTTCCGTCGTGCCGCTGCCCTCCGACGACATGAAGGGTCGGATCATCGGCCGTGAGGGCCGCAACATCCGCACCCTGGAGAACCTCACCGGCATCGATTTCATCATCGACGACACCCCCGAAGCTGTGGTGCTCTCCGGTTTCGACACGGTCCGCCGCGAGATCGCCCGGCTTGACGCTGTCGAAGCTTGTGGCCGACGGTCGTATCCACCCGGCCAAGATCGAGGAGATGTACTCCAAGGCCCGAGAAGAGGTCGAGAAGGAGATCCAGGACGCCGGAGAGCAGGCCGTGCTGGATGCCAACGTGCACGGGGTGGCTCCCGAACTGCTCAAGCTTCTCGGTCGCCTGAAATTCCGCACCAGCTACGGTCAGAACGTGCTCGTTCACTCGCTGGAAGTGGCGCACCTGGCCGGACTGATGGCCAGCGAGCTCGGTGTCAACGCCAAGCTGGCGAAGCGGGCCGGGCTGCTTCACGACCTGGGCAAGGCCGTGGACCATGAGGTCGAGGGCTCCCACGCGATGATCGGCGGCAACCTGGCCCGCCGCTACGGTGAGTCCGAAGCCGTGGCTCACATCATCGAGGCCCACCACAACGAGGTCGAGCCCGCCACGGTGGAAGCCGTTCTGGTGGCCGCCGGCGACGCCGTCAGCGGCGCCCGTCCCGGGGCCCGCCGGGAGACGCTCGAGACCTACATCAAGCGGCTGGAGTCCCTGGAGCGCATCGCCGAGAGCAAGCCCGGGGTGGAGAAGTGCTACGCCATCCAGGCCGGTCGGGAGATCAGGGTGTTGGTCAAGCCGGACGAGGTCGACGACCAGGCCGCCGCTCTTCTCTGCCGAGAGATCGCCAAGGAGATCGAGCAGGAGCTCGACTACCCGGGAACGATCCGGGTGACGGTCATCCGGGAGAGCCGCGCCGTGGAGTACGCCAAGTAGAGACGGCGCGGCCGATGCCAGCGAACGTACTACCTGCGCTCGTTCGGATGTCAGATGAACGATCACGACTCCGAGCGGATAGCCGGTCTTCTCGAGGAGATGGGCCTGGACCCGCGCCGCGTCGCCGAGGAGGCCGGGCTGCTGGTCTACAACACCTGCTCCATTCGGGAGAAAGCCGATACCCGTCTCGCCGGGCATCTGGGGCTGGCCGCCCGCCTCAAGAAGGAAGGCAGCGCCGAGCTGGTGGTCGTGGCCGGCTGCCTGGCCCAGAGCCGGCGGGAAGAGTTCCTGGCCGATTTCCCGTTCGTGGACGTGCTTGATCGGTCCGCAGAGCCTGCACGAACTGCCTGCCCTGCTGGAGCGGCGCCGGGCAGACGGGAGCACCGGTGGGCGCCTTTCGACGAGACGACCAGCCGGTGGAGTGCCGATCTGCCTCGCACCCGCGTCTCGGGGCCGAGCCGCTTGGGTCCAGATCGTGGCCGGCTGCAGCAACTTCTGCTCCTACTGCATCGTGCCCTACGTGCGTGGGCCGGAGGCGTCGCGCCCGGCCGCCGATATCCTGGCCGAGGTGGGCCGGTTGACGGCCGCCGGAGTACGCCAGGTGACCTTCTTGGGGCAGAATGTCAACGCCTATGGCAAGGAACCGGGGTTCCCCGGGCAGGAGACGTTCGCGGATCTTCTGGACGAAGTCCTGCTCGCGTCCCGGGAGATGGAGCGGGTCCGTTTCATGACTTCTCATCCCAAGGATGTGTCCGACGCTTTGATCGAGGTGATGGCTCGGCCCAACCAGGTGTGCGAGCACCTGCACCTGCCTGTGCAGTCCGGCAGCGACCGCATCCTGGCCGCCATGCGCCGGGGCTACGACCGTCAGGGCTACGTGGACCTCGTGCGTCGCCTGCGCGACGCCATGCCCGAGCTGGCCTTGACCACCGACCTCATCGTCGGCTTCCCGGGCGAGACAGAAGCGGACTTTGCCGACACCCTCTCGCTGGTGGAGGAGTGTGGGTTCGACGGGCCTACACCTTCATCTACTCTCCCCGACGAGCAGACCGAAGCCTTTCGGCTTCCGGACCGGCTGGCGCCCGAGGTGGCAGAAAGCGGATGAGAAGGCTGGTGGACGTTGGTCCAGAGACTGGGCCGCGAGCGCAACGAGGCTCTGGTCGGCCGGACCGTCGAGGTCATGGTGGAGCGGGCCAGCCGCCAGAAGAGCGGGAGAGATCATGGGGCGCACGCGCGGCCACAAACCGGTGAACTTCCGCGTCGGCGGCGGTCCCGGGAGACCTGGTCATGGTGGAACTGCTGGAGACGACCTCGACCAGCTTCCGCGGTCGCCAGATAGCGTGAGCGCGCCGCCGGCGGTCGCCGCACCAGGCCGCCTGGGCCTGTCATAGGGCTCTTCGGACCCACGGGAGTGGGCAAGACGGCCGTCGGCGTGGAACTGGCGCGGCGGTTGGCCGGAGCAGCGGCGGCCAGGCGGCGGCGCGGTCCGCGCCCCAGTCGATGTCGTCGCCAACAGGGCGCATCATCTCGTGCGACTCGATGCAGGTGTATCGTGGGTTTTCCCGTGCTCACGAACCAGCCCCGGGCCCCGAGAGGCGCAGGCTGTGCGGCACGCGCTGGTGGGGTGTGTGGACGCCGAGGCCGAATTCTCGGCGGTGGAGTACGCGGAGCGGGCGCGGCCTCTGATCGCCGGGATCTCGGCTCTCAGGGATGGGCGCTGCTGGTGGGTGGCACCGGCCTGCATATGAGGGCGGCGCTGGCCCCGCTGGCGGCGGCCGCCTCCGGTGACCTCGGCTGCGCGCGCGGCTGGAAGCCCGCGCGGCGACCGAGGGCCCCGACGGGCTCCACGCCGAGCTTGCCCGGTCTCGATCCCGCGGCCGCCCGTGCCATCGACGCCCGGAACGTCCGCCGGGTGGTGCGGGCGCTGGAGGTCGTCACTCTATCCGGAGAGGGCGTGGTCGGGCGGAACGATCTGTGGGCGCCCGCCTACTACCACCCAACGTTGCTGGTCGGCCTGGTCGTGCGAGCGAGAGGAGCTGTACCGGCGGATCGACGCTCGGGCGGCGCGCATCGTCGACGAGGGCGCGGTGGAGGAGGTGCGGCGCTTTCGGCAGGAGCAAGGTGCGGAGCGGGTCGCGGCCGGGAAGCGGTGGGATCTGCAGTGCCATAGGCTACCCCGAGATCTGCCGCTACCTGGACGGGCTGCAGACGCCGTGACGAGACGGTCGCGCAGATCGCGGCGGCGACGCGCCGGTACGCGCGTCGCCAGCTCACCTGGCTGCGGAAGCTGGGGGACGCTGTTATCATTGACGTCCACGAGCGAAGCCCGGGAGAAGTCGCCGAGGAAGATCCTGGCGCTCGCCTGTCGGGCGAACACACGAAGGGGCCTCATCTCCGATGAAACTGGCCAAGTGGCAAGGATTGGGCAACGACTATCTCATCATCGAGGAGTCGGCTTTGCCCGTCCCCTCACCGCGCGAGGCCATCGGTCTGCTCTGCGATCGCCACCTGGGGGTGGGGGCCGACGGCATCCTTGCTCCATTGGCGACCCACGGGCGCCGTCGCCGGGAGCGGTGGCGCGGATGCGGGTCTTCAATCCCGACGGCGGCGAACCGGAGATGTGCGGCAACGGCATCCGCATCTTCGCCCGCTATCTGGCCCGTTTGGGCGCCGTGCGACCGGAGCCGCCGAGTTCGTCGTGGAGACGCTGGCGGGGCCGATCAAGCCCCGTCATTCTGGCTGACGGCACCGTCCGCGTGGACATGGGCCGGGCGCGTTTCGTGAGCGCCAACATCGATCTCTCAGCGGCTGGTCGGCGCGTCGGTCGGCCACGGCCCGTCGGCTCTCGCCCGGCGAGGACGTCGTCGATGCCACTCTCGAGGCCGGCGGCTGCAGCTACCGGTTCACCTTCGTCGACGTGGGCAATCCCCACTGCGTCATCGTCGTGGACGATCCCGCGATCTTCGACGTGGCCGGCGTAGGCGCGATCATCGAACGTCACCCGCTCTTCCCCAACCGCGCGAACGTGGAGTTCGTGCGCGTCGAGGCCGACGGAGCCGTGCGCATGCGGGTGTGGGAGCGAGGCGTGGGGGAGACCCAGGCCTGTGGCACGGGAGCTACCGCGGTTGGAGCGGCCTGTGTGCGGCTGGGCCTGGCTGCGAGCCCGGTTCTGGTGCACCTTCTCGGCGGCGACCTGACCATCGAGGTCGAAGACGCGAGCGACAGAGTGCGTGCGGCTGGCGGCGGAAGTGGCGCCGGCCGCGATGGCGACTACGGCGCCGGCCCGGCGGTGACAGCGGTCCGCGGGTCTTCATGACCGGCCCCGCGGAAGAAGTCTTCTCCTGCACCCTTTCCGACGACCTGCTGCGCCGGCTGGGCTGGCCGGCGACCACCGACAACTGACGACCGGGGAGGCCGACGTGCGATTCTCCAAGCGGATGGACAACCTGGCCCCCTATCTCTTCGCGGAGATGGAGCGGAAGATCTCCGAGAAGCGCAAGAGCGGGGTGGATGTCATCAGCCTGGGCATCGGCGACCCTGACCTGCCTACGCCCGCCTTCATCGTCGAGGAGATGCAGCGCCAGGTGGCCGACCCCCGCAACCATCGCTATCCCAGCAACTGGGGTGTTCCCGAGTTCGGCGAGGCGGCAGCCTCTTTCTACAAACGCCGCTTCGGTGTCGACCTGGACCCGGCCAAGGAATTCTTCCCCCTGCTGGGCGCAAAGGAAGGTCTGGCTCACATCTGCTGGGCTCTGCTGGACGCGGGCGACCTGGCCCTGGTGCCCGATCCCGGCTATCCGGTGTATGCCGGCGGCTCCATCATGGTGGGGGCGGAGGTCCGGTATCTCCATCTCCGTCCGGAGAAGGGCTTCCTCCCCGATCTGGATGAGGTCAGCGAAGACGAGGCCCGCCGGGCCAAGGTGCTCTTCATCGGCTACCCCAACAATCCCACCGCGGCCGTGGTGGAGGACGACTTCTTCGAACGGGTGGTGGCCTTCGCCAAGAAGTACGACGTAGCGGTGATCCACGACAACGCCTACTCCGAGCTGACCTACGACGGCTACGTGGCTCCCAGCTTCCTGAGCGTGCCTGGAGCCAAGGACGTGGGCGTCGAGTTCTTCAGCTTCTCCAAGCCCTTCAACATGACCGGCTGGCGCGTGGGGTTCGCCGTGGGCAACCGCGACATCTTGGCCCATCTGTGGCGACTGAAGACCAACATGGATTCCGGTGTGTTCGACGCCCTGCAACGTACCGCCGCGTTCATCCTCAACGGTCCCTGGGACTTCGTCCACGAGATGTGCGAGATCTACCGCCGTCGCCGCGATCTTCTGGCAGAAGCGCTGGTCTCCGTGGGGATGGACGTGCCCAAGATCAAGGGAACCATCTACATGTGGATCCCGGTGCCTGCCGGCTACACCTCGGCGAGTTTCTGCGACCACGTGCTGGAGCAGGCGGGCGTGGTGGTCACCCCGGGCTCCGGCTACGGACCGGCGGGCGAAGGCTTCGTGCGGCTGTCGCTCACCACCCCCGACGATCGCATCGCCGAGGCGGTCGCTCGCATCGAGCGCTCGCTCCGGCTGTAGGCTGACATGACCCGGTCTCGCGATCCAGGAGCCTGCGCCGAAGCGTCCATGGAACTAGCCGTCAAGCTCCTGCACCCGGCGGCGCGGCTGCCGCAGCGGGCCCATCCCGGGCGATGCCGGCGCCGACCTGTTCTCGGTGGAAGAAGTCACCATCCCCGCCGGTGAGCGACGCGACGTGGGCACCGGCCTGGCGCTGGCCATTCCTGCCGGATACGCCGGCTTCGTGCAGCCGCGTTCCGGTCTCGCCTTCCGGCACGGCATCATGGTGGTCAACTCCCCGGGTCTTGATCGACGCCGGCTACCGGGGCGAAGTGCGGGTGTCGCTCTACAACTCGGGCAACGAAGCTTTCGTGGTCGGAGTGGGGGAGCGCATCGCCCAACTGGTGGTGCAGCGGGTGGAAGAACCGGAGTTCGTAGCGGCCGCCGAGTTGCCCGAGACCGTCAGGGGCGAGGGAGGCTTCGGCAGCAGCGGACGGTGAGTCGCTGCCGCCCTCGATGCGCGCCGCAGCGAGCGCTTGCTGCTACGACCCGGGAAGCACGCCCTGAGCACTCGGCAGCTCGCGCCAGTCGAGGATCTGGTAGGTCCCGACCGTGGGGAAGTAGGGGGGCGGGTTGTGGAGCAACCAGGGGTCGTAGGTGTTGGAGCCGTTCACGAAGCCGCCAGGGTGTTGCCGTTGCCTCGACTGTGGCCCGGTACGGTCTTCTGGTACGAGACGACCGAGCCGTAGATGGTGAGCATGTCGCGGATCGGTCCATATGCCGATGGAGTCGGCGGCATTGCAGGATTCCTTGCCCTGCTGGGCGATCATGGCGGCGTCGATCTCCATGTCCTGTTGCGATACGGTGCCGGCTCGCGTCCCAAGGGCGCATAGCGCGGGTATTTCGACGTTGTTCTGCGCGATGAGCCCGACGGCGACGGTGCCGTCCTTGTGCGAATAGGTGAGGTTGCCCACCACGTGGATGGACGTGGCCGCGGTCTTGCCGGAGCCGTTCAGTTGCCCCGAACTGGCGATGGTGATACGGCCGTCGACGGAGGTCCCTTCAACCCACACGTTGTCGTTCACGTAGATGACCCCGTTGGCGGGATAGGAAAGAATGCCGCTCGGAACGGAGCCATGCCGGTCGTCACCAGCGTTGAGCCCGGCCGCCGTATCCGCTGGTAGTCTCCGATCTCCCCGGTGACCCGCTTGATCTGGTACTGCTGTTCGGGGAGCAGCTTGATGTACCAGCCCTGGGTCGAATCGTGCGCAGAAGCTCGTGGAGTAGGGGAGGTTGACTCCGTTGCCGACGGCAAGGCCGCTCAAACGAGCGAAGTCCGAGGTGACGGTGGTGAAGCTGATGGCCGGCACCGGGAATTTCCACAGCGCCCGCGACGGATCGTTCGAAGGCACCGTAGTACTGGTAGCCCGACCACACGCCGGTGTGGGTGCCGCCAAACATGGAGCTGCTGTAGGTGGCGTTGGCGCTCGTGATCGGGTCGGTGATGTTGGCGGTGTCGATGCAGATGCCGGTGTTGGAGTGGGTCTTGCCGTGCCACACGCGGTCGAGCGGGCCGCCGATCCACACTTCTTCGTTCGTGAGGAGCACGTATTCGCAGAAGGACGGCCGGCCCAGGTGGGCGGTGACCGTCCTGGGAACGTCGGCGGGAGAGGTGGCCTGGCCGGTCACCGTCACCAACACCCGGGAGTCCTGAGCGGTGGGCGGGGTCACCTGGATGGCGTAGGTTCCCTTGACGGAGTCGGTGTAGATATCCGTGAGGTTGAACTGCTTGAAATGTGGGTCCGGGCCGGTGTTGCCGGCGATGGCAAAGCCGTTCGACTGGGAACTGGTGCCGCTGGCCACCATCCACAGGTACTGGTTGAGTCCCGCCTCGGCGACGGCCAGCGACTGCGTGTAGGCCCGGTCCCGGGTCACGTGCTGCTGGTTGGTGAGCACCTGCGTCAGCAGCGTGGCCGCAGCCATGCCCATGGCCGTCAGGATGAGCATGGCCAGGATCAGGACATAGCCGTGCTCCTCCGGCCGACGAGCCGAGGCGGCGCACGAGTCGAGCCGCGCAGATGTCTTGCTAGCTCCCACCGAGGCCTCCGTTGTATCGTTGCCGTATCTGGACGAGGCTGTCGAGCTTGACGTTTCCCTTGCTCAGTTTGCGGGACTTCGTTCACGTAGAGAGTCACCCCCACGGCGACGATCTTGGCCAGGTCGGATGCGCTCGTCGGGTTTGTGATCACCGTCAAGTTGTCGTGTGCGGGGTATGGGGTTCGTCGACGTGTAAGCGGGTTTATCTGGTAGTAGGTGAATACCGCCGTGGCCCCGTTCTGTATCCCGTTCATGACGACGACGCCGTCGGTCGTGTACGCCGGGTAGCTGGGCGGGTTCGTGGTCATGTTCGGAGCGACGGTGGCCATCTTCATGGTGCAGGCCGGAAAGGTAGTAGCGCACCTTGTCTGGTTGGCCGTTACCGTTGATGTCGGCGTAGAAGACCAGTTCCTGAGGTTGGGCCAGAGCGATCGCGTCCGATACGGACGTCTGGTTGGAGGCGGACGAGGTGGCCATGCGGATATATCGCGCCATCTGGTTGATCGCCGTGCGCGCGTCGTCCTGGTTGACCATGCGGTTCCCCGTGTCGGCGAACGAGCGGACGACGCCGTAGTAGAGTCCGAGCATTGCCCCGGCGAGGATCCCGGCGATGATCATCACGACCAGCAGCTCGATCAGGGTGAAGCCCTGCGAGCCACGCAGCCTATCTCTGAACAGCGGATCTCAGCTTGATCATCTTGGTCATCGCCTCAGCTCGAGGGGATCACGAGGTTGACGTCCTGCGTCTCGCGCGGGATCGAGGAGCACCGGGATCTTCCCGGCCGGCAGGGGCAGGTACTTCGGGTCTACCTCGGGCGTAGTCACGCCGGTGGGAAGCCGTAGAGGCGGGGTATGCGGGGTGACGAGTTGGATGAAGTAGGGCTCAAGGGTGGTCGAGTACCTGATGTTCTGGAGCACGGCCGTCCCGGTGGCGTCGGTGGTGACCGTCTGGCTGAAGGTCCACGGGCTCACCGACTTGTATCCTGTCACGCTGAGGGCGACCCCCGCCAGCGGCACGCCGTTCTGATCGGTCACGTGGATGTTCATCGTGGCCAGCCTGTCGATGATCAGTTGGACCACGGTGAACGGGGTCCCGTTGACCACCACCACGGTCTGCTTGAGCGCCGCCGGGTTGTACCCACTCTTGGTCAGCCTGTACGTTGTAGCCGCCACCCGGGTCGGGGGTAAGACCGGGGACCATGAGTTTGCCGTCATTGTCCGTGCGGATCGCGGACGCGTTGATGAGCACGTTGGGGACGAGGACTGTGTCGGTGATCGTGAGTTGTGCCGCCGGGACTCCAGTGCCGCTCAGGTCGCTGACGGTGATGTCAAGAGTGCCGCCCAGAGCCCCGCCGGCGACGTTGGTGCTCATCTCCACCGGGGCGAGTGCGGAGCCGTTCGGCGAGAGACACCTTGACGGTCGCCCGACGGTAGTTGGCGGGGAAGGGGCCGCTGTAGCTCGAGTCCTGGATGTACGTGACCTCCCGCACGATGCGGAAAGACCGCCCCTCCGACGGTCTTGGTCTCTAGCAGCAGGACGAGCGCGCCCGGCGGTTGCCCGCCGACGGTGCCGACGTCCACATACTGCAGGGCGCGTATGGTCTCGATCTCCTGGGTCGCGATCTGGTGCATGAGCGACCGGGTGTCGGATGCCAGGACCCGTGCCGCAGCGGAGGTGAACAACTGCGCGATAAAGATGAGCCCGACGACCAAGACAAGCCCCGCGACCAGGACTTCGACAATGGTGAAGCCGTTTTCGCCAGGAGCCTTTCTTGAACCGTGATCTGGCGGCTCGTATCATGACCTCTCCGCTGGTGACGATGCGGCTCGCTTGCCCGGAAAACCGTCGGCCCGGAGCATATGCTCGCTGTGCTCGCTGTTAATTTCCTTTTCGGAAGAATAGGGCCATTCTCTTTAGCACGATCATCTCTCGAACGCAGTCGCTGCAACCATTTGTCATCTACTTCGCTGCCATCGTCCGCCAGTCTGCGGCCAGTCAATCGCATCGTGCGCATCGTGCGCGCGCTCTCGCCCTCTCTATGTGTGAGCTATCTATCGGCGTCAGACTGCTTGCGGTTTAGCAGAATGCTCCGTGACGCCGGATGCTTTGTCGAGGCCCTCCTAAGTCGGCCGCATTGTGGCCGATACCTAAGAACTGGCGCTTTTCCCAAAGCAGTCAAGAATGGAGACCCGGACCGTGATTGCTCCGCGAGAAGGAAGAGACGAAGAGGGCTTCACATTGGTCGAGCTGCTGATCGTGATAGTCATCGTCGTCGTCTTGGCGACGATCGCCATCCCGACCTTCCTCGGCCAACGCCAGAAGGCCCAAGACGCTGCGTGCAAGTCACTGGTCCGTAACGCAGCGAGCACCGTACGAAGCCGGGTATGTCGACGCCGGACAGCTTTGTTGCCACCGTCATAGGCATGCGAGCGGCCGATCTGAAGAAACTCGAGCCGTCCATGACCTTCGTCGTGCGAGGCGCGGCGGCGACGAACCCCACGGCCAGCGCGTCCGCTCGGACCGTCAACTACACGGGCACTGCCACCACGTACAGCATCGGCGCTGTCTCGGTTTCAGGCAAGAAGTTCGGCATGGTCGTGAACAAAGGCTCGACCGGCACGCTCGGCATCACATTCTACGTCGGCGGCGCCGTCAAGAAGTGGTAGGGTCCCAGCGCGCGCCGACGGCGCGCCGACTTCCATGACCCACCCAAGGTATGAAGCTCGTCCCTAAAGTCCTGCGCCAGAGTGCCGATATCAGCAGCGACGGTCGAGCGGTCGTGCCCGGCCGGCCGGTTCAAAGCGTTCAAGAACTAGAGGAGGAACACACAATGTTCAGACTGATCCGCAAAAGGATGAAGGGTGAGAAGGGTTTCACTCTCATCGAACTGTTGGTGGTGATCATCATCATCGCCATCCTGGCGGCGATCGCCATCCCGACCTTCCTCGGCCAGCGCCAGAAGGCTCAGGACGCCGCTGCCAAGTCCATAGTCCGCAACGCCATGACGGCAATCGAAACCGACTACGTCGATAACAGAGCTTCGTTCCGCGCAACCATGACGACCGAACTGGGAACCTCGAGCCATCGATCACCTGGGAAAGCGGCGACTTGCATTAACGCCTGTCTTCACCTGACCGTGACTGCTTTTGACGTCACCAATCACGGTGCCTACCGATGGTAGCAAGTACCTACACAGTCGTTTCGTCCTCTGCAGCCGGAACATCTACGGCGTCGACGTGAATAAGAGTCGGCCGGCCCAACATCTTCTTCAAGAAAGACTGGCGCGAACGTGTCCCTCGGCTCGTGGATCTACCGTAGCGCAGAGCGCAACAGTTGCAACGACCCTGCCCCGCGGCAGGGTCCTTTGTTCTTGTCGCGCGGCATGGGCGATCACTTGGGGGCGGAAGTCCCTCGGAGGAGGCGGTGGTGCTAACTCCTAGTCGAACCGAGCAACACGAACCGCATATACGGCGAGGCGACTCGGATGAGGCGGCAAGACATGGCGAAGTCCGGCACCACCAAGGGTTGCAGGGTAAATGCGGCGGCTTTATGGGGAAGGTGATCGTTCTTATCCGCGAGTGTCTCCGATAGTCCCAAGATACCCGTCCACCATGTTCGTCGGGTGGAAGCGGACCAGGGATGCGGCAACGCGGCCGTGCACCGGAGAGAAGTCAGCAGAGGCCATAGTACCGGCGGGGATGAAGAACGCACGAGTCGAAGGCGACTACTTCGTGCTCGCGGGAGGAGCAATGATGGCAGCCAAGCCCCTAAAGGGCCTGAAAGGAAAGGGCAGACGGTGAAGCCGGAAGCCTCCCCTCCGGAGCCAAGCTGCTCCCCGGCGCCGAAGATGAGCGACCTTCACCCCGCCCGGCCGAGTCTCTGGGCAAGCTTCTTTTCCCGAAGGAATCTGGCCCGGGCGCTTACGCGCGTCGAGGGAAACGCCGGTACCCCTGGACCAGACCGCACGACCACCCAGAAGCTTCGCCCCTGGCTGCGCGTCCATTGGCCAGAGGTCCGCGCGGCACTCGACGCGGGCACGTACCGGCCCTCGCCTGTTCGCCGGGTTCAGATCCCCAAACCCGATGGCGCTTCAATCTTCCTGAGCATCTAAAGGGGTTTGTCTCTGGCCCTGGAAGAACGCAGAGAGGCCCGCGCGAGGAGGTTGGACTTGGTGATCGGAGGGAATGGGAGACGATCCCCGTAGAGAAGCCATCGCGCGCTACGTCGCGGTCGTCGGCCTGATGATCTTGGGGCGCTTGTGGCGGCGTGCGGTGATCCCCGCCGAGGCGCGGGACTTGGAGAGGAAAGGCGATTTGAGCGGGGCGACGTCCCTCTACAGGGAGGCTCTGCAGAAGGATCCCGACAATGTCGAGATCCTTGCCGCTCTTGCCGCGGACCTCACGCCTACTGGGTAGGCACGATGAGGCCCTTGCCCTTCAAGAAAGGGTCGTGGCACTCGACCCAAAGGATGTGCAGACTCGCATCGAGTTGGGATTCAACTATCTGAATCATCAGAAGCGCGCAGCGGATGCGGTGCGGGTGCTTAGCCGAGGCGGCGGCCATTGACCCCACGGCACAACACCTTACGTTTCTTGCGCAGGCCCAGAACGTCTCCGGCGACATCGGGGGAGCCGAGCAGACGCTGCGCCGCGCCTTGGAAGTGGACCCTCAGTATGCGTACTCGTACACGGTGCTTGAAAGTCTGCTCGTCTCGCAAGGTCGTACTGCAGAGGCCGCGGAGTTGAAGGACCTGGCTCTTCTTCACGGTGTGACGATAGACAGACTACGCCGTGAGCGGCGCAATCGGCTGGTAGTGGGGCGGGGCCCGTTCCCGCAGAGTCGCGCCGTCGGCCAGAACCACACCAAGCTAGGACCAAGGTCGGTCTTCTCGGAATCTCTTCCCTTCGTAGTCTCCCGGTCATGGGAAGGCGAGTTCACATATCGGGGCGGGATGGCTACAGCCTGATCGAACTTCTCCTCGTGCTGGCGGTGTTGGGCATCTGCCTGGCGATCGGATCGCTATCCCTCGTCCGGCGGCCTGCGGACTCAGGAGGCCAGAGGCGCGGCCCAGTCCTGGCAGGCCGCGGCCGCATGGGCTCAAGTCGGGGTCATGTGGCAGGGAGGCGCCGTCCGGCTGAGCTACGCGCCCGGGTCTCTCGCGCTCTCCCACGACTTCGGACTGTGCGGCGGCGATCTCGGTGCGTCGGCTCCCGCTCGTTCCCGTCACCACCAACCTGGCCCGCTGGCGCGACGGGGCCGGGGTGGCGGTCAAGTTCAGCGGTGCTCTCGGGTCACCGGACGGGGGCGGCTCCCTCTTCTTCGATGCGCTCGGCGGCGGCTACCGGGTGGTCGTGCGCCCGGAGAGCGGACTGACGGTCAGGACTCGCGTGGAGGAGGGGCCGTGAGCGTACCTTCCGGCGATGCCGCTCGTCGCCGGTCGCGAGGGCTCGATACTGATCGAGGTGGTGGTCGCCATCGTTCTCCTCGCCATTCTGATGGTGCCGCTGGCGGGAGGGATCCTATCGGCCGTTGGTCGGGCGGACACCGTCAGGCAGCAGGCTGCCCGGCTCGCCGACGCTCTTCCCGGCGAAGCGGCTCTGCAGGCCTGGAGCTGGGGCAGCAAGGTGGCCAGCGCGTGGTGGCGCCCCGGTCCCACGCTCTACGTGCGGCCGGAGCGATCCGGCGACCAGCTCCCGACCGTGGGTCTCTGGGTGGACGGCTGGTTCCTCGGGCGAGGAGAGTCCCGATGTCGACGGAGTCCTTCGTTTGGACGCGGCGACCTGGTCGACCGCACGCCGGAGCCGAGCTGGTGATGCGTGTGCGGACGCCCGGCGGCGTCTGGGGACCGCCGTGGCGCTCGCTCGTGCCTGGAGTTGAGGTGTGGTCTCGCTTCCTGTGTCGGCTGGGGTGGCCGACCGGGGCGGAGGGGCAGGTGGTCGCACATGCGCCGGCGGCCGGCAATCCGGAGTTCCAGCTCTCTTGGGATCAGGTCTGTCCCGAGCCCGGTCCTCTTGGTCTGCCCTTGGTGCTTCAGACGGCGCTCTCCGGACCCAGCGGCATCAGTCTCGACGGGTCGGGCCAGTCTTGGTGGATGGAGCCGGAGCGTGACCTCGATGTGTACTTCTGAGAGGCTCCGTCAGGACCGGACGCAGCATCGGGCGCGTGCGCGGGGCTTCTCCGTCATCGAGCTCATCCTGGGCCTCGCGCTCACTGTGTGTCTGGCGGTGGCGGTCGCGCCGCTGTGGCTGTCGCTGCAGAGCACGGGCGTCCGTGAGGGAGACCAGACCGTGCGGCTGCTGCAGGCAAGGGTGGCAGTGGCCCGCTTCGAGCACGACCTGAGGCTCGCGTCTGCGCGCCGGCTGCCCGTTCTCGCTGAGCGCACCGATCTTGGAGGCCTCGCCGTTCTCAGGTGGTGTTTCTGGAGCGGCCGACGGCCGATGCCGCGCCGGTCCTGGTGGAATGGGAGATCGTCAACGGGACCCTCATGCGCCGTCGCGGCGCGTGTCCGGCGGCAAGACCCGTCGGTCTTCTCGCACTCCCTGTTCGTGGACCACAAGACCATGCTGGAGGGGGTGAAGCCGGGGAGTGCTCTTGCCTATCTGGTGGGGGGCGTCGTCGTCGATCCTTCCGCGGGCGTCGTCGATCTCGCGTCGATCGACGGAGTCGTGCTGGAGCTGCAGACCGCGGCCGAGGGCGCGAACGCGCCCGTGCACGTGACCGCTCGAGGCCGGGTAGGTCGATGAGTCTGCGCGAGCGCCATCGGGAGTCGCGGCCCGGTCGGCAAGCGGGATCGGCTCTCATACTGGTCCTGTTCGCCTGCCTGGCCACCGCGGTGGTCCTACAGTCCCTCTGCACGGTGCTCGTGTTCGCCGAGCGGGCGGTGGTCGACGAGTCGGTGGGGCGCGAGAGGCTGGCCGAAAAGGATGAGGCTCTGGCGATCCTGAGGCAGCAGGCGCTTGACGCTGTGGCAGCCGAGCGAGTGGACGGCCATCGGCGCAGGCGGGGAGCGCAGGCGGGGGCGCAGGCGAGGCCTTGGGAGAGGGCGCGGTCGCGGAGCTTCCCGACAGCGGAGGCTGGGTCATGAGCGCCATCGTCCGTCAGGAGCCCGCCGTCTCCCGGCTGACGACCTCGGCCTGGCTCGAAAGGGGCCGGGACGGCATCGACCTGCCGCTGGCCGCGGTGGTGGCCGAGGCGGTCACCGCCACGGCCGGGCGCGTGATCCCGTGGGTGGAGATCGACGGGGAGGAGTCGCTCGGCGTGGGCGACACCGGGTCTGCCGGCGGCGCCGTTGTCCACGTGGTCCGGCCCTTGTGGAGCCGCTCCTCGGCGACGGGTGCACCGTGGCCGCCCTCGCCGCCCCCTGGCGGCTCGACGCCGGGCTGGGCGAACCTCGATCCGGTCGCGCGCGGAGGCCGGCAGGCGTCGGCCGACGCGACGGAGCCGCCGACCGGCGCCGCGCCACAGCGGCCGAAGCGCCTGCGGTCGCCCCGGGCCCCGGGGTGGTGTGGCTTTCGGGGTCGTTTTGGAGGGTCGGAGACTCTCCCGGCGGATGTCGGAGGCCTGACTCCCGAGACCCCCATCCTGGTCGTCCTCACAGGCGGAGCCACCCTCGATGCTCGCAACCGGGGCGACCTGTACGGCGTCATCGTCGTCGACGACGGCTCCGTACTGCTCGACGGCACAACCTTGCACGGGGCGGTCTTCGCCACCGGAACGGTCAACCTGGGCGACACGGGGCGCCTGCTCTACTCGCGGTCGATCCTCCGCTGGGCCACCGATCGCTCGCTCGAATCGGGTCCGGCTCGTCCCGGGAACGCGGTGGGAAGGCATGGAATAGGCGGCGGACGGTATACTCACCACCATGGAAAGGGCCGACAAGAGAGCCGACCGAGCCGCTGCCGCGTGGAGGACCCAGCGCCAGAGGCTGCGCCTCGAGTGCCGGGAATGCGAGGTCATCTGCGAGCGGGTGGTGTCGCCGTGGCACTGTCTGCAGTCCGGCTGCGCCTACGTCTACGCCTACGAGGACAGCGAGACCACGTACTTCGGCTGTCTGCACAAGGTGTTCGCCCCGGAGCTCGATCTGGCGGCCTTCTCTGCCGTGGCCACGCGGAATGAGCAGGGGTCGTCGCGAGGATCCGGCAGGGATCCGACCCGTACGGGCTTGCTGCGGGTGACGCGCACGCCTCGGCCTCACTGCCGGGTGACGATAGAGCAGGCCTACGCGACCTCGCTCCGAGGCGCAGCGGGTGCTGCAACCCCACCTTCTTCCATCACCCGGCCGCTCCGCACGACGACGGCATCCGCATGACCACCAAGCTCCTCCCCGGACCGCGATCCGGGTTCTCAGGACTAGTCAGAGCATCCGTTGGACCTGCAACTGGTGTTCCTGGGTACCTCCGGCGCCATGCCCACCGTGGATAGGGGTTCTGCCGCGCATGCTGTTGATACGGGGGGGCGAGCGGATCCTCATCGATTGCGGCGAGGGCACGCAGCGACAACTCATGCGCTCGGCCGGGCTGGCGCGCATCGGGATGATCCTGATCACCCATCTCCACGGGGACCACTACCTGGGGCTGCCGGGGCTGCTCAAGACCCTCAGCCTGCAGGGGAGAGAGGAACCGCTGCTCCTGTTCGGGCCCGAGGGACTGTACGAGCTGCTCCGCGACGCCGAACGCCTGGTCGGCCGGCCCCGCTTTCCCGTTCCTCGTGGAGGAGGCTCGGCCGGGCACCGTCCTGGAGACCTCCGACTACTGGCTCAAAGCCGCGCCCACCGACCACGGTCTGCCCGGACTGGCCTGGTGCCTGGAGGAGAAGCCACGGGCGGGGCTGTTCCATCCCGAGTGGGCGATAGCGCTGGGGATCACTCCCGGACCCGATTTCGGCCGGCTGCAGCGCGGGGAGACCGTGATGGCGGCCGAGGGTCGGGAAGTCCAGCCCGCACGAGGTCATGGAGGCGTCGCGGCAGGGACGCAAGGTGGTGGTCACCGGCGACACCCGGCCCACTCCGGCGGTGATCGAGCTGGCGATGGGGGCTTCGGTGCTGGTCCACGACTCCACCTTTGCCTGGTCGGAGCAGGAACGGGCGGTGGAGAAGGGTCATTCGACGGCCCGAGAAGCGGCTGAGGTAGCCTGCGCCGCCCGGGTGCAGACCCTCGTGCTCACACACCTCAGTTCGCGTCACAGCTGGCGGGAGCTGAGAGACGAGGCCCGGGCCGTATTCCCGGGGGCCATCCTGCCCCGGGATTTCGACACCCTGGTGGTGCCGTACCCGGAGAAGGGCAGCGCCTACCTCGAACGGGTATAATCGCGTCTCTCGCCGGTGAGCGTCGCCGGCAGTCTTCTTTCTCGCGCCCACGTAGCTCAGGGGATAGAGCACTGGCCTCCGGAGCCAGGTGTCGCAGGTTCGAATCCTGCCGTGGGTACTCAGCGTCGCCAGACCCAGTGCCTTCTCCACCTCGGTGTACGGCGACCGTCCGCAGCGGAGAGAGGTCCCAGCCGAAGACCTCGCGCGCCGCGTCCAGGTAGAGGGCCTTGATCTGCTCCATGGCGAAGCGCGCGGCCGCTGACGGCCTGCAGGCTGGTCTGCTCGAGGTCCGGCTCTCCGCACGACACCATGAGATCGAAGAGCGAGAGATCGACGTCACGTTGAGCGACGTGCCGTGGCTGGCCACCCATCTCTGGCAGCGAAGGCCGACGGAGGCGATCTTCTTTCCGTCGACGTACAAGCCGGGGCGGCCGTGCGCGGCGATGTGCGGACACCTCCAGGCCGGCGAGAAGGACGATGAGAGTCTCTTCGAGGTCGCGTACATATGTGCTCAGATCCCGGCCGGGTATGGGTACGATGGGATAGCTGACCAGCTGGCCGGGAGCGTGGAGTGTGGCCTGGCCGCCCCGTTCGGAGCGGACGACGTCGACCCCTCGGTCCCTGGAGGCGGCTCGGTATCGCGCAGATCGGCCGGAGCGCCCCGGCTGCCCAGCGTGATCACCGGCTCGTGCTCGAGCAGGAGAAGGACCCCGGGGACGATGCCCTCGGCCACAGCGCCGCGCAGGCGGGCCTGCAGTCTCTGCACGGGCTCGTAGGGTGCTAACCCGAGGTCGAACGCTGCCAGAGTGGCAGGGGGTCCTCTGCGCGAAGTTCATCTAGACGTTCCTGGTCGTCACAGGCCCTCCGTCGGCGTCGCCTCTTGAGCCTCCCCGCCCAGGTGTGAGAGACTCCACCTACAGTTCCTACGATACAGCACCGGGCGGATGGCGCAGCGACCGCCGGCGCAGGTCGAGACCGGGAGGATCGGTGGCGAAGAAGAAGTACGACCCCCTGTGGGAGATCGTCGACGAGAAGGTCGCCCTGCAAGGCGCAGAGCCGGATGTGGACGCGTCTGTGCCCCCACTGCCACGTGATCGTGCATCTGGGCCTGGGAGCGAAGGCGGGGGAGAGGTACGAGTGCGGCCTATGCGGCGGGGTGTCCCAGGTGACGGAGGAGCGAGACAGGTCTGGCCCTCGAGCGCACCGGCTAGTAGCGGACCACCGGGCGTCCGAGGTCGGTGCGCATGGTCGCCGAGCTTGGGGGCCAGGTCGGCCGGAGCCGAGACGGTAGTCGGATCGCCGTCGGAGATGTAGCGCAACTCCGGGTGTCTTCTTGAAGTTCTCGATAGCCGCGGTGATGTAGTTGGCGCTGCCCCTGATCCGCGGGATATGGAGGGCCTTGAAGCTGCTCGAGAAGGGTGAGGCGGAGGGGTTCGTTCCCAACGCAAGCCGCAGCGGTGTAGGCATATTTGATGCCATCGTACTCCCCGCCGGCGATGAGGCTGTCACTCGCGGGGTAGTCTCCGAAGGGGACCGAGAGGCTGGTGACCGAGTAGCCCCCGCCGATCAGACCCTCGAGTGTGGCCTGCGACTCGGCCAACTGCTTGGTGGCCTCTGCGGTGGAGGCCTTCTTGAGATCCAGATGGGTGACGGTGTGGCTGCCGACCTCGTAGCCCCACTCCACCAGGTTCCTCAGTTTCTCCTGTTGGCGATCGGGCTGGCCGAAAAGCTCGCGCTCCTTGGGGACCACGTCGAGCAGGCAGAAGAACGACGCCCGGGCAGCCCAGTCGCCGGCCTTGACGGCCTCTTGCAGGATGCCCACCGCGCTATCGGGGTCCAGGCTGCCGTCGTCCAGGATGCGGTACTGGCCTGGGCTGGAATCGTCGAAGGTGATCACCACCGGGGACTTGCCGGCCGGGATGTCGATGTTGCCGGAAGCCAGATCGCGCACGTTGACGGGGTAGAAACCCTCCGACTTGAGCAGGGCGATGTCCTTGCGGAAGTTCTCGGGAGTCCGGGTCCACTCCGTCTCCGTGGTATCGATCAAGTGATACATGACGACCAGTACCTGACCCATCTCGTTGGCTCCGATGGCCTTTGCCCGCTCGGGGGTCATGGGGCCGCTGGAAGCGGAGGAGGCGAGGGAGGTGGTGGTGGTCGAATCGGAGGTGCCGCTGTCGGTCTGGGCGACGGCTTTGCGGGTGCCGGTTCCCGACGCGCCGCCGAAGGCAAGGCCGCACACCAGTCCGATGAAGGCTCCGGTCGCAAAAGCGATCGTGAGGAAGCGAAGGACTTTGTCGTCGCCGCATAACGGCGCTAGTTTACCAGAAGCCTCTGCTAAAATACCGGTCACCATGGCCCAAGTCCACTCCACCAGGAGCCTCAGTCACTCCCGGTCGGTCCGGCGGCGCAGGGCCGCGGGTCCGCGGTTGGCTATCATCGGCGATCGTGGGCGTGGTCGTCTTCGCCGCCGGCTTCGTCTTGCTGTGGTCGCTCGGCAGCTGGCTGGTGGGCGGGGGCGGGTTTCCCGGACGCTCGAGACGGAAGCACCGCCGTCGGCGCCTGTCGCTCTCGCCGTGGAGGCCGACTACACCGTCGAGCCGCTGGTGGACCTGCGGGCGTTCCGAGATCTCTCCTACGTCCCGGTCAAGGGCGTATACATGACCAGCTACGCGGCCGGCTCCTCGGAGAGGCTGACCAAGCATGATCGGCTTGGCGGATCGCACCGAGATCAACGCCTTCGTCATCGACGTGAAGGACGATCTTGGCATGGTCACCTACGATGCCAATGTCGCCTCTGGCCAAGGAATTGGGGCTGATCGAGCCGCCGCATCGACGATATCGACGCCCTGATCGCCAAACTCCGAGAGCACAACATCACCCCCATCGCCCGGCTGGTCTGTTTCAAGGACACCACCCTGGCCAAGAAGAGGCCGGACCTGGCCGTCAAGAGCAAGAAGGGCGGCGTCTGGACGGACTACAAGGGTCTCAACTACGTCAACCCCTACAACCATGAGGTGTGGGAGTACTTGGTGCAGGTGGCCGAGGACGCCGCCCGTCACGGCTTCAGGGAGATCCAGTTCGACTACGTGCGCTTCCCCAGCGACGGTCCGATCTCGCAGGCACTCTATCCCGGGGAGTACTCGAGCAAAGAAGACGCCATCGCCGGCTTTCTTGGCGTTCGCCCGCGCAGCGCCTCGAGAAGCTGGGGGTATGGGTGTCGGCCGACGTGTTCGGGATCACGGTGAGCCCGAACAGCGCGAAAGACTCCGCGACGATCGGGCAGAATGTCGAGAAGGTAAGCCAGAACGTCGACATCGTCTGTCCCATGGTCTATCCGTCGCACTACACGGCCAACTACTACGGGATCGCCAATCCGAACAAGAGCCCGTACGAGATCGTCACCGCCGCGATGAAGGACACCAAGAAGCGGCTGGCAGGCACGGGCGCGATGGGCCGGCCGTGGCTGCAGGACTTCTCCCTGGGCGGGGTGACCTACGGGGTGGCCGAGGTGAAGGCGCAGATCAAGGCGGCGGAGGAGCAGGGCTTCACCGAGTGGATCCTGTGGGACCCGTCTCTCAAGTACATGGAAGGGGCTCTGCGCACCCAGACGAGCTGATCGAGGCGGGGCGGCCCATCGAAGGGTCGAGGCCTACCACGCGGCGGCGCCCTGCGCTACCCCAGCACTACCGGGACCAAGCGCTGCGCCTGCACGTCCAGAAGCCCTCCCAGCGTTATCCGCAGGCGGGGGATCACGCTCAGAGTGATGAAGCTGAGCGCCATGAAAGGCTCCTCCAACTCCACTCCCAGCGCGGCTGCCGCCGTCTCGAGGGCGCGGAGCCGCGCTCCCACCACTGCGGCGGGAAGATCGGTCATGAGCCCGGCCAGAGGCAGCGGAAGAGTGTGAACGGTCTCCCCGTCGGCCACCGCCAGGCCTCCGCCGGCTGCGACGACCGCCCGGGCGGCGGTCAACATGTCGCGCGGGTCGACTCCGGTGACCAGGAGGTGATGGGCGTCGTGGGCGATAGTGGTGGCTATCGCTCCCCGGCGGAGACCCAGTCCGCTGACGAGGCCGCGCCCACCTCGTTGGTCCCCCGGCCGCGCTCCAGCAAGGCAACGAGCGCCACGTCGTTCTCGGGATCGGCCAGGAGATGACCGTGGCGGGCCCGTAGCTCCACGATTCGTTCGTCGGTCACGATGGAGCGCGGGGCCACCTGGATGGCCCGGGCTCGGTGCAGGCCGTCGGTCGCCGCCGGGGCCAGGTCGTCGGCCTGAAAGGTGTCAAGACGGAAGAGGGGCGAGGCCAAGGGAGGCGTCGGGGGTAGAGGCGCGGTCAGGAGCCCGTCCCGAGACGACCACATTCCCCGCCTGCACGACGCAGCGGGGATGGGGGAACGAAGGATCGTCGACCACCAGGAGATCGGCCTGCAGACCGGGAGTGACGCTGCCCCGGTCGTACAGCCGATACAGGGTGGCCGGATTCACGGTGGCGGCCCGCAAGGCTTCACGCAAAGAAACGCCGGCCCGGTGGAGCGCACCCACCACGCCGTCGAGGTGATGGTGCTCGGCCAGGGCGGCCGCGTTGCGGTCATCGGTGCAGAGCGCGGTGCGTTCGGTACCGTACTCGACCAGGAAAGGCAGTGACCGCACCAGGTCGCGGGCCGCCGAGCCCTCCCGGACAAGGGTCCACATACCCAGGCGGCGCCGCTCCAAGAGCAGCTCCGGGTCGGAGGTCTCGTGGTCGGTGATGGGCCCTGCGAGGAGATAGGCGGCCAGGTCCCGACCGCTGACGTCCGGGGCGTGGCCGTCCAGGACCCGATCGCCGGCAAGAGCGAGGGGGAAGCTGGAGGCGTTGCCGTTGATGAGGCCCAGGTAGTCCATGGCCTCGCCCAGGCCGCTGACGCCTTCCCGAGTGAGCAAGGCCGCGACGTCCGCCGGCCCGAGACGGCCGGCGCTGCGCTCGAAGGGGGAGGCGGGGACGCTGGTGGGGATCATGAGGCGCAGATCGAGCGGCAGGCCCAGCCGGGCCTGCAGATAGAACTCGATCCCCGCCACTCCCATAAGGTTGACGATCTCATGCGGTTCGGCCATGGCGGTGGTCACGCCGTGGACTACCAGCGCTTCGGCGAAGCGGGGCGGGGAGAGCAAAGAAGTCTCCGGATGGACGTGGGCGTCGATGAATCCGGGCAGAACATAGGCGCCGGTGGCGTCGATCACCGTGGGAGGGCCCGCGGGGGCGGGGCCGCCGCCGGGCCGCCTGCGCCGCCCGGATAATCGCCGACGCCTGCGATAAGGGAGCCGCACACCGCCACGTCGGCTCGGAAGAACTCGCCTGTGAAGGGCGAGAACACTCGGCCGCCCCTGATCAGCAGACTGGGAGGATCGAGGCCGAGCGCCACCCGGCGGCATTGTTCGCGTTGGTGCATTGCCTCTTTGTTCCCCCCACGTGCTCCGTCCGAACCTCGACGGCTCGGAATGAGGAGAAAACGGTTTGTGTCTGCCGTCGTGGCAACGGTAGAATAGCGTCCATTCGTCCGGCCTGAGGCCGGACGTCTGTGGGGAGCGGACGTCTTTCTCTTTGGGGGTCCCGATGAGCATCAGTCAACTCTCGGTGTTTGTGGAGAACAAGGCCGGTCATCTGGCCGATGCACTCGTGACTCTGGCCGATGGGCGGGTGAACGTGCTCGCCTTCACCATCGCCGATACCACCGACTATGGCATCTTGCGTCTGGTGGTCGATCAAGCAGGAGCGGGCCATGAAGCTCCTGACCGCGGCTCAGTACGCGGTGGTCGAGCATCCGGTCGTGTGCGCGGTCATGCCCGACGAGCCGGGAGCACTTGCGGCTATCGCCCGGCTGGTGGCCGAATCGGGTCTGGACATCGAGTACATCTACTTGGGGGCGCGGGATTCGCTGCTGCTGAAGACCGAAGAACTGGAACGACTGGAAGCGGTTCTCGCGGATGGCGGCTTCCGAGTTCTGGGGCCCAGTGACCTGTTGTAGGCGGATGGCGGCTCGTCAGTGAGTCTGGACCAGTTTCTTCAATACATCTTCAGCGGCATCACCAGCGGGAGCATCTACGCGCTTGCCGCCATGGGCTTCACCCTGATCTTCAACGCCACCGAGATCATCAACTTCGCTCAGGGTCAGCTGCTGATGCTGGGCGGGTTGATGGCGGTTTCTCTCTTCCGCTGGGGATTGCCGCTTTGGGCATGTTTCCTCGGGGCGGTCGTGACCGTCGCTATCGTGAGCGCCGGGTTTGAGCAATTGGCCATACGCCCCCTCATGAATAAGGGGGTCTTGGCCCAGATAATCGCCACCGTGGGAGCCGCCTTCGCGATCGAGACGGCGGCCATGATGATTTGGGGCAGAGACGCGCTCGCCCTGCCGGCATTCACGGGAGAGCAACCCATCGCGGTCGGTGGGGCGACCATCGTGCCCCAGACGCTTTGGGTGGTGGGACTCACTCTCGTCATCGTGGTCGCGCTGCAACTCTTCTATCGCAAGAGCTTGTTCGGCAAGGCGGTGCGCGCCTGTGCGGTGAACCCCACTGCCGCTCGCCTCCAAGGGATCTCCTACCGCCGGGTGGTATTGTTCAGCTTCGCGCTGAGCGGCGCCATCTCCGCCGCCGCCGGGGTGCTGATCACCCCCGTGAGCTTCATGAGCTACTCCTCCGGATCCCTTCTGGGTCTCAAGGGATTCGCGGCGGCCACTCTGGGCGGCATGGGCAACCCGGTCGGCGCGGTTGTGGGAGGTTTCGTCCTGGGGATAGTGGAGGCCCTGGGAGTAGGGGTGGTTTCTGCCGGCTACAAGGACGCCATCGCCTTTGTGATCCTCCTGCTGGTCCTCTTCCTCCGTCCTGCCGGGCTTCTGGGGGCGAGGGTGGTGAGCCGGCAGTGACGCAGGCGCTCGAATACGGCAGGAAACACGCGGGCTACTTTGTGTTCGCGCTGGTGATCATGACCGTTCCCGCCTACCTGAATGATTCGTACTACCTTTCGGTGCTCGCTTTCATGGGGACTCGGTTCATGATGGCCCTGGGCTTAAGTCTTCTTCTGGGCCAGGCGGGTCAGATCTCACTGGGCCAGGCGGCGTTCGTCGGGATCGGAGCATACGGGGCGGCCATCCTCACTACCCGGCTCGGCTTCGATCCGTGGCTTGCCATGGCGCTGTCTGCGCTGCTCGCGGCTGTCATCGCTGGGCTTGTGGGAATGCCCACGCTCAAACTCAAGGGGCACTATCTCGCCATGGCCACCTTGGGCGTCAACGAGATCATCTACATCCTTCTCGTCCAACTCAAGGGCCTGACAAAAGGCACTGATGGGATCAGCGGCATCCCCTCACTGACCATCGGAGGGCTGGATTTCGGAAGCCCGCGGGCCTATCACCTGCTGGTGTGGGGGGTGGCGCTGGTGATGCTGCGGTTCTCTCTCAACCTCACGCGGTCCCGCGTGGGCCGTTCCCTCCGCGCTCTTCGGCGCTCGGAGCCGGCGGCCGAGTCCCTTGGCGTGGATACCTCGTACCGCAAGGTGCAGGTGTTCATGCTGGCGGCCGCTTTTGCGAGCATCGCGGGGAGCTTCGACGCTTACTACGTCCATTTCATCAGCCCGGACAGCTACGGCATCAGCTTCTCGATCCTGCTGGTGAGCGGCGTGATCATAGGTGGTTTGGGGAGTATTTGGGGCGCCCTGTGGGGTAGTCTGGCGATCACTATTCTTCCGGAAATACTCAAGCGCGTGAACGAGGACGTCACGAACCTGGTGTTCGGAGTACTGCTCATCGCGATCATGATCTTCTGGCGGGGGCGCACCCAAGGTCTGCGGCCGCAGATGGATTTCTGGAGGTCGGGGCGCAAGAAGGAAGGGGCGGCTCCACCTGGGGCCGACGAATAGGTGGCGGCGTGGCGCTACTGAACATCGAGAAGGTGTCAAAACGCTTCGGGGGGCTTGACGCCCTGAGGGGCGTCACTTTCGCCGTTCACCAGGGGCAGATCAAGGCCGTGATAGGTCCGAACGGGGCAGGCAAGACCACCCTTTTCAACCTGATCTCGGGCTCCTACCGTCCCACGGAAGGCCGGCTGCTCCTGTCCGGGACGGACCTTGTGGGAAAGCCACCGCACCGTATCTGTCGGATGGGTGTGGGAAGAACATTCCAGCAGAGTTTGGTATTCGACGATATGAGCGTGCTGGAGAACGTGGCCGTCGGTCGATATACGCGCACCAGAGTGGGCATGCTCTCGGCGGCGCTGAGCCTGCCTCGGCATCGGCGCGAAGAGCGCGGGATAGTCAAGGCCGCTCACGAAGCCCTGCGACGGGTCGCGCTGGACCACAAGGCGGATGAGCTGGCCGGCAATCTACCCATGGGCGAACGCCATCTGCTGGAGATCGCCCGCTCTCTTGCCTCGGAGCCGACGCTTGCTCTTGCTCGATGAACCGGCGGCCGGTCTCAACGACGAGGAGACCGCGCGGCTTGCCGATACCGTGCGAAAGATCCGATCGGAAGGAGTCACGGTGCTCTTGGTGGAGCACGACATGACCTTCGTGATGGACATATCGGACGAGGTGGTCGTCCTGGACTATGGGCGCAAGATCGCCGAAGGACCGCCGATGATGATCCAGGACAACGAAGAAGTCATCAAGGCCTACTTGGGGGTGGAGTTGAGCTGAGGGGGAAACTCAAGGGGAGAAGCTGTATCCTAGACAATTCGCTATAGTCATTGACTGTTGGGGGAGGTTTTTCAGTGAAGCGAGAGATGATGAGCATGGTTCCGAGGAGCCGGAGACTGTGGTGGGGGCTGTGCCTGGTCGTGCTGTGCGTCGCGGCTCTTGGGGCCGTGGGTTGCGGGCAAGGTGATGAAGGGACGACCACGAGCGTGGCGGGCACGACCGAGAGCACGATTGCTCAGCCGACAGGGGATCCCGTTGTCATCGGCGCCATAGTCTCCGCCACCGGCGCGAACGCGCCGCTCGGCGAGCCTGAGCGCAACGTGCTGCAGATGATGGAAGCGCAGATCAACGCCGCGGGCGGAGTGTTGGGGCGGCCTCTGAAAGTGGTCATCATCGACGACAAGACGGATGCCAAGGAAGCTGTAACGGCTGCCAACCGGCTCATGGACCAGGAAAAGGCCGTCGCCGTGATCGCGGCGACCGGGTCGGCGTCCACCCTCGCGGTGAAGGCGCTGACGGCCGAAAAGGGCTTGCCGCAGCTGGCGATGGCGGCCGCCAACGACATAACCGACAAGGCGCCCATGGAATGGATCTGGAGAACTCCGCCCAAAGACGCCCTTGCCGTACAGCGGGCTCTGGCCTACGTTTCCAAGAGCCTCAAGGTCACCAAGATCGCAGTCCTCCACGACGAGAACGCTTTCGGCGCGTCCGGGGCGGCAGAGATCGAGAAGCGGGTGGGTGAATTCGGACTCCAGGTGGTCGCGGTCGAATCCTACAAGACCAACGACACCGATCTCACTGCGCAGCTCACCAAGATCAAGGGAAGCTCTCCTGAGGCGATCATTGTCTGGGGCACGAATCCCGGGCCGGCCCTGGCCGCCAAGAACATGAAGCAGCTGAACATAACCGTTCCCTTCGTCGGAAGTCACGGCATAGCCAACAAGACCTTCATCGATCTGGCCGGCCCCGCCGCGGAGGGAGTCGTCTTCCCGGCCGGCAAGCTGGTGATCCCGTCGTCGATAACCGACCCGAAGCAGAAGACGGTCGTGGATGCTTTCATCGCGGCCTATCAGGCCAAGTACGGATCGGCGCCGAACACTTTCGCGGGCCACGCATTTGACGCGCTTTCGCTGCTGGTCGCCGCCATCACCAAGGCGGGAAGCACCGACGCCGCGGCCATCCAGACTGCTCTCAACCAGACTCAAGGATTCCCCGGGACCGGTGGTATCTACAACTATTCAGCGACCAACCACGACGGCCTGGTGCTCGACGACATGATCATGGTCAAGATATCAGGGGGGCGCGTGGGTGCTCGCCGAGTGACGCAAGGCGACAGCAGTGCTTGAACTGCGTGGAGTGAGGGCGGGGTACGGGAGGATCGAGGTTCTCCACGGCCTCGACCTCACCGTGGGCGAAGGCGAGATAATCGCGGTTGTCGGCGCTAACGGTGCCGGAAAGAGCACGCTGCTCAAGGTCATATCCGGCATCGTCCGGATCTCAGCCGGTTCGATCGAGTTCGAAGGCGAGCGCATCGATTCGCTGGGAGTGGAGAAGATCGTCTCCAGGAGGTTGATACAGATCCCGGAGGGCCGGCAGCTGTTCGGGCCGCTGACGGTCGAGGAGAACCTTGAGCTCGGGTCGTATTCGCGCCGGCGAACAGGAACGCCGGTCAAGGAGCGGCTGAAGCGGGTCTTCGCGCTGTTCCCTCGGCTGGAGGAACGGCTCGGCCAACAAGCGGGGTCCCTTTCTGGTGGCGAGCAGCAGATGTTGGCCATAGGCCGGGCCCTCATGGCCGAGCCGCGCCTGTTGCTGTTGGACGAACCTTCGATGGGTCTTGCCCCCATCTTGGTTCGTGATATCTTCACCAGCCTGCGCAGCCTTAACGAGCAAGGGTTGACGATCATCCTGGTGGAGCAGGATGCGCGAGCCGCCCTCAGCCTCGCCCATCGGGGGCTGGTGATGGAGCGGGGCAAGATCGTGCTCCACGACCAGGCTTCGGCCTTGCTTGAGAATTCCGAAGTGCAGTCCATCTACTTGGGTGGAAGGCGCGGCGGCAACAGGCTTGGGACGGAGAAGACATGAACGAGATCTGGAACCCGGAATACGAGACCATGAGCAGGGACGAACTGCGCGAACTGCAGTTCAAGCGTCTGCAGATGACTCTTCGCTGGGTCTACGAGAACGTTCCCTTTCATCGCGACCGCTGGACGGCGATGAAGCTGAAGCCGGCCGACGTGCGCACGTTGGACGACCTGCGCAAGCTGCCGTTCAGCGTGAAGAGCGACTTCAAGGCGGCCTATCCGTACGGATTGTTCGCTCTGCCGTTGGCGAAGGTTCTTCGCATCCATTCCTCGTCGGGGACCACGGCGAATCCCACCGTGGTCGGATACAGCCGGGGCGACCTGAACACCTGGTCGGAGCTGTGCGCCCGCGTAGCGGTGGCCGGTGGAGCTCGCTCCCACGACGTCGCTCAGATCGTCTTCGGCTACGGGCTTACCACGGGCGCGTTCGGCATGCACGCGGGCCTGGAGCGGGTGGGCGTGACCGTCATCCCCGCCTCCACCGGCAACACGCAGCGCCAGCTTCACATCATGCGCGACTTCAAGACCACGGTCCTGGTCGGCACCCCTTCCTATGCCATGTACATCGCCGATATGGCTCCGGAGCTGGGATACGACTTCAAGGAGCTGAACCTACGGGTGGGGCTGTTCGGCTCCGAGCCCTGGACCAATCAGCTTCGCGACGAGCTGGAAAGCCGCACCGGGATGTCGGCCTGCGACAACTACGGTCTGTCGGAGGTCATCGGCCCGGGCGTATCCTACGAATGCTGGAACAAGGACGGGCTGCACATCAACGAGGATCACTTCTTGGTCGAAGTGGTCGATCCCACGACCGGGGAGCAGGTGCCCGACGGCCAGGAGGGCGAGTTGGTCTTCACCTCTCTCACCAAGGAAGCGCTCCCCGTGATCCGCTACCGCACCGGCGATCTGGCCAGCATCAGCCACAAGCCCTGCGCGTGCGGCAGGGTCTTTGCCCGGCACAGCAAGGTGTATGCTAGGGCCGATGACATGCTCATCATCCGGGGCATCAACGTGTACCCTTCGCAGGTCGAAGCGGTGCTTCGTGGACATCGAGAAGGTCGAGCCGCACTATCAGATAGTGCTGTACAAGGAAGGCGCCCTCGACCAGATGGAGGTCCAGATCGAGGTCACGCCGGCCTTCTTCCCCGATGCGGTGAAGAAGCTCATGGGCTTTCAGCGTCACGTGGAAGAGTGCCTGCGCCAAGAGCTGGGGATCCGTCCCCGGGTGCGCCTGGTCGAACCCAAGACCATCCCGCGCAGCACGGGGAAGGCCCAGCGGGTGATCGACAACGGGACACGCCGGCCAGGCGTAGAGAAGGGAGGCGAGATGAGTCTGGAACCCGGTCTTACCGCTCGGGTGACCGCGGTGGTGCTCCCTGAGCTGACCGCGCTGAGCCTGGCGTCGGGAGACGTCGAGGGGCTGGCGACTTCGGCCATGGTGAGATTGATGGAGGCCGCGGCCGTCAAAGCCCTCGAGGGGCAGTTGACCGCCGACATGACGTCCGTCGGCACCCGGGTCGATGTGACGCACGCGGCTCCCACGCCGGTGGGCATGGAGGTCATGGCTCAGGCCACGCTGGTGGAGATAGAGGGGAGACTGCTGGTGTTCTCGGTTGTGGCCGAGGACCACGCCGGGGTCATCGGCAAGGGCACTCACCATCGGGTCATCGTGGGAAGGGCAGGATTCGCCGAGCGACTGGGGTCGAGGTGGGCCGGCAGCGCTTCTGATACACTGCGGGACGGCAATGATCGACCGGGCTCCGCCCGGTCTTGTGGGTGATAGTCCTGGAGGTTATCGTGGAGAACCATGAGTTTCTGTTCACGTCGGAGTCGGTGAGCGAAGGCCATCCCGACAAGATCGCCGACCAGATCTCCGACGCGGTGCTGGACGCCGTGCTGAGGGACGATCCGCTGGGTCGGGTGGCCTGTGAGACCCTGATCACCACCGGCTTGGTGGTTGTCGCCGGCGAGATCACCACCAAGACGTACGTGGACGTGCCCGCGCTGGTCCGCAAGACCATCGAGCGTATCGGCTATACCCGGGCCAAGTACGGCTTCGACGCCTCATACCTGCGGCGTGATCACCGCCATCCACGAGCAGTCGCCCGACATCGCCCAGGGCGTGCGGGCCGCCCTCGAGTGCCGGTTGGATCCCCAAGACGGAGACGCGCTCGACTGCCAGGGCGCCGGCGACCAGGGCATGATGTTCGGGTACGCCTGCCGCGACACCGAGGAACTCATGCCCATGCCCATCCTGCTGGCCCACCGGTTGGTCCATCGTCATGAGCGAGGTGCGCAAAGGCGGCGTCCTCCCGTATCTGCGGCCCGACGGCAAGAGCCAGGTGACGGTCAAGTACGTCGACGGCAAGCCTCAGTTCATCACGGCGGTGGTCGTTTCCACCCAGCACAAGGACGGCATCGACATCGACACGCTCATGCGGCCCGACCTGATCGAGCACGTGATCAGGCCGGTTCTGCCCGAAGGGCTCTACGACCCGGAGTTCAAGAAGACCAAGCTGTACGTGAACCCCACCGGCAAGTTCGTCATCGGCGGTCCCATGGGCGACACCGGTCTCACCGGGCGCAAGATCATCGTCGACACCTACGGCGGTTTCGGCCGGCACGGTGGCGGCTGCCTTCTCGGGCAAGGATCCGTCGAAGGTCGACCGCTCCGCGGCCTATGCGGCCCGCTACGTGGCCAAGAACGTGGTGGCGGCGGGATTGGCCGACCGCTGCGAGATCGAGCTCGCCTACGCCATCGGCGTGGCCCATCCGGTGAGTGTCATGGTGGAGTGCTTCGGTACCGAGCGGGTGAGCCCGACGCTCATCAGCGGAACTGGTCAACAGCCACTTCGACCTGCGACCGGCCGCGATCATTCGCGACCTGCGGCTCCTGCGTCCCATCTACGAGAAGACGGCAGCCTATGGCCACTTCGGCCGCGAAGATGCGGATTTCACCTGGGAGAGCACCGACAAAGCGGATGCCTTGCGCCGGGACGCCGGTCTGGGCTAAGGAGCCCTCGGTATTCTGGCGCATTCGTTCGCGCTGGTGCCGGCTTTGACGAGGCAGAGCGGGCGAGTGGTGCAGCTCGTCCCCCTGCTGCGGGTGCGGCATCTGGGCGACCGCCGCTTCGACTATCTGGTCCCGCCCGAGTTCGAGGAGCGCGTGCGCCTGGGGTCGGTCGTGTCGGCTCCCTTCGGACGGCGGGTGGTGCGGGCCGTGGTGGTGGACATGACCGGCTCTCACGACATCGACGGGCGACCGACCTCCGCTTCATCGAAACGGTCCACGAACAGACCGTGCCCGAGGAACTGCTCGATCTCGCCCGCTCGCTTTCGCAGCGCTATCTTTGCTCGTTCGAATCCTGCCTCCGCTTGATGGCTCCGCCGGTGATCGGCGCGACCGGGGCGCTCGCCGGCGCGCGCAAGACCTGGGTGATGCGCACCTCTGGGCCGCAGCTCGGCGCTTGAGCCGGAGAACGCGGCCAGCCTGACCGCCAAGCAGCAGGCGCTGTTCGAGGCGGTGCCGGCCGAAGGGATCGCGGTGAGCGAACTCCTGGCCGAGGTGGGGGTGGGGCGGGGGGTGTTGCGGACGTTGGTGGCCAAGGGGCTCGTCGAGCTGGTGGAGGCCCGGCAGCCGGCTGAAGCGGCGCGGAGTGCGCCTGCAGCCGAAGAGGCGACGCGCCGCGCGCAGTCGTCCCGCCGCTCTGGCCGGAACAGGAGCGGGCCGTGCTCGACCTGCTCGCGGCCTACGCCGAACCCGGCTTCGCCCGGCGCCTGCTCTGGGGGGTCACCGGGAGCGGCAAGACCGAGGTCTACCTGCGCCTCCTCGCTCGGGCCCTCGACGATGGGGCGGGCGCCATCCTGCTCGTGCCCGAGATCGCACTGACCCCGCAGATGATCGGCCGGGTGCGGGCGCGGTTCGGAAACCGGGTGGGGGTGCTGCACAGCGGGCTCTCCCGAGGGGAGCGGGCTCGGGAATATCGGCGCATCGCCGCCGGCGATGCGCCCCTGGTGGTGGGGGCGCGATCGGCCGTCTTCGCCCCCGTGAAGAACCTGCGGTTGATCATCGTCGACGAGGCTCACGACACTTCCTACAAGCAGGAAGAGGAGCCTCGGTACCACGCCCGCACGGTCGCGCGCATGCGTCTGGAGCCCGTGGGAGGGCTGCTGATCGAGGGCAGCGCCACTCCTTCGGTGGAGAGCATGCAGCGGTCGGAGGAGCGCCTGCGGCTCTCGCGCCGGGCGGCGGGAACGCCGCCGGTGTGCGAGGTGGTCGACATGCGTCGCCAGGGCGCCGGCCTGCTGCTCGCTCCCCGCTCGCGCGAAGCGCTGGCCGAGACGCTCCGCCGGGGCGAGCAGGCCATAGTGCTTCTCAATCGACGGGGGTACGCGGGCCACGTGCACTGCGATCTGTGCGGCCACGTCATGATGTGCGCCGACTGCGAGCTCTCGCTCACCTACCACAGCCGGGTCCGACGGCTGCTCTGCCATCATTGCGGGCGCGCCTACGCGCAGCCGGCCCTGTGCCCCTCGTGCGGCGGGGCGCCGCTGACTCGCGCGGCGCCGGGGACCGAGCGCCTCGATCAAGAACTGCGGGCCCTCGTGCCTCACGAGCAGGTCTTTCGCATGGACTCCGACGTGCTTACCAGCGGTGCGCGGGTGCAGGCGATCCTCGAGGCCTTCGCCGAAGCGCGGCCGGGCGTGCTGGTGGGGACGCAGATGGTGGCGAAAGGTCACGACTTCCCCGAGGTGACCCTGGTCGTGGTCGCCGACGCCGACACCGGGCTGTACGTGCCGGATTTCCGGGCGGCCGAGCGGACCTTCCAACTGCTGACCCAGGTCGCCGGCCGCGCCGGGCGCGCGGAGAGGCCCGGGCCGGGTCCTGGTGCAAACCTGGAATCCCGATGTGCCCTGTATTAGAATGGCGCTGGAGCAGGACGAGCACGGCTTCTACCAGGAGGAACTCGCGGGCAGAGAGCGGCTGGGGTATCCGCCGTTCGCCGATCTCATCCGGTTGATGACCGTGGCGAAGGAGCCGGAGCGGGCCCAGAGCGGTGCCCGGCTTCTGGTCGAGCGGCTTGCGCCTCACTTCTCCGCCCAGGAACTGCGTGGCCCCAGCCGGCTTGCCGGCGCTCAGAGGGCGGGACAGGTGGCATCTCTTGGTGGCGGCGCGCGACGGAGAGAGGGCGCGGGCGATCGTGGGCCAGGCCTTGGCCCAACTGGCGGGACCGTATCGGCGTCGGGGAGTGACGCTGTTGGTGGATGTGGATCCGCAATCCTTCAGCTGACGAAGCAGTGAGCAAGATCGAGGCCGAAATGGGCAAAGGAAGAGGCAACCACGCGCCCCGCACCTCCGAGAGAGGCGGCGCTCGATCGCCTGCGTACCTTCGGCGACCCGACGCTCAGGCAGTGCACCCACCCGGTCACCGTGTTCGACGCCCGACTGGAGAAGCTCGCCCAGCTCATGCTGGAGGTGATGGACCGCGAGGAGGGCGTGGGGCTGGCCGCCCCACAGATCGGCGTGACGAGCCGGATCATGGTGTGGAGGCACCCGGAGCGAGGACACGGAACGGCACGTGTTCGTGAATCCGCGCATCGTGGAGTCGTCGGAGACCGGTTGCACGGCGGCGGAGGGTTGTCTCTCTGTCCCGGGGGGCACCATGGAGGTCACCCGGGCCGAAGAGGTGGTGGTGGAAGCGCAGGATCTCAAAGGCGAGCCCTTCCAGGTCCATCTTACCGGGCTGCTCGGCTCGCATCGTGCAACACGAGATCGACCACCTGGATGGTCGCCTGATCCTGGACAGGACCTCGCCCGAGGAGCGGCGCCGGGTCCTGAAAGAACTGCGCGAGCGGACGCTAGCGGCCGGGACGTGAACTTCGCCTTTGCCGGGACGCCCGATTTCGCCGCCTGGGTGTCTGGCTGATCTGGCCGCGCTGGGCAGGCGGCCCGTCCTGGTCGTCTCTCAGCCCGACCGGCCGCGGGGCCGGGGGCGCAAGGCGACCGCCCCGCCGGCGGTGCTCGAGGCCGACCGACTGGGGCTGGAGTGCCTGCAGGCCGAGGACATCAACGACCCGGCCGTTGCGGCCCGCCTTCGGGCCACGGGTGTCTCGACCCTGGTCGTCGCTGCCTTCGGACAGATCCTCAAGCTGCCCCTGCTCGAGTCGTTCCTCTGTCTGAACGTCCACGCCTCGCTGCTTCCCGCGTATCGGGGCGCGGCTCCCATCGAGCGCGCGCTGGCCGCCGGGGAGTCGTGCACGGGGGTGAGCATCATGCGGATGACCGAGGGCCTCGACGAGGGTCCCTGGGCCTTGCAGACCTCGGTCTCCGTGGGGCTCCGGGACGATGCCGGTTCCATCGGTCGGGTTCTGGCGCTGCTGGGGGCGACGGGGATCGACCAGGTGCTGACCGGCCTGGCCGAGGGCACGGTCGGATGGACCGAGCAGCAAGGGCATGGCCACCTACGCGGCCAAGCTGTGCGCCGCCGATTGCTGGCTCGATCCGGCGAGGGGGGCCGCGGCCGTCCACGACCAGGTGCGGTCCCTGAGTCCCGGCATCGGGGCTTGGACGAGCAAGCGGAGAGGTCGAATTCAAGGTGTGGCGCACCTGGCCCTACGGACAGCCCGGTCTGGAGCCGCTGCCCGAAGAAGGAGCCGGCGTTTCCGGACGTCCCGGGGAAGTGCAGGTGAGCGGCAGCCGACTGTTCGTGGGCTGCGCCCAGGGTGCGATCGAGGTGCTGATGGTCCAACCCGCCGGCAAGAGCAAGATGGCGGCGTCTGATTTCATCCGTGGATACGGCGGGCGTCTGGGTGAAAGGCTGGAGTCACCCGGCAAGCGGCGGCCGGACCAGGGATCGCCAGGCGGAATCGAACCACCAGAGTAGTAGGGAGCGTCAATGCCCATTCCCTCTCCCGTATACGAAGAGCTTCACCTTCTTCCCTCGCATCCTGTCGGCCGATTTCTCCCGCCTGGGGGAGGAGATATCCCGGTCATGGATGCCGGGGTGCGCATGATCCACGTGGATGTCATGGACGGTCACTTCGTTCCCAACATCACCATCGGACCCGTGGTGGTCGAGGCCGTGGCGCCCTTGGTGCACGAGCGAGGGGGCCTGTTGTCCGTGCACCTGATGATCGAGCACCCGGAGGACTATCTGGAGAGCGTTCGTCGCGGGCCGGGGCCGACGCGGTGAGCGTGCACGTGGAGGCCTGTCCTCAGCTGTACCACGCTATCCAGGCCATCAAGGCCCTGGGCGCGGGAGCCGGGGTGGCCATCAATCCCGGCACCGACGTGGCGCGCATCGAGGACGTCCTGACCCTGGTCGACTACGTGCTGGTCATGACCGTCAATCCGGGATTCGGGGGACAGCGACTGATCGCCTCGGCTCTGGACAAGGTGCCGCGACTGCGGCGGATGCTTCCCGCCGGAGTGGCCATAGAGGTCGACGGGGGCGTCCATCGGGACAACATCAGGCAGGTGGTGGAAGCCGGGGCGAACTGGCTGGTGGCCGGGTCGGCCGTCTTTGGTGCCGCGGATCCCGGCGGCGGAGGTGCGGCTGCGGCTGCAGGCGCGCTGACTGCGCTCGGCTCAGGGACCGCGCCGGCTCGCGGCAGGCGATTCCTGGCCTGGCAGGGCGCCGCACCTGTGGTAGATTCTGTCGCGCAGTACGTTGATGCGTACCGATATGTGGTCTTCGGGGTCGGGTGAGATTCCCTACCGGCGGTGATAGCCCGCGAGCCGTGCAAGGCAGACCAGGTGTGATTCCTGGGCCGACAGTGAAAGTCTGGAAGAGAGAAGACCGGAGCGTGTTGTCGCTCCGCCGACCCCTGGGCCCCTTAGGCTGAGGGGTTTTTTGTTGCCTCTGGACGAACAGGACACGAGTCTATCTCGAGCGGGCCATGAGCCTTGCCGAGAGGGGGCGAGGCTGCACCAGTCCCAATCCTCTGGTGGGCGCGGTCATCGTGCGGCGCGGGCGCGTCCTGGGCGAGGGTTATCACGCCGGTCCGTGGCGCGATCACGCCGAGGTGGCCGCCATCAAGGACGCCATGCGCTCCGCGCGCCGGCGGAGGCCGCGGCGAGTGGACGCTGCACAGCGGACGAGTCTGTCGCGCCGAGCGACGTGTGCGCCGGGGCCACGATGTACGTCACCCTCGAGCCGTGCTGCACCTACGGGCGCACTCCTCCCTGCACGGCGGCGCTCATAGCCGGCGGCTTCAGCAGGGTCGTCGTGGGCGCCATAGATCCTTCTCCCGAGGTGAACGGTCGGGGGCTGGACGCAGCTGCGTGCGGCCGGGCATCCAGGTCGACGTGGCGGAGGGAGAGCTTGCTCTGCGCATGAAGCGACAGAACAACGGCCTTCGGAAATCGGTCGCCACGGGTCTGCCGTTCGTGACCTACAAGTACGCGATGACCCTGGACGGACGGGTGGCCACCGATGCGGGTCGATTCGCGCTGGATCTCGAGTGCCGAGAGCCGCGAGCTGGTGCACCAGTTGCGCGCGTGGTCGGACGCGGTGATGGTGGGAGCCGGCACCCTCCGCGGCCGACGATCCTCGGCTCACGGCGCGCGAAGTGGACTGCGACCGTCAGCCGTTGCGCGTCGTGCTGGACGGTGGGCTGACGCTGCAGTCGAGAGGCCGCCTTGGTGAAGACCGTCGACCGAGGGGCCGGTGCTGGTGGTGTGCGGGGCCGAGGTGGCCGACGGCCCGGCGGGCTGAAGTCGAGTCGTGGGGGGTGGAGACGGCCGCCGTGCGCAGAGGGGAGGATGGCGGCCTGGATCCCGAGGAGGTGGCCCGCATGCTCGGCGCCCGCGGCGTTCAGACGGTGCTTGCTCGAAGGTGGGCCGCGAGTGGCGGGAGCCTGGTGGGCGGCCGGTTTGATCGACAGGGTCATGGCCTTCGTCTGCCCCCAGATCATCTCGGGCATGGAGAACCGTGCGCCCTTGCTGGGCGCCGGCGCCGTCTCCATGGACCAGGCCACGCCGCTGAGAGAGGTGGAAGTGCGAATCCATCGGCTCCGACCTGCTCATCTCCGGCTACGTGGGGGAGCCCTTCTGATGTTCACCGGACTGATCGAAGAAGTGGGGACGGTCAGGCGTCTGGAACGGCGCGGAGACGGCGGTCGCTTGAGCGTCCAGGCGCGCAGGGTGCTCGAGGGCACGCGTCTGGGAGACTCCATCGCCGTGAGTGGGGCCTGTCTTACCGTGGTCGAGCTGGGGAGCAGCGGTTTCGTGGTCGACTGCATGCCCGAGACCCTCTCCCACACCACCCTGGGGCGGGTGACGAGCGGGGCGCCGGTGAATCTCGAACGGTCCTTGGCAGCTGGGGGCCCGTCTGGGCGGGCATCTGGTGCTGGGGCACGTCGACGCGGTGGCCGAGGTGCTTGGCGGTCCAGAGCAAGGGCATCGCCTGGGAGGTGACGGTCTCGCTGCCCGAGGCCGTGCGGGGCTGTGTGGCCCCGAAGGGTTCGATCGCCATCGACGGGATCTCGCTCACGGTCATCGCGGTCGATGCAGGATGGTTCCAGGTGGGGATCATTCCGCACACCCTGAAGGAGACCACGCTGAGGAACGTCAGGGCGGGCCTGCAGGTGAACGTGGAGGCGGACGTGCTGGCCCGCTACGTGCTGCGGGCCCTGCAGGTGCTGGCCCAGGACGGGCCCGCGGGATGCCGGCGGCGCCGCGGCTGACCGAGGACCTGCTGCGCGAACAGGGTTTTGCGTGAGCGGCGACCGGGAGCTACCGCGCCGTGTGGCTGGAGGAGCTCTGCGGCGCACGAGGAGGTTCGTATGACAGAGAGAACGGGCGAACTTCGCCACCATCGAAGAGGCTCTGGAGGAGATCAAGAGCGGCCGCATGGTGGTGGTCGTCGACGACGAAGACCGGGAGAACGAGGGCGACCTCACCATGGCGGCCCAGTTCATCACGCCGGAGGCGGTCAACTTCATGGCCGTGCACGGCCGGGGGCTGATCTGCCTTTCGATCACGGCCGAGCGGGCGGAGGCCCTGCACCTGCAGCCCATGACGCGCACCAACCAGTCGCGGTTCGGCACGGCGTTCACGGTCTCCATCGAGGCCCGGGAAGGGGTGACCACCGGCATCTCCGCGGCCGACCGGGCCCGCACCATCCAGGTGGCTATCGACCCGCGCAGCCGGGCGGACGACCTGGTGCAGCCCGGACACGTGTTCCCGCTCATCGCCCGGCCCGGGGGCGTGCTGGCCCGCGCCGGCCAGACCGAGGCGGCGGTCGACCTGGCCCGTCTGGCCGGGCTCACTCCCGCCGGAGTCATCTGCGAGGTCATGAACGAAGACGGCACCATGGCTCGGGTGCCCGACCTGGTGACCTACTGCGAGCGTCACGGGCTCAAGATGATCACCGTGGCCGACCTCATCCGCTACCGGCGGCGCACGGAGAAGCTGGTGCGGCAGGTGGCGGTGGTGAAGCATGCCCACCAGGTTCGGGTGAGTTCACGGCCTACGGCTACGAGAGCCTGCTCGACGGCGAGCAGCACCTGGCCCTGGTGAAGGGAGACGTGGCCGGTCAGAAGGACGTGCTGGTGCGGGTGCATTCCGAGTGCCTCACCGGAGACGTGTTCCACTCGCTGCGCTGCGATTGCGGCGAACAGCTGACGGCCGCGCTCGATCTCATCGAACGCGAGGGGCTGGGCGTGCTCCTCTACATGGCCCAGGAGGGCCGGGGGATCGGCCTGCTGAACAAGCTGCGCGCCTACGAGCTGCAGGAGCAGGGGCAGGGACACCGTGGAGGCCAACGTGGAGTTGGGCTTCGCTCCCGATCTGCGCGACTACGGCATCGGGGCGCAGATACTGGTCGATCTGGGGCTTACCTCCATACGGATCATGACCAACAACCCGCGCAAGCTGGTGGGTCTGGAAGGCTACGGCCTGACCGTGACCGAACGGGTGCCGCTGGAGGTGAAGCCGACCGACACGAATCTGCGCTATCTCCGGGTCAAGAAGGAGAAGATGGGGCACATCCTCCATCATCAGGGACTGCAATATGTCGAAGACGAGGGAAAGGACGAAGAGGATGACTGAGAAGGGGCGCGTCTTTGAGGGGTTCTTGAAGGGAGAGGGGCTTCGGTTCGCCATCGTGGTGAGCCGGTTCAACGAGTTCATCAGCAGCAAGCTGCTGTCGGGAGCCTGGGACTGCCTCACCCGGCACGGAGTCGGTGACGCCGATGTCGACGTGGCCTGGGTACCGGGGGCCATGGAGATCCCCCTGATCGCCCAGCGGATGGCGCAGGGCAAGAAGTACGACGCGGTGATCTGCCTGGGAGCGGTCATCCGGGGCTCGACCCCGCACTTCGACTACGTGGCGGCCGAGGTGGCCAAAGGAGTGGCCAAGGTGCAACTGGACACCGGCGTCCCGGTCATCTTCGGGGTGCTGACCACCGAGACCATCGAACAGGCGGTGGAGCGGGCCGGCACCAAGGCCGGGAACAAGGGCTGGGACGCCGCGCTTTCCGCCCTGGAGATGGCCAACCTGCTCCGGAACCTGAGGGAACGAGTGAGTAGGCCAGACGAGCCGGGCCAGCCGAGCTGGCAGACAGACTAAGCGACCTTCTCCACCTTGTGGGCCTTGAGGCACTTGGCGCACACGTAGGCCCGGGTGGGCTTGCCGTCGAGCTGGATGCGCACCTTCTGCACGTTGGGATCCCAGCGCCGCGGCGTGGCGCGCATGGAGTGGCTTCTGTTGTTGCCGAAACTAGGCTTCTTGCCGCAGATCACGCACACCTTGGACATGTGGCCGCTCATCCTTCGTTGAATTGCCGGCTACTCGGGAGTGCCATAGTATGCCGCAGGCCCGCATGGTCTGACAAGGGCAGCGCAGAACGGCGGACATTCGCCGCCATTCGGTACGGTAGAATACCAGAACATGTGCTGTGCGCGATCGGGGAAAGGAGATGGCCATCTTCACCAAGGATATGTCGATCATGGAGGCGCTCCAGGCCGACCCGCGCGCCCGCGAGGTCTTCGCCGCCTACGGCATGGGCTGCATCGGCTGCATGGGCGTGAGCATGGAGTCCATCGAGGACGGGGCCAAGATGCACGGCATCGATCCGGACGCCGTGCTTGCCGACCTCAACAAGCTCGCTCCGCTGGACGAGTCCCCGGCGGAATGAGCAGCCGGTCTGACGTGAGCAGCGAGATCGAGCCTTCAGCGGCGATCGGCTCGCATCGGTCGAGGGCCGCATGGTCATCACCGATCGCGCCATCGGCGACATCGTGGGCTGGACGGTCCTCGAGTGCTACGGGGTGGTGGGCATGGCGTCGCCCAACCTGCGGCAGGGAGTGGCCTCGCTGCTCTCGCGCGACCGCCTGCATCAGGGCATCAAGGTCGAGCAGGCGCCGGACCAGCTGCGGATCAAGCTCTACATCATCGTCGAATACGGGCTGAACGTGGCCGAGGTCGCGGGCAACGTCCGCTCTCAGGTCGCCTACAACGTGGAGAAGATGACCGGCCGGCCGGTCACGACCCTGCAGATCTACGTGCAAGGGGTCCGGGTTGGCGAATAGCGATGGAGCGTTGCTCACCGTCTCCCAGGCCCGGGCTCTTCTGGCGGCCGGCTTCCAGGCTCTGGAGGAGCGGAAGCAGGAGATCAACGATCTGAACGTCTACCCGGTCCCCGACGGGGACACCGGCACCAATCTGGCCCTGACCATGCGGGGGATCCTCGACTCGGTGGCCAGACTCCCGCTGAGCCTTTCCGGAGGCCGAGCTGTGCGCCGCCATCTCTCAGGCGGCGCTGATGGGGGCGCGGGGCAACAGCGGGGTGATCCTGTCGCAGATCATCCGGGGCGCGATGGAGGTCCTCGGCCAGGCCGGCCCGATCACCCCGGGCGCGCTCGCCCGGGCCTTCCGGCACGCCACCGACACGGCCTACCGAGCCGTGCGCAAGCCGGTGGAAGGGACCATGCTGACGGTCCTCCGAGAGATGGCGGAGGCCGCGGCGGAAGCGCCCGAATCGGCCGATGCCGCGGGCGTTCATGGACCAGGTGATCGCGGCGGGCTGGAAGAGCGTGGAGAGGACCCCGACCCTGCTGCGGGTGCTGGCCGACGCCGGCGTGGTGGACGCCGGGGGCTACGGACTGGTCGTGCTGGTCGAAGGGGCGGCCAACGGCCGGAGCGATTGGCAGACGCCTATCGCCACCCGCATCGAGCAGCCGCCGGTCTTCGAAGGCGCCTTCGTATGAGGAAGAGGCGGTCGAGGAAGAGAGCCAGTTCACCTACTGCACCAGCTTCCTGATCAGCGGCCAGGCGCTCGACCAGGGATTCCTGGAAGAGAAGCTCTGCCGGCTGGGCGACAGCCTGCTGGTGGTGGGCGACCGCAGACCGGCTGAAGGTCCACGTGCACACCGACGATCCGGGCCAGGTCATCGGGCTGGCCACTTCGCTCGGCGTGCTGAGCGAGATCGAGATCGACAACATGAAGGAGCAGACCGCCGCCCGCTACCGAGCGTTTGGCCAGGCCGCCGAGGCCGCTCCCGTGGATCCGGGGCTCACCCAGGTGGTGGCGGTGGTGGCCGGCGAAGGCAACAAGGCGCTCTTCCGCAATCTGGGCGTCGATCTCATCGTCGACGGCGGGCAATCGATGAACCCCTCCGCCGAAGACCTGATGCGGGCGGTCGAGAGGGCGACGGCTCCCTCGGTGGTCATCCTTCCCAACAACAGCAACGTCATCATGACCGCCGAGCAGACGGCGAAGCTCACGCGAGAAGGAAGTGCTGGTGGTGCCCACCCGGTCGATCCAGGCCGGGCTGACCGCGGCCGTGGCCTACGACAAGCGCAGCGCGGGCGCCGACAACGTCAGAGAGATGCGGGCGGCTCTCGACAGCGTCGTCACCGGCGAGGTCACCCGGGCGGTGCGAGACTCCCTGGTCGACGGAGTGCAGATCAAGGCCAGGACTTCATCGGGCTGGTGGAGGACCAGGTGGTGATCGCCTCGCACGAGCTGGAGCCCGTGGTGGAGGAAGTGGTGGCCCGGCTTCTCGACGGAGGCCGGGAGATGCTCACGGTCCTCCTGGGAGAGGACGACAGCGCCGGTCGGGTCGCTGAGGTGGTCGATCGCCTGCGCGCGCGCTATCCGGGAGTGGAGATCGACGTGCACGAGGGCGGGCAACCCTTCTATCCTTTGCTCCTGTCGGCTGAGTAGTACGACTCGGTGTCACCGATCACGTGGGGGTGAGCGCAGGATGATCGTCGATCGACAATCGACCGCGATCGTCGTCGATTCCACCGCCGACCTGCCCGACTACCTGGCGGCGGACCCGAACATCACGCATGGTGCCGCTGACGGTGTATTTCGGTGAGGAGGCCTACCTCGACTGGGTGGAGATGGAACCCAGCGAGTTCTATCAGAGACTGAAGACCGCCCCAGAGCTTCCGCGCACCTCGCAGCCCTCGGCCGGAGCCTTTCTCGAACGGTACAAGAGGCTGCGCGAGCAGTACGAGCGTGTCTACTCGGTCCACCTGAGCGGCAAGCTCAGCGGCACGTGCGCCAGCGCCGAGGTGGCCCAGAGCCAGATCGACGGCGTGAAGGTGGTCGACTCCCAACTGGCCACCGGCGGCATCGCCCTGCTTGTCGACCGGCTGGTGGAGCGCTTGGACCGGGGCATGCCCGAAGACGAGTTCGACGCCTACATCGACAAGTTCGTGGCCGAGAAGACCTTCTACTTCTTGCCGACCACTCTCGACCAACTGTTCAAAGGGGGCCGCATCGGCCGGGCCTCGCATCTGATGGGCACGCTCCTGAACATCAAGCCGGTGCTGAGCATCGACGAGGGTGTCATCGACGTCTACAAGAAGGTGCGAGGAGTGCGCCAGGCGCTGGAGGTCATGCGCGACGGCATGCTCGAGCGCACGCGGCCTGGCTTGACCACCTACGTGAGCCTCTCTCACGGCCTGAACGAACCGGTGCTCGAGCAACTGCGAGGACTTGTCGAGGGTGTGACCGACCGCGACATCCAGATCAGGTTGACCAGCGTGGTGGGTTCAGTCATAGGCACCTACGTGGGTCCGGGCGCCGTCGCCCTCTGCTTCATCCAGGAATGAGCGGCGCCGCAAGGGGTGGCCTTCACTACCCCTTGGGTTCGGGCCCCGCTTCTCCGCCCGGGGGACCTGCTGTCGGTCAGTACCTCGAAGGAGAGCATCGACCCGCGGCAGTTGGAGCGGCCGGTGTCGGCGCTGCGAGGGGTGGGAAGGACGACAGAGCGGAAGCTGCGCGGCCTGGGGATCGAGACGGTGCGCGACCTGCTGCTCCATCTCCCCTTCCGTCACGAGCCGCCGTCGCGGATCGCCAACGTCTGTGAGCTCTGCCTCGGCGAGGAGGTGACGCTGCGCGTGCGCGTGGTCTCCTGCGCGGTCCGCGAGACCGCCCGGCGCCGGGTGAAGGTGCTCGAGGCCCTGGTCTCCGACGACAGCGGGAGCGTCCTGGCCACCTGGTACAACCAGGCCTACCTGGAGGCGGCTTTCCGGGAGAGGCCGGAGGTGCTTCTCAAAGGCGTGCTGATCCGACAACGGGGAGCGTCCACCTTCCTGGTCAAGCGGCACGAGATCTTGAGCGAAGCGGGGGAGAGCCACCACATCCTCGGCCTGATCCCCGTGTATCCCAGCACGGCCGATCTGAGCGTGCGGACCATCCGCACCGTCCTGCACGAGGCGGCTCCGTACGCGCGCCATCTGGTCGACCCGCTGCCCGGCGCGTCTTAGAGCGCAGAGGCGATACCCGGGAAGGGCCGAGGCGGTGTTGAGCTGCCACTTCCCCGGCAGCCTCGGGGAGGCCTCCCGGGCGCGCGACCGGCTGGCGTTCGAGGAGTTGCTTCTTCTGCAGGTGGCAGTCCTACGGCGTCGCATGGCGCAGGACTCCGGCCGCAAGGCGCGGCCCCTGGGTCGCTCTGCCGGGCTTGCCGACGCCTTCGTTGCCGGCCTGCCCTACGCGCCCACGGCGGCGCAACGCAGGGTCATCGCGGAGATCGAGCAGGACCTGGTCCGACCGGTGCCCATGCGGCGCCTTCTGCACGGCGACGTGGGGTCGGGCAAGACCATGGTGGCCGCCTACTGCATGCTCCGCGCGGTGGAGCAAGGGGGACAGGCGGCGCTGATGGCGCCCACGGAGGTGCTGGCCGATCAGCACTTCCTGGGACTGTCGGAGCAGCTGGCAGCCCATGGGGTGCGAGTCCGCCTGCTGAAGGGGAGTCAGTCCGGCGGAGAGCGCCGGACCGTGCTGGAAGCTCTGGCGAGGGGAGAGGTGGACGTGGTGGTGGGGACGCACGCCCTCATCCAGGACGGTGTCCGCTTCCACGACCTGAGGGTGGCCGTGGTGGACGAGCAGCATCGCTTCGGCGTGCGCCAGCGAGACGCGATCCTCGCTCCGGAAGAGGGTGGGTTCTGGCCTCACACCCTGCACATGTCGGCCACGCCTATCCCGCGCACCCTGAGCCTGACGCTCTACGGTGACCTGGACGTGAGCGTGCTCGACGAGATGCCCCCGGGCAGGCGGCCGGTGCGCACGCGCCTGGTGTTCGCCGACTCGGAGGGCCGCATGTGGGAGTTCGTGCGCGGCGCAGCTGGCCCAGGGGCGGCAGGCGTACGTGGTCTGTCCGCTGATCGAGGAGAGCGAGACGCTGCAGACGGCCTCGGCGCGGCAGACCTACGAGGACCTGGCCGCCGGGGAGCTGGCCGGGTTCCGCCTGCGGCTGCTTCACGGACAGCTTCCCCCGGCCGAGAAGGCCGCGGCCATGGCGGCCTACGCCACGGGCGAGGTGGACGTGCTGGTGAGCACCTCGGTGATCGAGGTGGGGGTCGACGTTGCCAACGCCACCGTCATGGTGATCATGGGCGCCCGTCGGTTCGGGCTGTCGCAGCTCCATCAACTCCGCGGCCGCGTGGGGCGGGGTGCCGACGAGTCGCACTGCTTCCTGCTGGCCGAAGGCGAGGACGAGGCGGTGCTCGAGCGTCTGGCCCTGTTCGCGCGCACGACCGACGGCTTCGCCCTGGCCGAGGCCGATCTCCTGGCCCGCGGGGAAGGGCAGCTGTTCGGCGAGCGGCAGTCGGGCCTGGGCGACCTGGAGGTGGCGTCGCTGCTGCGCGACCGGCGCTTGCTCGAGGAGGCGCGGGAGGAGGCTGAGGCGCTGCTGGCGGAGCGGCGCCGGGCGCGAAGCCCCGGCGCTCCTCCTCGAGGCCGCGGAGGCGCGCTTCGGCAGCAAGATGGCCTGGATGGAGCGGGTGTGACCGCGCGCGCCGCCGGGCAAGGTGCGCATCGTGGCCGGCGCGAAGCGGGGCCACCGACTCAAGGTGCCCGCGGTCGCCGGGGTGCAGGCCGACCAGCGAGAAGGTGCGGGAGGCCATCTTCGACGTTCTCGGCCCGGTGGGCGATCTGCTGGTGCTGGATCTGTTCGCGGGCACCGGCGCCATGGGTCTGGAGGCGCTTTCGCGCGGGGCCCGGAGCTGCGTCTTTGTGGAGCAAGACCCCGCCGTGGCGGCCGTGCTGCGAGGAGAACATAGCGACGCTTGGCTACGAGTCCGTCAGCCGGGTGATCGTCTCTGACTACCATCAGGCGCTGCAGCGCTTGAGCGGCGCGGGAGCCCGGTTTGATTTGCTCTTTGTGGACCCTCCCTATAGAATGCTGGCGGAAGTGGAAGTAACGCTTGGGCCGCTGCTGTCGTCGCTTCTCAGGGACGACGGGGTGGCGGTCATCGAGGGCGACAGGCCGTCGCGGGTGACTTTCGGCCAGACCCCCGTGTTCGATCGGGCCTACGGTGACACCAGGGTCACGATGATCAGGATGAGGAGGAGTATTCGGTGAAGACCGCGCTCTGCCCGGGCACCTACGACCCGGTCACGGTGGGTCACCTCGACGTGATCACGCGGTGCAGCGCCATGTTCGACGAGGTGGTGGTCGCCGTGGTGGACGACTCCTTTCGCAAGTCGGTGCTGTTCACCGCCGAGGAGCGGGTCCATTTCTTGGAGGAGTCCACGAAGCATCTGCCGAATGTTAGGGTCGCCGTCATGCGAGGACTGGTCGTGAAGTTGGCGCGCGAGGTGGGGGCGAGCGTCTTGGTCAAGGGACTGCGGGCCCTCACCGATTTCGAGTACGAGTTCCAGATGGCGCAACTCAACCGCAAGCTGGACCCCGACCTGGAGACGATGTACCTTATGGCTTCACCCGAGTATTCGTTCCTCAGCTCGAGTGGGGTCAAGGAGATAGCCAAGTACGGCGGCTGCGTGAGCGATCTCGTTCCCGAAGTGGTCGAGCGTCGTTTCGCCGAAATGTATGGATCCGTGGAGGGCTAGAGAATGGACGTTCTCGTTCTGATCGACAAACTGGACGATCTTGTCCACGGCGCGAGCACCTTCCCGATGACCGACAAGGTCATGATCGATCGCGATGAGATCTACGATCTGCTCGATCAGATGCGGGCCACCATCCCCGAAGAGATCAAGCAGGCGCGGTGGATCGTCAAAGAGCGTCAGGAGATGCTGCAAGAGGCCAAAGAGGAGTCCGAGCGCATCCTTGCGGAGGCCCGCGACGAAGCGCAGAGGCTGGCCAGCGAGCAAGAAGTGGTCAAGCGGGCGCAGCGCCAGTCGGAAGACATCATCCGCGAGGCCGAGGCCCGGGAGCGTGAGATCCGCCTGGGGGCCGAAGACTACGCCGACGAGATCCTCAAGACGCTGGAGACCAACCTGGACAAGTTCCTGGCCGCCGTGCAGCGGGGCCGGGAGCGTCTGCAGACGGGCGGGCCGGGCGAGGGCGCCTGAGCGCTCCTCGGACAGGCCGTCATTCTACCGTGTTTCTCGACCTCCGCGGATCTCGCCCTGCGCGGGGGGGATCGCTACGAGCGCGTCTACCCTCTGGACATGGCCCCGATCGTTCTGGGCGGGGTGCGCTACGAAGTGCTCGTCCCCCGCGGGGTCGCCGTGGCCGTGGACCGGGTCGCGGGCGGCTTCTTGGTCGACGTCTCCCTGGACGCGAAGGTCTACGGGCCGTGCGCGCGCTGCCTGAGTGAGGTGGCGCTGGATGCGGAGGCCGAGCAGCAGGAGTTCGCGCCCACGGCCAAGGACGGCTGGGAAGAGTCCGATCTGAGCGCCTTCGTGGAGGACATGGTGGTCGATGTGGCCGGCATCGCTCGGGAGGCGGTCGTCCTGCGCCTTGCCCGCGCAGGTCGTGTGCTCGCCGGCGTGTCGAGGGCTCTGCCCTCAGTGCGGCCAGGATCTGAACCGAGGATCGTGCGACTGCGCGTCCGTCCAGGTTGACGAACCGCTGGAGCAAGCTGAAGGATCTCGGGCTGGAGGGCTAGGCTCTCGGTGTCTGAGGTCTCGTCGCTGAGGCTCGTCCCCTTGAAATATCCCCGCCGATGGGGTACAAACTCACGGTTTCCCCATCGGTGAAGAGAGAGGCAGATAATGGCCGTTCCCAAGAGAAAGACCTCGCGGGCTCGCAGGGACGCGCGGCGCGCGACCCATGCCGGCTACCGCTCCGACCGTCGTCGAGTGCCCGCATTGCCACAGCCCCAGAATGCCGCACCGGGTGTGCCCGAACTGCGGCATGTACAACGGCCGGCAGGTCGTCAAGGTCGAGGAGTAGCATCCAGGCGTCAGGGCGCGTCGACCACCGGTCCGCAGGGAGCTAGAATCACATGCAGATCATCGTGCAAGAGGGAGAGGCTTCAGTCAGTCTGGTGACGCCCATCCAGGCGCCGGACGAGAGCCTGCGCACCACCACCGTTCACAGCGTCGTCGGACCGGTGAAGGTCTACTACCGCGACTTCGAGGTGGTGCTGGTCGAAGCGCGCGAGGGCGCGCTCGAGATCATGCCCGCGGCCATCGGGGCCATCACCTGGCTCAAGAAAGACCGCCGCTATCAGCTCAAGCCCGGCTCCTAGGAGCCGAAGCCACGCGCATGCCGTCGCAAGGATCGTCGACGACCGGCATTGCCCGGTGACATCGTTCTCTTGTGGGACGCTGCCCGTCGGCGGCGTCCCTGCTTGTGGGGCTGAGCCCACACTGAGCACCACACAGCGAAGCCTGAGGCGAGGAGGACTCATGGCGCTGGTAGACCCGGCCAAGATAAGGAACATCGCGGTGGTGGGTCACCGCGGAGCGGGGAAGACGTCGCTCGTCGAGGCGCTGCTCTTCACCGCGGGCGCGAAGAACCGCCTGGGCGCGGTCATGGACGGCACGACCACCATGGACCACGACGAGGACGAGATCAAGCGGCAGATGACCATATCCGCCGGTCTTGCCCACGTCGATTGGGCGAACCACAAGATCAACTTGGTCGACACACCCGGGCGAGGCCTCGTTCATCAACGAGGCCTTGGGCACTCTTTCCGTGGTCGAGGGCGTCCTCATGGTCGTGAACGCGGTGACCAAGGTCGAGGTGCAGACCGAGAGAGTGTGGAAACGCGCGACAGAGATGGGCGTCTCCCGGGTGGTCGCGGTGAACATGATGGACCGAGAGCGCGCCGACTTCGGGGAGGCGGTCGAAGCCTTGCGCGGCTCGCTTCGGCGACGAGGTCGTGGCGATCGCCCTGCCCATCGGAGAAGAGGCCGGATTCAAGGGCGTCGTCGATCTGATCGACATGAAGGCCTACACCTATTCCGGCACCGCGGGCAAGGGCACCGAGGGCCCGATCCCCGACGACCTGCAGGCGGCTGCCGAGGAGGCCCGGGAGGCTCTTGTCGACCGAGTGGCCGAGGCCGACGACGCGTTGCTCGAGAAGTACCTGGAGGGCACCGAGCTGACCCATGACGAGATCACGGCGGCTCTGAGGGCGGCGGTGGCTGCGGGTTCGGTCAGCCCCGTGATCCCCGTGGCGGCCACGAAGAACATCGGTTCCGACCGTCTTCTCGATCTCCTCCTGGCGGTCCCGTCTCCGGTGGCAAGGGGCGCGCACGTGGCGCTCAAGGGCGCCAGCGGCACCGATGAGGTCGAGCTGGCGCCCGAGGCATCGCGCCTCCACGGCGCTGTTCGTGTTCAAGACCATCTACGACCAGTTCTCCGGCCGGGTGAACCTGGTGCGGCTCTTCTCGGGCAAGATCGCCACCGACACGCAGTTGCTCAACAGCCGCACGAACGAGAAGGAGCGCACCGGCAACATCCTCCTGATGCAGGGCAAGGAGACCAAGACGATCGAGGAGGCGGGCGCCGGCGACATCGTCGCGCTGGCCAAGCTGAAGGAGACCGGCACCGGCGACACGCTGTCCGACCCGGCCCATCCGGTCCGCTTCGCCCGTTACGAGTTCCCGCCGCCGGCCATCTCCTTCGCCATCACCCCGAAGACCCGGGGCGACGAGGAGAAGGTGTCCAACGGTCTCAGGCGTCTGGGCGAAGAGGACCCGGCCATGGAGCTGCGCTTCGACCCGCAGACCAAGGAGATGCTCATCTCCGGCACCAGCCAGGTGCACGTGGAGGTCATCCTCGACAAGCTCAAGCGCCGCTTCGGCGTGGAGGTCGATCTTCATCCGCCGCAGGTCCCGTATCGGGAGACCATCCGCAAGAAGGCGAACGCCCAGGGTCGGCACAAGAAGCAGACCGGAGGCCGGGGGCAGTTCGGCGACTGCTGGATCGAGGTGGAGCCGCTGCCGCGGGGTGAGGGCTACCAGTTCGAGGACGCCATCTTCGGGGGCTCGATACCGCGCAACTTCATCCCCGCGGTGGAAAAGGGCGATCGTCGAGGCCATGGAGCACGGCGTGGTGGCCGGATATCCGGTGGTGGACGTCAAGGTCAAGCTCTACGACGGCTCCTATCACACCGTCGACTCTTCCGAACTGGCCTTCAGGCTGGCCGGGACGCTCGCCTGGAACAAGGCCATGACCGAGGCCATGCCGGTTCTCCTGGAGCCGGTGATGAACGTCGAGGTGATCGCTCCCGAGGAGAACATGGGCGACATCATGGGCGACCTCTCCAGCCGCCGGGGCCGGCCGCAGGGCAGCGAGAGCATGGGGGAGATGCACATCATCAGAGCCCAGGTGCCGCTGGCCGAGATGCTCACCTACGCGCCGCAATTGCGCTCCATGACCGCCGGGCGGGGCTCGTTCACGCTGGAGTTCGACCACTACGAAGAGGTGCCGTCGCATCTGGTCGAGAAGATCGTCGCCGAAGCCAAAGCTCGCAAAGCAGGAGAGTCCTAACATGGACAAGTGGATATGCCTGGTCTGCGCCTACGTCTACGACCCGGCGGTGGGCGATCCCACGCAAGACGTGCCGCCGGGCACACCTTTCGAGGAACTGCCCGAAGGTTGGATGTGCCCGGACTGCGGCGTGGGCGTGGAGGAGTTCGAGAAGCTGGAGGACTGACGGCTTCGGATCGTGACGGCCCGAGTCGCTCAGGCAGTCGTCTGCTAGAGTCCGCGCCGCGAGCTAAAGGAATCCGCTCCTGCTCCGATGATGTTGGGCAGGATGGCTGCAATGAATGTTGTATAATTCAACACATGCAACCCTTGCCATCGGTGGAGGGGAGTTGGACGACGCCAGACCACGGCGAGTGAGCGATCTGCTGCGAGAGGGCTTCGACGGCTTCTCTCGCTCGCAGAAGGCCATCGCGCGCTACATCATCGACCACCTCGAAGAGGTGGGCTATCTGAGCGCGGAAGAGCTGGGTCAGAAGGGCAACACCTCCAGTTCGACCGTGGTGCGCTTTGCCCAGTCGCTCGGGTTTCCCGGGTATCCCGAGCTGCAGAAGGCCGCGCGCGACGAATACCGGCTGGGGGCCACCGCTCGTCCCGTGCTCCATGACGACCAACTGGGCTTCGTCATCGAAGAGGACATCCTCACCCGCTCGCTGAAGACCGACGCCCTGAGCCTCGAAGAGACGATCAGCAAGAACACGCTGGAGCGCTTCAACCGGGCGGTGGCGGCGCTGGCGGGGGCGTCGCAGGTGCTGGTGGTGGGTCTGCACGAGGCCGCCGTCGTGGCGGAGCACGCCTCGTACGTCTTCGAGTTGCTGGGCATCCCCTGCCTGGCGGCGACCGACAGCACCGAGTCGAACGTGGCCCGTCTCAGCCGGCTCGCCGAGGGCGACGTTCTCCTGGCCATCGGTTTCCGCCGGGCTCACTCGGTGACCATCTCGTTCGCCGAGAAGGCCCTAGCCCAGGGGGCGACCGTGATCGTCATCACCGACAACTCGCTGTCCGAACTGGCCGGCAAGGGCAGCGTCACCCTCTATGCCGACATCGATTCCACCTTCTTCGCCCATTCGCTGGTGGGTCCCATCAGCCTGGTGAGCGCCCTGGCCGCGGCGATCTACAGCCGAGACCGCGACCTCTACGACGTCCGGGTCAGAGCCGTGCGCGACAAGGCGGCCGAATCCGGGTGGCTGCGCTGAACGACCGCGCGGCCGATGGCGCGTTGAAGGCGTCCGGAGCCTCGGCTAAACTCTAGTCCACGCGAAAACGGTGAGAGACGGCGAGCTCTCGAGCGGAGGGTCGTGATATGTCGGGGCATTCGAAGTGGGCGGGCATCAAGCACAAGAAGGCGCTGGTCGACGCCAAGAGGGGCCAACTGTTCGGCAAACTGGCGCGCGCGATCACGGTGGCGGCTCGTGAAGGCGGGGGCGATCCGGACCACAACGCCACGCTGGCTCAGGCGATCGTCAAGGCCAAAGACGCCAACATGCCCCACGACAACATCGATCGGGCGATCAAGAAGGGTGCGGGGGCGGGCTCTGACGGTCGAGACCTACCTTCACCTCACCTACGAGGGCTATGGCCCGAACGGGGTGGCTGTGTACGTCACCGCGCTCACCGACAACAAGAACCGCACGGCCGCCGACGTCCGCTACATCTTCGACCGGGTCGGGGGCAAGCTGGGCACCGACGGTTCGGTGAGTTGGATGTTCGAGCGCAAAGGTGTGATCTTCGTCGATGCGGCCGGGCGCGACGAAGAAGAGATGATGATGGCCGCCATCGACGCCGGGGCCGAAGACGTGGTGGCGGAGGGCGACACCTTCGAGATCCGCTGCGAAGTCGGTCGACTTCATGGCCGTGCGGGCCACGCTGGAGGCGGCCGGCATCAAGTACTCGTCGGCCGAGCTCACCATGATCCCCAAGAACACGGTGGCGCTCGACGAGGCCGACGCGCGCAAGACCCTGCGGCTGCTGGACGCGCTGGAAGACAACGACGACGTCCAAGAGGTCTACGCCAACTTCGACATCCCCGACCACGTCATGGAATCACTGGCCGGGTGAGCGGAGCCCCGGCCGCATGAACGAGTCTGGCGGCCGGGTGATCCTGGGGCTCGACCCGGGGACGGCCTCCACCGGCTTCGGGGTCATTTGTCTGATGGGCAACCGTCTGCGGGCGCTCGAGTTCGGCGTGGTAGAGACGACGGCCGGGGTGCCGCTGGAACAGAGGCTCGAGCACATCTTCGGGGAGGTGGGAGAGCTTCTCCGACGCCACCGGCCGGTCGCCACGGCGGTCGAGTCGCTGTTCTTCAACACCAACGTCCGCACGGCGCTGGCGGTGGGCCACGCGCGGGGCGTCACCCTGCTGGCCTGCTCGCAGGCGGGGTGTGAGGTGTTCGAATACACGCCTCAGCAGGTCAAGCAGGCGGTCGTAGGCTACGGAAAGGCCAGCAAGGAACAGGTGATGGAGATGGTCCGGGTGCTTCTCGGATTGCCTGAGACGCCTCGACCCGATCACGCCGCCGATGCCCTGGGCGTGGCCATCTGCCATGCGAACACGTGTGGAGTGCGGGAGAGCGTGGCCCGGAGCCAGGCCCGAGAGGCCGGAAGGCCGGCCCCAGGCGTGCAGAGGCAGGCCGGCGCGATGATCGAGCGCCTGACAGGGACGGTGGCGGCCAAGACCGGAGAGGGCGTGGTCGTCGATGTGGGCGGTGTGGGCTTTCTTCTGGAGGTGTCGGCGATCACCCTGCGGGACGTGCCTGGCCTGGGAGCCGAGACGGTGCTGTTCACGCACCTGCATGTGCGCGAGGAAGCGCTGCAACTGTTCGGCTTCTCCACGGAGGAGGAGCGAGAGCTGTTCCGGCTCTTCCTCGGGGTGAGCAAGATCGGGCCCAAGCTGGCGTTGGCCGCGCTGTCCTGCCGGCGGGCGCCCGATCTCAAGCGGGCCCTGGCGGCGGGAGACGTGGCCCTCTTCTCCTCGGTGCCGGGGATAGGCAAGAAGACGGCGGAGCGGCTCATCCTGGAGCTGCGCGAGAAGGTGGGCGAGGCCGGAGTCTGGGCTTCACGCGGCGGATCCGCCGGCGCTCCTGGCAGAGGACGGCCCGCTGCCGCTGGCCCGAGCGGCGCTGGTAGAGTTGGGCTTCGCAGTGCAGGAGGCCGACAGGCTGCTCTCGAGGCTCGATCCCGACCAACCGGTGGAGGATCTGATCCGTCAGGCGCTCGCTCGGCGGAGCCTAGGGTAAGGCGGAAGTGGTGACCGACAGCGACAGACTGGCCGATCCGGAGGAAGTCCCTCAGGAACAGGAGCTCGAACGGTCGCTGCGTCCGCGCTCGCTTGCGGCCTTCGTCGGTCAGCCGGTGCTCCGAGAGCAACTGCAGATCTTCATCGAGGCGGCGAAGTCGCGAGGCGAGCCGCTCGACCACGTGTTGCTCGCCGGTCCTCCGGGGCTGGGAAAGACCACCCTGGCCAACATCATCGCCTTGGAGATGGGGGTCAACATCGTCACCACCTCGGGGCCGGCGCTGGAGCGCAAGGCCGACATGGCCGCGATCCTCACTCATCTGCAGGAGGGCGATGTCCTCTTCATCGACGAGATCCACCGGCTCAACCGCTCGATCGAGGAGATCCTCTACCCGGCCATGGAGGACTTCGAGATCGACATCGTCATCGGTCAGGGCCCCAGCGCCCGCACCATCCGGCTGGAGGTGCCCCGCTTCACCCTCATCGGCGCGACGACGCGCTCGGGGTTGATCACCACGCCCCTGCGCGATCGCTTCGGTTTCTCCCATCGCCTCGACTACTACTCGGTGGAGGATCTGGGGCTCATCGTGGGGCGCTCGGCGGATATCCTGGCCGTGTCCATCGACGACGACGGCGCCCGAGAGCTGGCCCTGCGCTCGCGGGGGACGCCGCGCATCGCCAACCGGCTGCTGCGGCGGGTGCGCGACTATGCTCAGGTCCGGCATCAGGGGAGCATCACCGGCGAGATCGCCCTGGAGGCGCTGCGCCTGTTCGAGGTGGACGACGAAGGTCTCGACCGGGTCGATCGCGAGATCCTCAATCTCATCCTGAACAAGTTCGACGGGGGACCGGTGGGGCTCTCCACCCTGGCCGTGGCCATCGGCGAAGAGGCCGACACCATCGAAGACGTCTACGAGCCCTTCCTTCTGCAGCGCGGCTTTCTCATGCGCACCCCGCGGGGCCGAGTCCTGACCCGCCTGGGCTACGAGCACTGCGGAGTGACCCCGCCGGTGGCGACGCAGCCGGCTCAGCCGGACACCCTGTTCCGCTAGCGATCCCGGACGAGTCGCGACCGTCATGAAGTTGCTCCTCCACATCTGTTGCGGTCCCTGCGCCAGCGCCACGATCCCTGCCTGGCGGCAGAAGGGCGCGGAGGTCCTGGGGTTCTTCTACAACCCCAACATCCATCCGCTGCTCGAGTACCGCCGGCGGCTCACCGGAGCCCGGGACGTGGCGGAGATCACCGAGGTGTCCGCTGGTCGAGGACGTCGCGTACGACCCGGCGCAGTGGTTCGCGGAAGTGAGCGGCGGAGAGGGGCCGCGGTGCGCCGGTGCATCGCTCAGCGGCTTGAGCGGGCGGCCGCGGAGGCCGTCGTCCAGGGCTGCGACGCGTTCTCCACCACCCTGTCCATCAGTCCCTGGCAGGATCACGAGGCCATACGAGCCGGGGGCGAGCGCGCCGCCCGGCTGCACGGGGTGGAGTTCGTGTACGAAGACCTGCGGCCGCTCTATCCGGAATCGCGCCGCTTGAGCCGGGACTGGGGCATCTACCGGCAGAAGTACTGCGGCTGCCTGATATCCGAGTGGGAGCGATATCGTGCGTCTTGAGGAGTTGGACTTCGAGGTGCCCGAAGGGTTGATCGCGCAGCGGCCGGCGGAGCCGCGCGACTCCTGCCGTCTCATGTATCTGGATGCACAGGGCGAGCGCTCATCACGGGCGGTTTGTCGACCTTCCCACGTACTTGAGGCCGGGCGACACTCTCGTGCTCAACGACTCGCGGGTGCTGCCCGCTCGGCTCCAAGCCACGAAGCGCACCGGGGGCGCCGTGGAACTGCTGTTCCTGCGGCCGGTGGATGGGCCGTACTCCGTGCGGACGGAGAGGTGTGGGAGGTGCTGGCCCGGCCTTCGCATCGTCTGCGGCCGGGGACCGCGCTCACCCTTCCCGGGGGGCAGACGCTGACCCTGCGCGAGCTGCTGGGAGAAGGGCGGTGGCTGCTGGAAGGTCCGGCCGGGGCTTCGATGGTGGCCCTCATGGACGCCTACGGGACGCTTCCGCTTGCCTCCCTACATCAAGACCTATCCCGACGATCCCTCCAGCTACCAGACGGTCTACGCCGCGGCGCCCGGCTCGGCCGCGGCGCCCACGGCCGGCCTGCACTTCACCCCCGAGCTGCTGGAGCGCCTGCGGCGCTCGGGGGTGCGTTCGGCCTACGTGACCCTGCACGTGGGCCTGGACACGTTCCAGCCCATCCGCGAGGCGGTGGTCGAGGAGCATCGGATCCACCGGGAGACCTACAGCGTTTCTCAGAGGCGCCATGCGAGACGATCCGCGAGCACGCGCCGATCGGGCGGCCGTCTCGTGGCCGTGGGCACCACGGCCGCCCGGGTGCTCGAGACCCTGGCGGCCAGGGGACGTCCTGGCGGACTCGGCGCGGCCGGGACCGATCGCCGGTTCCACCGACATCTTCATCACCCCGGGCTACCGTTTCCGGGCGGTGGACGTGTTGCTGACCAACTTCCATCTGCCGCGCAGCACGGTGCTGGCCCTGGTGATGGCCTTCGCCGGGGTCGAGCGCGTGCGCCGGCGCCTACGCGGAGGCGATCGCTCTCGGATATCGCTTCTTCAGCTTCGGAGACGCCATGCTGATCGAGGCTCCGGCGCCCCGGGGGCCGGACGGGCGGCGGAGCACGTGAGACTTCTGGACGGTCTTCCCGATTTTCCGTTCGCGGTCGAGGCGCGCGATGGCGCCGCCCGGGCGGGCCGGCTGGAGACCCCGCGCGGGGTGGTCGACACCCCCTGCTTCATGCCGGTCGGCACCAAGGGGACCGTCAAGGCCATGACGCCGGAGCGGTTGCGGGCGGTGGGGGCGCAGATCATTCTGGCCAACACCTACCATCTGGCCCTGCGGCCGGGGAGCGAGGTGGTGCGCCATCTGGGAGGCCTCCACCGGTTCATGCAGTGGGACGGTCCCATCCTCACCGACAGCGGGGGATACCAGGTCTTCAGCCTGAGGGACACCGCCCGTGTCGACGACAGCGGGGTGGCCTTCCGCTCCATCTACGACGGGTCGAAGCACGTCTTCACTCCGGAGCGGGCCATGGCCGAGCAGCAGGCTCTGGGCGCCGACCTGATCATGTGTTTCGACCAGTGCCCGCCGGGGACGGCCGACGAAGCCGCGGTCAGTGAGGCCATGGAACGCACGTCGCGGTGGGCGGCGCGCTGCAAGCGCGCCCACCAGGAAAGGGAAGGCCAGGGCACCGACGGCCCGCAGATGTTGCTGGGCATCATCCAGGGGGGCGTGGTTCCGGACCTTCGCCGCGAGAGTGTCGAGCAGCTGATGGCCATCGGCTTTCCCGGGTATGCCATCGGTGGCCTCACCGTGGGAGAGGACCGCGAGGCGATGTTGAATACCACCGCGCTCACCGCGTCGCTGCTTCCCGAGGACAGGCTCCGCTACTTCATGGGCATCGGCGACCCGCGAGGGCTCGTCGAGGCGATCGCGCGCGGCGTGGACATCTTCGACTGCGTGCTCCCCACGCGCACGGCCAGGATGGGGACGGCCTTTACGCAGCGGGGGCGGCTGAACCTGCGCAACGCCGAGCACGCTCTGTCCGCGGAGCCGCTCGAGGAGGGCTGTCCCTGCGCAGCGTGCGCCGGCTTACTCGCGAGGGGCCATCCGGCACTTCGTGATGCAGAAGGAGATCCTCGGGTTGATGCTTCTCACCGAGCACAACCTCACATTTCCTGAGTCGGTTGGTCGCCGAGGCCAGAGAAGCGATCGTGGGCGGTCGCCTTGCTTCCTTTGCGGATAGCCTGGACGCCGCGTGCTAACATGTGTGGCTACGTATATTGGCTCCGCTTCCGCCCGATCACAGGCGGGCGGTTCTTGCGAAGGAGGACGGGTTGGGCAGGCTCAGCCGGGATGTTGATCATCTATGTCGTTGCGTTCATCGCCATCTTCTACTTCATGGCGATCAGGCCGCAGCAGAAGCAGCGCAGGGCGCACCAAGCGCTGCTTTCGGCGCTGAAGAAGGGTGACCGCATCGTCACCGCCGCTGGGATCTACGGGACGGTCAAGCGGGTCGAAGAGGGCATCGTGGTCGTCGAGGTCGCCAAAGGCGTGACCTTGAAGATGGCTCGACGGGCCGTGGCCGAGATCATCAGGGATAGCGCCGAAGCGCGGGCCACCGCTCCGGAGGCCCCAGAGCGTCGCGGCAAGGGCGCTCCGGCCGAGATAGAGGAGTCCGGCACCGATGACCGTGGATGCCGCCGCCGATGAGGCGGAAGACGCGCCTGTGGCCGGCGAAGTGCTTGACGACGTCTCCCCTGCAGGCGGATCGTCCAAGACATCTTCCAAGGGCGGCGCGTAACCAGGGATGCGGGCTCTGGAGCCCTCAACCTCTGGCCGATAAAACTACTACTGAACCGTTCCTCAGGAAGGTGCGCTCTTGTCCAGAATAAAGCGTGACGCCGGGATACTGGTGCTCGTGGCCATACTGCTGGGGGTGGCCGCTTACCTTGCCTTTCCGCTGTGCAAGACCAATCTCGGCCTCGATCTTCAGGGTGGGCTCGCGGTCATTCTCCAGGCCCAAGATTCTGCGAAGGCTCCGCGTCACCGATCAGGGCATCAGCCAAGCGGTGAAGATCATCCAGAACCGGGTCAACAGGCTGGGCGTGGCCGAGCCTGAGATCCAGAGACAGGGCACGGACAAGATCAGCGTCCAGCTGCCCGGGGTAGCGAACCCCGACGAGGCCTTGGCGATCATCGGCAAGACGGCCGTGCTCGAGTTCTACGATGTGAAGCAGTTCGGCACCCCGTACGCCAGCGAAGCGGAAGCTCTGAAAGCAGCCGGGGTCGCTTCAGCCGCCGCTTTGCCCGTGGACAAGCGAATCATCCACTGGTCCTTGGCCGGAGGCAACTCCACCGACCAGTGGTTCCTGGTCGCGACGGAGCCGGTGCTCACCGGGTCCACGCTTACCGGTGCGCAGACGGGATTCGACCAGTTCAACCAGCCCAAAGTCGACATGCAGTTCAACAGCGCGGGTGGCGACATCTTCTCCGAGGTCACCGGCAAGATGGCCGAGACGGCGCAGATCACCGGCGAAGACCAGCGGCTGGCCATCGTTCTGGACGGCAATGTGGAGTCGGCCCCTCGGGTGCAGGAGCAGATCGACGGGGGCCGGGCTGAGATCACGGGCAAGTTCACTACCGACGAGGCAAAGAATCTCGCTCTGGTCCTTCAGACGGGGGCGCTGCCGGTGGAACTCAAGGCGGTGAGCCAGAACTCGATCGGCGCCACTCTGGGGAAATCGGCTCTCAATCAGGCGCTGTTGGCCGGCGCCGTCGGCCTGCTCCTTATCATGGTGTTCATGATCGCCTACTACCGCCTGCTCGGGGTGGTAGCGTGTGTGGCCCTGATCATCTATGGAGTGCTGTTCATCGGGGTACTGAACGGCATCGGGGTGACCATGACCCTGCCCGGCATCGCCGGCATGATCCTTACTCTGGGTATGGCCGTCGATGCGAACGTGCTTATCTTCGCCCGCATGAGGGATGAGGTGGGCGCCGGCAAGACTGTGGGCGCTGCCACCAGCGCGGGGTTCAAGAAGGCCTTCCGGGCCGTCTTCGACTGCAACATGACCACCATCCTTACGGCGGTCATCCTGTTCTGGGCTGCCTCCGGGGGCATCAAAGGGTTCGCCCTTACGCTGGGTGTCGGGGTGGCTCTGTCTATGTTCACGGCGGTCTTGGTCACTCGGTCGATGCTCAGCCTGCTCATTGGGTGGACGTTCTTCCGCAACCGGAAGCTCCTCGGACTCCATGTGCCCAACGGCCAAGGTCGTCTCGATGGATAACGGAGGCCGGCCGTGAGGGTCTTTCATTTCATGCGCTACAAGTGGTGGTTCCTGGGCTCGCTGAGCGCGGTCACCATCTTTGCGTTCGTCACCGTGTTCATCGTGGGCCTCGATTTGGGCATCGACTTCCGCGGCGGGGTCAGGATAGAGGTCGCGCTGGAGAAACCCGCCACCGTGGACGAGGTCCGCTCGGTGGTGAGCGGCGTGGGGGTTCAGGATCCGGTCGTCCAATCGGTGAGCGGGCCGAGCGGAGCGAATTCCTTCATGATCACGGCGGAGGCGATGTCCACCGACCAGAAGGATCAAGTCATCGCGCAACTCGACAACCGCTATGGCGCCAAGGAGGGAGCCACCGGGGTCGAGACGGTGGGGGCCAGCTTCGGGAGAGAGACCACAAACCGGGCCTTCATAGCCATCGCGATCGCTGTGGTGGCGATCATCGGCTACCTGTCGTTTCGCTTCGAGTTCAAGTTCGCCATACCGGCGATCGTCGCCCTCGTCCATGACATCGGTCTTACGTTGGGGATCTACGCGGCCAGCAACCGCCTGGTGACCACAGCCACGGTGGCGGCCATCCTCACGATCTTGGGATACTCGGTCCACGACACCATCATCGTGTTCGACCGAATGCGAGAGAACACCCTTCTCATGAAGAAGGAGACCTACGGGGACATGGTCGACCTGTCCATCCGGCAGACCATGATCCGGTCCATCAACACTACGATCGCCCTGCTGCTTCCCCTGTTGGCGATCCTCATCTTCGGCGGTCCTACACTCAAGGACTTCGCCTTCGCCCTCACCATCGGCGTGATCACGGGCACCTACTCCTCCTTCTTTGTGGCGTCGCCCATGGTGGTCCTGTGGAAGGAGCGAGAACCCCGTTACCGCAAACGCCTTGCAGCTGCAGGGATGGGTGGGGGAGTGGTGATCGACGCCGGTATGGACTTGGATGAGTCGATTCCGGCCTTGGCTGCACCGCGATCCTCGACGGGAGGGCCGACCGCGGCGAAAGCGGGTAGCGGCGCGAAACCGGGCCCGGCCCGGGTTTCGCAGAAGCCGAAGAAAGGCAAGACCTCCAAGCGACCAGCAGCAAAGGATCCGAAGCGGACATCTCGTTGATAGGAGGACGCCGTGACCGAACAGTCTGCCCATGATGACGGCTCCGAATCGAAAGGTACCGCCGGCCAGGGCATCCGGGATCTGATCGAGCGCGCATTTCTGGTGGGCGTGGGCGCGGCCGCTCTGACCAAGGACCGTGTGCAGGAAGTGGTGGAGGAGTTCGTTCGCCGCGGTCAGATGAGCGGTGAAGAGGGTCGGGACATGGTCGAACGGCTCGTCGGCCGCAGTCGAGACGAGGCCCGCTCGGTTCTGAAAAGGGCCGATTCGTCGCTGCAGGGAGCCTATCGCGACATAGGGCTGACCACGAAACGGGAACTCGAGGATATGGAGTTCCGTTTGCGGCAGGTCGAGCATCGGGTGCAGCTTCTGGAAGCGACCGCCGACGCTACCCTGTCCGGCGGGCCGGCGGCCGGCTCCGGCGGCGACTCCGCGAAGGCCTAGCCATCTCGCCGACATCTCCAGCCACCGTTCGGGGCTGCGGCACCTAGCTCCCGGTGGGCAAAGGTCTGCGCAAGGGGTCTCGTTGCCGTCGTCTCAGATCAGACATCCGAGCTTCATAACCCGCATCCGCAACCTTGAGCGGATGCGGGAGATATCCGAGGTCGCGGTACGGCATGGGTTCGGGTACTTCTTCGAACGCCATCGTCTCCGCGGCCTTGTTCCTCGCCGGCGCCGCCACAGCCCTCCGGCGCCGGCGCTTCGCGGGCGCCACATCCGCGAGATGCTGGACGAGTTGGGTCCGACCTTCGTCAAGTTCGGCCAACTGCTCAGCACTCGGCCGGACATCGTCCCCGCCGATATCGTTCAGGAGCTTGTCAAGCTCCAAGACCGGGTCACGCCGTTTGCGTTCGCGGTGGCGGAGGAGGTCATTCGGGAGGACCTGGGGCTGACGCTGGCCCGAGCGTTCGAGAGCTTCGAGACCGAGCCCATGGCTGCCGCTTCCATCGGGCAGGTGCACGGTGCCGTACTGCCCGGCGGGCAGAAGGTCGTGGTCAAGGTCCAACGCCCCGGAGCTGCCCGGCAGATTCGCAAGGACGTGGACCTTCTCCTCCAGTTCGCCGAGCTGCTGGAGGGTCGACTGGATCTCGGCTTCTCGCTGGTGGGAGTGGTGCAGGAGTTCGGCCGGTCGATCAACCGCGAGCTCGACTATGTCCTGGAGGCGCGCAATGCCGAGCGCTTCGGAAGGAACTTCAAGGATAGCGAGACGGTCCGGGTGCCCGACGTCTACTGGCGGTACTGCAGCAAACGGGTCCTCACCATCGAGCGCATCGACGGTCCCACTCTCAATAGTCCGGAGATCGCGCTACTGCCTCCGCAGGAGAGAAAAGCGCTGGCCGAGACCATCACCGGCTGCTGGTTCAAGCAGATACTGCACGACGGCTTCTTTCACGCCGATCCTCATCCGGCCAACATCGTGTACCTGGGAGAGGGCAAGGTGGGTCTCCTCGACTTCGGGATCGCAGGATTCCTGCGAACAGAGGATCTGGAGGAAGGGGTGCGGCTGTTCCTGCACGTGATGGAGTCCGACGTGCTCGGTATCAAGCGGTCGCTGAAGAGACTGGGGGTGCAGTGGAGCCCCTCGGCCGACGAGGCGGTCACCCAAGCCGTCGAGGAGGGCTTCAGCCGCTATTTCGGCATCTCGCTCGCGAACATCGATGTGTCGTCGCTGCTCCATCAGGTGTTCGACATAGTCTATTCTCTGCGTCTCCGCCTTCCCAGCCGCTTCCTGCTGTTGGACAAGACCCTGCTCACCATGGAGGGCGTGGTGAGCCAGCTCTACCCCGATCTCGACTTCTTTGCCATGGCGCGCAAGTACGCGGGCGAACTGCAACGACGGCGCCTCGATCCTCGGGCGATCTCCGACCGGCTCCAACGCTACGCGGCGGAATACGCGCAGATCTTCCGCAACTATCCTATCCACCTGCACGACCTGCTCGAGGAGCTGAGGGCGGGCGAGGTCGAGATCAAGTTCAGGCACACGGGCCTGGAGAACATGATCCACCGGCTCGATGTCATCACCAACCGTCTCGTGGTCGCACTCGTGACCATCGCTTTGGGGGTGACCAGTACGGCCGTCGCGATACTGATCAAAGAAGGTCCTCACGTAGCCGGATTGTCCGTCTGGGGACTTCCGGGCTTCGCCGGCTCGCTCTTCTTCGGGGCCTGGCTTATCTACGCCATCATTCGCTCTGGGAGGCTTTGAGCCTCCGATAGGCCGCACGAACCGTCCCGCGCCGTCCGCGTCGACCGCTATAGTGTTCTCTGGATGATGCATCCGCTGCCGTGGTGGCAGACGGCATTTACGGAAGATTGGAGAGCGCTGGCTCCTGTGGATCCTACTTCGTGGCTGGTTGGCCCGTACTCTTGGGACGCGGCCGATAGGCTCGCCCGCGATCTGGGTCTGCCTCTCGTGGCGGCCATGGTGTTGGCGGGCCGGGGCTTCTCCGAGCCCGAGGAAGCCCGCGCTTTTCTCACCTGCTCGGCTCCCCTGGCCGACCCTTTTCTCTTCGGGCATATGGAAGGGGCGGTGTCGGCGATATCCGCGGCCATAGACCGGACCGGGAGGATCGTCGTCCATGGTGACTACGACGCCGACGGGATCACGGCCACGGCGCTCATGGTACTGGGGCTGCGCGACCTGGGTCTAGAGGCTGAATGGTACCTGCCCAGCCGCTTCAAGGAGGGCTATGGGCTGTCTCGGACCGCCGTGGAGAGCATCGCCGCCGGCGGGCCGGCCATGCTCATCACCGTCGACTGCGGGGTCAACTACCCCGACGAGGTGGCGCTGGCGCAGGAGCTGGGCCTCGAGGTGGTGGTGGTCGACCACCACCAGCCGGGGCCACGGCTCCCCGAATGCCACCTCATACACTCAGCTGTGGGCAGCTACCCGCACGGCGAGCTGTGCGGTGTGGGCCTAGCTCTCAAAGTCATGCACGCGCTACACGTACATCGCCACGGGGCTTCCCGGGAGGCCCTCCCTGAGGCGCTCCACAAGTTTCTCGACCTGGTGGCCATTGGCACGATCGCCGACCTTGCCCCCCTGCGGGGCGAGAATCGGTACTACGTGAAGGAGGGTCTCAAGCTCATAGGGATCGGGGCGCGGCCGGGTCTCCGGGCGCTGGCCGCTGTGGCTGGGTGCACCGGTGGAGTGGACTCGGGCGCTGTGGCCTTCAGACTGGCGCCCCGGTTGAACGCCGCCGGCCGGCTCGCCGACGCGTCGCCCCCGCTTCGCCTGTTGCTGACTGAAAGTGAGAGCGAGGCGGCCGAGATCGCCGGTCGACTGCACGAGCTGAACGGGGCCCGCCAGGACGTGGAGAGGCAGATCCTGGACGAAGCTGTGGCTCGGGTAGAGGCACTCCTCCAGCTGCCCCCCATCATCGTGCTGGCGGGAGAGAGTTGGCATGAAGGAGTAGTGGGTATCGTAGCTTCACGCCTGGTCGAGCGCTATCACCGCCCCACCATCCTCTTGGGTATCCGGGATGGCGTGGCCAAGGGATCGGGCCGGAGCATCTCCGCGTACGATCTCATGGGGGGTCTCAACGCCTGCGCTCAGCACCTGACCGTCTACGGCGGACACACCCAGGCTGTGGGGCTCACCATGGAGGTCGAACGTGCCGACGACTTTCGTCGGGCCATCGAGGAGCACGCGGGCGCTGCTCTGAACGCATCCGACCTCATGCCGGTATACCGGGCCGACGCGGTGATGCGGGGTGAAGACGTCAACGCCGACACCGCCGTGGCCCTGGCTTCGCTCGGGCCGTTCGGCAGCGGCAACCCCAGGCCTCGCCTGCTGCTCGTAGGTGCCGGAATCCAACAGCCGGAGAAGACCCGCACCGGATCGCATCTGCGTTGCGTCGTCGAACTCGATGGCGTGCGGGCTCGGGCCGTCGGCTTCGGCATGGGGGAGGCGGCAGCCTCGCTGCGCGAGGACGGGAACGGGCGTCTGCTCGGCGTGCAATTCAAGGTCGACGAGTGGCAGGGAAGCTTGCGCCCTGAGTTCGTATTGGAGCGGGTAGGCGAGAGCGACGACGGAGCCGAGCCAAGGCGCGAATGCGGGCATGGTTGCGGACACCGGCGACCGCCGGAGTCGGTAGCGGAGCGACAGCACGCGATCCGGCAGCCGGCTGCGGAGGCAGGTCACGGACCGGGCCATGGTGGCGGGCTTTCCAGGCTGTCCATTCCGGTAGCTCGGGACCTCAGGGACCGGCCTGGGCGGTCCGGAGCCCTCGTCCAGGTCTTGGCCACGGGCGAGCCGGTCGTCATGCTTACCTGTTCAGTGCCACACGTGCCGCTCGAGGCGCGGGATCTCATCCAGTCAGATGCTTTGCGTCTAGGATCGGTGCAGTGCGTGGGCCGAGGGTGTTGGCCGTCATGCGAGCATCGCCTGGAGTCTGCCGGGGTGGTGCTCGTCGAATGGGATGCCGCCGTGAGTATCCCCGCTCTCATCCGGGCACGTACCCACGTGATCGCCCTCGATCCCCCGTACCGGGACGAACATGTCGCCTTGCTGCGGCAGTTGGCCGACGAAGGAGCGTACATCCATCTCTACTATGGGGAGCAGGAAAGACTGACAACCGCGCGACTCCTCAGGTATCTGGTCCACCCGCGTTTCGCCATGGTGTGCATGTATAGGGCCATGGACGAGGGTCTGGGGGTAGAAGACATCTTCTCGAGGACTGCCGACGTGGGCTGGCGTGAGGCGCGTGTGGTACTCACAGACCAGGATCTGGCCCGGGCGCATGCCATTCTGACCGAACTGGGTATCGAGCGGGGTGTTCCAGGAGGGGCTAGAATAGAAGCCCGGAGCATATCCGCCTATGCAGCGGCGGAGGCGGAATACGAGGAGTGTTCGAGGCTTTGTCAGATCCTCTAGAGACCACTCGGCCGGGAGCGCGCCGGAAAGAGGCTGCGCCCCTTGATCCCGCGGAGGCGCTGGAGCGGCACCGCGCCTTGCTGGACGAGCTTCTTCAGAAGATCGAGCGGTATAACCCTGCCTTCGACCGTGACCTGATAACGCGCGCTTTCACGGTGGCGGTCTTGCAGCACCACAGCCAACTGCGGGCCAGTGGCGAGGCCTACGTGAACCATCCTATCGGCACTGCCGATATCTGCGCCGACCTCAGGCTCGATTCGGCCACCATCGCCGCCGCCCTTCTCCACGACGTGGTGGAGGACACCGGGATGTCCATCGAGGCCGTGCGAGACCAGTTCGGCGACGAAGTGGCGCTGCTGGTCGATGGCGTCACCAAGCTGTCGCAGATGTCGTTCCGCACGGTGGAAGAAGAGCAGGCGGAGAACATCCGCAAGATGATCATCGCCATGGCCAAGGACATTCGCGTCATTCTGATCAAACTGGCCGACCGATTGCACAACATGCGCACCTTGCGGTATCTGGGCAAGGACAAGCAGATCGAGAAGGCCCGGGAGACGCTCGAGGTCTACGCGCCTTTGGCTCACCGGCTTGGCATCGAGTCGGTCCGCTGGGAACTGGAGGACCTGGCCTTCGCCACCCTGCACCCCCGCAAGTACTCCGAGGTCCAGCAGATGGTCGCTCAGAGGCGCGCGGACCGTGAACGAGACATGGAAGAGACCCAGGCCATCCTGGAGCGGGAGTTGGCGGCGGTCAACATCGTGGCGGAGATCTCCGGCCGGGCCAAGCATTTCTATTCCATCTACGACAAGATGGTGCGCAAAGGCAAGGAGTTCAACGAGATATTCGACCTCACCGCCTTGCGGGTCCTCGTCGATTCGGTCAAGGACTGCTACGCGGCCCTCGGCGTGATCCACTCTCTGTGGAAGCCCCTTCCCGGGCGGTTCAAGGACTATATCGCCATGCCCAAGTTCAACATGTACCAGTCACTGCACACCACCGTTATCGGTCCCCAAGGCAAGGCTTTGGAGATACAGATCCGCACCTACGACATGCACGAGACCGCTCAGTACGGCGTCGCCGCGCACTGGATCTACAAGGAGAAAGGGGGACGCGGCGGCCAGAAGCAGAGCGGTCAACTGGAGAAGCTCCAGTGGCTCCGGCAGATCATGGACTGGCAGTCGGAGACGAAGGATGCGGGCGAGTTCATGGAGTCGTTGCGCATCGATCTCTTCCGCGACGAGGTGTACGTATTTACGCCCAAAGGTGAGGTCAAGAGTCTTCCCGCTGGGTCGACCCCGGTCGACTTCGCCTACGCCATCCACACCGACGTGGGGCACCGTTGTATCGGGGCCAAGGTCGAGAGTCGAATCGTTCCTCTGACCTATCGGCTCCAATCTGGGGATATCGTGGAGATCCTGACCTCCAAGACCCCGCAGGGCCCCTCGCGAGACTGGCTGCAGTTCGTTCAAAGCTCGGGGGCCCGGAACAAGATACGCCAATGGTTCAAGCGAGAGCGGCGAGAAGATGCCGAGCATCTGGGTCGCGAGGCCCTCTTGGACGCCTTTCGCAAACAGGGGCTCCCGGCGCAGAAGCTCATTGGTTCCGATCTGCTGGCCGAGGTGATGAAAGAGACCAACCACGGCAAGAGAGAGGACTTCTTCATTGCTGTCGGGTCGGGCAAGATCAGTCCTCAGCATGTGGTCACACGGATCATTCAAGGCCTCAATCGCGAAGGCGAAGGGGCGACGGCGGCGCTCACGGTTCCCGAGGCCGCTCCCAAGGACACAAAGGGCGCTCCGTCTTCCACCGAGCTCGGGATCCATGTCGACGGCATCGAGGACGTGGCCGTGCGCATTCCCCAGTGCTGCCGCCCGGTGCCGGGCGACGACGTCGTGGGTTACATATCATTGGGGCGCGGCATCACCGTGCATCGCCGTGACTGTCCCAACGTCAAGGCTTTGGAGAAGAACCCCGAGCGCTTTGTGGCCGTCCATTGGGACACGCAGTCCAAGATGCCGTTGCGGGTGGAGATCCAAGTCGAGGCCTACGATCGCAACCACCTGCTTGAAGACATCTCGCGCACTCTCAGCGAGAGCGGGGTGAGCATCATCGCCGCCCAGATATTCACGGCGCGCAACAACATGGTCAAAGACCGCTTCGTGTTCGACCTGCCCGAGATCGACTATTTGGAGACGGTCTTGCAGCGCATCCGTCGCATCGACACGGTGTACGACGCCTACCGGGTCACGCCTCACTAGCGCGAGGCGTGGGTACCCGCGGTGGGCCTGGGGCCGAAGCGGTATCCGTTCGAGGCGTCGGAGGCCGGCGCCGTCCGGCCTCTGGTAGAATTGCAGACCGTGTATGTACGCCGCACTGATGCCGCGCGGTGGCCGCGCGGAGACTGAAGAGGGATCGAGTCATGAAGATACTCTGCGCGCCCGTCGGGCCGCTGCAAGCCAACTGCTATCTCGTCTGGGACGATGACCGGCGCGCGTGCGCCGTCGACCCGGGTGGGGAGCCCGAGCGGCTCGTGCGCTTGCTGGAGCGAGAGACCCTCACGCTTGGAATGCATCCTTGTCACGCACGGGCACTTCGATCATGTGGAGGGGGTCCAGGGTCTGGCTGAGGCCACGGGAGCACGCGTGTACTGCTCGGCCACGGTGGCGCCGGTGCTTTCCGGGTCCGAGGGGTGCGGAGCCACCGGATATCCCATTCCCGCGCTTGACTCCCCAGGCGATCGAGGTCGTCGACGAGGACAGCGAACTGCGGGTGGGGGCGCTTGCGGTCACCGTCGTGGCGACGCCCGGCCACACTCCCGGCGATCTGACGTTCGAGATCGGTGGACATCTCTTTTGCGGCGACCTGCTGTTCTATCGCTCGGTGGGGCGAACCGATTTCCCCGGGGGCGACTTTGCCGAGCTTCTGGCGTCCGTGGGAAGACTGGTGTCTCGTTATCCCGGTCCGACACCCGTCCATCCTGGTCACATGCAATCGACCACGCTGGGCGAGGAACTGGCGCTCAATCCCTTCCTGTCCGGACTCAAGAGCAATGGCTGATCCCATCACTGCGCCGAAGGGTACCTACGACATCCTGCCCGAACACCAGCCGGTGCGCCGGTGGGTCATCGACTGTGCCGAGAAGGTCTTCCATCGCTACGGGTACCGGCGCATAGACACCCCCACTTTCGAGGAGACGCGGCTCTTCACCCGGGGCGTGGGGGAGTCGACCGACATCGTGCGCAAGGAGATGTACACGTTCGAAGACCTGGGCGGGCGCAGCATGACGCTGCGCCCCGAGGGCACGGCCCCTGTGGCGCGGGCCTACGTGGAACATGGCATGCATACTCTTGCCCAGCCGGTGAAGCTCTACTATCACAGCCCCATGTTCCGCTACGAAAGCCCGCAATCGGGGCGCTACCGCCAGCACTATCAGCTTGGGGTAGAGGCATTCGGCTCTGAAGCGCCCGAGCTCGACGCCGAAGTGATCGGGGTGCTGGCGGCGCTGTACCGGGAACTGGGGCTGGGCAGCCTCGATCTGCGCCTGAATTCCATGGGTTGCTCCAAGTGCCGCCCAGGCTACTCCGTCACTCTTCGCGCCTTCTTGACCGAGAACGCCGGCTCGTTGTGCGCGGAGTGCCGGGAGCGGGCCCGGCTCAACCCGATGCGCGCCTTCGACTGCAAAGTGGCCTCGTGTCGCGGCACTCTGGAGGCGGCGCCTCGCCTGTCCGACCACCTGTGCTCCGCCTGTTCCGACCACCATCAGCGCGTCCAGCAATGCCTGGAGATGCAGGGCATAGCGTTCGTTCACGATCACACGCTGGTGCGTGGGTATGGACTACTACACCCGCACCACGTTCGAATTCCAGTCGTCGCTCCTGGGTGCGCAGTCGGGTGTTGGAGGCGGCGGTCGCTACGACGATCTTGTCGAGGCCATAGGCGGTCCTCCGGTTCCGGGGGTGGGGTTCGGCACAGGGGTGGAGCGCATCCTGCTCGCCCTTTCCCGGTCGGACCTGGAGGCGCCCGTTGCTGCGCCTCCGCTCGTCTACCTCGTCGCCCTCACTCCCGCGGCGCGCGACGAGGTGTTCGCGCTGGCGCATGAGGCGCGTGTCGCGGGGCGTGGCGGTGGATCTTGACTACGTGGGCCGGAGCGCCAAGGGGCAAATGAAGCAGGCGGGCCGCAGCGGAGCCAGGTACGCGTTCATCGTGGGTGAGCAGGAGCTGCTTGACGCGCTGGTGACCGTCCGCGACCTGGCGTCGGGCGAGGAAGACACGGTGCCTCGGACGGAAGCCGTTGCTCGTGCGGCGCAGGGAGTCGCGAACACGCGAGGAGCAAAGGACCAACAGTGAGATACAGGGACGAATGGTGCGGAAGCGTCACAGAGGAGCGCGTAGGCCGGCGCGTGAAGGTGGCCGGCTGGGTGCAGCGCCGCCGCGACCACGGCGGGCTGATCTTCGTCGATCTTCGCGACCGGACTGGGCGTCGTGCAGTTGGTGTTCGAGGCCGAGAGCAGGCCCGTCCGTGCACCAGCAGGCGCAGGATCTCAGGGGCGAGTTCGTCCTTTCGGCGACGGGGACCGTGGTGGCGCGCTCGGCGGAGCGTGTCAACCCCAATCTGGCCACGGGGTCCGTCGAAGTGGTGGTCGAGGAGCTCGAGATCCTGGCCGCCGCCGCTACCCCGCCGTTCTTCCCCGAGGACGACCTGGAAGTGGACGAGACGCTGCGCCTCAAGTACCGCTACATCGACCTGCGCCGGCCGCGCATGTTCCACAACCTCCTGCTGCGCCACCAGGTGGTGCAGGCGGTCAGGCAGTATCTGGGAGATCTGGGGTTCATCGACGTGGAGACGCCCATCCTCACCAAGAGCACCCCTGAGGGCGCCCGCGATTTTCTGGTGCCAAGTCGGCTGCAGCCCGGGGAGTTCTACGCGTTGCCGCAATCGCCGCAGCTGTTCAAGCAGCTGCTGATGATCGGCGGCTTCGAACGCTACTACCAGATCGCCCGGGCCTTCCGCGACGAGGATCTGCGCGCCGACAGGCAACCGGAGCACACCCAGATCGACGTCGAGATGAGTTTCATCGAGGAGAAGGACATCCAGGACGTGGTCGAGGGCATGTTTGCCGCGGCTTTTCGCGCGACCCTCGGCGTGGAGATCCCGAGGCCGTTCCCGCGGCTCACCTATGCCGAGGCCATGGCCCGCTACGGCAGTGACAAGCCCGATCTGAGGTTCGGCATGGAGATCGTGGACGTGAGCGACCTTGCCTCGCAGATCGACTTCCGCGTGTTCTCCGACGCCGTAGCGAGCGGCGGTGTGGTGCGAGGGCTCAGGGCCGAGAAGGGGGGACGGTTCTCGCGCAAGGACGTGGACGAACTGGCCGCCGAGGCCGCGGTGTTCGGCGCTCAAGGCGTCCTTCCGGTGTGGATAGAGAGACCAGGCCGTCCGTTCTCCGCTGCAGAAGTTCATGACTCCCGAGCAGATGCAGGCGCTGATCGACCGGCTGGGCGGCGAAAGCGGGGATCTCCTGCTCTTCGTAGCCGACCGCCAAGGCCGTGGTCGAGCCCAGCCTGGGGGCGCTGCGGCTCGCCCTGGCCGACTCGGCTGGGGATCGAGCGGAAGGGCTGGGCTTTCTCCTGGGTGGTCGACTTTCCCATGTTCGAGTACGACCAGAGAGAGAAGCGGCTCAAGGCCCAGCACCATCCCTTCACGAAGCCTCGGCTCGAACGCTTGGAGGATCTCAAGGAGAAGCCTCTGGAGCTGGGCACATACGCCTACGATCTGGTGCTGAACGGCGTGGAGCTCGGCAGCGGCTCGCTCCGGATCTCGGATCCTCGCTTGCAGGAGGCCGTGTTCGAGGCTTTGGGGCTGGACGAGGAGCAGATCAAGGCCAAGTTCGGATTCCTGGTCGAGGCGATGGACTACGGCATCCCGCCACACGGTGGCATCGGGCTGGGACTCGACCGGACGGTGATGCTCATGGCCGGAGAATCGTCGATCCGCGACGTCATCGCGTTCCCCAAGACCCAGAGCGGGTCGTGCCCGCTGACCGACGCTCCCTCGGAGGTGGCGGCCGACGCAGCTCCGCGAGACTGCGGCATTCGCACCTCAGGACTGCGGGTGTGAGGGCCTGGCTGGAGCGACGTCGCTCGTTGCCCGGCATAGAGCCGTGTGCTAACCTCGTGGTGCTCGACCTTGTGCGTGATCTGGCCCTAACTTGAGCCAACACATTTTGCTTGGGAGGCATGTTCGCCTGAACGGCGTATTACCTTTCAGGGGCGGCCACCCACCTGCTTCGGCAGGTTCAAGCGCCTGTCAGACACGGCAAGGTGGAGCATTCTTCTTAGGAAGGGAAGAGATGTCCGGACGAAGCACACATTTGATGGCGGTCCTGATCGTTCTTCTGTCTGGCTGCAGCGCTCAGCTTGGGGCTGTGGCGGCGGCGAGCAGTCACTACCACGTCCTCGAGCATCGTCGTCACACCCACCGTGCCCCCTGGTGGATCCGCGGGGAAGCGAACGATCTCGTTCGACACGCAACTCAAGACCACCGCATGACACCCCGAGCGAATACGTCGACGCCATCGATCAGGGGCGGCCGGTCGTGGTCCTGTTCTACGTGACCGGCAGCGTTGACGACGCCAAGGTCCTGGAGAGCGTCAACCGACTGCAACCGGCTTTCGGCGACTACGTCTTTCTTCTCTACGACTACAAGACGGCCGAGTGCCTACGGCGACCTCTCCACGCTGCTGAAGGTGAACTATCCGCCGGAATTGGTCCTGATCGACGGGACGGGCACCATCCAGGAGATCTGGAACGGCTACATCGACGAGGGCACGCTCAACCAGAGTCTGGTCAATCTCGGGCAAGGGATGATCCTGCTCACGCAGGTACATGAGTGAGGCGAGGGCCGGGTCATCCCGGCCCTCGCTGCAGTGAGAAGGTGAAGAGCGTGTCCGACGAGGGGACGGAACGGGCCGTGAAACCCGGTGCCGCCTACGGCGCACCGGGTCGCGGAGCGCCTGCGCTCCAGCGAAGGCGCCGGCCGCCTCGAGGCGCCCGACGCCGTGGGAGAGGCCGGCAGCGCCGCGTGCCGAGCGCTGGTGCGGATCGAACTGGCCGTGCATGAAGGTGAGTTGCGGGAGGCCTGCTACCAAGCGTATGGCTGCCCGGCCACGCTCGCGTGCGCCAGCGAGGTGGTGGCACAGAGTAAGAGGCGCCTCGGTGCTCGCCGCGGCGGCCATCTCGGAGCGGGAGATCAGCTCAGCCCTGGGTCTGGCCCCTTCCAAGGAGACCTCAGCCGAGCTCGCCCTGGAAGCGCTCCACGCGGCCTTGGGGAACGCGGTTTCCTCGGGCCTGGAGCTGTCGGCCGCCGGACCAGACGGCGGACGAGCGCGGCGTTCTTGTCGGCATGAGCGGAGGAGTCGACAGCGCCGTGGCCGCCATGCTTCTCAAGCGGCAAGGGTATCGCGTGGTCGGCGTCACCCTGCAGCTGTGGAACGATCCTACCTCATGCGACGACCGCAGCTGCTGCTCGCCCGAGACCGTGCGCCGAGCTCGGCGGGTGGCTCACAGCCTGGGAATCCCTCATCTAACGGTCGACGCGTCCGAGGTCTTCTACTCTCAGGTGGTGCAATACTTCGTGGACGAGTACCAGGCCGGCCGCACTCCGAATCCCTGTTCCAAGTGCAACGCCCGGGTCCGCTTCGGTCTCATGCTCGATCTGGCCCGCAGGCTCGGGCTCACCCGCATCGCCACCGGGCACTATGCCCGGCTGACGGGCGATCCCCCTCGTCTCACCCGAGGGGTGGACAGGGGCAAAGACCAGTCGTACGTGCTCGCTGAGGTGGCCCCAGACATCCTGCAGTCAGGCGATCTTTCCTCTCGGTGACATGACCAAGGTGGAGGTCAGAGCGCTGGCTGCCGGGGCGGGGTTGGAGGGCTACTCAGCTCCCGAAAGTCAGGAGATCTGCTTTGTCCCCGACGACGACCATCGTCGCTTCCTGCGGGAGCGCCTGGGAGAGCGGCCCGGGAGCATCGTCGATCGCGACGGTAGAGTCGTGGGTCGGCACCTCGGGCACCTACAATTTCACGATCGGTCAGCGAAAGGGCCTGGGCATCGCCGCGCCTGAGCCGCTGTACGTCGTAGCAATCGACGCCGGGCGCCGCGAGGTCGTCGTCGGCGAAGCGCCTGAATCGGCGGTGGGAGCAGTGACCGTCGGACACCTGACAAGACATGGCCGTGGAGAGGTGGCGCGGGGAGCAGTGCAGCTGCGCTCGGCGGCCGCCGCGGTCCCCGCTCGACTCGGCAGTGGGCAGTCGGGGGACGCTTTCGCATCCCCGGAGCCGGAAGTAGCGATCATTCTCGAGGAAGCGGCCATTGGAGTCGCCCCGGGACAAACGGCGGTCATGTACGACGGCGAGGTCGTGACACTGGCCGGAACGATCGTGAGCACTGCCCGGGGGGAGGATCAGTGACGATCCGGCGTCTAGGGCGGGAGAGAATGGGCCCTGTGGTATAGTTTTGCCGTCTGTGGCGGCTTTGGTGCGGGCTCGAGCCGGAAGAGAGTGGACCAGAAAGGGGCTAAAGATGGAATGGGATGCCGGCGCATTCATGAGGATCGCTATTGGTGTCTTCTTCCTTGCTTTTGGAGCGGGGCTCGCGTATTCGCTGTTTCGCCTCGGTTCGGTCTTCCGCCGCCTGACCAACATACTCACCGACGCCAACACGCAGGTCATCCCCCTGCTGACTCGGGTCGAGGCGACTCTCGACGGCGTCAACTCCGAACTCAGCAAGATCGACCAGATCACCGGTTCGGTGGCCGAAATAGTCAAGACTGCTGAGCAAACCACCACCGCGGTTCACAACGCAGTGGCGAAGCCGATGAAGAAGGTCGCGGGTATCGCAGCTGGGGTGACCGAAGGGATAACGTCGTTCCTGACCGGGAGAAGGAAGGAGGGCTGATGGGCACGTGTCGTTCTCTGGTCGTTCTTGCTGCAGGTGCAGCCATAGGCGGGGCGCTGCTCTTGGCCTACCGGGTGTCTCAAGAGACGGGCAAGAGCCTGCCCGAGGCGTTGACCGATGTTCCTGCTGAAGCGCAGAGGCTGTTCGCAGATCTCCGTGGACGGGCCGACCAGGCGATTGAGCGAGGCCGGGAGGCTTACCACGAAAAGCAGACCGAGATCGAAGAACATCTTCGGGACGCTACCCAGCCCCACTAGGGGCGCCGGCCCCGCACGAGGTGAGTGATTCTCCGGACATCGTAGTCCTGCGCACGGCTGGCGGCGAAGGCGCGCTGCCGCTACTGCGCGTGTTCATCAGCGGTTTCGCTTCTCGCCACGACCTTCCCGTGGACCGACTCGACGACATCCAGTTGGCGGTCGAAACATTGCTGGCCGAAGAGCCCGAAGGAGAAGGCGACGTCGTCCTGGAGATATCCGCCGTCGAGGGTGGACTGAGGTTGCGCCTGGATGGTCTCCGCAACCAGAGCGTCAGGGCCGCCCTTCTCGCTACTGATGCGTTCCGGCCGTGCGAGGGTTGCCTGCTCGACGTGCGGGTGCTGCTGGACTCTCTGGTCGATGGCTACCGGGTGCTGGATGCGACTGCCGGCTCGTTCTCGGTCGAAATGGACAAGCGGACGTCGTAGGTGCCGGGATTGGAGCCAGGACGAGGGCAGACTCGATCAGCGGCAGGTTCGGTCCGCTACGGGAGAGGCTGAGCGTCTTCCGAACGGGAGCTTCTGGTCCGCGTGCGCGATCAGCAGGGACGCGCTCGCCCGTGAGGAACTCATCACCCGCTACCTGCCTCTGGTCAAGAGCCTGGCCCGGCGCTTCGCCTCCCGCGGTCAGCCTGTTGAGGATCTCATCCAGGTGGGATCGATCGGGCTCATCAAGGCCATCGATCGCTTCGATCTGGAGAGAGGAGTCGAGCTCTCCACGTATGCCACTCCTACCATCCTGGGAGAGATCAAGCGCTATTTTCGGGACAAGGGCTGGGCGGTCAAGGTGCCGCGGGCCCTGCAGGATCTGAACGTTCGCCTGAACCGGGTGACCGAGCAACTGACGGTGGAGTTGCGGCGCTCTCCGACCATCGCCGAATTGGCGGCCGCGACCCGGGTGAGCGAGGAAGAAGTGGTCGAGGCTCTCGAGAGCGGGCGGGCGTACAGCTCCGTGTCGATCTTCTCGGGCGGGGCCAGCGACGACGACGAGTCGCTCGAACTCCTCGATTGCCTGGGCGCAGATGAGGAGGCCTACGAGATCTTCGAGCAGCGGCGGGTGCTCGCGCCGGCCATGGGGCGCCTCGATCCTCGCGAGCGGCTCATCCTTGCACCTGCGGTTCTTCGAGGGCATGACCCAGACTCAGGTGGCCGCGCGTATTGGCATCTCCCAGATGCACGTGTCGCGGCTCATCAGAAGATCCATCGACAATCTGCGCCAGTTCATGGCGGAGGAGGAGTCCCTGGTGAAGGCTGCCAGGGAGAGAGACGAGGTCTGATCCGTGAAGACGGCTGAACTGCGGAAGATGTATTTGGACTACTTCGTGGAACGGGACCACCTGCTGGTGCCGAGCTCCTCGCTGGTGCCCTACAAGGATCCGTCGGTGCTGCTCACCACCGCGGGGATGCAGCAGTTCAAGCCCTACTTCATGGGACTGGCCGATCCGCCCAGCAGGCGCCTGGCGAGCGTCCAGAAGTGCTTCCGTACCTCCGACATCGACCGGGTCGGTCTCACGGCCCGCCACTGCACCTTCTTCGAGATGCTGGGCAACTTCTCGGTGGGCGACTACTTCAAAGAAGGGGCCATCCGCTTCGCCTGGGACTTTTCCCTCGACTTTCTTGGAGCTGGAGGCGAAGCGAATATGGATCTCGTACTTCGAGGGCGACGACGCGATCGAGCCCGACCACGAAGCAGTGGGGTTCTGGGATGCCGTGGGAGTGCCCCGGGAGCGCATGGTGGGACTGCCTCGCAGCGCGAACTTCTGGGGCCCGGTCGGAGCTACCGGACCGTGCGGACCCTGCTCCGAGCTGTACTACGATCGCGGGCCGGAGTATGGCTGCGCCGACCCGCAGTGCCGGCCGGGCTGTGACTGCGACCGTTTCGTCGAGTACTGGAACCTGGTGTTCACCGGCTACAACATGGACGAGAACCAGCTCCTGTCACCTCTCCCTGCCCAGAACATCGACACCGGGATGGGACTGGAACGGGTGGCCGCCCTCAAGCAGGGGGTCGCCTCCGTCTTTCTCACCGATCTTGTTCAAGCCGTTGGTCGAGTTGGGAGAAGAGATCGCCGCCAAGCGTTTCGGCGACGACGAGAAGGTCGACGTGGCTCTTCGGGTGCTGGCCGATCACTCGCGGGCCATGGCGTTTCTGGTGGCCGATGGGGTCCTGCCCAGCAATGAGGGCCGCGGGTACGTGCTCCGTCGCGTCATCCGGCGCGCGGCGCGCTTCAGTCGCTCGGCCGGCATGGAGCCGCCGTTCCTCCGCCGGTTCGCAGAGCGGACCATCGAACTCATGGGTGGCGCCTACCCCGAGCTCGTAGAGCGTCGCGACACCATCCTGCGCGTGGTGCATTCAGAGGAGGAGCGTTTCAACCGTACCCTGGACCAGGGCCTGGTGCTGGTGGAAGAGGCGATCTCCCAGGCGGAGGAAGAGGGCACCCGGGTCGTTTCCCGGCGAGTGTGGCTTTTCAGCTCCACGACACGTACGGCTTCCCAGTGGAAGTGACGCGGGAGATCGTCGAAGAGCGGGGTCTCAGCTCTCGACCTAGGCCAGTTCGAGGCGGCCATGGACGAGCAGCGCAAGCGGGCCCGCCAGGCGCAGAAGGGCGGAGACGACTTCCAGGACGTGGTTGGTCGGTTTGCCCGTGAGACTGTTCATCCGACGGAGTTCAAGGGCTACGAGCGCGAGGACCTCTACACGGTGGTGGAGAACGTCGAGGCTCTTGAAGACGGCCGGGTGATGCTGGCGCTGCGTGAGAGCCCCTTCTATGCCGAGATGGGAGGTCAGACCGCCGATACCGGTCTCATAGAGTCAGACACAGGCAAGGCCGAAGTGCTCGACGTGCAGCAGCACGGGCAGGTCCAGGTCATCATCGCTCGCTTCGTGGACGGGCGGATCGAGGCGAATACCCGGGTGAAGGCGGTGCTGTCCTCGACCCACCGGCACGACGTCGCCGCCAATCACACGGCTACCCACCTTCTTCACTACGCTCTGCGCGCGCGCTTGGGCAAGGATGTCACCCAGGCCGGGTCTTCAGTGCGGGCGGACAAGTTTCGCTTCGATTTCGCCTACCACGAACCTCTTGGCCCGAAGCGACTGATGGAGATCGAAGAGCTTGTCAACCGGCGGATCGTGGAGAATCATCCTGTGCGCACCTTCACAACCAGCCTCGAGCACGCTCGGGATCTGGGAGCGGTGGCTCTGTTTGGCGAGAAATACGGGGAGTTCGTGCGGGTGGTCGAGATCGACGATTTCAGCCGCGAACTCTGTGGAGGTACCCACGTCGGTTCCACCAGCGAGTTGGGCATCTTCAAGATCCTCTCTGAGGGGAGTGTGGGGGCGAACGTACGCCGGATAGAGGCGGTCTCCGGCCGAGCGGCCGTGGCCTACTACCGGGAGCGCGACGCTCTGGTGGCAGGAATAGCCGCTGCCCTCGACAGCAGCGAAGACCAGGCCGTTGCTGCCACTTGCAAAGCTGCAGAAGCGACTGGGGACCTTGGAGGCGGAAGTCAGGGGCTATCTTGCCGAGACGGTGCGCGATGTCGTCGCGTCTCTTGCCGATAGCGCCGAGCAGCGTGACGGAGTCTCTTTGGTAGCCGGCGTCGTTGAGGCGCGCGATATGGAACACCTGCTTTCGCTGGTCGACCAGGTCCGCGATCGCATCCAGCCTGGTGTGGTCGCCCTGGGAGCCGACCTCCAGGGTAAGGCAGCCCTTGTGGTGAGCGTCAGTCCGGGGATCAGCGGAGTCGATGCAGGCCGGGTAGTGCAGATCTCGGCCCGAGAGTTCGAGGGCGGGGGAGGAGGGACCGCTCAACTGGGCCGCGGGGGCGGAGGCGACCCCACGAAGCTTGGTGAAGCCCTGGCGGCGGCGCGCCAAGCGGTGTTGGCCGGACTGGGTGGATGAGTGCGTGTGCTCGGGGTAGACTTAGGTCGGCGGAGGACCGGGCTGGCGTTGTCGGATCCGTATGGATTGACCTGCTCGCCACTGGAAGTGGTGGAGGAGCGAGATGAGGAACGACTGCTTCTAAGGATAATGGAAGTGGCCAGAGAACAAGAGGTGGGGGAGATCGTGGTTGGGCTGCCACGACCATTGGCTGGGGGGACGAATCGCCAGGTAGAGAGCGTGCTCGCTTTCGTGGCCATTCTGGAGGAGCGGGCCGGCATCCACGTCGTTACTTGGGACGAACGGTTTACCTCCAAACTGGCGGAAGAGGGGAAGGTCGCGGACTGTCTCGCAAGACGCCGTTGCGGCCTGCTACATGTTGCAGGGTTATCTGGACTCTCGCGCGAGCACCCGAGGAGACACGTGAACGACACCAAGGGACAGCAGATACCGGCCGGTTCGTCCGAGCGATCCCCGCATGATCCGATAGACCCGTGGTATACGGAGCCCGCCCGCAAGCGTGGATCACTGGGTCCCAGCGGGCGTCGGCCGAGGCGCTGGCTCAGTCGGATTCTCATCGTCGGCGTCTTCTTCGGCTGCCTCGCTCTCATAGGCGCCGTTGTCGACAGAGGAGTACATTGGGTCGAGGGGCGGTCCTCGACCAGCACAACCGAGGCTGCCCGAGGTGCCACGGTGGAAGTGGTTATCAGCCCAGGCACAACGGCGACCCAGGTCGGTACCCTTCTGGAGGAGCAGGGAGTGATCGAATCGTCGGCAGCATTTGTCGACCTGGTGAAGTCTCGGGGAAGCGAGAGCAAACTCCGTCCAGGCATCTATCAGTTCAGCCTGGGCCAGGAGTTGCTCAAGGTGGTGGACATGCTCGAGCAAGGCCAGGGTTCCGTCAGTTTCAAATTGACCATCCCTGAGGGCATGGCGGCCAGCCAGGTAGCGGCCCTATTGACCGAAGAAGGCACTGTCCCGGGCGAGTCCTATCTGCAGTTGAGCGGACAGCCGGCGAAGTTCGTCGTGCCCAAGGTCGGGAGGCGCGGTCCCCAAGGTGACCACACTTGAGGGGCTGCTGTTTCCCAGCACCTACTATCTCCTGAAGGGCGACGGGGCCACTGAAGTCATCGGCGCCCAACTGGCGGCTTTTGCCGCGAAGACGGCCTCCCTTCCTTGGAGCAAGTCGACGCTCTTGGGCTGACCCCATATCAGATCGTCATCGTGGCCTCGTTGATCGAGAAGGAAGCCAGCATCGCCAGCGAGAGAGCCAAGGTGGCGGCTGTGATCTACAATCGGCTCAAGAAGGACATGACCCTCGGTGTCGACGCCACCGTGCGCTATGCGGTCGACAAGTGGACGGGCCCGCTGACAACCGAGGACCTCGAGGTCGATTCGCCCTACAACACCCGGATAGTCAAGGGTCTTCCGCCTACCCCCATCGCCAATCCGGGCGTGGCCGCCCTGCGTGCGGCGTTGGAACCGGCCGCGGTCGACTACCTCTACTATGTCCTCAGCGACACCGACGGCCATCATTTCTTCACCGCCTCCTACGAGGAGTTCCTCCAGGCCAAGAAGAACGCGCCGGCGCAATAGGAAGAGACCGGCAAAGCCGCGCCAACCTCGTACGTAGGTCCGGCAGCGCATCCGTCTGGGGCGCGTAGAGCTGCGCGACTACGGTACAGATCACGCCTGGAGGTGAGGTCCGATGGAAGCGCAACACTTCGAGATCACGGGCCAGACCGGCCTGGTAGGAGTGTTTGGGCATCCCGTCGGGCACTCACTCTCCCCGCGAATGCACAACGCCGCCTTCAAAGCCCAGGGCGTGGACATGGTCTATCTCGCGTTCGACGTGCTTCCCGAGCGGTTGGCCTCCGCCGTCGAGGGCTTGAGGTCTCTTGGAATGCGGGGGGTCAACATCACCGTCCCTCACAAGGAGAGGGTCGTAGAGCTCCTGGATATGATCGACCCTCTGGCGGCCCGCATCGGAGCAGTGAACACCGTCGTCAACGATCGGGGCAGGCTTTGCGGGTACAACACCGACGTGGCCGGCTTCCTGTCGGCGCTGCGTTCTCTTCTGCCGGGCGGCGCGCAGGGGCTCCGCTGTCTGGTCGCCGGCGCGGGTGGCGCGGCCCGGGCGATCGTGGCAGCCCTCAGCGAAGAAGGCGCGGCCGAGATCTGGGTGCATAACCGCACATTCGAGCGGGCGCAAGCTCTCTGCGAAGCGGCCTCCGGCTGGGGACGGTCGGTCTGCGAGGCGGTGGCCGACGAGGATCTGACCGCGAGGGTCCGGGCCGCGGATCTGCTCGTGAACGCCACTTCTGTCGGTCTCGGAAGCTTCGGTCAAGGAGTCGGCTCTTCCTGTCGATATCATCGACAGTCACCAGGTGGTGATGGACGTAGTCTACGGACCGCGCCCCACGGCGTTGGTGGCTGCGGCCAAGGCGAAGGGAGCCGCGGTCCTCGACGGCAGGGAGATGCTTGTGATGCAGGCGGCCAGTTCGTACCGCCTGTGGACCGGCCTTGAGCCACCGATTAGAGACCATGCGCAAGAGTCTTGACCTCTGGGAGAGGTGAAGCGCGATCCATGCAGGCGGCCAGGGAAGAGAGTCTACAGCGCAAACTGGCGGGCAAACGCACCGGCGATGTGCTCGTCGAAATGGGCGTCCTCACCCAGGAGCAGGTCGACGAGGTCCTGGTCGAACAACGGGTCTCTCATCAGCGCATAGGTGACATCGCTCTGGCCAAGGGCTGGGTGACCAAGCGCAATCTCATGGAGGCCTTGGCCCGGCGTCTGGGTCTCAAGTACCTCGACCTGGGCGAAACCCGGGTGGACCCGATCGCCACTGCGCTTGTCTCGGAGAAAGATGCCCGCCGGTATTCGGCCGTCCCGGTCAGCTTCGTCGACGAGCACACCCTTCTTGTGGCCATGGCTGATCCTTCGAACATCGTCGCCATCGACGACCTGAGGATCCTCACCGGCTTCGATATCGAGCCCGCCATCGCCAGTGCCGAGGACATCGTCGAGATGCTGACCAAGATGAGGCGGTCAGACGATCAGATCTCCGAACAGCTTGAGACGCGGGTCATCTGAGGGGAAGGAGGAGTCCGGCCCCGATGAGATGCGGGACATCAGGGAACAGGTCGACGCGGCGCCGGTCGTCAAGCTCGTCAACGGGGTGCTGGCCCGAGCGGCCGACGAGGGCGCGTCCGACGTCCACTTCGAGCCGCAAGCCAAGGATATGCTCGTCCGGTTCCGCCACGACGGGGTGCTTCACGAGACCATGACCATCCCCAAGCGGTTGCAGGCCGGGGTGGTGTCGCGCCTCAAGATCATGGCCGATCTCGACATCGCCGAACGGCGGATCCCACAGGACGGCCGCATCGGCCTCACGGTCGGGGGTAGGCCCATCGACATGAGGGTGGCTTCTCTTCCGACCGTGTACGGCGAGAAGATCGTCATCCGCTTGCTCGACCGGTCGAACGTCATGCTCCGTCTCGAAGACCTCGGCTTCTCCGACGGGGCGTTGGCCCGGTATCAGCGCTCGTTCACCAAACCCTACGGAGCGGTGCTCGTCACCGGGCCGACCGGCTCGGGAAAGTCGACCACCCTCTACGGCACTCTCAACATCCTCAACACCTCGGAGAAGAACATCATCACGGTCGAGGACCCGGTGGAGTATCGCCTGGCCGGCATCAACCAGGTGCAGATCAACCCGAAGGCGGGTCTCACGTTCGCCTCCGGCCTCCGTTCCATCCTCCGCTGCGACCCGGACATCATCATGGTGGGGGAGATACGTGACAGGGAGACCGCTCAGATCGCCATCGAATCGGCCTTGACGGGCCACCTGGTGCTTTCCACGCTGCACACCAACGATGCGCCCGGTGCGCTCACGCGGCTCACCGAGATGGGGGTCGAACCATTTCTGACCGCCTCGGCGGTTGACTGTGTCATCGCCCAGCGGCTGGTGAGGAAGCTGTGCGAGCACTGCCGCGAACCGTATCCAGCCACTCAGGAGATGCTGCAGCGCCTCGAGTTTCCTCAGGAGGCGATGGACCGATGGAGTGAGATCACGCTGAATCGGCCTGTGGGCTGCAGCCGCTGTAACAAGACCGGCTACAAGGGACGTCTCGGCATCTACGAGATCATGCCGGTGAGCGAGGCCATAGAGAGGCTCATCGTCGAGCGCAAGAGTGCCGATGAGATAGGGCGAGTGGCCAGCGCCGAGGGAATGGTCACTCTCCGCGAGGACGGTCTCGAGCGGGTGCTGCAAGGGGTAACGAGCATCGAGGAGATCGCGCGGGTCATCGTGTAGGCTCTGGGAACCACGTTGCGTAAGGGGCGGTAGCCACATGGACATGGCTGAAATCCTCAAAGAAGTGATAAACCAAGACGCATCCGACCTGCATTTGGCGGTCGGTGTGCCGCCGATGGTGCGTGTCGACGGGCATCTGCTCGGCATGGACTATCCCGTTCTGTCGCCAACGAGGCGCGAGAACTGATCTACAGCATCCTCACCCAAGACCAGCGCCAGAAGCTTGAGACCGACTGGGAGGTCGATTTCTCGTACTCGCTGTTTGGGCAGGGGCGGTTCCGTGTGAACGCGTACTTCCAGCGGGGGACCCTGGGTGCGGCATTCCGGTTGGTGCCGGTGGCCATCAAGACGGTCGAAGAGTTGGGGCTGCCCAAGGTCGTACACTCCTTCTGCCACAAGCCTCGGGGCTTCGTCCTGGTGACCGGCCCGACCGGGTCGGGCAAGTCCACCACCCTGGCCGCCATCATCGATGAGATCAACGAGAAACGTGCGGATCACATCGTCACCATCGAGGATCCCATCGAGTTCCTTCATCACCACAAGCGTTGCGTGGTGAACCAGAGGGAAGTGGGCACAGACACGAAGGCCTTTCCAGCCGCTCTTCGTTCAGCGCTGCGCCAGGACCCAGACATCATCCTCATCGGCGAGATGCGTGATCTGGAGACGATCCAGATCGCGTTGACCGCTGCCGAGACGGGACACCTGGTCTTCGCCACGCTCCACACTCAGGACTGCCCGCAGACTATCGACAGGATGATCGACGTGTTCCCGCCGCATCAGCAGTAGCAGATCCGGGTGCAGATCGCCGCGACCCTGGAGGGAGTGCTCACTCAACAACTGCTGCCGAAGGCCGGCGGGAGGGGAGGGTGGCCGCGTGCGAGGTGCTGATCTCGACGCCGGCCGTTCGGAACCTGATCCGCGAAGGTAAGACCCACCAGCTGTACACGGTCATGCAGACCGGGGCCCAGCAGGGAATGCAGACGATGAACTCTTCTCTGGCCGACCTGGTGCGCCGTGGTCAGATCACGAGGGAGTTGGCAATGCGGCGTTCGTCCGGGCCGGAGGATCTGGAGCGTCTCCTGCTTACGGGGGCAGCTTGAGGCACCGCGGGCACTTCAGCGTTTGCGGTCTAGGACCGATAGAAGAAGTGAAGCATGGCTGCGCGAGGATCGCTAGAGGAAATGGGACACCGACCGAGGAGCTAGGGCGACGTGGCAAACTATACCTACACAGCTAAGCGGGACCGGGGCGGCTCGTTCTCGGGGGAATTGGCCGGCGCGAACAAGGCTGCGGTGGTAGCCGAACTTCGGCGCAAGGGCTTCACAGTCCTAAGCCTGGAAGAGAAGCGGAGCCTGCCCGACTTCAAGGAGATGCTCGAGGCCTCGACGCGCATCAAAGCGCGTGACAAAGCCGTGTTCGCCCGCCAGTTCGCGACGATGATCAATGCCGGTCTCGCCGTGCTGCGGGCGCTGTACGTTCTTGAAGAGCAGACCGAGAACTCGCGGCTCAGGAAGATCGTCAAGGCGGTGCGTGAAGACGTCGAGGCTGGGATGCCCCTATCGGATGCCATGGCCAAGCATCCTGTCGCCTTCGACCGTTTGTACGTGGCCATGGTGCGGGCCGGTGAGGCAGGCGGCGCCCTGGATCAGACCCTGAATCGGCTGGCCACCCAGCTGGAGAAGGACGACAGTCTGCGTCGGTCGATCAAGTCGGCCATGACGTACCCGATCCTCATCGCCGCGTTTGCGATCCTGGTGATGATCGGCATGCTCCTCTTCATCATCCCCATCTTCGCCAGCATGTACAACGACCTCGGGGGTCAACTTCCGAGTCTTACCAGGCTGATGATGGGCATCAGCAACCTGCTCAAGGGCTACTGGTTCATCCTCTTCCCAGTGATCATCCTGGTGGTGTGGGGGCTGGTGCGGCTCAAGAACACAGAGCAGGGCCGGCGAGGCTGGGACCGCTTGAAGCTGAAGCTGCCCATGAAACTGGGACCGGTCATCCAGAAGATCGCGGTGGCCCGTTTCAGTCGTACCCTGGCGACCTTGGTGGGCTCCGGCGTTCCCATCCTGCAGGCCATCGAGATCACCGGAAAGACCGCGGGCAACACCGTCATCGAAGAGTCCATGGTGGACGTCAGGGAGAGCGTGCGCGGCGGCGAGACCATCGCCAAACCGCTTTCCCGAGTAGCCGTGTTTCCTCCGATGGTGACGCACATGATCTCCATCGGAGAAGAAACCGGGGCGCTGGACGCGATGCTCAACAAGATCGCCGACTTCTACGAGGACGAAGTCGAGGCTGCCGTCAAGTCACTGACCTCCATCATCGAGCCGGTGATGATGATGTTCGTAGGCGGTCTGGTGGGCCTCATCGTCATCTCCATGTACCTGCCCATGTTCAACATGATGAACCTGGTCAAGTAGCGGAGTATCGGGGCCAGGAGCATCGGGGCTCTAGCGGGGTCCCGATGTCGGCGGGTCAATCGTGGTCAGTCGTCTCCGCATTGTCGTGTCGCCGCCACGTAGCACCGTGGCAATGCATGATAATGTGCATTATGTAAAGTACGATCATGTCAAGTCAGACGTCGTATCGCAGCAGACTGAAGATGTCGTAGCCCTGCAGCGGTCTCTCCCCCGCAGTTCGGTCAGCTCGATGATGAACGCGAGTCCGACCACGATCCCGCCGGCCTCTTCCACAAGTTGGATCTTGGCCTGAGCGGTTCCTCCCGTGGCAAGCAAGTCGTCGTGGATAAGCACCCTCTGTCCGGGCTTGATGGCGTCGGCGTGCATCTCCAGTACGTCGGTCCCGTACTCGAGGTCGTACTCACACCGGGTGACTTTCCACGGCAGTTTTCCGGGCTTGCGCGCCGCGGCAAAACCTACACTCATGGCGTAGGCGAGCGCGGCTCCCAGTATGAACCCCCGCGCCTCGGCGCCAAGTATCAGGTCGACCTTCCGGCCCTTGCCGAAGTCGGCCAGTTGGTCGACCGCATAGCGCAAAGCTTTCGCGTCCTGAAGCATTGGCATGATGTCGTGAAACAAGATGCCTTCCTTGGGAAAACCGGGAATATGGCGGATGAAGCTGTCGAGTTCCATGTTTCTCCTTGGTGGGACAAGGCGCGTTGGTCCGGCAGAGCGGCGGCGGCTGCGTAGCCACCCCGGTCAGAGAAGCTTCCGCAACTCCTTGTAGAGAAGAAGGCGGAGCAACCTCGAGAGAAGCGCGCCCAGGTCTTCCAGTATCTTCTCACCGTATTCGCGCTTGTCGGGGTGAGTGGAACGCAAAGACGGAGTGGCCACCTGCTCGAGGAGCGAGGCCTCTCGTTCTATCGACGAGCCGAGGAGCCGCAGGTTGCGCGGCTCCACACCGAAACGGGCCAGGAGGTGGCATATGCGGGCGATCTCCAGGTCGCTCTCTGTGAGGGCGGGACCGGCCTGAGCGGGTCGGTCGATCATCCGATATTCGACGAGCATGCGAAGGAACTGCTCCTCCACCCCTGCCGCCTCGCAAGCCTCTGCCCACGTGTAGACGGGCTCCTCCCGTTTGAGTCGCCTGGTGGGGCGAAGCGGCGTAGTCGCTGAGGTGAGAGGCTGGTCAAGAACGGAGGCTGTGCCCAGATCCACGCGCTGCTGTATGACGTCGAGGGGCAAGTACTCGTCGCGCTGAAGAGTCAAGATCGTGCGCAGCCGCCTGACATCAGCGGCGGTGTACTTGCGATAGCGGCCGGGGGTCCTGACCGGCGAAAGCAACCCGCGATCCTCGAGATAGCGAACCTTGGTGATACTGAGATCGGCAAAATCCACCCGCAACTGATCGACCACTTGGCCGATGGTCAACAGCCGATCGGACCTCCCAGCCGAACTCTCACGACCATCCGGATCAGAGATTCCCCCGGGTTCGTTCATGGCTGTGGCTACGTGCCGCCATTCGGTTCGAGAAAGGCCAGCTTGAACTTGCCAATCTGTAGCTCGTCGCCATCGGACAAGCGGTCTCGCTCGATGCGCTTGCGATTGACGTACGTGCCGTTCAGACTGTTGAGGTCTTCCACCAGATAGCCGCTGTCGTCGCGTATCACGCGTGCGTGATGCCGCGAGACCGTCACGTCGTCCAGAAACAGGTCGCTTTGCGGGCTCCGACCGATGGTGAGAACGTCGCTGTTGAAGGCGATCGTCTCCCCTTCCCTCCCTCCGCCAGAGCGTATGAGCAGCACAGTCCCTTCGCGGGGGCCGTCGCGCTCCACGAGGTCGGCCTCGGCCTCCTCGCGCTCACCGATTGCATACGTGATCGTCGTCTCGGCAAGGTCCGCCAGCGCTACCCGACTACCACAGCGCCGGCAGAAAATGGAGTCCTCAGTATTCTCAAAACTGCATGTAGGGCAACTAGTCACTGTGGCGCCGTCTCTTCCCGCGAATCCACCGCGCCGGCCTCCGCGGAGCCCGTCACCGAGCTGTAGCCGGCGAACTGCTGCCTTATCTCTTCTTCAATGGCCTTGAGAACGGCCGGATGCTCCAGCATGCTTGCGCGGGTCGCATCACTGGTATGAGCGGCCAAGTAGGCGTCGGCCATGATGGCGTCGACATGTCGCCCGAGGCCGACCTGCTTGACGATGTATCGGATGACTCTCTCCTCCCGCACATCGACGGAGAGGTCGCGGAATCTCTTCTGGATGCCGCGAACGACCGGCTCAATATCGTCAGTCATGGCGCTCTACTTCTCCGCTGCCGAGGCGCCACCCAGGGAGCGGCCGCTCAGAATGTCGGTGAGAGCTTCCACATCCCCATCACTGACCAAGCTCCGGCCGGCGCTGTGCTTGTCGCGAAGGCGCCGCACCATCTCAGCCTTCAAGATGTCTATCTCACCGTGGAGCAGGCGTCTTTGTTTGGAAAGTTCTGCCTCTTGGTCCGCCAGTTGCGCGGGCGAGTTCCTTCAGCTCCTCGTCGCTGTACGACTGGACATTGACCAAGCGCTCAAAACAGGTGTCGTCCAAGGCATCCACACCTTCACTATAGCCCTTGCACGCAAAACCTTCAACCTAAGGTAGAGGTATTCAGTCGCTACTCTTCTTCGGCCAGCAGATCGTCGTACTCCTCGGCGGTCATCAGATCATCGACCTCAGCGGGGTCGGTCAGCCGCACCTTGATGAGCCACCCGGTCTCGTAGGGGCTCTCATTGATCAACTCAGGTGCGTCGACGACCTCGTCGTTCACTTCGATCACCGAGCCGCTCAACGGAGCATACACATCGGAAACCGCCTTCACCGACTCGACCTCTGCGTAAGGCGTCCCGGCGGTGACGTCCGCGCCTACCTCGGGGAGCTCGATGAAGACGATGTCACCGAGTGTCTCCTGGGCGTAGCTGGTGAGACCGAAGACCGCGGTGTCACCCTCTACCCGGGCCCAGTCGTGCTCCCTGTGGTATTTGAGGTTCTTAGGGTTCACATGCGCTCCTTTCTTGCCAGAATCGGCTGGCGGTCATGATAGCACAGCGGTTTTCATCGCTCGGCCGCTCCACGGTCGCGCGGTCCGCGCTGCTGCCTTGTATACTCTGAAGGCAGACTTGAGCACAAGGGGAGTGGCTCGTGGCACGCCGCAGAGACCTGATCATCAGTGACGAGCAGATGCAGCTGATAGATGGCGTTCTCGCGAAGCTACAGCGAGCTTCCGGTTCCAAGTTCGTCGCGCTCATATCGACCAGCGGGCAACCGATCACAACCTATCCCCCAGACGTGCAATCCGACACCCTTTCGCTGGCTGCGCTGGCCGCCGGTTCATTCGCGGCCACCCGGCAACTGGCCGAAGTGCTGAGCGAGAGCGAGTTCACCCTCCTATTCCACGAGGGCAAGGAATCCAATCTCCATGTCATTCAGGTGACCGACCAGATCCTGTTGCTCATCACTTTCGGGAGAGGAACCCAGGTGGGCAGGGTGCGTCTCTACACGAGCAGAGCTCTCGAGGTGCTCAAGCCGATTTTCGAACCTGCCGAAGATGGGGACGGTCATCGACGGATACTCGCGAGGCGGACGGCATCGACGGCTGTTCCCGAGCGAGAGTGACGGGGGCTGCACGTGGCACTGATCAACCTGGCGGCACGAGAGATCAACTACAAGATCGTCTACTACGGCTGCGGTCTCTGCGGCAAGACCACCAACATCCAGTACATCCACCGCCGCGTGAACCCTGCGGCCCGAGGCCGGCTGGTGAGCATCGCCACCGAGGAAGAACGGACTCTCTACTTCGACTTCCTGCCCCTTTCGCTGGGCACGGTCAAAGGGCTGCGCACGCGGTTCCATCTCTACACCGTCCCGGGACAGTCCTTCTACAACGCCTCTCGGAAGCTGGTCCTGCAGGGCGTCGACGGTGTCGTCTTCGTGGTCGACAGCCAGGTGTCGCGGCTGGACGAGAACGTGGACAGCTACCTCAACCTCTGGGACAACCTCATGTCCCAGGGTGAAGATCTCAGCAAGCTGGGCATCGTCCTGCAGATGAACAAGCGCGACCTCGGCTCCATCTTCTCGGTGAGCGACCTGAGCGAGCTGCTCAACCACACGGGTTCTCCGGTGGTCGAAGCATGCGCCCTGACCGGAGTGGGCGTCTTCGAGACCCTCAAGACCGTCTGCAAGCAGGTCATCGCCAAGAGCGCTCAGTCCTAGGCCGAGCGTCCCTCCGCGATGACCGCGTCGAGGATGTCCCTGTAGTTCTCGGCCAGTTCCATGGCGCTGTTGTCGTCGCCGGCTTCCGCGTAGACATGGAACAGCGGCTCCTCGGCGTCGGGAAGCACCAGAGCCCACTCGGAGTGGTCGAGGAAGACCTTGATCCCGTCCACCAGAGAGACTCGTCCCTCGTGCAGTTTCTCCGTCATGCGACGCATGACGGTGCCCTTCAGCTCCCAGGGGCACTCGGAGTCCAGATGGGCCACATGCGCCACCGGGATCCGTGCCACCAGTTGCGACAAGGGCGCATCGGAGGTTGAGACCAGCTCCAGCACCTTTCCCAGGGCGTAGAGGCCATCCATGGACGGCAGGACCGGAGGATAGATGTAGCCGCCGTCGACGCTGGCCGCGAACACGGTGTTCGGTCGGGCGGCCTCCGTCATCAGCGCGGCCTTCGAGTACTTGGTGCGGCGGATGGTGACGCCGGTGGAGGCGACCACCTGCTCGCCGAGGCGGGTGGCATGCAACGGCAGGGCCGCAACCCCGAGCCGGCCTCTCGCGCGGCGTGCTGCAGCAGCAGAAGCAGCAGGGCCGAGTCGGGCACCAGGTCGCCCTTCTCGTCGACCACGTAGAGATACTCGGCTCCCGGATCGAGAATGGCTCCCAGATCGGCCTCCATGGCCCGGACCATCTCTCCGACTCGGGCGGCCGCGGCGGGCAGGCTCTCGGCCAGCGTGAAGCGCGAGCGGACGCGCGAGAACGTGTTGAGCGCGACCGTCTCCACCCCGAGCTTGTCGAGGGTGGCCGAGAAGAAGAAGGCCGGCGCCGACGAGGAGTAGTCCAGCACCAGGCGGGGCTGCCGTCCCCGGATGGCGACCGTGTTCCAGTTGTCGAGGAGCGAGGTGGTGTAGGTCTCGATCACCCGAGGCGGATAGACGACCTGGCCCATCTCCTCGAAGGCGGCGCGCCGGAAGTCCTCGCGGAAGTAGTGGTTCTCGATGGCCCGCTCTCGCTTGCCGTCCAGAGGGACACCGGGCGACTCCGAGAAGAGGATCTCGATCTGCTCGGGATTCTCCAGGCTCATCTGCACGTGTATGCCTCCGATCGCATTGCCGCTCTTGATATCGAAGCGATTGACCGCCAGTGGGGCCATGGTGAGGTCGCGCACGTTCACCCCGGTGGAGTTGAGGCCGCTGATGATGGCTCGCTTGAAGACCCGGCAGGCCTGGTGGGTGTCCCGGCTGGTGGTCACGTAGGTGTCTTTGCCGACGAGAGTCCCGTACGACATGGCCAGGCGCATGGCCATCTCGGGGGTCAAGTCCACGTTGGCCAGGCCGCGGACGCCGTTGCGCCCGAAGAGCGTGCTCGGCCCCCTCGTCTCCCAGACGATGGACGACCGCACGGTCGAACCGGGTTCGATGTTCTTGAAGGGGTAGATCTTGACGTTGTTGGCCACCACGGCGTTGCGGCCGATGACCGAGCGGTCGCCGATGACCGCTCCCTCGGCGATGTGGGCGTTCTCGTGGACCTCGACCGCGTTGCCGAGCACGGCTCCACTCACTATCGCGCCGGAGGCCAAGTAGACGTTCTCTCCCAGCACCGATCCGCCCACCTGCGCGCCGGCCCGCACCACCGTGTTGTCGCCCAAGACCGTGTGAGACAGGATGCGGGCCCCGGGCTCGATGCGCACGTTCTCCCCGATCACCGCCGGTCCTTCCACGTCGTCCAGGCTGTCGAGAGCGGCGCCATGCCCCACCCAGACGTTGCCCCGCAGCCTCACCCCGGGCGGAGTCAGCCGCACCTTGCCGTCGAGCGCGTCGCGGTTGGCCTGCAGATACTGCTCCAGGCTGCCGATGTCCTGCCAGTAGCCGTCGCACACCGTCCCGTAGAGCGGCTTGTGCATGTCGAACAGCTTGGGGAAGAGATCGTGACTGAAGTCGTACGGTTGGCCCTCGGGGATGTGATCGAACACCTCCGGCTCGATCACGTAGATGCCGGTGTTGACCGTATCGGAGAAGACCTGGCCCCAGCCCGGCTTCTCCAGGAAGCGCTGGATTCGGCCCTCGTCGTCGACGATGACCACTCCGAACTCCAGGGGGTTGGTCGACGCTCTTGAGGGCGATGGTGATCATCGCCTGGCGCTGCTTGTGGAAGGCGACCACGCTGGTCAGGTCGAAATCGGTCAGAGCGTCGCCGCTGATGACCAGAAAGGTCTCGTCGAGAAGGTCCTTGGCCAGGCGGATGGACCCGGCCGTGCCGGCCGGCGTCTCTTCCACCGTGTAGTCGATGTGCATGCCCAGTGCGCTGCCGTCGCCGAAGTGGTTGCGGATGAGCCGGGGCAAGAAGGCCAGGGTCATGACGACTTCGTTGATGCCATGCCGCTGCACCAGCTCGAGGATGTGCTGGATGGTGGGCTTGTTGACCACCGGCACCATGGGCTTGGGCTGGTTGGAGGTCAAGGGCCGCAAACGAGTGCCCTGACCGCCGGCCATGACGACTGCCTTCACGAGGGCCTCCTGCAGGTGACTGAGGATGCGGTAAACCTGTAGTACCCATATGGGCCGATAATCAACAACAAGAGGTCGGGACGGCCGGATTTGAACCGGCGACCTTCCGGCCCCCAGCCGGATGCGCTACCAAGCTACGCCACGTCCCGACGCGAGGATTCAGTATAGCGCGCCGCACCCTGGGCTAGCTAGCGCGACTCCGAGCGAGGCTGGCGAGCCATGAGGTCGCGCACGCTGTGCCTACGATATCTGCGGATCTCCCGAGTCGGGCGGATCGGAACGGCTGCTTGTTCCAAGGGAAGACGACCCGACGCTCCTCACGTCTCCACAGCCTCGCGAAGTTGCCCCGATGAGCCCAAAGCACGACGATCGACATCAGACAGCAGACGACGATGTACGGAAGTGGCTGGCGAAAGACCACCGCCATCACCGGGAGGAGTATGGTGCAGACGATCGAGGCGATGGAGACTATGCGAGTGCTGAAGAAGAGCACCAGGTATAAGCCAACGAGGACGGCCATGGGGATGGGCATCATCCCCATGGCAGCCCCGGCGCCGGTGGCCACCCCCTTGCCGCCCCGGCCCCGCAAGAAGATCGAGTAGTTGTGACCGGCTACGCAGGCGAAAGCCACGAACACCGTCACCAGGGGAGTGCTCAGATACCGGGCCAGCACCACGGGGATGACCCCCTTGAGGAGGTCGGCGAAAAGCACGGCGAGGCCCAGTCGAGAGCCCAAGACCCGGAAGGCGTTGGTGGTGCCGGCGTTGCCACTGCCATGCCGGCGCACGTCGAGGCCCTTGAAGAGCCGGCCAAGAAAGACGCTGGGCGACACCGACCCCACCAGATAGCCGAACACCACCAGACCGATCGCCTTCGAGCACGAGGCCGGTGCTCACGAGTACCTTTCCTCCTTGCCCTCGAAGTCGATGATCAGGGGGATGCCCCAGAAGTCGTAGTCCTCTCGCAGCCGGTTCTCCAGGTAGTACGCGAAGGACTTGTTCACCAGAGCCCGGGAGTTCACCATGATCTTGAAGCGGGGCGGGCTCGTCTCGTACTGGACCATGTAGAAAGCCTTGATGGCTTTGACCCCTTTGGTGGCCGGGCGGACGGCTGGAGCGTACCTCCTCCAGCCAGCGGTTGAGTTCGGCGGTGGGGATGCGGCCGCTGTACTGCGCGTGCAACTCGCGAGCCAAGGGCAGGATACGGTCCATCCCCCGGCCGGTGAGCGCCGAGACGGTCAGCCACCGGGGTTTCATCTGCACCTTGGCCTTGATGCGAGCCGTGGCCATCTCGAGATCGAGTGTAGTGATATCCCACTTGTTGAATAGGATCGCAGTAGCACATTTGGCCCGCTGCGCCTCGTAGGCGATCTGCAGGTCGAGATCCACCAGCCCCTCGCTCGCGTCGACCACCACCAGGGCGACGTCGCTGCGCTCCAGGGCTCTCAGCGCGCGCAGCGAGCTGTAGTACTCGACGTCGGTGGTCGTGCGCTTGCCGGGCCGGCGCAGGCCGGCGGTATCGATAAGCGTCATCGGGGTCCCGTCGAACAGCACGTCGGTGTCGATGGCGTCGCGGGTGGTGCCGGGAATCGACGACACGATGGTGCGCTGGTCCCCAAGAAGCGCATTCAACAGGGAACTCTTGCCCACGTTCGGCCGGCCCACGATGGCCACGCGCACGGGGGCCGCCGTCTCCACGGCTTCCTCTTCGACCGGCAGCGCCTTGACCACTTCGTCCAGCAGATCCCCCACTCCCAGCCCGTGTTCGGCGGAAATGCCGATCGGTTCCCCCAGGCCCAGCTCCCAGTACTCGTGAAAGCTATCACGAGCGACGCGGACGTCCTGTTTGTTGACGGCCAGCAACACCGGCACCCCGCTGCGTCTGAGCAACGCAGCGATCTCATGATCTTGGGGAGCGATCCCGGCCTTGCCGTCGAGCAGGAAGATGGCCACGGCCGCCTCGCTCACCGCGATCTGGGCTTGGCGGCGGACATCATCGCCGAAGGGCTGCGTCACTTTGTAGATCGATACCACCGGTGTCGACCACCACGAACGTGCGGCCATTCCAGTCGGCCTCCCCTTCCTTGCGGTCGCGGGTCACGCCCGACTCGGGTGCGACCACTGCCTCTCGTGTGCCGGTGAGGCGGTTGAAGAGGGTCGACTTACCCACGTTCGGGTAGCCGATGATGGCCACGCGCGGTATGGAGGCGTTCATGATTCGATCTCCCTCAGTCGGTGGGCCACGGCCTCGATCTGTTCCGGCGGAGTCGAGGCGCCTGCGGTGATACCCACTATCTGGGCGTTCCGCACCCAGATCGGGTCGATCTCATCCGCCGACTCGACATGATACGTCCGCGGTTGCTCGGCGGCGCATAGCTCGGCCAGTCGTCTGGTGTTGCCGGAGTTCCTACCTCCGACGACGATGACCACGTCGACGTCCCGGGCCATGGCGATCGCAGCCGCCTGACGTTGTTCGGTGGCACTGCAGATGGTGTTGTGAACGAGCAATTCCCGCGCCCGCGGAGCCACGAAAGCCACCAGTTCGGACAGCCGCTCCCGCGATTGCGTGGTCTGCACTACCATGCCGACGCGAGGGCTGGGCAGCTCTTGCGGCAGATCGGCCGGCGTCTCCGCCACCAGCGACTCTTCTCCGGCATACGAGCGCAGGGCCAGCACCTCAGGATGATCCCTCTCCCCCAGGATGATCACCAAGTAGCCTTGGCTCCTCAGGTCGGCCGCCTTTTCCTGTGCCGAAGTGACGAAACGGCAGGTGGCGTCGAGCACGTGGAGGCCGGCGGCGCATAACCACTCCTTCATCTCTTTGGGGACGCCGTGCGATCTGAGGATGACGGTCCCCTCGGTGGCCTCGTCTGGACGGGATATCATCCCGATCCCGCGACTCTGCAGTTCGGCGATCACCCCGGGGTTGTGGATGAGCGGGCCCAGGGTGTTGATGGGCTCGGGAGCTTCAGCGGCGGCTTTGCGTGCCACCTCCAGCGCCCGTTCCACTCCCCAGCAGAAACCGGCGCACTCGGAGACGCGGATGACCAGTGGGCTCACCCTCTCTCCCCTGAGGTGGAGACAAGGCCGCGGAAAGCGTCGGCAAGACGCTCGCTGGCCACCTGCGCCCTCTGCGAACGGGGCACGCCCTGCTCGGGGAGCTCGAGCGGGGGTCCGAATATCACGCGCACGCGAGGGAAGCGGAGCATGTGCCCGCGCACCACTCGCTCAGTACCTACCATGACCACCGGAATCGTGACCACCCCTTCCCGCAGCGAAAACAGGGTCACTCCCGGATGGATGTCACCCACTTGCCCCTGCCGCTGCCGGTGACCCTCCGGGAATATCCCCAGGACAGCGCCCGCGTCCAGCACCTCGAGCGCTCTCTTGACCGCCTGGCGGTCGGCCGTTCCCCTGCTGATGGAAATGGCGCCCAGTCTGTCGATCAACCGGCCCAGCGGTCTCACCTTCCACAACTCGGCCTTGGCCATGAAGTGGATCTGCCGGGGGAACGAGACGCCGAGAAAGAACGGGTCGAGATTGGAGCGATGGTTGCAGGCCAGGACCACGGCTCCGCTGGCGGGAATGTGCTCGCGCCCGCTGATCTTCACGCGAAACAGCAGCTTCCACAGCGGGGGGATGAACGAGTAGGCGAATCGATAGAGAAGCGTGTCGAGAGGACCGCGCACCATGCGGCTGAGACGCCATCTTCGCGGGGACGCGGGCGGCGTGGGCGCGGTCGGTTCGTCCGCCACATTCGCCGAGCGGCGGGCGCGGAGGGGCGCGCGGCCGCAGCCCGCGCGCACACGAGGTCGATCACCTGGTCGATGGTCAGGCCGGTGGTGTCGATCTCCACGGCGTCGTCGGCCTTGCGCAGGGGCGCCAGTGCGCGACCTGAATCGTAGGCGTCGCGGGCGGTGATGTCCGCGATCAACCGGTCGAGGGGTTCGGGGACGTTCTTGGCCTGCAGCTGCAGCTGGCGGCGTCGCGCCCGCTCTTCGATGGAGGCGGTCAGAAACACCTTCAGGTCGGCCTCCGGCACGACGACCGTGCCCATATCCCGTCCTTCGAGCACAACGTTGCCCCTGGCTGCCTCCGCCCGCTGTCTCTCTGTGAGGACGGCGCGCACCCCGGCATCAGCGGACACCGCGGAGACGTTCTGTGACACCAGCCGTCCGCGGATCTCGTCGGTGACCTCCCGCTCCCCCACGAAGACACGAGTCAGATCATCGGGGCGCTCCTCGAAGCGCAGGGGCGTAGTCTTCGCCAGCGCCCCGGCTTCGCCGATGCGGTCGGGCACCAGCCCCGCCTCAAGTGCGAGCAGGGTGACGGCACGGTACATGGCCCCGGTATCCAGATAGCGCATGCCCAACCGTTTGGCCACCTCGCGGGCGATGGTGCTCTTGCCGGAGCCTGCCGGGCCGTCGATCGCGATGATCACGAGTCGCACCTCCGCGCTGACCGTTGGCGAGATTCGGCCGTCCACTCGCCGCCCAACGCCGAGAAGGCCTCGGTGAAACCGGGGTAAGAGACGGAGATGCAGTCGATGTCGTCGACTCGTACCCCTTCCCTCGAGGCGGCTCCGGCGACGGCGCCCACCATGGCCATGCGGTGGTCGGCGTGAGCGAGAATGGCGCCTCCCGTCCAGCCGCTCGGGGTCGCCGACGACGTCCATGCCGTCAGGGTATTCGATCACCTGCACGCCCAGGGCGCGCAGCATGGCGGCCATGGCGCTCAGGCGGTCGCTCTCCTTGGCGCGCAACTCCGCGGCTCCGCGCAGGCGGGAGGTTCCCTCGGCCTTGGCCGCGGCCAAGAGAAACAAGGGCAGCTCGTCGATCAGATCGGGCACCTCGGAAGCGCCGACATCGGTCGCGGTCAGAGCGGAACTGCGGGCGGTGATGCTTCCCTCCGGTTCGGGTCCCCGAGTGTCGGCCGGCTCGACGTGAAGGTCGGCGCCCATCCGGCGCAAGACGGCCAGCAGACCGGTGCGCGAGGGGTTCAGACCGGCGTTCTCGATAGTCACCTCGGAATCAGCGGTGAGAAGGGCGGCGACCAAGAAGAAGGCCGCCGAACTGAAGTCGCCAGGGACCGAGAGGGCGTCCATGTGCAGCCCTTTCGCAGGCCAGACCCGCACGTGGCCAGGACCGTCCGGGGGGCCTTCGCGCTCGACCCGGCCTCCCGTGTAGCGGATCATGCGCTCGGTGTGGTCGCGCGAGGCGGCCGGCTCGACCACTGTGGTCTCGCCGGCGGCGCGCAGGCCGGCCAGAAGCAGGCAGGACTTGACCTGCGCCGAGGCCATGGCCATACGGTGGGTGATGCCCCGCAGAGCGCCGCCCCGGATGGCCAGAGGCGGCAGCGTGTCCGGCCCGCCGTCCCACCACGGTAGGCTCCCATGGCCGCCAGGGGTTCGAGGACGCGGGCCATGGGCCGGCGACGGATGCTCGCGTCGCCCGTGAGCACGCAGAGGAAAGGACACGAGGCCACCAGTCCCGGGCAGCAGCCGGATCAGCGTGCCCGAGTTGGCCACGTCGATCACATCGTCCGGCTCCGACAGACCCTCCCAGCCGCGCCCTTGGACCACCAGCCTGTCGGCGTGCTCGTCGACTTCCACTCCCAGGGCCCGCGCCGCGGCCACCGTGGCCAGGGTGTCGGCCGAGCGCAGGAAGCCGGTGACCGTCACGGGTCCGTCGTTCACTGCTCCCAGCAGAACCGCCCGGTGCGACACCGACTTGTCCCCGGGCACGCGGAGCGTCCCCCGCAGCCCATTCGCGGCCGGCAGAAAGAGACCACCGGTCGGGTCGCCTCATTCACCGGGTCGCCCACTCGTGAATCGCTCTCATTCACTGCCATCCCCCGTGAAACTGACCACCGTGGGGTAGCCGAGGCTGTCGAGAAGGGCGCTCGCCGTCTCCGCGGTGTCCTTTCCGGCCACGAAGAGCACCAAATCGCCACCCACGCTGCGGCTCACGTGGTGCAGGGTGAGGTCTTCGATGTTGATCTGGGCGTCGCCCAGGGCGGTCATCACCCGGGACAGGACTCCCGGCTGGTCGGGTATGCGCACCGTGACCTTGTAGAGAGTCTGGGGAGTGATGTCCTCAAACTCGAGCATCTCCTCGCGGTAGGTCGGCGGCAGCATCGATCGCCTCGACGATGCCCGATTCGTCGCTCTCCTCAAGGTAGGCGCGAAACTCGTCCAATTCGCGAAGTCACCACGCGGAGCGAGTCGGCGAGGGCCTCTCGGTTCTCCAGGAAGATGTCGCGCCACATGGGCGGGTTGGCACCCGCCACCCGGGTGAGGTCGTTGAAGCTGGGGCCCACCCAGTGCAGAGCCCTCTTGCCCCCCACCTGGAACGCGCCGGCGTGCTCCATGAGCACGTTGGCCAGCACGTGAGGCAGGTGGCTGACGACGGCCATGATGCGGTCGTGAGCCACCGCGTCGATGTGGGTGGGTCGGGCCCCCAGATCGAGGACGAACTGCTGGAGCATCTCGTACAGCTTGGGGAAAGCCGCTCCCGTGGTGCACAGGAAGTACGTGGCTCCGTCGAACAGGTCGGCCCGGGCGTAGCGGACCCCGGAGTCGGCGGCACCGCAGATGGGGTGGCCGCCGATGAAGAGAGAGCGGGCCAGCGGAGAGAGGCTGCGGATGATGGCCGACTTCGTGCTTCCCATGTCGGTGATGAGTCGAGGCCGGGGCTCGGCGGCCGCGCACTCCTCCACCAGAGCCGGAATGCTGCGCACCGGCGTCGACACCACCACCAGGTCGGCATAGGCGGCAGCCTCGGCTGCGCTGGCGGCCGCCTCGGTGATGACTCCCTCCCGCAGGGCTGCCTCGAGAGCGGCAGGATCGGTGTCGAAGCCCACGACGGCGTCCACGTCGGCGCGAGCCTGGGCCGCCAGCGCCAGGCTGCCCCCCATCATGCCCACGCCGATCACGGCTAGACGATGCACGCCGCTGTGCGTGCGGGTGTCTCGCCATGTCCACTACCCCAGGGTCTTGCCGGTCCAGGTGACCATCTCCCTGATGCGGGCGGCGACCCGGGCGAACTGAGCGGGATCGAGCGACTGGGCCCCATCCGACAGGGCGGTCTCCGGAGTGGGGTGCATCTCGATCATGAGCCCGTCGGCTCCGGCCGCGATGGCCGCCAGGGACAGCGGTTCCACCAGGTCGACCTTGCCCGCGGCGTGGCTGGGATCCACGACCACCGGCAGGTGGCTGCGCTGCTTGATGATGGGGATGGCAGAGATGTCCAGGGTGTTGCGAGTGGCGGTCTCGAAGGTGCGGATGCCGCGCTCGCACAAGATGACGTGGTCGTTGCCCTCTTTGACGATGTACTCGGCCGCCATAAGCAGCTCATCGATAGTCGCGGCCAGCCCTCGCTTGAGCAATACCGGCCGGTCGACCTCGCCAACCGCCGACAAGAGCTGGAAGTTCTGCATGTTCCGGGCCCCGATCTGGATGATGTCGGAGTAGGCCGCCACATCCTCCAGATGACGGGGATCCATCAGTTCGGTGACGATAGGCAGGCCGCTGGCTTCCCGGGCTTCGGCCAGGATCTCCAGCCCCTCGACTCCCAGGCCCTGGAAGGCGTACGGGGACGTGCGCGGCTTGAAGGCGCCGCCACGCAGCATGGTCGCTCCGCCTGCCTTCGCGGCCCGAGCGGCCTCCAGCAGCTGCTCCCGGCTCTCCACCGAGCACGGACCGGCGATCAGAGCCACGTGTCCTCCTCCCAGACTGGTGCCGCCCACGGTGATCACCGTGTCCGAATGCCGGAACTCGCGGCTCACCAGCTTGTAGGGCCGCAGAATGGGCAGCACCTTGTCCACACCCGGGTAGGCCTCCAACGGCAGCCCGGCGATCACGTCCCGCTCGCCCATGACGCCGATGACGGTGACGACGTCGCTCGTGGACACGTGACCGCGAGCTCCGGCGTTCTCCAGCAGTTCCAGGATCCGCTCCACCTCTTCGGCGGAGGCGTTCTCCTGCATGACGATCATCATCTCTGTGCTTCCGACTTCCATATCAACTCTCCGGGCTCAAGGCCTCAGCGCTCAGACCATTGACAACATGAGGAAGCGCCGGGCTTGCCGGCGCTTCGCGCAGCAACTCCATCACCGAGAGAAAGAGATCATTCTCCGCAACTTCACCTATGGTAACCCGAATCCATCCCGGGCACTCCATCGCGTAGCCCGAGCGAGTCATGACCCCCTTCTCCAGCAGGGCCTGGGCCACCTCGGGACCGGGTATTCCCAACCGGGTCACGTCGACCAGCAGGAAGTTGCCTTCGCTCGGATGACACGCGATGCCCATCAGCCCGAGCCTCTGCGCCATACGCTCCCTCTCCCCCGCGACCAGCCGCCTCCTCTGCTCCATTCGTTCGGGATGGCGCAAGGATTCGACCGCCGCCACCTGGGCCAGGGAGTCCACATTGAACGGCTGACGCAGCTTGTCCAGCGCCTGGACCACCTCCGGATGAGCCATTCCGTATCCGACGCGCAGCCCGGCCAGCCCGTAGATCTTGGAGAAGGTCCGCAGGATGACCAGATTGGGATGGTCGGCCAGCCAGGCGGCGGAGTCCTCGTGGCCGGTGAGGTGACGAACTCGCCGTAAGCCTCGTCGAGCACGACCACAGTATCGGCCGGGACCCGTTGTAGGAAGGGGCGCATCACCTCCGGTCCAAGGTAGCTTCCGGTGGGATTGTTGGGGTTGCAGATGATAAGAAGGCTCGTGTCCGCCCGCACGGCCGCCAGCATGGCTTCGAGATCGTAGTCGAGCTCGGGAAGTCGCACAGCGCTGAACGGGGCCCCGTGTGCAAGGGCGATAGACCGGTACATGACGAACGACGGATGTGGAAAGACGGCGTGATGCTCGGGGCTGAGAAAGGCTTCGCCCAACAGCATGAGCAGCTCGCACGAGCCGTTGCCGAACACCAGGCATTCTTGGGGCACGTGCAGCTGTTGGGCCAGAAGGTCGCGCAGGTCTGCGCAGCTTCCGTCCGGATAGCGATTGAGACCGTCGAGGGCAGCCTTCATGGCCTCGATCGCCTCGGGGAAAGGGCCCGTACGGGCTCTCGTTCGCCGACAAGCGGGCCACCCGCTCCAACTGGTAGCGCCTGCGGATATCGGCCACCGGCGGGCCTGCCCGGTATGGAGTCAGCCGTTCAAGAACGGGGTTGAGTCTCATAGTCACTCCGCACAGCAGTGTGTTGAGGTGTCACGTCTATCCGCGGGAGACCGCACCCGGCGCAGCCGCGGAACGGATTAGTATAGAACAGGAGGGCCAAGACCATCGGACGCGCGGTTGCCGCCCGCCTCCCGTGCCCGCCGCGGTGCCTTTCGTGCCGCCGTTCAGCGGCTGGTCGGGGCCCGGCGTAGGCGCTCCACCTCAGCCGGCGACAGCGGGCGTACCTGTCCGAGAGCCAACCCGGCGTCGGTGAGGCCGTCGAAACGTGACCGATGGAGCGCCACCACCCGATGACCGACCGCTTCGAGCATGCGCCGAACCTGGCGTTTGCGTCCTTCATGGATGACGACCCGAAGAGTGGTGAACGTGGGCCCCGCGGCCGGACGACCACCGCTGACCACGTCCACCGTGGCCGGCGCCGTCGGCCCGTCCTCGAGCGTGACGCCGCGGCGTAGCGACGCCAGCGCCGCCCCGCCGACCATTCCGCGGACAGTGACCAGATACTCCTTCTCCACGTGGTACCGAGGATGGAGCAGGCGAGCTGTCAGCTCCCCGTCGTTGGTGAGGACGAGCAAACCGGTGCTGTTCAGATCCAATCTACCGACGGGGAAGACCCGCACTTCGGCGGGCACGCAATCGATCACAGTCGGCCGGCCTCGAGGATCGAAGACGGCGCTCAAGAAACCGGCCGGCTTGTTGAGCAACCAGTACTCCTTCTTCTCTCGAACCACGTGGCGGCCGTCGAGCTGCACCAGCTGAGTGTCGGGGTCGACCGAGACCCCCAGTTCGGGCCTGCTGACCATCGATGGACACTCGGCCCGAACGGATAAGGTCTTCGCAGTACCGCCGGGATCCGAGGCCGGCTTCGGCGAGGAACTTCTGCAGCCGCTCGGTCATTCGGGGACCGTGAGCAACCCCAGCCTGCGGCGTAGGTCCTCCTTCTGCCCGTCGCTGAGAGCGAAGCTCTCCAGCGCAGGCAGCTCACTAAGGTCGGACAAGCCGAACATGGCCTCGAATCGGACGGTGGTGCCGTAGAGCACGGCCCCTCCTGCGCCCGGCGAGCGACCCACCTCCGTGATGAGCTCGCGTTCGAGCAGCGTGTGGACCGGAGAATCCGAATTCACCCCGCGTATCTCGGCGATCTGGCGGCGGGACACAGGCTGCAGGTAGGCCACGATGGCCAAGGCTTCCATGGCCGCGGCCGAAAGACGGGTGGCGTCGTCCGGAAGCTCGAAGAGCGCGGACACCACATCCTGGCAACGGGAATTGGTGCGAAACGCCCAACCCCCGGCAAGGCGCGCAAGTTCGAAACCTCTCTCGCCTTGAGGGGCGAACTCTGAGGCCAGCTCCGCCAAGGCACTCTCCACCGTCTCCCGATCGGCTGGGTTCTGACAGGGAAAGCGCCTGCACGATGGCTTCAAGCGAGAGCGGCGCCCCGGCGGCGAACAGTAAGGCCTCGATGTTGCGCTTGACGTCGCTCACGAGGCTCCTCAGGCGGTCTTTCGGGCTTCGCGGGTGCTGACGACGATATCGCCGAAGGGCTGGGGCTGAGAGACGCGTATCTCTCCCCGGGCCAAGAGATCGAGCAGGGCGAACAGAGAGAGCGCCTGCACGAGAGGCTCCTCGCCCGCGAAGATGCCGTTGAACGAGAAGCGGCCCTTCTTGGCCAGTACGCCGCGGATGATGCGGATCTGGCGCTGCAGCTCGACCTTGATCTCGGTGATGTGGGTGGTGTCGGGCTCGCGTTTGCTCTCGACCAGGCGGATGAGGTGCTCGCGCAACTGCATGGCGTCCCCGGTTCCGGCGATCTCATCCAGGGGAGCCAGGCGGCGCCTGGGCTCTGCGGCCGGCCGCCGTAGCAGGCAGGCGGCCGCTCCTTCGCCCAGCTCTCGCAGCCGTGCGGAAGCGGCCTTGAACTTGCTGTACTCGAAAAGCCTGGCGAAAAGCTGGTCTCGAGCCTCCTCGGGCGTCAGTTCGGCCTCCAGGTCCGGGTATGCCCCGGGGAGCAGCAGGCGGGACTTCACCTCCACGAGCAGGCTCATGAGAAGCAGAAACTCGGTCATCTCGTCCCAATAGCCGGATGCGCCCGTCTCCTCCATGTCCTCCAGATACGCCAGGATCACCTGGAGCAGCGGAACCTCCAGGAGGTCGATCTCCTCCTTCAGCACGAGCGACAGGAGCAGATCGAAGGGACCTTGGTAGACGTCGAGATCGAGTTCTAGGGTCCTCAGCGTGGCCCTCCTTAGACGGAGTCCCCAGAGAAGTGAGGTCCCGGATGACCCGTGACGGCTCCGCTCAGCGCAGGCGAAGAATGGGCGCTGAAAAAGCGACGATCAGCACGAGAAGAATGAGCATGCCGTAGCGGTCCACGCTGACCCACTTCTCGTAGGCGCTCCGAGGCAGGAAACCCCCCAAGACGCGAGAGCCATCGAGCGGAGGTATGGGGATGAGGTTGAACACGCCCAGCACGACGTTGATCTGGACAAACATGAAGAGGATATCGAGGATCACTTTGTCGATCCGGCTGGATCGCGTGAGCTGGTGGATACGCGAATCTGAGGATCAGCCCGAAAATCACCGCCATGATGAAGTTGCAGGCGGGCCCCGCCGCTCCCACGATGGCCATGCCCCGCTGCCGGTTCCTGAAGTAGTAGGGGGACACGGGGATCGGTTTCGCCCATCCGAACACGAATCCTGAGAACAAGTAGGTGATGACGAACATGGCGGTGCCGATCGGGTCCAGGTGCCGGATCGGATTGAGGCTCAGCCGCCCGCGATTCTTGGCGGTCGGATCACCCAGCCGATAGGCGATCCATCCGTGGGCCAGCTCGTGGACCATCATCGAAATCAGGAGGATCGGCAATAGGTAGAGCAGGTTTACCCAGCGGTCGCCGCTCATCGTCCCTTCTCCACCAGACGCCGCGCCGCCTCCATCTCCGCCTCGTGCCCCTCGACGATGCCCTCCACTCGCTGCTCCTTCAATCTCTCTAGCATCCGTCCCACAGAGGGACCTTTCTTCATTCCCAGCGCCAAGAGGTCGTCGCCGGTGACGCTGAGCGTCCGGTGACGGATCTCCTCGAGGTAGAGGCGCAGCCGGGCCTGCGCCGGACCGTCCTCCATGCCGGCAAGAGCAAAGACCAGCGCCTCCACCGGGGTGGTGCGAAGCGCTCGCTCTATCTCCCAGTCGCTCATGTGCTCCTTGGCCAGTCGAGATGCGAGCAGCGGCCCGACTACCACCCCGGCGCGCACGACCTCACTGTCGGAGCGCTTGAGCTTGAGCTTCTCCAGCCACAGTAGAGCTCCTCGTGGCTCATGTTCCGCGTGACGGCGGCCAAGCGTAGCCGCCAGCTTATCACTTCGTCCGTGACGGCTAGTTCCACCACGAGCGAGTCGAGCTTCTTCACCAGGGCGACCGTCTTTACCCCTGTGGCCAGCTTCGGGTGGACCTCGCGGGCGACACCGAGCTCGAAAAGCCGGCCGAGCGTCCATTCCACGTCATCCTCGCTGAGCAGCGGGATGAGCTCCTCCCGCAGTCTGACGCTCGATAGGTCGCCCACCAGGTGCATCTCCACGCAGCTCTTCGCGAAGGCCTTGGTCTGCTCGTCCATGCGGAAGCCGTAGCGGTTCTCGTAGCGAACGGCCCGGAAGATGCGCGTGGGATCCTCGATGAAGCTCAGATTGTGAAGCACGCGGATGGTGCCCTCGCGCAGATCGCGAAACCCGCCGAAGAAGTCGATGACCGTGCCGAAGTCATGCCCTCGCAGCGAGATAGCCATGGCATTGATGGTGAAGTCGCGCCGGAACAGATCCTGGCGGATGGAAGCGTGCTCCACCCGGGGCAGCGCCGCCGGGTAGTCGTAGAACTCCGTGCGGGTGGTGGCCACGTCGACGTGGAAGGGCTCTCCGGCCGAGCGGAGCCAGGTCGGCGCTTCGCCCAGAACGGCAGGCGGCAGCAGCACGACGGCGGTCTTGAACTTGCGGTGAGCGCGCACCCTTCCCCCGAGTTCCGCGGCGAGACGGGTGGCGAAGTCGATGCCGTCGCCCTCCACGGCAATGTCGACGTCGACGTTGGGTTGCTCGAGGAGCAGGTCGCGAACGAAGCCGCCCACCAGATAGACTCCGGCGAAGTCCTCGGACAAGGCCGAGCACGCCCGGAACAGCCGCCCGAAGAACGGGTGGTCGGCAAGCGCCTGCATGGTGTAGACCTGGGGCTCGGCAGTCTCGGATTGCTCCTGCTCCCATCGCCCCTGGTAGGCGGCCAGCACGTCGGTGCGGGTCGCGATGCCGATGACGTCGCCGACCCGAGCGGTGCCGTCGGCCACCGCGTCGTCGTAGGCCTCATCGGTCACCACCGGCACGCGGCCGACGTTCTCCTCGACCATGATGCGCCGCAGTTCGTCCACGGTCGCCGTCGAGCGGGCGAAGGTGATGTTTCCTGGTCATCACGCCCTTGACCGGCGCGTGGCCCAAGCCGTGGCGGATGGCCTTGTCCAGATCCCGGCGGGCCACGATGCCCACCACCCTTCCCGCGGCTCGCACGCAGATGCCGGAGTGGCCGTAGCGCTGGGCGGTGACCAGGGCCTCGGTGACCGGAGTGTCGGCGTCGATGAACCGCACCGGGCGGCTCATGATCTCTCCGGCCGTCGGCACTCCCAAGCTGGTCTGCGTCAGCGTCTCGAGCAGCTTGGCGAGCACATCTCGCGCGCTCTGTTGACGGATGACCGCGGAGGCAGCCTGGGCGTGACCGCCCCCGTCGATGGTGCGCAGAAGGGCGCCCACGTCCACCGAACCGGCCCGGGAGCGCGCGGTCACGAACACCCGGTCCTCCATGCCGACGGCCTGGAGCAGCACCTCCGCGTTGATCAGCTCCATGAGCTTGTGGGCGATGACGCTCAACCCATCCACGTAGACGGGCACATCCAGATCCACCACGTGGACGTCGATGCCGCGCACCCGTTCGACCCTCACCACGTCGACCATGCGCATGAGCACCTCCCGCTGCTCCTTGGTGAGGGCGCTGTGGAGATAACGCTCGATCAACGCTTGCGAGGCGCCAAGGCGCATGCAGGCGGCCAGCATCTCGGCGTCGCGGATGGTGGTGCGGGGGTAGGTGAGGGAGCCGGTGTCCTCGTGGATGCCGAGGGCGAAGATGGTGGCCTCGAGGCGCGCGACCTCTACTCCTCGCTCGCCAAGGATGTGGAGCAGAGAGGCCGCCTGAGAGCCGTCGGTGGACAGCACCCAGTTCTCGCCCTTGACGAAGGCAGGCCGCTGGGGGTTCTCGGCCTCGTGGTGGTCGAACACCACCACCTCGACCTCCGGCCGGCCGCACAGACGACCGAGATCACCGATGCGCTCCGGATCGGCAGTGTCGACGATGATGAGTTGCCGGATCTTGCTTTGATCGATCAGGCGCAGGTTGAGAATGGGCAGGCTCTCCCCGTGAAGAGAGACGAACTCCCGCACGTTGGGGTTCAAGGAACCGGCGAAAACGATGCGACCGTCCGGGTAGAGGAGCGCTGCTCCCACCGCGGCGGCCAGAGCGTCGAAGTCCGCGTTCTGGTGGGTCGTGATGACCGTGGGCGCCTCGATGAGTGAGGGCGGTGCTGTCATAGCATGCAGTATACCGGGGCGACCGGTGTTGAGCCTCGTCGAGGCGCCAGACCCAGCGCTGCTTCCGAGCGGCGAGGCCACGTGGTTATGATGGACGCACGTAGACGAGGAAAGAAAGCGACTCAAGGAGGAACATCCGTGGGCGACGAAGTGAAGTACTACCCGTTCAAGATCGGGGGCGTTGAGCAGGTCTACCCCAACGTGCATCCCGGGCACCCCCAAGTATGCCGCCGCGGTGGTGGTCGGGAATCTTGCCTTCCTCTCCGGCATGACCGCGCAGGAGACGGAGACAGGCTCGTGCCTTACCAGCACGGTGGAGGAGCAGGTGTTCGTCTGCCTGGACAAGGTGAGAGCGGTCCTTGAGGAGATCGGCAGTTCGATGGAGAACGTCGTCAAGACCATCATCCTGCTCAAAGACCTCCAGTACTACCAGCAGATGCGCGCGGCCGAGCTCAAGTACTACCAGAAGTACGCTCCTCGTCTGGTCAAAGAGCCCCCGGCGAGCACCTACGTGCAGCCGGCCATCCTTGCTCGCCCGGAGTTCCTGGTGGAGTTCGACGTGATCGCGGTGGTCAAGCGCGACTGAAACGAAACCCAGATCGGCAGTGAGTCGGGGCGCGGAGGCGGACGGCTAGGAGTTCGCCGTCGCCGCCTCCGCAGCTCTGCGCCCCCGCCAGGCCCGGTCAGACCCCAGGCGGATAGCACGGCGGCTATGGCCGCGGCAAACGCGGCGCCCGAGCGGGCCGTTCGCCGCCAGGACTTCCTCGTGAGAGGTGGCCCCAGCATTGGTGACCTGGCAGATCATGGCGGTTTCAAGGCCCTCGTCACGCGCGGCCCGCACCTCCGCGGCACCGGACATACTCACGGTGGTGACGCCCAGCGCCCGAAGGACCGAGAGTTCGGCGGCCGTCTCGTAGTGGGGCCCAGGTACGGCCGCATGGATCCCGGCAACGAGGCCCGGCGAAGCGCCGGCTCGTTGCCGCGCGACGGTGGCGAGATGCTCGCCGGAAGCCGCTAAGCCGTGCCGGCCGGCCGTCGGGGCCAGGATACTGAAGATCGAGCACGTCGAGGGCGATCACCGTGGTCCCCGAGGCAAGACCGGCAGCCACCGCGCCACACGCGCTGCTGACCAGGAGCCGAGGCACGCCCCAGGCGGCGAGCGTGCGCACCTGGAGCTGGAGCTCGCTTAGATCGAACCCCTCGTAGCCGTGCACTCGGCCCCTCGAGGTGGGCCACGCGGCAGTCGCCTCCCCAGTGGGCGACGGCGAGCATCTGCGGGTGTCCCGAGACCGTGCCAGTGCGCCAGTGAGGCACGTCTCCATAGGGGATCTCCACCTCCCCCCCATCATTCGGCAAGGCCGCGCGCCAGACCGGAACCGAGCACGATGGCCACCTCCGGAGGCTCGCCAAGATGCTTGCGCAGCCACCGAGCGGCGGCCCGGGCCTCCTCGCGGCCCCACTCGTCCGGGCCACCGGGGCCCGACCCCCGTCGGAGATGGCTGCGACGGCGTGTACCTGCGCCAGCCGCGATCCGGCAGTCTCCGGGTGATCGGTTTGCCGGCCAGGGGTGGCTCCTGCCCGGTCAGATAGTCGTAGATGGTCGCCCCGGTGTCGGCGAAGGAGCCCTCGTACACCGCCGCGGGCGCCTTTGGCGGCCGGGGATAGAGCAGCAGGGGCACGTACTCGCGACTGTGGTCGGTGCTGGGGGTGGTCGGATCCACCCCGTGATCGGCAGAGATGATGAGCCGGTCAGTCGGGGCCGAGCGCCTCCATGATCTCGGGCAAGGCGAAGTCCACTGCCTCCAATCCGCGGGCGAAACCGTCGACGTCGTTGCGATGGCCCCAGAGCATGTCGAAGTCGACCAGGTTGGTGAACAACAGCCCGTCCGAAAACGCAGCCTCCCGCGACTCTCCCCGGAGGAGATCGCGCACCAAAGCCAGGTTGTCCGCGTTCGTGGCCACCTTGACCTTGGACGGTCACTCCTCGGCCCGTGAACACCTCACTGATCTTGCCCAGAGCGAGAACGGGCACCTCGGCAGCGTGAAGCAGGTCGAGATAGGTGGGCCCCGGCGGGGCCAAGGAGAAGTCCCGGCGATCCTTTGTGCGCACGAAGGCCCCCGGCGGGCCCGGTGAAGGGCCGGGCGATGACTCGGGCCACCGCGTGGCGGCCACTGAAGAAGGTCGCGAGCGATCTGACACCACTCGTAGAGCTGCTCGAGCGGCACCACATCCACGTGAGCGGCTATCTGGAACACGCTATCGGCCGACGTGTAGACGATCGGCTTGCCGCTGGCAAGGTGTTCGGCTCCCAGTTCGGCGATGATCGCCGTTCCAGACGCGGGCTTGTTTCCCAGCACTCCTCGTCCGATGCGTTCCTCGAAAGGCATCAGGATCTCAGCGGGGAAACCCTCGGGGTACGTGGGAAAGGGTCGTGCGGTCACGAGACCCATGTGCTCCCAGTGGCCCACGGTCGTGTCCTTGCCGGCCGACAAGGGGGCCAAGCGTCCAGGCAGACACAGGGGCCTGCTCACCGGAGGCACTCCGATCAGGGGCAGAATGTTGCCCAGGCCCATTCTCTGCAGGAAGGGAAGGTGCAGGTCGACCACTCGGCTCAGGTTGCCCAAAGTGTCCGACCCGGCGTCGCCGTAGTCTGGAGCGTCTGGAAGGGCTCCGACTCCGGCGCCGTCGAGCATGATGAAGACGAATCGCGCCATACCGTTCTAGGTCGAACGCGCTCGGGGATGAGCGTTGCGGTAGACCTTCTGCAGATGGGCGGCGCTGACGTGCGTGTAGATCTGCGTGGTCGAAAGATCGGCATGGCCCAGCATCTCCTGGACGGCGCGCAGATCGGCACCGCCTTCGAGCAGATGGGTGGCAAAGGAGTGGCGCAGGGTGTGAGCGGACACGTCGTCCGGCAGCCCGGCCTCGTGGGCGTAGCGCTTGATGATCAGGTGGAGCCCCTGCCGCGACAGGCGGCGCCCGCGGTTGTTCAGGAACAACTCGGGCGCCTTCAAACTACCCGCCTCCCCCCAGGAAGGGCCGGCCCCGCTCGTTGTAGGCGCGCAAAGCCTCGATGGCTTTGCGCCCCAACGGCACCACCCGCTCTTTGTCGCCCTTGCCCACGGTGCGCACGAACCCCACGTCCAGGTCGAGGTCCTGCAGGCGCAGAGCGAGTGCCTCCGAGGCCCGCAGGCCCGCCCCATAGAGGGTCTCGAGCAGGGCCCGGTCGCGGAGCCCGCGGGGCGTCGGTTTGGGGACGGCCAGTAGCCGGGAGACCTCATCCACCGTCAGAGTGCGGGGAAGATTGGACTCGAGGCGGGGGCTGGACAGCTTCCGCGTAGGATCGGACGTGGCTACCCCCGCCAACAGTCGCAGCCGATAGAAGGAGCGGATGGCCGCCGTCTTGCGGGCCCGGGTCGACGCACGCCACTCTCCCCCGGCGAGGAAGTCGCGGACCTCCTCCGCGGAAGCCCCCTCGAGGGTGGCGCCGCGACTCTGGAGAAAGATCGGCGAATTGGATCAGATCTCGACGGTAGGACTCCACCGTCCGCTCCGCCAGACCTTGCTCCAAACGGAGCGCGCGCAGGTGTTGGGCGAGTGCTGAGTCTTGGTCGGGCCGAAGCGTCATGGTGCGAACGCCCGAGCTCGAGGCTACATGTAGTCGATGGGCAGGACGTACTCGAGGGGAAAATAGGGGTTCCCTGTCGCCTCCGCCACCTCGCGCATGGTCACCTTGCCTTCCATCACGTTGACCCCCCGGGCCAGCGCGGGATCCGAGCGGGTGGCCGCCACCACGCCCTTATCCGCAAGGGCCAGGATATAGGGCAGCGTGGCGTTGGTCAGGGCCAGGGTCGAGGTGATCGGAACCACCCCGGCGACATTGTCCACGCAGTAGTGAATCACTCCGTGCTTGACGAAGGTCGGCTCCCGGTGGGTGGTCGCGCGGGAAGTGGCCACGCAACCGCCCTGATCGACGCTGAGATCCACGATCACCGACCCCGGCTGCATGGCCTTGACCAGCGCCTCCGACACCAGGACCGGCGTACGCGCTCCCGACACCAGCACCGCGCCGATGACCACGTCGGCGCTCCCTCACTTCTTCGTCGATGGTGAGCTGGTCGCTGTGAAGCGTCTCGACGGCGGGCAACTGCCGCCGCACGGCCGCCAAGGCATCCAGATCGATGTCCAAGACCTTCGTGTGCGCCCCCATCCCCGAGGCGATGACATGCAGCATTGGCCCCCGCTATCCCCGCTCCCAGAATGACCACGTTCGCGGCCTTGACTCCGGTCGCGCCGCCGAGCAGCTTGCCCTTTCCCCCGCTGATCCGCTCCAAGAAGTACGCGCCCGCCTGGGGCGCCAGGCGACCGGCGATCTCGCTCATGGGCGTCAGCAGAGGCCGGCGGCCGTCCGCGGTCTCCACCGTCTCATAGGCCAGACAGGTGGCCCCACTCTCGATCAGACCCTTGGTGAGGTCCCGGTCGGGCGCCAGGTGGAGAAACGTGAACAAGATGTGGCGAGGCTCGAGCAGGAGATACTCTCGCCGAAGCGGCTCCTTGACCTTGACGATGAACTCAGCCTGGGCGAACAGTGCCTCAGCGTCGGGGACGATGCGGGCGCCGGCCGCCATGTAGGCCTCGTCGGAAAAGAACGATCCCTCTCCGGCTCCCTGCTGGACCAAGACCTCGTGGCCTCTGCTGGTCAGCTCCTTGGTTCCGGCAGGGGTGAGGGCTACCCGGTACTCTTCTTCTTTGATCTCTGTGGGTACTCCGACGCGCATCTCAGCCGTTCCTCAGGTAGCGCTTGTCACACCGGCACGCAAGACCCGTTCGGCGAGGAGCAGCGTCGCCAGCGTCTTGGCATCCGGGGTCTCCTCCAGGTGGTCAAGCAGTTCTGCCAACGGGTAACGTACCACGAAGATGTCTTCGTCGTCGTCGGGTTCGCTCGGCACGCGAGACAGCCCACGGGCCAGGAAGGCGTGCAGCCGTTCGTTGGCAAACCCGGGCGAGGAGAAGAAGGATCCAAGAAAGGTCCATTCGCGCTGCCTCCACTCCTACCTCCTCGCGCAATTCGCGCATGCGCTGCCGCCAGAGGCTCCTCATCGGGCTCCAGGGCGCCGGCGGGAAGCTCGAGAAGATAGCGTCCGATCGGGTGCCGGTATTGCCTGACCAGGTAGACCTGGTCCTCTTCGTCGAGGGCGACGATCACGACCGCCCCGGGATGATCGACGACCTCGCGGAGAGCGGTGCCGCCATGAGGCAGGGTGATCTCATCGACGCGCAGGCTCACTACCTTGCCCGCGTAGACAGCGCGAGAATCGACCACCAGCGGTAGGTCGGCGGTCGTCTCAGCGGACGGGTGATCGCAAGGATCAGTCATGGGCCGGGGAGACCGCGGGAGTTCCGCGCGGCCCGAACTCGGGCGCCAATCTGATCATCTGCAGCACCAGCGAGCACAGGCGCTCGAGGTCGTCCAACGAGAGGTACTCGTCGGGGCTGTGGACCTGCATCATCCCCGCGTCGAGGTTGACCGTCGGCAGCCCGCGGGCGTTCAAGATGTTCGCGTCCGACCCGCCCCCGCTGGTCAACAGTCGAGGTTGCAGACCGAGCGCTGCTACGGCCGCCTTGCTCAGACGCACGACGGCCGAGCGCCCCGTCAGCGCGAAGGCCCGGTATTCGTGGACCAGATTGACCTCCACATCCACGCCGGTCTGAGCCGCCCCCTCCTGAAGAGCGTCGACCATGGCCGCCGCGACATGAGCCAGCTTCTCGTCGTCATGACTGCGGCATTCGCCGCGCACCTCGCAGAGGTCGGGGATGATGTTGGCCGCCACGCCCCCATGGATGACGCCGATATTGGCGCTGGTCTCTTCGTCGACGCGCCCCAGACGCATGGCGGCGATGGCTTTGGCGGCCGCGTGTATGGCACTGCGGCCTCGCTCCGGCTCCACTCCGGCGTGGGCGGCCCGGCCACGAAAGACGGCCCGGAGACCCTGCTGGCTCGGAGCCTTGACGGTTATCCCCCCCACCGGACCCGAGGAGTCGAGCACGGCGGCGAAGGGACTGGTCAGCACGTGTTCACCCAGATGCTTGGCCCCCACCAGACCGGTCTCCTCGGAGACCGTGAAGAACAACTCGTACGAGGGAAACGGCTCACCGGCTGGCATGCAGCAACTCAGTGGCGTGGAGCAGCGCAGCGATGGCGGCCTTGTCGTCGGCGCCCAGGATGGTGGGGCGCGTGTTCCGGAACACTTCCTCGTCATCCAGCACCGGCTGTATGCCGTCGGTCGGCTCCACGGTATCCATGTGCGCCCCCAAGGCCAGGTGGGGTCCGGTGCCGTCCCCGCGCACGGTGCACCACAGGTTGCCCGTATCTCCGCCGATGCGGCTGCCGGTGTCGTCCTCGTGGACGGTCACTCCCGCCGCCTTCAGGCAGGCGGTGACGGCATCGGCCACCTTGCGCTCACTCCGGGAGGGACTGGGCAACCGCGTCAGATCGAGAAACAGCTCGGTCAGCCGCTCTCGGGAGGGAGCGGGAATGCCGGTCATGCGCCCGCGACCGGGCTTTCCTCGCAGGCCGTCCGCGCCCCGCTCGGCCTTCGCCCCGCACTGGCAGGCGATGGCGGCGGCGATGAAATCACGAAAGAGCGGGTGCGGCTTGGTGGGCCGGCTCTTGAACTCGGGATGGTACTGGCAGGCCACGAACCACGGATGGTCGGTCAACTCGATGAGCTCCACCAGGCGCTCGTCCGGCGTCATCCCGCCGATGACCAAGCCGGCGTCCACCAACTTGCTGCGGTAGATGTTGTTCACCTCGTAGCGATGGCGGTGCCGCTCGTAGATCACCTCTTCGCCGTAGGCGGCGTAGGCCTTGGTCCCGGCGATCACCTTGGTCGGGGAGGCGCCGAGCCGCATCGTCCCTCCCATGTCGGCAATATCCTTCTGCTCGGGCAGCAGATCGATCACCGGATAGTTGGTGGAGGGGTCGAACTCCGACGAGTTGGCTCCCACCATGCCGGCCACATGGCGCGCGAACTCGGCCACGGCCACCTGCAGCCCCAGACACAGTCCCAGGTAGGGCACCTTGTTCTCCCGGGCATAGCAGACCGACATGATCTTGCCCTCGATCCCCCGGATGCCGAAGCCCCCGGGCACCAGGATCCCATCGGCCGCCTCCAGCCGGGAGGTGATCTCCTCTTTGCGCAGGGTCTCGGCATCGACCCATATCGACCTCGAGCTTGCGCCCGTGATGGATGGCCGCGTGTCGCAGCGCTTCGACCACGCTCAGATAGGCGTCCTGAAGCTGCACGTACTTGCCCACCAGGGCGATGCGCACCGTACCCGAGGCCTGCTTGACCCTGTCGACCAGCTCGATCCACTCGTCCAACTCCAGAGGGCCGGCCTCCAGTTCGAGCTTGTCGACCACCAGCCGGTCGAGCCCCTCATCGCGCAGGTTCAGAGGGACGAAGTAGATGTTGGACGCGTCGACACAACTGATCACCGCCCGAGGCTCCACGTCGGTGAAGAGAGCGATCTTGTCCTTCAGCTCCTGGCTGATGGCGCGGTCGGAGCGGCACACGATGATGTCAGGCTGGATACCGATGCTGCGCAGCTCGTTGACGCTGTGCTGGGTGGGCTTGGTCTTCAGTTCGCCGCTGGCGTTGATGAAGGGGATGAGCGTCACGTGGATGTAGATGACGTTCTTGCGTCCGATGTCCTTGCGGAACTGGCGGATGGCTTCGAGGAACGGCAGGCTCTCGATGTCCCCCACCGTGCCCCCGATCTCGGTGATGACCACGTCCACGTCGGGGTTGCGGGCCACGCGGGCGATGCGTTCCTTGATCTCGTTGGTGATATGGGGGATGACCTGGACCGTGCCGCCGAGATAGTCGCCCTTGCGCTCCTTGCGGATGACGTTGTAGTAGACGGAGCCCGAGGTGACGTTGGAGTCGCGGGTGAGGCTCTCGTCGACGAAGCGCTCGTAGTGACCGAGGTCGAGGTCGGTCTCCGCTCCGTCGTCGGTGACGAAGACCTCGCCATGCTGGAAAGGACTCATGGTGCCGGGGTCGACGTTGAGGTAGGGGTCGAACTTCTGGATGCTGACCTTCAGCCCGCGGCTCTTCAGGAGACGGCCCAGAGACGCGCCGGTTATCCCCTTGCCGAGCGATGAAACCACGCCACCGGTGATGAAAACGTGCTTTGCCATGCTTACCCCTACCGCGCTGGTGGTGAACCGGGCGGCGCATGGCCGAACAGCCCCGCGCCTTACCTAGTCTAGCAGTCCGTCCGCCGCCCTGTCTCGCACCTCGCGGGCGTGGGCCATGGCCTCGGCGTCGTCGGGCCGGCCGCCCATCATGCGGCACAGCTCCTCGACCACACCCTCCCCGGACAGGAGCGAGAGCCGGGTGACGGTGACTCCACCGTCACTGATCTTGTCGATGAGGTAGTGGCGGGCAGCAAGAGCGGCCACGTGGGCCAGATGGGTGACCACGATCAGCTGCGAGCGGACGGCCAGCTCGCGGAGCTTGTCGCCCCACGGCCACCGCCGTCCGACCCCCGATACCGGCGTCTATCTCGTCGAAGATCAGGGTCTCGTTCCCGCCGGCTCCGGCCAGCGCGCACTTGATGGCGAGAAGGACCCGGGAGAGCTCGCCCCCGGACGCCGTGCGGGAGAGGCTTCTCGGCGCCTGCCCGGGGTTGGCCGCCAAGAGGAACTCCACCGAGTCGGCGCCGGTCTCCCGCAGCCCCTCCCACCCGGCGCGCGACTCCACCACGACGGGAACGGTCGCCTCGACCATGCCCAGGTCGGCCAGTTGGGCGGCGACGGCCTTCTCGAGAAGGGGCGCCGCCCGGCGGCGCCGGTCGCTGAGGGCCGCGGCCATCTCGAGGGCGCGCGCAGCCTGCGCGGCGCGCGCCTCCTCCAGTCGCGTCAGGCTCTTCCTCGGTGTTCTCGAGAGCGGCCAGACGCGTCAGCCGATTCGGCGCAGGTGAGCCACCGCCGTCGCCGTGGAGCCGCCGTACTTGCGCGCGAGGTCGGTGTAGAGCCGCAAACGGTCGTTCACCTCCTGGAGCCGGGCCGGATCGACGGAGATGCGATCCAGATAGCCGCGCAACTCCCGCGACAGCTCCGCTATCTGGTACTGCACCTCGGTGAGGGCAGAGCTGACCGCGTCAAGGGCATCGTCGACCCCCGCGAGCCCGGCGAGTTGCGCCCCCGCCTGCGCCACGAGCGTGCCCGCGTCCGGCTGGTCGTCGTCGCTCGCTAGAAGGCCGGCGGCTATGCCTGCGCTCCGCAGGATGTCCTCAGCCCGGGCCAGCACCCTCTGCTCGGCCAGAAGCGCCTCTCCTCGGCGAGCGACAGGCGCGCCTCGGAGAGTTCAGCCACCTGGAATCGCAGCAAGTCGATCTCGCGCAAGCGAGCCTCTCGTGAGCGCTGGGCCTCCTCCAGCCGGTGAGTGGTCTCGCGAGCGCTGTCGTAAGGCCTCTCGGAACTCGGCAGCCAGAGCGACGACGTCCGCCCCGGCCCATTGGTCCAGGACCGCCAGCTGATAGCCGGGGTCGAGCAGCCTCCGGTACTCATGCTGGCCGGCGAACGACAGCAGCCCGCCTATCACCTCCGCCATCGTGCCCAAGGTGACGGCCGTGTCGTTGATGTAGCAGCGGTTGCGGCCCTGCCTGCTGAGGCGCCGGGTGATGATGATCTCGCCGGGCTCAAGTCCCGTCAGGGCTCTCACGCTCTCGGGGATGTCGGCCACCTCGGCTCTCGTCCAGATCGAATACTGCCTGGATATACGCCTCCTCGGCCGCCTGGCCGACGAGGCCGTCCTCCGCCCTCTCCCCCATCAGAAGTCCGAGCGCGTGCGTGAGCAAGGTCTTGCCTGCGCCGGTCTCCCCGGTCAAGAACGGTGAGGCCCGGTCCGAATTCGAGCACCGCGTCCTCGATGAGCACGAAGTTGCGGATGGTCAGCGAGGCCAGCAACCCGGACCCCTTCGCGCCCTACAGCAGCCGGTCGCGGAAGTGGTGGTAGAGGCTGTCGCCCTCCAGAAGCGCGAGGGAAGTGAGCGCCTGGCTGGTCCTGACCCGCAGGGTGGTCCCCGGCGTGAGCGTAGCCAGCCTCTGTCCGTCGATGTCGATGTAGCAGTCGGCGTCGTCGGCGGTGTTGATGATCTCCAGCACATCTTGAGGCGCGGCCACCACCGGGCGCACCCCCACGGCGTGTGGAGCCACCAGACTGATGACGTACGCGTCCACAGAGATCCCCAGGAGCGGTCCCCCGGCGGCCAAGCTGTAGGCGGAAGAGCCTGCCGGAGTGCCCACGACCACCCCGTCGCACAAGACCTCGAACAAAGTCACCCCGTTGATAGTCAGGGCGAGCGAGCAGGCGTGCGAGCGGTCCCCTTTGCTCACCACCACGTCGTTCGTGGCTCTGAACAGTGTCGTCGCCCAACTCAGCCTCCAGACCCAGCAGCGGGTACTCGACGAACTCCCCGTCGAGCAGCCGTCCAAGACCTCGCTCCAGATCGTCGCTGCGAACGGTGGTGAGAAAGCCGACCCGGCCCAGATTCACCCCGGCCACGGGGATATGGTGATCGCGAGTCAGATGGAAAGCTCGCAGCATGGTGCCGTCGCCGCCCAGCACCAGGCAGAGCCCCACCCCTTCCAGTTCCTCCGGATCGGTTGCCAGACCGACACCGCCGGCGTGGGCGAGAAGATCGCTGTGCTTGCCCCACTCCGAGGGAGGCACCAGCACCTCGATGGCCCGCTCCCGGAGCAACGCGAGCGACTCGCTGCAGGGCATCGGCCGCGACGGACGCGTCGCCGTGGGTCAGGATGACCACTCGTTTGATGTCGGGCTTCATGTCACCGTCGCCACTCTAGGGCGCTCAGCGTGAGCGAGCACCTCGTGCACGGCCGGCTCCAGCGTATCAAGTCCCAGGCCCTTTTCTCCACCTCGGGCGATATGGAAGAAGAACTCCTCGTTCCCATCGGCGCCCGGGAGACCTGACCGGCAGATCCCGAGAAGATCGGCATCAAGCTCCTCGATGACGAAGCGCCCTCGTTCGACGAGCACGCGCCGGTGCACCTCCGGGTCCCGCACGATGCCGCCCTTGCCCACCAAGCTGGGCCCGGCCTCGAACTGGGGCTTCACGAGGATCATCCCTCGAAAAGCCGGCGCCATGCAGGCAACTACCGCGGGTAGCACCTTGGAAACAGAGATGAAGGAGACGTCCATGGTGAGTAGGTCGGGCTGATACGGCAGCTGTTCGCACGCCAAGTAGCGGGCATTGACCCGGTCGAGGGGGTACACGCGCGGATCCACGCGAAGCCGATGGTCCAGTTGCCCCTGGCCCACATCCAGGGCGATGACCTTCTCGGCCCCCGACTGCAGGAGGCAATCGACGAAGCCTCCGGTGGACGCTCCCACGTCGAGAGCCAGAGCACCGGTCGACGTCGAGCCCGAAGACGGCCAGCGCGTGCGCCAGCTTCTCCCCTGCCCGGGAAACGAAGCGGGGTCGCTCCTTGAGGGCGATCTCGGCGTCTGCAGACACCTGAGTCCCGGCCTTGTCGCTGATCTCCCCGGCCACCAGCACCAGACCGGCCATGATGAGTCCACGGGCCGCGCTTCGACTGGGGGCCAGCCTCGGGATACCACCAGTTCATCCAGGCGCATGCGGGCGCTCCGGGCCACGCTCGATCAGCTCCCGCAAGCGTCCGAGCGGCCGAGCGAGCCGCATGGCGGCCGCCGCGACCGCTTCCGCGGTAAGGCCCACGTCGCGCCGCAGCAACTTCGAGCGGTCCCTGACCCACGAAGGCGTCCGGCAGACCCAAGCGCTCGATCGGTCGGCAGATGCCCTGGTCGGCCATCAGTTCCAGAATGGCCGAGCCGAAGCCCCCGGCCAGTAGCGTTGTCCTCCACGGTGATCACAGCGCGGTGCGCCGCGAGCAGCGGGCACAGGACGTCGGTGTCCAGCGGATGGAGCCGTCTGACGCTGGCCACCGAGGCCTGGATGCCGTCGGCAGAAAGCTGTTCCGCCGCCTCCAAGGCCAACCCTGCCGACGGTCCCACGGTCAAGATCAGCACGTCGGCTCCCTCTGGCGCAGCACCTCCACCCACGGTCCTTCGAGCGGAAGGATGGGACGCTCAAGCGGCACTCCCAGCCCGGCCGACCGCGGGTAGCGGATGACCGAAGGCCCATCAAGGCAGAGCGCGGTGGCCAGGAGGCGCTGCAGTTCGGCCTCGTCCTTCGGCACGAAGACGGTCAGTCCGGGGACGATCCTCAGGAAGGAGAGATCGAACGCGCCGTGGTGAGTGGGCCCGTCTTCTCCCACCAGACCGGCCCGATCGACGGCGAAGACCACGGGCAGCCCCTGCAGACACACGTCATGGATGATCTGGTCGTACGCCCGCTGCAGGAACGTGGAGTAGATGGCGACCACCGGGCGTTTTCCCACCGCGGCCAAGCCGGCGGCGAAGCCGACGGCATGGGCCTCGGCGATGCCCACGTCGAAGAAGCGGTCGGGCATGGCCTCCTTGAGCAGATCGAGTCCCGTGCCGCCGGCCATGGCGGCCGTGATGCCGATCACCCGGTCGTCGGCAGCCGGCCAACTCGACCAGGGCCTCGCCAAACGCCCGAGTGAACGTGGTCGGACCCTCCGGGTCGAGGTTCTCGCCCGTGGGGACCGAGAAGCGCGGGGTTCCATGATAGCGACCGGGTTGTCGCTCGGCCGGTGCGTAGCCCTTGCCTTTCACGGTGCGGCAGTGAAGCAACACGGGGCCGTTCACTGCCAGCGACCGTCTGATACTCGTGCGCAGAGCTTCGATATCGTGGCCGTCGATCACGCCGACGTACGTGAAGCCGAGCTCTTCGAACAGCATTCCCGGCACTAGGGCGGCCTTGATGCTGTCCTTCACTTGCTCGCCAACCGCTGCCATGCGCTCTCCCACTCCCGGCAGGCGCTGCAGCCGTCTCTCCATGTCGCGACGGAATCCGATAGAGCTTGGGGTCGATGCGCAGCCGGGAGAGGTAGGTGCTCATGGCGCCCACGTTCCGTTCGATGGACATGGCGTTGTCGTTCAAGACCACCAAGAGCGGAGTGCCGAGATGCCCCGCATGATTGAGGGCCTCGTAGGCCATGCCCCCCGTGAGGGCGCCATCGCCGATGACTGCCACCACCCGCCCCGGACGGGCATGGACAGCGTCTCCACTCACGGGATCGATCGAGTCCGCCGCTCCGTCGCCGCCTCGCAGCCGTCCCTCCACCATGCCCACCGCGGCGCTGACCGAGGTGCTGCTGTGCCCGGTGCCGTAGGCGTCGAACGGGCTCTCGCTCCGGCAGGGGAAACCGGAAAGTCCGCCGTAGGTCCGGATCGACCGGAACGACTCGAGCCTGCCCGGTAAGCAACTTGTGGGCGTACGACTGGTGCCCGACGTCCCAGATGATGGCGTCTCTCGGGGTCTGCAGCTCGGCGTGCAGGGCGATGGCCAACTCCACCGCTCCCAGGCTCGCGCCCAGGTGGCCGCCATTGCGGGAGATCGTGGCGATGATCTCGTCGCGCAACTCGGCGGCGACCCGCCGCAGCGCGGCCGGCTCGAGAGTGCGAAGCGCCGCCGGAAGATCGAGTCCATCGATGAACCTGAGCGTCGCTCACGTCGTCACCCTGAAACCATCCTCTTGGCCCAGCCTGATATCTCGGATATGGTCGCCATCAGAGATAGCAATGGAACCCAGGATTCCGTTGACGAGCGCGCCTGCTTCGTCCGAGCAGAATCGCTTGGCCAACTCCACCGCCTCGTCGATAACGACCGCTTCCGGTACGCCCGCCTCCCACAGCAGCTCATACGTCGCCAAGCGCAGGATCGATCGTTCCAACGTACCCAGACGCTCCAGGCTCCATCCGGCCACATGCTGCTGAAGAACGGCGTCGATGGCCTCAAGCTCTCCGGCCACCCCCAAGACCAGGCCGCGGGCGTATGGATCGACACCTGCGTCATCGACGCGCCGGAGGGCCGCTCCCGGGGTAAGCTCCAGCAGATCCTGCTGATAGAGGATGAAGACGGCTTGGCGCCGTGCGCTTCTACGACCGGCGGCCACGCTATGGGAGGATCAGGTGCCTGCCGGGAACACGCCGCTGAACACGACATCGACCCCGTTGACGGCCAGGCCGGTCATCTGGCCAAGTGCTTCAGCTATCCTCTGGCGGGCTCCACTGGCGAGAGCAGGCAGGTATTCACCCAGGCGAGCGTCCAACTGCACCGCGACGTGGCATTCCTGGCCGTCGACCGTCACCTCCACGGGATGAGTGCGAACGAGAGGCAGGAGGTGCATGGACCCGCAGTCGCTCATCGTTCTCAAGCGAACCGCGCACGATAGCTTCGAGCACAGAGGTGGCGATCAGGTACTCGGTCATGATAGGCCTCAGGCCCTGGTAACGTACTCGCGAGTGCGGGTATCGATGCGGATGACGTCGCCCGGCTCTATGAACAGCGGGACCTGGATCGTGGCGCCGGTCTCCAGGACCGCACCCTTCGAACCACCCGAGACCGTGTCCCCGCGAACCCCGGCCGCGGTGTCGATGACCTTCAGGTCCACAAAAGTCGGAAGCTCGACGTCGAAGGGCTGATCGTCGATGTACACCACCTCCACCTGCATGTTGAGAGTCATGAGGTCGAACCGGTCCTTGAAGTTGCCCTTCGGCAAAGCAAGCTGCTCGAACGACGCCGCGTCCATGAACACTATCTGGTCCGGCTCTTCATAAAGATAGGTCATGGGGCGACTCTCGCTGCGCAGTTGCTCGAACTTCTGCTCGGGACGGAAGGTCCGGTCGACAAGGGCGCCGGTGGCGACATTGCGCAGCTTCGTGCGCACGAAGGCTCCGCCCTTGCCAGGTTTCACGTGCTGATAGTCGGCGATGCGGTACGTATCGCCCTCGTACCTGATGGTCATGCCCACTTTGAACTGATTGGTTGAGATCACGCGCCAGGCCTCCAGCGACTGCGGTTCCGCGAAGGTGCATTCTACACCACTAGGTCAGCTCAGGGTGCGCAAGTCTCGGGGCCACTCAGTGAGGATATCGACGCCCTCCGCCGTGACCAAGACCGTGTCCTCGATGCGGATGCCTGCCTGGCCCGGCAGATAGACACCTGGCTCGACGGTGACCACCATTCCCGCCTCGAGTACATCGTCTGAAAGCGAGCTCAGTCTGGGGCCCTCGTGAACCTCCAAACCCACGCCGTGCCCAAGGCTGTGCACGAACAGAGCCGCCATGTCGCCGGCCTCGAGGTGACTCCGGGCCACCCCGTCCACCTCCCGGCCGGAGATTCCCGGACGTATCGCAGCCACGGCCAGCGCTTGGGCTTCGCGCACCAACTCGTACGCCCTCGCCAAATCGGCAGCAACGGTGCCGGTAGCGTAGGTACGTGTGATATCACTGGCGTAGCCATCGACAACAGCCCCGATGTCGACGACGAGCAGACCTCCCGGTTCGATAGCCGCGGCAGAGGCTTCGGCGTGGGGCATGGCGCCTCGCGGACCGGCCGCGACGATGAAGGGGAAGGCGACTCCCTCCGACCCCTGCCGTCGCAAGAACACTTCCAGGTCGAGAGCCACGTCGCGCTCGCTGCGACCGACCACCGGGATCGTCTCCAGATAGGCGAACGCCTGCGCAGCCATCCGCCCGGCGAGCCGCATGGCCTCAACCTCGTCGGAGAACTTGACCAGACGACACCGTTCGACCAACCCGTCCGTCAGCTTCCAGCGCACGCCGCCGACTTTCTCCATCAACTCGCGGAGATGCTCCCAGCGCTTGACCGTCAGGTGCTCGGGGTCGAAGCCGGCCACAGGGAGATCGTCACCCTTCCCGAGTACGCTCTCACCCAGTATCTCGGGGATCTGATCGTCGCGCCCGTCGCCGGATAGCACGAGCCTGACCCCGGGAGCCTCTTCCGCCGCCTGGATGGTGAACCGAGAGTCCGATATCAAGATCGTCTCGGCACCGGTAAGCACTACGGCTACCGCTTCGCCGGTGAAACCGGTCAGGTAGCGACAATCGGCCGCGCCGAAACTGACCAAGGCATCGATGCCCTCTTCTTTGAGGAGGCCGCGGGCGCGGGCCAGCCTCTGCTCCAAAGGGTGCGCGGTCACGCTCCTCCTCGGTGGGACCGAGCGTTCGCCATGGTAACCAGCCGGCCTACGGCCTCCAGATACCCCTCCGGCCCCTTACCGGCGATGGTGAAGCTTGCCACCGGCGAGATCACCGAATGGCGCCGCCATTCCTCGCGCGTGGTGATGTCGGAAAGGTGCACCTCGGCGATAGGGCAGGTGACGATCTCCAGAGCATCACGGATGGCATAGCTGTAGTGAGTCCACGCCCCCGGATTCACCAGGAGAGCATCGGTGTGCCTGTGCTCGTGGACGTACTCGATGAACTCCCCCTCATGATTCGTCTGTCGGCAAGTGCACGTCCACCCCAGCCGTTCTGCTTCGCAAACCACCATCTCCTCGAGAGCCGGGAGAGTGATGGTGCCGTAGTGGGCCGAGGGGCGCTCTCCCAGAAGATCCAGATTGGCCCCGTGAAGCATCACCAGGCACAGAGGATGCGTACTCATGCTCTGATCACCTCCAAGGCTTCCGCAAGGACGACGCTGGGCACGTCGAGGCCCCATACGGGGTCTCCGATCGCCCGCAGCCCCACAAAACCGCTTGTGCCGGCGACCACCTTCTTGTCGCGGGAGGCCGCGTCGAGAAGAGCGGCGACATCCGCCAGTTCGGTGGCCACCGGGAGTCCGAACGCGACCAAGACGCGGCGCGTGCGCTCCCGCACGGAGGGGTCGAGTCCCAGCAGCCGCTCGCTGACGGCCAGGGCCACAAGCAAGCCCAGAGCCACAGCGCGTCCGTGGCTGATCGCACCGTAGCCCTTTGTGACCTCAAGCGCATGGGCGGTCGTATGCCCCAGGTTGAGCACGGCGCGGCGACCTCTGTCGCGCTCGTCCTCTTCGACCACCCGGGCCTTGTAGGCGACGCACGTCTTCACCAGGTCCCCCATGACGGCCGGGTCGCGACCGACCACAGCCTCTTGTTCCTTCTCCAGTCTCGCCAACAGCGTCCCCGGAATCCAGCAGGCCGTACTTGACCACCTCGCCCAAGCCACTGACGTACTCGTCGCCCGGAAGGGTGCCCAGGGTCGCAGGATCGGCCACGACCAGGTCGGGTTGATAGAAGGCTCCGACCATATTCTTACCCGAACCAAGATTGATGCCGGTCTTGCCCCCCACGCTTGAATCGACCTGGGCCAAGAGACTGGTGGGGATCTGCCACAGCGACACTCCCCTCTGGTAGGTGGCGGCTGCGAACCCCGCCAGATCACCGATCACCCCGCCGCCAAGCGCAACTACCGTGTCGTCGCGGCGCGCCCCCTGCTCGGCCAGCCAGTTCCAGCAACGCTCGAGAGTTCGCGCGCTCTTGGTGCTCTCTCCCGGCTCAAGCACCAGTATGCGTTGGGGAGGTATAGCGTCGCCCAGGAGAGTCAGCACTCGCTCTCCCCAAGCCCGCATGACATTCTCATCGGTGACGAGGAACACCCGCGAGCCCGCCGGCAGCTCAGAGAAAGAAGATTCCTCGAGGCATAGAAGGGCATTCTTGCCCCCCAGGATCAGACAAGGCCGCCCGGTAGAGACGATCCGTCTCCCCCACACGGTGGTTCTCTGCCCCCCGCTGGCGCGGGCGATCTCCACGATCTCCCGGGCAAGATCCTCCACGCTCCTGTCACCCACCGGCACTACCCAGTCGGCCACGTCTTCATAGGCCGCCCGTCTCTTTGTCAGCAGGGCTTCGAACTGCGTGTCGCTCGCGAGCCAGAGGGCGGCCGCTCTCTTCCACCCGCGCCCAAGCCGCCGCCGCGTCGACCTCCAGATACACGACTCCTCCCCGACCCTTGACCAGAGCTACGGCTGCGGAGCTCTCTAGAGTGCCACCTCCCAGGGCAAGGACCAGCCCGGCTCCGGGCGCGCCCTCGCCGAGCAGGGAGCCGAGAACCTCACACTCCCGAGCGCGGAACGCCGCCTCCCCCTTGGAGGCGAAGACCTCGGGGATGCTGATACCCTCGGCTTTGACGATCTCCTCGTCCAGATCGACGAAGGACCAGCCCAGCAGGTCGGCGACCTTGCTGCCGACCGTCGTCTTGCCGCTTCCCATGAATCCGGTGAGAACTAGGACCGGCGCCACAATCCTCGCTCCTGGAGCGCCCCTTCGTAGGCGAGCACTGCTGCCCGCAACTGAGCGAGGCTGTCTCCTCCAAACTTTTCAAGGTACGCTCCCGCCAGTGTCAGCGCGGCCATGGCTTCGCCTACCACTCTGGCTGCCGGCACGGCCACGATATCGCTGCGCTCCACGTGCGCCGCGGTAGGTCGAAGAGTGCTCACGTCCACCGAAGGAAGCGGCGTCGTGAGCGTCGGGATGGGCTTCATGGCTGCACGGATAACGACCGGCATCCCGGTGGTCATTCCCCCTTCGATGCCGGCGGCGCGGTTCGTCTCCCGGGTGATCCACACGCCCCGACTGTCATCCTTTAACGTGATGGCGTCATGGACGAGCGAGCCGACGCGCCCGGCGTTCACGAAGCCCTCTCCGATCTCCACTCCTTTGATGGCCGGGATGCTCCCCAACGCACCCATCAGCCGTCCGTCCAGCCGGTCCTGTGGGCGTCCATAGCCTCCCAGACCAGGGCACAGACCCCAGCACCAGATCTCAAAGACGCCTCCGAGAGACTCTCCGGCCTCGCGAGCCCGGTCGATCTGTTCGCACATGGCCAGCCGCGGCGATCGGATCGTCGCATCCCACAGGGGAGGCATCCACCGCCGCCCAGTCGATGCTCATCCGGATCGCGCAAAGTCGGCGATCGCGTCGGCCCTGACCGTCCCGATGCCGATCACCCGGCCGCGCACCGTCACGCCCATTTCGCTGAGCAGTCGCTTGCACACAGCTCCCGCGGCCACCCGGCCCACCGTCTCGCGCGCGCTGGCCCGCTCGAGAACGTCCCTCACGTCGTCGTGACCGTACTTGGCCAGCCCTGAAAGATCGGCATGCCCCGGCCGAGGGACGGTGACTCGCCCGCCCGCCGGTACCGGTTCGCCTACCGGACGTTCGGCAGCCAGTTCCGGAGACATGACGGCCGCCCAGTTTTGGTGGTCCTTGTTCTCCACCACCATGCAGATGGGGCTGCCGAGGGTGCGTCCCAGGCGCACGCCGGCCAGAAAGCGGCAACGATCAGTCTCGATAGCCATACGCCCGCCGCGGCCGTATCCTTGCTGGCGGCGGTCGAGGTCCACGTCGACGTCCGAAGCAGTCACAGTCAGCCCCGCGGGAATGCCCTCAAGAACGCACACTTCGGCCGGACCGTGCGACTCCCCAGCTGTGCTTAGTCGGAGGGTGCTCACATGCCACTTCCTTGCAGGGGCGGCGCCCCGCGGCGCCGCCTAGTGATCTGGGTGAATCCAACCGGTGACGCCGGTCGCCCTACTCGTAGACCTCCATCCCCACCGTGAGGGTGAGCGTCTCGCTGCCATGCAGAAGGGTGGCGACCTTGCTGGCGGTGCTGAGGTCGAGTACCTTGACCTGCCCCCAACTGGTGGACATCACATCACCCACGCGCTTGTCTTTGTAGATGGTGTTGTCCACCTGAAGGGTCACGGCAGCCGCAGTTCCGACCACACCGACCGACAAGATCTTCAAACTGTGCCGATGAAGCGCGGTCGTGGTGGTCGTGGAATGCGCCGTTGTGGTCGTGCTGACCCCGTGGTAGGTGGTCGTGGTTCCGTAGTAGTAGGTGGTCGTGGTCCCGTAGTAGGTGGTGCTGGTGGACCCGGAGGGGCCTGTCGTAGTAGTGGTCGAGGCGTGGCGGCGGTAGCGCCTGCTGTATGAACGGATCCTTGCTCTTGAAGGTAGACAGGGCTTCCGCGTTCATACCGCTGACAGACGTACCCGTTTGGCTCGACACCGGCAGCTGACCCAGCTCCTGCGTGGTTGCCGCGCTCAGAGTGGTCGTAGTGCCTTGCCCGCCTCCCATGCAACCGACCACCAGCAGGCTGAGCCCCACTGTCAAGAGCAGCGCGACAAGAACCGACTGTCGTGGCTTGGGCTTCATGGCACCCTCCCTACAAACCACTCGGGTTGGCCGTAGGCACGGTCCCATTCGACGCCGTTCCTGCCGGCGTGGCCGGTGGTGGTTGCTCCCGGCGTCGTGGTGGGAGTGGTAGTCGCGGCAGCCGCCGTCTCAAAGGCATACAGGGTCATGCTCACTCCGAGCACTGGGCTCTGCGACGTGTTGGCGCCCGACTCCGCAGCTGGCCTCTGAAGCCAACCGCAGCGCGAGCGCCTTGACGGCCAAGAGTCTTCCCGGTCCGGCGGCCATCTGCTCCGCTCGGTAGACGAAATCGCTCAGATCGAAATATGTTCCGGAGAATTCCAGCTGCAGCGGAAGGATCTGAAAAGCGCCTGCCTCGACTGGGCTCGCCCGGAGTAATGGATATGAAGTCGATGCCCGACTGGTCCGCCAGATCCTGTATCTGCAGAAGAAGGCTGGGGATCTCCTCAGAATCCGGCACCATCTTCGCCAACTCGAGCAACCTGGCCTGGTTCATCTTGCCCTCTTGGCGAGTGGTCTCCGCCTGAGCCAGCTTCGCTTGGGCGGCGGCGAGTTTCGTCCGCTCCGCCTCGATCGACGCGTTCGTAGTGGCGATGTCCGCTCTGAGCGGGCTGAGCACCATGAACCAGCACACCGCAACGATGACGACCAACGCCAGTGCCACGAGCACGAAGCGGATCCGTCGGCTCATGGCCCCTCCACCTCCACCTGGCTCATGGGAAGCGGGGTATCGGCGGGTTGCGTGTTGACGACCGATGCATCTATCGAAAAGCCCCGTACCACTATCGCGGGATCCGTGGAGCCCCTAGGCGCTCCCGACCGCCACCAGGTTGACACCCGAGAGGGCAGGCACGAGTTGAAGGCGGACGAGCACCTGGGCGATATCCTCGAAGCTGTAGGTATTGCCCTCGATCGCCAGCGTGTTGTCCCCGAGCGCGCCGGCGCCCGCCGTCTGGCGCCGAGCCGGCATCGGCAGCGCTGATAGGATCGGCGGTGGCAGAGCGTCAGACTCGCGAACCAAGCATTATCGGGCACGACCAGGCTCACCGCATCCAAGACCTCCGAGACCTGGGTACGATTCGCATATATGCCCTGGACGACCTTCTCGGCGCTGACGCGCTGAGTCCTGCAGACGCTCGTACTGCCTGAGAGCCGCCACCTGGGTCTCCAGAGCGGCGGTCTGCTTGCTGCGCGCTGGCCAACTCCTGCTCTCGATCGGCCAGCGTGTTGTGCAGCAGGTAATAGCCGAATCCGATGGCGAAGATCGCGATGATGATGATCGCGAAAAGAACGAGCGGTCCGACATCGGTGGTGGTTCTCGCCCGCTCAGACCGCGGTACCAGGTTTATGCGTCGGACCATCCTAATCGTCTCCCGGGAGCGCCAGTCCCACCGCGACGGCTAAGATAGGGTGCCATATAGGCCAGACTTGCGTCGGGAACGTCCGAGCTGTTCTGAGAGATGTGTGTCAAGGGATTGCCCAACGCGACCGGCATGCCCAAAGCCTCAGCCAGATGTGCATCCAGGTTGCGAACGAGCGCCCCGCGACCACTGAGAATAAGCTCTGTCACCGGCGTGGCCTGCTCCTGGCCTTGATAGTAGTCGAAGGAGCGACGGATCTCATCGCTGAGTTCCGACGCCACCTTCCCCAGTCTCTCGTGAGTATCGGCGACGACGTCCTGCGGGTAGTACTCGTCGTCCGGAGACAGAGGTCCGGCCAAGCCCAGACGCTGAACCATGGTCTGAGCGTCGTCGAAGGGTATGCCTCGCTCCTGGCTCAGAGTTCGCGGAAAGCGGTCGCTGGAGAAGTTGATGATGCGCGTGAACTTGAGCACCCCATCGACCGCGACCACCAGCGTGGACACCGACGACGAGATATCGGCGATCCCCCGGCACACGCCGGTTTCGTGTTCAGCGGCCAAGAAGGGCGTCGCAGGCACAAGCGCGCGGACCAGCGCCAGACTGGAGACATCGATACCCGCGACTCTTGAGTCCGGCCTGTCTCACAGCCGCGAGAAAGGCGTTGATCATCGTCTTCTGGGCGGCAACCAACAGGACTTCCTGCCGGGCGGAACCATCGGGGCCTACACGCTTGCCCAGGACCTGGAAGTCGAGCACCACCTCGTCCACCGGAATAGGGATATAGTCCTGGGCCTGGAACTCGATCGCTCCCCGCAACTCGGCCTCGGTCATCTCGGGCATGTCGATGTTGCGGACGATCACCTTCTGGTTGCTGACAGCCACCTGGACTCCGCGCCCGCGCAGCTTGTTCCGGTTGACGAAGGCCTTGAGCTCACGGGCGAACAGGTCGGTGTCGACTATCTCCCCGTCCGACGACGAGGCCTTCGGGCAGCGGCCACTCATAGCAGCCTCGCAGCTTCAGCCGGCCCATCTTGCCGGTCACGTGCACCGCGACCAGGCTGGACCCACCGACGTCCAGCGCCAGCTGTCCCGACTGAAAGAGGCCTAGAGCCATTGACTCACCTCGAGCCCATCCTTAGACGCCGTTCGTCATGAACTCCATCATCAAGCCTAGCAGTGCTGCGTCCAACTGTACCATCACAAACACGCTCTTCACCTCATCATCAGTGGAAATCCGCGAACTCAATTGTAGACCCTCAAGTACGAATTGAGTAAGCTCTCCCCGACCAACGTGGCCAACACTGAGCCCAGCGCCAGGTACGGACCGAAGGGTATCTTCTCCTTTCGCGAGCGCTTCTGCACTGCGAGCATGAACACTCCCGCCAGACTGCCCAACAAGAAGGCGGCGAAGAGCGCGACCACGACGTTCGCGCCCAGCACAGCGCCCATGAAGAGAGCCATCTTGATGTCGCCCGGCCCCATCCCCCCCGGCCACACCATCGCCAGGAGGAACATGAAGGCGCCCGCCCCCAAGCTGCCGGCCACATACACCCACCACCGCTGCGGATGTATCGCCACCGACGCAATGAGTCCCACCACAGCCCCGGGCAGCACGATCCGGTTGGGGATGATCATGTGGTCGTAGTCGATGAAGGCCACTGCGACCATGGCTCGCGATGAAAGCCCAAGCGACCAGCAGCGGCCAATCCAGGCCGAGCCGCCACATGGCCAGGACGAAAGCGACGCCGGTGATCCCCTCCACCAAGGGGTAGCGAATCGATATGCGCGCGCCGCACGCGCGGCAGCGTCCGCGAAGGAAGAGCCAGCTGAGGACGGGGATGTTGTCGTAGAAGCGGATGCGCTACGCCGCATCCTGGGCAGCGCGAACCAGGACGCACGATAGACTCGTGCCGAGGCAGGCGATAGATGACCACGTTCAGGAAGCTGCCCACGACAAGTCCCAGCAGTAACGAAACAAAGTAGTAGTAATACTGCACCTTGCAGAACCCTCCCTGGAACATGTTCGCTACGTCCCTGTATCGGCCTGCTTCGCCAGTGCTTGAACGTCTAAGACGCGACGTCGGCCAGTCTAGCGCGGCTCTGGGCGACGACGATACGGGACTTTAGTCTTAGACTGACATCAGTCCTAGAACAGAGTCACACAGAGCTGGCAAGCCAACCGCCGGCGCGCATGGCGGCGCGCAGGACCTCCTGTCCGGCGGGGGTCAGGCGCTCCAACGGCGGGCGAAGCGGGCCCGGCCGGCAGGCCCAGCCATTCGACCGCCTGCTTGACCGGGGTAGGATTGGGCTCGACGAAGAGCGCGTCGACGACATCCATGATCCGATAGTGGATGTCGCGCGCCTCGCCCAGGCGCCCCTCCCAGACCGCGTCGCACATGGCCCTGACCTCCCGGCCGACCACGTGGGCCACCGCGGCGATAGCGCCGGCCGCGCCGTGACAGAGGAGGCTGAAGGTCATGATGTCCTCGCCGGAGTAGATGTAGAAGGTCGCGGGATCGGTGGAGCGATAGATGTCCATGGCCTGGTGCAGATCGGCCGAAGCGTCCTTCAGGCCGACCACCTGCGGGATCTCCCTCCACAGCCGCGCGATGGTCTGGGGCTCGATGTTGCGGCTCGTCCGGCCGGGGATGTTGTAGACGATGAGCGGGAGTTTCGAGGCGCCGGCGATCGTGGCGAAGTGGTGGAACAGTCCCTCCTGGGTGGGCTTGTTGTAGTAGGGACCCACCTGCAAGAGTAGCGTCGGCGCCCAACTCCTCCGCCAGTCGGGTCAGTTCGACCGCCTCCCGCGTGGAGTTCGAGCCGGCCGAGGCGATCACCGGTACCCGGCGCTCGGGTCTGCTGGACCACCGCACGGATCACGTCGACGTGCTCCTGGTGCGAGAGGGTGGCCGACTCTCCCGTGGTACCGCAGGGAACGATGCCGTCGCAGCCGACTTCCTCGATGTAGTAGTCGACCAATCGGGCCAGGCCGGCGTAGTCCACGCTGAGATCGTCGTTGAACGGCGTTATCAACGGGATGATGACCCCCGTAGATTCCACTCGACCTTGGTTACCACGACTTCCTCCCAGAATAGTGAATCCTGCCGCTGATCTACGCCACGCTCCACGAGCATTATAGGGGAGGTCCGCAAGAAAAGTGAGCCCGCCATCACTGGCGGGCTCTAAAATAATCCCGGCGACTTCCTACTCTCCCACAGGGTCTCCCCTGCAGTACCATCGGCGTTGAGAGGCTTAACTTCTCTGTTCGGAATGGGAAGAGGTGGTTCCCCCTCGCTATGGTCACCGGAAACTTTGAAAGCGCATCCCGGACGCGCGCACCCTCAAATCTGCATAGTGACGGAGTAATGTATTAAGTCAAGACCTCGACCGATTAGTACTGGTCTGCTGAAGACATTACTGCCCTTACACATCCAGCCTATCAACCTGGTGGTCTACCAGGGGTCTTACCTAGTTACCTAGTGGGAGATCTTATCTCGGGGTCTGCTTCCCGCTTAGATGCTTTCAGCAGTTATCAGATCCAGACGTAGCTATCCAGCGGTGCCGTTGGCACGACAACTGATACACCAGAGGTCTGTTCATCCCGGTCCTCTCGTACTAGGGACGAGTCCCCTCAAATCTCCTGCGCCCACGACAGATAGGGACCGAACTGTCTCACGACGTTCTGAACCCAGCTCGCGTACCGCTTTAATGGGCGAACAGCCCAACCCTTGGGACCTACTCCAGCCCCAGGATGCGATGAGCCGACATCGAGGTGCCAAACCCTCCCGTCGATGTGGACTCTTGGGGAGGATAAGCCTGTTATCCCCGGAGTACCTTTTATCCGTTGAGCGACGGCGCTTCCACTTGCTACCGCCGGATCACTAAGGCCTGCTTTCGCACCTGCTCGACTTGTTGGTCTCGCAGTCAAGCTCCCTTATGCCTTTACACTCTACGCACGATTGCCGACCGTGCTGAGGGAACCTTTGCGCGCCTCCGTTACATTTTAGGAGGCGACCGCCCCAGTCAAACTGCCTGCCAGACACTGTCCGGTAGCCGGATCACGGCCTACCGTTAGAAGCCCAATACACTAAGGGTGGTATCCCAAGGGTGGCTCCACGCGGACTAGCGTCCGCGCTTCGCAGCCTCCCACCTATCCTGGACAAAGTGCACCAAGCTCCAATATCAAGCTGCAGTAAAGGTTCACGGGGTCTTTCCGTCTTGTCGCGGGTAATCGGCATCTTCACCGATACTACAATTTCACCGGGTCTACGGCTGAGACAGTGCCCAAATCGTTACGCCATTCGTGCAGGTCGGAACTTACCCGACAAGGAATTTCGCTACCTTAGGACCGTTATAGTTACGGCCGCCGTTTACCGGGGCTTAATTTCAGTGCTTCGCCTTGCGGCTAACACCTCCACTTAACCTTCCGGCACCGGGCAGGCGTCAGCCCCTATACATCGTCTTTCGACTTAGCAGAGACCTGTGTTTTTGGTAAACAGTCGCTTGGGCCTAGACTCTGCGGCCTCCTCGGGCTAGAGAAGTCAATTCTTTCACCCTAACGAGGCGCCCCTTCTCCCGAAGTTACGGGGCTATTTTGCCGAGTTCCTTAGCCATAGTTCTCCCGATCGCCTTAGTATTCTCTACTTGCCCACCTGTGTCGGTTTTGGTACGGGCACACACCACAGCTCGCTAGAGGTTTTTCTTGGCGGCATAGGATCGGCGGCTTGCCGGCATAAGCCAGCTGACGTCACGTCTCAGGCTTATGTGGCCCCCGGATTTTCCTGGAGACCGCCCTACGCGCTTGTCCGTGGTCAACCAACGCCACGGTCCGCTTACCTTTCCGCGTCACCCCATTGCTCAAACGCTTGGTGGTGGCACTGGAATATTAATCAGTTATCCATCGCCTACGCCTGTCGGCCTCGGCTTAGGACCCGGCTAACCCTGAGCTGATTAGCATTGCTCAGGAAACCTTGGGCATTCGGCGGGCGAGTTTCGCACTCGCCTTTCGTTACTCATGCCAGCATTCTCACTTCCCATGCCTCCACGGCTGGCTTACGCCGCCGCTTCACCGGCATGGGAACGCTCGCCTACCGATCCAGCGACCGAAGTCGCGTGGATCCCATAGCTTCGGTACGTGACTTGAGCCCCGTTGGATTGTCGGCGCGTGAACACTTGACCAGTGAGCTATTACGCACTCTTTCAAGGATGGCTGCTTCTAAGCCAACCTCCTGGTTGTCTGTGCACTCGCACATCCTTTCCCACTTAGCCACGATTTAGGGACCTTAGCTGATGGTCTGGGTTGTTTCCCTCTCGGCTACGGAGCTTAGCCCCCGCACCCTGACTCCCGCGCTCTTGACTGACGGCCTTCGGAGTTTGTCTGAGGTCGGTAACCTTTAGGGGGCCCCTAGCCCAAACAGTGCTCTACAACCGAAAGTAAACACGCGAGGCTATACCTAAATATATTTCGGCGAGAACCAGATATCTCCGGGTTTGATTAGCCTTTCACTCCGATCCACAGGTCATCCCCCCCGTTTTCAACCGAGGTGGGTTCGGGCCTCCACGAGGTCTTACCCTCGCTTCACCCTGCCCATGGATAGATCACCCGGCTTCGGGTCTACAGCATACGACTAAAACGCCCTATTCAGACTCGCTTTCGCTACGGCTCCGCTCTCGCTTAACCTTGCCGCATACCATAACTCGCTGGCTCGTTATGCAAAAAGCACGCCGTCACAGCCACGAGGGCTGCTCCGACCGCTTGTAAGCACACGGTTTCAGGTTCTATTTCACTCCCCTCCCGGGGTGCTTTTCACCTTTCCCTCACGGTACTAGTCCACTATCGGTCACCAGTTAGTACTTAGCCTTGCGGAGGTGGTCCCCGCAGGTTCCTACCGGATTTCACGTGTCCGGTAGTACTCAGGTACTGGTTAAGGAAGAGACCGACATGTCGCCTACGGGGCTCTAACCCCCTGTGGCCCGGCGTCCCAACCGGTTCGGCTATATCGATCTTTTGTAACTTCCCGGATCGGATGCAGCCGATCCAAAACCAGCCCTACAACCCCGTACCTGATACGCCTGCATGCAATCGCGCAGGTACGGTTTGGGCTCATCCCGTTTCGCTCGCCGCTACTCAGGGAGTCGAACTTTCTTTCCTTTCCTCGGGCTACTTAGATGTATCAGTTCGCCCGCTTACCTTCTCCTAGCCTATATATTCAGCTAGGGATGACCAGACATTACTCTGGCCGGGTTTCCCCATTCGGAAATCCGCGGGTCGAAGGCTGTTCAGCGCCTCACCGCGGCTTATCGCAGCCGTCCACGTCCTTCATCGGCTTCTGGTGCCAAGGCATCCACCGTGTGCTCTTAGTATCTTGACAGAAAAACACATTACTTTACTTTCACTATGCAGATTTCAAGGTGCGCGCGAAGCCGTGCTTCGCGGACTGGAAGAGCCGCGTCCAACTTACAAGCGCGGTCTTTCAAAACTGAACAGCGTTGTCTTGAAGCGCACGATCAGACGCTTCTGAAACCAGGTCGACGTAACTTCCAGGTTTCCGCATCCACCGCGACTACCGATGCGCAATGCGCTCGGCTTTCGCGGTTTAGATGGATGCAGACCTGCGGTGTTGGTCACCGCAAATCCCTAGAAAGGAGGTGATCCAGCCGCACCTTCCGGTACGGCTACCTTGTTACGACTTCACCCCAATCACCGAGCCCACCTTCGACGACTCCCTCCCTTGCGGGTTAGGCCACCGGCTTCGGGTGTTCCCAGCTTTCGTGGTGTGACGGGCGGTGTGTACAAGGCCCGGGAACGTATTCACCGCGACGTTGCTGATTCGCGATTACTAGCAATTCCGCCTTCATGGAGTCGAGTTACAGACTCCAATCCGAACTGAGACCGGCTTTAAGGGATTCGCTCCACCTCGCGGTATCGCAGCCCGTTGTACCGGCCATTGTAGCACGTGTGTAGCCCTGGACATAAAGGGCATGATGACTTGACGTCATCCCCACCTTCCTCCGGTTTGTCACCGGCAGTCTCCGATGAGTCCCCAACTTAATGATGGCAACATCAGGACAGGGGTTGCGCTCGTTGCGGGACTTAACCCAACATCTCACGACACGAGCTGACGACAGCCATGCACCACCTGTGTACGCTCCCCGAAGGGTCGGTCACCTTTCAGATTCCTACCACGTACATGTCAAGCCCAGGTAAGGTTCTTCGCGTTGCGTCGAATTAAACCACATGCTCCACTGCTTGTGCGGGCCCCCGTCAATTCCTTTGAGTTTTAGCCTTGCGGCCGTACTCCCCAGGCGGGACACTTAATGCGTTAGCTTCGGCACCGGGGGAGTCGACACCCCCGACACCTAGTGTCCATCGTTTACGGCTAGGACTACCAGGGTATCTAATCCTGTTTGCTCCCCTAGCTTTCGCGCCTCAGTGTCAGTACTGTTCCAGAGAGCCGCCTTCGCTACCGGTGTTCCTCCTGATATCTACGCATTTCACCGCTACACCAGGAATTCCACTCTCCTCTCCCAGACTCTAGCAAGCCGGTTTCCGATGCAGGCCTGGGGTTGAGCCCCAGGATTTCACATCAGACCTGACAAGCCACCTACGCGCTCTTTACGCCCAATGATTCCGGACAACGCTCGCCACCTACGTATTACCGCGGCTGCTGGCACGTAGTTAGCCGTGGCTTCCTTTGGGGGTACCGTCAGCCCTTGGGCTATTAACCCAGGTGCCTTCTTTCCCCCTGACAGAGCTTTACAACCCGAAGGCCTTCTTCGCTCACGCGGCGTTGCTGCGTCAGGCTTTCGCCCATTGCGCAAGATTCCCCACTGCTGCCTCCCGTAGGAGTCTGGGCCGTATCTCAGTCCCAGTGTGGCTGATCATCCTCTCAGACCAGCTACCCGTCGTAGCCTTGGTGAGCCGTTACCTCACCAACAAGCTGATAGGACGCGGGCCCATCTCAAGGCGGAGGCCGAAGCTACCATTTGGTCGGCCCGCTTGCGCGAGACGACATCGCCCGGTATTAGCCCCGGTTTCCCGGAGTTATCCCAGTCCTTGAGGCAGGTTGCCCACGTGTTACTCACCCGTTCGCCGCTTTCTCAGGGCCGAAGCCCCTTTCGCGCTCGACTTGCATGTGTTAGGCACGCCGCCAGCGTTTGTCCTGAGCCAGGATCAAACTCTCCATGAAGTATTGCGATACGGACTTGCGTCCGGATCTGACTTTTGGAAGAGCTGAATTAGCTCTCAAAGTATGTCTCGCAACCGGCTGGGCCGATTGCAGACGGGGTCGAGAATCGCCGTCCCACTAGAAGACGACGTCCTCGCATGATTCGTTGCTGGCAGACCGGACTTATCAAAAGTCCGATCCGACAACGCTGTTCAGTTTTCAAAGACCACTGCGCTCTTAGGCGCGGCCGGGAAGATTAGCATCACCTGTTGACCTGCGTCAACCTTCCCTCAAAATGAAACGAGCCGCTCTGTCACACGCACAGGCGACTCGGAGAACGGCGGCTATCTTACTTCAGCCTATCCGCGCGTCCTCACCCGGTCGCTTGTGCTGTCGACGAGTAGTTGCATCATCTTGAGGGGGGTATTTTAGACCGTACTGCCAACGTCTGTCAATGGCCGCTCGCGACCCGCGTCATACTAAGCGCGATCCGGACGACGTCGGCTGGTGGGAAGCCCGCGTCCGAACACCCCGTACCAGGCTCCCTGGTCGCTCCACTGGACCAGGGACGCCACCGTTCAGCGCGTAGAGGGTCGCGGCGTGGCCGGCCACTTGACCCACAGGACTACCGGCGACGTCGCCCAGGTCGCCGCGGAAGTTCTCCAGAACGACGAGCCAGCCGTCGCCCACCGCCAGCACCAACTGGACCTCCTGGTCGCCCGGCGCCTCCCCAGTGATCCTCGGGTTGGATACGACCGGTCCCTCGTAGTCCGTGGGCGCGG
>CAWEJM010000029.1:0-65009 GCA_963809395.1 uncultured Actinomycetes bacterium | reverse complement strand
TTGTGTCCTGTTCGCCGCCATCTTAGTCATCTCGCTGTTTGTCACCGGCAGTGTTCAACACCGACATCCCCTGGCTCGTCGCCGTGCTCTTCATCCTCAGCATGGGCTGCCTCATCGCGTCGATGGTGTACTTCATCCGGGACATCAACAAGGCCCTGGTGGCGACCAAGCTCGAGGTGGGCGAGGACTGGGGGAAGTAGGCGAGGTCTGGGGCCCTCGCGGATCGGCGGTCCCTAGGGCTGCGGCTCCCCGGGATCGGCGACCAGGTGCGGCCGTCTGAAGGCCGGCAGGAGCATGGGCGTCCGGTCGCGATATGCGCGGTAGCCCTCGTGCGCGGCCAGGGCGCGCTTCTCCATCATAGGTACGCTCCCGAAGACGAACAGCGCCGTGATGGCCGCGGCTCCGACGACCGTCCACCACCAGACCAGGCCGGCGGCCAAGGCGAACAGCCACAGGCCCCACCAGGTCGCCACCTCGCCCAGATAGTTGGGGTGCCGGCTGTAGGCCCAAAGCCCCGTGAGGATGCTGCGCCCCCGGTTCCCCGGATCGCTCCGAAAGACCCGCAGCTGCTCGTCGGCGACGAACGCGAGCACTATCGCTCCCAGCAGCACCACGTATCCCACTGCGTCGAGCCAGCTCAGACCTGCAGCGCCGGATCGCGCGACCGCGTACAGCGGGAGACAGCCAAGGTACACCATGATCGTGGGAAAGAGATGTACGCCGGCGAAGCTCACCGGCCAGTACGCCCGACCAAAGCGGGCGCGGAAGGCTACGTAGCGGAAGTCCTCCTTGCCCAGACCGGGCCAGTCGCGATAGAAGTTGCTGGTGAGCCGCAAGGCGTAGAGGACTACGAGGATCGTCACCGTGATCTGCCGCGGCCCCAAGCTGCCCCACCCCGTCCACAGGTAGTACCCGGCCACGGCCACGGGTTGCAGACTCCAGTAAGGGTCGTACATGCTGGAATTGTCCGTCACCACCGAGGCGGCGAAGACGACGACTGTGGCCACCAGAGTGCCCAGCCCCAGAGCCGCCAAGGGATGGGAGACACCGGTGACGTCTACCACCAGCGCGGCTGCACCGAAGGCCGCCACGTAGGTGACGCCGCTGACAAGCCTTCCCAGTGACCTGCTCGTGCGTATGCTCTCCTTCACGGACTCCCTTTCCGCTATGCTGAACGACATGGACCTATCCCGTTTCGACACCATGGACCCATCGGAACTGCGCAGCTATCTCGGTTTCTTGCTCTGGCATTACCGAGTGGTCGACAGCTTCTGGTTCCTCTACATGGCCGAGGATTACAGCCAGTCGGCCGCCGAGCAGTTGAACGAACGGGTGTGGGGACGGGTCTCCGGTCTAGCCACCCGAGACTTGATGAGCAGGTTCGCGATCGCCGAGAAAGGCTTGGAGGGATTCGCCAAAGTCTTGCGCCTCTATCCCTGGACCGCTCTGCTCGAGTACCAGATAGAGGAATCCCCAGATGAGATCGTCCTCAGCGTACCGTGCTGCGCCACTCAGGAAGCGCGCCGCCGGCGCGGGATGCAGGAGTACCTCTGTGAGGAGATGCACCGCCGGGAGTTCGTAGGCATGGCTGCCGAGGTCGACACGCGGATCGAGGTGCGGTGCGAATTCGCGCCGCCCGGCGAACGACCGGCCGGGTGTGACTGTCGCTGGCGATTCACCCTGCGCCCGGCCGTCTAGGCGTCGACCTTCTCAACCTCCTCCAGGACCATGATCTTCGCCTCGCCCTTGACTCCGGCCCACTCCACGGCCTCCCGCAACTCGTAGGAGGCGGTGAACTTCAGCGCCCCCTCGTTGTCCGCCCATTCGAACAGAGCCACGAACTCATCGGGCTCGGTCACAGAACGAAAAAGACGCCCGCCTTGGGAGCCGTTCATCTTGCGCCGCTCAGCCTCGTCGTCGAAAACGGACTTGAATCGAGCGAAATCCTCCACGGCATGTTGGATGAGCACGTAAGGCACGGCAACCGCTCCTCTCCCCTGCGTTGAACCCACCGGTCACCACGCTACACGCCGGGGAGCCACCCTTCAACCCCTCTCAGCTGCTTATCTCGACGAGCGAGCAACGATCTGTCTCTTCGCATGATGAGCTCGGAGCGAGAAGCGTCGACTCGAGCTTAGACTGCTCTTTCCCACTCTCCACGTACTCTGCCACGGCATCGGCGAGGCGTGCGGAGCATCCAGCCGCGCTTGGCGTCGTCGGCCTCGAGAAGGGTGACGCGGAAACCGGGGTGCGGCGAACAGAACCCGCTGAGCGGCACGACGCAGATGCCGGTGGAAGCCAACAGATGGTAGACAAAACGGGCGTCGGGAGCTGCTCCCGCGGCCTTGCTCTCCACGACCTCGCGCAGTCGCGCGCCGGCTATGGGCAGCGCATTCCTACCGTTGAGGATGCCGTCCTCGAAGAGGACGGTCATGTAGAAGGCGCCCTGGACCGGATTGACCCTCACCCCGGGAACCGTGCCCAGTATCCGCTGGGCCTCCCTCGCCCGAGCGGAGTAGGTCTCCGCGCGCTCGATCAGATGAGCGGGGTAGCGAGGGTCGCCGAAGATCCGCGGTATAGCTAGTTGCGGCCCGCTGGTGGAACACACTTCGAGCCGTTTGGCGGCCACCAGGGAATCGACGTAGGTGGCGAAGTTCTGGTCCTGCGCACGGTTGAGGACCTCGATCCATCCGCAGCGCGATCCCGGCCAAGGCAGCTCCTTGGAGATGCCGCGCATGACGATGGCAGGGACGTCGCCGACCACCTCGGAAAGATGGGCGCTATCGACACCCGGAAAGACCATATGGATGTAGATCTCGTCTGCCACCAGGAACAGCCCGAACTCTCGAGCGAGAGCCACGATCTCCTTCAGCACTCTGACGGGATAGACCGCCCCGGTCGGATTGTTCGGGTTGATGATCAAGATCCCAGCGATGGAGGGGTCGGCCTGCACCTTGCCGCGCAGGTCGACCATGTCGGGCATCCACCCGTTGTCAGGGTCCAGATCGTACATGATGTGCGGCAGGGAGCAGTGCGCGGACTCGGCCGAGGAGTGGGTGCTGTAGGCGGGCGAGGGACCGATCACCCGCGCCTTGGGGCTGAGGAATCCGTATACCTTGGAGACCGCGTCGGCGACCCCGTTGAAGAAGATGATGTCGTCGGCCGAGACCCGGGCGCCCGGGCGATCGTTCACATGCGCAGCTAGGGCCCGGCGTACCTCCAAGAAACCTTCGGTGGGACAGTAGCCCCAGGAACTGTCGATGTCCACGACATCATGGACTATCTCCCGGATCCAGGGAGCAACAGCCTCCCCCTTGGCGATAGGGTCGCCGATGTTCTCCCAGGTTATTTCCACTCCATGCTGACGCACCATTTCGCCAAACTTGACGATGTCTCGGATGGCGTACGACAGATGCGCAGATGAAGGGCTGACCGGGTTGACCCTCATCAAATCATCCTCACTTCCGGGATCGGAAAGAAAGCAGTATACAAGACCTCGCCTAGCCGGTAGCCTCGCCTCTTCCAGCGACCCGATGCAGGTACAGCGACAGCAACGACAGGGCGCCGGCCTGCACGAACGCGAGCCCTATGGCCACCCGAAAGCCGAGTGAGTGGGCGATCGGACCGACTACATACGGGAACATGATCCGCCCCAGAGCCCCGGCCATGATCACCGCGGAGAAGACCACTCCCGCGTGCCACGCCGGGAACCGGCCGGAAAAGCTGAGGATGAGAGGGAACACCGCCGACGCGCCCAGCCCCGACAGGAACGCCATGACCATGGACATCTCGGGCGAGGTGGAGAGGGCGATCCCCAGCGCGAACACGGCCATGACCGCGGTACCGACCAGCAAGAGTCTCGAGGCTCGGAACCGCCGCGTCAAGGGGACGGCTATCGTCCTCCCTATGACCAGGCCGAGCCAAAACAGCGTGACCCCCAGGCTGGCGACCGTCTTGCCGACGGCGAACGTGTCGATCTCGAACTTCGCCATCCAGACGTTGAGGACGAACTCCGCTCCGATGTACAGCACCGAGGCGCCCAGCACGGCCCCGAACAGCCGGGGGTTGAATCCGATCACCTCTCGCAGTCGACCGAGGCTGAGATTCTGCCGGCCCTTGATGTCGGACACCGGGAGAACGGTGAGCACGATGGACAGGACCAGGGAGAGGCCGGCTTCGACGATCAGCACCCATCTCCAAGAGGCTCCCAGCCCCAGCGCGCCCCCGATCGCCAAAGGCGTGATCATCATCCCGCCCGCAAAAGAGAGGAGCAGGACGACCATCGCCCGGTCGGTCCCCACTTTGATGTGGGAGGTGATCCACATCCCGGGAAGGCTGTTGAGGAACACGCAGCCGGCCCCCACCACGACATAGGCCGCGAAGAGCGACCACAATCCCCTCGCCAGAACACCGGCGGCGGCAAGTCCCACGGTCTGCAGCCACGCGGCCCCGATAAGTCCCCACTTCACCGGCACATGGGCCAGGGCGAAATTCAACGCCAACACCCCCACGAGCATCCCGACGGCGTAGCCCACCGAAGTGAGCCCCCCGAGGGAAAGAGGTATGTGGAAGTCCTTGAGGGTAGGGTCCAGGATGGGACCCAACGAGACCATCACCACGCCGACCATGAACATGGTGGCGTAGAGAGACACGTATGAAGTCGGTGGGTTTGAGTTCGTTCCCTGGGTCACCAGCAGAGTATGGAGCCGCGGCCTCCGCGAGGCAAGGGCTCCGCGAGGCGGGCGCGCCGCGCGAGGCGAGCGGGCGCGCGCCCGCCCGCTCGTCGGCTTCCTGGTACGCTGGCAGGCCATGAAGCCATCGCCCCACCGAGACCACCGACCGCTCGTCGACCGCGGGGGCGGCGCGCTCCTGGCCCCCCGCGATCAGACCATGGTGCTGATCGTCACCACGCTGGCCGGGTTCGTGTCGACGTTCATGGGGTCATCGATCAACATCGCCCTCCCGATGATCGAGTCGGAGTTCCACGTGTCGGCGGTGACCTTGGGCTGGATCCCCCTCGCCTACATCCTCGCCGCCGGGGCGGTGCTCATGCCCGTGGGACGGATCTCCGACCTCTACGGCCGCAAGCGGATCTTCGTATGGGGCCTGGCGGTATTCACCGTCGTCGCGTTCGCTTCTGCCTTCTCTCCCTCGGTGCTCGTCCTGATCGTGCTGCGGGTCGTCCAAGGTCTGGGGGCGGCCCTGATCTTCGCCAGCTTCACCGCCATGATCATCCTCGCCTACCCGCCCGAGACCCGCGGACGAGCGCTGGGACTGAACGTGGCCGGCGTCTACCTCGGTCTCACCCTCGGCCCCGTGCTGGGGGGAATCATCATCCACAACATCGGGCTGGCGAGGCCTCTTCTACGTGGCAGGCGGCCTCGGCGTGATCAACTGGGCCCTCGCCTGCCTGGAAACTGCGCGGCGTCGACTGGCGGGAACCCAAGCGGGCCCGCTTCGACATCCTCGGCTCGGTGATCGTACGCCCTGGCGCTCTCGGCGCTGCTCCTGGGATTCTCGTGGCTCCCCGGCCTGCTGGGAGTGCTTCTCATCGTCGTGGGAGTCGTCGGGACTCTCGGCTTTCTTGTGGTGGGAGACTCGAGCGGCCGATCCGGTGCTGAACGTCGACCTGCTGCGCCGCAACCGCGTGTTCGCCTACTCGAACGCGGCCACGTTCATCAACTACGCCGCCACGTTCGCCATGACCTTCCTCATGAGCCTCTATCTGCAGTACACAAGAGGTCTCAACCCCCAGACCGCCGGCTTCGTCCTTGTGACCGGGACCTTCGTCCAGGCTGCCTTCTCCCCGGTGGCCGGCCGGCTGGCCGACCGGGTAGAGGCCCGTTTGGTGGCCTCGGCGGGCATGGCTCTCTGCGTCCTGGGCCTGCTGGCCTTCGTGTTCCTGACCGAGACCACCCCCTACTGGTACATCATCGCCATGCTCTGCGTCCTGGGCCTGGGATTCGCGTTCTTCTCCTCGCCCATCATGAGCGCGGTCATGGGAAGCGTGGAGAAGCGCTTCGTGGGCGTGGCCTCAGCGACCATCGGGACGATGCGTCTGGCGGGGCAGAACATCAGTCTCGGTCTGGCCACTCTGGTGCTGGCGATCGTCGTGGGAAGGCACGCGATCGTGCCCGGCGACTATCCGCACCTCCTGACCAGCGTGCGCATCAGCTTCGCCATCTTCACGGTGCTCTGCGTGCTCGGCGTGGCCGCTTCGCTGGTGGGACCGCGGCGCGAGGAGACAGGCACCTCGCCCTAGGGAGCGCGCCTCAGGGGGAAGCTCCGAGCTAGCGCCGGCGCGGGGCGCTCCCCCGCGACTCGCCCCAGCCATATGGACAAGGGCACCACGGCCAAAGGTAGTACCGCCGCCAGGCCCAGGGCCATCCGCAGACTGAGAGCCTCGGCCACAGGCCCTGTCACATAGGAAAAGACGACGCTTCCGGAGGTCCCGGCCAGCATCATCCCGGAGTACGCCACTCCCGAGTACCAACCGGGAAAACGACTCGTGTAGCCGGCGATAAGCGGAAAGCACACTGAACCCCCGATACCGACGACGAAGGCACAGGCCTCGGCGCTCACCAGGCCGGGCGAGAGCACGAGTCCGACGGTGAACACGCACTGGACTGCCGCGAAGACGGCGAGCAGCAGCGGGGGATGGATTCTGCGCGCGAGCGGGACGGTCACATACCGGCCGACCGTGATGCCCGCCCAAAAGAGCGTGACGCTGAGCGCCGCCACAGCAGGGCTCGCGGCGAAGCTGTCTATCCAGATACTTGGCCAGCCACACGCCCAGCACGGTTTCCGACCCCACGTACAGGAAGGTCGCCGTCAGCATGATCCCCAGAAGCTGTGGGTGCGAATCCGGCCATCTCGCGCAGCTGGGGAAGACGGAGATTCTCCCTGCCCCGCACGTCCGCGAGGGGCGAGACCATCAGGGCCACCGCCACGATGGCCGAGAATACGGCCTCGCCCACGAACACCCATCGCCAGGTGGCGCCCAAGCCCAGGGCCGCGCCGATGACCAGCGGGGCCACGACGACGCCCAGCGCAAAAAAGGCAAGGACCAGGAGCATCGCTCTCTCGGTGTCTTTGCGCACGTGAGCGCCCACCCAGACGCCGGCGAGCGCGTTGGGGATCACGGCGGTCAGCCCGGTCACGAGAAGCGCGCCGAAAAGAGGCCAGAGGCCGGGGGCCAGGAGCCCCGCGACGGCCAGCGCGGCGGCCTGGACCCACGCGCGCCAGGATCAAAGTCAGTCTCAGCGGCACCCGCGCCAGAACGAAATTGAGCAGCATCACTCCCGCGACCCGGCCCAGGAAGAACCCGAGCGAGAGTATCCCCCCCTTCGCCAGCGGGATGTGCAGGTCGTGGAGAATGGGGTCCAGCAAGGGTCCCAAGGAGATGAGCATCGCCCCGGCGAAGAGCTGGGTGGGGTAGAGCAGCGCCAGCGAGTGAGGCTGTGCTTTGACTTGCGAACCTGTAGAAGTCACGGGAGTACTATGGACTGGTAGTTCGCTCCCGTCAATCCGCTGCTGCAAAGGAACCGGCATGTTCCCCACACCCTTCGCCCTCGAGCGCTTCTTTGCCCGGCACGAGTTCAGCGCCCGCTACCTGCTGTCGACCTCCGACTGCGAAGGATTGGCCATGGCCGATCTTCTGGCCGGCGCCGAGCCCGAGCTTCAAGAGCGCTGGGAGCGACTGCGGCTCGGTTACACGGAGTCGCAGGGCCTGCCGGAGTTGCGCGCCGAGATCGCCACGCTCTACGAGTCGGTGGACGCCGGCGGACATCCTGGTCGCAGCCCCCGAAGAAGCCGTCTTTCTGGCCATGAACGCTCTGCTGGAGCCGGGAGACCATGTGATCTGCACCTTTCCCGGCTACCAGTCTCTCTACCAGCTCGCGCTCTCCATCGGGTGTGAGGTCACCTTCTGGGAACCTTCTGAGAATGAGGGATGGCGGTTCGACCCAGCCTGGCTGGAGAAGAACCTGCGTCCCGACACCAAGCTGGTGGTGTGGAACTTCCCCCACAACCCCACCGGAGCGCTGCCCGCGGCCGACGACTTCGCCCGCATGATCGCGGCCGCCGGCGCCGCCGGCGCCTGGTTGTTCTCCGACGAGATGTACCGGCTGCTGGAGCCGTCCGCCGACCTGCGCCTGCCTGCGGCCGTGGACCGATACGAGCGGGCCGTCTCCCTCTCCGGCATGTCGAAGGCCTTCGGGCTCGCCGGGCTGCGGATCGGATGGGTGGCGACCCACGACGCCGGTCTTCTCGAACGGATGAAGGCGCTCAAGGACTACACCACCATCTGCAGCAGCGCCCCCAGCGAGCTGCTGGCGCTCATGGCCCTGCGTTCGCGCGACGCGATCGTCGCCGCCCACCGCGAACGGGTGAGGCGAAACATCCGGGCGGCCGGGGAGTTCTTCGGCCGTCATCCTTCGCGGTTCAGTTGGGTACCCCCGCGGGCCGGCACGGTCTGTTTTCCCCGCCTGTTGCCCGGAGCCCGGCGGACTGACGCGGAGCGGAGGAGTTCTGCGAGCGAGTGCTCCACGACACCGGGGTGCTCCTGCTGCCGTCGACCGTCTACGGCTACGGGGACGATCACTTTCGCATGGGTCTGGGCCGGGAGGACTTTGCAGTGGGACTGGGGGCCCTGGAGGCCTACGTCCGGAGTCTTGACGATCAGACCGGCTGAGACCTGCGCCGGCGCGCAACCGGAGGCGGCGCGCGGCGGGAGCGGCGCCGAACGACAAGCGGCGCGGAAAGCCCCCGAGGGCTTTCCGCGCCGCCCATCCCGGCCCGGCGAAGCCGGGCCCACGACAGCCGAGCCGAAACCCGGCCTAGAACCCGATAGCTTTGGCGTTCGCCTCGTACAGCTTGTTCTGCTCGTCGTCGGTCAGCGGCAGACCGGCCAAGAAGCCCATGCAGTCGCCCATGTCCTCGTACGGGTAGTCGGTCCCTAGAAGAACCTTGTCCATGCCCAGCCCGTCCCGCGAGCACACGAACGCGGCGGGCAGATAGTTGCCGCTGGTCGTGACCCACAGGTTCGTCTTCACGTAGTGGCTGGCCCATTCCTTGCTGCCCGGGCCGATCTCGGCGTTCGGAGTGGAATGGCGCTGCATGTAGGCGCGGTCCACCCGGTCGACCAGGAACGGCAGCGCTTCGCCGTAGTGGCCCATGATGATCTTCAAGTTGGGGAACTCGTCGAAGACGCCCCGCACGATCATGCGCAGGAACGCGTACATGACTTCCGTTCCGAAGCCGAAGCTGGGTCCGCTGAGGACCATTCCGAACTCACGCAACTGCGGGATCATGGGCACGGCCGGGTGAAGATAGATGGGGATGTCCAATTCCTGGGCTTTGGCCAGGAGTGGCCAGTACTTCTCCTCGTCGATGTAGGAATCGCCGATAGTTGGAGTGAGTGTTCCAGCCGGTGAAGCCCAGCTCCTTCACGCAGCGCTCCAACTCTTTCGCCGACCATTCGGGGTCCTTCGGAGCCAGGGAGGCGAAACCGCCGAAGCGAGTCGGGTACTTCTTCATGGCCGCGGCGAGGATGTCGTTGGCTCCTTGGCGACCTTCTTGCACACCTCGACCTCGAACTGCTCCGACCCGGGAGAGGTCAGCGAGAGGACGGCGTAGTCGACGCCGGCGGCGTCCATGAGCTTGAGGCGGCCTTCGCCCATGTCCCGCAGCTGGCCCTCTTTGCCCAGGGGCATCCAGGCCTCGGGAGCGAAGCCAAGCCCTTTCTTCTCATCCACCCTGGGATAGCCCTTGTTGGTGCGGAGGGCCTCCAACCACACATCGGTCACAAAATGGTTCTCTAGGTCGATCTTCTTCACGTGCCAGGCTCCTTTCGACTAGCAGCGGGTCCGGCTCTAGGCGTACGGTAATCGGCTGGAGCTTGGCAGTCGTCGGGATCGCGGGATCGTTCGCGAAGCACAGCACGAGATCATAGGGCCACTTGCCGCCCTGCGGTCTTGAGCCACTGGCCGGCGGCGATACGGATCTTGAACACGTTCAGCACCGGATGCACAGTCCCCAGCTTGACCGGGGACGGTGAAGTCGACAGGCCCGTTGATGGTCTCCAACTTGGTGGCCTGCACGACGGCCGGGAACAGCTCTTTGTCATCGATGTCGGTCATCCGCTTGTAGACATCGACGGCCCACTCGAACTTGCCGTACTGGCCGATCGGCTCGGTCCAGCCGTTGCCGGTGTCCGCGGTGTACTGGTCGGCCAGTTCCTGGCAGGTCTGACCGGTCAGCGAGCTCTTGTACGGGAAGGTCGGATGCCACACCACCTCGTCGGTGAGGCCGATGCCGGAATCGCCGAGGGCGATCAGGGTCTCGTGGAAGAGCAGGGCCTTTCCGAACCAGGCGATCTTGGGTTTGAAGCCCTGCTGGAGGCGACTGCTTCCAGAAGTTGGTGAACAGCGGCGGCGTCTCGATGCCGGTGACTGATCTCGCAGCCGGCCTTCTTGAACTCCGCGATCTGCGCGGTGAAGTCCTCGGCCGTCGCATCATGCAGACCGGGCTGGACCACGGTGTATCCGGCCGCTTTCAGAGGGACCTGGAGACCGGTCTTGTCGCTGGCCCAGGCCACCCCGTCGGCGTCGTTCGGGAGGAGGATGCCCACCTTCTTGTTGGTCGTGATCTGATCCCACATGCCCATACGTACGAGCAGCAGCGTCTTCCAGGCCGAAGTGGTACATGTAGGTCCACTTGAAGGGTTTGTCGGGAGTCGCGCCCCGGCCGAGATAGAACGGCTGCCAGGGAACGAAGTTGGCCAAGAAGGGCACTCCGAGGGCTTCGCACTGGTCGGCCGCCGGGTTCACGTTGTCCGGGCTGGACGACGCCATGATCATGTCGACCTTGCTGTTGAGGATCAGGTCGCCGGCCACCTGCGCCGAACGAGAGGCGTTCGACTGGGTGTCTTCGACCTGGAACTCGAACTTGTGCAGCTTGCCGTCGCCGCAGACTACGCCATCCTTGAGCGTCGCGGTGACAGTGTCAACGATCCATTTATCCGGCTTGGCGAACGAGGCGAGCGCCCCGGTCAGCGGCGACAGAACCCCGATCTTGATGGCGCGGCCGGCTTCCGCTCCGGCAGAGACGGTGGTGGTGCTGGCGGCGGCGGTGGTCGTCGTGGTCTGACCGGCGCGGTGGTGGTCGTGGCCGCACCGGTAGTGGTGGTGGTCTCTTCAGTGCCGCCGCAGGCGGCCACGAGGCCACCCAGACCGGCGCCCAGACCCACGGTCGCGCCGGCTATGCCGGCTATCTTCAGGAACTCGCGTCTCGATACGGCTTTTTTATCGCTATCTTCGAACAAGTCTCAACCCCCGATTCAATACAACAACAGAGCTTGGCACAACTGCATGTGCCCATGCGGATCTTGGATCCGGCGTCACCTCCCTCGCACGTCTTTTCCGCACACATGTGATTTCGCGTAATTAGAATTAAAATATCATTCCGATATGTGAGGAGTCAATCTGCCATCCCGGCGCCCCCTGCGTCGGCCCGACTCGGGGCCAAGCCGCCACTCATGAGGTAACTGGTGGCCGTCCGGGTGAGCTCCGCCACCATGGTTCCATCCAAAAAAGCCCCGGAAAGCTCGGCTTTCTCGCCAAACGTTATCCTCTCCCGAAGGACGGCCATGCACATCGTGTAGAACCACCGAGCCGCCAGATCGGGGTCGGGGTGCCTGATCTCCGCCCGATGCGCCAGAAGCACTTCGACGACGCTGTCGCGCCGTTTGCTGCTGGCCCGCTCACCCTGGGCGCGTATCCGGGGATCCGAAACCGCCTGGAGAACGAAGGCTCGGAACAACTCCGGTTCGTTGAGCAGATAATCGCAGAGCACGCGCACGATCCGGCCGACGGCATCCTCCAGGCACTCATCGCGCGGGCCGTCGCCGCCGAACTCCGCTGCGATGGCGTTCTCGACGCGCGCGTGGTACCGCACCTGCACGGCCTGCAGCAACCCGAGCTTATTGCGGAATCGCGCGTACAGGCTGCCTACCGAGGAGCCCGAGCGATGCACCACCTCGGCGATGGTCATGTTGTCGAAGCCCCGCTCTCGGATGAGCAGCTCGGCCGCGTCGAGAATGCGTTCGAGCGACTCCTGGCTTCGCCGTTGTCGCGGCGGCCTATAGGTTGTGGAAGAGGGGCTCATGACGTGTATGCCATCTCCGAGGCCGGATCCTGCTGCGACAATCTCGCAGAACCATGTATAGAATCAGCTTCTATTACTATAGTCCCTAACGGCCGGTCGCCGCAAGCGCTATAATCTCTCATCCCCTGTCGCCAGGTGGAACGTCCGCACCCGAATCCAGTGAGGAGCCCGAGCCTTCATGCCCCCTGCAGCAACGATCGATCGTAGCGACCACGCGGCCGCGGCAGCCCCGGCCTCCCCGCCGGTCGGCGCCGCCAGCGCCGCCGACCTCGCGCAGCGCATCCGTAACGTCGCCATCATCGCCCATATCGACCACGGCAAGACCACCCTCATCGATTCCATCTTCCGCGCGGCTCACGTCTTCCGCGACAACCAGCGGATCGAGGAACGGGTCATGGACAGCCACGACCTGGAGCGGGAACGCGGCATCACCATCCGTTCCAAGCACTGCACGGTGGAGTGGGACGGCTACCTCATCAACATCGTCGATACGCCGGGGCACGCCGACTTCTCCGGAGAGGTCGAACGCGTGCTCTCCATGGTCGACTCCGTGCTCCTCCTCGTCGACGCCAACGAAGGCCCCATGCCCCAGACCCGCTACGTGCTCATGCGCGCCCTCCGCCTGGGATTGCGGCCCATCGTGGTGGTCAACAAGGTCGACCGGCCTCACGCCGACCCGCACGCGGCCCTGGACAAGACCTTCGACCTCTTCCTCGAGCTGGGGGCCACCGACGCGCAGGCCGATTTTCCCGTCGTCTACGGCTCGGCGTTGGAGGGGTGGATCGTGCGCGATCCCGAGACCGATCCCCACGAAGGCATGGAGGCCTTGTTCGAGACCATCATCGCCGAAGTGCCGCCACCTCGGGCGAAGCTCGGGGCTCCGTTCCGCATGCAGATATCCACCCTGGCCTGGAGCGACTACCTGGGCCAGATCGGCTGTGGCCGAGTGTCGGAAGGGTCCCACCGCCGAGGCGACGAACTGGTGCGCACCTCGTCTCGCTGGACCGGCCTGGGGCGGAGCGAGGACGACTGGGAAGTAGTGGGGAGCGAGACCACCCGCACCGCCCATCTGTGGGTCACGCGCGGCCTGGAACGCGAGGAAGTGGACGAGATCCACGCCGGCGATATCGTCTGGGTCAGCGGGCCGGCCGAGATCACCATCGGCGACACTCTGTCCGCTCCCGAGTTGGCCGATCCGGCATTGCCGCCGCTGGAGATCGAAGAGCCCACGGTCTCGATGTTCTTTCTCGTCAATAACGGCCCCTTCGCCGGAAACGACGGCCAGGCCGTGACCCTGCGGCAGATCAAGGACCGGCTCGACCGGGAACTGCGGGTGAACGTCGCCCTGCGAGTGGAAGACCTGGGCCGCCCCGACGGAGTCAAGGTCTCGGGCCGCGGGGAGTTGCACCTGGGCATCCTCATCGAGGAGATGCGGCGCGAGGGGATGGAGCTGTGCGTCTCCCGGCCGGAGGTCATCACTCAGCGGGACAAGGCGGGCCACCTTCTTGAACCGATGGAACAACTGACCATCGACGTGCCCGACGAACATCAGGGCATCGTTATCGAGAAACTCGCCCAGCGCAAAGGCGAACTCACGGGCATGCACAACACCGGCACCGGGGTGGTGCGGCTCGAGTTCAAGATCCCGACTCGGGGACTCATCGGCTACCGGGGCGATTTCCTCACCGACACCCGGGGGCTGGGAATCATGTCGTCGCGTTTCGTGGGCTACGAGCCCTGGTGCGGCGAAGTGTCGCACCGGGAGAGGGGCTCACTGGTGAGCATGGAGAATGGTCCCGCCACCGGCTATTCGTTGGAGAACCTGCAATCGCGGGGCACCCTGTTCGTCTCCCCCATGGATCCGGTCTACGCCGGCATGATCGTGGGCGAGCACTCCCGCTCGGGCGACCTGGCCTGCAATCCCACCAAGACCAAGAAGCTGGGCAACTACCGGTCCGAGAACAAAGAGATCGACGTAGGACTCAAGGTCCCCCGGGAGATGACCCTGGACCAGGCTTTGGAGTGGATCGCCACCGACGAGTTGGTGGAGGTCACGCCCAAGTCGGTGCGGATACGCAAGGCCGTGCTCGACGCGGAGGAGCGCAAGAAGGCCAACCGAGCGTCGGTAGGCGGCCGGAGCTGAGGCCGCGCGGGCCGGCGGCCAGCTCCGGCACGCCACCGCGGCCATGCCGTTGCGCGCCGGACGCTCTGCGCGCGGCTGCGGCGGCCTACGGCAGATACTGCTCGGCGATGCTGACCACGTCGCCGCCGTCCCGTTCGATCCACCAGGGCATGTCGTGCAGGTGCTCGCCTCCTGCGGGCGGGGACAGCGCTCCAGAAGCTCTTGAACTGAGCTCCACGTCACCGGCTCGATCCATGCCCCCGCCGAACGTGGCCGTGGTGATGGGCGCAGCCGACGCCACGGTGAACTCCCGCTTCGTGGGATTCGTGTTGCGTATGAAGTAGTCGTTGGGCAGGTCTTCGCCCGGCGCGATCTCTCCCGCCTCGACGGCCGCGGCCTTGGCCTCTTCTCCGGTGAGCATCTCCGCGTAGTCGATGCTGATGTGGCGAATGCCGCCCGACTCCCACACCCTATCGATGTAGCCCATGGCCCGGATGTGGCCGTTGGCAAGGCGGGTCTCGGCGCTGGAAAGCGCCTCGGTCGTCGTGGTGGACGAACTGGTCGTGGTGGACGAGCTGGTGGTGGTGGGCTCGGAAGTGGCCGTCGTGGTTGTCTCAGCCGTGGTCGAGGTGGTCGTTTCGACCTCGCTGGTCGTCACGGTGACCGTGGCCGATGTCGCCTCGTCGGACCCGCAGCCCACCGCGCCCAAAGCAAGAGCCAGGACCAGAACGAGCACCACGGCCCCAGCCAGGCCAAGTAAAGCCGCCGGTCCGTGCCGCCGCGTCGGCCTACCAGCATTCCCTGTGATCCTCTGTGCCATCGTCTCCCCCCTCGGAGTCGAGTCTGCCTGCATTCACTATACAGGGGCGAGGCCCACAAGCGAGTTGACGCGCACCGCGGAAGCCCCTAGGCTGGCAGAATCGATGCTTCGCGCACCGGCGGCAAAGCGCACGGGACCGCATGGCTCAAGCAAACGGAGGTCTGATATGGGGCAGGTCGAGAGACTGACCAATGGAACCACCGGAGGGCCGGTGTTCGTGTACGTGAAGGACGGCGAGATTCTCCGGATCACGCCCATCACCCTGGACGAGAGCGACGCGGAATCGTGGACCATAGAGGCGCGGGGACGGAGGTTCACTCCTCCCGCGCAAGAACACCGTCTCCCCCATGACCGTGGCCCAGCGATCGCTCGTGTATTCGCCCAAGCGCATCTTGACCCCCCTGAAGCGGGTGGATTTCGATCCCAAGGGCGAGCGCAACATCCAGAATCGCGGAGTCTCCGGCTACGAGCCCATCAGTTGGGACGAAGCCCTGGATACCGTCGCAGACGAGATCATGCGGATCAAGCGGGAATATGGGCCGGCCGCCATCCTCTCCACCCCCAGCTCCCACCACCTGTGGGGGAACGTCGGCTACCGGCACAGCACCTATCTCCGCTTCTGGAATCTGGTCGGCGTCTGCTACGCCGAACACAACCCGGACAGCTGGGAAGGCTGGCACTGGGGCGCGGCCCACATGTGGGGCTTCACCTACCGCCTGGGCATCCCCGAGCAGTACGACCTGCTCGACGACGCCCTCAAGAACACCGAGCTCATCGTGTTCTGGTCCGCCGATCCGGAGGCCACCTGCAGCGGCACCTACGCGGCGTTCGAGAGCACCTGCCGGCGCTTCTGGCTCAAGGAGCTGGGGATCCCGATGATCTTCATCGATCCCTACATGAACCACACGGCCGGGATCTTCTCCGACAAGTGGTTGGCGCCCCGCATCGGGACCGACGTGGCCATGGCGCTGGCGATCGCCTACGTGTGGCTCACCGAGGGCACCTACGACAAGGAGTACGTGGCGAGCCGCACCGTCGGTTTCGACCAGTGGAAGGACTACGTGCTCGGCGCCGGCGAAGACGGCCTGGCCAAGACCCCGGAGTGGGCGGAGAGCGAGTCGGGCATCGCCGCTCGGGAGATCCGGGCGCTGGCCCGGCTGTGGGCCTCCAAGAAGACCATGCTGGCCGCCGGCGGGCTGGGCGGCCTGGGCGGCGCCTGCCGCGCCTCGTTCGGCAACGAGTGGGCCCGGGCCATGATCGCCCTGGCGGCCATGCAGGGCATGGGCAAGCCGGGGAGCAACATCTGGTCGACCACCCAGGGCGTGCCGCGTCGACACCTCCTTCATGTTCCCCGGGTACGCCGAGGGCGGCATCTCCGGCGATGTGGACAACACCGCGGCCGGATATCGCTGGGTCTACCGCATGTTCGCCAACAAGGGCGGCGCCACCCGCAGCGCGCACCACTCCACCGAGGGCCAGACGGTGCCGCGGCTCCGCATCCCCGAGGTCATGATGGGCGAGCACCTGGAGTGGTGGGGCAAAGGCTTCTGCGGCAGCTCCATCGAGAGCCAGTTGCAGAAGTACGAGTATCCGGCTCCCGGATATCCCGAGATCCAGATGTACTACCGCTACGGCGGCTCCTACATCGGCACCATGACCGAGACCAACCGCTACGCCCGCGCCTACCGCGAAGGCAAGGTGCCGTTCGTGGTCAACCAGAACATCTGGTTCGAGGGCGAGACCAAGTTCGCCGACATCATCCTGCCGGCCTGCACCAACTACGAGCGCTGGGACATCAGCGAGTTCGCCAGCCCCTCCGGCTACCTGCCCGACGCCTACACGCAGGTGAACCACCGCATCATCACCCTGCAGAAGAAGTGCATCGAGCCCCTGGGCGAGTCGAGGTCGGACTACGAGATCTTCGCCGGGCCTGGCGGAGCGCATGGGCGTCGGCGAGATCTTCACCGACGGCGGCAAGACCGAGCTGGACTGGGTGAAGCAGATGTTCCACGCCAGCGACCTGCCCAAGGTCATGAGCTGGGAAGACTTCGAGAAGAAGGGCTACTACGTGGTGCCCCCGGCCTACGACCGTAAACCCACTCCCGCCCTGCGCTGGTTCGCCGAGGACCGGGTGCGCGACACGCCCGACTGGGGCCCCCACCCCGCCGACACCGTGAGGCTGCAAGGGCCTCCAGACCTCCTCGGGCAAGATCGAGTTCGTCTCCTCCAGTCTCACCCGCTTCGAGAAGAACGGCACGGTCGACCCCGAGCGCCCGGCCATGGGCCCGCAACACATCGAGAGCTGGGAAGGGCACCACACCGCCGAGCTCTACGAGAAGTACCCGCTCCAGCTGGTCTCGCCGCACCCCCGCTACTCCTTCCACACCATGGGCGACGGCAAGGACAGCTGGGTCAACGAGATCAAGAACCATCGGGTGCTGAAGAGACGGGCACTCGTACTGGATCATGCGCATGAGCACCGCCGACGGGCGTGGCGCGCGGCATCGCCGACGGCGACCTCATCCGGGCCTTCAACGACCGGGGCTCGGTGATCCTGGTCGCCCAGTTGACCGAGCGCCTGCCCCAGGGGACGGCGCACTCCTACGAGAGCTGCTCCGACTACCTGCCCCTGGGCGAGCCCGGCTACTCGCCGGATACGGCCGGCTGCGTGAACATCCTGGCGCCCAAGCGCTACATCACCCCCACGTCAACCGGGATGGCCAATCATTCCTGCCTCATCGAGATCGAGAAATGGGAGGGCGTAGGCACATGAAGAAGTGGAACATGATCATCGACGTCGCCCGCTGCCACGACTGCAACAACTGCTTCCTCGCCTGCAAGGACGAGTACGTGGGCAACGACTTCCCCCCGTATTCCCTGGGGCAGCCCTGGCACGGGCACCGCTGGATGAACATCATGCGCCAGGAAGAGGGCCAGTATCCGCGGGTGCGGGTGTGCTACCTGCCCATGCCCTGCCTGCAGTGCGAAGACGCTCCCTGTCTCACCCCGGACGGTGCCGTCTACAAGCGCGACGACGGCGTGGTGGTCATCGACCCGCAGAAGGCCGCCGGGCGCAGAGAGATCGTCGACAGTTGCCCGTACGGCGCCATCTACTGGAACGACGAGACCAAGCTGGCCCAGAAGTGCACCGGCTGCATCCACCTGCTCGAGGACGGCTGGACCGACACGCGCTGCACCCAGGTGTGCCCCACCGAAGCCCTCAAGTTCCTCTGGGCCACCGACGAGGAGATGGCGGCGCGCGCCGCTGAGGAGGGCCTCGAGGCCTACCGGCCCGAGCTGGCGCCGAAGGCGCGCGTCTTCTACAAGAACCTCCACCGGTACACCAAGGCGTTCGTGGCCGCCGGGGTCGTCTACGGCGACACCGACGAGTGCGCGGCCGGAGCGGTGGCCACGCTGGCGTTGGCCGGGCGAAAGCGTCGGCGAAGCCGTGGCCGGCACGTTCGGCGACTTCTACATCGACAAGCTGGAGACCGGGAAGCAGTACACGCTGACGGTGGAGGCGCCGGGCTACAGGCCGTACGCCGTGACCGTGGACCTAGAGGCCAGCACGAACCTCGGCACCATCGTGCTGCAGGCCGGCTAGCGCCGCGATGGAGACCGCGATCGCCCGGCCGACCGCCGCGGCCCAAAGGAGAGCCCAGTGAAGAAGATAGACTTCGAGGTCCACTTCGCCACCCAGGGTTGGGTGGAAGCGCTGGAGAACAACGCCGGCTATCCCCGCCTGGCCCGCGACCCGAGCCACGGGCAACCGGCGTCTCTACTACCAGGCCGAAGCGGGAGAGCCCCTGCCGGACGCGCTGCTGGAAAAGCTGCTCGACATCGACGCGGGCCGCATCGCCGCGATGGACGCGGCCGGGGTCGACGTCGCCGTGCTCTCGCTGACGGCGCCGGGAGTGGAGCAGCTCGAGCCGGCGGCCGCCACCACGCTGGCCCGGGAGGCCAACGACGAGCTGGCGCGGGCGATCGCCAGGCATCCGGACCGTCTTCAGGGCTATGCGGCGCTCTCGCCCAAAGACACCGAGACCGCCGTGAAAGAGCTGGAGCGCGCCGTCAAGGAGTTGGGGCTCAAGGGCTGGAAGACCCACTCCAACTACGGCGACTCCTACCTTGACGAGAAGCGCTACTGGCCCCTCCTCGCCAAGGCCGAGGAGCTGGACGTCCCCATCTACCTGCACCCCACGGTCCCCCTGATCAAGGAGTTCTGGACCTACGGTCTCGCGTCTGGCCGGCCCCGCGTTCGGCTTCGGGGCGGAGACCTCGCTGACCATGATGCGGCTGATCATGAGTGGGGCGCTCGACGCCTTCCCGAATCTGAAGGTGGTCATCGGCCACTACGGCGAGGGTCTCCCCTTCCTGCTCGACCGCATCGATTTCGCCGCCAACTTCCCCCATGTCTCCGCCGACAGCGGCGCCTTCGTACCCCTCAAGCGGAAGCCCAGCGACTACCTGCGGGAGAACACGTGGGTGTCGACCAGCTGCAACTACCTGCCTGGAGCCTTCCTCTGCACCCAGGATGCCCTGGGCATGGAGAGGATCGTCTTCGGCAGCGACTACCCCTACGGGAGCATGGACGAATGCCTGGCGTTCCTGGCGGGCCGAGGCCTGTCGGCGGACGACGAGCAGAAGCTGTACGAGAAGAATGCCGCCCGGCTGGGGATCACCGCCTAGACCAGGGGAAAGCGACAAACAGGAGGTTTGAGATGAAACCCACTCGAGTCTGTCTCTTGGATGGGGGATCGATGGCCATCGACGGCCACAAGGTCTACTGGAATCGCGGGCCTTGCTGGAGACATCCGCTTCCCCGTCTACAGCGTCCTCATCGAGCACGAGGACGGCCTCTTCCTCTACGACACCGGCTTCGACCTGGAGTTCATGCAGAAATACGTGCCCTCAAGACCAGCCCATCCAGTCGCCGGACCAGACCTTGCCCGCGCAGCTGGCCAAGGTGGGATACCGGCCGGAGGATGTGACCCACGTCATCAACTCACACCTCCACATCGACCACTGCGGCGCCAACCATCTGTTCCCCGGCGCCAAGGTCGTGTGTCACGAGAAGGAGTACGAGCAGGCGAAGAACCCCGAGTTGTTCGAACTGCTGAGCTACGGGGCGGTGGCCTGGTTCGCGCCCCAATTGGTCAAGCACCGCCAGGAGATCCCCGCGAATGTGGATCCCACCCTCTCGCCCGAATTCCAGCTTCTGAGCGGCGACGTGGAGTTCGCCCTCGGCGTCTGGCTATTCGAAACCCTGGGCCACTCCGCCGGCCACTACAGCCTGCTGGTGGAACTGGAGGGGCGCAGGCCCATGCTGTTCACCGACGATGCCGCCATGACGCCCAAGAACCTGGAGATGATGGTCATCGGCGGTTTTCACCTCGACCCCGTCGCCGCCACCCGATCGCTGCAGAGACTGAAGGATCTGGCCGCCGAGTACGACGCCGAGCTGTTCTGCTCCCACAGCATGCCGGAGTTCGAGACCTGGAGGAAGGCGCCGGAGTGGTACGAGTGAGCGACCGCAGCCCGCGGGGCAGGCGGCGCGAGGATGAAGCGCTTCGTCAACGGCACCAACGGCGGGCCCGTCCACGTGTACGTCGAGGACGGGCGGATCGTCCGCATCGTGCCCATCGTCTTCGACGAGACCGACGCGGCCTCGTGGACCATCGAGGCGCGGGGCCGGCGGTTCTCGCCGCCCCGCAAGGTCACGCTGTCTCAGCCCACCGTCGCCCACCGCTCGCTGATCTACTCGCCCAAGCGCATCCTCACCCCGCTCAAACGGGTGGACTTCGACGCCAAGGGCAAGCGCAACATCCAGAACCGGGGCACGTCGGGATACGAGCCCATCTCCTGGGACGAGGCCCTCGACACCGTGGCCGAGGAGATCGTCCGGGTCAAGCGGGAAGTCGGGACCGGCCGCCATCCTCACCACCCCCAGCTCGCACCACATGTGGGGCAACATCGGCTACCGGCACAGCGCCTACTACCGCTTCATGAACCTGGTGGGCTTCACCTACGGGGAGCACAACCCCGATAGCTGGGAGGGCTGGCACTGGGGCGCCACCCACATGTGGGGCTTCAGCCACCGCCTCGGCCTGCCCGAGCAGTACGACCTGCTGGAGGACGCCCTCAAGCACACCGAGATGATCGTGCTACTGGTCGGCCGACCCGGAGGCCACCTGCAGCGGCATCTACGCCGGGTTCGAGAGCACGCCCCGCCGCTTCTGGCTCAAGGAATTGGGCGTCGAGATGGTCTTCATCGACCCGTACTTCAACCACACCGCCGGCCTGTTCGCCGACAAGTGGCTGACCCCGCGGGTCGGCACCGACGTGTGCGTGGCCCTGGCCATCGCCTACGTGTGGCTGACCGAGGGCACGTACGACAAGGAGTACGTGGCCGGCCGCACCGTCGGCTTCGACAAGTGGAAGGACTACGTGCTCGGCGCGTCCGACGGCACTGCCCAAGACCCCCGAATGGGCCGAGGATGAATCGGGAGTGAACGCCCGCGACATCAGGGCCTTGGCCCGAGCCTGGGCGACCAAGAAGACCATGCTCACGCCGGGCAGCAACCACGGGATGGGCGGAGCGTGCCGCTCCGCCACCGGCAACGAGTGGACCCGGGCCATGATCGCGCTGGCCGTCATGCAGGGCATGGGCAAGCCGGGCAGCAACATCTGGTGCACCACCGCGGGCGCCCCGGTCGACACCTCGTTCTGCTTCCCCGGGTACTGCCGAGGGCGGCATCTCCGGCGACGTGGACAACTCCGCGGCCGGGTTCCGCTGGCTCTACCGCATGTTCCCGAACGGCGGCGCCACCCGCACCGCGCACCATTCCACCGAGGGCCAGACGGTGCCGCGCCTCCACATCCCCGAGGCCATGACGCGGGCAGCACCTCGAGTGGCGGGGCAAGGGCTTCTGCGGCTCGTCCATCGAGTCTCAGTTCCAGAAGTACGAGTATCCGGCGCCCGGCTATCCTCCGATCCAGATGTACTACAGGTACGGAGGCTCCTTCATCGGCACGATGACGGCCACCAACCGTTACGCCTCGGCCTACAGAGAGGGTACGGTGCCGTTCGTTGTCAACCAGTCGATCTGGTTCGAGGGCGAGACCAAGTTCGCCGATATCATCCTGCCGGCCTGCACGAACTTCGAACGCTGGGACATCAGCGAGTACGCCAACTGCTCCGGCTACGTGGCCGACTCCTACACCTACTGCAACCACCGGGTCATCACCCTGCAGCAGAAGTGCATCGAGCCCCTGGGCGAGAGCAAGTCCGACTACGACATCTTCGCCGAGCTCTCCAAGCGTCTGGGCGTCTACGAGATCTTCTCCGATGGGGGCAAGACCGACCTCGACTGGACCAAGCAGATGTTCGCCGCCAGCGACCTGCCCAAGGTCACCACCTGGGAGGAGTTCGAGAAGAAGGGCTACTACGTGGTCCCCGCCCCGGTGGACCGCACTCCCACCCCGGCTTTCCGCTGGTTCGCCGAGGACCGGGTGCGCGACACCCCGGACTGGGGCCCGCATCCCGCCGACACCGTGGGACTCAAGGGCCTGCAGACGTCTTCGGGCAAGATCGAGTTCGTGTCGAGCAGCCTCACCCGCTTCGAGCGGGGCGGCACCGTCGATCCTGAGCGCCCGGCTCTGGGGCCGCAGTACATCGCCAGCTGGGAGGGCCACCACACCGCCGAGCTGTACGAGAAGTACCCGCTGCAGATGATCTCGCCCCACCCGCGCTACTCGTTCCACACCATGGGGGACGGCAAAGAGAGCTGGGTCAACGAGATCAAGGACCACCGCGTCCTGAAGGAGGACGGCCACTACTACTGGATCATGCGCGTGAACGCCGCCGACGCCGGCGCGCGGGGAATCAAGGACGGTGACCTCATCCGCGCCTTCAACGACCGGGGCTCGGTGATCCTCGCCGCGCAGGTGACGGAGCGCCTGCCGCGAGGCACCGTCCATTCGTACGAGAGCTGCTCGGACTATCTGCCGGACGGGGAACCCGGTCATTCACCCGACCGGGCGGGGTGCATCAACATACTCACCCCCGACCGGCACATCACACCGACCTCACCAGGGCAGGCGCCCAATTCCTGCCTGGTGCAGGTAGAGCGGTGGCAGTGCTGAACCAGTCTGACTACGTGCTGCGCCTCATAGAGCAGATGGGTGGACTTGATGCGCCGGGCCATGGAGAAGTTGCACATCGTGGATGCCGAGGAGCCGTACGAGGTCGCAGGCCAGGCGATCGGTCTGGCGCTCGGCATGGACCCGATCCTGGCCTCGCGACTCTCGCCGCAGAGTCTCGTCTCGCTACTGAAGCTCGGCAGTATCGACGATCGCGTCATCGAACTCGTCGCGCAGGCGATAGAGCTCGAAGCCGGGGCGCTCCAGACCGGCGGCAACGCGACCGCGGCGGAGGTCAGACGCGAACAGGCGAGCGCGGTGCGATCGCTGCTGGGACCGACCCACGCCGACTAGAGTCGGTGCATCCCGGGCGCGCCTGCCCCGGATGGCTTGACTATCCCGTCCCTCCCGGTATTGTTCCTGGGGCGAGTGCCCAGGCCGCCACCGGTCGTTGATCGACGAACAAAGGGGATCCTGCCGTGAAGAAGTTCGATATCGAAAACCACTTCGCCACCGAAGCCTTCGTCGGGGCACTCTACAAGAATCCCGGCTATCCGCGCTTCGTCGACGACCCGGAAACCGGCGAACGGCACGTGTACCACTCGGCCGACTACTGGCAGCCGTTCGGCGACGCGCTGGTCGATCGCCTTCTGGACCTCGACGACATGCGCATCCAGGCTATGGACGCCGCCGGGATCGACGTGGCCGTGCTCTCTCACACCGCCCCCGCGCCCGAGCAACTGGAGCCGAAGATCGCCACGGCTATCGCCAGAGACGCCAACGACAAGCTGGCGGAGGCCATCGACCGGCATCCCGACAGATACCTCGGCTTCGCCACCCTCGCCCCGCGAGAGCCCGAAAACGCAGTGTTGGAGTTGGAGCGGGCGGTCAAGGAATTGGGCTTCAAGGGCTGGAACACACACTCCAACTACGGCGACTCCTACCTGGACAACAAGCTGTACTGGCCCATCCTGGGCAAGGCCGAGGAGTTAGGTGTGCCCATATACGTCCACCCCACGTTCCCTATCATCACGCAACTGACCGAATACGGTCTGGCTCTGGCCGGTCCCGGCTTCGGGTTCGGCGTCGAGACCTCGATGGTGATGATGCGGCTCATCCTGAGCGGCGTGTTCGACGCCTTCCCCAAGTTGACGATCATTCTTGGCCACTACGGCGAAGCCCTCCCCTTCCTCCTCACCCGGGTCGATCGCTCGTTCCTGCAGTATCACGTGCCGAAGGGTTCGGGCTCCATGCCTCCCATTGCGAAGCGCCCCAGTGAATACCTGCTGGGCAACATGTTCGCCACCACCAGCGGCAACTTCCTGGCGGCGGCTTTCAACTGCACCCGCGAGGCGATCGGCATCGAGAGGATGCTGCTGGGAACGGACTATCCGTACGAAAGCACGAAGGAAACCGGCGAGTTCCTTGACGGGCTTGGCATGACTGTCGAGGAACAGACCAAGCTCTACGAAGAAAACCCGGCCAGATTGGGATTCGCACTCTAGGTACTGGACGCTCAAGGCAAGGAGGCAGCGGATGTACACCAAGATCCTCAAACCCGAGATCATGTCCACCATGCTCCCGAAGGACTTCCCGGCCGACAGGCTGAGCAAGCCGCAGTACAAGATGGTGGTCGAGAGGGACGTGTTCGTCACCATGCGCGACGGCGTGCGGGTGGCCTGCGACATCTTCCGGCCCGACGCTCCGGGCGAGTTTCCCGCCCTCTACGCGACCAGCGCGTATCAGAAGGACCTGGAGCATCTGCCCCAGTGGCCCATCTTCCACTTCCGCGAGACCAACGACATCGAGTGGTTCGTCTCCCGGGGCTACGTGTACGTTCACCAGGACATCCGCGGCAGCGGCAAGTCGGTGGAGGGAGAGTTCCAGCTCTTCAGCCAGGAGGAGCAGAACGACCTCTACGACATGGTGGAGTGGATCGCCGCGCAACCCTGGTGCACCGGCAAAGTGGGGATGATCGGGGAGTCGCTGCTGGCCTGGGTGCAGTGGTTCACCGCCGCCATGCAGCCGCCGCATCTGGCCTGCATCGCTCCGTTCGACGCCGGCGCCGACATGTACCGCGACGTGGCCTTCCACGGGGGCATCATGGCCCTGGGCTTCCCGGCCAACTGGTGGACGGCGGAGATCCGGGCCAACTACCGGCTGGGCAAGTACGGCCCGTCCCCGGACGTCGGGCAGATGGGACCTGCCCTGGAACGTCATGCACCACCCCACCTGCGACGAATTCTGGCAGGTGCGCTCCCCGGACTTCACCAAGATCCAGGTGCCGGTCTACAGCATCGGCATCCTCCACAAGGTGGGCATCCACCTGCGCGGGCAACATCCGCGGCTACGAGGTGATCAAGACGCCCAAGAAGCTGCTCCTCTGCCACGGCGACTTCGAGGGCGACGAGATGGCCATCTTCAACTCCCGCGAGATGCAGCTGCTGCACCTGCGCTGGTACGACCACTGGCTCAAGGGCAACGACACCGGCTTCATGGACGAGGACCCGGTGACCGTGTTCGTCCGCAATCGCGAGGTCTACCGGCCCGAGAAGGAGTGGCCGCTCCCGCGCACCCAGTATCGCAACCTCTACCTGGCGCCCGGGCCGAGCGGCGCCGTGGGATCGCTGAACGACGGCGCCCTCTCGTGGGAGGCGCCGACGGCGCCGGCCGAGGCGGCCCGCCGCCGATAGCCGCCGTCCCGCGCCACCGGGGCGAGCGCCGGCGGAGCGCCGGGCGGCCGCGGACGGCGTGGGCCCCGGAGGACATCATGGCCGCCGGCGAGACGAAGGCTACGGTGACGGCCGGCTCGACCAGCTACGACTACCCCGACCCCGACTGGTCGCACTTCTCCGGGCTGGGGACCGCGGTCATGGAGGATGGGGTGCCGAACCCGGTGCGGAAGATCCTCACCTTCGCCAGCGAGCCCCTCGCGGAAGACCTCGAGGTGATCGGCAGCATCGTCCTCAACCTCTGGGCGTCGTCCGACCAGACCGACACCGACTTCTTCGTGCGCCTCACCGACCAGCTGCCCGACGGCGAACAGATACCGGGCATGCCCCCGCGGGGCCGCATGCTCACCCGCGGTTGGCTGAAGGCGTCACACGCCTGCACCAAGGACGAGGCCAAGAGCCTCCCCTACCGGCCGTACTACAAGCACGACGCGCCGAAGCCCATCGAGCCCGGCACGATCTACAAGTTCGAGATCGAAGTCTGGGCGACGGCCTGCTGCTTCCCGAAGGGCCACCGGCATCAGGGTGGATCTGGCCTGCTACGACTCCAACGCCTTCGACTTCGGCGGCCACTACTACGGGCTCAAGGTCGGGCGGGACACCATCTACCACGACAAGGACCACCCGTCGCACATCGTGCTGCCGGTGATCCCGCAGAGCTAGCTACGAAGACCTGACCGGGGCGCCCCGTGCCCGGAGGCACGGGGCCCCCGGCGCACGCGGCTGCCTGGGTCGCCACCGGCCAGCGGCGATTCAGCCGAGGCGGCAAGACCGTCGCCTCAGGAGAGCAGACGTCTCAGAGCCTCCTGGTACTTCTCCCGCGTCTTCTGGACGACAGTACTCCGGCAGCGGCGGAGCCGGCGCTTCTTTGTTCCAGCGGATCGATTCGAGATAGTCTCGAACGTACTGCTTGTCGAAACTGGCCTGGGGCCGACCTGGCTCGTAGGACTCGGCGGGCCAGAATCGCGAAGAATCCGGCGTAAGGACTTCGTCGATCAGGATGAGCTCGCCGGTGTTCGAGAGCCCGAACTCGAACTTGGTGTCGGCGATTATGATGCCCCGCTCCAGCGCGTAATCGGCGGCGAAGCGGTAGAGAGCCAGGCTTGCCCGACTCACGCGCTCGGCCACATCCAGGCCCTCCAGCGCGGCAGCCTCGTCGAACGAGATGTTCTCGTCGTGCCCGGACTGGGCCTTTGTCGACGGGGTGAAGATCGCCTCCGGCAGTCTGGCGGATTCCTGGAGGCCCTCCGGCAGACCGATCCCGCACACCGTTCCCAGCCTCTGGTACTCCTTCCAACCCGAGCCGGCGAGGTAGCCGCGGACGATCGCCTCGATAGTCAGCGGCCTGGTGTTCCGAACGAGGACAGTCCGTCCCTCCAGTTCCTCGTAGTACCAATCCAACTCGGGGTACCAGTCCGGGCCTGGATTGGAGTCGACGATGTGGTTGGCAATAAGATGCCCCGTCTTCTCGAACCAGAAGTTGGACATCTGGGTGAGGATTCGTCCTTTGTCTGGGACGGGGGTGGGTAGAACGTGATCGAAGGCAGATATGCGGTCGCAGGCGACAATGATGAGGTGTTCGTCGCTCGGTTTGTAGACGTCGCGCACCTTACCCCTTTTGTAGAGCGCCAGGCCTCGTTCCTGGGATGCGAACATCGCTGCCGGCGTCATCACCGTTCATCCTCCTCGTCTTGGGGTCAACAACTGGGCGGACAGCGGGAGCGGGCCCCAAACGCCCCTCCACAGTTTACCTGAGGACGGCCGGGCTGCGAATGCGGTATAATGGCGCAACTAAACCAGACACGGTTGTCCTCCGCGCTCTTTCCCAAGACCTCGATCGGATCAACTGCGTCTACAATCGCAGTGCGATCCTATGAGAGGCGCACGGCAAGGAGCTTCATGAGTTTCTCCGACCTCGGCCTGGAACCAGGCCTGCTAAAGGCTGTTCAAGGCCTCGGCTACACCGTTCCCACTCCTATCCAAGAACAGGCCATCCCTCTCGCCCTCACGGGGCGCGACCTCTTGGGCTGCGCCCAGACCGGCACCGGCAAGACGGCTGCCTTCATCCTTCCGGCGCTGCAGTTGATGGGGCGCCGCAGAACCATCGGCACCCTGGTCGTCACCCCCACCCGGGAGCTGGCCGGCCAGATCGAAGACGTGGCCCGCGACTGCTCCAAGCACACCGGCCAGCACGTGGCTGCCGTCTACGGGGGCGTCGGCTACGAGCCCCAGGTGAAGAAGCTGCGCCGGGGCGTCGAGCTCCTGGTGGCCACTCCCGGCCGTCTGCTCGACCTCCACCAGCGCGGGGACGTCGACCTCTCTCATGTCGAGATCCTGGTCCTCGACGAGGCCGACCGCATGCTCGACATGGGCTTCTGGCCCGATGTGAAGCGCATCATCAGCCTGCTGCCGCCCAAACGCCAGAACATGCTGTTCTCGGCCACTCTCAACCGCGACGTCCTGCGGATAGCGGGGCCGATGCTCAACGACCCCGCTCGGGTCGAGGTGGCCCCGAGCGCGACGACTGTCGATACCGTCACCCAGACGATCTACCCGGTGGCCGAGGTCCAGAAGACCGACCTGCTGGTCCGGCTTCTGGAGAAGAACCAGCTCGACCGCGTCCTCGTGTTCACCCGCACCAAGCACCGGGCCGACCGGGTATGCCGTCACCTGGAGCGGAGCCGCATCAACGGGCGCCGCCATCCACTCCAACCGCACCCAGGCTCAGCGGCAACGGGCGCTTGACGGGTTCAAGGACGGCACCTACCGCGTGCTGGTGGCCACCGATATCGTGGCCCGAGGCATCGACGTCGACCGCATCTCGCATGTGATCAACTACGATCTGCCCTCCGTGGCCCAGGACTACGTCCACCGCATCGGCCGCACCGCCCGGGCCGGCGCATCCGGCACCGCCATCAGCTTCCTCGCGGCCGAACAGGCCGGCGAGCTACGCGACATCGAGGTGCTGCTCGGTCAGACCCTGCCCTGCAGGGACCTGGACGACTTCGCCTACTCCCAGCGGCTGATCCCGAATCCCGACCGGGTCGCGACGAAACCCAAGCCCCGCCTGGTCTACAACGGCAGCGCCCGGAGGCGCAGCCGGTAGGGAGCCAGACATCGCGGCGCCCGAACCAAGAGCGCCGTCACCAGCATGATACGCACCCTTGGGGCGCCTTCGGGCGCCCCTCTGCTAGCATGACGCCGACCCTCCATGAAGATCGAGATCGCTCAGGAGCGCGAAATCGGCACCGTGCTGGCGCTGATCGAGGAGTTGCTCGCCGAATTGGGCGAAGAGGGACAAGAATTTGCCGGGATCGATCGAGAGAAGCTCCACGCCGATATTCGGAGGAACATGGCCGTGAGGCCGGACTCGGGCCCGGATTCCGGGCATGGCTCCGGACGATTTCTGGCTCTCCTGGCCAAGGAGGAGAGCGGCGCCGTGATCGGAGTCCTGACCCTTTCGACGAGCTTCGCCCTGTACGCCGGGGGAGAGTACGGCGTGATCGACGAGATGTACGTGCGGCCGGAATACCGGTGCCGGGGCGTGGGCCGGCAGTTGGTCGACGCCGCCGTGGCCATCGCCCGGCGAGAAGAGATGGTTCCGCCTGGACGTCACCGGCCCCGAGGACGAGCGCGGCGAGCGCGCGGTCCGCTTCTACGAGAAGCTGGGGTTCGAGTTCAGCGGGCCGAAGCTGCGACTGTTGGTGTGACCGCGGCCTCGACCGGGGGCTCGCGGCTGTCGGGTGGCGCTCGCGTTTTCGGCTCCCTCCCCTACCTGCCCATGATCTCGATCGCCTTCAGAGGACAGGCGCGCACGCAGTCGCCGCACCCCTTGCAGGGAGAGGGGTCTGTCATAGGCGTCTCGTAGGGAGCCTCCTGCGTCAGCACCTTGCGGGTGCACGCCAGAGGCGGCCACACAGATGCCGCGGTCGCATTCCTCGGGATGGCACTTATTGTAGTCGACTAGGGCCGTCTTCCCTGGCATGGCTCTCCTCGGCGCCGGTCCTTTCGGCCTCTTCGAGCTCGTCTTCCAGTTCTTCCAGCTCCTGCCACATGCGCGGCGGGACGGAGTGAGCCGGCCATCGCCTCTTCAGCTCGGCGATCCTCTCTTCGATCTCTCTTACTCTGTCTTTCTTCTCAACCACGACCATGTCCGCTTTCTCGTTCGCGCGGTGTCGCCGCCCGATCGCAGCAGATGGGCGAGCGGCTCGGTCTCGGGCGAGGCTTCAAGGAATATGGTCCGGACCATCATGGTCATCGGCACGGCGATAAGCGCTCCGATCGGTCCAAGCACGAAACCCCAGATCAACACGGACAGGAACGATGCCGCCGCGGGCAGGTCCATGCCCGACTTCAGGAATCTGGGCTTGACGATGTTGTCGGACACGAAGTTGATCACTGAGATATCCGACCAACACTCCAACAGCCATGCCCCAGCTTCTTTGGAGAATAGCCAGGGTCACGGGAGGCAGCAGAGCGATGAGAAACCCCAAGTTCGGTACATAGCTCATCACGAAGGAGAGAAACGCCCACGTGAAGGGGTAGGGCACACCGAGGGCCCACAGACAGTACGAAGTTCAAGACCGCCATGGCCGCGGCGAGGACCGTAGTGATCCCCAAGTAGCTGCGAGTGTCGTGGGTCCACATCAGCCATCTCTGCAGTGCCGGGCGATCCTCTCCCAGAGCCGCGTAGAACCGTTTGCCAAAGCCCGATACCTCCACGAGCAGGTAGGCGATGATGAAGACTATGAGGCTCATGCTCTTCAGGGCGCCGTAGAGGGCAGCCAGTGCGGCCGATATCCAACCGACTATGTTTTGCGGATTCAAGACCTGTTCTTCCACCACGCCCGAGATGTCGATCCCCCAGCCGGCGAGAGCATGCGCAGCGTCCTGCTGCAAAGCCGTCAACTGGTCTTGGAGTTCGGGCAGAAGATCCCGCGTCTGGAAGACCGTGAACGACATGAGGAACAGCAAGGCAATGATCAGGACCAGGATCACAAGAAGGGAAATGATGTACGCAAGCACGGGCGGTACTCGTCTCTTGGTCATGATCCCTATGAGAGGACTGGCCCCGATGACCACCACCAGCCCCAGCAAGATCGGTGCGGCCACGCCGCGGACGGCCCGGAGGCCGAGCGCGAGTCCGATCAAGACTGCCAGCATGAAGACCGTCCTCGCCACCGGAGGCCAGGTGCTAGTTTGAGCCGGATCCTTGGGTTGCGTGGGCATCTGCCTATCATAGACACGTAGTCCGACCTGGTCTAGCTTCTGGCCGGAAGTACCGACGAACAATAAGGGCTTGCGCCCCATGGCGGGAGCGGTTATCCTTATAACTCCTTAAGATTATAAGACCTTAAGACCTTAAGAAAGCCAGGAACGTTCTTCTTGAATAGCCAGCTGCCCATACATGCGATCAAAGCCGACTTCTTCCGAGTGCTTGGGCCATCCGGCCCGGGTGCGCATCCTCGAGCTGCTGCGCGACGGCGACAAGACGGTGGGCGAACTGCAGGCGGCTCTCGATCTCGACTCGAGCGGTACGTCGCAGCATCTGGCCGCGCTGCGGCAGCGAGGCATCGTCGAGGGCCGCAAGGAGGGCACCAGCGTCCGCTACTCGGTGCGGGATCCGCGGATGTTCGAGCTGCTGGAGATCGCTCGACAGATCATCTCGTCGAGCCTGGCCGAGACCAAGGCCTTGCTCGAGGAACTCTCCGTGCCCGAGCCTCGTGCCGCCTCCGACCGGAAGGCGCCCGAAGCCAGCGTGAGTCTGGTCGCCCTGCTTGCGCTCGCCGGGGCCATCGGTGGTCGCGGCGGGGGGACTGCTCTGCGCGCTGCGCGGAGGTGCTCCGTCTGGGGCCTGGCGCTGCAGGCCGTGGGTCTTGCCTCGGTCGGCGCCGGCGGCGCTGCTGGCCGCTGCTCGGCAGGTCGCACGGCGGGGTCGGCCTTCGCCGGTGGACACGGGGTTGACCTTCGGGGTCGACCCGCTGACCGGGTTCTTCCTGGTCGCCCTTGCCGTGTCGCGGGGTGCCGGCGCTGGTCTTCGCGGCCGGCGTACCTCCCCGGTACGCGGGGCGCCCGCTCGGTGGGCACGCTGACCGCCGGCGTTCCTGCTGGCGCTGATCGGCGTGCTCACGGCGCGCACCGCGCTCGCGTTCCTGACCTTCTGGGAACTCATGACGCTGCTGCCCGCCGGGACCATCCTGGTTGCCCGCCAGGACGCTCGAGCCCGCCGCTCGGTGTTCGAGTACCTCGCCATCACCCACCTTGGGCGGAGTCGGGGTGTGGGTCTCGCTGCTGCTGCTTGGCGAGCCTGGGCGCCCTCGGCGATCCGGCCGCGCTCCTGAGCGGCCGGCGCGGCCCTCCAGGCCGTGATCGCGCTGGCGGCCATGGTCGGCTTCGGCACCAAGGCGGGCATCATGCCCTTTCACTCCTGGCTTCCCCGGGCCCATCCGCTGGCGCCCAGCCACGTGTCGGCCCTGATGTCGGGGGTGATGATCAAGGTGGCGCTCTACGGGCTCATCCGGGTGCTGTTCGAGTGGCTGGGCGTCGCGCCGACGTGGCTGGCCCTGCTGCTCCTGTGCTCTGGGCACGCTCTCCTCCCTGGGCGGCGTCGTCTACGCGCTCTTCCAGCACGAACTCAAGCGGCTGCTGGCCTTTCACTCCATCGAGAACGTCGGCATCATCGTCCTCGGGCTTGGGCGCCTCGCTCCTCTTCCAGAGCCAGGGTCAGCCGGCCTGGGCGGCGCTGGCGTTCGCCGCCGCCCTGCTGCACGTGCTCAACCACGCCGTGTTCAAGGGCCTGCTGTTCCTCGGCGCCGGGTCGATCGACCGGGCGGTGCACGGGCTGGAGCTCGACCGTCTCGGCGGACTGCTGCGGCGCATGCCCTGGACGGGCGGGGCCTTCCTGGTCGGATCCATGGCCATCGCCGGTCTGCCGCCGCTGAACGGCTTCGTCTCCGAGTGGCTGACGCTGCAGGCGCTGGTGCACGTGGTCACCGGCGCCGGCCGGCGGCGCGGCCGGGGCGCGGCGGCTCGGGCGCCTCGCTTCGGGCCGGCGCTCGTGGGCGCGCTGGCGACGGCCGGGCTGGCCATGACCGCCGCCCTGGCCGTGCTCTGCTTCGCCAAGGTGGTCGGGTCTGGTGCTGCTCGGGCCGCCCCGCCGCCCGGCCTGCGCGAACGCGCGCGAGGTGCCCGGGCCGATGATCGCCGCGACGACCGACGCTGGCCGGGCTTCTGCGTGGTGCTGGGCCTGCTCCCCGGCCTCCTGCTGCCCTCGCTCTGGCCCGTCTGGCGCCCCAGCGGCGAGGCGGCGGCCGACCTCTTCGCCGGCGCCGGTCGACGCCGCGATCCTGCCGTGGAACGGCTGGGCGTGGCGCTTCCCGGCACCGGCGGGTTGCCCACGCTCGGGCTGGGTCTGCTCCTGGTCGGTGCTCGTCGCCGTGCTGGCGCTGCGCGGGGCCGGCGCCGCGCGGCCGCGGCTCCGGTCTGGGCCTGCGGGCAGCGGGTCGAGCCGGCGCTGCTGCTGGACCTCGGCCGGGTTCACCAAGCCGCTGCGGCTGGTGCTGGAGGCCGTCCTGCGGCCGAGCGCGCGGTCGAGCGTCGACGGAGACGGACGGGGTGCTGCAGCGGCTCACCTACCGCGGGATCGGTGCCGCACCTCTTCGACACGTTGCTCTACCGGCCGGTGGTGCGCTGGGCTCTTGGCCGTCGCGGCCTTCGCCCGACGGCTGCAGTCGGGCAGCCTGCGCGTCTACATGGCCTATCTGCTGGCGCTGGTCATCGTCGTGCTGGCGCTGGCGTGGCTGTGGGGCGTGCGATGAGCCTGGACGCCAGCGGCGCACATGACGGCTCCGACCTGGTCGCCGGCGCCGTGCAGGTGGTCGGGGGCATCGTCCTGGCGCCGCTGCTGCCCGGCCTGGTGCAGCACTTCAAGGGGCGGCTGCAGGGCCGCCGCGGGCCGTCGCCGCTGCAGCCCTACCGGGAGCTCCGCCGCCTCTGGTCGCGCAGCATGGTCGACTCCCGAGGGCACCACGATCGCTCTACCGGCTGGCGCCGCCGGTGGTGGTCGCCTGCCTGGCGCTGGCGCTGCTGCTCGTGCCCGTGGCCGGGCAGCTCGCCCGGCCTGGCCGGTGGGCACACGACGCGCTGCTGCTGGTCGGGCTGCTGGCTCTGGCGCGCTTCGCCCTGGCCGTGGCCTCCTGGGACACGGGGAGCGGCTTCTCGCTCATGGGCGCGAGCCGTGACCTCACGCTGGGCGTCGTCGGTGGAAGGTCTGCTGCTTGCTGGTCTTGATGCTGGCCGCGCTGCCGCTCGGGCAGCACCGACCTGCGCGTCGCTGAGCGACGCCGGCGCCGGCGCGGCCGTCTGGAGCCTGCCGGCGCACTGGCTGGCGGCGGTCGCCTTCGCCCTGGTGGTCCTCGCCGAGACCGGCCGGCAGCCCGTGGACAATCCCGACACCCACCTCGAACTCACCATGATCCACGAAGGCCCGCTGCTCGAGTACGCCGGGCGGGACCTGGCCTACCTGCAATGGGCCGCGGCGGCCCGGCACTGGGTCATGCTGGTCCTGGCGGTCGAACTGTTCGCGCCCCATCCGGCCGGCTTCGCTGGGCAGGCTGGCTGTCTTGGCCGTCGGCCTGCCGGTGCTGTGCGTCGTGCTGGCCGTGGTGGAGTCGTGGCTGGCGAAGATGCGCCTGCTGCGGGTGCCGCGGCTGCTGGCCGTCGGCAGCCGGTCTCTGCCTCCTCGGGCTGGTCACGCTGGTTCATCGGAGGCCGGCTGTGACCGATGGCGCTCGGCTGGGGGATGGTGGCGCTGGGGCTGCTGGTCGTGATCACCCGCCGGCGGACGACCGCCATCGCGCTTGGTCGCCCTCCAGGCGCTGCTGCTGGGAGTGTACGCGCTCAGCCTCGCGCCGGGACGTTCGACGGAGTTCCTGATCGCCAGCCTGGTCCTGCTCGCCCGCGCCCTGCCCCTCTGCGTGCTGCTGGCCTTCAGCGTCAGACGCACCCGGGAGCCGCGCCCGCTGCGGCTCGCGGATGAAGCCGCTGTCTGCGGCTGGGCCTGGTCGTGGTGGCGGTGTTCGTGGTGCTCGTTCTGGCCCCGTCCTTCGGCCTCGCGACTCCGGGCGGCCGAGCAGGCGAGCGTCGGGCCTGCTGGCCATCGGCGTCGCCACCATCGTCGCCCGGCGGCCGACCATCTTCCACCTGCTGGGTCTGCTCGTGGCGGAGAACGGCATCGCGCTGGCCGCCGTCTCGGTCCCCGGCGGGCTGCCCCTGCTGATCGAGCTCGGCGTGGCCTTCGATCTCATCGTGGTGATCACCGTGGCCACGGCCTTCCACGAGCGCATCTTCGGCGAGTTCGGCACCGGGGACACCGCGGTTCTGCGGGACCTGCGTGACTGAGTCGGCCACCATAGTCGCCTTCGCCGTGCCCGCCGTGCCGCTGGTGGGCGGAGCTGCTGATCCAGCTCGCGCCGCTCGCCGCGCAGCCAGGACTGGGTCAACCGGGTCGTCGGCGGTGCTGACGGCGGCGGTGGCTTCGGGGCGGCCGCCCTGGCCGCTCGCCGGCGTGAGGCCACGGCCGGCGGACAGCAACTGGCTCGCGCTCGACGCGCTCGGCCGCGCCGTTCCTTGCCGTCATCGCCCTGGTGGGCCTGTGCAGCGCCCTGGTGTCGCCGGCCTATCTGCGCACCAGCCACCGCAGCTTCTTCCGCCCGGGGCGCGCCCGAGCCTGGTACTACCTCTGCTTCTACCTCTTCTGGGCGGCGCTGCTCGCCATCCCGCTCGCCGGCAACCTGGGCGTCGCCTGGGTCATCATCGAGGCCACCACCGGCGTCTCGGCCCTGCTCGTCGCCTACAACGGCCGGCGCCGGGCCCTCGAAGCCGGGTGGAAGTACCTGATGCTCACCACGGTCGGTCTGACCGTGGCGCTGCTCGGCATCGTCGTGCTCTACGCGGCCCTGCCCGAGCGCAGCGCGGGTCTGGGCGGGCTCTCCTGGCCGGGCTTGCCGGCCGCGGCTCCCGCCATGTCCCGGCCGGCCGCCGTGGTCGGCTTCCTGCTGCTCTTCTGCGGTCTGGCCACCAAGGTCGGCTGGGCTCCGGTGCACAACTGGCTGCCCGACGCACACAGCGAGGCGCCGCCGCCGGTCTCGGCCCTGCTCTCGGCGGCGCTGCTGCCGACCGTGATGCTGGTCGCCTGGCGGACCGCAGCGGGCGCTGGCGCCGGCGGTCGGGCGCGACATCGGGCGCGACGTCTTCATCGCCTTCGGCCTCGCTGTCCCTGGCGGTGGCGGTGCCGTTCCTGTGGCGGCCCCTGGCCTGGAAGCGACTGCTGGCCTACTCGAGCCTGGAGCACATGGGCGTGCTCGCCCTGGGCATCGGGTTCGGCGGCCCGCTGGCCATCGCCGGCGTCGTGCTGCACCTGGCCGGGCACGCGGTGGCCAAGTCCCTCGGCTTCTACGCGGCCATCCCGCTGTTCGACCTGCGCCCGTCGGCGCGGCGGCATCCGGTGCGGGGCCTCCTGCGGTGAGAATCCGGCACTGGCGGCCGGCATGAGCCTGAGCCTGGGGTCGCTCAGCGGCCTGCCGCCGTCGCCGCTGTTCTTCAGCGAGGTGCTGATCATCATGGGCGGGTTCGCCTCGGGCCACCCGCTGAGCGCCGCGGTCGCCGCGCTGCTGCTGGCGCTGGGCTTCCTCGGCCTGGCTCACGTGCTGGTGCAGGATCTGCTCGGTCCGGGTCGCCGGCCGCGCCGCGACGGCTGGCCGGACGGGCGAGGGGTCAACGTCACTCAGCGTCGCCGCCGTCGTCCTGCTGGTCGCGCTCGCCGCGCTGGCCCTGGTGCTGCCCGGCTCGGCTCTGTGCACACTCTTGGCCGGAGTTCTGCCGTGACCGGCGGGAAGACGTACCGTGAAGCCCGACGCAGCCTGCTGCGTCCGACTGGACGTGCCCTCGCCGAGTGGCGCGAACGCTGCGCCGCTGTCCTGGCCGACGGCGGCCGCTTCCTCGCCCTGTACGCCGCGGACCGGCGGCGTCGCGGGCAGCGCGGCCGATGCGGCGAGGGCCGCCGGCGTGCGCGCGCTGTTCGCTGAGCCCCGATGGCCTCCACGTTGCTCGTGGCCGACGCCCCGGCCGGCGAGGCGCCCAGCATCGTCGATCTGGCGCCCGCCGCCGGCTGGGACGAGCGCGAAGCCCACGACGTCTACGGCCTGCGCTTCTCCGGCCACGCTCCGCTGCGGCCGCTGCTCGCGCACCCCGCCGAGCTCGCTGCCTGGACGGTGCCCGTATCCGGGCCACGACGCCTACCAGGTGGCGGTCGGCCCCATCCACGCCGGGATCATCGAATCGGGCCACTTCCGCTTCCACGTGGTGGGGGAAAGCATCCTCCACGTCGACCTGCGCCTGTTCTACAAGCACCGGGGCCTGGAGCGGGCCGCCGAGGGCCGGACCCTCGAGGAGGGTCTTGCCTACGCCCAGCGCGCCTGCGCCGCCTGCGCCGTCAGCAACGCCGTGGCCTACGCCCACGCCGCCGAGTCGCTGCTGGGCCTGTGGCCCGAACCCGAACTGGCGCGGGCCCGCACGCTGCTGCTCGAACTGGAGCGCCTGTACAACCACCTGCAACGACATCGGCGCCATCTGCGCCGGCGTCGGCTTCGCCCCGGGCAGCATGGCCTTCGCCGCCCTCAAAGAGCGGGCCCATCGGCTCAACCGGAGTCTGACCGGGCACCGCTTCCTCTTCGACACCATCGCGGTGGGGGGCAGCACGCTGGCAGGTGGGCCGGGACGCTGCCGCCGAGGCCCGGCGCGAGCTGCGCGCCTTGGCGAGACGACGCCCGGAAGGCCTGGCACGAGGTGCTCTTCAACGCCTCGGTCCAGGACCGCCTCGTCGACGTCGGCGTCCTCTCCCTGGATGACGTGCGGCGTTTGGGGATTGTGGGCCCGGCGGCCCGCGCGGCGGGCGTCGCCGTGCGATGCGCGGATCGAAAGCCCCCGCCTGGCCTACCCGGGCTTCTCGCCGGCGGTGCCGCACTCGGCGTCGGGTGACGTCGCCAGCCGGGTGAACGTGCGCGCCCTGGAGGTGGAGGTCACGCTGGGTCTGCTCGACGAGCTGCTCGAGCGAGGGCGTCGAGCCGGCCGGAACCGCGTCCGGGACCGCATCGAGAGCTGTGGGGGTGGCCAGCGTCGGAGAGCCCGCGCGGCGAGACCGTCTGCATTCTCGAAGCCGACGACGGCCGCATCTCGCGACTTCACCTGCGCACCGGCTTCGTTCGCCAACTGGCCCGCCGTGGCCCGGGCGGCGGCCGGCAGCCTTCTGCCCGACTTCCCCGCTGATCAACAAGAGCTTCGAGCTCTGCTACTCCTGCTGCGACCGCTAGGAGGCTGCTCGTGTTCGTCCTACTGAACGAACTGCGCAGGACTTCGCCGCCAGATAGCGCTTGCCTTCGCCCCGAGCGCCCGGGTTCGCTGGCCGTGCGGCACGTCGACGCCGGCTCGTGCAACGGCTGCGAGCACGAGCTGGCCGCCGGGTTCGGTCCGCACTACGACCTGGGGCGCCACGGCCTCAGCGTGGCCGCCTCGCCCCGGCACGCCGACGTCCTGCTGGTGACCGGCGCGATCACCACCCGGATGGTGGGGCCGCTGCGCGCGGCCTATGCCGCCATGCCCGAACCGCGGCTGGTGGTCGCGTTCGGCGACTGCGCCTTCGGGTGTCGAGTGCTGGGGATTCCAGCGAGCTGGCCGGTCCGCCCTTCGAGGAGGTGTTGCCGGTGGATCTGCGCATCCCCGGCTGCCCGCCGTCGCCGGACGTGATCGAGCAGAGTCTGCTCGAAGTGCTTGATCTAAGCAGACCGGCCAGGAGAAGGCGCACGTTGGCCCACGCTCCCCGAGACCTCAGCCTAGGTCGGCCAGGCCGCCGAGCCCTTTACCAACTCCACGTGCGTGTACGCGACGTGAAACCCAAGCCGCTCCATGTTCCTTTGCGAGACGCCTCCAGGCGTCGCCTCGGTGACCGCCAGATCGCAGCCGGCGTCGTACGCCAGCCGTAGCCGGTGGGCCTGAACGGCCTGCTGGATGCCGCGCCCCCGGTATTCAGGCAGCGTCGAATCCCCCGACAGCCAGCCCACCCCGCCGTCGATCACCAGGCTTCCGGTCCCGGCAGGCTCTCCGTCCGCCCAGGCCAACACTAGGATGGCTTCCTCACGCTCGGCCATTATCCTACCGAACTCCTCGTGCCTCCGCTCGGGTGGCGCCCCCTCGGAGAAACCGCGTGCGGCGGTGCGCGCCCACGCCTCCCGCTCTTCCGGCATGCAGACGCGTACCTCCAGTTCGGTCGTCCGAGCGAGCGCCGGCCGCTCGCCAAGCCCGCGGACCAAGAGATGCTCGAACTCAGACGCCCGCCACCCCCGCCGCCCCAGGGCAGAGAGCAGCGAGTGATCGGCCAACGGACACACGCTGGCGAGCGCCGGGGCTCCCCGCTCGTGATAGAAGGTTTCCAGACGCTCAAACTCGGTCTCAGACCACGGGCCCGCGCATGCCCAGACCAGCGGCCACGTTCACCGGCGAGCCCTCGCCCAGCCACAGGGCGACACCGTCGGCAACGTCGATGTACTCGGCGGGCACATCGGGGAAGGCGATGCGGGCGACTTCCGCCAGGCGCCGGAACTCTACGCAGATGAGGTCCTCCAGACGGCGCGCCAGGGCGTGGTCGGCGTGGATCACGATGGGGACGTGCTCGGTGACATGTCGTGCGGTCATGGTCGCCCCCGCTTCCTGGTCGCAGTCCTACACTCCTTTCCATGGGAACCCATCCCCGCGAAGAAATCAAGGCTTCCTGCGCGGCCTTTGGGTGAGCCTTCTGATACCCTCGTAGGCGACAGGGTGACGGCGCGGTATCGAACCATTCGGGAGCACTTCTTGGGCATACGAGCAGCACGGGAATCCGATCTCGAGACGATCCTGGAGATCTACAACCACGCGGTGGTCCACACCACGGCCACCTTCGACGTGGCGCCCCGCTCCGCTCGAGGCCCAGAAGTCCTGGTTCGCCGAACATGTGCCTCCGTATCCGGTGATCGTCTGGGAAGAAGACGGCCGGGTCCTGGCTTGGGGCTCCATCAGCCCCTATGCTCCGCGGCCGGCCTACCGGTTCGCCGGCGAAGTCTCGGTGTACGTCGAGCCGGGCTCCAGGCGTCGCGGCCTGGGCGAAGGCGCTCCTGCGCGAGCTTGTCGCCCTGGGCGCGGCCGGCGGCTTCCACACCCTGGTCGCCCTCGTCACCGACGAGAACGAGGCCAGCATCCGGCTGGCCGAGAAGACCGGGTTCCGCCGCACCGGCACCCTGGAGGAAGTCGGCTTCAAGTTCGACCGCTGGCTGGACGTGGCCGTCTACCAGCACAGGTGCGGCCCGTGAGCGACCGTGCTCGTCCGCTGGGCGCAAGCCCGCCCGGTCGACCGGACTCACCGCCGCGGAAGTCCGCGCCCGGGTTGCCGCCGGCCAGACCAACGTCACCCCCCGCCCGGGCGGACGCTCGACGTGGGACATCGTCCGCACCAACGTCTTCACCTGGTTCAACCTCATCCTCGGGGTGCTCTTCGTGTTCATGCTCACGTTCGGATCGTGGCGCGACGCCCTGTTCGGCTGGATCATCGTGATCAACGCCGCTATCGGCATCGCCCAGGAGATGCGGGCGAAGATCGCCCTGGACAGGCTCACGCTCCTCACCGCGCCCGCGGCGCACGGTGATCCGGGACGGCGCGGAGCGCGAGATACCGGTCGCCGAGGTGGTGCTCGACGACGTGCTTCGGATATCGGCCGGCGATCAGGTGGTGGCCGACGGCGAGACCCTGGAGTCGCAGAGTCTGGAAGTGGACGAATCCCTGCTCACCGGCGAATCGGTGCCCGTGATCAAGGAGCCGGGCGACCGCCTGCTGTCCGGCAGCTTCGTGGTCGCCGGGGGCGGCCTGTTCCGAGCCACCGCCGTGGGCGCCGATGCGTACGCGCAGCGCGTGGTGGGCGAGGGCAAGCGCTACGTGCGCCTGCACTCCGACCTGGTGAAGGGCATCAACAACATCCTGCGGGTGGTCGGGTCGGCGATCGTCCCGGTGGGAGCGCTCCTGGTCTGGGCGCAGTTCCGCATGGGGGCGACCATGGCGGAGGGGGTCACGAACACGGTGGCGGCGCTGGTGGCGATGGTGCCGCAGGGGCTGGTGCTGCTGACCAGCATCGCCTTTGCCGTGTCGGCGATCACGCTGGCCCGGCGGAACGTCCTCACCCGCGAGTTGCCCGCGGTGGAGGGCTTGGCCCGCGTGGACGTGCTCTGCATCGACAAGACCGGCACCATCACCGAGCCCCACCCGGCCTTCGAGCGCTTCGAGCCGCTGGGAGCGCGCGGGCGGGCGGCGACGCCGGCAGAGGCGCCGACCCGGGCCGAGAGGCCCTGGCGCTCGAGGTCCTGGGAGCGATGGCGGCCGACCGCCTCCGGCCGCAACTCCACCCTGGACGCCATCGGCGCGTCGCTGCCGGCGCCCGCGGACTGGACGATCGAGGACGCGGTGCCCTTCTCGTCGGCCCGCAAGTGGAGCGCGGCCCGCTTCGCCGATCGCGGCTCCTGGGTGCTCGGCGCCCCCGAGATCGTGGGGTCGGCGGCCCCGGGGGCGGCGCCGGCGACGCCGCAGCGCGCGCCCGGGCCGCGGAGCTGGCGGAGGAAGGTCTGCGCGTCTTGCTCCTCGCCCGCACCGACGCCCCGCTCGCGGGCGAAGCGCTGCCCGCCGGTCTGGCGCCGGTGGGATTGGTGATACTGAGCGAGCGGGTCCGCTCGGACGCGGCGCAGACCCTGAGCTACTTCAGAGAGCAGGGGGTGGAGATCAAGGTCATCTCCGGCGACAACCCCGCGACGGTGGCGACCATCGCCGCCAAGGCCGGGGTGCCGGGCGCCGACAAAGCGGTCGACTCCCGCTACTCTGCCGAACGGCGAGGCGCTGGCCGATCTGATGGAGACGACGACCGTGTTCGGCCGGGTCGATCCCGACCAGAAGTGCCGCCATGGTGGAGGCGCTGCAGAGCCGGGGGCACGTCGTGGCCATGACCGGTGACGGCGTCAACGACGTGCTGGCCCTCAAGAAGGCCGACCTGGGCATCGCCATGGGCACCGGCACGGCCGCGGCCCAGGCCGTGGCGCAGCTGGTGCTCGTCGACTCCCGCTTCTCCACCCTGCCCGGCGTGGTGGCCGAGGGGCGGCGGGTGACCGCCAACATCGAGCGCGTGGCCCACCTGTTCACCACCAAGACCGTCTGGGCGGCGCTCCTGGCCCTCGCCGTGGCCGCCATCGGCATGCTCGTACCCCATACTTCCCCGTCATCTCACCCTCATCGACACCCTGGTCATCGGCATACCCGGCTTCTTCCTGGCCCTGGCCCCCAACCCCCGCCGCTTCATTCCCGGCTTCGTGCTCCGAGTGGCGCGCTTCGTGCTCCCCACCGGCCTGCTGGCGGCCGTCACCGTGCTGTCCTCCTACCTGCTCATCAGGAAGGTCGGCGCCTCGGTCGACGAGGCCCGCACCATGGAGACCGTCATCTTCTCCGTCATCGGTCTGCGGGTGATCGCCGCCATCGAGCGGCCCATCCGTGGGTGGCGGCTGGGGCTGCTCCTGTCCATGGCCGTCCTGCTGGCGCTGGCGTTCGCCGTGCCGTTCGCGCAGCGACTTCTTCGCCCTCGACCTGCCCGGTTGGACGGCCATCGGCGTGACCGCCGGAGCCTGCGTCTTCGCCTGGTTCTTCGTGGGACTGGGCTGGCGGATAGGCAGGCGCCTGCCGTTCTGGCGCGACCACGCCGCGCGCGCCGGGGGAGACATCCGCTCCGCGCGTCGAAGTTGACTAGGGCGAGAAAGACGTCGGCGCCCTAGCCCCCGCGCCCGGGTTTGCCCAGAAAGGCTGCCGGGTAGCCAATCCGCCGACATCGACTGGCGGGTAGGCAATCAACGAACTGACCGTCGATGTTGCGTGGTCTCGCGTTAGGGCCAAGGCCGCGCATTCAAGGGAGAGGGGCACATGAGGCGATCCCGCTTACGATCGGCTCCGATCGATTCATGCTTCGTCACCACCGTTCGCGCTCGTCTGCCTGCCGCTGTCCTGGCCACCGCGCTCCTGTCTGCAGGCTGCGGATCGGGCGGTAGCGGCACCAGCAGTTCCACCAGCGGAGGCGGCACAGGCGGGATCCAGACCGGCGGCATCCTGAAGGTGGCCACCGAGCCGGCCACCAACCGCGATCCCGCCTTCGCCAGCGCCAGGGCGGACATCCTCATCAACCAGCAGGTCTACGACTGGCTGGTCGAGATCGGCCAGAACAACGAGCTGCTTCCCGGACTGGCCACCGGCTGGGAATCCGCCGACGGCAAGGTCTGGACCTTCACACTCCGCTCCGACGTGAAGTTCTCCAACGGCACGCCGTTCACAGCCGACGACGTGGTCTACACCTTCGACCGGCTGCGCGACCCCGAGGTGGGCTCGCCGGGAGTGAGCCTCTACGCCAACGTGACCGCCATCGAAGCGGTCGACGCCACCCACGTGCGGTTCACGCTCAAGGACGCCAATCCGGAGTTCCCCAGCGACGTGGCCGACTATCACGCGGCGGTCTTGTCGCGCGGCGTCAAGGATCCGGCCGCGGAGTGGGTGGGCACCGGACCGTTCACCATCGCTTCGTATTCGGCCGAGAACCAGGCCATCCTCAAGAAGAATCCCGGCTACTGGATGAAGGACGATCAGGGCCGGCAACTCCCCTACCTCGATGAGATCCAGTTCATCTTCTCCCCCGACGCGGCCGGGCAGGTGGAGGCCCTCCGCGGGGATCAGGTCCAGTTCGTGGCCGGCCTCACGTCCGAGCTGGTCGACTCCATCAAGACCGACGCGAAGCTCAAGGTGATCACCGGGCCGGCGAGCGCCTTCCACTACGTCATCCACATGCGCTCCGATGCCGGCCGGCCGGCCGCCGACCCCCGGGTGCGCAAGGCGCTGCAACTGGGCACCGACCACCAGGGCCTGATCGACCAGGTGCGGCCCGGGCTCGCCGTCGTGGGTAACGGCACCCCCGTGGGCCCCGCGTACGGTGACTACTACCTCGACCAGGCCCCTGTCTTCGATCCCGCGCAGGCCAAGAAGCTGCTGGCCGACGCCGGGATACGCCAATGGCCTGACCATCACTCTCTACGCTCAGCAGGCGCTGGAGGTCCCGGCGATCGCCACCGTCTGGAAGGAGCAGATGAAGGCCATCGGGGTGACGGTCGACATCCAAACGCATACCCGCCGACGTGTACTACGGCGAGGGCGACACCAGCTGGCTCAAGGTGGACTTCGGCATCACCGAATGGGGCGCCCGGGCCACTCCCAACACCTACTTCAACGCCGCCTACGTGACCGGCGCCGCCTACAACGAATCCCACTGGAGCGACCCGGAGTTCGACGCGCTCACCGCCCAGATCAACAGCGAGCTCGACCGGGCCAAGCGGGCCGACCTCTACAAGAAGGCCCAGTCGATCCTGATCGAGCGCGGGCCGGTGATCGTGCCGTTCTTCGAGACGGCCGCCGCCGGAGTCAGCGCCGCCGTGGACGGCATCGCGCTGGCGCCCGACTGGTCGCGGACCCTGTTCCGTACCGCCTACTACACGAGGTGACGGGGAAGGTCGAAGGAAACCCGGTTCCCGCCCCTCGCCGGCGCGGGGTCGCTCTCTACTGGACCCGGCTCCGCCGACAGCCGGTCGCCCTGGCCGGGACGGTCATCTTCGTCCTGTTCCTGCTGATCGCCCTCTTCGGCCCGCTGGTCGCGCCCTACGACTTCGCCGCCCAGGACGCTGCCGACGCGGCTCCAAGGGCCTTCGCTCCACCACCTGATGGGCACCGACAACTTCGGGCGCGACGTCTTCAGCCGGGTGCTGGTAGGGACGCGAGAGGTCTTCTTCCTGGGCGGGGCGGGGACGCTGTTCGCGGCGATCATCGGCACCTCCCTGGGCCTGCTGGCCGGGTACGTGGGCCGACTGTGGGACGAAGCCATCATGCGGGTGCTCGACGTGCTGCTCGCCTTTCCGGCCCTGTTGCTGGCCATGGTGCTTCTGGCCACGGTCGGACCCTCGAACCTGAATCTGATCCTGGTCATCACCGTGCTGTACATCCCCATGTTCGCCCGTATCGCCCGCAGCATGGTCCTCGATCTGCGCACCCGGGAATTCGTCGAGGCTGCGCGGCTGCGGGGCGAATCGCGCCGCTACATCCTCTTCAGGGAGATGCTGCCCAACGCCGTTCCCCCGCTATTGGTGGAGGCCTCGATACGGTTCGCCTACTCGATCTTCCTGGTGGCCTCTCTCGGGATTCCTGGGGCTGGGAGTGCAGCCGCCTTCACCCGATTGGGGACGGCAGGTGAACGAAGCCCGCACCTTCTTCGACGCGGCTCCCTGGATGCTCCTCTTCCCGGCAGCGGCCATCTCGCTGCTGGTGATCGGGACCAGCCTCATGGCCGACGGGCTCCGCCACGTGTTCAGTCCTCCGGGCTCCGCCCGGGCGGCGAGTGAAGCGACGCCGTCGGCGCGAGCGCGGAGCCGGTGACGTGAAGCGACGCGTCAGGCGGGACCGACGTGGCGCGATGACGCCTTCCAGATCGACGATCTCTCCGTCGTCTACCAGACAGAGGAAGGCAGCCTACCCGCGGTGCGCGACGTGAGCTTGGCCGTCGCCCCGCGGCAGACCCTGGGGCTGGTGGGCGAGTCGGGCTCCGGCAAGACCACCCTTGCGTTGGGAGCGATCGGCTACCTGCCGGCGAACGGCCGCGTGGTGAGCGGGGCGGCGCGGCTCCACGACACGGAGTCTGCTGGCGCTCTCCCGCCGCGAGATGCGGCGGGTGTGGGGCTCGAGGATCGGTCTGGTCAGCCAGAATCCCCAGGGGGCGTTGAACCCCACGCTGACCATCGGGCGGCAACTGGACGAGATGGGCCGGCGCCACCTGGGCCTCGGCCGGCGCGCCGCCCGCGACCTGACTCTCGACCATGCTCCGGCGCGTGGACATGCCCGACCCCGGCTCGGTGGTCGAACGCTATCCTCACCAGCTCTCGGGAGGGATGCTGCAGCGCAGCGCCATCGCCATGGCCCTCCTGACCAGTCCCGAGTTGTTGATCCTCGACGAGCCCACCACCGCCCTGGACGTCACCACCCAGGCGATGGTCCTCGATCTGCTCGACGAGCTGAAGGCCGAGTTCAGCAGCGCCATCCTCTACATCACCCACAACCTGGGCGTCGTCTCGCGCATCTGCGACCGGGTGGCCATCATGTACGCGGGTGAGATCTTCGAGGAGGCGACCGCGGCGCGCCTCTTCGAGCAGCCACTCCATCCCTACACGCTCAACCTGCTGAACTGCGTGCCTCGCTTCGGGGCCACGGCCGGGGCGCCGCCGGAGGACGCCGGGCGTGAGAGCGACGCCTCGGGCGGATCCGCGGCCGCGGCCGGCGCCGGCGGGCGCTTGGCCACCATCGCCGGAGCGCTTCCCCGGCTGGACGACCTACCCGCCGGGTGCGTCTTTGCTCCCCGCTGCCCGCTGGCGCTGGACGCGTGCCGCGTCTCCCGGCCTCCGCTGACCGCGCGTGGCCGACGGGCGCTCCACCGCGTGCTGGAGATGGGAGGTGCTGCTCGCCGCAGGACGGGCAGCGGCGCCGGCGGCCCGTTCCAGCAGCCGGGGCGTGCCGGGACCGGAGCGCGACCGGCCGATAGCGTCGCCGCAGAAACCCGGCCCGCGGGCCGGGGCCCACTTCGTGGACGCGCGCGAGATAACGAAGGTCTTCCCCAATCCCGGCCGCCGTTCGGGAGTCAGAGCTGTCGACGGGGTGACCGTCTGGATAGATCCCGAGCGCACGCTGGGTCTGGTGGGAGAGAGCGGCAGCGGCAAGACCACCCTGGCCCGAGTGATCGCCGGGTTGAGTGCTCCGAGCCGCGGACAGGTCTCTCTCGATGGCGCTCGTCTGGGGGCGACGACTGCCGAGCGAGACAGATCGGTGCTTCGCCGTCTGCAGATGGTGTTCCAGAACCCCGAGGCCTCGTCTGAACCCTCGACACACCGTCGGGCAGGCGATCGTGCGCCCGCTGATGGTCCTCGGGGCAGCTCGACCGGGAGACCGCCACCCGCACGGCCCACGAGCTGCTGGCCGCGGTGAGCCTGCCGCCCTCCTATTTCCATCGCTACCCGGCCGAACTGAGCGGGGGCGAGAAGCAGCGAGTGGCGATCGCCCGGGCGTTCGCCGCCGGGCCCGGACCTGGTGATCTGCGACGAGCCCATATCGTCTCTGGACGTGTCGGTGCAGGGCTCGCTCATGAACCTGCTGGTCGACCTGCAAGAGAGCAGGGAACCTCCTACCTCTTCATCTCCCACGACCTGGCCGCGGTGCAGCATCTGTCTCACCGGATAGGGGTGATGTACCTTGGCCGGCTGATGGAGGAGGGTGAAGCTGCCCGAGTGCTGTCGCCCCCCTACCACCCCTATACGGAGGCCCTGCTCTCCGCCATCCCGCTGCCCGATCCGAGCCGTGCGGCCGGCGCGGGTGCGCCTGCGCTCGGGCGCGCCGGCCACCAACGAGATCCCGTCCGGCTGCCGCTTCCACCCTCGGTGCCCGCGCTATCTGGGCGACATCTGCCGAGACCAGGAGCCGCCGTGGCGCACGGCCGCCGGCGACGCCCGGCGGCGGGTGACGCGAACCGACGCCGCAGCCGACCGCGCCGCACGATCACTCCATCTACTGTCACATCCCCCTGGACGAACTGGCCGCGCTTCAGAAGGCGGAATAGATGGGCCGCGTTCGTCATCCGCCGCCTGGGGTTCGTGGTCTTGACAGTGCTCCTCTCCAGCGTGCTGGTGTTCGGAGCCACCAACGTGCTACCCGGCGACGTGGCTACCATGGTCCTGGGACGGGAGGCGTCGCAGCAGGCCAAGGACAACCTGCGAAAAGAGCTGGGCCTCGACCGGCCGCTGGTGGTGCAGTACGGGAGCTGGTTGGGGCACCTGGCCCGCGGCGACTGGGGCACGTCACTCAGCACTCGGGAGGAGGTTCGAGCCGTCACCCTCGAGCGTCTGGGCAACTCGGCCATGCTGGCGCTCGTCGCCTTTCTCATGTACGTCCCGCTGGGCATCTTCCTGGGGGTGATCGCCGCCTGGCGCCGCAACTCGGCCCTCGACCAGGTCATATCGGCGGGGTCCCTGGCCTTTGTCGGCCTGCCGGAGTTCGTCACCGCCGTTCTCCTCATCGCGCTCTTCTCCCGGGTGCTGGGATGGTTGCCGTCCTCCTCGGCCATCGCCCCGGGCACCTCGTTCGTGGCCGCCTTGCCCAGCCTCATCCTGCCCGGGTTGACGGTGTCGCTCACCAGCCTGGCGTACGTGGTGCGGATGACCCGCGCGAGCACGGCGGACGTGCTGGAGACCGACTACGTGCGGACGGCCCGCTTGAAGGGCCTCTCCACCAGCCAGGTGCTCTTCGGGCACGTGCTCCGGAACTCGCTGCTCCCCACCGTGACGGTGGTGGCCGCCGGGGTCGGCTGGCTGATGGGGGGTCTCATCGTGACCGAGTCGGTGTTCGGCTACCCGGGATTGGGGCGGCTGGTCCTCTTTGCCGTGCAAAGACGCGACCTGCCCCTCATTCAGGCCACCACCATGCTCATCGTGACCATCTTCGCCCTGGCCAACCTCGCCGCCGACATCATCTACGCCCTGCTCAACCCGCGCATCAGGTACAGGTGACGAATGAACCCCGATTCCGCGAACGCTCCTGACCCCAACGCGGTGACCGCCACCCTCCGGCGCTCCCGTAACCGCGGTACGGATCCAGCGCGTCTACTACTCCACCGGCGCGCTCTTCACCCTTGCCACCTCGATCATCTGGGGCGTCAACACCCTCTTCCTCCTCGACGCCGGGCTCGACATCTTCCGGGTGATGCTCGTCAACGCCACCTTCAGCGCCGGCCAGATCGTGTTCGAGGTGCCGACCGGGGTGATCGCCGACACGGTCGGCAGGCGGGTCTCGTTCCTGCTCGGGATCGGGGCTCTCATGATCGCCACTCTGGGTTACGTCGGCTCGTCGGTGTTCGGATGGGGGTTGATCGGATTCATCCTTTCCTCGATCCTCCTGGGATTCGGCTTCACCTGTCAGACGGGAGCCGTGGACGCCTGGCTTGTGGACGCCCTCGACTCGACCGGCTACCCGGGCAGCAAGGACCGCGTGTTCGCCCGCAGCGGCATGTTCAACGGCATATCGATGTTGGTGGGGACGTTGGGAGGCGGCCTGCTGGGCCAAGTGAGCCTGGCGGTACCGTATCTGGTGCGCACCGGGCTGCTCCTGGGCGCGTTCGCCGTGACGCTGACCTTCATGCACGACATCGGCTTCCAGCCCCGGCCCCTCAAGGTGGCCCGTTTCGGCGAGGAGAGCCGCAAGATCTTTGAAGCAGGGATCACCCACGGGTGGCGCCACCCGGTCATACGGCCGCTTTGTTCACCTCACTCGTCAACGGACTTCTGGTCTGGTACCTCTTCTACGCTTCGCAACCGTACGCGCTGGAGTTGCTCGGCAAGAAGAACCTTGTCTGGGTCGCGGGAATGATAACCGCGCTGTTCGCCCTGTCGGGGGTGGCGGGCAACAGTTTGGTGGGCCGCATCTCCCGGACGCGCTTCGGGTCCAGACCGGCGTCGGTGCTGGTGCTCGCCTCAGCCGGAATGGCCGCTTTCGCGGCAGGGATGGGCGTGACCGGGCTGCTCGCCCCGGGCAGCGGCCACATCGTGGCGTTCGTGGTCCTGGTGGTGCTTCTGGGCGGGTTCGGCTTCCTGAGCGGCATCGTGGGGCCGGTCCGGCAAGCCTACATCAACGAGCACATCCCGTCGGCGCAGAGAGCCACCGTGCTGTCGTTCGACTCCTTCTTCTCCGACGTCGGAGCGGTGGGCGGACAGCTGGGGCTTGGAGCTATCGCGCAGAGCGCTTCCAAGGCCCTGGCCTACACCATCGGCGGGATCGTGTACTTCGCCGCCGCGCCGCTGTACGGCCGGGCGGGACGGGCGTCGGACAAGGAGGCGGGCCGCCCGGCGCCGTCGCCCTACACCAGGTTCTCGGGGTTGAGCCCCTCCAGCTCGGGCAGCACGAAGCGGCCGTCCTTGCGCACCAGCACGTCGTCGAACCAGATCTCGCCGCCGCCCCACTCGGGCGTCTGGATGAGCACCAGGTCCCAGTGCACGCTGGAGCGGTTGCCGTTGTCGGCGTCGTCGTAGGCCCGGCCGCAGGCGACATGCAGGCTGCCGCCGATCTTCTCGTCGTAGAGGGTGTCCTTCATGGGCCGGTCGATGCAGGGGTTGACGCCCAGGGCGAACTCGCCCAGATAGCGGGCGCCCTCGTCGGTGTCGAGCACCTGCCGGAGCTTCTCGGGCTCGCTGGCGTCGGCTTCCACGATCCGCCCGTCCTTGAAGACCAGCCGGATCCGCTCGTAGGTGGTGCCGTCCTCCAGTGAGGGGGTGTTGAAGGCGATGGTGCCGTTCGCCGAGTCGCGGACCGGAGCCGTGAACACCTCACCGTCGGGGATGTTGTTCTTGCCGGCCGCCTTGAGCACGGGCATCCCCTTGATGGAGAAGGATGAGGTCGGTCCCGGGACTGAGCGATGCGCACGCGGTCGGTGCGCGCCATGAGCTCCACCAGCGGGTCCATGGCCTGGTCCATGCGGGCGTAGTCCAGGGTCGACACCGCCAGGCAGAAGTCCTCGAAGGCCTCGGTGGACATGCCCGCGGCCTGGGCCGCAGACGGAGTGGGGAAGCGCAGCAGGCACCACTTCTTGGTCAGCAACAGCTCCATGAGCGGCTCGGAGGCCAGGCGCGACGCCTCCAGGATCTTCCCGGGCACATCGGCCAACTCCGAGGCGTTGTCGCCGGCCAGGATGTAGAGGGTGGCGTCGATGTCCTTGATCCGCTGGATCTCCCAGGAGACCCGCAGGTCCATCTGCTCGCGGGTCGCCCCCAGGAGCCAGGCCCGGCGGAGCTGGGCATCTCCGGTGATCGACGAAGGGGACGGCTCCCCGCCGGTAGGTCTGCTTCGACCAGGGTGATCATCAGGGCCCTCGAGCCGGTCTCCCCTTCGATGAGCACCTTCTCACCCGGCTGCAGGCCGAGCGAGTAGTCGAGCAGGTTACGAGCCAGCGTCTCCAGCCGTGGGTCCTTCATTCGCCGGATCCTTTCTCCTGCGATCCCTTGCGCTTGCGCACCGCTTCTCTCAGCACGTACTCGATCTGTCCGTTGACGCTGCGCAACTCGTCCGCCGCCCAGGCCTCCAGATCGGCCCACAGCTGGGGATCGATGCGGAGCAGGAACTGCTTGCGCTCGCTCACCGGTCGGCGCTCCGGGGCCACGTGGCCCGGCCCTGGTCGTAAGCTTGTTCCGCTCCGCTCCCACCGAGTGCCTACCCGTAGAGGGTGCCGGTATTGACCACCGGATGCACCTCGGACTCGCCGCAGAGTACCACCATGAGGTTGCTCACCATGGCGGCCTTGCGCTCGCTGTCGAGATCGACCACGCCCTTCTCGGCCAGCTCGCGCAGGGCCATGTCCACCATGCTCACCGCGCCGTGCACGATCTTCTGGCGAGCGTCGATGACGGCCTCGGCCTGCTGCCGCCGCAGCATGGCCTGAGCGATCTCGGGCGCGTAGGCCAGGTGGGTCAGACGGGCCTCTTCGACCACCACGCCGGCTCGGGCCAGCCGCTGCTCCAGCTCGTCCTTGAGCGCCTGCGACACCTCGTCCACGTTGCTGCGCAGGGTGATCTCGTTCTCCTCACCGTGGTCGTAGGCGTAGGAGCTGGCCAGGTGGCGGAGGGCGGTCTCGCTCTGCGTGTCCACGTACAGCTCGAAGTCGTCGACGTCGAAGACCGCCTGCGCCGTGTCTCTCACCCGCCAGACCACCACGGTGGCGATCTCCACCGGATTGCCGCGCCGATCGTTGACCTTCAGCTTGGGACCGTTCAGGGTGCGGGCCCGCACCGAGACCTTGTAGCGGGGGAACTTCTTGGTCGTCCGAGGAGTGGCTGCCCTTCTTCGGCCGCGGCGCCGGCGCCCGCGCCGGCGCCCGCGCCCCCTCGACCCTCGGCCGTCGTCTTGGCCGCCGGACCGTTGGAGTAGAAGGGATTGGCCCAGCGGAACCCGCCCTGGCCGCACGGTGCCCTTGTAGGCGCCGAACAGCACCAGCACCCGGGTCTCGTTGGGCTCCAGGGTGAAGAAGCCGAACGAGAAGACGAAGCCAAGGAGCAACAAGACGATGCCCACGCCCACCAGCGCCCCGATCGCCCCGTCGCCGAGACTTCCCCGGTCGCTCAGGACGCCTGCCACGATCAGGAGCGCGATGCCCCCGAGGAGCATCACGATCACGGCAGCCAGCATCCCCCAGCCGCTCATCGCCTTGATTTCCTTCTCGTGGTTCAGCGAGGTTCGCTGCCCGTTCATGTCTCCTCCTGTTCACCGCCCTGATCGGGGCGGGCTCGAACTCGGTCCGGGAAAACGTGCCAGAATTTGGCCGGCTTCTTAATATTATTACGATATCAAATAAGCAATCAACAGGGCTCGCGGAGGGCCGCGAAATGCTGCGCAGGGCGGCGGAGGGCCGCTTCACGCTACAATGCCCTCGTCCCGGCCCGAATCACGAGGAGAGGCTATGCTAAGCGCTTATCCGGTAACCGTCGACGTCGTCGTGGCCTGGGGGGAGATGGACGTTCTCGGTCACGTGAACAACATCGTCTTCCTGCGGTGGTTCGAGACGGGCCGCATCGCCTATCTCGAGCGCGCGGGGATCGCGTTCCACGGCCTGCGTACGAGCGAGCATGGTGTGATCCTGGCGGCGAATAGCTGCCGCTACCGGGTTCCCGTCACCTATCCGGACACCCTCTCGGTGGGAGTGCGGGTTTCCGCCCTGGGGGACGACCGCTTCCTCATGGAACAGGCGGTGTTCAGCCACAGCCTGGGGAAAGTGGCGGCCGAGGGAGACGCTCTGGTGGTCTCCTACGACTACGTGGCGGGACGCCGGGTGCCGCTGCGCGCGGACCACCGCGCCGCCATCATAGCCTTGGAAGGCCGTGAGCCCCCGCCGCTCGAGCCCCGCAGCAGACGTACGCGGAGTTCGGAATGAGTACTTCCTCGCAGCGAACACTGACGCCGTGGAGCAAGCCGCCGCGACCCGGATGAACCTGGCCGATTTCTGGGCTCTTTCAGACGCCGAGCGCGACAAGGCCGCGCTAGACGGCATTCTTGACTACCCACGCCTGGCACTATCAGCGCAATCTTTCCTATAGGCAAGCCGTCTCGGCACGAGGAGTGGGCCCCCAGGCAGGGCCTCTCGACCTTCCCCGGCTGCTTCGGCCGACATCCCAGACTTTCAAGTCGTACATCGACCTATTGGGGACGCCTTTCCCCAACGACGACCCCGAGGGCTTTCTCGAATGGCTTGCGGCCCAGCTCTCGGTGGAGCTGCCCCGCAACCGCATGGCTCGATTCAAAACGCGCTACCGGTCGCTCGAGGCCTTGCTCAGCGCCATCGAGCGTGTGTTCTCCGACCTGGGGCTCGAATTGCTCACGTCGAGCGGAACCTCGGGGCGCGCCACCATCATCGCGCGCGACCAGCGGGGCACCGACCTGACCGTCGAAAGCTTCTACCTGGCCTTCCAGCGCTATCTCGGCATGAAGGCCGACCACCGGGCCGTGTTCATGATGCCGAGTCGCACCCGCATCGCCATGGCGCGCATGGCCCGGTTCAGCGTGCAGCGGGTGGGACTCACCTCCGACCGGGTGCATTTCGCCATACCGTTCCCTGCTCACCCGGATCAAGTCCGCATCCGCGCGGGTCGCGCCTTTCGCCCGGGTTGGCGGGGTCTCGCTCGAAAAGCGTGCGTGGCACCCCGCGATAAACGTCGCTCCAGAGACGCTACGTGGACCCCCACGCCATAAAGATCGCTCTGGCCGTCCTCGAACGGGCGGCGGTCCGCGGAGAGAAGGTACTGCTCTTCGGGAGCGCCACCCAACTTCACGGGGTGGCATTGGCTCTGGCTCGTGCCGGTAAGACGCTGACCCTGGCTCCGGGGAGCCTGCTCGGCACCGGCGGAGGCATGAAAGAAGCCTACGATTTCGGCCCGCAAGAGATCAGACGAGACCTGGAGAGCGTGTTCCGTTTGGCGGACGGAGGGATTGTGCCGCTGAGAGACGTGTACGGCATGGCCGAGGCGAACTGGGTGGCGATGCAGTGTTCCGCCGGCAACTACCACGTACCCCCATGGGTGCATGCGGTCACCCTCGATGACGATGGCGGGTTCCAAGCCGGATCCAGAACGACCGGACTGCTGGCGTTCTTCGACCCTTGGGGAGGGGGCGATCTGTTCCCGGCGTTCTTCCGCACCGCGGATCGGGTGACCATGGTCGTCGGGCGCGGAGATACGGTCTGCTCCTGCGGGGACGGAGGAGCCTACCTCGCCCGGGATTCCATCCAACGTGTCGACCTGCTGGGGGAGGCAGGGTGCGCAGCCCAGGTGTGATCGAAGGATTCTGGCTGCCCCAGGCGGTGCGCGCCCAGGTGATCTCCGCCGAGACTCGCTGGGAGACCCTGAGCTTCGCCGGCGGCCGGGAGTGCGGCCGCGAATGCGACGCCGATGCCCCGGGGGCGGTCACAGCTCGCTGGCCCCGGCTCGGCGCCGAAGCCTGGACGCGGACGCTCGATCTTCTCTCAGCCGCCCGCCGACGAGGCCCCGCGCGGACCCGAGTTCTGGGATCGCCTGCAGGCGGCCATGCTGTCGGCGGCGAGCGCCTGTCCGACCCCGGCGACCCGCTCCACGGCGCGGCCCTCGACGCTCTTCCTCGCTATACCGGGTATTCGCCGGAGATGATCGCCTCCACATTGGGGGCGCCGGATATGTGGGACCTGGGGCAGATGGCTCAGGCTCTCGCTCTCTCTCCCACGAGGAGCGCGGCGGCCAGGTGGGAGTCGCTTCCCGGACTCACAGGACGGCTGCGGTTCTTTCCAGGCGGCGCCGGCGCTGACGAACGGGAGTGGCGGGCCCTGGCCGGGCTGCCCGGCCGGCTGGCGGTTCGCTTCGCCGGCCGGCTCCCCATGTACTCGCGGCGACCGCTGTTCGGAGAGGCGGAGGCACCGGAGTTCGTCACCGGGTATGGAGCCGGCAACGTCCCCGGGACGGCCCTGATCATCGCCCTCCTTGCCCTCTCGACCACCCTGGCTGGGGGCGCGCCCCCGGTGACAGTGGTGCGAAATTCCCGCCGCGAGCCGATCTTCAGCCCGATGGTCCTCGCCGCGCTCGAACAGGCGGACGCCGACCTGTTCGGGACCGTGGCGATCTTGACCTGGGACTACGAGGACGCCGAGTTGCAGGACCGCCTGCTCTCCCGATCCGATCTGGTCATCGCGGCAGCCGGAGACGACACCATAGGCCGCATCGCGGGCCAGATCGAGGCAGCGGGTGGTCGTGCCGACCGAGGCTCGGCCCCGATTCCATGCCCACGGGCACAAGGTCAGCTTCACTGCCATCGGTCGGGAGATGCTCGCCGAAAGGCACCGGGCCGCCCCATCCCCAAAAGAAGGCAGCCTCCTTGACGTCGTCACCCTTCTCGCCGGCCTCGATTCCATCTTCTGGGACCAGAATGGATGCCTCTCCTCGCGGATCCACTTCGTAGAGAAGGGCGAGACCGGCGACCTCAGCGTCCAGGAGTATGCGGAGCACCTGGCCGGGCAGCTCCGCCGGCTCTCACTGCTCCTTCCCCGCGGCGCATGGCCACGCCGCCTACTCCATGACACGTTCGACCGCTACAAGGCCTTGGAGGGGATGGAGCGCACGGGACGCGGGCTGCGGGTGCTGTCGCGCTACGACGACGAGTTCGTGGTGGTGCTGGACGAGCGGCCCCCGGGTCAACCCCGTTTCGATTCCCGTATCTTCGGTGGCCTGGTAAACGACTGTCAGGGCCGAGTCGTCATGGTCCGTCCGCTGGACGACCTGCTGGAGCTGCCTCGCCTCTATCTCAGTCTTCTGCCCGCCAGATCGCTGCAATCGTTGAGTGTGGCCGTGGGGAGGCCGGGAGAGGAATTGACTGACCGCTTCCTGGATTTCGCCACCGCCTGCGGGGCTCGGGGTGTGACCGCCATCCGAGTCGTCGGCAGAGGCGCTTTCCCCCAGCTCGCCTACTCCTGGGACGGGTACCTGCCCCTGGACCTGATGTGTCGCAGGCCACCCGGACACTTCACCACGATCGAGTTCGAGGCGCCTTTCGACGCCATGATGGAGACGTACCGGTCCTTCCTCGCTAGGCAGCAGGGGCACTCCCTGCGGCGATAGCCCCACGTGGTTCGGGTCGGTCCGAGCCTATTGCTTCTGGAGCAATGTGTACCCGGCGGCCGACCAGGCGAGCAATCCGCCGTCGAGATTGTAGACGTTGGTGTAGCCCGCCTTCACGAGAGCGGCCGCGGCGATGGCGCTCATGCCCCCGCTCCGGCAATACACCACGATCTTGGCGTTACGGGCCCGGGGAATTCGCTCAGACGCGCGTCGATCTGGTCGAACGGGATGAACGCGTCCGTCTCTTCGATCTCGCCTTGATAAGGGACCCGCACATTGACCAGGAAGAAATCCTTGCTTCTGCAGCATGGCGTTGAGCTCTTGCGGAAGGATGTCGGTGTAATGGCCTCCGCCCTCCAGCGGGACGGCCGTCCCCACTCCCTGATCGACCGCGGTCGAGCAGGTGTCACGGCGGCCTCGAGCACCCGACCAGCGCAACCGCGAACGTCACGAGCAGCAGCCAGGCAGCAGTGCACCTAGCTCCTCACGTGATCCCTTCGCCCTCCCGGCCTACTGCGCCTTCGTCACCTGCCAGACGGCCGTTATGCTGATGCCCTGGTCGGCTTGCGTCTGTGTGCCGCCGATGACCAACCGACCACCTTGACTCGACACCTCCCCCTTCGTCTCCGTCCCGTCCTCTGTCGTGAGGGTAACGGTGTTGCCGACGTAGGAGACGGACATGGTCTGAGGCTCCGAGGTACGCGTCCGAAGAGACAGATGAGAAATCGACGAGCACCACGCCGGTACCCTGTCCCCGGCGCGTTACGGTGATGTCCACGGTCATCGGCAAGGGCTTGCCCTCGAGCGCTTTGAGTTCCGCCACCGAACAGCCCTGCGATTCGAGTTCGCTCTCCGCCGAGGCAGGACGTCGATGGCCGTGAAGGTATACGAGCCTGTCCAATGCCCGTTGATGTCCGGGTGGTCGACGGCAATGGACGTGGTCGTCGTGCTGCTGCGGTAGCTCGATGGTGGTGCTCGAAGTCGTGGTGGTCTCGCTCGATGTGGTCGTGCTCCCGTGAGGAGTGTCCTCCTCTCCCGTGGTGCCCGCGGGGCGGTCGATGGTCTCGCCGGTGTCGACATCGACGACCACGAAGATGTCGATGATCACGGTGGTCTGCTGGATGATGATGATGGTCGTGGGATCGAAGTCCGGTCCACTTGGGCCCGGTGTATTTGGGAGTGGTACGGACCGGCTGGGGCGGATTGAGCGGGTTGCCGCACTCGCAGCGCACCCGGGGGACTCCGTACCGGTATCGACGAGCACTCCTTGACCGGCCTGCAGCACGGACTGACGGGGGGTGGGATATCCGTTACGGAACCCGTGGTTGGTGACCCGGGTGTCCCGGGTGAGAAGCATGGGGGTAAGCTCGGCGAAGTAGGCCCGCAGTTGGCTCGGGTATCACCTTGTTACCCCCGCTCCAGCGCAGAGTGGGGTCGCTGTTAAGAGCGGCGCAGAAGGCCGCCGCCTTGTCCGGGTTCTGCTCGAGGAAGACGTAGTTGCAGTTCCTTGTCGCATTTGGCTCTTGCTGCGCGAACCGCCGTAGAGCCCGGGGGTGCCCCCGGACCAGGCCGCCACCTGACCGGGGGCCAGAGTGGTCGGTGACTTGGGTCGTTGAGGTACGGGCGGGGAGCGTGAACGTGGTGGTCGGTCCCCGGACCACGTGCACCTCACCGGCGAATGATTCCGGACCGGCCGTCCCGGCCGGCTCGAGGAGAATATCGCCCTCCTGTTGGACCACGCATCTCCCCGCTGGCGGCCCCAGTGGCGCCCCCGGCAGCGCCGGCCCCCTGCACAACAGCTAAGACACCGGCCAGGATCTGCTCCGGGGACAACTGAGTAGGCATCTGGGACGAGGCGGTAGTAGAACCACCGCCGCAGGCACTAAACACCAGGGCTAGGGCAAGAACGCAGACCCCGGCGAGCAGGATCGGGACCGAGGCGGCCCCCGTGCGCTGTGCTTTGAGCTTGGCTTGATGGCCGCTCATCACTTACCCCCCTGTCGCTCTATTTCTTTCGGGTCCCCACCCACGTGCCACCAGACCCATCGTTGCCGTACCACCATTGGCCATCGATAGCCTGGCCATCCGCTGACAAACTAAAGACCACTCTACCGCCATCATCGGGTGGAGAATAGCTCGGGGCTTCGGCCCAGGTGCCCTCCATCGTTCTTCCGTCTGCACCCAAGGTGGCCTCGATCCTGCCGTTCTGGTAGGTGTACTCGCCGTGTAGGCTTGTGCCGTCTCTCGTGAACGTCAGCACTTCCCAGTTGGTGTCCCAAACGCCTTCGAATCCACCGACATAGGAGATGTCATCGGAACTCGGAGGCCCGGCAGTAACCGGCGGGGACGTTGTCGGCGGGACTTCCGTAGTAGACGTCTCGGTAGTAGATGTCACGGTCGACGTGGTGACTTCTCGCGGTGTGTCCTGCTCTCCCGTGCTGCCGGCCGGGCGGTTGAAGCTCTCGCCGGTGTCGACGTCGACGACCACGAAGATATCGATGATCACGGTGGTCTGCTGGATGATGATGATGGTGGTGGGATCGAAGTTAGTCCACTTGGGACCGGTGTATTTGGGAGTGGTCTTGACCGGCTGGGGCGGATTGAGCGGGTTGCCGCACTCGCAGCGCACCCGGGGCACTCCGTACCGGATCGACGAGCACTCCCTGACCGGCCTGCAGCACGGACTGACGGGGGGTGGGATAGCCGTTGCGGAACCCGTGGTTGGTGACCCGGGTGTCCCGGGTGAGAAGCATGGGAGTAAGCTCGGCGAAGTAGGCTCGCAGCTGGCTCGGGTACCACCTTGTTACCCCCGCTCCAGCGCAGAGTGGGATCGCTGTTAAGAGCGGCGCAGAAGGCCGCCGCCTTGGCCGGGTTCTGCTCGAGGAAACGCAGTTGCAGTTCCTTGTCGCATTTGGCTCTTGCTACGCGAACCGCCGTAGAGGCCCGGGGGTGCCCCCGGACCAGGCTGCCACCTGACCCGGGGCCAGCGTGGTCGGTGATTGGGTCGTTGAGGTACGAGCGGGGAGCGAGAAGGTGGTGGTCGGTCCCCGGACCACGTGCACCTCACCCGCGAACGATTCCGGACCTGCCGTCCCGGCCGGCTCGAGGAGAATATCGCCCTCCCCTGGACCACCATCTCCCCGCGCCGGTGCGCCCCCAGCAGCGCCGGCTCCCTGCACGACAGCCAAGACGCCGGCCAGGATCTGCTCCGGGGATAACTGAGTAGGCATCTGGGACGAGGCGGTAGTGGAGCCACCGCCACAGGCACTGAACACCAGGGCTAGGGCAAGAACGCAGACCGCGGCGAGCAGGATCGGGACCGAGGCGGCCCCCGTGCGCTGTGCTTTGAGCTTGGCTTGATGGCCGCTCATCACTCACCCCCCTGTCGTCTGCCGCCGGCCCGGGTCGGGCCTCTCCTCACCACGAGTCTACTATCGGCGGAAGTCCGTCGCAACCTCGTTCGGCATGAACCACCGACTAGCTCAGTGAATTGTGCAACAGGTTGAAGAGGATCACGCATACCTCGCCCCGAGTCGCCGGGAGAGAGAAAGTCGTAGTCTGGGCCGAGTCCCAGCAGGCCGTCCAGTAGCCCCGCGTAGGCGGCTCGTCGGGCGAAGGGGAAGTGGGTGTTGTCGAATTGGCCAAACGGCGGACTGTAGCCCTCCGGGGGCTCGACGAGATTCGCGGCCCTCGCCACCATGGTGATGAGCTGGGCGCGAGTGATGCTGTCATCGGGAGCGAAGGTGGTGTCTGTCTTGCCGACCGTGACACCTCGCGCCGCGCACACCGCTACGTAGTGATCCGGATACAGCGGGTCTATCACGTCGAGATTGCTCGGGACGTCGGTGAACGGGCAGACATCGGCCTCGGATACCGGGTAGCCCATCGTCTTCACGACCATCTTGGCGAACTGCTGCCGGGTGATCGGGGAATCAGCCTTGAACGTACCGTCGAGAAAGCCGCTGATGATCCCGCGCGAGTCAAGCTCGGTTATCTGCGCGTAGTACGGGTGGGACAAGGGGACGTCGATGAACTTGAGGACGGCCTCCAGGATATCCGAGCCCAGCCCCTGCGCGGCAGACGTGGTACTCGGGCCGGCCGCCGTAGTCGATGTTTCAGAGGGCTGGGAGCCCTTCCCACAGCCGGCGGCCGCCCATGGCAGCAGCATGCCGACCGCGAGCAACACGATCACCGGCATCACACGCGTCACACGTCTCATCGTCCCCTCCACCGGTCAGTAGCCCAGCGCCTTCAGATCGTCGGAGATCCCCTGCGCGCCGGGACGATTGGGGTCGAGCGCGAGCGACTTGTCGACTGCCGTCCTCGCTTCCTTGTATCGCTCCAAGTAGTAGAGGCAATCCGCCAGCCACTCCTGGTATCCGGCGTTGTTGGGCACCAGCGCGACGGCCCGCTCCAGATGGGGCAGAGCCGCCTCGTAGTCCTCCTGCTCGTCCAATATGGCGCCGAGCGCCCAGTGAGCGTAGTCGCGGGTATCGTCGAGGGCCAGAGCTTTTTCGAGGCTGGTGATCGCTCCCGGGGAGTCGCCCTTGGCCCACAGGGTCACCCCGATGTCCTCGTAAGCCCCGACCTCGTAGCCCTGGTCCAGGTTGAGCACGGTGTCGTAGTAGCCCAGGGCTTCGTCATACTTCTCCGTCTCCCGTAGGGCCTCGGCCAGCAGAGACAAGAAGGTGGCCCAGTTGGGCTCGTAGGTGGCTGCGCGGTCGTAGTAGGGGACGGCGGCCGTCCAGTCTCCCTGCACCCCATTGATCCACCCGGCCGAAACGAGTACCCAGGGGTCCTCCGGACCGAGGTCCAGCGCAGTCTGCGCTTCCGTAAGAGCTTCGTCGTTGCGACCCGAAGCCGCCAACAACCGGCCCAGGAACGCATGACCCAGGCCGCTCTTGGGATCAAGCTCCATCGCCGTCCGGATGGCCGTTTCCGCGGACGCATAGTCTCCGGTCTTATGCTTATAGGCCGAGCCCAGGCGGGAGAGACCCAGGAAAGCCCAAGCTCGGGCGCTCGCGGGATTCTTCTCGGTGGCCAACTCGAGTTGCTGCTGAGCCCCCTCAGAGGAATAGGTGCCATGCAGGTAGTACACGATACCCAGTTGAGTGCGGGCCACATCGCTCTCCGGGTCGACTGCCAAAGCCTCTTCGTATCTCTTGATCCCTTCATCGAACTGGCCGCTTTGCACGAAGGCGTCGCCTTCCTCGATCAGATAGGACGCCTGTCCCGAGACCGTCGTGATCGTCACTTCGCCCCCGGATCCGCTGGTAACGGTGCTGGTACCGCCCGTCGTCGGGCCGGTGAAGTTCGTCGAGTTTGTCGAGCTCGTAGAGGCCCTAAGAGTGGATGTGGTCGCCGCCGCGGTTCCCCCTCCCGACGTGCCCAACACAACGCCCACGACCACCCCGGCGATCACCACGACCGCGGCGGCGGCGATCAAAAGATTCCGCCGTAGGCGACTCTTGGCGGGCTGGATCGGCTGCCACGGCTGCCCCCACAGTGGCTCAGCCCCCGCCGGTTCGAAGGCCGTCACCCGTTCCATGCGAGTGGCAGCGCCCGCGTTCAGCACCACCGTTGGCGCTTGGCCGGCACCCGCGGAGGGAGTCGTACCGGGCCCGCCGCCGGCCAAAGGCGCAAGCGCAGCTTGCAGGGAAGCCGCCATTTCGCCCGCCTGCTGGTAGCGGTTCTCCGGCGCTTTGGCCAGAGCCTTCTCCAAGACGGCCTGCACCTGCCACGGCAGGTTGGGATTGATGGACTGCGCAGGCGGCACGGGGGCGGAGATGTGCTGGGCAAGGATCGAGGCTGTGGTTTCTGCGTCGAAGGGCACGCGACCCGCGAGCGCCTCGAAAAGCACCACACCGAGGGAATAGATGTCGGTGCGATGGTCCATGGGAAAGCCCTGTACCTGCTCGGGGGACATGTAGTGGGCCGACCCCATCACCACGCCGGAGACGGTGTAGGAGGTGGCGCCCATGATCTTGGCGATCCCGTAGTCGGTCAGAATCGGCTCTCCGTCCTGGGTCAGGAGGATGTTGGCCGGCTTGATGTCACGATGCACCATGCCCTTGGTCGTCGCGTAGTCGATGGCCGAGCAGAGGGGTGCGAATATGCGCAGTATCTCAGGGGGATACAGGCCGCCGACCCGTCCGGGGGGACCTGTGGCGCCAATGCCCGAGCCGGTCGGCGCGACCTTCTCCCCGGCCCTGCTCTCCAACAGAGAGGCCAATGTGGGCCCGTCGATGAACTCCATCACCATGTAGTAGGCCTCGGCCTCGCTCCCGAAGTCGAACACCTTGACGATGTTCGGATGTCTGAGAGCTGCGACCGCCTGGGCTTCGTGGCGGAAACGGCCGACGAAGGTGGGGTCGGCGGCCAGGTGGCTATGCATCACCTTTATCGCGACGGCCCGGTCGAGGACGGGGTCGATGGCCTTGTAGACCGTCGCCATGCCACCTCGCCCCACCAGCGCGGTCACCTGGTACCTGCCGAGGTTCCTGCCCGCTAGATCTTCCACCTACGTCCTCGATTCCGGCAGACCGTCAAAGCGTGTCCTTGCGCTTCTGGATGAAGATGATCACGACCAGCAGGACTATCGCCAGAGCCAGGGCCATGCCCCAATAGAGCGCCAGGTTTACGTGGAAGATATCCCCGTACTGATCGCGGATCGAGCCGGACATGGCCTCTGCCTGCCCCGGAACGGATATGGTCCCGACCCCAGGTAGGGAAAAACCGGGTAGGCTCGGTGTCTGGCCGCCTCCGCCCCCTATCTTGGCGGACGTGGCCAGCGCCCCCAACTCCCAGCGGCTCGAGGTGACCCAGCCCATGATCCTCCCGGCCGCGCCGAGATCCTTGAGCGGCACCATGCCGCCGGAGAAGACGAACTGAGGTACCAGCACCAGGATCACGAGCAGCATGGCCCGGTCCTCGCTCGGCGCCACCGCCGACACCAGGAGCCCCCACATCACCCCAGCCAAGGTGCCGAGGACGAGGGGGACCAACAACAGCATGGTGTTTGCGAAACCAAGGTACGAAAAGTCGATCGCCGCCACCTTGAAGACAAAGAGCATGAGGGCGCTGTACAGGGCAAACAGGAAGCCGATCGCGACCTTGGAGCCTACGTACGGCATCACGCGCAATCCCACCATGCGCTCGCGCCGGTAGATGGCATCCTCCTTGACGATCTCTCTTACGGAAGTGATGGTGCCCACCAAGACCGTGATTAGCGACACCATGAACAGCATGGTGAGCGCCTTGACGGCGCTCCCGGTCTGGGGATTCAAGACATCGCGCTTCCATACGATGAAGTCTAGGGCCCCCAAGAAGGGGGCGATGGCGAACAGAAGGCCGGCAGTCTTCTTGTCGCGCCAGATCGTGTCCAGGTAGCGCTGGGAAAGGATGACGAACTGGCGCCAGGTCGGGACTCGCTGGCGCTTCCCAGACGCTCCTTTCCCGGCTGCCGATCGGTCCCCCGACCAGGGCGGCGGAACACCCGGGGGTGGCGGGCTGCAGCGCGCGCGGCAGCCGCGAAAGCGGGCGCGGGCGCGGCCCCAACCGGAGCGCCACCGCCTACCGGCGGACTCACCTCGGCCAATCGAGCTTCGACGTTCTCCCGGTAGATCTTCGACGCGCGGAACCTGCTCCGCCACTCCTTGGGATCGCCTTGCTCCAGGCGGCCGTAGATCTCGTCGAAATCGCCTACTCCGAAATAGCGGAGCGCCTCCTCCGGGGGCCCGTAGTAGGCCAAGTGGCCGCCACGAGCCATGAAGATGACCTTATCGCAGGTCATGACGTTCTTGGTCGCATGGGTGACGAGGGCCACCGTCCGCCCTTGATCGGCGAGGCGGCGGAGGAGCTTCATCATCTGAGACTCCGTGCCCGGGTCCAGTCCCGAGGTGGCCTCGTCCAGGAAAGAGACGGGCCGGGTCAGCAATTCCACGCCGATGGACACCCGCTTGCGCTGTCCGCCGCTCAATTGGCGGACGGCCCGCTCGGCACAGGCCCAAGGTCGAGATCCTCCAACACCTCCTCGACCCTCTGCAGCCGCTCAGCAGTCGAGGTGTCGCCTGGCATCCTGAGGCGTGCAGCGTAATCGAGGGCACGGCGGACGGGAAGCTCCCGGTGGATTATGTCGTCCTGAGGAACGTAACCGAGATCGTTGCGGTAGGCATCGAAGTTGTGATAGAGGTCGATGCCGTTGAACAACACTGTTCCCGAGCTGGCCGGACGAAAGCCGCACAGAGCGTTGAGCAGTGTCGACTTGCCCGTGCCGCTGCCCCCACGATGGCCACGGAACCCTGCGGGTAGATGGAGAGAGAAACGTCCTGCAGAATGTGCAGACCCTTGCCCACCACCCGAGAGAGGTGGAGGGCGTCGATGCGGAGGTTGCCTTCTTCGTCGACTATACTCGCAATCGCCCCTGCTCCATCACCAAGCGACTGGGCCCGATGCGGACGTCATCTCCCCATCTTTCAGCCGATGCTCCCCGACGAGCTGCCCATTGACGTAAGTGCCGGCGGAACTCCCGAGATCCTGGAGGTAGACGTCGGCGCCGCGCCTCACGATCTGGGCGTGAGCCCGGGAAACCTGGGGGCTATGCAGGGAGACGTCCGCGTTGTCGCTGCGGCCCAGCACGAGGGCCCCCTTAGAGGGCACCTCGAAGACCGGGGAC
>CAWEJM010000028.1:0-15356 GCA_963809395.1 uncultured Actinomycetes bacterium | reverse complement strand
CTTCAGGGAGATGCTGCCCAACACCGTTCCTCCGTTATTGGTGGAAGCCTCGATACGGTTCGCGTACTCGATCTTTCTGGTGGCCTCTCTCGGATTCCTAGGGCTGGGAGTGCAGCCGCCTTCACCGGATTGGGGCCGACAGGTGAACGAAGCCCGCACCTTTTTCGACGCGGCCCCCTGGATGCTCCTCTTCCCGGCAGCAGCCATCTCCCTATTGGTGATCGGGACCAGTCTCATGGCGGATGGGCTCCGCCACGTGTTCAGCCCTCCGGGCTCCGCCCGGGTGGGTGACGTGAAGCGCACGCCGTCGGCGCGAGCGCGGAGCCGGTGACGTGAAGCGGACGCTGTCGAGGCGGGACCGACGGCCGTGGGCGCGATGAACGCCTTCCAGATCGACGGCCTGTCCATCTTCTACCAGACAGAGGAAGGCAGCCTACCCGCGGTGCGCGACGTGAGCTTAGCCGTCGCCCCGCGACAGACCCTGGGGCTCGTGGGCGAGTCGGGCTCCGGCAAGACTACCCTTGCGTCTGGGAGCAATCGGCTATCTCCCGGCGAACGGCCGAGTGCTGAGCGGGGCCGCGCGGCTGCACGACACGGATCTGCTGGGGCTCTCGCGCGGCGACATGCGGCGGGTGTGGGGCTCCAGGATCGGTCTGGTCAGCCAGGATCCCCAGGGTGCGTTCAACCCCACGCTGACCGTCGGGCGGCAGCTGGACGAGATGGGCCGCCGGCACCTGGGCCTTGGCAGGCGCGCCGCCCGCGACCTGACTCTCACCATGCTCCGGCGCGTGGACATGCCCGACCCCGGCTCGGTGGCCAAACGCTATCCTCACCAGCTCTCGGGAGGAATGCTGCAGCGCAGCGCCATCGCCATGGCCCTCCTGACCAGTCCCGAGTTGTTGATCCTCGACGAGCCTACGACCGCGCTGGACGTCACCACCCAGGCGATGGTCCTCGATCTGCTCGACGAGTTGAAGGCCGAGTTCAGCAGCGCCATCCTCTACATCACCCACAACCTCGGGGTGGTCTCGCGCATCTGCGACCGGGTGGCCATCATGTACGCGGGTGAGATCTTCGAGGAGGCGACCACGGCGCGCCTCTTCGAGCAGCCACTCCATCCCTACACGCTCAACCTGCTGAACTGCGTGCCTCGCTTCGGGACCACCGACCGTGAGGACGCCGCGCCGGAGGACGCCGGGCGTGAGAGCGACGCCTCAGGCGGATCTGGGGCCGCGGCCGGCACCGGCGGGCGCTTGGCCACGATCGCCGGAGCGCTTCCCAGGCCGGACGACCTACCCGCCGGGTGCGTCTTTGCTCCCCGCTGTCCGCTGGCCCTGGACGCTTGCCGCGTCTCCCGGCCTCCATTGACCGACGTGGCCGACGGGCGCTCCACCGCGTGCTGGAGATGGGAGGTGCTGCTCTCGCAGGAGGGACGGCGGGCGGCCCTTCAGCAGCCGGGGCTGCCGGGACCGGCGCGACCGGCCGATAACGTCGCCGCAGAAACCCGGCCCGCGGCCGGGGCCCACTTCGTGGAGGCCAACGAGATAACGAAGGTCTTCCCCATTCCAGGCCGCCGTTCGGGAGTCAGAGCTGTCGACGGGGTGAGCGTGTGGATAGATCCCCGAGCGCACGCTGGGTCTGGTGGGAGAGAGCGGCAGCGGCAAGACCACCCTGGCCAGAGTGATCGCTGGGTTGAGTGCTCCGAGCCGCGGACAGGTCTCTCTCGATGGCGCTCCTCTGGGGGCGACAACTGCCGAGCGCGACAAGATCGGTGCTTCGCCGTCTGCAGATGGTGTTCCAGAATCCAGAGGCCTCGTTGAACCCAAGACACACCGTCGGGCAGGCTCTCGTGCGCCCGCTGATGGTCCTCGGGGCAGTCGATCGGGAGACCGCCACCCGCACTGCCCGTGAGCTGCTGGCGGCGGTGAGCCTGCCGCCCTCCTATTTCCATCGCTACCCGGCCGAACTCAGTGGGGGCGAGAAACAGCGAGTGGCGATCGCGCGGGCCTTCGCCGCCGGGCCTGATCTGGTGATCTGCGACGAGCCCATATCTTCGCTGGACGTGTCGGTACAGGGCTCCCTGATGAACCTCCTATTCGAACTGCAGCGAGAGCGCGGAACCTCATACCTCTTCATCTCTCACGACTTGGCCGCGGTGCAGCATCTCTCTCACAGGATAGGGGTGATGTACCTTGGCCGGCTGATGGAGGAGGGTGAAGCTGCCCGAGTGCTGTCGCCCCCTTACCACCCCTATACGGAGGCTCTGCTTTCCGCGATCCCCCTGCCCGATCCGAGCCTGCGCGCCGCGCGGGTGCGCCTGCGCTCGGGCGCACCGGCCACTGCCGAGATCCCGACCGGCTGCCGCTTTCACCCTCGGTGTCCGCGATATCTGGGCGACGTCTGCCGAGACCAGGAGCCACCGTGGCGCGCGGCTGCCGCGCCCGGTCACTCCGTCTGCTGTCACATCCCCTTGGACGCGCTGGCCGCGCTTCAGAAGGCGGAATAGGTGGGCCGCTTCATCATCCGCCGCTTGGGGTTCGTGGTCTTGACAGTGCTGCTCTCCAGCGTGCTGGTCTTCGGAGCCACCAATGTGCTACCCGGAGACGTGGCTACCATGGTCCTGGGACGGGAGGCGTCGCAACAGGCCAAAGACGATCTGCGACAGGAGCTGGGCCTCGACCGGCCGTTGGTGGTGCAGTACGGGAGCTGGTTGGGGCACCTTGCCCGGGGCGACTGGGGAACGTCGCTCAGCACTCAGGAGGAGGTCCGAGCCGTCACCCTGGAGCGACTCCGCAACTCGGCCATGCTGGCGCTCGTCGCCTTTCTCATGTACGTCCCCCTGGGCATCTTCCTGGGGGTGATCGCCGCCTGGCGCCGCAACTCGGCCCTCGACCAGGTCATATCGGCAGGCTCCCTGGCCTTTGTCGGCCTGCCGGAGTTCGTCACCGCCGTCCTCCTCATCGCGCTCTTCTCCCGGGTGCTGGGGTGGCTGCCATCCTCCTCGGCTATCGCCCCCGGCACCTCTTTCGTGGCCGCCCTCCCCAGCCTCATCCTGCCCGGGTTGACGGTGTCGCTCACCAGCCTGGCCTACGTGGTGCGGATGACCCGCGCGAGCACGGCGGAGGTGTTGGAGACCGACTACGTGCGCACGGCCCGCCTGAAAGGCCTCTCCACCAGCCAGGTGCTCTTCGGGCACGTGCTCCGCAACTCGCTGCTCCCCACCGTGACGGTGGTGGCCGCCGGGGTCGGCTGGCTCATGGGCGGTCTCATCGTGACCGAGTCGGTGTTCGGCTACCCGGGCTTGGGGCGGCTGGTCCTCTTTGCCGTGCAGAGACGCGATCTGCCCCTCATCCAGGCCACCACCATGCTCATCGTGATCATCTTCGCCCTGGCCAACCTCGCCGCCGACATCATCTACGCCCTGCTCAACCCGCGCATCAGGTACAGGTGACGAATGAGCCCCGATCCGCGCGAACCCTCGTGACCCCAGCCCTTGCATCGCCACCCTCGCGGCACTCCCATAACCGCGGTCCGGATCGAGCGCGTCTACTACTCACCGGCGCGCTCTTCACCCTGGCCACCTCGATCATCTGGGGCGTCAACACCCTCTTCCTGCTCGATGCCGGCCTGGACATCTTCGGCGTGATGCTCGTCAACGCCACCTTCAGCGCCGGCCAGATCGTCTTCGAGGTGCCGACCGGCGTGGTCGCCGACACCGTGGGACGGCGGGTCTCGTTCCTGCTCGGTATCGGCGCCCTGATGGTGGCCACCCTTGGCTACGTCGGCTCGGCCGTGTTCGGCTGGGGGATGACCGGCTTCATCCTCGCCTCGATCCTGCTTGGGCTTCGGCTTCACCTGTCAGACCGGGGCCGTGGACGCCTGGCTCGTGGACGCCCTCGACTCCGACCGGCTATCCGGGGAGCAAGGACCGGGTCTTCGCCCGCAGCGGCATGTTCAACGGCGTCTCGATGCTGGTGGGGACGCTGGGGGGCGGACTGCTGGGCCAGGCGAGCCTGGCCGTGCCGTACTTGGTGCGCACCGGTCTGCTGCTGGGAGCGTTCGTGCGTCACCCTGGCCTTCATGCGCGACATCGGCTTCCAACCGCGCCCGCTCAAGGTGTCCCGTTTCGGCGAGGAGAGCCGCAAGATCTTCGGCGCCGGCATCACCCACGGCTGGCGTCACCCGGTGATACGTCCGCTGCTGTTCGCCTCGCTCGTCAACGGACTGCTCGATCTGGTACCTGTTCTACGCGTCGCAGCCGTACGCGCTCGAGTTGCTCGGCAGGGAGAATCTCGTGTGGGTCGCCGGGCGTGATCACCGCCCTGTTCGCGCTTTCCGGGGTGGCCGGGAAACGCTCTGGTGGGCCGGATCTCGAAGACGCGACTGGGCTCACGGCCGGCCTCGGTGCTGGTCGCGTCGCACGGCCGGCATGGCGCTGTTCGCCGCGGGTCTGGGCGTGACCGGGCTTGCTGGCCCCGGGAGGTGGGCACATCGCGGCCTTCGTCGTGGTGGTCGTGCTGCTGGCCGGCTTCGGGCAGCCTGAGCGGGATCGCCGGTCCGGTCCGTCAGGCCTACATCAACGAGCACATCCCCTCGGCGCAGAGGGCGACCGTGCTCTCGTTCGACTCGTTCTTCGCCGACGTCGGGGCGGTGGGCGGCCAGCTGGGGCTGGGAGCTATCGCCCAGACCGCCTCCAAGGCTCTTGCCTACACCATCGGAGGGATCGTGTACTTCGCAGCCGCGCCGCTCGTACCGCCGGGCGGGCAAGGCCTCCGACAAGGACGTCGGCCCCGCGGCGGTGGCGAGCACTCTACACCAGATTCTCGGGGTTGAGCCCCTCCAGCTCCGGCAGCACGAAGCGGCCGTCCTTGCGCACCAGCACGTCGTCGAACCAGATCTCGCCGCCGCCCCACGCGGGAGTCTGGATGAGCACCAGGTCCCAGTGGACGCTGGAGCGGTTGCCGTTGTCGGCGTCGTCGTAGGCCCGGCCGCAGAGCGACATGCAGGCTGCCGCCGATCTTCTCGTCGTAGAGGGTGTCCTTCATGGGCCGGTCGATGCAGGGATTGACGCCCAGGGCGAACTCGCCCAGGTAGCGGGCGCCCTCGTCGGTATCGAGCATCTGCCGGAGCTTCTCCGGCTCGCTGGAGTCGGCGTCCACGACCCGGCCGTCCTCGAACGTGAGCCGGACGCGCTCGTACGTGATGCCGTCCTCGAGCGAGGGAGTGTTGAAGGCGATGGTGCCGTTCGCCGAGTCGCGCACGGGAGCGGTGAACACCTCCCCGTCGGGGATGTTGTTCTTGCCGGCCGCCTTGAGCACGGGGATCCCTTTGATGGAGAAGGAGAGGTCGGTCCCCGGGCTGGTGATGCGCACGCGGTCGGTGCGCGACATGAGCTCCACCAGCGGGTCCATGGCCTTGTCCATGCGGGCGTAGTCGAGAGTGGAGACGGCCAGGCAGAAGTCCTCGAAGGCCTCGGTGGACATGCCCGCGGCCTGGGCGGCGGACGAGGTGGGAAAGCGGAGCAGGCACCACTTCTTGGTCAGGAACAGCTCCATGAGCGGCTCGGTGGCGAGGCGGGAGGCTTCCAGGATCTTCCCGGGCACGTCCGCCAACTCGGAGGCGTTGTCGCCGGCCAGGATGTAGAGGGTGGCGTCGACGTCCTTGACCCGCTGCATCTCCCAGGAGACCCGCAGGTCCATCTGCTCGCGGTTGGCCCCCAGCAGCCAGGCCCGGCGGAGCTGTGAGTCTCCGGTCTCGACGAAGGGCACGGCTCCCCGTTGGTAGGTGGCTTCCACCAGCGCGATCATCAGGGCCCGCGAGCCGGCCTCTCCCTCGATGAGCACCTTCTCACCCGGCTGTAGCTCCGAGCGAGTAGTCGAGCAGGTTACTGGCCAGAGTCTCCAGCCGTGGGTCCTTCATTCCCGGATCCTTTCTCGTGCGATCCCTTCCGCTTGCGCACCGCTTCTCTCAGCACGTACTCGATCTGCCCGTTGACGCTGCGCAGCTCGTCGGCCGCCCAGGCCTCCAGGTCGGCCCACAGCTGGGGGTCGATGCGGAGCAGGAACTGCTTGCGCCCGGTCACTGCTCAGCGCTCCGGACGCCGCAACCTAGGCGTAGAGGGTGCCGGTGTTGACCACCGGATGCACCTCGGATTCGCCGCAGAGTACCACCATGAGGTTGCTGACCATGGCCGCCTTGCGCTCGGAGTCGAGCTCGACCACGCCTTTCTCGGCCAGCTCGCGGAGGGCCATGTCGACCATGCTCACCGCGCCGTGCACGATCTTCTGGCGGGCGTCGATGACGGCCTCGGCCTGCTGCCGCCGCAGCATGGCCTGAGCGATCTCGGGCGCGTAGGCCAGGTGGGTCAGACGGGCCTCTTCGACCACCACGCCGGCGCGGGCCAGGCGCTGCTCCAACTCGTCCTTGAGCGCCTGCGAGACCTCGTCGACGTTGCTGCGCAGGGTGATCTCGTTCTCCTCGCCGTGATCGTAGGCGTAGGAGCTCGCCAGGTGGCGCAGGGCGGTCTCGCTCTGGGTCTCCACGTACAGCTCGAAGTCGTCCACGTCGAAGACGGCCTGGGCCGTATCCCTGCACCCGCCAGATCACCACCGTGGCGATCTCCACCGGGTTGCCGCGGCGGTCGTTGACCTTCAGCTTGGGCCGTTGAGAGTGCGGGCCCGCACCGAGACCTTGTAGCGGGGGAACTTCTTGGCCGTCCGGGAGGGTTGCCCTTTCTTGGCGGCGGCGCCGGCCGCCGGCGCCTTCGCGCGCGCCGTGCGTCCGGCGTGGTCTTGGCCGCGGGGCCGTTGGAGTAGAAGGGGTTGGCCCAGCGGAATCCACCGTGCCCGCACCGTGCCCTTGTAGGCGCCGAAGAGCACCAGCACCCGGGTCTCGTTGGGCTCCAGGGTGAAGAAGCCGGGGCGAGAACAGAGCCAAGGAGCAAGAGCACGATCCCCGGACCTACCAGCGCCCAGGTCGCGCCGGCGCCGAGGCTCCCGTCGTCGCTCAGAACTCGCCGGCCACGATCAGCAGGGCGATGCCCGCCGCGAAGATCAAGATCACGGCCGCGAGCATCCCCCAGCCGCTCATCGCCTTGGTCTCCTCGCTCGTGATTCAGCGAGGCTCGCTGCCCGTCCATGTCTCCTCCTGTCTACCGCCCCTCCGCGGGGCGGGCTCGATCTCGGTCCGGGAAAACGTGCCAGGATTTAGCCGTGCCTTATTAATATTATTACGATATCATTCAGGAATCAAGAGGGCCGCGAAGAGCCGCCTCAGCGGGCTACAATGCCCTGTGTCCGGCCCGAATCGCGAGGAGAGGCTATGCTGAGCGCTTACCCGGTGGTCGTTGACGTCGTCGTGCGCTGGGGGGACATGGATGCCCTCGGTCACGTGAACAACATCGTCTTCCTGCAGTACTTCGAGACGGCCCGCATCGCGTACCTGGAACGCGCGGGGATCGCTTCCGGCCTCGCGCACGAGCGAGCACGGCGTCATCCTGGCGGCCAACAGCTGCCGCTACCGGGTTCCCGTCACCTATCCGGACACCCTATCCGTGGGAGTGCGGGTCTCGGCACTGGGGGACGACCGTTTCCTCATGGAGCACGCCGCAGTCAGTCAGAAGCTGGGAAGAGTGGCGGCCGAGGGCGACGCCCTCGTGGTCTCGTATGACTACGTGGCCGGACGCCGGGTCCCGCTTTGCGCCGACACCGAGCCGCTATCATCGCCCTCGAGGGCCACGAGCCTCCGCCGCTTCCGCCCCGTAGCCGACGCACGCGAAGTTCAGAATGAGCCTCTCTCCACGCTAGGATGTCGTCATGGAGCAAGCAGCCATACCGACACGAAAAGCGTTGGCCGATTTCTGGGCCCTTTCGGACGCCGAGCGCGACAAGACCGTGCTGGACGGCATACTTGACTCCCACGCCTGGCACTACCAGCGCAATCTGTCCTACAAGCGCGCCGTCTCCGCGCGAGGGGTGGGCCCCCGGGCACAGCCTGTCGACCTTCCCCGGCTGCTTCGGCCGACATCGCAGACCTTCAAGTCGTACATCGACCTTTTGGGGACGCCCTTCCCCCAAGATGACCCCAGAGGCTTTCTCGAATGGCTTTCGGCCCAGCTCTCGGTGGAGCTTCCTCGCGACCGCGTGGCACGATTCAACACGCGCTACCGGTCGCTCGAGGCCCTGCTCAGCGCCATCGAGCGTGTGTTCTCCGACCTGGGGCTCGAATTGCTCACGTCGAGCGGGACCTCAGGGCGCGCCACCATCATCGTGCGCGACCAGCGGAGCACCGACCTGACGGTCGAAAGCTTCTACCTGGCCTTCCAGCGCTATCTCGGCATGAAGGCCGACCACCGGGCCGTGTTCATGATGCCAAGTCGCACCCGCATCGCCATGGCGCGCATGGCTCGGTTCAGCGTGCAGCGGGTGGGGCTCACCTCCGACCGGGTGCATTTCGCCATACCGTTCCCCGCGCACCCTGATCAAGTCCGCATCCGAGCGGGTCGCGCCTTCCGCCCGGGTTGGCGGGGTCTGCGTCGAGAGACGTGCGTGGCACCCCGCCATAAACGTCCTCCAGAGACGCTACGTGGACCCCCACGCCATAAACATCGCTCTGGCCGTCCTCGAACGGGCGGCGGTCCGCGGAGAGAAGGTGCTGCTCTTCGGGAGCGCGACCCAACTTCACGGGGTGGCATTGGCTCTGGCTCGTGCCGGTAAGACGCTGACCCTGGCTCCGGGAAGCCTGCTCGGCACCGGCGGAGGCATGAAAGAAGCCTACGATTTCGGCCCGCAAGAGATCAGACGAGACTTGGAGAGCGTATTCCGTTTGGCGGACGGAGGGACTGTTCCGCAGAGGGACGTGTACGGCATGGCCGAGGCGAACTGGGTGGCGATGCAGTGTTCTGCCGGCAACTACCACGTACCCCCGTGGGTGCATGCGGTCACCCTCGATGACGATGGCGGGTTCCAAGCCGGATCCAGAACGACCGGACTGCTGGCGTTCTTCGACCCTTGGGGAGGGGGCGATCTGTTCCCGGCGTTCTTCCGCACCGCGGATCGGGTGACCATGGTCGCCGGGCGCGGAGACACGGATCTGCACGTGTGGGGACGGAGGAGCCTACCTCGCCCGGGATTCCATCCAACGTGTCGACCTGCTGGGGGAGGCAGGGTGCGCCGCCCAGGTGTGATCGAAGGATTCTGGCTGCCCCAGGCGGTGCGCGCCCAGGTGATCTCTACTGAGACTCGCTGGGAGACCCTGAGCTTCGCCGGCGGCCGGGAGTGCGGCCGCGAATGCGATGCCGACGCGCCGGGTGCGGTCGCAGCTCGCTGGCCCCGGCTCGGCGCCGAAGCCTGGACGCGGACGCTCGATCTTCTCTCAGCCGCCCGCCCAGAGGCCCCGCGCGGGCCCGAGTTCTGGGACCGCCTGCAGACGGCCATGCTGTCGGCGGCCAGACGCTTGTCCGACCCCGGGGACCCCCTCCACGGCGCGGCCCTCGACGCTCTCCCTCGCTATACCGGGTATTCACCGGAGATGATCGCCTCCACATTGGGGGCGCCGGACATGTGGGACCTGGGACAGATGGCTCATGCTCTCGCTCTCTCTCCCACCAAGAGCGCTGCGGCCAGGTGGGAGTCGCTCCCCGGGCTCACAGGACGGCTGCGGTTCTTTCCAGGCGGCGCCGGCCGCTGACGAACGGGAGTGGCGGGCCCTGGCCGGGCTGCCCAGCCGGCTGGCGGTTCGCTTCGCCGGCCGGCTCCCCATCTACTCGCGGCGACCGCTGTTCGGGGAGGCGGAGGCGCCCGGGTTCGTCACCGGGTATGGAGCCGGCAACGTCCCCGGGACGGCCCTGATCATCGCCCTCCTCGCCCTCTCGACCACCCTGGCCGGGGACGCGCCCCCGGTGACAGTGGTGCGAAATTCCCGCCGCGAGCCGATCTTCAGCCCGATGGTACTCGCCGCGCTCGAACAGGCGGACGCCGACCTGTTCGGGACGCGTGGCGATCTTGACCTGGGACTACGAGGACGCCGAGTTGCAGGACCGCCTGCTCTCCCGATCCGATCTGGTCATCGCGGCAGCCGGAGACGACACCATAGGCCGCATCGCGGGCCAGATCGAGGCGGCGGGTGGTTCTGCCGACCGAGCTCGGCCCCGATTCCATGCCCACGGGCACAAGGTCAGCTTCACTGCCATCGGTCGGGAGATGCTCGCCGAAAGGCACCGGGCCGCCCCATCCCCAAAAGAAGGCAGCCTCCTTGACGTCGTCACCCTTCTCGCCGGCCTCGATTCCATCTTCTGGGACCAGAATGGATGCCTCTCCTCCCGGATCCACTTCGTAGAGAAGGGCGAGACCGGCGACCTCAGCGTCCAGGAGTATGCGGAGCACCTGGCCGGGCAGCTCCGCCGGCTCTCACAGCTCCTTCCCCGCGGCGCATGGCCACGCCGCCTACTCCATGACACGTTCGACCGCTACAAGGCCTTGGAGGGGATGGAGCGCTCGGGAAGCGGGCTGCGGGTTCTGTCGCACTACGACGACGAGTTCGTGGTGGTGCTGGACGAGCGGCCCCCCGGTCAGCCCCGTTTCGATTCCCGTATCTTCAGTGGCCTGGTAAACGACTGTCAGGGCCGGGTCGTCGTGGTCCGTCCGCTGGACGACCTGCTGGAGCTGCCTCGCCTTTACCTCCGTCTGCTGCCCGCCAGGTCGCTGCAATCGTTGAGTGTGGCCGTGGGGAAGCCGGGAGAGGGCTTGACTACTCGCTTCCTGGATTTCGCCACCGCCTGCGGGGCTCGGGGTGTGACCGCCATCCGAGTCGTCGGCAGAGGCGCTTTCCCCCAGCTCGCCTACTCCTGGGACGGGTACCTGCCCCTGGACCTGATATGTCGCAGGCCGCCCGGACACTTCACCACGATCGAGTTCGAGGCGCCTTTCGACGCCATGATGGAGACGTACCGGTCGGTCCTCGCAGCGGCGCTCCCAGCGGCGATAGCTCTTCCGTCGTCCGAGCCTATTGCTTCTGGAGCAATGTGTACCCGGCGGCCGACCAGGCGAGGAATCCGCCGTCGAGATTGTAGACGTTGGTGTAGCCCGCCTTCACGAGGGTGCCGGCGGCGATGGCGCTCATGCCCCCGCTCCGACAATACACCACGATCTTGGCGTTACGAGCCCGCGGGAATTCGCTCAGACGCGCGTCGATCTGGTCGAACGGGATGAAGGCGTCCGTCTTTTCGATCTCGCCTTGATAAGGGACCCGCACATTGACCAGGAAGAAATCCTTGCTCTGCAGCATGGCGTTGAGCTCTTGCGGAAGGATGTCGGTGTAGTGGCCTCCGCTTTCCAACGGGACGGCTCGTCCAACTCCCGGCTCGACCGCGGTCGAGAAGGTGTCGACGGGGGCCTCGGAGCACCCGCCCAGCGCAACCGCGATCGTCACGAGCACAGCCAGGAGCAGTGACAGTCTCACGTGATCCCTTCCACTCCCGTCCTACTGCGCCTGAGTCACCTGCCAGGTGGCCGTTATGCTGATGCCCTGGTCGGCCTGCGTCTGGCTGCCGCCGATGACCAACCGACCACCTTTGCTCGACACCACTCCCTTAGTTTCCGTCCCATCCTCTGTCGTGAGGGTGACGGTGTTGCCGACGTAGGAGACGGATACGTTCTGAGGCTCTGAGGTCGCGTCCGCGGAGACAGATGTGAAATCGACGAACAATACGCCGGTCCCTTTCCCCTGCGCGTCGACGGTGAGGTCCAAGGTCATCGGCAAGGGCTTGCCCTCGAGCGCTTTGAGTTCCGCGATCGAACAGCCCTGCGCTTCGAGTTCGCTCTCCGCTGAGGCAGGAACGTCGATGGCCGTGAAGGTATACGAGCCGGCCCAATGCCCGTTGATGTCCGGGTGGTCGATGATGAGGGTGGTCGTCGTGCTGGTCGTGCTCGAGGTGGTGGTGCTCGAAGTGGTGGTAGTCACTTCGTGAGGTGTGTCCTTCTCACCCGTGCTGCCGGCCGGGCGGTTGAAGCTATCGCCGGTCTCGACGTCGACGACCACGAAGATGTCGATGATCACGGTGGTCTGCTGGATGATGATGATGGTGGTGGGATCGAAGTTCGTCCACTTGGGACCGGTGTATTTGGGAGTGGTCTTGACCGGCTGGGGCGGATTGAGCGGGTTGCCGCACTCGCAGCGCACCCGGGGCACTCCGTACCGATCGACGAGCACCCCCTGACCGGCCTGCAGGACGGACTGGCGGGGGGTGGGATAGCCGTTGCGGAACCCGTGGTTGGTGACCCGGGTATCCCGAGTGAGAAGCATGGAAGTAAGCTCGGCGAAGTAGGCTCGCAACTGGTCGGGTACCACCTTGTTACCCCCGCTCCAGCGCAGAGTGGGGTCGCTGTTAAGAGCGGCGCAGAAGGCCGCCGCCTTGGCCGGGTTCTGCTCGAGGAAACGCAGCTGCAGTTCCTTGTCACATTTGGCCTTGTTGCGCGAACCGCCGTAGAGACCGGGGGTGCCCCCGGACCAGGCCGCCACCTGACCAGAGGCCAGCGTGGTCGGAGATTGGGTCGTCGAGGTGCGAGCGGGGAGCGAGAAGGTGGTGGTCGGTCCCCGGACCACGTGCACCTCACCGGCGAACGATTCGGACCTGCCGTCCCCGCCGGCTCGAGGAGAATCTCGCCCTCCTGCTGGACCACCATCTCCCCAGAGGCGCCCCCGGCAGCGCCCCCGGCAGCACCCGCTCCCTGCACAACGGCCAACACACCGGCCAGGCGTACCCGCTCCGGGGACAACTGAGTAGGCATCTGGGACGAGGCGGTAGCGGAACGCCGCCGCAGGCGCCGAGCATCACGACCAAGGCAAGAGCGACAACACCGGCGAGCACGACCGGGACCGAGGCGGTCCGACGGTCACGACCACGCGCGAGCGGAAGAGATAGTGCCCCGGCCCGCGTCCGCTTTGCTTTGAGCCTGGCTTGATGGCCGCTCATCACTCCCCCCTGTCGCTCTATTTCTTTGGGTCCCCACCCACGTGCCGCCAGACCCATCATTGCCGTACCACCATTGGCCATCGATAGCCTGGCCATCCGCTGACAAAGTAAAGACCACTCTACCGCCATCATCGGGTGGAGAATAGCTCGGGGCTTCGGCCCAGGTCCCCTCCATCGTTCTCCCGTCTGCACCCAAGGTGGCCTCGATCCTGCCGTTCTGGTAGGTGTACTCGCCGTGTAGGCTTGTGCCGTTTCTCGTGAAGGTCAGTACTTCCCAGTTGGTATCCCAAACGCCTTCGAATCCACCGACGTAGGAGATGTCATCGGAACTCGGAGGCCCGGTAGTAGCCCGGCGAGGACGTTGTCGGAACGGGGTTTCCGTAGTGGAGAGAGTCCTCCGTAGTGGGGATGTCACGCGTCGACGTGGTGGACTTCTCGTGGTGTGTCCTTCTCTCCCGTGCTGCCCGCTGGGCGGTTGAAGCTCTCGCCGGTGTCGACGTCGACGACCACGAAGATATCGATGATCACGGTGGTCTGTTGGATGATGATGATGGTGGTGGGGTACGAGTTAGTCCACTGGGACCGGTGTATTTGGGAGTGGTCTTGACCGGCTGGGCGGATTGAGCGGGTTGCCGCACTCGCAGCGCACCCGGGGCACTCCGTACGATCGACGAGCACCCCCGTGACCGGCCTGCAGGACGGACTGGCGAGGGGTGGGATAGCCGTTGCGGAACCCGTGGTTGGTGACCCGGGTATCCCGGGTGAAAAGCATGGGAGTAAGCTCGGCGAAGTAGGCTCGCAACTGGTCGGGTACCACCTTGTTACCCCCGCTCCAGCGCAGAGTGGGGTCGCTGTTAAGAGCGGCGCAGAAGGCCGCCGCCTTGGCCGGGTTCTGCTCGAGGAAACGCAGCTGCAGTTCCTTGTCACATTTGGCCTTGTTGCGCGAACCGCCGTAGAGACCGGGGTGCCCCCGGACCAGGCCGTCACCTGACCCGAGGCCAGCGTGGTCGGTGATTGGGTCGTCGAGGTGCGGGCGGGAAGCGAGAAGGTGGTGGTCGGTCCCCGAACCACGTGCACCTCACCGGCGAACGATTCCGGACCTGCCGTCCCCGCCGGCTCGAGCAGAATCTCGCCCTCCCCTTGGACCACCATCTCCCCGGAAGCGCCCCCGGCAGCACCCCGGCCGCCGCCCCCTGCACAACGGCTAACACGCCGGCCAGGATCTGCTCCGGGGACAACTGAGTAGGCAACTGGGACGAGGCGGTAGTAGAACCACCGCCGCACGCACTAAACACTAGGCCTAGGGCAAGAACGCAGATACAGGCGAGCAGGATCGGGACCGAGGCGGCCCCCGTGCGCTGTGCGTTGAGCTTGGCTTGATGGCCGCTCATCACTCACCCCCCTGTCGCCTGCCGCGGGCCCGGGTCGGGCCCCTCCTCACCACGAGTCTACTATCGGCGGACGTCCGTCGCAACCTCGTTCGACGCCTCTCTCCGCCTCTACGCTCAGCCCGGAGGCAGCTCATCGGCGCGTGTGCCGAAGATGGCTCCCCCTACTTTTGCAGCTGGTTATGCAAAAGGTTGAAGAGGATCACGCACACCTCGCCCCGAGTCGCCGGAGAGAAGAACTCGTAGTCGGGGCCGAGTCCCAGCAGGCCGTCCAGTAGCCCCGAATATGCGGCCTGCCGAGCGTAGGGAAAGTGGGTGTTGTCGAATTGGCCGAAGGGCGGACTGTAGCCTTCCGGGGGCTCGGCGACGTTCGCGGCCTTCGCCACCATGGTGATGAGCTGGGCGCGAGTGATGCTGTCATCGGGAGCGAAGGTGTCGACCGTCTTGCCGACCGTGATACCCCGCGCCGCGCACACCGCTATGTAGTGATCTGGATACAGCGGGTCTATCAGGTCGAGATCGCTCTGGACGTCGACGAACGGGCAGACGTCCGCTTCGGATACCGGGTAGCCCATGGTCTTCGCGACCATCTTGGCGAATTGCTGCCGGGTGATCAATGATTCGGCCTTGAACGTGCCGTCCAGAAACCCGCTGATGATGCCACGTGCGTCCAGGTCGGTTATCTGTTTGTAGTACGGATGAGATAGGGGAACATCGATGAACCGGAGCACTGCTTCGAGAAGATCCGAGCCGAGACTCTGGGCGGCGGACGTAGTGCTCGGCCCAGCTGAGGTACTCGACGTCTGAGAGGTGTCGACACCCTTCGCACAACCTGCGGCGGCCCACAGCAGCGTGCAGACCAAGACCAGCGTTACCATCAGGCGGCGTATCGGCGATCGACTCGATTCCACCGGCATGCTAGTAGCCCTCCGCTTTCAGATCGTCGGAAATCCTCTGCGCGCCGGAACGGTTGGGGTCAAGCGCGAGTGACTTGTCGA
>CAWEJM010000027.1:0-23919 GCA_963809395.1 uncultured Actinomycetes bacterium | reverse complement strand
TCCTTGCCCGCCTCGAAACCGGCCGGGTGGGGAAGGAAGGAGCGGGCACGTCGTTTCCGGCCGATACCGCCGGACAGCTCGTAGCCCAAGATCCGTCCGTCTCTTCTCGTCGAGATAGAGCCTCGAACTTGCCCAGACCCTGCTCCGTTGGTCGTACGGACGCGGACTCCGCGACCACGTCGCCCCGATCGAACACGTCGTTGATATCCGGGACCTCCGAAGCCTTCACCACGCTAGTCTTCGAATCGATACCACCGCATCCTCGCCTACGCTGAGGACTGACGACGGGCCAGCGCACATACCTGGGCGTCACTGAACCATCCCTTCGTCGACCAACAGTCCAAGGACTCTGGCTGCCCCTTTGTCGACGACCAAGTCCTGGACTTTCCCGACCTGCTCCCCCCCGTCACGAGTTATCAGCAGACGCCCCTGATGAGTTCGCTCCCTTCAACATGGAACCACGCCTCCTGCGACTAGATAGCGCCTTGCAGGAAAAGGACCACCACGACGACGATCGCCACGAAGACCCGCGAGAAGCGTCCACAGCACGGTCCTCCCGACGACTACGCATCATCGGCATGCTATCTCACCTTTCCCTCGTGCCTTCTAGCGACGCCGCCTGGTCCATCCAAAGAGCAGAGAAGCAATGAAGATGACCAGGAAGATGACGAACAGGATTATCGCGATGGTGGTTGCACCCGCTACGATGTTCCCAAAGCCGAATATCGCAGCCACGACGGCGATAACAAGGATAAAAGAAGCCCACCAAAGCATCGCTGCCCCCTTATCCGAAATGTGCCTGGCCAAGGTATCCCCAGCCTTTCCCGTTTGAAACCTGGGGTTCGCGTACGCAGAGTTCGTCAAACAATTGACTGCGAAGTTGCAGGCGTCGAAGTCGGAGTTGCCCTTGACTGGGAAGCTAGGGCACGGCCTGTGTTGGAATCCCTCCCTGGTACCGGGCGACGTGGCACCCAGCGCATCGATTTCCGCCTGCCAGCCCTCGACGTTCCGGTGGATCACCCGGTCCCGGAAGCATCCCCGCAGCCGCACGAGAAAGCCGAGGAACTGCGCGGCGATCGCGAGCTCAGCGCGTTCTCCCGTGAGCGTGTCAAGAGAACTGTACAGTGCCTCCCTCGAGAACTGGGGAGCGCATAGTAATCTGAGACCAGAGCAGGGCATCTCCTCGCCCCCCGCGAAACAGTAGGTCGCACGGTCGCCGCTCGAGAGCGCCTCCAAGAACCACACCCCGCCGTTGCCGGACAGCATCCACAGCACGTCGGCCGCCCTTCTCGGCCGCAACGACCGGCGGGGGGCGCCCAGTTGGCCCCGCCGCTCGGCGGCAGTCGCGGCGGCGGCGGCGGCGGCTGTCCGCCTGGTCCTCGCCGGCCTCCCCAGCACCCTCATCACCGGCAGCCGTTTCCCGAGAGCAGCCGAGCCACGACAAGCCGGGGGATGCCCAGTCCAGCAGGTACTCGCCCTCCTGGCGGCGGGGGAGACGCTGCCAACCAGTCGCTGCGGAAGGTCTCTTCGAGCCCCGGACAGAGCGCGCCCATCGCCTCCAGCGTCAGAAGCCTGCCCGGCAGCCACGTCCCGGCCAACACGCCCCTGGGACCCGAGGGGAGCGTCGGCACCGCCGCCGCCAGCATAACCGCCGACTCCCCGGCCAGCAGGGAGCGATGCGCTCGCAGACGATCGAGAAACTCTTCCGTCTGCCCTGCCAGCTTCGAAAAGACTACCTCTCGCCCCGGCCATTCGCGTACGCGCACGGCGTAAGCCGGCCTCATCGAATTCCACAGCCTCGGTGAGGGCCAGAAATCAGCGGCTCGACGTCCCGGCCTTCGCGGGCCACCACCAATACGTCGTCGAACAGCATTGCCTGGAAGGCCCCAGGAGTGCCGCCGTCCGGCCCGGCGACCCAGCCCGAGAAAGGCTTACCTTCCCCGGAGCCGCCCAGGCGCAAGGCTTCAGTCCGGACCACAAGCCAGTGCCGGCGGAGGGAATCGAGCAGAGTGGGGCCTTCGGCCCCCAAGTGGGAAGAGGGCCAGCTCGTCACCTTCGCCCGCGACCCCGGGAAGTCAGACGAAGCGTATATCCGTCCCCGGCTATGCCGATCATCTCCCGCACGGGATAGGCGAGCGGACTTCCGGTCTCCGGCGCACACCAGGCCAAGGACGACTCGTCAAACGACCACTCCGCGGCCCCGGACCGGCTCCCGAGGCTGAACCGGCAACTACGAGCCATCAGGTGGTCTTCGCCCCGCACTCAGGACAGAACTTCGCGCCGGCCTTGAACTCGGTGCCGCACTTCGGGCACTCGCTCCTTGGGAGTAGAGAGCCTCCGCACTCGCAGCAGAACTTGCCCCCGTCGTTCTCCACTCCGCACGAGGGACAGAGGATGACCGCGCTGGCGGTGAGATTGAGCCCGGCGGTCAAGTCTTGCTCGCGCAGTTTGGCCTCGGCCTGCTCCACCGTGAACTGCGCCTGCATCGAGCCGATCTCCCGCTGGGCCACGGGCGCGCAGCTCGGTGCACAGACCGCGGTCGTCGTTCCAGCAGATATCACGGCACACCCACTGGCCGCAGCGCCTGCACTGGACGAACAGGGGCCTGATCTCGGTCACCGCCTCCTTGAGGGCGTTGTCGTGCGCCGGGCCCCCGATGAGGTCCTGTAAGCTGGTCGGCCCCGGCGAGGCGCTTCCGAGAAAGCCTCCCAACATGGTCCCGGCTCCCCGGAGCAGCCCGCCGGCCATGCCCGTCTTGCTGCGCCTTCCAGCTGGACATGTAGCCGTTGCCGCACTTCTCGCAGACGAATTTGAACTGATAACCGCTCCGCGTGGAGAGATCCTCGTAGTTGTCGGTGAACTCGATTCTGGCCATGTCCCACCCCCGCGGCGATTGACTATAATGTTCTTGATGTGCGCGAGTATGGCATATACCTGGGCCCTTTGGGGAACTCCATGCACTAGCTTCACGCACCAGACCGGACCCCGGGTCCGCCACAGTGTCAGGAGTCACGAAGACATTCAGAGCGAGGGAGATTTCGGACAAGAATGAAGGCCCGCTATCAGGTAAGGTGTCGAGCCTGCGGGGAGAAGACCAACCCGGCCGAGCTCTTCTGCAGCCACTGCGGTGGGTCCCTTCGCGCCCAAGGCTACAAGGCCAACGGCCACGTCCGTATCTTCCGCCTGGCCGGTAAAGTCCTGGCGACTCTTCTCATGGTGCTGGTTCCGCTGGCGGCGATGGCCGGATTCGGATTCGTGATCTACCATTTCTTTTTCGCCCCGGCGGACGCCGAGACCGTCACCACCACCACGACCAGGGCCATCGTCGAGACCACCACCTCTACCACGGCGCCCGCCCCCACGCAGACCTTTACCCTCATCTCGGACACCGACCGATATGGAACGGCCATCGCTGTTTCCAAGCAGGGGTTTCCCCGGGGAGCAGCGGCGGCGGTCCTTAGTCCCTGGTGAAAGCTTCCAGGAGGCGCTCTGCGCCGCTCCGCTGGCCAAAGCTTATGGAGGTCCACTTCTGTTTGTCCCGCCGGAGGGACTCACGGACGACCTGCTGACGGAGCTTAGGCGCCTGAATCCGTCACAGGTGTTCCTCGTGGGCATCCAAAGCGTCACGGCGACCAAGAAGGCCCTCGCTGGTCTTCCGGGCCCGCCGGTCGTGACCAGCCTGCGTGGAGGAGACCAGTACGAAACGGCAGTTCTGGTGGCCGAACAGCTCAAGACGAAGTTGGCGACCATCACCAAAGTGGTGATCGTTCCCCAGGCCACGTTCGCGGACGGACTTGCGGTAGCGCCCGCTGGCCGCGGCACAGGGATGGCCGATCCTGTTCACCTCGCAGAACCAGACGCCACCCAGAGCCACTCGCGATGAGATCGCCCAGCTCGCCGTCGCCTCTGCTCTCGTGGTAGGGAGCGAGGCGCAGGTGGATGTGGCCCAGGTGGAGCGGGTGACAGGCACCGATCAGTACGATACTTGCGCCCAGCTGGCTCAATACGGGCTGACCCACGGGATGACGATCAGCCATGTGGCCTTCGCCACGGGCGAGGCCTTCCCGGATGCCCTTGCCGCCGCTCCTTACCTGGCGCTAGACGGCGGCCTGCTTCTCCTCACGAAGGGTGACGAGGTGCCCGCGCCGATCGCGACCTTCCTCAGCGCCCATGCCGGCGACATCATGGCCTTTGACTTTATCGCCCTCCCTGGCCTGGCCGATCGGATGGAAAAAGCCGCGACCACGAGTACCACCGACAGAACGGCCACGACGACGACCACCACCACTGCGCCCTAGTCGCCGGATCAAAGACCCTTCGGCGTGATCTGGTAGTCGAACCGGTAGCCGCTCTCAGTCGCGATGCCCTGGACGCGTTCTCTGATCCTCGCGTAGTCGAACGTGAATGAATACTTCTTGCCGAGCAGAGAGCCTAGTTCGGTGATGTTCCCTTCGCGTCCGCCGCCGCCGGTCTTGTACGTCTCCTTGCTGAATCCCCAGCCCCCGCCCACGTCGTCGGCGCCTCCGCCGGACATGCCGGATCCGGACTCCTTGAGCATTTCGAAGAACCGCACCACGCGTTCGCCCTCGTCGACCTTGAACTTGGCCGAGTACTCCACGGTCTTCTTCGAGAGAAAGGACTTTTGCTCGGCGATCACCAGCTTGGCGTCACCCGACGCCCCTTTGCCGCCGACTTTGGCGCCCTCTTGGGCAAGATACGACCTGATCTCGTCTGCCACTCCCACGGCGCATCCTTTCGCTGGTTTCCGGTCAGTGAAGCTGCGCCAGAGTACCATGCCGACGCCGCTACTCCGCGGTCATCTCCACTCGGTTCCGGCCCAGTTCCTTGGCACGATAGAGGGCATCGTCGGCTCGGATCAGAACCTGATCTTCGGGCTCGTCGCCGCGCGTGGTCGTGCCGCCCAGACTAATGGTCACATCTATCCGTCGATCCGCGTGATCGACGGCAGTGGCACAGACGACCTGCCGCGCCCGCTCAAGGACCGTTCGCGCATCCTCAGGAGCCGCCCCCGGGATCAGGACAAGGAATTCTTCCCCCCCGATCCGGCCGAGACCATCGTAGGGCCGAAATGCCAGCGTCAGCCGCCGGACCACCTCGCGCAGCACCTGGTCGCCGGCCGCGTGCCCGTAGGTGTCGTTCACCTGTTTGAAGTGGTCGATGTCCAGCACTCCCAGAGCCAGAGTCGACGCCTTCTCTCTTGGTCCGAGCCAACCTCCTCGTGCGAGTCGCATCATGATCGCTCCCCGATTCATTATCTGAGTGAGAGGATCGGTTCGCGCCTGATACTCGAGCGCGCGCTGCGACGCAAGAAGTTGGTCATGCAGCTCTACAAAGCGGCGCCCCACGTCCACACGAGCCCGCAGTTCGGCGGGCTCGAAGGGTTTGCCAACGTAGTCGTTGGCGCCGGCCTCAAGGCCGGCGACCAAGTCCTCGGTGCCGCTCCGCGCGGTGAGCAAGATGATGTAACGAGGATGGCCGCTCTCGGCGGCCCGTACCTTGCGGCATACGTCGATCCCGTCCATGCCGGGCATCTCCCAGTCGAGGACCAGCAGAGCCGGCGCATCCGGCTTCTGTAGCTCCTCCCATGCCGCGTTCCCGTCGCAGACTGACGAGACCTCATAGCCCCACTTCGCCATGGTCTTCTGGAGAACAAGCCGCGAAGTGAGATCGTCCTCGGCGACCAATACCCTCATAGCTACGCCTCCCCCAGCCCGTTCCGTTCCCAGTCATCAGCGAACTGCTCGAAGGCAGCTTCGAGCGCGGCGGCTCTCTCGTCCCCGCGTTCCAGCCACCCTTCGCCCGCTTGCCTGGCGTCGGCCTCCAATCGTGCGGCCTCAGCCGCCAACGCGAGAGCGCCCACCGTAGCCGAAGCCCCTTTGAGCGCGTGCGCCTGACGCGCAAGCTGTTCCTGCCGGGCCGGACACGGCGGTCTTGCGAAGAACGTCAAGTTGGCGCCGCGCGTCGGCAAGAAATTCGGGCATGATCTCGCGCGCCAGTTCTCGGTCGCCTCCAAGAGTGTGTAGGAGAACCTCGCGGTCGAATACCGGAGCGGGAGGAGCCGAAGCTGGGGTCCCTTCGGGCGGCGCGCTCGGCGCCGCGGAACCCGGCGCGGATTGGGGCGCGGCCGATCCGGCCGCGCCCGGCGTTGGTGTTCCTCCTACTCCCGCGGTCCACCGTTCGATCATCCGGCCGAGCTCCTCAGGGCGGAGAGGCTTCGTGAGGTAGTCGTTCATTCCGGCCGCAAGACATTTTTCACGGTCACCCGTCATGGCCGCGGCGGTGAGCGCAATGATCGGGATGCCGTGATCCCGGACGGCGGACTTCGGATCGCGCACGTGGCCCGTGGCCTCGAGACCGTCCATCTCCGGCATCTGGACGTCCATCAGCACGAGGTCGTAGGGCCGCGAACCGAGCGCGTCCAGGGCCTCAAGGCCATTGGCGACCGCGTCGGCACGATAGCCGAGTCTCTCCAGCGTCGCGAGGGCCACCTTCTGGTTGGTGGGGTTGTCCTCCGCGAGCAACACGCGCACGCGACTCTTCGCCTGGTCGGCCAGACTGTGACGAGTGACGATGCGGGCAGCTCTGGGCGCGTCGAAACCGAGACCACGGTTGAGAACCGTCAGTAGGCAGTCGTGCAGCTGCGATTGCTTCACCGGTTTCGTCAGGTAGGCGGCAAAACCGGCCTTCTCGAGGCGGACCGCGTCTCCGCGGCCGCCCATCGAGGTCATCATGACGAGAGAGGTCCCGTCCAAGGCGTGGTCCTCCCTGATCATCACCCCGAGCGTCTCGCCATCTAGGTCAGGCATCTGCATATCCAGGATGGCGATGCGGTAAGGATCTCCCTCGCGCGCCGCGCTCCGTAGGACTTCGAGCGCCCGGCAGGCCCCTTCTACCTCCATATGGCGGGCTCCCCAAGAACCGAGCATGCCCGCTACCACCTTGCGGTTGGTCGCGTTGTCATCCACGGCCAGGATGCGGGCACCCTCGACGCTCCTCAAAGAAGGCTCCTCGGGAGAGCCGGTTGGGCCTCGGCGTCCCCTCTCGACGACGGCCGCGCCCTGTTTTTCAAACAGGGCGGTGAACCAGAAAGTCGAACCTTCGCCGGGAACGCTCGTCCCGCCTATCCGGCCGTTGAAGAGCTCTACCAGGCTCTTGGAGATCGAAAGTCCGAGGCCCGTGCCCCCGAAGCGTCTCGTAGTAGAGGCGTCCGCCTGGGTGAACGGTTCGAAGAGGGTCTCGAGCTTGTCCTCCGGAATCCCGATGCCCGTGTCGCGCACGGCAAAGCGCAGCGTCGCCGTCTTGTCGTCCTCTGAGTCCAGGGAGACTCCCACGGCTACTTCGCCCCGCTCGGTGAACTTGACGGCGTTCCCCACCAGGTTGGTCAGCACCTGACGCAGGCGCCCCGGATCGCCGCACAGACGCGACGGCACTTCGGGCTCCACCAACGTGGTGAACTCCAGACCCTTCTCGTGGGCTCGCATGGCGAGCAGATCGCCCATTTCTTCGAGGGTGTTCCGAAGGTCGAAGGCCAGGTTCTCCATCTCCAGTTTGCCGGCCTCTATCTTGGAGAAGTCGAGTATGTCGTTGACGATGGTGAGCAGCGACTCGGCGCTCACCCGCACGGTTTCCGCGTAGTCGATCTGCACCGGGCTCAAGTCCGTGTCGAGCAGCAGGCTGGTCATGCCGATCACCCCGTTGATGGGCGTCCGAATCTCGTGACTCATGTTGGCGACGAACTCACCCTTGGCGGCACTGGCCGCCTGAGCTTCCACGGCCAACTGGTTCGCGCGTACGATTGCACGCTCAAGTTCGCGATTGGCCGTCTCGGTCTGCTCCTTCGCCCGCTGCGTAGCCTCCTCGGCCCGCTTGCGCATCAGCGCCTCGCCGATCTGCGAAGCGATGTGCTCAAGCTGTTCGACGGCAGCAAGGGAAAAACACCCTTTCCTGCGGTCGTTGAGATGGATCAAACCCACAACCCTGTCCTGTCCCGAATGGGCACCAGAGCCATAGAGGCATAGCCATGATGCATACATTGGTTGCGCGGACGCAGCCGGGGATCTTGATCGGAAGGAAGGTCGAGCAACGGCATGGAATCGTTGGTCCAGAAACTGCCCCCCGGCGTGAAGAGCGCATTGGAGGGATCGGTCTTGCCGGAGATGACCAGACCGCAGGTGCATTCCAGGCTGACGTTGCCGTCTTCGTCCCGGCACACCCCACCATCCGCGGCCCGCTCGGTCAGCGTGTTTTCCGTCAACAGAAACTCCTTGGAAAAGCCCTCCTGGGCGAAATACGGAAAGTCATCCCCGTCTTGCAGACGAATGCCCACGGCATCGGAGTCGGTGCGCGTCTTCAATACGGCGAGGACGCTCTGCATCGAATCGTGCAGATCTCGCGGCTGGTTGAGTATCTGTAGGACTTCCCGGCTGGCTTCTCTATATGCCTCCGCCAGCTTGCGCTGGGTGATGTCGCGAATGATCGCCTGCGTGTACCCTCCACCCTCGGCGCCCGCGCCCCGGATACTGACCTCCACCGGGAACCGGGTGCCGTCCTTGCGCATATGCACCGACTCGCTGAGCATCGATCCTTTCTCGCGGAGCCCTTTCTGGCGCGTTTCCCAGCCCACCCGGCCTTCAAGAGGGACGAGGTCGATCACGTGCAGGCCCAGCATCTCCTCCCGGGAGTAGCCATACATGGCCACGGCGCCGTCGTTGGCCTCGACGATCCGAGACTGTTCATCGTTCACGAGGATGGCGTCTCCCGCCAGTTTCATCAGATGCTCGAAACGGCTGAGCAAGGCAAGACGCTCGCTCTCCCGCTCGTATGCCTCCCGGTAGTGACGTTTCTGGCCGAACTGCCAGTACATCCACGCAGCGGCCGCAACGGCGAGAATCACGACGATCGCCAGGGCGAGGATGAGAACGAAGCGCGTCGTGCCGCCGGCGTAGGCCTCCGACTTGTCCATCTTGGCCACCATGAACCAGGGGGAGTCGGGGATGCTGCGCAGTGCAGCGACGATATCCGCCCCCCGGTAGTCTTTGCCCTCGAAGATCCCGGTCCGGCCCAACACCGCCGCAACGGCGCCAAGGTCGGTGCGGCTGAGCGGGAAGGCAAGATTGAGGGCCGCGTCTGTTGCTTGCGCAGGTCGTTCAGAAAAGAGCACGTTGTCGCCCTCCCGGCGCACCAGGAGTATCTCTCCGGAGTCGCTGGGGATGGGCCAGTCTCGGATGATGGCGAATAGGTTCTCGACCGAGGCCGACATCACCACGGCTGCGAGCGGTTCCCCCGAGGTCTCGGAGTCGGAGAACAAGGGAACCAAGACATCCAGGTGGATAATCGGCTCGTCGGCGGATCGGTACAGGTCACTCAGTATGGGACGGCGCTCCACAAGCGCCGTCCACAGCCTGCTGAACTCTTCTGGCGTGAGGGCAGCCTCCTCCTTCGGGTCGATGGTGAGAAGCACGGCTCCGTCAGGGTCGGCAAGGGCGACGTTGCCGTACACTTCATAGTCGCGTAGGACGGCGAACCACGCCCGGATGTCCTCCTCGGCCGACGCTGTATGGTTTGGCGCGAAACTCCTTGACCAGAGTGGCGAAGTCGGGGTTGCCGGCGAGAGCTTCCGCAGTCCGACCGCACTTGCGATCGCCAGTTCACGATCTGGTTCACCTTGAGATTGGCGAGCGAGTTGAGCTGGTCACGTGCCGTGCGTTCTATGCTTGCCTTCTGCGCCAGGTAGAACCAGGAACTAAGTCCTACGACGACGAGCACCAGCACCGCGGACACGGCAAGGAGCCACTTGGGAAACCGCGGCTTGTGCAGCGACTCGATCACGGGTGTACCCCGGGAAAGTCGACCACAGCCCACATCATGTCATTGGCCAGGCTTTGCCCGGGCGAACGACTCTGCAAACATCGGCGCAGCCCGTATCGACGATCATCGACGCGCCACCCTGGCCTTCGGAAGCTAGGCGCAGTACACGCGCACGTTGCCTCGTTAGACGACCCCCTCCGGCGCCCCGGGGCGCGCTGCTCCGCATTGAGCGACTCGATCAGGGCCAATATCTCCTCGTTCTTGGGGATATCGGTCATGTCGTGACCGTAGTGGACGAAACGAGCGACCCCCTTCCTGTCGATCAGGACCTGGGCCGGCATCCTTCCCCATTTGAACAGCTTGATCTCCTGCCCGTAGAGCTTGAGAACGGAATGCTGGGGATCGGGCAGGCCGATGAAGGGCAACTCGTTCTTGCGCCAATAGGTGGCGAAAGCATCGGGACCCTCCGGACCGACGACCACGATCGCCGTGCCGCTCTCTACGAACCTGGGATAGTCGCGGCGCAACTGCGCCATGTGCGCGCGGCAGAACGGTCAGGTGAAACCTCGGTTGAACACCAGAAGGACGTTGGTCTTCCCCAGGAAATCGGAAAGCTTGACCGGCGAGCCCGCGAAATCGGCAAGCTCGAAGCGGGGCGCGGGTACATTGATCTCGACTTTCGCCATCGGTCCCCTCCTGCGATGCGCTCTCGCAGCGCCATCCGCGTCTTCTCCGCGTTGCTCCGCGGCCACTATCCTACAGTATAGGGTTAGTCCCCCGACGTAGGAGAGCGAGTAGGCAGAGGAAGAGTGGCACGCGCGCCGAGCCTGCGGTATCCTGAACGAGATCACCGACCCGCAAAGCCGATACCACCGAAAGAGGCGGACATGGAGTACCACGACTTCTTGAACCTGGTCCAGGAACGCCGGAGCATCCGCGCGTTCACCGCGGACCCCGTGCCCGATGAGCTGGTTGACAAGGTCATCGACGCCGGACGCTGGGCCCCGTCCGGGACCAACACGCAACCCTGGGAGTTCATCGTTGTGCGGGACCAGGAGATGAAGGATCGCATCGCCGGGTTCGTCAAAGCAGTGCTGTACCTTGCGCACGAAGTGGAACTGACCCGAGCGCAGGACATGCAGTGGCCCTCCGCGGCGCGCCCGGTCACCGACCCGGGCTGGAAAGACGCGCCCGTGCTGATAGTCGTGTGCGGCGACCAGCGCACGAAGAAGTCGTATCCGCTCTTCGCCCAGTTGACCCGGCGCGACTCGATCTTTGCCTCCTCTCTGGCCAGCGCCTTCCTCTACATGGTGCTTGCGGCCAAGACCCTGGGGCTGGGCTCCCACTGGGCAAGCGCCACGAGCCATCCTCTGGCGATGCCCCTGATCATGGAAGCGCTCGGGATCCCGGATGACTTCTTCATCTACGACACGATGGCCCTCGGCTACCCGGCCGCTCAGCCGAAACCGCGGATCGTCCGGGCCCGGGAGGACATGACCCACCGCGAGCGCTTCGACAGCGCGAAGTACCGCACCGACGCGGAGATCCGGGAGTTCCTCGTCAGCCTCCGCAAGTAGACGGGCGAGTAAGAAGTCCCGGAGGGACCAGGATGACCTACAGGGTCGGGGTGGATGTCGGCGGTACCTTTACCGACCTCGTCGCCATGGATGAGGACGGCACCGTCACGGTGGTCAAGACGTCCACGACCCCCGACGACCAGTCGGTCGGCGTCCGGAATGCCATCGAGAAGGCCGGCCTCGACCTGAGCCAGGTCACCTTCTTCTCCCATGGCGCCACGGTGGGCGCCAACGCCGTCATCGAGAACAAGGGCGCAAAGGTGGCGATCATCACCACCAAGGGTTTTCGCGACATCCTCGAGCTGCGGCGGGGCCAGCGGGTGATCGACGACCCCAACGACATGTACAACCTGCAGATGGACCTCCCCCAGGACTACGTGGGCGGCTACGACCCTCTCGTCAGGCGGCCCTTGCGGTTCGAGGTCCCGGAGAGGCTCGATTTCCGGGGCAACGTGCTGACACCCCTCGACGAAGAGACGGTGAGACGGGTCGCCGGCGAGATCGGCGCGCTGGGCGTGGAAGCCGTCGTCATCTGCTACCTCTTCTCGTTCATGAACCCGGCCCACGAACTGCGCACGGCCGAGATCGTCCGGGAGATGCTGCCCGATGTGCACCTGTCGGTCTCCAGCGAGATACTGCCGATCATCCGCGAATACGAGCGGCTGAGCACTGCCACCGTCAACGCCTACGTGATGCCCATCATGCGCACATACCTGGCCAGGCTGCGCGACACCCTGACTGCCGGCGGCTTCGGGAGGGAGTTCTACCTGATGCAGTCGAGCGGCGGCATCATGTCGTCGGAGGTGGCTGCCAGGAGGCCCGTCTACACCATCGATTCTGGTCCGGCCGCCGGAGTCACCGCCGCCGCCCAACTGGGGACCGCTCTGGGCTACCCGAACGTCATCTCCTTCGACATGGGTGGGACGACCGCCAAGGTGTGCGCGGTCCGCGACGGCAGACCCGCGGTGACCAACCGCTTCTGGGTAGGGCGCACGGTATTTCATCGGGGCGCCGGTCATGGACATGGTGGAGATCGGCGCGGGGGGCGGGAGCATCGTGTCCGTGGATACCGCCGGTGCCGTCCACGTGGGGCCGCGCAGCGCAGGCGCTGCGCCCGGGCCCGTCTGCTACCGGAAGGGCGGCACTGAGCCCACCGTCACCGACGCCGACCTGGTTCTGGGATACATCAACCCCCGGTATTTCCTGGGCGGGGAGATGAGTGTCGACCTCGAGGCGGCCAGGGCGGCGATCAAAGAGAGAGTGGCCGACCGGCTGGGCATGAGCGTGGCCGACGCGGCCTACGGCGTCTACAGGCTGGTGAACGCCAACATGATCGGAGCCACGAGGGTGGTCACCATCCAGAGAGGCCTCGACCCCCGTGACTTCAGCATGGTGGTCTCCGGCGGCACGGCCGCCATCCATGCGATCCCCATAGCGCAAGAGTTGCGTATTCCCCGGGTGATCTTCCCTCTGACCCCGGGCGCCTTCTCGGCGGTGGGACTGATCACCGCCGATGCGAGGTACGACGCCCATCGCTCCTATGTGGCCCGCAGTTCGCAGGCCGACCCCGCGCGGCTGCAGCGCACCTTCGCGGAGCTTGCGCGGGAGGCGACCGGCAAGATCGAGGAGCTCGGCTTCGGCCGGAGCAGATCGTCGTCCGCTACGAGATCGACATGCGCTACTTCGGTCAGGCACACGAAGTGGCGGTCGAGATCCCGCGGACTGGCACGCGACTGGGCCGGAGACGAACCATGGCGACCGGAAGACGGACCAGGGGGCAATCGAGAAGCTTGTGGACCTGTTCCACGAGAGGCACCGCCGTCTGTACGGCCACGCCTCCCCGGAGTCCGACGTCGAGTTCATGACCCTGACGGTCGCGGCCATCGGGCCGATGCCCAGGAAGGCCATGCCCGAGATAGCAGACGGGCACGGCCGACTCGGGGGTAGCCTTCAAAGGGACCCGGCAGGTCTACTTCGAGGAAGTCAGGCGGCTACGTCGAATGCCCCACCTACGAGCGTTCCCGACTCAGGGCGAACAACCTGGTCGTCGGCCCGGCGATCGTTGAGCAGATGGATACCACCATCGTGGTACCCCCAGGCGAGACGGCCAGGGTCGACAAGTACGGGACGTTGATCGTGGACGTCGCGGCCGGCGGATCGGGACCGTGGCGGGGCGCCGCCGCGGCTGGAGCCGGCGTGGCCGCCGGTGCCAGCGCCGCGGCCCCGAGGGCGCTCGCCACGATCCGTTCACCCTGGGAGTGCTGCGCAGCCTGATGGAGTCCATTCCCTCGGAGATGGCGGAGGTGCTCAAGAGGACCTCCTACCACCCCATCTTCAACGAGGTACTCGACTTCTCCACTGCTCTGCTCGATGCGGAGGGACAACTGATCGCCTCGTCGATGGGCGTGCCCGTCCACCTGGGAGCCCTGGAGCTGAGCGCGAAGGCGATCATCGCCCGCTTCGGGAAAGATGGGCTCAAGCAGGGAGACGTGCTGATCCACAATAACCCGTTCCCGGGCGGCACTCATCTGCCCGACGTGGACGTGCTGGCTCCCGTCTATCACCAGGGCGAGTTGGTCGCCTATTCCGTTGCCCGGGGCCACCACGGCGACATCGGCGGCATGCACCCAGGCAGCTTCGCCGGCGATACCACCAGCATCTTCCAGGAAGGGGTGCGACTGCCGCCGATCAAGCTCTACGACCGGGGCACTCTGAACGAGGGGGTCAAGGACCTCTTCCTGGCCAACGTGCGCGTGCCCCTTTTCAGCTGGGGAGACCTGCAGGCGCAACTGGCCGGATGCCGTCTGGGGGAGAAGCGCCTTCAGGATATGTTCGAGCGGTACGGCCCCCAGGCCATGCGGGCGACCATGGAGTGGGCCCTGGACTACTCCGAGAAGCTGATGCGCGCCGAGATCGAGAAGATCCCCGACGGTACGTACACCTTCGAGGACTACCTGGACAACGACGGCATCGACAAAGACCGGCCGGTGAAGATCCACGTGAAGATCACCATCGACGGCAGCGACGTCACGGCCGACTTCAGCGGCTCCGACCCGCAGGTCAAGGGACCGGCCAACTGCGTGCTGGGCGTGACTCACTCGGCCACCTACTGCGCCTTGTTCCACCTGACCGACCCCACCATCCCCAAGAATCATGGGTGCTACCGGCCGGTGACCATAATCGCCCCCGAAGGCCGGGTCGTGAACGCCAGGTTCCCGGCGCCGGTGGTGAGCGGCAACACCGAGACCTCTCTGCGCATCATCGACACCGTGTGCGGGGCGCTGGCCCGGGTCCTACCCGACAAGGTCATCGCCGCCGATTCGGGCACCGCGACGGCACATATCGCCGGGGGCTTCGACCCCAGGAACGGCGAGTACTACGCCTGGTACCTGGGAGCCGACCCCACCGCCTGGGGAGCCAGGGCCACCAAAGACGGCTTCCAGGCCTCCGGCGGTCCCCGCATCGGCGGGAGCGTGTCGCAGATACCCATGGAGGTCTTCGAGACCAGGTACCCGTTCATGGTGGACGAGTACGCGTATCAACCGGACTCCGGCGGACCGGGCCGTTTCAGGGGCGGCATGTCGGGCGTCATGGTGATACGGCCCATCGGCCACGAGTGCGAGATCGGCGGCTGCAACGACCGCTGCGTCATCCCGCCCTATGGCATATTCGGCGGCATGCCCGGTCTACACGGCCAGAACAAGATCATCCACCCGGACGGCAGCGAGACTCCGATCGACCGGGCCGGCGGCGAGATCGCCCGTGAGGGTGACGTCATCCAGTTCCGGGCCCCCGGAGGCGGCGGCTACGGCGATCCCCTCGACCGCGACCTGGACCATCTGCAGCACGACATGGACATCGGCCTGGTCTCGAGCGAAAGCGCCCGCCGGGACTACGGCGCGGTCGTGGACGAAGCCACAGGATCGGTGGATCGTCCAGCCACCGAGGCCAACCGCGCCGCGCTGAAAGCGGAATGGAGACGGGACCAGATCTTCATCGACCAGAAGACCCGGCCGTTCGCAGGCAAGGCGTTTCGCATCGTAGGCATCGACGAACAGATAACGTGAAAGGAAGCGGAATTGAAGAAGACGTATCCCCTGTACTATGCGGGCCAAAAGCAGAAGTTCGCCCGTTCGGTGGTCGTAGGCGACCTGGTCTTCCTCTCCGGCTCGAGCGGCCGCACCATGGAGACCGGCGATGTCTCGTCCGATGACGTCAAGGAGCAGATGATAGTGGCCCTGGACAAGATCCGCGCCGCCTTGGAGGAGTGCGGCAGTTCGATGGACCACATCGTCAAGACCGTGATGTACCTGAAGAATAGGGAGGACTACGACCTCATGCGGACCACCGAGCAGGAGTATTACCAGAAGTACGCTCCCGGTCTGATCGAAGAGCCGCCGGCCAGCACCTTCATGCAGCCGATGTCGCTGGCCCGGCCCAGCATGCTGGTGGAGATCGACGTGGTGGCCTGTCTGAAGGACTAAGGAATGCTTGATATGCTGGAGCCACGATGCATCGCACCCTGAGACCATTCGAGCTGGTGGAGCCCGGAGAGCCTGGACGAAGCCGTCCGCGCCCTTGCTGCCGCCGGAGCCGGAGCGAAGGTCCTCGCCGGCGGCCTCGACCTGGTGGCCAAGATGACGCGCTGGGAGATCGAGCCGTCCTGCCTGGTCAGCCTGGGACGCATACCGGAGTTGGACTTCCTGGAGAGGCGCGCCGACGGCCACCTCCGCATCGGACCGATGACCACCCTGCGGTCGGTGGAGCTCTCGCCGCTCGTCGCGGGACCAGTGGCCGCTCCTGCACGACGCCACCGGGCAGATAGCGTCGGTGCAGGTCAAGACCATGGGCACGCTGGTGGGCAACCTGTGCGTGGCCACCCCGGCGTCAGACATCGCGCCGGCGCTGTGCGCCCTCGGCGCCGTCGTGCACCTGGTCGGCCCCGGTGGGCCGGTCGACGGTCGCCATCGAGGATTTCTTCGTTCCGGACTGCTGCAGCATCCTGGCACCCGACCAGATCGTCACCGAGATAACGGTGCCGCCCGTGCGGCCGGGTACCGGCACCGCCTTCAAGAAGCTCGCCCACACCAAGGCCTGCATCGCCAAGGTGAACGTGGCCGCGCTGGTGGAACGTGACGGCGATGTCTGCCGGCAGGTGCGTATCGCCCTGGGCGCCGTCGCGCTCCACGGTCGTGCGGGCGCGGGCGGCGGAGGACCTGCTCAAGGGGCAGCACGGTCACCCCCGACCTCCTTGCCGGCGCGGCGGCCCTGGCTAGCCGAAGCGGCCGCGCCCATCAGCGACCTGCGCTCTACCGCCGCGTATCGCCGCGACATGGTGGTGGTGCTCACCCGGCGGGCCCTCGCCGAGGCCTGGGAAAGGGCCGGCGCAGCCCCGGCGCCGTGGCCGGCCCCGGGGCGGCCGCGTCGCCCCGGCGACGGACCTCGGCCGCCACGAGAGCCGAGGATCATGAAGAAAGAGGCGGCCACCTTCATCGTCAATGGGAGGACCTACGAGGAGCTGGTCCCCGCCAACATGACCCTGCTCGAATTGCTCCGCGACCGTCTGGGGCTCACCGGCACCAAGCGGGGCTGCTCGGCCAGCGGCAACTGCGGAGCCTGCACCGTGCTGGTCGACGGCAGGCCGACCCTCTCCTGCCTCACCCTCGCCTGGACGGTACGCGGCCGCCGGATCCTCACCGTCGAAGGATTGAGCCGGCAGGGCCGGCTGCACCCACTTCAACAGGCCTTCCTCGACGTCGGCGCGGTCCAATGCGGATTCTGCACCCCGGGGATGCTCCTCTCGGCCAAGGCCCTGCTCGACGCGAACCCGGACCCCACCCGCGACGAGGTGCGCCAGGCCCTGGCCGGCAACCTCTGCCGCTGCACCGGCTACGTGAAGATCGTCGACGCGGTGCTCGCGGCCGCCGCGGTCATCCGCTCGAAGGAGGGCGCCGCCGGCGGCGGCCGGCGCGCCGGACGGGCGCCGCCGGCGGCGCCACCGGCGGCCCGGCGGAGGCGGGAACGGACTCGCCGGGGAGTGTGTCTCATGGTAGAGCGAAACGGGCCATTCTCGACCGTAGGCAAACGGTTGCCCGATATCACCGGGCTGGCCAAAGTCACGGGCAGGGCCACCTTCATCTCCGACCTCTCGCTTCCCGGCATGCTGATCGGCAAGGTGTTGCATAGTCCCCACGCTCACGCGCGGATCGTGAGCATCGACACCTCCGCACGCGGAGAGCCTTCCCGGCGTCGAGGCGGTCGTGACTCATCACGACGCTCCCGCGCAGGCAGTACACCGGCACCTTGATGAACCTCCAGAGCTACGGCGGCATCGAGGCCTGGGGCGTCTACGACACCAGGGTCCTCGAGGACAAGGTGCGCTACGTGGGCGATGCGGTGGCGGCCGTGGCGGCGGTGGACGAGCTGACGGCAGACCGGGCGCTCGAACTCATCCGGGTGGAATACGAGGTGCTCCCGGCCGTCTTCGACGAGGCCGCGGCCCGGGCTCCCGGTGCTCCCGCGATCCACGACCGGGTGCAGCGGCGCCAGGAAGATGGGACTCCCGGGGGAGGAGCCGGTGGTGGAGAACCTCGCCGTGCACGTCTGCCACCACGCCATCGGCGACGTGGAACAGGGACTGCGCGAAGCCGACCACGTGATCGAGGCGGTGGGCTACACATCCAAGCAGAAGCAGGCGCCGCTGGAGACCTTCCACTGCGTGGCCGATTTCGACGCCCACGGCCGGCTCACCCTTGTGGGCGCCCACCCAGCTGCCGTTCTTGTTCCAGAGGATGATCGCCTACATCTTCGACATGCCCGTGGGTATGGTCAGGATCAAGAACGAGTTCACGGGCGGAGGGTTCGGCGTGGGGCTATCGGTGTTCCGGGAGCCTATCTGCGTCCTTCTGGCGAGAAAGTCGGGGAGGCCCGTCAAGCTGGCGTATTCGCGGCAGGAAGAGTTCGTCGACCGGCCTACCCGAGCATGCCTCGGTCCTTACACCATTCGGATGGGGGTCAAAAATGACGGCTCCATCACCGCGATCGACCGTCACATCGTCTCGACCGCCGGAGCCCACATCGAGTGCGCCGCGCTCTCGTCGCTGATCGCCGAAGCGGCGGCCAATCCCCTCTACCGCCGCGCCACCTATCGGGCGGAAGTCGACGCCATCTACACCAACAAGACCCCGTGTGGAGCCATGCGCGGCTTCGGCAACCCGGAAGAGACCTTCGTGCGCGAGCAGGTCATGGACATGGCCGCGGAGGCGCTGGGGATGGACCCGGTGGACTTCCGGCTGCGGAACCTCTGCCAGTTGGGAGACCCGGGCACTTTCGGGCCCGACTTCCCCATCACCAGCTCGGGGATGGCCGATTGCCTGCGCATCGGAGCGGAACGCATCGGCTGGAAGACGAGGCGCGGCGGCGCGGCGCCCCAGGCGCCGGCCGGGCCGGCCGAGCTGCGGGCGCCGCCTCAGCCATTTCGGCCGCCCCGACCGGCGCGGCGCCGGCCCACGCCGTCGCGGCCTCGGGGTCTCCTGCATGGCCCACAACAGCGGGGCCTGGCCGGTGCACGTCGAGCACAGCAACGCCCTCATCAAGTTCCGCGAGGACGGCTCCGTGGTGCTGACCGTCTGGCCCGCATCGGTAGGCACCAACGCCTTCACCTCTCTCGCCCAGATCGCCGCCGAGGTACTGGGGATACCGTTCGAGACCGTCTCGGTGGTGTGGGGCGACACCGACACCAACCTCTACGAGATCGGCTCGCACGCCTCCCGCACCATGTACATCCTGGGCCAGGCCGTGGAACGGGCCGCGGTCGATGCCCGGCAGAAGCTGCTCGCCCGCGCGTCCAAGACTCTGGGCGTGCCCGCGGAGACTCTGGACGTCCGAGACGGGATGGTGTTCGCCGCTGGGCGAGCCTTCCGTCGCCGTGACGGTGGCCGAGGTGGCCAAGCGGTCCATCTACGACCTCCACGACGTGGATCAGATCATCGGCAAGGCGTCGTTCTCGCCCTCCACCTCTCCGCCTCCCTATCAGGCGCTCTTCGCCGAGGTCGAGGTGGACATCGAGACCGGCGAGGTAGACGTGCTCAAGATGGTGGTGGTCAACGACAGCGGCCGGGCCATCAACCCCATGACCGTGGAGGGACAACTCGAGGGAGGGACGGCTCAGGGAATCGGGTACGCCCTGTACGAAGATCCGGTGCTCGACCTCAGCACCGGCCGCATGCTCACCGACGACTTCGACACCTACAAGATCCCCGGCTCGCTGGACATGCCCGAACTGGAGACCATCCTCCTCGAACAACCCGATCCCACCGGCCCCTTCGGCGCCAAAGGGGTGGGCGAACCGGGCTGCGTGAACCAGGCGGCAGCCATCGCCAACGCCATCTACGACGCGGTCGGCGTGAGGATCTGGAGCCTGCCGATGACGCCCGAGAAGGTGCTGGCCGCACTCAAGGACGCCGTAGGCGCTGACCTTCCGACTCCCTGACCGCCCCGCCGCGCCTAGCCCCCCTGCACCGTCGTCATCAGCCGCCAAATGAAGAAAGCGCACTGGCCGCGCGTGGCCGACGGCGCGAACCAGTCCCACAGTCCCGGATAGCCCTGGAAGAGACCGAAAAACGCCCCTTCGCGCGCAGCATCGTAGTGGGGCGGCCCGAAGTTGTCAAACGGCGGCTCGTACCAGTGGGGGATGGATGAGTAGACGAGTTGGTCTTCGCCGGCGCGGACGACCATGCTGGAGACCTGACAGAGCATGATCCCATCGTAGGGTGCGAACATGGTCTGCTTACCCTGGTGATGCCGTGCAGTTCGGCGACAGCCACGTAGTGGTCGGGATAGAGGGGGTCATTGGGATCCATGTAGTTGCCGGTGGTGCTCTTGACGACGTCCGAGAACCTGCAGTTGTTCCCGGAGGACACGGGGTAGCTGAGAGCCCGCACGATCATCTTGGCGAACTGCTGCCGGGTGACGGGGACGTCCGGGCCGAAGTTGCCGTCGTCGTAGCCGGTGACGACCCCTTTGTCGGCGAGGTACGTGATGGGGGCATAGAAGGGGTGGACCCGTCACGTCGGGAAAGTCCCCGCTGGAGCCGCCTGTATAGGAGACGGTGAGGTTGTAGACCATGGTGCTGGGCGCGGCACCGCCCACCAGCGAGACGATGACGAAGACCCGACCCGGTCCTAACGTGCCGTGGCTCGGAGTAGCTGCCGTCGCTATCGTAATCTTTCGTCCAGTCAGGATAAGACAGGTCCGAGGAGCCTTGGGGCCGGAGGCGATTGTGGCATTTCGTCCGACCGCGTTTGGATCGAAGTGCACGGTGACCTGACCCGAGCCCGGAAGATCGAGGTAGAAATAGTCCATGTCGGTCTCTGCGGTAAGGGCTCCCCATTGGGACTCGCCGTTCACAAGAGCGGTCGCCTGGACAAAGCTGTCGTTGGGCTCGTTGAAGTCGGGTAGGGGCACCGCCACCACAGGCGATGCACACAAGACCATGAGGATCAGCGCTGTGGCCGCCAGGGCGACGGCCGCCTCAGGTCGCCGCCGCGAGCGCGACAGCCCGTCGGGCCATTGGAGAGGCCGACCACGCCGCACTGCAGCCGTGTTTCGCGATCGGATACCGGGACCACGTTTCATCGTGCACCTCCCTCGCGAGGACTGGCCGATCACCGCACTTGGATCCCTAGCCACTGTAATCCCAGAGTCCGCCGGTCGCAATCGGCCCTGCAAAGCTGTAACCCCAGACTTGATCATTTCCCCGGACTGGTCAAGATGGTCTGTTAACAGCCCCAGAGGCCGAGATTGGATCATTTCCCCGAGATCTCTATGACCCTCTTAATATGTTCAGCGGCATGATGCACGCTACGGAGGGCCCGCGTCTGCGCCAAGATGCCGGCAAAACCGTTCATACGGCATGACGCTCTCAACCGGGGGACACACCGCTCTGCGAGAGTGACCATAACAGATCGATCCATATGGCGGAGACTGCTGTCGGAAGCCGTCCGGCACCCGGCGCCGTTCTATCCCAACGACATCATCCGGGATATGGCCCTGGAAGACGCCGGGAGGACCTCGTACAACCCCACCCCCGGCGACCATCAATCCCAACCTCTATTCCGCGGCCGCTGGCAGATCGTACCCTCGGAGCTTCCAAACGACAGCCAAGAAGCCATCAGAACCGGATGGGTCCTACACCGTGACCCGAGGGCTCGGTGCCCTCGCCCACCTCGGGGACAGAGCGGACCGAGAGCATGGCGAGACCAAGGGAGCCTATGCCCGGAGCGCCATGATGGTGGGGCTGCGCCGCGCCATGAGCGGAATGAAGGAGACTTTCGCGCACGTAAGGCCGGACCCCCGGAGCGCGGGCTGACCCCGCAGAGGTCCGCAACAATCCCGACGTGCGCGCGACGCCGCGAGAGCAGGTCGGGGAGATAGCGAGATAGCGAGCCGTAACGGCCGGCGAGGGTCCGCCCGGTGGTAGCCCCGCCGGCTCGGTCAGGCGTCGAGCCGGGAAGTGTCTTCCGCCTCCGCCAAGCTCTTGACCATGCAGAGCGAGTGATTCCACAGAACGTCGTGCGCGAACTCAGGGAAGACGAAGCCGAAGATGCGCCAGCCCAGGCTCGTCGAATGGGTTCCCGCCCTTCGGGAAGTTGAACGCCACGTAGATGGTCAAGACGCTGCCGGTCGTCTTTCTGCGGTCGATGTCGAAGGCCAGAATGCCGCCCTTCGCAAAACCATCGAGAACCCGGTACAGCAGGTAGCGCCCTGCCACGACTTTCTCCAGTTGGAGACTGAACGACAGCCGGGACAGGGGAAGTTCATAGCGAATGATGCAGCCCACCTCGTTCGGGTTGCCGGCGACCCGATGTACGCGTATCAGCCGCGGATTCAGGTACTCTCGGTCGCTTTCGCCGAATCGTCCCAGCTGATAGAGGATCGCGGCCTCGTCGGCTTTGATCCGGATGGAGTACATCCGCTCGACATGCGGCGGCCGCGCGAACGGCTCGATACCCAGTACCTCGACGATCTCGTGGCGCTTCTCTGCCACATCCTCCCTGGGGACCCCGGTAGGGTATCGGCCGAACCCGGACCAATCCAGGCCGAAGAACCGTTCGGTCGCCTGGTTCCTGAGCGTGGCAAGCACGCCGCCGACCACGATCAACCAAATCGACGCAGGCTTAAACATCGCCACGAAGATGCGTCGATAGGTATCGTCCCCGCTCGCGATCCTCCAGAGCACGTCCGCCAACCGGCGTTTGTCCTTCGGCTTGGTCTTCCGCTCGGTCAGGACGGCCTGATAGACGTACCTGCTCAGGACCGGCCGGCTGAAGATCGTGCGGTTAAGCCAGAAGACCACGGCTCCGAACCTGTTATCCAGATCGAAGATCCTGACTGTGGACCAGTAGCCCGCTTTGAGGCTCTTGCGATCGATGCCCGTGTCGAGGACGCAGTCGGCCAACGCCGAGGCCGTTGCCCAGGCGGAGAAGAGTCCGTCCTTGTACAGACGGGAAACGGCCGTGTCTCCGGTAACGGCGATCCGGTCCCCATAACCGTTGATGGCGGCGGCCACCGTCATGTTCGGATGGCAGAGGCACACGGGCGTGACGTGAGCGTTGCCGGGAAACAATCGTTGCATGTGCGGCAGCTGGAGGAAGCGCTCCGCCAACTTCCGATACTCCGAGAACTCCGCCCGATCGACGCTCTTCCCGATCATCACGATGGTGATCCATTCCCCCTTGGGCATCAGCGAGGACATCTCGATCTCGAGCTCCTTGGAACCGTACTGGGCGAAGTGCACCTCGCCCTCCATATAGGAGAGCAACTCCGGGTCCGCCTGCATCTCGGTGATTAGCGCCCTGCGCACTCGAGGCGGCCGGAACCTGGGGAGGACCTCCGCGAGTCCCCGGTAGAGATCGTCGGAGGCTACATCCATTCCCGGCGACCTATTGACTCCGGCCGCGACCACGACGAAGTCGGCCTCGATGGTCTTTTCTACGCCTTCCTCGTCGGTGGTGGCCCGGTAGACGACCAGTGGCTTCCCGTCACCGAGTAGCGGATGCCTCGGGCTTCCGCGGCAACGACCTTCGCTCCCTCTTCGACGGCTCGACTGAGCAGAAACGAGTCGAGGTTCGAGTAGCGGTCGGGACGCTGCCTGGGCCTCGACCCGCGAAAGACCGAGAGCATCTCTCTGCCCTCGGGGATCGGCAGTTGGATGCTCTTCCAGTCTCCATGGACGGTGATCTCCGTGGCCCTCCCTCCACGACGTCGTCGGGCAGCGCGAGGTCGTCCTGTTCTAGGACGTCCGCCAGTCTGGGAGAGATACCGCCTGCGCAGTAGTTGCAGCCCTCCCACGAGCCGCAGGGCACCAGGGGCTGATAGAAGCAGACCTCCCGTTTCTTCTCGAGGACGACGAGATCGAGCCTCCGGCCCAGGCTGCGCGCCCGCCTGAGGGCGCGAATGGCAAAGAAGGAGCCCGCGGGGCCGCCCCCACGACCACGACGGTCGCGCCATCGGC
>CAWEJM010000026.1:0-50872 GCA_963809395.1 uncultured Actinomycetes bacterium | reverse complement strand
GCCGCCGCTACCAGAGCCCGACGCTGAGAACGATTCCGGCCGCCTTCTTCTGCACGGCCGCCCCGTAGTCCGGCCCGACCGCCCATTTGCCGCTCAGTTCATACACCGTACGGACATTCCCCTTGTGCGGGCTGCCGTTCGGCTGCACGAAGTGGCGCGGGTCCCCGGGGGTCGTGACCGGACCGTCCGCGGGCTGCGTGACCAGCACGCAGTACGGATCGCTCAGGTGGGTGGATAGACGTACCAGGCCAGATGGGCGTACTGCGCGATCACGCCCAGTTCCGCGGTGGCGAACGAGTTGCCCGGCACGCCGCCCGTTGCCCCGATGCCGGCCATGTTGTTCTGCTCGGGCTTGACGTCGCCTCCGTACTGGCCGTAACCGGTTTCGTGGATCATCTGTGCCCAGGCCATGTCGGCGCGGATGCCGAAGCGTCTCCCATAGTCGACGTACAGCTTCGCCAAAACCTCCAGCGACACAGAGAACTTGCCATCCCCCGCTGTGCTCGCGGAAGTAGCGCACCAGGTCGCTGGAATCGCCCAGGAATCTTCCGTTCAACCCGGCGGTGTCGGTGCCCATGATGTTGAAAAGCACCGCGGCTGCTTCGGCCCGCGTGGCCGTGCGGAACGGTGACATCGACTTGAGGGTCGACCCGGGAGGCGCCAGCTCCCGCAGCAGGCCGTTGTACTGAGCCACCCGAGCGATCACGCTGTGTTTGGGGTCAAAACTGCCCCACGCCGACCGGTAGGAATCCGGAGGCACGACCAGCGACCTCGTTGTGGCCCTGGTCCCCATGGTCACCAGTTGGGCCAGCGTGATGGACGCATCCGGCCTGAACAGCGGTCCCTTTGGCCCTTCGTAGCCGGTGACGATCCCCTCCCGGGCGGCAGCGGCCACGTAGTGATCGGGATAGAGAGTGCCGTCGGCGGTCTTCTTGACGTCTCCGAAGGCGCTTTCGTCCGCCTCGCTCACACCAATGCGCATGGCCAGGATCACCATCTTGGCGAGCTGCTGGCGAGTGACCGGCGCGTTGGGATGAAAGAGTCCGTCCGGCGCGCCTTCTATGATGCCCAATAGGGTCAAGGTCTCGATCTGGATATGGTAAGGACTCGACGCCGGCACGTCGCTGAAACCGGCCGCCTGGGCCTGTGCCATCCGCGGCTGCAGGACGACTCCGGTGAGAAATGCTACCAGGGCAAGAGTGAGAGTAAGAAGCCCCAGGAGCTTCGATGACCTCGTCTTCATGGTGAGGAAGGATACCAGCATGTGTCACCCCGAGCCTACTTAGGTCCGCCCCGGCCGCGGACAGAGCGCCCGCCGCGCGTGGGGCCATGACTACTTCATCAACCTCTATACTTTCCCGGCGGAGCTCCCGAGCCCTGCACATCCGGAGCGGAGAAGCCCCTCGATAGGAGCGTGACGTGCCCCAAAAGACTGCCGGTGGTCGGATGACCGCCATAACTTTTGATTTCTGGAACACTCTCTATTCTGCCGACGGCGGAGTTATGGACAGAGCAAGGCCGAGACGACTGCAGGTGCTCAGTGAGTTGCTGGCAGCGTGCGACGTCCACCCATCCGCGGACGAGCTTGAGCAGGCGTACCGGTCGGGTTTCGACGCCTACTTGGAAGCCTGGACGAGCGGCGCGCATTTCGGCGCCCGAGAGCAGGTGACGTACCTACTGGCGCGTTTCGACCTCGACCCCGCCGCCGTGGATCGCGACCTGATCGCCCAGACCGTGCTGGAGATCGAGGACGCCTCGCTGTTGGCTCCCCTCCAACTGCTGCCCGGGGCGTTGGAGACAATCCCCGCTCTTGCCGCCGCGGGCTACCGTCTGGGGGTGATCTCCGACACCAGCCTCACGCCAGGGCGGGTGCTACGGCAGTTCCTGGACAAGGACGGCCTTCTGGCGTGTTTCGAAGCCCTGACCTTCTCAGATGAAACCGGCTACCCCAAGCCCGACCGGCGCATGTTCGAGCACACCCTGGCGGCCTTGGGCACGCGCCCGGCCGAGGCGGCGCACGTGGGCGATACGCCCCGCACCGACATCGCCGGGGCGCAGGCGATGGGCATGGTGGCCATCCGCTGCGCCGGCGCGATGGACCACCAGGAGCCGCCCGAAGCCGATTTCGTCATCAAAGACCACCGGGAGATCCCGGCGATCCTCGACCGGCTCGACTGAGCGCGGCGGCGTCGCGAGCTAGGGATGCTGCGGCAGAGCGAATCCCTGCTCTTCGAAGTGCCGGTCGAACGCCAGCGCCGTGACCAGGCCGAGGTCGCGCATGAGCACAAAGCCGGCACAGTCAACCAAGCTCAACTCTCCCCTCCGCGCCACTGACCAGGCGGCTACCGCCCTGTCGTGGAGTCCGCGGTCCACGAACACGATTTCGAGCGCCGGGAGAAGCCCGCGGTGCATCTGGAGGGCGACGTCGAGGCCAAGCCGGTTCTGTATCAGGGCGGTAAGCTCGGTCACGACGTAATTGGTGGTCACTAGAAGTGCGCCCTCGCTCAATAGCGACCGGACGATGGCGGACGCCTCTTTGTGCCGCCCGTCGCCGGCGTCGAGTGTCGCATACAAGCCGCTCGTGTCGGCATAGACGATCTTCGCTTCTTCAGACGCCACCAGTAGACTCATCCTCTCCCAGGATAGCCCCTGCCAGGTAGCGGTCGTGATTCTCCGATATGTCGGATAGACCCGACGAGAAGGCTCCGATCAACTCCAGCGCCCGCGCGCGGACGGCCGATTCGCGGGCCCGGATCGGACGACGGAGGTAGGCTTCCAACGCCCTTCGGACTATTTCCGCTTGAGAGGTGCCTTCCGACTCAGCCGTCCGCCGCAAATGGCTGGCCTGTTCTTCGGTCAACTGGACCTGCAGCCGCTGCATGTGCTGTAATGATGCCATAGTGATGTATGATACCACAGCGCCGAGCCGCTACTACTCGCGGGCCGGGATCAGGAGTTCGTTCTGCTCCAGGTGTCTCCCGTGCTCGAGAGATGAAGGCTGACCCGATCATCGAAGAAGTGCGGGATTGCTCGCAAATGCCTATGCGCCTCCCCCCCACTATGAGACTTCCACTGAGGGTGCGCGAGACGCGCCCTATTGCATCATCTTGAGAATGTGGTTCGCCAGCGTGTCGGCGATCTCTCTGTGCCGAGGCACCGGCTGGCTGACCTTGGTCGAGGGATTCTGATACCAATCGTGGTTGCCGCCGTGCCGGACGAGCAAACACCCCATCGACCCCAAGCGCCGGATGAGTTCGACGCGCTTCACACGACGCTCAACTCACCAACCTTGTGCACGCAAGGGATCTGCCCTGAAGTCAGCTCACTGTAGATCTCTTGTAGGTTCTTCTTGAGCTCACCCATGGTCTCGCCCTGAGTGCGGTAGTCAGGGTACTCTTCCAGCCAGCCCACAAACAGCTCGCCCTCTTGGTAGTAGATGAATCTCTTGCTCTCCATGATGCCCTCTTTTCGACTCTGTCGGGCGCGAGGATTTGATTATACCCTCGCCGCTTGGCTCGCCGGAACCTCGTCGACGGAGGGATGCAATCACTCTAGGCGGTCTGGCGTCTCCCCCGCGGCTCGGGTACGAGCGCGAGCATCAAGACTCCCGCCAGCACTGCGCCGGCAGCGCCCACCCAGAAGGGCGCCGACGGCGACACCCGGTCGTACAACACGCCGGCGATCACACTGGCCGGCAGCGCCGCCAACCCCACCACCATGTGGTAGGCACCAAAGGCAGTCCCCCGCCGCGCGCCCGACGAGAACTCCGCCAGGAGCGCCCGCCCATTCCCGTCGGAGATACCCATGTAGATCCCGTAGACGGCGAAGACTCCCCATGCCGCCGCCTGCGAGTGGGCCATCGCCATCCAGGCATAGGCTATCGCGAACACCGCAAACCCCATCAGGGCCACCTTACGTCGGCCGATCCGGTCCGCCAACAGCCCCGCCGGGACCGATAGCGCGGAGTAGATGAAGTTGAACGTCACGTAGAGCACCGGGATCATCACCGCCGCCACCTGCAGATCTCGAGCCCGCAGGATCAGGAACGCGTCCGAGGAGTTACCCAGCGAGAAGACGGCCGTGACCACGAGGTAGGCGAGCAGGGGCCCGCGCAGGCGCCCGGCGCGCTCCCGCAGGCTCGGCCGCGGCGCCCGGCCGGTGGCCGCGGCCGCCCCGGCGGCCCCACTCCCCCTCGCGGCCCCATTCACCGCCGTGCCACCAGCGGCCCCAGTCACCCCAGTCGGCGCCGCGGCCGCCGCCCTCTTCCGCCTGTCGTGGATGAAGAACACGATGACGATCACGCAAAGGACCCCGGGGATCATCGAAATCCAGAACACGGTGCGATAGCCGCCCGGTCGCAGACTGAGCACCAAGAAGGCGATCGCCGGGCCGATCACGGCCCCGAACTGGTCCATCGCCCGGTGGTATCCGAACGAGCGTCCCAGTTCGCGTGGATCGCACGAGTCGGCCACGATGGCGTCGCGCGGCGCCGTCCTGACCCCCTTCCCGAACCGGTCCACGAAGCGGGATCCCAGGACCATCCCCCACCCACCGGAAAGCGCCAGCAAGGGCCGGCTGAGCGTGGAGATGCCGTAGCCGAACACCATCAACGGTTTGCGCCGCCCCAGTTTGTCGCTCAACCAGCCGGCGAACATCTTGAGCATGCTGGCCGTGGTCTCGGCGATCCCCTCGATCAGCCCGATGAGCGACTTGTTGACGCCTAAGACCGACGACAAGAAGATGGGAACCAACGAGTACACCATCTCCGAGCTGACGTCCATGAAGAAGGACGAGACCCCGGCGAAGAAGACATTGCGGTCGAGGCCCCAGATCTTTCGCCCGGAGGACGGTTTCTCAGGAAGGCAGGCCTCGGCGCCGCCCTGAAGGTCGCCGTCCCGAAGCTCGCCGGTAACCGGAAGCTCGCTCACCGGGTCTGAATCTCCGGCGTGATGCGGCTCCACCGCACCCCCACCGGGGTCCCCGATTCGGCCAGCTTCCTCACCACGGCCTCGCGCACGTCGACCGCCAGACGCCAGGCCTCAGCCTGGCTGGCCGCCCAGGCCATCAGCCGCACCGAGACCCCGGCGTCGTCAGCGTCGACCACCTGCACCGAGGGCTCGGGTTCGGGAAGAAAGGCCGGGTGCGACCGAGCCTCGGCCAGCAGCAGGGCGCGCACGGATTCCACGTCGGCCCCATACTCCAGACGCAGCACCACCAGGGCCGGCATCTGCGGGTCGACCAAGGTGTAGTTGCGGATGGTCCGATCGGTGAGCAGCTTGTTAGGGATGACCAGCCGCCGGTTGTCCCAGGTGCGGATATTGGTGTAGAAGAGGCCGATCGACTCGACCGTGCCGTATTCGCCGTCGATCTCCACGCTGTCGCCCAGGCGGATGGGTTGCACGAAGGCGATGATCACTCCCGAGACCAGGTTGGCGATGGTGGTCTGGGCGGCGAAGCCCAGCGCGATGCCTGCCACTCCGGCCGATGCGAACATCCCCACCGCCAGGCGTTTGAGCGCCGACACGTCCATGATCCAGAAGACCAGGCCGATGGCCACGAAGAAGATGACCACAACGGAGAGACGCTCGATCATGCGGAAACGGGTCTCGGCGCCCGGATCCTCCTGCGCCAGGTTGCGGCGCCGGGAGAAGCGGTCGATGGCGTGCTTGAGGCCCCAGTAGACGAACCAGGCGACCACCAGCACCAGGACGGACACCCCGGCGTCGATGAAGACTCTCTCGTTCTGGGCCCAAAAACTCATGATCGGCGTCCACTATAGCGCGCGCCGCGCACAGTCTGGGGACAGCCGGGTAAGATAGAGGAGCGCCCACACGCGAGAAGGAGGTGGCGTCGTGTCCGATGTCGAGCCCAAGACCGGCGAAAGTGGCGATGACAACCCTGGAGCGAGTCACGACGACCCGGGAGCGGCCCTGGCCGAGTATCGCCGGCGCCGCGACTTCAGCCGCACCGCGGAACCGGCCGGAGGCGACGCCACGCCGGAGCGCGCCGGAGGCGAGGCTACGCCGGGTGCCGAGCGACCGGCGCGACCCGTGTTCGTGGTGCAGAAACACGCTGCCACGCGCCTCCACTATGACTTGAGGCTGGAGATGGGGGGCGTTCTCAAATCCTGGGCCGTTCCCAAGGGACCGTCCGTCGACCCGGCCGAGAAGCGGCTGGCCGTCATGACAGAGGACCATCCCCTCGAGTACGGCGCGTTCGAAGGCACCATCCCCGAGGGCGAGTACGGGGGCGGCGCCGTGATGTTGTGGGACTTCGGCTACTGGGAACCCGACACCACCTGGAAGGCGGCCGGCGCCGCGCGCCCACCGCGCGGACGCGCCCGGGGCCGCCGCGGCGCGCCCGGGCGGCGCGAAACCCGCCGCGGCGCCGCGCTGCCGCCCCCATAGACCCCGAGGCGGCGGTCGTCGCCGGCGAGCTCAAGTTCACCCTCCACGGGCACAAGCTGACCGGCAGCTGGGTCCTGGTGCAGATGAAGGGTCGCGGGGACAAGAACTGGCTCCTTATGAAGCACCGCGACGATGCCGCTCGCCCCGGATACGACGTCGAGCTAGAGGCCCCGTACTCTGTGGCTTCGGGCCGCTCCATCGAGCAGATCGCCGCCGATGTCGGGAGCGACCAAGAGTGAGGCAGACCTCCCAGTCCGGCCCCCACGTGGCCCCGTTCCGCCTCGGGGAGAAGGAAGTCTCCTTCACCCACCTCGACCGCGTCTACTACCCCGTGCCCGGCTACACCAAAGCCGAGGTGCTCGACTACTACTTGAGGGTAGCTCCCTATCTCCTCCCCCATCTCAGGAACCGTCCCCTTACCCTGGAGCGGTGGCCGGAAGGGATAGAAGACGGATCATTCTTCCAAAAGGACGCCTCCTCGTATTTCCCGCACTGGCTCCGCACCTTCCCGGTGGAACGCAAAGACCATCAGAAGATCGTCCATTACCCTCTGGTAGAGGATGAGGCCGACCTGCTGTATCTGGTCAATCAAGGCACGATCACGTTTCACACCCAGATGGCCCGGGCGGCCGATCCCGAGCACCCGGATGTCATGGTGCTGGACGTGGACCCGCCCGAGGACGGCGGCGCGGCTGGACCCGTCGGGGCGGCGCCCCCACCCGGAACCACGCCCGCCGGGGCGGCACCGGCGCCCGGCCCATTGCCGGCGCCCGGTGCCTCGACGCCGTTCGAACGGGCCGCCGAGGTGGCGCTGCTCCTGCGCGAGCAGCTCCGGGCGGCCGGCCTAGACCCCGTGGTGAAGACGTCGGGCAAGCGCGGACTTCACCTGGCGTTCCGCCTAGAGGGCGACCTCGACTACGTCCAGGCGCGTACCTGGCTCGAGGAATTGTTCGCGGAGGTGGCGGCGCGCAATCCCACGCTGCTCACCACCCAGATCCGCAAGAACAAGCGCGAGGGCCGCGTCTACCTCGACGCCTTGCGCATGTCGCCCGGCGCTACTATCGTGCCCCCATACGTGGCTCGGCCCACGCCGGAGGCCACGGTCTCGATGCCGGTCACCTGGGAAGAGCTGGAAAGCCTCCGCGACGGGCGGGGATTCACCATCAAGACGGCGGCCGCGCGGCTGGAGCAGACCGGCGACCTGTGGGAGGTGCTGACGTGACGATCCTGGTTTCGGGAGCCACCGGGTTTGTAGGAGCCACGATCACCCGACATCTGCTCGACACCGGGCACGCAGTGAGGGCGATGAGCCGGTCCACCGCCCGGGCGATGAAGGAGTTCGCCACCCATGAGACGGGGCGGCGCGCCCTGGCAGAAGGCCGCTTGACCTTCATCCAAGCCGACGTCACCAAGCCCGACACACTCTTGCCCGCGGTGCGCTGCGTGGAGGCGGTCATCCAGGCGGCCCAGTTCACCGGAGCGCCGGTGGAGGACCCCGCCCAAGGCCTCACCTACATGGACGTCGATCGCAACGGCACTCTCAACCTGCTGGGAGCCATCGCCCAGGCCTATGGGGAGCCCACCGCCGGAGCCGCCATGACCCGCTTCCCCGATGGGGCACCCCGCTTCCTTTACATGAGCGGCATCGCAGCGTCCCCCGACAGCCCCCACACCTGGAACCTCGCCAAGTGGCAGGCGGAGGAGGCCATCCGAGGCAGCGGTTTGGATTGGACCATCGTGCGCGGCAGTTGGATGTACGGGCCCGGTGACCTGGCTCTGAACCGCATCCTGCACTACTCGGACCGCTTGCCGTTCGTGCCCATTTTCGGCTCCGGGAATGACCCGCTCACCCCGCTTTTCGTCGAGGATATCGGGCGGCTATTCGCCCTGATCGTCGACAACCAGGAGAAGAGCGTCGATACCACCTTCGGCGTCGGCGGTCTGGATGTGGTCACTCTCACCGAGTTCCTAGAGCTGGCGCTGAGGGCGATGGGGCGCAGCCGGCCGATCCTCCATATTCCGAAGAGAGTCGGCAAAATCCAAGGTGCGCTGCTGCAACATCTGCCGGGACGACCGTTGACCCCCGGAGCCGTGGACTTCGTGAGCCAGGGCGGCGCCGCCACCGACGCCGACCGGCGGCTGCTGGCGGAACGGTTCCCGGAGTTTCGAGCCACGCCGCTGCGGCAGGCGCTGGGCAGTTACCTGGGGCCTACGCGTTCTTCCGGCGGGTGATACGCTGCTGGCCTATCGGCCGGCGCAGCGCCACAGCCGGTTGAGCGCCGGGCATATCGTGGGCCAAACGCGCGAAAGGACTCTGGTGGAGCTGACCGTTCTGGGATGTGATGGATCATGGCCGGGGCCGGGCGGAACAGGCAGCTGCCTACCTTCTGACCTCCGACGGCTTCCATCTGCTCCTCGATCTTGGGGGAGGCGCTCTCGGGCGGCTGCAGGAGCATATCGGGATCGCCGACATCGGCGCGGTGTGCGTTTCCCACGCGCATCACGACCACTACGCGGACCTGTTCCCCCTGTCGGTCGCGCGGTACTGGGGCGGGCTGGGCGCGCCTGCCATGCAACTTCTCATTCCCCTCGGTTTCTATGAGCGCGTGTCCCACGCGCTGATGCCGGGGACCGAAGAGGCGTGGTCGAGCACCTTCGACATGCGAACGCTGTCGGGAGGCGATGAGCAGGTGGTCGGACCGTTCTCCATCCGGGCCTTCGACATGGCCCATGTGGACGCCTCGCTGGGATTCAGGGTGTCGGCGGACGGCATCGTGCTGGCCTACACCGGTGACACCGGCCCTGCTGACGTCGTGTCCGACCTTGCGGCCGGCGCCGACATCTTCCTCGCGGAGGCGACCCACATCGACGGCGGCGAGCTGGACTTCCACCTCACCGCTCGCCAAGCCGCTCGCTACGCCGTCCGCGGCCGGCGTCGGGTGCCTCGTCCTCACCCACATCGAGCCGGGGGTAGATCCGGCGGTGTCGCTGGCCCAGGCTCGCGAGGTCTTCGACGGCACGATCCTCGTCGCCCGCCCGGGCCTGCGCATTGGGCGCGGTTGCCTAGAGGGTGGCGCTATCTAGACGCTATCTAGGGCGCCGACCCGTTACGAGGTCCCGCAGCAGCAGCACGACGAACGCCACCCCCACCACGCCCAGGCTGATCGGTACCCAGGCGGCCACTCGACCCTGCGATGCGACCATGCGCCGCGCCCAACAGCGCCGCCCCCGCGATGATCGCGAAGGCCAGCAATCGACCGGTCCGCGCCACGGCCGCTTCGAGTCGTTCGGCGCGGAAGTTGACCTGCAGCTTCGGCCCGGCCCGTGCGCCGGTGAGCCTTTCGAAGGACTCGATGAGTCGCGTGAAGCGCACCTTGAACTTCTGCGCCTCGTAGAACAGCTCTGCGCGTTCATCCGGCCGCGCACGTTGGACGTGACCTGGTGCAAGAGATACGAACTCGCGACCTCGAACGGATCGAGATCCGGATCGAGCTCGGCGGTCGCGAGCTGCATCTGCGACATCGCCTTGCCGGTCAACGTGAGCGACGCGGGAAGCGGCACTTCGTAGCGCAGCGAGATCTCGGTCATCTCCTGGAGGATCGGGCCCATCTGCATCTCCTTCAACGAGAGGCCTTGGTAGCGCGCCATGAGCAGGCCGAGCGCTTCGCGGAATCCGTCGACGTCGACGTCGGGACGATTGCCCGCGTCGGCCAGCGAGAGCGACACGTCGGTGAGGAAGGCCACGTCTCGCTGCGAGAAGGCGAGCAGGAGCATCATGAGGTTCTCGCGCACGTCGGGACTGATCTCGCCGACCATGCCGAAGTCCAAGAAGTAGAGCGTGTCGTTCCACCACTTGAGGTTGCCGGGGTGAGGGTCGGCGTGGAAGAAGCCCTCGGTCAAGAGCTGCTTGTAGTACGACTCCAGGAACTGCCGAGCGGCCTGCTTGGTGGTCTCGTCGTGCGGCGCGTCGCGCAGGGCCACTCCGCCGATCTCCTGCATGACCAGCAACGTCTGGCTCGAGAACTCGTGATAGACGTCGGGCACGCCGAGCACGGGGTAGTCCGCCAGGATCCCGCGCATCCGGTCGATGTTGGAGGCCTCCACGCGGAAGTCCAACTCCCGCCCGAGTGAAGTCGAGAGATGCTCGCTGACGGCGGGCAGGTCCACCATCTGCCGCAGACCGGGTCGTCGCTTGCTCTTCTCCGCGAAGAGTTGCAGCAGTCCGAGGTCGCGCATGATGTCGTTCTTGGCACCGGGGCGCTGCACCTTCACGATGACCTTCGCCCCCCCGGCCAGGGTGGCCTTGTGGACCTGGGCGATGGTGCCCGCCGCCAGCGGTTGGGGGTCGATCGTGGCGAACACGTCTTCCCACGGCACTCCCAAGGCCTGCTCCATGACCTGGACGACCTCTGCCTCGGTGATCGGCGGGACATGATCCTGGAGTTGCGAGAGTTCCTCGACGAACGCCGGGGGCAAGAGGTCGGCGCGCGTCGAGAGCATCTGCCCGAGTTTGGAGAACGTGGGTCCCAGTTCTTCGAGTGCTTCGCGCAACCCCTTGGCCTGCTCGCGTTGGGTGGCCTCCGGGTCGGTCTTGTCGCGGGCGAACAGGTGCTTGATGCCGTGACGGGCCATCACCGAACCGATCTCGGTCGCACGCCCGAGCAGCTTGGGTGCGGGCTCCTCCACCACTTCGACGCTGGCGCCGGGCGCCGCGGGGACCGGTTTCGCATCGTCGTCCAGCAGGGTCGTGTTCACGATGATCACCGTGCAGCGCGCGTTGTGCGAGATGCGGTTCGGCACGTTCCCCAGGAGGAACCCGGCGCGTTCCTGCATCCCGGAGTTGCCGACGATCAACGTGTCGACCTTCTCTTCTTCCGTCGCGCGCAGGATCCCGCGGGCAGGATCGTCATCGACCACCACGCGCGCTTCCCCTCGAGACCCGGCGAGTTCGCGCGCCTGTTTCCGAAGTTCGTCCGCGAGCGCCGCGGTGCGGGTGGCTTCGGCCTGGCCCGCCTGGGTGGCCGCGGGGTTGAGAGGGAGCACGATCTGGATGAGCAAGAAGGGGGCGCCGTACAGGTTGGCGAGCGCGGCCGCCCAGCGAACCGCCCGCTCGGCCGAAGGCGATCGGTCGGTGGCCACGGCCACGCGTCCTACGTTCGTCCGCTCATCCCGTGTCTTCACTCATTGGTACTCCTGTTCACGAGCCATGGGCGCGAGGATTGCTGGCCCGCTGCATCTTCATCACGCGGCGTTCGAGCACGAACAACATGACGCTCATCCCCATGCCCAAGCAGGAACCGCTCGAACCTGCGTCCGCGTACCGAGGTGCGATTCATGCCGGCGGCTCAGTCGGGGCGGCGCCCGGGAGGATCCGATGCGTGTCAACCGGCTGATTGCGCCCCTTGACCTGTCGAGGGCCCGCGGGCTCCGACCGTATCGCGGGACCCGCTGCGTGGATGGTGCTGGTCGTCGTCAGGATCTCGCCGCCCACCGCTTCGCCCTGGAGCCGGGAGGCGACGTTCACCGCGTCGCCGACCACCGTGTATTCCAGCCGGCCGGCGCCGCCGATCGTTCCGGCGATCACGGTGCCGGTGTTCACGCCGATGCCCATGAACAGGGGCGGCTCGTAGCGCGTCGCGGCTTCCTCGTTGAGCACGAGTTGGCGCGCCTGCATCGCCAAGGCACAGCGCAACGCGCGTTCGGCGTGGTCGGGTTGGGCCTGCGGGGCGCCGAACACCGCCATCACCGCATCCCCTGCGAACTTGTCCACCATGCCGCCGTACTCCTGCACGACCTCCGCCATGGCGGAGAGGTGACGACCCACCACGATCGGCGACGGCGCGCGGACTCATCCGTTCCGCCAAAGTGGAGAAGCCCCGGAGATCGGAGAACAGCACCGTCACGACGATCTCCTCCTGCATCTTCTCGCCCGCCTCACCCGAGGCGATCTTCTCGGCGAGCCCCTGGGGCACGTACGCGCGAAGGGTGCGTGCAGAGGTCTCGCTCTTGACCACGGCCGAGTGCAGACGCTTGAGCTCGTCGACCGCGCCCGCGTCGCCGTGGTCCGCGCCCGATCCCAGGCGCACGAAGAGATCGGTGACCTGTCGGTCGATGGCCTCCTGGGTCGTGCCCAACGACTCCGCCATCTCGGCGTAGCCGGCTCCCCGAGCCATGAAGTCCAAGATCACCCGATCCTCTTCCCCGGCGTCCTTGCGGCCCGCGAGGCGCTCCGCGATCGTGGGGTCGACCAGCGACCCGCCCTCGTGCACCTGCGTGATCGCACGGGCCAGCTCGTCGCCCTGTGCCACCCGATCCTTCAAGAGATAGGCCAGGCCGCTCTGCCCGCCTCCGAGCAGCGCCAAGGCGTACGCCTCGTCGTCGTGAGCGGACAACACCACGACGCCCGTGCCCGGATGCTCGGCGCGGATCTGGTGCGCGCAGTCGATGCCCTCGAGCTGGAAGTTGGGCGGCATCTTGATGTCGGTGACGACCACATCGGGCCTGTGCTCGGCGGCCGCGGCCAGCAGAGTCGGCGCATCTTCGGCGATGCCGACGACCTCGATCCCCTCGGTGGCGTCCAGAAGGGCGCGCACCCCTTCCCGCACGAAGACGTTGTCGTCCGCCAGCACCACCCGGATACTCATGCCGCTACCTCCATCGGTTCCATTGACTTCAGGGGCAGGAGCTGTAGCATTGGCCGATGCGCATCGTATTCGCCGAAGACAACTACCTCGTCCGCGAAGGCACGAGGGCACTCCTGGAAACCGTCGACGGGCTGGAGTTGGTGGCCTCCGTGGAGGACGCCGAGCAGTTGCTGGCCGCCGTGGTGGAGCACAGCCCGGATGTGGTGCTGACCGACATCCGCATGCCCCCCACCCATACCGACGAGGGCATCCGAGCGGCCAGGCAGATCCGCGCCGAGCACCCCGCGATCGGCGTGGTGGTCCTCTCGCAATTCGTGGAGGAGACCTATGCGTACGACCTTCTGAAGGACGGCGCCGAGAAGCTCGGGTACATCCTCAAGGAACGGATCGCCGACCTCGACGAACTGGTCCGCGCTCTGAAGGCCGTCGACGAAGGCGGCTCGTTCCTGGACCCCAGGGTCGTGGAGGCGCTGGTCGCCCGCAAGAGCGCGCTGGCCGACTCGCCGCTGGCCGAACTCACCGACCGGGAGCGCGACGTGCTGTCCGCGATGGCGACCGGCAAGAACAACGCCGCGATCGCCGCGAGCCTGTTCTTGTCGGAGCGGGCCGTCGAGAAGCACATCAACTCGCTCTTCCAGAAGCTCGGTCTTTCGGGCGAGCCGCAGGTGCATCGTCGGGTGATGGCGGTCCTGGCGTTCCTGCGCGAAGAGGGCGTTCCTCCCGCGAACTGAGCAGGCGCGCCGACCAGCGGACTCGACCCGGTCGTCATCGCTCCCCCTCCTGCGTGCCTTCCTGCAGAGGGATGGTGCCGGTCACGCGGGTTCCGGCGCCGGGGGTCGACTCCACGCGGAGCGTTCCTCCGACCGCGCCGAGACGGTCGTTCATGTTGGTGAACCCGACGCCCTGGGCCATGGCTCGAGTATCGAATCCCGCCCCGTCATCGGTCACGGTGAAGATCAGCGCGTCGCCCTCTTCGCGCACGGACACGCGCACCTGCACGTCCGCACCGGCGTACTTCGCCCGCGTTCTGGAACGCCTCGAGGCAGCAGAAGTAGGCCGTGGCCTCCACCACCCGGCTGTACCGCCGGATACCGTCGGCCTCGACCTCGGTCGGCAAGACCGCCCGCCGGGCCGCCGAGGCGAGCGCTTCCACCAGCCCTTTGTCGGCGAGCAACGGCGGGTAGATGCCGTGGGCCAGATCGCGGAGCTCCTGGAGCGTGTCGTTCAGATCTCCCCCCAGTGAATCCAACAGTTCGGTGGCCTTCGCCGGGTTCTGGGTCTGCAGCTGCTTGATCAGGCGCACCTTGACCGCCAACGCCACCAGATGTTGCTGGACCCCGTCGTGGATGTCCCGCTCGATCTGTCGACGCGCCGTGTCGCCGGCCTCCACGATGCGTCCCCGCGACGCCTGCAGCTCCCGCGCTTGTCGTCGCACCTCGTCGAGCGACGCCTGCAGCGCGGAGTCGAGTTTCGCGTTGTGCAACGTCAGACCGATCTGTCGCGCGAGCTCCCCGAGGGCGCTCTCTTCGTCATCGGTGAACGCCGCTGCCCCTTTGGGTCGCTGCACCACGAGCATGCCGAGCAGCTCCCCGGCGTGAGCGATGGACGCCGCCCGCACCATGGGTTCATCTCCCCGGTCGGCCAGCAGTTCGGGCAGCCACACCCGCAACCAGGCCGGGCCCGAAACGCCCGAGCGCGCGACGCTGCCCGTCTCGGCGGCTCCCAGCGGGATCCGCGGTCGCCGCTGCTCTGGATCGGAGATCTTGAGCGACAGCGAATCGCCGACCACCACCCAAAGCTCCGCCGACGTGAGTCCGAGCGACGTGCGCAGAGATTCCGCCGCCTGGAGAAGCAGGTCGTCCAGCGGCACCGAGCGAGAAGCGTGGCTCCCGAAGTTGCGAACGGTGTTGTCGGCCGCACCGCGATCGGAAAGCACCACGCGCCGGCCGAACGCTGTCAGACGCTCGGCGGACCGGGAACGCGAGCGCCACGGCGATAGCCGAGGCGGCCATGGACCAGAGGAGCAGACCACGCTCGCCTTCGACCGGCGCCCGGCCGAGGACGAGCACGACCGCCGCGTACACCGCCGCGATGAGCCCCGCCAGGCCGAGCACCACGATGACGGCGGCACTCACTCTGCCGCACCGCTCGCTGCTCTGCACTCATGACGTCACTCCGATCTGAAGACGGCGGCGGGCCGGGTGGCGGCCGCGAGCCGGCCCGGGATGAGCGCGATCAGGTTCGCCAGGAGGAGCGTCACCGGTATCGCGACGAGCAGCGGGGGCAGATCGACGACCGGCACGGGCAGCACGCCGATCGCGTTCGCGAAGAGGGTCCACCCCCACCGTCCGACCGCCACCCCCACCGGCAGACCGATCAGCAGCGCGATGGCCGCCAGGGTGCTGGCCTGCCAGGCCACCGTGGCCGAGACCTGGCGACGAACGAAGCCGAGGGTCTTGAGTACGGCAAGGTCGCGGCGGCGGCGACGGATCGACGTGACGAGGACGTGCACCAGCGTCCCGATGGCCGCGAGCGCGAGGAGGCCCGAAAGCGCCAGGGGGATCCGTTGCGCGCTCCCGAAAGCGGCGATCACGGCGGCCTCCTTCGGGTAGAGGCCCGCAGCTTTGGCGTCCTCCACGCTCGCCACCGGGGCGCCGGCGGTTCGAACAGCGGGTTCAGCCGCGCGCTCACGTCGGCGCCGACGGCCCCCGGAGCGAGGTTCGCGAAGAACTGGGTCCGCGCGTCTTGGGGGAAGAACGCCTGCAACTGCGAGAAGGTCATCCCGGCCCCTTCGGCCAGCCCCGGACCGAAGCCCCCGGTACCGAAGACCGCCTGGCCGACCACCTTGAGGGGGACGACGGTATCCCCCGACGCGGACCTGCACGGTATCCCCGATGCGGGCGCCCACCTGTCGCATGGTCTTGCCGCCGAGCGCCAACTCACCCTCGTTCGACGGGCCAGGAGCCCTTCGCCATCGTCGGCGTGAGCGAACCCTTCAAGATGTCCATTCCCCACACATTGACCTCGACGGATCCTCCCGGCCCCTGCACGTCCACCGCTTCCTTGAAGTTGCCCACCGTCACGTCGGACAGGCCGGGATCGGCGACCATCGCGGCGATCGCCTTGTCGAACCCTCCCCCGAAGGGATAGCCTCCCCCGAAGTTCCCGAACTCGCCGTACAGCCTCGGTGTCGCCACAAGGTGGGCGAAGCTGGCCGAGAACCCGAAGGACGCCGTCAGCGCGACCACCGCCAAGGTGAGCGCGACCATGGCGCTGCGCACGGGCACCGCCGTTCGTCCGCGACCCGGCTCGAGGGCCAGGCGCACGCCGGTCGCCGCCGAAGCCGGGAAGACCCGACCGGGCGACGAACGCCGCGATCGCCGACGGGCGCCGGAACTCGGCGACGAGTGCCACGCCCTGCGCGTCACCGCGCGCTCGTGCGGCGCGCAGCGCCGGAACGACCGACAAGAGCAGCACGCCGAGCGGTACGAGCAGCGCGCCTCCGATCACGATCGGAGCGACGTTCGTGCCCGGGGTCGGCTCGACGATCCGGGCGAGACCGGTCGGGAACAGCGACGAAGCCGCCACCGCGCCGACGAACGCCACCACGCCCGCCGCGGCCCCGATCACCGCCGCACGCACCATCGCGACGGCGAACAGCTGACGGCGAGTCATGCCGAGGGCCGACAAGATGGGATTCTCGGTCGACTCCGTGAAGTTCAGCCGGGAGAGCGCCTGTCCGAAGATCATGAATCCCACCACGGTGGTGAGGAGAGCCACCAGCCACAGAGCGACCACCTGCACGTTGACCGCTCGCCGCACCAAGGCGGCCTCATCTGCCGAGGACGCGACGCTGGCGTTCGGATAGAGCGCGAGGAGCTCCTTCTCGAACGCCGCGATGTCCGCCGGCCCGTTCTTCAGCGTGACCATCGCGTACGTCGACGTCGAGCGTGCTCGGTTGGTACCGCTGCACGAACGCAGGCGTGACGAAGAACTCGTGGTTGTTCCCGCTCAACTCGCTGTTGCCATCGAGGACGACGACCCTGCCCACGACCTTGACGGGGATCGGCGGCCCCAGCAGGGTCGCCGCGGGATCGGGAAGCGACATCCGCGCCGGCGAGCTCTTCCGCCGTGACGCTCGCCTTCACCAGTCGCAGGTCGATCGTCGATCCCACCGCCGCCTGCGGATCGTAGCTGCGTCATGTAGCCGATGGCGACCTCATCGCTGCGCGTCGGATCCGGCAGACGACCCTCCAGGACCTTCCACGGCATGGCGGATTGCCCCTCGACCGTCGGTGCTCCCAGGATGTTGCGCGAGCCTTGGGTGACCCCTCCGAAGAGCGCCTTCCCATCGGCGCCGACGCCCTCACCGATCATGTAGGCCACGGTGTGCACCGCCTTCACCTGGGGAAGAAGCGCCACCTTCGAGAAGTCGACGTGGGGAACCAGCGCCTCCGCGGCTCCCGTGCCGGAGACGACGATCGCATCCGGGGCGTTCACCGCAGCACGCAGTCGAGCATAGGCGGTGTCGGTCCGCTGCGCGCCCTCCGCGGCGGCGAGCGCCAGCGCGCTCGTCAGCCCGATGAGCACCGCCAGCACGATCGCCGAACGCATATGCCGGCGAAGATCGGAGCGGGCGCGTGTCCAGACGGCGCGCATCGCTAGGCCTCCTTGGCGACGAGGTCTCCGAACACCGGGTCACCGGACCCGGCGACGGCGTCATCGGTGCCATGGTCGATGCGCCCGTCGCGCATCCGCACGATCCGGTCGGCCGCTTCGGCCACCGCGTCCGCGTGGGTCACCAACACGATCGTCTGCCCGCCCGCGCGCAGCCGACGAAGCAACTCCAAGATCTCGGCGCCGCCCGCGGAGTCCAGAGACCCGGTCGGCTCGTCGGCCAGCAAGAGCGTGGGCTCGTTGGCCAGCGCGCGCGCGATCGCCAGGCGCTGACGCTGCCCTCCGGAGAGCACTCCCGGAAGCTTCGAGGTCTTCTCGGAGATCCCGAGGAGGTCCAGCAGATCCTTGGCCCGCGCCTCCGCCGCCTTGCGAGAGGAGCCGGCGATGATCGACGGGAGGGTGACGTTCTCCAGCACGCTCATGCCTTCGAGCAGATTGAAGAACTGGAACACGATGCCGATGTGCTTGCGACGGAACCGAGCGCGTCCGTCCTCGTTCAGGTCGGTGACGTCCTCGCCACCGACGCTGATCGTGCCCTCGGTCGGGCTGTCGAGTCCCGCCACCAGATTCAGCAGGGTCGACTTGCCACACCCCGACGGCCCCATGATGGCCACGAACTCGCCTTCGGCCACCGTCAGATCGATGCCGCGCAGGGCCCGCACGGGTGCCCCTTCATCCTCGTGCGAAGCGAACGTGCGACGCAGTCCGCGAACCTCAAGTACGTCCACGATCATCCCTCTCCTTCCCGTCGTTACGAGTGCTGCCGTGCCTGAACGTCCGCCCCGCGCGTTCCCGATCCGGCCGCCTCCCACGCCCCGGCCAGTACCTCCGGATCGAAGACCGACTTGGGGATGTAGGCCGCAGCCCCCACCCCCGCGGCTCGGGGAGCGTACTCCTCCGGCTCGTAGGTCGACAGCACGAGTACCACGGGAGGAGTCGGCTCGGCCAGGATCTGCTCGGTGGCCTCGAGGCCGTTGATGCCGGGGAGATTCACGTCCATCAAGACCAGATCGGGCTTCAGGACCCGCGCGCTGACGACCGAGTCTTCCCCGGTCACCGCCTCGCCGACCACCTCGAAACCGTCGGTGAGTTCGACCACCATCCGGGCAACCGCTCGGAACGGTTCCTGGTCATCGACGATGAGTACGCGCACGGTCATCTCTTCCTCCTTGAGTCCAAGACTGTCACCGTACCCAGTGCCTTTCAATGGTGCAGGTACGACTTCTCGGGGCGCCGTCTCGGGTGGAGGCACCCCCCCAAGAAGGGTGTCTGGCCCACGTTCAGTTCGAAACCATCCACCCGTTCCTTGACGGCAACGGTCGGGTAGGCCGGCTCCTCGATCAGCTCGAACTCGGTTCGGACAACTGAGGGCGACTGGGAAGGCCGGATCACCTTCTTCCTCGAGGGCGTCGCCCAGACCGCCCTCGGCGCTGTCGAGACCACCCGACGCTTGGAGGCCCTCTCGAACGAGGATCGTGTACGCGTACAGACGCAGGGCCGGCGGGCCGGCTCGGCGCTGAGGGTGCTCGACGTGCTGCGCTCCCACCCCCTGGTCACTCTGACCCGAGCGGCTGAGATCGCCGGGCTCTCCTATCCCGCGGCATCCAGCGCCATGGGGGTGCTCGTCCACCTCGATATCGCCCGGGAGATCAGCGGCCGGCAGCGCAACCGCGTGTACTCCTACGAGCGGTATCTGGCCATTCTTTCCCAGGGAACGTAGGAGACCGACCTCACGAGCGCCTACATCCCCACGTACTTCGCGTAGAGAGCTTTGGCCACCTTTTCGTCTCGCGTGCCCCGCACGATGGTCCGGCCGTCGTAGAAGATCACCAACTCCTGCTCCCCCACCGGGAAGCGCACCATGTGCTCGCTGCCTTCTACCGGGCCCAGGGCGCTCAACCGCTCCTTGATCTGGGCGAGCGGCATGCCCACGGCGGCGGCATTCCAGATCTGGACGGCATTCTGCCCGCACAGACTGGTGACCCGGGTTCGCGGCCTGCCCTGGAGGAACTCGTAGGTTCCCTGACAGGCCGGGCATTCTACCCGGGCGAAATCCGCCAGGGGCAACGATTCGAACGACCGCTGCCAGACGTCCAGCACCACGAGCTCCCGGCTCACCGGCGCCGCGCGTTCGTCGCCGATCAACAGCTTGAGCGCTTCGGCCGCCTGCAGAGACCCGATGATCCAGGGAACGGCGTTCACCACCCCCGCCGTGTCGCAGGTCATGGTCCCGCCGGCGGGCGCCGAGCTGACAACGCAGCGAAAACAGGGGCGGCCGCCGGGTAGGAAGGTGGCGGTCATCCCGGAGGACCCGATGGCCCCTCCGTAGACCCAGGGGATCCGCAGCTTGAGGGCCACGTCGTTGATGAGGAACCGACTCTCGAAGTTGTCGAGCCCGTCGACGATGACGTCGGCCCCCTCCACCAGCTTCTCGGCGTTGGTGCGGCTGAAGTCGGCGACCACACCCTCTACCTCAACCGCAGAGTTGGCCTCCCGCAGGTGCCGTTCGGCCGCCACCGCCTTGGGCAGACCCTCCTCGATGTCGCGCTCGGTGAAGAGCAGTTGGCGCTGCAGGTTGTGGTACTCGATGAAGTCGCGGTCGATCACCCGCACCCGCCCCACCCCGGCCCGCACCAGCGCGCTGGCGATGACGGTCCCCAGCGCCCCGCACCCGACCACCACCGCGAAGCCGGCCCCCAGACGGCGCTGACCCTCCGGGCCGATGCCCGGGAAGATGGTCTGGCGGGAGTATCTGTCCTGCTCCTTCATGCGGCCCTCCTGCGTGTGGCGCCTAGGCGGCGCCGCCCGCCCGCCTGCCTGCGCCACCCGCCGTGTCTCCAGCGAACCATGTTTCCCTGCAAACTATCATGAAGAAGGGTCCTGCGGAGGGTCGAGCGGAGCCCAACCTCCAGGTAGTGCTCGGGCTCCGCGCCCCCGAGTACACTGGGCGCGAATGAAAGTACACGAGCTCATCGTGCTCATCCGCGCGGACGGATGGTTTCGAACATGGGGTATCTGGTAGTCATTGAGAAAGGTCCTAGGTCCTACGGAGCTCATGTGCCAGATCTTCCCGGCTGTATCGCCGTCGGGGAGACGAAGAAAGAAGTCCTTGCGCTGATGCGTGAGGCCGTCGAGTTCCATCTCGAAGGACTGAAGGGGGGCTACTCATCCCTGAACCTTCATCTACCAGCGAAGTCATGGAAGTTGTAGCCGCCTAGGCTCTCTCCCCAAGCCTTACTGCCCGGCTGCCAAGACCGGCCTCCACGTGAGCCACGGGGATTTGGGCCGGCTCAGCCGAGCAGGCGCTGAAGTGGGCGCGCTCAGCGGCCCCGCCCTCGTCGATGAGGTGCTGTATTCTTTATTCACTGCCGCATGACGTCGAGTGCGAGAGGACCTATGGCCCACCTAATCTTCCGAGTCCACGCAGTGCAACGAATGTTTGAGCGACGAATCTCAGTCGACGACGTGCGTCTTGCCGTTAGGACAGGGTTGCTCATCGAAGAGTACCCAGCCGATCAGCCGTATCCAAGCCGATTGGTTCTCGGATGGTCCGGGTCCCGGCCTCTTCATGTGGTCGTGGCCGACAACCGGTCCGAGGATGAGCTTATCGTGATCACTGTCTACGAGCCGGACCCTGCCCTGTGGGGCGATGATTTCAGGAGGAGAAAGGCATGACCTGTCCCATCTGCCGGCAGGGAGATACCCAGCCGGGCACGACTACCGTGACCCTTGAACGCGACGGGCTAACGTTCGTGGTAAAGGATGTCCCGGCACTGGTGTGTGCGAACTGCGGGGAGGAGTACCTCGACTCCGCCACCAGCGAGCGGGTGCTGTGCATGGCCGATGAAGCGGCGGCATCCGGGGTGCAGGTGGACATTCGCGCCTATAAGGCCGCGTAGGTCTCGGCTCCCAGCCCCGCGTAGTCGTCCCAAAGCTCGGGCCACCAAGCGTCCGTCCTCACTCAACACGGCCGTAGCGCCGCCGTGCTCCTTGACGTCGACGTGTATGAGAGCCTGGTCGACGAGGTCGCCGTGATCCGAGACGTCCGCGCCCCCGAGGCTCAGCTGGATGCCGGCATGGGGATCGCTCACGAGGCCGTCGGGAGACGCCTGCGAGAACGGTACCTCAAATGAGGGTGGCGCTCATGGGAATAGAAGGGCCTCGACTACCTTCAGCTCGGCACTGCACGCCGTCTCCCGATCACTCTCCTGTCTCCAGAGTGGGCGGAACTGCCGCACCTTGCACTTGACACCAACCTCACCGCTTACGACGCAGCGTACCTCTCGGTCGCCCGATCTCTCCGTGCGCCACTTGCCAGCTTCGACCGACGCCTGGCGGCAGCCGCGAACGAGTCGGTAGGCGCGTGAGCGCTCTGGTAGGTAGGATGACACCACGGCGGGACCGAGACGTCGGTCGAGGGTACAATGAGGCTGCCTGTTCGCCCACCTTCGAGGTGATTACGTGGACGAGATCATTTTCGTAGTCGAGGAAGCGCCTGAGGGCGGGTATTCGGCGCGCGCGCGCTGGGCGCGCCCATCTTTACGGAGGCCGACGACCTCGAGACCCTCCAGGCAGAGTTGCGCGACGCTGTGCTCTGCCACTTCGGGGACGATGCCGACAGGCCCCGGGTCATCCGGCTCCATCTCGTGCGGGATCGACTGCTGGCGGTATGAGGCTCCCGCGGGATCTCTCCGGGGATGATCTCGAAGCGTAGCAGGGGTGCGGTCTGCATGGTAGGATGCTGGCATGACCACACATCGTAGTCATGGGCAGCCCCTGGGCCTACGCCGCCTACCGCACCCCCAGATACTTCTCGTCGAACAGCTCGGTAGAAAGATACCGCTCCCCGGCGTCGGGCAGGATAGCCACGATGGTCTTGCCGGCGAACTCGGGCAGCTGCGCCAGGCGCACCGCCACCACCGCCGCCGCGCCGCTGGATATCCCGCACAGGATGCCCTCCTCGCGGGCCAGGCGGCGGGCCATCTCCATGGCCTCGTCGTTCTCCACCGGCTCCACCCTGTCGACGATGGACAGATCGAGGTTCCCCGGGATAAACCCGGCGCCTATCCCCTGGATCTTGTGCGGTCCCGGCTTGAGATCCAGACCGGCCAGCTTCTGGCTGATCACCGGACTGGCCGCCGGCTCCACCGCCACCGAATAGAGCGCCTGCCCCTTGACGTGCTCGAAGTAGCGGGAGATGCCCGTGATCGTCCCCCCCGTGCCCACGCCGGCCACCAGCACGTCCACCTCTCCGTCGCTGTCGTCCCAGATCTCCGGACCGGTGGTCGTCTCGTGGATGGCCGGGTTGGCCGGGTTGTTGAACTGTTGAGGGATGAAGTAGCGCTCGGGGTCGCCGGCGGCCAGAGCTTCGGCTGCGGCGATCGCTCCCTTCATGCCTTCGGAGCCGGGGGTCAGGAGCAAGTGGGCGCCGAAAAAGGCCAGCACCTTTCGCCGCTCCAGACTCATAGTCTCGGGCATGGTCAGGGTCAGTTTGTAGCCCCGGGCGGCGCACACGTAGGCCAGGGCGATCCCGGTGTTGCCGCTGGTGGGCTCGACGATCTCGGTATGGGGCTTGATCAGCCCCCGTTCCTCGGCGTCCCAGATCATCGACGCCCCGATCCGGCACTTCACCGAGTAGGCCGGGTTACGTCCCTCGATCTTGGCCAGGATACGGGCGCTGGTCTTGCCGCCCACCCGGTTCAGCCGCACGAGCGGCGTGCGCCCGATGGACAGGGAGTTGTCGCTAAATACTGTAGGCATCGTTGGGTCCTTCCTGCGAAACGTTCGCGCTAGACGATCTCTTGAGAGGCGGCGAGCGCCTGGTCGAGATCGGCGATGATGTCTTTGATGTCTTCAAGGCCTACCGAGATACGCACCAGCTCGGGTGTCACTCCCGCCGCGAGCTGCTCCTCGGCCGTCAGCTGCCCGTGGGTGGTGGTGGCCGGTTGGATCACCAAGGTCTTGGCGTCGAGGATGTTGGCCAGGTGCGAGGCCAGTTTCACCGAGTTGATGAACTTCCTGCCCGCCTCGAGCCCGCCTTTGATCCCGAAGCTGAATACGGCTCCCGGCCCCAGAGGGCAGGTAGCGCTGGGCCCGCTCGTAGTCGGGATGGTCGGGAAGACCGGCGTAGTCCACCCAGCTCACCGCCGGATGGCTCTTGAGATGCTTCGCCACCGCGAGGGCATTGGCGCTGTGGGCCCGGGCCCGTAGCGGCAAGCGTCTCCAGCCCCTGGATGAAGAGCCAGGAGTTGAACGGCGAGATGGCCGCCCCCAGGTCGCGGAGCAGGCCGGTGCGTATCTTGAGCACGAAGGCCAGCCCAGGAGCCACCGCCTTCTCGTGGTTACCGAACGCATCCCAGAAGTTCACCCCGTGGTAGGCAAGATCTGGTTCCGTTATCTCCGGGAATTTGCCGGCCCCTTTCCAATCGAAGTCGCCCTTCTCCACGATCGCGCCCCCGATGGAAGTCCCGTGGCCACCGATCATCTTGGTGAGCGAATACACGGCGATGTCGGCGCCGAAATCGAAGGGGTTGAAGAGCGGCGGCGGCGTCACCGTATTGTCCACGATGAGAGGCAGCTTGTGCCGGTGGGCGATCTCGGCGATGGCCTCGAAGTCGTCCACGTTGCCCTTCGGATTCCCGATGGACTCGGTGTAGAGCAGCCGGGTATTCTCGTCGATGGCCCGCTCGAAGTTGGCCGGATCGCTCGAGTCCACGAAACGGGCTTCGATCCCGAACCGTTTGAGCGGGTAGCTGAACTGGGTGTAGGTGCCGCCGTAGAGCTTGTCCCCGGTCACGAAGTTCTGCCCCGTCGAGGTGATTGCCGCGATGGCGTAGAAGATGGCCGCCTGGCCGGATGCTGTCGCCACCGCGCCGGGAGCGCCGTGGATGGCGGCCAGCCGCTTCTCGAGCACGTCGGTGGTGGGGTTCGTAAGGCGGGTGTAGATGTTGCCGAACGCCCGTAGGGCGAAAAGGTCCGCCGCGTGACCGGTGTCGCGGAACACGTAGCTGGCGGTCTGGTAGAGAGGCACCGCCCGGGACAGAGTGTCCTGGTCGACCGTGTGCCCGGCGTGCAGGGCCAGAGTGTCTATGCCGTAGGTGTTGAGATCGAAGTCCGTCATGTCAAAGCCTTTCTCGTGACCGTCGTAACCGTCGTGACCGTCGTGAATGCTGATCAACCTGGCCGCGCGTTGCCGCGGCTGCGCCTCGTTCGGCGCTCGTGCATTCGCATGGCCGCCGAGCCCCAGTGTCCCCGGCGCGGCCGACCCGGGCTATATGGCGTAGTTGACAGCTTCACATTCATGGGCCGCTCGCTCCTGTTCGACAAGATCTTCGAAGAGTCGTTGCGTCGTACACGTCCATCATTGCCTTGTGCGCCCTCTCCCACATGGGAAGCAGCACGCAGCCGGGGCGCAACGCACAATCGCGTCCGGGCTCCGCCTCCGCACAGTCGATCGCCGACATGGGGCCTTGGATCCCGCGTATCACTTCGCCCACCGTCAGGTCGCGGGCCGGCCGGCCCAGGAGGTAGCCCCCTTCTTTGCCCCGCACCGACTCGACAATGCCGGCCTGTCGGAGTTGGCCGAGGATGTTCTCCAAGAAGCGCACCGGAATTGCCTGGGCCGAGGCGACCTTGGCCGCCTTGACCGGTCCGGAGCCTTCCTTCTTCGCCAGCTCGAGCGCTGCCCGTACCGCGTATTCAGATTTCTGAGAAAGAATCATGCATCCCGCCTAACTACACTAACCTGATTGAGATAGTAGACTAAAGCAGCGGCGCTTGTCAAGAGGTGACGCAGAGGCATTTTCCGCGTAGCGGCATCTTCCACCCAAAGTTGCATGGCCGGCCGACGCGGGGCCGGTTAGCCTGACGCCATGGAACGGAGCGCCGTCCCAGACGCCCCTCGATGCGACTGCGAATCACTATTGCAAAGGTAAATGAATGCTATATAATCTCTACATGCCTTCGCTGCTCATCAAAGACATGCCACCCGAGCTTCATCAGCGTCTTCGCGAGGCGGCTGAACGCGATCATCGGTCCATGAACCGCCAGGCGATAGCGATACTGGAGGCTGCCCTCGACCTCGCACCATCGGGAGAACCCGAGTTTCCACCGCCCATCAAGCCTGCGTTCCCACTGACCTCCGAGTGGTTGAAGCGGGCGCTGGCAGAGGGCCGCAAGTAGACGATGGTGATAGTCGACGCCAACGTCCTCGCCTATTTCTTGGTAGAAGGCGAGAAGACCGACCGAGTACGCTTGCTTCGCGCGATAGATCCCGACTGGCAGGCACCGGCTCTCATCTTCTATGAGATCGCGAACGTTCTGGCCCGGGTGGCAAAACAGGGCGGGATCTCCCTGGAAGCCGCCCAAGCCGCCTTCGCGACCGCGCTGAAGCTGGTCACTCCCGTCCGGAGACGGTTCCCCGGAGATCGGACCATAGAGATCGCCGTGAAGCTACGCCTGAGCGCGTACGACGCCTGTTACTTGGCCACCGCGGAGTCGCTCGGGGTGCCGCTGGCAACGGAGGATAGCCGCCTTCTGCGCCTGGCGCCCGAGATAGCTCGTGCGCCGGCCTCCTGGTCGGAGGGCCGTTAGGTAAGGCGATCGAGTAAGGCGGACAGCTCCCCCAGGTCGGCCAACACGTAGTCGGGGAGCGCCGCGCCGCCGGCTTCGCCTGCGGCGCCATCGGCCCCTTCGGCCCCTTCAGCCCCCTCGGCATCCGCCGCGTCCGCGACGCGCACCCGATCCAGATAGGCCTCGCCGGTCACCCCCGTCATGACCAGCGCGGTGATCATGCCCGCGGCGCGGCCCATGGCGATGTCGGTGCTCAGCCGGTCTCCAATGAAGAGGGTCTGAGACGAAGGGATGCCGGTAATGGTCGCCAAGATCTCGGCCAGCGGCAAGGACGGCTTGCCCATGAGCACCGGTTCGGACTGGGCGGCGGTGGCCACCGCCGCCACGATGGCCCCCGCGCCGGGGACGAGACCGTCCGGCGTCGGAAAGGTGGCGTCGCGGTTGGTGGCCACGAAGAGCGCTCCCCCCTTGATGGCCGCCTGCGCCGCCGCCAGCATGCCAAAGGTGAACGTACGGTCCATGCCCACCACCACGGCGGCTGGGAACGCGGAGGCGCTCGTAGCGGGCGTGGCTGCCGATCCGCCGGCCGGGGCTCGATCGGGCTCTCCCGCATGGTAAGCGTCCAGGCCGGCTTCGCGAAGCTCGCGCATCAGCCCGGCCTCGCCGATCACCATCACCGGCGCGCCGGCAGGCAGGCGCGCCCTCAGCCACCGCCCGGTCACGAAACCCGAAGTGAGAACCCGCTCCACCCCGGCCGGAACTCCCATACCCGCCAGGCGCTCCGACACCGTCTCCCGGTGGGCGGTGGAGTTGTTGCTGACGTAGCGCAGGTCGAGTCCGCGCCGGAGCACATCCTCCAAAGCCTCGGCCACCCCCGGCAGCACCATATTGCCCCGGTAGACCACCCCGTCCAGGTCGAGGGCGACCAGCCGGATGCGGGCGCGGGTCGCGCGGCCCGAAGGCGGCGCCGCGCCCGCCCGGGCGCGACCCGGGGCGCCGGCGCTTCAGCGCGGCGCGCGGCGCGGCGGCCCGGACCCGGCCGCCGCAGGCCCGCCGGCGCTGGTCGCGCCGCCCGTCACACCAGCCCCAGCCGGTGCACCGCGCGGCCCAGCCCGGTGAACTCCAGGTCGATGGCCGCCGACGGGCAGACCTCATGGCAGCAGTAGCAGCGGATGCACAGGGCGTCGTCGACCTTGGCCACCCGGCCCTGGATGTCCATGTGTATGGCCTTTCCCGGACAGATCTGCTCGCAGGATTTGCAGAGCGTGCAGCGGCCCTTCTTGGGCCGCGGCCGGGGGCTGAACCCGCCCCGCAGGATCGGCCTGGCCAGGTGCTCCACAAAGCCCACCGGGCTGTCGCCCCTCTCCCTGGTGTGGCGCGCCGGCAGCAGGAAGTCCTTGACCAGCAGGTCGGCCACCGGCACCCCCACCGTGTCGATATCTGCCGCGCGCCCGCTCCACAGGCCTCTCTCGCGAGCGGCCACCAGTACCGGGACCGCCCCCGTGTCGATCCGGGCGATACGGCAACAGGCCACGTCCATCGCCACCGTGTCGGTCCCCGCAAGCAGGAAGCCGAGGGGTCGGGCCTTGCCACCCGTGCCGGGACCTTTGCCTTCCAGGCCCACGATGGCGTCGACGATGCTGAGGCGAGGACGCACGAACCCGGCCACGTCGAGCAGCATGTCGGCAAAACGCAGGGGGTCGGGGAACTTGCCGTGAAAAGCCACTTTGTTCAGCCCGGGGATCACGCCGAACATGTTCTTGGTCGCCCCGGTGAACGTCATGAAGGCGTGGGTCTTGAACTTGGCCAGGTTGATGACCCCGACTGCCTCTCGGATGGGGTTCATCACCTCCAGCCGGCGCATCAGGCGGGCATCGGGGACCGAGACCGGTCCCCATTCCATATCGAGACTGAGTTCGAAGCCGTAGCGCTCGGCGGCTTCGCGCAGACCGGTCTTGCGATAGATCCGCTCGATGACCGTCTTCACGTGCACGATGCCGGCGCCCGGGCTCTCCACCACTACCGGATGGGCCCCCGCCTCCCGCACTTCCACCGCCACCGCGGCCACCACCGCCGGGTGAGTGGTGATGGCCAGCTCGGGGGCCACCCCCAGAAGAAGGTTGGGCTTGAGGACGATGCGCTCGCCCGGACGCACGAACGCCGCCATGCCTCCCAGCGGCGCGAGTGCCTGGCGCAGAGCCGCCTGCACGGCCTCGAACTCGTATTCCGTGCAGCGGGCCGCCACCACCGGCGTCTGGTCCGGGCCGGCGTGCACCTGCGCCGTTAGCGCGTCTTCCATCAGTCCTCCTGTCACTGCGGCCTGCGGCCGGCGGTCGTCGCCGAGGCCCGCGGCCCCCAAAGGCGGTCGGCTGCTATTCTATCCCGAAGGAAGGCAGGCCCGCGAAGAACGCAGGAACGGGGCCACTTCCTCGCCAGCCCGAACAGGAGGTCCCACGTCCATGGCAGCCATGACCTTCACCAGCACGCTCTTGGAGAAGATCCCGCGCAGCAGCGACACCACCAGCTATCGCTTCTCCCGGCCGCCGGAGTATGAGTTCAAGGCCGGACAGTGGTACACGGTGACCATCCCCTCCCCGGGCGGGCCGCTCGACCATCATTTCAGCCACGCCGACTCCCCCACCGAGTCGTTCATCGAACTGACCACCAGACTCACAGGCTCGGATTTCAAGAACGCTCTGGACGCGCTCCCCTTGGGGGCGGAGGTGGAGATCCAAGGTCCCTACGGCCGCTTCCTCTTCGGATACGAGACGCCCAAGATAGCCTTCCTCACCGGAGGCATAGGAGTCACCCCCGTGCGCAGCATGCTGCGGTATCTGGCCGATACGGGCGGCGCCGGCAGGATAGAGGGACAAGAACTTGTCGTGTTCTACGGGAGCATGACCGAGGATGGCATCGTCTACAAAGAGGAGTTCGACGAGTTCGAGCGGGCGATCGCCGGGCTGCGGGTGGTGCACGTGATCACCAAGCCCACGGAGAGCTGGAAGGGATACGGCGGGTTCATCACCGCCGATATCATCCGGGCCGAGCTGGCCGATCCCGGGGCCTGGACCTACTACATCGTGGGGCCGCCGCCCATGATCACCGCCATGGACAAGGTGATGGGGCAACTGGAGATCCCCAAAGCCCAGACGGTCATCGAGAGCTTCGCCGGCTACACGTCGTAGCGCGTTGCCGAGACCGGTTCAGCACAGGTGACACGCCCGCGGACCAGCCGCCGACGATGATGGTTCCGAAGACGTTGGGCACGGCCATCTTCGCCGGTGGCGGCTGGCTGCGGGAGCGCGAGGCGAGCAGCGATGGCGGCGGCGAGGCGCAGGGGCGCCGCACGGATGGGCGCGCCTGCCGGGACGGGGCGCTGATCCTCTCCGATCCGAGCCGCGTCCTGATCGCGCGGACCGCCGACGAGGTCCCGGCGCTCCTCGACGAGATCGGGGCCGAACAGGCCCGGGGCTGCTACGTCGCCGGTTACGTCGCCTACGAGGCCGGAGCCGCTTTCGGGCTGACCGTCAAGACCCCGGACTCGCTACCTCTCGCCTGGATGGCGGCATACCCCGAGGAATCCGCGCGGCGACTCTCCGAGGACGAATGGCGCCGCCTGCTCGGCGCCGTGGACACGTCCCGGGTGGCGCGCATGATCGCGGCGACTGAGCCCAAGCTGAGCGTGTCCCGACCGGAGTTCGTCGAGGCGATACACCGCATCAGGGAGCTGATAGCCGCCGGCGACACCTACCAGGTCAACTACACCGTGCGGGCCCGTTTCGACCTCGACGTCGACCCCCTCGACTACTTCCTCGCCCTCATCCGGCGCCAGCCGGTCCCCTACGCGTCCTTCCTCGATATCGGGGAAGCCCAGATCCTCAGCCTCTCGCCCGAACTGTTCCTGAGGCGGCAGGGAGCGCTCGTCGAGAGCATGCCCATGAAGGGGACCCGGCCCCGGGGCGACAACCCGGCGGACGACGCCGCGCTCGCCCGCGAGCTGATCTGCTCGGAGAAGGACCGGGCCGAGAACCTCATGATCGTCGACATGGTGCGCAACGATCTGGGCAGAGTGAGCCGGGCCGGCACCATCCACGTGCCTGCGCTGTTCGCGGTGGAGCCGTATCGCACCGTGTGGCAGATGGCGAGCACCGTCACCGGGAACGTGCGCCGCGGCGCCACGCCTCGGGAGATCATCGCGGCCACCTTCCCGGGAGCCTCCATCACCGGCGCGCCCAAGCATCACACCATGGAGATCATCAGCGAGCTGGAGACCGAGCCTCGGGGCGTCTACACCGGCGCGGTGGGGCTGTTCCTGCCCGGCGGCGACTTCACCTGCAATCTGGCCATCCGCACCCTGGTGCACGAACGCGGCTCCTTCCGGCTGGGCGTCGGAGCGGGCATCGTGTGGGATTCCGACCCCGAGCGAGGAATACCAGGAGACGCTGACCAAGGCCACTTTCGCCCTGCCTCGGACCGGGAGTCGCTGGGAGCCGGTGCCGGTCGCCGAGCGGGTTCGCGCCGCCTCGATCGGACTGTTCGAGACCATCCTGCTGGAGGCCGGCGGCGTCGCAGGCGGCGCGCGGCGCCGAGCCGGCGCCGGCGCGCCGCAGAGGCGCCGCCGCCGGGCGCCATCCTCTCCCGCTACCGCTACCTGCGCCAACATCTCGACCGCATGGAGGCGTCGGCCGCGGAGCTGGGGCTCGCTTTCGACCGGGCGTCTGCCGAAAGCGAGTTGTCGGCGCTGGCCGGGGCCGACGCGGCGGCGACGCCGGCGCCGAGTCCCTGGTCGTCCGGCTGGAACTCGCCGTGGATGGGGAGCTTCGCCTGACCACCCGTCCGGTGCCGGAGAGAGCGTCGGAGCCGATCGCCCTCATGGTCTCCCCCTTCCGCACCGATCCCAATGACCGTCTCCTCGCCCACAAGACCACGGCCCGCTACCTGTACGACAGCGAACGCGAGCGGGCCCGGGCCTGCGGCTACCAGGAGGCGCTCTTTCTCAACCGCCTGGGGCGGGTGACCGAAGGCGCGATCACCAATGTCTTCGCCCGCTTCGGCGACTCCTGGGTCACGCCACCGGTAGAGGACGGGCTGCTTCCCGGCATCTGGCGGGCGGACTTCCTCCGAGAGAAGGGGGCGGCGGAGCGGTCGCTCACGCTGGACGAGCTGCTCCGTGCCGACGAGATCGTGGTGGGGAACTCCGTACGAGGGGCGATGCGCGTAGACGCAGTGGTGGTCGATTCACTGGAAGGTCTCGCTTGAATATGGAGACCGCCTCCGACAAGCGCGACGCTTCCCACCGTAGCAACCGTCGCGACGTCGAGCACTTCGACCGTTGGGCCGCCACGTACGACCGCAGTTGGACCCAACGGATCTTCTTTGGGCCGGTCCACCGAGGTGTGGTCGACGTAGCCGCGGGCCTCGCGCCCGACCCTGCCCGCGTCCTCGACGTCGGATGCGGTACCGGCGCCCTCCTCCGCGTCGTCGCTCAGCGTTTCCCGGAGGCCGAGCTCGTGGGCGTCGATGCCTCGGCGGAGATGATCAGAATGGCCGATGCCGCGAACCCTGTCCCCGAAAGGCTCCGCTTCGTCCGGGCGCAGGCCGAGGAACTTCCCTTTGCCGACGGGCATTTCGACCTGATCCTTTCCACCATCTCCTTCCACCACTGGGCCGACCAGGGAAAGGGGCTCCGCGAGGTCGCGAGGGCGCTCGTCCCGGGAGGCTTGTTCCTTCTTGCCGACCACTTCGTCATTCCCCTGCAGCGGGTCTTCTTCGCCACCCCCAAGCGCAGGGAGCGGTTTCACACGCCGGCCGAGATCGGCAGCATGCTGCGCGAAGCCGGGTTCGCCCAGATCGAGTGGCACGATATCTACAGGATCGGCCCTCTCCTCCTCGTCGCCGGCGTCACGGCACGGAAGGCGTGAGGCGCTAGGCTACTCCCGCCGCCCGCAGACCGGCGACGATCAGTACCAGCACCAGCACTCCCAGAGCGAAGCGGTACCAGACGAAGGGCCGGAGCGAGTGGGTGCGCACGTAGCGGAGCAGGAACCAGGCGGCCACAAACCCGCTGATCGCGGCTGTCACGGTACCGATCAAAAAGGGCTCGCCCGTGCCTGCCGGTAAGCCACCCCCGGCGGCCACCTTCAACCCCTTGTATGCCGCGCTCCCCCGATTATCGGGATGGTGAGCAGGAACGAATAGCGCACCGCCGCCTCCCGGTTTATCCGGAGGCCGCGAAGCGCGCTCAGGGTCACCCCCGAGCGCGACACCCCCGGAGCCAGGGCCAAGGCTTGAGCCACCCCCACGAACAAGGCGTGATACCAGCGCAGCGATCCAAGGTTCTTGGTCCGGGCAAAGAGCGAGTCGACCGCCCACATGACGGCGCCGAAAGCGATCATCAAGATGGCGATGAGCAGCGGCCGGCCCAACTGCTCCTCGATGGCTTTCTCGAAGGCCACTCCCACTATCCCCGCGGGGATGGTGCTGACCAGCAGCAGCCAGGCCAGCTTCTCGTCGGCCGTCTCGATCTTTCGCCGCCAGAGGCTGCCGAAGAACGCCTGCAGCACCTTCCACACGTCCCGGCGCATGAGCACGACGACGGCGATGAACGTCCCCAGGTGCAGGGCGACGTCGAAGGTCTTCTGCAGATCGAGGGACATGTTCAGGTGCCAGCCGAACAGCCAGGGCACCAGGATCAGATGCCCGGAGCTGGAGACCGGCAAGAACTCGGTCAGCCCCTGGACCAGTCCCAGAATGGTGGCCTGGATAGCAGTCATAGCAGTCGCCGGTACTTCTTCCAGGCCGGATCGGGCTCCTCGAACCATGACGGCAGCGGACTCGGTTTGAAGCGGCCGTAGAAGAGCTTGTCGGCCCGGCTCATCCACCAGCCGGCCTTGCGCTTCCGCGAGGCGATCTCGCACCATCAGGCGATGGAAACGCGTGCGGGGGTTAGTCCACGGGCACGAAGCTACGCACACCCCGCAGTCGGTCCCGGTCTCGTTCCACACGGTGAAGCAGGCCTCGGGATTGATGGCCCACTTCTCCACTCCCCGCACCACCTTCGGATCGCCCTGGCTGATGGCTCCGCTGGGGCAGCTCTCGGCGCAGATCTTGCAGTCCTTGCAGAACTCCTCCGCGCCGACGTCCCGGGGCGGATCGTAGGCCAGCGGCAGGTCGGTCGTGACGGTCGCCAACTTGAGGGCGCTGCCCAGCTCCTTGGTGAGCAGCAACCCGTGGCGTCCCAGCTCACCCATTCCCGCGTCGATCGCGATCGGGACGCAGAGGACCTGGTAGTTCGGCATCACGTTGGCGCGCGCCGGATAGCCGAGCGCGCGGATGTACTCGGCCAGGGTCACCGCTATCGTGGCCAGCCTGACGTAGACCCGCATGATCTCGACCACCTCGGACAGCACCGGACCGGTCTCCAGCATGCGCGGGGCGATGCCCACGGCCACGCTGATGGCGCTCTTGTGAGGAACCTCGATCGGCTGGCCGAAGGAGCGGGCGGGATCGTGCCAGGTCTTGCCGATGTGGGTGTAGACGTAGAGCGGGTTCAGCGGCCCGATCCGCACTAGGTCCGCCCCCAGGTGTTTCGCAAAGCCCTTGACCTTCTCGGCCGCCCGTTCGGGCGAGATCGCCTGCTTCGTCGGAGCCACCGGGCCGTCCACCCGGTCGGCGAGGCCCAGCCGGGCCAGGAACTCGTACTGCGTGCCCAGGAAGGGAAGATCCAGGGGGCTGCCCACCTGGCCCATGCCCGGCAGTGCCCGGATGGCGTCATCCTTCGCCTGCCACTCGGGATGCCTGGCGTAGAACTCGTCGTAGTCCTTGGTGCCCGGCTCCAAGGTGTTGCGGGACTGCACGTTGTCCCGTTCGTCGAAGCGTTCCCGGTCGCCCATGACGCGATACCGAGGCTTGGAAAGCGGCGCCACGTTTCCTCCCTACTCCGCCAACTTCAGCCGAAGCACCCGCGGCAACACGCCGCCTTGGACGAAATACTCCACGTCGACCGACGAATCGAGCCGGGCCCGGCAGACCAGCTCGAGCACCTCGCCTGACGCGCGGCGGACTTGTCACGACGACGCCCGCTCCGGGCGACAAGGCCGGCATCGATCCCCTCGATATCCACCGACTCCGAGCCGTCCAGCCCGAGGCTCGCCACGGTCACGTCCGGCGCCAACTCCAGCGGCAGCACGCCCATGCCCACCAGATTGCTGCGGTGGATGCGTTCGAAGCTCTCGGCGATCACCGCCCGGACTCCCAGCAGAGCCGTGCCTTTGGCCGCCCAGTCGCGCGAGCTGCCCGCGCCGTACTCCTTGCCGGCGAAGATCACCAACGGCACCGACTCCGCCTGGTAGCGCATGGCCGCGTCGTAGATCGACAGCATCTCGCCGGAGGGATGGTGAATGGTCCAGCCGCCTTCTCGGCCCCCGGCCATGAGATTGCGCAGGCGGACGTTGGCGAAAGTACCTCGCAGCAGCACCTCATGGTTGCCGCGACGGGCGCCGTAGGTGTTGAAGTCGGCCGGTGCCACCCCATGCTCCATCAGGTAGCGACCGGCCGGACTGTCGGCGGCGATCGACCCAGCCGGCGAGATATGGTCGGTGGTGACCGAGTCGCCGAAGATGCCCAGCACCCGGGCCCCGCGGACGTTGCCCGGAGGCGCCGGCTCGACCGCGAACCCCTCGAAGAACGGCGGCTCGCGCACGTAGGTGGAGGCGGCGTCCCATCGATAGAGCGCGCCCTTCGGCACGGCCATCGATCGCCAGGCCTGCGTGCCTTTCAGCGCGGCCGCGTACTCCGCTTGGAACACCTCGGGTCGGAGCGCCTCGCCCGCCAGTTCCGCCACCTCGTCCGCCGACGGCCAGAGGTCGCGCAGGTACACCGGCCGGCCGTCGGCCCGGGTGCCCAGCGGCTCCTGGGTCAGGTCGATATCCACCGTCCCGGCCAGGGCGTAGGCCACCACCAGCGGCGGCGAAGCCAGGTAGTTCGCCCGCACGAGCGGATGGATGCGGGCCTCGAAGTTGCGGTTGCCGCTCAGAACGGCCGCGACCACCAGTCCGTCATCTCTGATCGCCCGAGCGAGATCTTCAGCAAGCGGCCCGCTGTTGCCGATGCAGGTAGCGCAGCCGTAACCCACGGTAGCGAAGCCCAGCGCCTCCAGAGGTTCGAGCAGCCCCGCCTCGGCCAGGTAGCCGGTCACCGCCCGCGATCCTGGGGCCAAGCTGGTGCGCACCCAGGCACGGCGGCTTGAGCCCCAGCCGGACCGCGTTGCGCGCCAGCAGCCCCGCGGCCAGCATCAAGCCGGGATTCGAGGTGTTGGTGCAACTGGTGATGGACGCGATGACCACATCCCCGTCCCGCACTATCTCACGTCCAATATCAAGTTCCACCTTAGCCTTAGCCACTCGGTCCCTTCCCTGCGCCAAGGCAGGCAGGCTCTGATGGAACCTCTCGCCCATGCACTCGAGCGGAACCCGCTCCTGGGGCCGCCGGGGACCGGCCAGACTGGGGCGCACGTCGGCAAGATCCAGTTCGACCACCCAGGAGTACTCGGGGTCGGTCGACCCCGGTTCCCGGAACAGGCCCTGAGCGCGAGAGTAGGCGTCGACCCGAGCGCACAGCTCTTCGGAGCGCCCCGTCCGCCGCAGATAGGCGATCGTCTCCCCATCGACCGGGAAGAATCCACAGGTGGCTCCATATTCGGGGGCCATGTTGGCCACGGTGGCCCGGTCGGGCAGGCTGAGCCCCTCCGCACCGGGGCCGAAGTACTCCACGAACCTGCCCACCACCCCCACGCTGCGCAGCACTTCGGTGACCGTCAGGACGAGGTCCGTGGCGGTGGCGTCGGCGGCAAGCCTGCCGACCATTCGGACGCCGACCACCTGCGGCACCAGCATGAAGTAGGGCTGTCCGAGCATGACCGCCTCGGCCTCGATGCCCCCTACCCCCCAGCCCAGCACACCCAGGCCGTTGATCATGGTGGTGTGCGAATCGGTGCCGATCACGGTGTCGGGATAGGCCCACGGAGGCGCGCCCGCGCCGGCCAAGGCCGGGCGGCGCCTCGCCGGCGCGCCGGCGCCCGCGCGGCCCGTCCGAGGGCGGCCGCGGGCGACCGCGCGGCCGGGCGCGGCGCGCGACCCATCTCGCCGCACCACTTCGGCCAGAAACTCCAGGTTCACCTGGTGGCAGATGCCCGCCCCAGGGGGCAGCACCCGCAGGTTGCCGAACTCACCCTGAGCCCAACGCAGCAGCGCGTAGCGCTCGCCGTTGCGCTGCATCTCCAGTTCCATGTTGCGGCTGCAGGCGTCGGGGACGCCCGCGTAGTCCACCTGCACAGAGTGATCGATGACCAGGTCCACGGGCACGCTGGGGTTGATGACCGCCGGGTCGCCCCCGCTCCGGGCGATGGCCGAGCGCAGCGCCGCCAGGTCGACCACGCAGGGCACGCCGGTGAAGTCCTGCAGCAACACCCGGCCGGGCATGAAGGCGAACTCGGGGCGCTCGGCAGAGGTGGCGTCCCAATCGAGAAGGGCCAGCACGTCCTTCTCCTGCACGACTCCCCGGCCGCAATGGCGGAGACCGTTCTCGAGGAGGACGCGGATGGAGTAAGGCAACCGCCCAAGATCGCGCCCGGTCGCCCGGGCCAGCGCGCCCAGATCGGCCACCCGGCAGGCGCCCCCGGGTAGGTCGAGGATCGTCCAAGCGCCGAAGGGACCCGTCCCCGCGTGATCATCCGCGAAATCGCTCATCGAGATCGCACCTCTCTCAGTTCCATAGCACTCGCCCCGCCCGGACCCGGGTCGGGCGGTGCCGCTACAAGTACACCCGGTCGCCCTTGGCGCCGCCGGCCTCCCGCTTCGTGGCCACGCTGTTCAGAGCCCGCACGTAGGCCTTGGCCGACGCCTCCAGCACGTCGATCGCCACCGCCTGGCCGGCGTAGCGCTTGCCTTCGACCTCGACCACCACCCGCACTTCGCCCAGCGAGTCCTTGCCCGAGGTGATGGAGCGCACCTGGTAGTCCAGGAGCTTCCCATTCACGCCCACCGCGTCGTCGATGGCCATGAAGATCGACTCCACCGATCCCCCCGAAAAGGCCTTTCCGCTTTGATGCTCGCCTTGTTTGCTCACCCCCACCTGGCTGGAGGAGATGATCTCCGTACCCGCGGAAACGTAGAAATGATCCAGCGAGTAGACATCCTCGCGCTCCCGGATCTCCTCGCCCACCAGGGCCTCCAGATCGGCGGAGGTGACTTCCTTCTTCCTGTCGGCCGTCACTTTGAAACGGCGGAAGGCCTCGTCCAGCTCCGCCCCCTCCAGATGGATCCCCAGCTCGGTCAGGTGCGACCGTAGCGCATGGCGGCCCGAGTGCTTGCCCAGCACGATGTCGGACTCGGTCAGGCCGATGTCCTCGGCCTGCATGATCTCGTAGGTGGAACGCTCCTTCAGCAGCCCGTCCTGGTGGATGCCGGATTCATGGGCGAAGGCATTCTTGCCCACGATCGCCTTGTTGGCCTGCACCATGTGCCCGGTGAAGCTCGACACCATGCGACTGGCGCGGAAGATCTCGGTGGTGACGATGTTCGTCGGTCGCTGGAGGATGTCGCGGCGGGTGACCAGAGCCATAGCCACCTCTTCGAGCGCGGCGTTTCCGGCCCGCTCGCCCAAGCCGTTGACCGCCACCTCGACCTGGGTGGCCCCTCGCTCCACTGCGGCCAGGGAGTTGGCCGTGGCCACGCCCAGATCGTTGTGACAGTGGACGCTCAGCACCACGTTCTCCAGGCTGGGCGCCTTCTCGAAGAGCTGGTCCATGAGGGCCGCGTATTCCGTAGGCAGGGTGTAGCCCACCGTGTCGGGCACGTTGATCGTGGTAGCCCCCGCCTGGATGGCAGTCTCCAGCACCTCGGCCAGGAAGTCCACGTCGGAGCGGGTGGCGTCCATGGCGGAGAACTCCACATCCCCCGGGCAGAGTGAAACGGCCAGCTCGACCATCTCCCGGGTGAGCGCGAGCACCTCCGCGCGGGTCTTGCGCATCTGGTGTTCGAGGTGGATGTCGGAGGTAGAGCAGAAGGTGTGGATGCGCGGGCGCTCGGCGTCCTTGATGGCCTCCCAGCACGTGCGGATGTCGCTCTCGATGCAACGGGCCAAGCCGCAGATGACGGCGCCCTTGACCTCGCGGGCGATGGCCTGGACGGCGGCGAAATCACCGGGGCTGCTCGCGGGAAAGCCGGCCTCGATCACGTCGACGCCCAGGCGCACCAGCTGATGGGCGATCTCCAGCTTCTCGGACGCGTTCAGACTGCTGCCGGGCGACTGCTCGCCGTCGCGCAGCGTGGTGTCGAAGAAGACGACGGGAACGCCGATATTGCGACGACCGCTTTGGCCGGGGGTGCGGGCCGCAGACGCGCCGGTCGCCGATGTGCCTGACGCGGATGCGTTGTCCGCGGCTGCGTTGGTCATGGACATGGCTCTCTACCTCCTGGCTGCTCCTACCGATGATGGCTGCTGATATGCCGGATGGCGCCGGCTACGCGAGTATCTCCCCCTAGCGGGGGAGCAGCAGGAGGAGGTCGAGAACGAGAGCATGGCGTGCGCGATCATCCGGCACGGCGAACCGGGCCGGCGGCGGGCGGAGCCTGGGATCCTGTTCTGCTCTCCATGGTCGCTTCAGTTTAGTGGACGCTCGGGGCGGCTGCAAGCCGAGACCTTCCCCCAGCGCCAACGACGTCTGCGTGGGGCTTCCTCCTACCGTTTGTTCCCGCATCCCGCGCAGTACGTCGAGTTTGGAGTGAAAGCCGACCCACAGTTGGGACAGAAGCTGGGAGTCGCGGGGGGTGGGCCGGCGGACGCCGCTTGACTGGCCGACAGCGTCTCCGCGGAGCCAGGCCTCGCCGCCCCTCGGGCGCTCCGCCCTCGGGAGGTCCCAAACACGTACGCCGCCACCCCGATGGCCGCGACCGCCACCACCGCCAGGACGATGATCAGCGCCAATATCCCTCCGGAAAGCCCCTCGGAGGCTGCTCCCAACTCATCCTTGGCGCCACCCTGGGAATCGCCGCTGCCGTCCTGTCCCGCCTGTAGCCCGTTCCTCCCGTGCTGCCGCCAGCGGTCCCATCGGTGGTGCGCCGCCGCCCGAGCCGGGGCCCGCGGTCGTGGTCGATGTGTCCCCGCTGACGCGTGGTAGTCGTCGTCTCCGCGACCAGCCACCGCGTCGGTACGCCAGAGCTCGAAGCCCCGCTTGAGGTCGTTGTCATGCCAAAGCACGTGCCCCTGGAACTCGACGGTCCACCTCCCTCGTCGAACCAGCTGGGTACCGGTTCCTGAAACATGAGCTCCCACTTGGTGCCGTCCGACGAGCGCCACAGTTGGTTTCCACGGTGGTAATCGTAACGCCGCCAGATACGGCGTCCTCCCCGAACACCGCTACATAGGCCATGAGCTGCTGTCGGCGCCAAAACCGTCCTTCCCGACTTGGGTCCACTGCTTACCGTCGGTGGACTTGTAGAGCTGGAACCCGCGCGGCGCCAGCGCGGTCGGAGGGCTGATCGGGGCTCAGGTTGCGCGGGTCCCAAGTGTTGGTCGTGAGATAGAGTTCTCCCTTGAACTCGGTCAGAGTACCGCAGGATGTTCCGCTCGCCGCCCAAGCCAAAGCCGTCGCTTACCACCTTCTCGTAGGTCGTTCCGTCGCTCGTGCGGTAGACCTCGATCCCCTGACACCGACGTCGGGACCGCTGCCCCAGCCGACGACGTACAGCCGGTCCTGGAACACCAATCAGGGCAGCAGAAGCACGTTACCGCTCCTTTCCAGACCGTTGGCCGCTACTCGCTCCCACTCCAATCCGTCGGCGGTACGCCAGATCTGCTCCGCCCTCCGTGAGGTTGGCCGCGCCGACGTAGAGCTTGCCCGGAACAGGAGCCGGGATCGCGCTGGTCGACCGAGACTGCTGATCCCGCTGTTGTTCTTGCCGCCCATGCCGCCTGCGATCACCTGGCGAAAGCTCTCGCCGTCGTCGGACACCCAGATCTGCGCGCCGGTGGTGCTGTTGCTCACACCCAGGACCAGGCGATCGTCGAACACCAACGGCTCGGGCGTCGCATTGTCCTTGTCTCCGAACCCACCCTTTTCGATCTGGGTGAACTCCGCTCCATCCGAGGTGACCCAGATCTCGAGGCCGTGATCGTTGAGTGTTGTCGGAGACCGCGTACAGCCTGTCTTTGAAGACTACGAAGCGGAAAGTCGTGTTCTGCGGATTTCCCAGCCCTGGCTTTCCTATCTGCTCCCACGTGATCCCGTCCGCCGACCGCAAGATGTCCCCGCCCATCTTGTCGCTGCCCGAGAATTCACGCTCCCGGATTTGCTCGCGATCGTGCTGACGATACAAGTAGCCCTTGTACTCGCGAGGACGCGACGTAGGAATTGTTCGGGATCGGTGAATCCGCCGTTGATCACCTGGGTCCAGCCGTCGGTGTGACCCGGAAGCGGAACGAGCGCGGCTGCGTCAGCGGGAAGGAGCGTGGCCAGAGACAGCAGACATGCCGCAGCCACAACCACCAACAGCGCGGAGCGCGCTGGACACGCGGCCCGGATCGCCCGGGCGCGCAACCCGCGCGTAGGACGAGTCCCGCGCGAACGGGTCCTCCGTGGGTGGATGTCGACCGGAGACGGCATGGCAACCCCCTTTGTGTCGGCTTTCACCACTGCCATAGTAGTCCGTCGCGATGTCGAGCGCGAGAGGGATGGTCGATGCCCCGGGCGAAGAAGCTCGCCGGCATCTTCGGCTCGTTTCTGTGCTAAAACTACGCGAGGCCGGTTCCACTGACCACCGGATGCCAGAAGGAGGACGTCGTGCTCAAGGAATACCCGAAGTTCACCGCGGCCGCGGTGCAGGTCGCTCCCGAATACCGCGACAAGCCCGTCTACTTCGACTCGCTCGCCACGCTCGACAACACCGTCAAGCAGATCAAGGAGGCGGCGTCCAACGGGGCTACGCTGATCGTCTTCCCCGAGCTCCACCTCCCCGGTTACTGCCACTTCGCCCTGCAGTTGGAGAAGGGCCCGGAGTACACGGGAATCTGGGCCGAGTACCTGCGCCATGGCATAGAGGTGCCGAGCGAGGAGACCGAGATCCTGTGCAAGGCGGCGCGCCAAGCCAACGCCAACGTGGTCATCGGGATCAACGAGCGGGACAAGAAGTACGGCGGGCGACAGTACAACTCGATCCTCTACATCAACAACCGGGGCGAGATCCTGGGGACGCATCGTAAGATCAACATCACCGTCCAGGAGCTGATGATCCACACCCGGGGCAACGGCGGCGCAGAACCTGCGCATCCCCGAGATGGACTTCGGCAAGATCAGCGGCCTGATCTGTGGTGAGCACAACCAGCCGCTCCTCCACCAGTGCTACATCGTCCAGGGCACCAAGGTGAACTGCTCCCTGTGGCCGGGATACCTGGGCGGAGCCGAGGAGCTGCCCTGGGTCACACCGGCAACGACCACGGCCGTGGCCGTCAACGGCGCCTGCTGGTGCGTGCTCGCGTCCAGCTACATCCCGCCGGAGAAGCGGCCCAAGGACTTCTACGACAACACCAGCTTCTATCAGAGCTTTGGCGGTAGCGCCATCATCAACCCGTTCGGGGAGATAGTGACGGGACCGGTGCGGGACGTGGAGACCATCGTCTACGGCGACATCGACCTCAAGGTGAACGAGATGGCCCGGGGGATCATCAACATCACCGGCCTCTACAGCCGCTGGGACATCCTCAGCCTGCTGGTGCGGGAGAACGAGTACGAGCCCATGGTGGCCATGGAGTCGATCGAGACCGGCAGGGCGTGCCGCCGGGCGGCCGACTTGGGCGCAGCGCCTCGCGTAGCCGATGCCGGTTCGGCGGAAGTGAGAGAGCTGCGGGAGAAGATCGCCGAGCTCGAACGGCGGTTGAGTGAGGCAGGAGACGCGAGAAGGACGGAGAACACCTGACCAGCACCAGGACCGTGCACCCGACCGCAGGGGGTCCCATGGAAAACGTGATCGTCATCGGTACTCTCGCCGCCCTGGCCGTAGCGTCCGAATGGTGGCTGCGAAAGCACCCCACGCGGAACCGGCCGTTCGCTAGCAGGCTCCTAGCCCAGAAGCCGGCGGATCCCAGTCCTCGTCGAAGGTAGCCTGACGAAGGGACTGCGCCGGGGCCACACGGCTCGCGCCATCCTGCGCAGCAGCCGCCGTTCCCCGTAGCCGATTATCAGCAGTGACCCCATCAAGAGGATGATCTTCTGCGCGAGCGGCATGGGCGTCCAGTGGTAGGCGATGCGCACCTTGATGATGGACCACAGCGGGATCCGGTCCGGCAGGCTGGCCAGCCATCCCTTCCCCGAGTCGGCGACGAAGGACGTCGCCGGATCCTCCATGTCGGCGAACTGCTTGCCGGGATAGTCCACCCAGACGTGGTCGAACGAGTAGCGCAAGGTGTACGGCATCCCTTTGGCCTCGAAGATGCTGGCCGCGATTATCGCCCTGGCCTGACAGTCACCAGCCCGATCGCGCACCGCCTCGCTGACCGTGGGGAAGTACCAAGGCAGGCCGTACACGGTCCAGGCCGGCTTGTAGACCACGTACTGCAAGGAGAAGTCCTCGATAGTCTTGTAGTCGCGCGGCAGGCCGGCGGCGATACCGGCCACCGCCTGCGCGTCCACCGGCGGGTTCTTCAAACGGGCCAGAGAAGTGACGAACGGACGCGGATCGGGATACACGACGGCGCCGATCCAGAACACCACCGCGAGGACCACCAAGACGTGCCGCAGCGCCCCTCTGGAGAATCGGTGGGGCGACGGCTTCACTGGCCTTCGGCGCCGGACGCGGTCAAGGGACTATCCGTCTCCTTCGGGGCCATAGGCCTCCATTTTCACCGTATCGGAAACCGCGTAGTCCATCTCCGTGCACTCAGCGATGTCATCCAGGCTGTAGCCACAGGCGACTTCCTCAAGCACGAAGCCCTTGCCGGGGTGGCGCCGGAACAGCGCCCGTTCGGTGATGATCACGTCGGCCTCGCCCGCTCCGGTGAGCGGATACGTGCACTTCTCGACCAGCTTGGGCGAGCCGTCCTTGGAGCAGTGCTCGGTGCATACGTTGACGATCTTGGCCCCGGCCAGCAGGTCCATCGCCCCGCCCATGCCGGCCACCGTCCTGCCGGGGATCTCGTAGCTGGCTATGTCTCCCTCCCCGTCCACCTGCAGGGTGCCCAGGAAACACATATCCACATGGCCGCCCCGGATCATGGCGAAGGAGGTGCTCGTATCGAAGTAACTACCTCCGGACCGGAGCGTGATCGGCCGGCCGCTTGCGTTGGCCCGGTCGGGATCCGCGCAGAAGGACTGCGGTGCCGGCCCCACGCCTATGGCTCCATTCTGGGTGTGGATGACGACGTCTGCCCCTTCGGGGACATAGTCAGCCACCAGGCCCGGGATCCCGATCCCCAGATTGATCACTAGGCCGTCTCGAAGCTCCCGAGCGGCTCTGCGAGCGATTATGGTCTTGATGTCTGACACTCGCCCTCCCCTGTCGCCGACGCGCGCCGTCCCGGGATTCCGTGGGTAAGGTTCCGTGGCAAAATATCGCACACTTGGGCGCCAAGACAAGTGGCCGCACTTGCCTTCTGGCTCCCGGAGCCCTAAGCTACCCGTTCGAATGGCAAATGCCTACTACACCTGCAACCTGCTCCCCACCGAGCTCGTAGCCCGCGGCGGCTATTCGCCCCGTTGGTTGGGCGACTACTTGCAGGATCCGGCGGCGCCGGCCCGGCGCGCCGCCCTCAGCATCCATCCTATGACCTGCCCGTACGTCACTCAACTGGTCGCCGCCGCGGACGAACTGCTCGCCGATGCGCCGGAGGACGACTGCCTGCTGGTGCCGGGAGGCTGCGACGCGATGCGCCGGATGGGCGATCTCTTGGAGGCCACCTACCCGGGCCGCGTGTTCGTGCTTTCGATGCCTCGCACGTCGGGGGAAGGCGCCGTTCGCACGTTGGCTGCCGACCTGGCCCGGATGGAAGACTGGCTCGGGGACAGGTTGCAGCGCAGCGCCGGGGAACTGGACGCCGGCGAGGCCAACGCCCCGGCCGCCGCCGGCTTGGAGTACCCCACGTCCCCGCGCCCCGGCGGGGTGTTCGTGGTAGCCGGACCGCTCAGCGACGACTCGCTGCTGCGCCTCGTCGGACAATTGGGGGCCGAGATCGCCGGCCTTGATTCGTGCACGTCTCCGGAGCGCCGGAAGCCGCTGGCGGCCCTCGCGGCGCCGAGGGCCGGCGCCCCGGCCGGGGCGACCGCAGCCGAAGCCGGCGTGGCGATCGCCGCGGACAGCAACGCCGAGACCACCGGTGACTACGTGGACCTCGCCGTCGCGCTGCTGACCATAGGCATGTGCCCACGTCGCTCCACCGCCGACCGGCGCGACCACCTGATCCGGCGCCTCGACGAGACCCGACCTTCGTCGGTGATCTACGCCCGCCAAAGCTTCTGCGACCCCGGAGCGTACGACGCCCTGCTGGTCTCCCGATTGGCCGAAGAGCGCGGTCTCCCCTACCTAGAGATCGAGGTGGGCTTCCCGTTCGAGGCGAGCGGCCCACTCCGCACCCGCGTAGAGGCGTTCCTGGAGGCCCAGTTGCTCGACGACGACCTCTTGGACGATCTCCTCGACACCGGTTTCGCCGCAAGCGACGCGGCCGACGAGGAGGACTAGTCACGATGCCCGGCATGGCCGACGTCACCGGCAATTCCCTCAGCGCCTCCCTCATCCGCACCGCCTACTTGTCGCAGATCCGGTGGAAGGCCCTGCAGTCCCGCACCGCCCGGCGCTACCTGGAGCTGCATGCTCTCAGCGCCTCGCTGGACCTGTTCAAGCCCGGGGCCATCGTGCCCTGGGTCTCCTACCTGTTCCCCACCGAGCTGCTCAGCTCCTACGGGATCACCCCCATGATCCCTGAGATCGGCTCGGCCACCCTTACCGGCAGCGACCTACGCGACCCAGTTGAGTCCGCGGCCGCGCGCATGCCGCTGGCGCGCGACGTCTGCAGTTACCACCGCATCGCCCTGGCGGCCGTGGAGAACGACATGCTGCCCGCTCCCTCGATGTGCCTGGGCACCACGCCGCTCTGCCTCGGGAAAGAGTGCCTCCTGGAGTTGCTGGCCACCAAGCACAACGTGCCTTTCCGAGAGATCCGGGTGCCCTTGCCGCCCGACGAGGGCGAAGCTGCGCCCGCCGTAGTGGCCGACGTGGCCGAACAGCTGCGGCAGTTGCACGACGACATCGGCCGCTGGACCGGCCGCACCCCCGACCTCGAAAAGGCCATCCGGCTATCCAATCGGGCCTCCGCGGCCTGGGGCCACATCATGGAAGAGCGCTTGGCCGGCCGCATCGAGATGAACGGGCGGCGAACGTTCGCCACCGTATTCTTGGGACAGCTACTCTGGGGAACCGAAGTGGGCGCCAAGGACTTCGAGCGCCTGCTCACCGAGCGCGGCCGCCGCGACCTCATGGCACCGGTCTTGGATGGCGGCCGCAAACTGAAACGCCTCCTGTGGCTCCACACCGTTCCCCACCACGACAAGGACCTTTTCGACCTACTGGAGAAGCACGAAGCGGTGGTGATCTTCGAAGAGATGGGCCAGATGCATCTGGAGACCGTCGATCCCGACGATCCGTTCCCGGGTCTGGCCAAACGGCTGACAGACCACACCCTCTGGGGCACTTCGGCCAGGCGCGCCCGACTCAACGTCGCCCTGGCAAAGCAGCTCGATGTGGATGGGGCGGTGCATTTCAATCATTGGGGCTGCCGCCACGGGCTGGGCTCGGTGCCGGTGGTGCGAGCCGCGTTCATGGAAGCCGGGATCCCCTTCTTGGCCATCGACGGCGATGCCCTCGCCCGTGGGGGACCACAGCAGGAGAAGTCCATCCAGGCGATGGAGAGCTTCCTAGAGCTACTCTAGGCGTTAACTCCGGCGGCGCCTCGGTCGCGCCCGCGCAGGCCACCGCTTCGCCGCCGCACGCCGATATTCGTTTGGACTGCGCAGGCCTTCTCGCTGGAGTTACCTGCCAACCAAGCTGCGCAGAAAGTCCAGGTCGCTCTCACGAATGCGCTGGTAGATCTCGGCTCGGTTTCCGACCTTGAGAACTACGACCACCACCAATCGGTCCTCGACCCCATAGACGATCCGATAGTCTCCAACCCTCACTCGGTAGAGGTTGTCATACCCGCTGAGCTTCTCGCAGCCGCGTGGTCTTGGCTCACCCGCCAGCGAGTCGATCTTCTCGGCTATCTGAGGGAGAACGCGCCGATCGATCTTCTTCAGTTGCCGTGCCGCCGCCGGGCTGACCTCGATCCGATGAGCCATGGACGTCAGCTAGACGCCAAGCTCAGCTTTGAGGTCATCCCAGGAGACAGAACCCTGCTCATGCAGCTCCTTGAGAGCATCCAGCGCGTCAGAGAGATCGAGGCGGTCTTCGATGAGATCAAGTAGTCTTGCTTCCTCAATTGAGACCACGCAGGCAACGTCCTTGCCGTGACGAGTCAGGCAAATGCGCTCCTTGCTGTAGGCCACACGATTGACGACCTCCGACAGGTCGTCGCGCGCGGCGGTGATCGGCATACTGGTCATGGACTCGCTTCTCCCATCTCGTTGCGGGTCGCGTGATTGCGTACGAATCGTAACTTATGTACGTTTTGGCGTCAAGTCCCTCAAGAACGGGCAGTGCCTCCTCCTCAGTCAACGAACGCCCTCTCTGTCCTTCTCACTCGGTCGATTCCGGCGCAGCTCATCCCGGGTGGGCTACGGCAGTACCAGGAATAGGGGAAACGTGCAAGAATTCATCCCTCAGAGCCCACCTCTGGTGCATTTTTGGGGAAGGAGCACCGATAACCATATGAGCGAGACCGAACGCACCCTGGCCGTCTTCATCGACTTCGAGAACCTGGCCATCGGATTCAAGCACCGGCGCGGGGAGTTCGACATCCATAAGATCCTCGAGCGTCTGGTGGAGAAGGGCAAGGTCATCGTCAAGAAGGCCTACGCCGATTGGGGAGAATACAAGCAGTACACCAGGCCGCTACACGAGAACGCCATCGAGCTGATCGAGATCCCCCGCCGGCAGATGACAGGCAAGAACTCGGCCGACATCCGCTTGGCCGTGGACGCCATGGACCTGGCCTGGTCCAAAGAGCACATCGATACCTTCGTGATCGTGTCGGGTGATTCCGACTTCTCTCCCCTTCGTCTCGAAACTCAAGGAGAACGGCAAGCATGTGATCGGCCTGGGCATGAAACAGTCCACCTCCGATCTGCTGGCCAGCAACTGCGACGAGTTCATCTTCTACGAAGACCTGGAGAAGCAGCCCGCGCCCGCCAGCCTCGGTCCCCAGGCGGTCGACATCCCCCCGGAGAAGAAAGAGGTCTTCGACCTGCTGCTGGAATCGATCGCGGCCCTCATCCGGGAGAACAAGGACCCCATCTTTGCCTCCATGGTCAAAGACACCAGGCGCAAGAAGCCGTCGTTCAACGAATCGGCCTATGGCTACCGCAGCTTCAGCAACCTGCTGGTGGACGCCGAGAAGCGCAGGCTACATCACGCTCCACCGGGACAAGAAGGCCGGGTGGACGTACGTCATAGAAGGGTTCGTGGAGTAGGGGGTTGCTGCTCCAGCTGCGCGCAAACAGCCTGCGCGACTCTTTACAACAACCCCCGACCTCCACCTCATCGGCTTTTTTGGCCGCGTAGACCGCGCGGCTCATTCGTGATCGCTTGCACGGGGATTTACCGCTCCAGCTGCGCACAAAAGCCTGTGCGACTCTTACGCGGCAAATCCCTTACTCTCCTCTTCACGTTCTTTTTGCCGCCCCCCTGGGGGCGGCTCTCGCTTGTCTTGGCCGCCCCCTGGGCGGCTCTCGCTTGTCGCTAGGGCTTCCTCTTGCCTGGTCCGCCATGCGCGTGGGTGCACTCGTTGGCTCGGGCACCGGCTCGCGATCGCGGCCAGGTAGATGGGGCCGAGGCGTCGCTGATCAGCCGGAGTTCGGCTTGAGATCGGCCACCGTGTTCGCGAAGTCGCCATGCGAGCTGAGGTACTTGTCGAACCCGCCTGGGGCGTCGGCCAGCTCCAACATCCGGTTGGCGTTGTCAATGATGGCTTCGACGTCCTCGCCGGTTCCTCATCCACCCGGCTGGTCTTCGGCCAGCCGATCGACATCGGCAGGGCTCATGGCCGCGACAGCGTCGATGTCGAACCCGCCAAGGCCTCCCTAATGCCGTCCCACTTCGCGTTGACCACCTTCCAGCTGATGCCGGCCGTGAAGATGGCAAAACTCATCGCCTCGAGATAGCCGCCCAATGAAGCCGGCTTGGTGCCGTGCCAGTCGTAGATGTCGAAGCCCCCGTAGTAGCACGCCTTATTCGCCCGGCGAAGCACCGTAGGCCGGTGCCGTAGCGGCTGCCGTTCAAACCATGTACCCGGCGCACGCCGGGTTCAGGCCGAAGAAGGCAGACAGGATGAGAGGCCAGCCGAAGCGGCTGCGAAGCGAGCGAGCCACTCGGCGCTCGAAGCGAAGCGAGCTACCGAGGCCGCGAAGCCGAAGCGAGCTGCCGCGGGCCGCGAAGCGAAGCGAGCCTGGTCTCGAGGAGCATGACGATGCGGTCCCCTGTGGGTGACGCCTGAGCCTCTTCAACCAACAGGCGTTAGCTCACCGAAACAGCCAGAGCAGCGAGCCGATCATGGTTCGGAGAGTTGCACAGGCTTTTGTGCGCAGCTGAAGAACTCATCATCGGCTCGCTCGCCGACCGATCACCAACCGCCCCGGATCCACCTCATTGCGCGAAAAGATGACAGCCGGTCGTCGCTCGGAGCCGCCGGGGCCTCACCGATTCCTCTGGAATGCCGCCACCGAAGCCCGTCTCGGCCTGGACCTTTTCCAGATCCACGCCGGGCGCAGGTACTCCACCGTCATGGCTTCGACCTTGTCGTCGAAGCCGATGACGGCCAGGTCGGTGACGATCTTGATAGGGGGGCCGCCCTTCCGCAGACCGGCCGCCTCCCGAGCGCCGGCGCCGGTCAGGAAGCCCGGCGAGGTGATGAAGTCGCATTTTTCCACGAATGGTCTTCCGCCGTGCACCGTGCGGTCACCATGGTGCGCCAGGATAACGAGGCGAAATCATTGGCCCCGCCGCTCCCGGGGAAACGGACCTTGGGCCGGAGATAGTCGCCGACGACGGTGGAGTTGAGGTTGCCGAACGTGTCGATCTGGGCGCCGCCGAGGGAGGTGTAGTCGACCTTGCCCCGGCGCAAGTCGTCATGATGTCGCCCATCCCGGTGGCCATGAGCGCCTGGTGGAAGGTGCGGAATCGCCGACCGAGACCGGCATCGTCGGTAGCAAGGGCGCCACCCCGCCAGCCTCGAAGAGGACGATGATCGGAGGCAGGTCTTCTGCGCGAGCATGGCGGCGGCGCACATGGCGCCGGTGCCCACCGCCACGGTCGACCCGTCGGTCAACATCCGAGGGCGACGCAGATCATCAGTTCGACCGTGTTGTAATCGTGTGCGACATCCTCAAGCTCCTTCACGCGTCCGTCAGAGTCCTTCTCATGATGTCTCGAGCTTCTGGCAGTTCCTCGATCCGTTCGAGGCCGCCAGGTCGTCCCAGGTATTCCTCGAAGTCGGAGACGCCGTAGATGTAGTGGTCCAGGAACTTCTCGAACGCCTTGGGGATCCTTCTCTACCTTGATCCACTGGGCGAGGTCTCATCCGAAGAAGAAGATAGGGCATGTTGCTGGTATAGCTGCCGTAGGTAGGTATCCTTCATGACGGCATCCACCATGTAGAACGGGATGGATGTGGCCCCTGTGCTTGTCGCGGATCACGGAGTCGTTCACCAGGCGCTCCGTAGTGATGATCAGGTGTTTCGCCGCCCGCGCCAACTCCAGGTCGGCCACGGAGATGCCCTGGATCATCCAACTCACCGTACATGTCGGCTTCGTGCACGTGCATGGCACGCATTCGGCCAGATGGCCGGCACTGCGGCGAACTTCTTGCCGGTGAACGGACTCGATCACCTTGGCGATCTCGAAGGTGTCGGTGCCGAGCATCGAGCGGATCAGCCCGAAGGAGACGCCTTCCGCCGCGGCCTTCAGCCGGGCGGCCAGCGCGTAATTGCTCCATTCGGTCACCTGCACCTCGCCGGACTCCATGCAGCGCCGCGCGTTGGGGACAGCCCGCGGGCTTCCAGACCGATGTAGGCGGAATCCAAGCGGTTGATACTTTGCCCGCGCAGAGCACCTGGAAATTGGTGGTCGAGGTGTGGCCCAGGAACCCGAGGTCTTGGGCCTTGGACCTCACTATCTGGTGGACGATGGCGTTGGGGATACGGTTGGCCCCGAAGCCGCCGATCGCCAGGTAGCAGCCGTCGGGGTACGAGACTCGTCCACCGCTTCCTTCTGGTCATCCGTTTGTCGACCATCGCCCGCGGTTTCTTGCGGAAGAAGTCGCGCGCCTTGTCCGGATCGGGATCCATGAACATGGGCTCACCCCTTGATCCAGCACTTCCAT
>CAWEJM010000025.1:0-12708 GCA_963809395.1 uncultured Actinomycetes bacterium | reverse complement strand
GGATAGCGTAAGTGTATGTCCTACAAGCTTATCAGCGCAACGCCTACACAGACGCTCATGCGTACTCACTCCTTTTGTAGGACGGGGACTGTTATCGGACAGATGATGCGCGCCATTCCGTTCATAGTTACTGCCCGATCGGTCTGCCAGACCACCATGACACTCACAAAAATAGCGGTTTTAGAGGACTATTGCGCGCATGGACAACCCGCGTGCGCTTCGCGCAGCCGCAGGGGAGGGCTCAAGTTGGCGGAGTATGCGGTTGGGCGTGAATCGCCGACGCGTGACAGCAGAGAACTGAATGAGTGACGACTACTATTGACAGCTGCGCGATATGGCACTATAGTCGCTGCGGTCGCCTGCGAGACAGGCGACCTCGCTACGCAGTGTGGCGGGAAAGCGTCAATAAAGGGGGACCATGTGAAGCGTAAACCTATCCTTCTCGCACTCGTGTTCGCTCTGGTAGTTGCCGTGGCTATGGTCGCGGTTGCGTGCGGAGGCGGGACCGAGACATCCAGCAGCACCACGCTGCTCCAGCCAGTAGCAGCACGACCGCTGCTCCGGCGAGTAGCAGCACGACCGCTGCTCCAGCCAGCAGCACCACGGTAGCCGCGAAGCCGATCAGGATCGGCACCTCGCTGCCTCTGACCGGAGCGAGAAGCGTCCCGGGGATCGCTGCCAAGCAGGGCTACGAAGTATGGGCCGACATGATCAACGCCAGCGGCGGGCTTCTGGGCCGCCAGGTCGAGTTGGTCGTCAAGGACGATGCCAGCGACCAGAACATCATCGTCGCCGACTATAACGCCCTGATATCTCAAGACAAAGTGGACCTGCTTCTGGGCACGTTCTCGTCCGCGCTGGTTCTGCCCTCCTCGGCCGTGGCCGAGAAGAACAACATGCTCTACGTGACTCCCGCCGGCGCGTCTCCAGAGATCTACTCCCGTGGGTTCAAGAAGGTCTTCATGTCCCAGCAGTCTCTTGCTCCTGACGCGGGGAAAGCCTTCGCCAACTACATTGCCGCCCTGCCCGCAGATCAACGTCCCAAAACCATGGCTGTCGTCACTGTCGACGACCCGTTCACCGCTCCCGTGGTTCAAGGGATCCAGAAGATCCTCGAGGCTGCCGGCGTCAAGACCGTCTATACCTCCACGTATCCTGAAGGCACCACCGACTTCGACTCCATCGTCAACGCCATGAAGGGCGCCAAACCCGATCTGCTGGCGAGTGGCGCGGTGTTCGAAGACGGCGTGGCGCTGGTGCGGGCCATGCTCAAAGCCGGCTTCACGCCCGCGTGGCTCTACCAGACCACGGCTCCGGGCCAGGGCGACCAGTATTCCCAGGCCATAGGTATTGAGAACACCGAAGGTATCTTCTACCACGTCAGCTATGCGGAACCGGCCAAGACCCCGGGCAACGCGGACTTCGTCAAGCGTTACCGCGAGATGTTCGGCACCGGGGCGATAGCTGAAGACACCGCCGACGCCTTTGCCGCCGCCCAGGTTCTGGCCGCCGCGGTCACCGCCGTGGGCAGCCTCGACCAGGACAAGCTCGCTGATTATCTACACACCAACAAGGTGGAGACCATTCTCGGTCCGCTGTCCTGGGATGCCGACGGAAAGCCGCAGGGCGACATGATGATCGGTCAATGGCAGTCGGGTGTTGTCCAGGTGGTTCTACCTCCTGTGGCCGCCACTACCCAGACCATCATCCCAGGCTGGAAACCAGGCACCAAGTAACCAACCACCCCCAGCTAGACTACCTGACCACCCACTATGACCGCTCTCGTACAGACCCTCATCCTCGGCCTTCTGGTCGGCGGAGTCTACGCCCTCCTTGCTTCCGGGCTCACGGTGATCTTCGGGGTGATGCGCATCATCAACATCGCCCACGGAGCCCTCATGATCATGGGGGCCTTCATCACCTACACCCTGTGGCGCTACGTCGGTCTGGACCCCTTTATCGGGGTGATCATCACCATGATCGTCATGTACGGGATCGGCTGGGCTCTCTATCTCCTGACCGTGCGCCCGGTTCGCCGGGCGCCGGTCACCACCTCTGTCCTACTCACCTTCGGACTGGCCTTCTTCTTCGAAGGGGTCATGGGATTCATCTGGGGGAACAACTCGGTCTCCACCCGACCGAGCTACGTCGACACCTCCTTTCACCTGGGTCCCTTCTACTTCCCCCAGGGTCTCCTTTTCGGCTGCGTCCTGGCCATCATCATCCTGGTGGCCCTGCAACTGGTCTTCTCCCGCACCTGGCTGGGCCGCTCCATCCGGGCCAGTGCCTCAAGCGAAGACGCCGCCCGCCTGGTGGGGGTCAACATCCCCATGGTGGCCGCCATCACCTTTGCTCTAGGGGCGGCGAGCGCCGGGGCCGGGGGGGCCATCATCAGCATCATGGGCACCTTCGTACCGGGTTCGCAGATCCTGTGGATCACCCGCCTCTTAAGCATCGTGGTCTTAGGGGGACTGGGCAGCGTCCCCGGAGCGCTGGTGGCGGCGGTCATCCTGGGGGTGGGTGAGTCCCTGGTGGCCACCTACGTCTCTCCGGTGTGGTCCCCGGCTCTTTCCATCATCCTCATCTTCATCATCCTTGTGGTCCGCCCCCAAGGGCTCCTCGGCACCAAGCTGCGAGAGGACGTGGCCCAGTGAGGGCGCTCGGGACCATGAGCGCCGGCCGCCTGGCCCGCCGGGCTCCGCTTCTTATCATCTGCCTTATCATCGCCCTTTTCCCCCTTCTCACCAAGAACGGCTACTACCAGAACATGGTCATCATCTCGCTGGTCATCGCCGTGGGAGCGGTCGGCCTTAACATCATCACCGGCTTTGCCGGCTACCCCTCCCTGGCCCAAGGAGCCTTCATCGGCGTGGGGGCCTACACCGCCGCCATCGGCTCGGTCAAGATCGGCGGTTCCCCCTTCTACTGGATCCCCCTGGCCGGCCTTCTGGCCGGTTTCTTCGCCTTCCTTTTAGGGCTTTTGTCCCTGCGCACCCGGGGATTCTCTTTTGCCATCATCACCGTGAGCTTCCTCCTTCTCGTGCGCATCATCACCCAGAACTGGCATGCCCTCACCAACGGCACCACCGGCATGACCCTGCCCTTCCCACCTGGGGCCGGGCCTACATGAACTGGCCCTTCCACTTCGCCCTTGTCATCCTTCTCGGCCTCTCGCTCTTCATGGCCTACCGCATCCGCAAAACCAAGTTCGGGGTGGGTCTCATCGCCATGCGCGAAGACGAGGACAAAGCCGGTTCTATCGGCATCGACACCCCCACCTATAAGATGCTGGGCTTTGTGGCTAGCGCCGTCTTTGTGGGCATGGCCGGGGCGGTCTACGGCTACTACCTGACCTTCGTCGACCCCCTGGGCATGCTCGGTCTTCTTTTTAGCGTGCAGATCATCCTGGCCGTCCTTTTGGGGGGCAAAGGCACCATCTGGGGTCCGGTCCTGGGGGCCTTTATCATCGAGCCCTTCAACGAGTTTGCCAACAACACCCTGGGGGGCGGTAACGTCAGGTTGGTCATCTTCGGCGGGGTCCTCGTCCTGGTGGTCCTTCTTCTTCCCCAGGGGATCATCCCCACCGTGGCTAAGAAGATCACCACCTTTAAGGAGCGCAAAGCCCCGGCCCTTACCGGAGCGCGCATCGAACTGTGCGAGCGCCCCCGTCCCCCGGTCCGCCCGGCGCTCTCGAGCGTGAACGTGCTCGAGGTCAAGGACCTAAGCAAGCGCTTCGGGGGACTGCAGGCCTTAAATAAGTGCTCCTTCGGGGTGCCCGAGGGTTCGGTGACCGCCCTTATCGGCCCCAACGGGAGCGGCAAGACCACCGTCTTTAACATCCTCACCGGCATGATGAGTGCCGACTCGGGCGAGGTCTACCTAAGCGGCAAGCGCATCGATCACCTCCCCCCCTGGAAGCCGGGCCCATCTGGGCCTGGGCCGCACCTTCCAGATCACCCGCCTCTTCGGGGAGATGACCGTCACCGAGAACCTGGTCGCCCCCTTCGGGAGTTCACCCCCGCGGCAGCTCAACCGGGGGGCCATGAGCGGCGAAGAGAAAGCGAAGCCGAGCGCCTCCTTACACTCGTGGGCATGACCCGCTACCGGGACCGGCCCGCTTCCACCTTAAGCTACGGGCAGCGCAAGCTGGTGGAGCTGGCCCAGGTACTGGCTCTTGAACCCCGGGTGATCCTCCTAGACGAACCGGCCGGGGGTATCAACCCCACCCTGGTCGAACGCCTGGGAGAGCTGATCCTCGAGCTGAACGCCGGCGGCACCACCTTCTTAATCGTCGAGCACAACATGCCCTTTGTCATGGGACTGTGCGACCCGGTCCGGGTGCTTGCCCGCGGCACCACCATCTGCGAGGGTTCTCCGGAAGAGGTGCAGAAAGACCACTGCGTGCTCGAAGCCTACCTAGGCGGCGACTTTACCCTGGAAGCCAAGGGGCCCCCGGTCATGCTTGAGCTTAAGGATCTCACCGCCGGCTACGGCGGCGGAGCGGTTCTTCGCGGGGTGGACCTCACCGTGAGGGCGGGCTCGATCGCCTGCATCGTGGGCCCCAACGGAGCCGGCAAGTCCACGGTGTTTCGAGCCGTGAGCGGTCTTCTTGAGATCATGGGCGGCTCCATCCTTCTAGACGGCGTCCCCATCGAGGGCTCGAGCCCCGCCCAGATCATAAAGGCGGGCGTGGCCCAGGTGCCCCAGTCAAACGGGCTCTTCCCCGCCCTTACCGTGCGCGAGAACGTGCTCATGGGCGGATACCTCATCCGCCGGGAGCGGGCCCTGGTGCAAGGAGCGCTACCAGCAGGTGGCCGCACTTTACCCGGTGGTGAGAGAGCGCTCCGCCGACAAAGCCGGCAACCTCTCCGGGGGACAGAGGCGCATGGTGGAGTTCGCCCGGGCCCTCATGCTCGACCCTAAGCTGGTGCTCCTAGACGAGCCCTCGGTGGGCCTTGACCCCCTGGTCCTTAGCCCAGGTGCGGGAAGCCATCGCCACCATGCATGAAGCGGGCAAGACCATCGTACTTGTCGAGCAGAACGTGCGCTTCGGTTTCAGCGTCTCCACCGACGGCATCGTCATGGAGAGTGGCCGGGTGCTCATGCAGGCTCCCTCCAAGGATCTCCTCGCGGATCCGGAACTGGCCACTCTGTTCTTCGGGGGGGCTCTCGAGGCGCCGGCGGTGGCGGGGGAGGACGAGTTGGTGTGCGAGACTTGATGGTGGTTGGCGGGTTATCCTGGGTCGGCAAGCCGACCGAAGTCAGGTCGACCGAACACAAACGAGACACAAGAGACAAGGCGGTGGTAGAGCATGTTCTATCCGTTTGAGACTGACCTGAGCGATAGGTCGCGCATCCAGCAGGCCACGGTGGTCCTGAACCCGGCGGAATCCAAACGTCTTCTGGCCAGGACCGTAGCCGGTCTTCCCGAGATCACGAATGCCTACGCCAACGGCAGGCTTTCCGTGTCGACCTGTTCCACCGAGCGCGTTGGTGCTGGAGGAATTGACCGGCGAGAAGATGCCTCCCCACTGCTACTGCATCGGGATGGTGGCCGACGGCATGCTTACCGCGAGCCACAAGGACGATCGGCAGGTTGCGCGGTTCTTCGTCAAGGGCGAGCGGGTCGAGCAAGACGCCTGGACGTTCCTCGACACCTTCAAGAAGGGCGACGCGGTCGTAAAAGGCGCGAACGCCGTCGATCCACAGGGGAATGCGGGCGTGCTCGCGAGCAACAATCAATCGGGCACCGTCGGGGCGCTCATCAGTCTTCTTGCGGTGCGGGGACTACCCATCATCATGCCCGTGGGTCTGGAGAAACTGGTGGCTTCGGTACCGGACGCTGCCGCCGGGTGGGGCCAGCTGACTCTGTCCCGCAGCATGGGCGACGCTGTGTGGCTCTACCCCGTGACCTGCGGCCTGGTCGTGACCGAGATCCAGGCGCTGGGCATCCTCGCCGGCGTCAGGGCGCGACACGTGGCCAGCGGCGGCATAGGCGGGAGTGAGGGGGCGGTCGTGCTTCTGCTCGAGGGCTACGAAGAGAACATCGAAAAGGCCTGGAACATCGTCGCCGGCGTCAAGGGAGAACCGGCGATCTCCGTACCGCGGCATCAGTATTCCTGCTGAACTATTGAGCACGGTCTGCGCCCGGCCGCGCCGGGCGCAGACCGTGAACCTGTGTTCGACCAGGAGGTGCTCGTGGCCCGGACCGTCAAGCGGATCTCAGCCGATGAGAGGCGACAGAAGATAGTCGACGTCACGCTACGTCTTGTGGCTCACGACGGGATCGAGGGGGCCACGACGGCGAAGATAGCGGCCGCGGCGGGCGTGTCGGAAGGGACGCTCTACCGGCTGTTCGGGAACAAGACGGGGATCCTCATCGCGGCTCTCGACGAGGTGCACGAGCATTTTCTCGAGATGTTGGCGTCGTGTCGGCAGACGGATCCCGTCGAGCGTCTCCAGGCGGACTGGGGAGGCTCCACACGGGCTCGCTGGTCTCCTCGGGGATCGACCACTATATCGGTCCACTGTTCGCGTTCATCAGTGCGCCGGTCCACGCTCGGCCTGCGGGAGGCGGTGGCGGAGGGACAGCAGCGGATCATGGACGCTTTCGCGCAGATAGTCGACGAGGGGAAGGCCGCGGGGACGGTCCCCGCGAACGCGGACTCCTATCAGGTGGCGTGGACGCTCGCTGCCATCTTCTGGGCCGAGGACATCTCGTCACTGTTGGCGCTGCCCGGGTTCGTTCTGGAGGGCCGCTCGAAGAAGACGATAGACGTGGTCCTGCGGTGTTTCGCCAGATGTTCTGGGTGCCCTGAGCCGGCCGACGGCGTTGTCAGACCGGGTGCGCAGTGTCCCCCCGGCTCTCCAGTCGCCTGAACGCGCCGACGAGCAGCTCGTAGGACCGGTCCAGCGACTGGGGGATCACCCGCACGTCGGCGATCACGGGCATGAAATTGGTGTCGCCCGGCCAGCGGGGCACGATGTGCAGGTGGAGGTGGTCCTTGATGCCGGCTCCGGCGGCGGCGCCCAGGTTGAAGCCGGCGTTGAGACCGTCCGGAGTGAAGGACCAGCTTGAGGGCGCGCGAGCACTGCTGGGTCAGGTCCATCATCTCGTGCAGCGTCTCGGGCGGCAGGTCCTCCAGGGCGGCCAGGTGGGCGTACGGCACCACCATCAGATGGCCGTTGTTGTAGGGGAAGGCATTGAGCATCACGTAGGCGTGCGTGCCCCGGTCGCACGATGTAGGCGGCGCGGTCGTCACCCAACAGGGGCTTGTCGCAGAAGATGCAGCCTTCCGGCTTCTCCTGGGTGATGTACTGCAGCCGCCACGGCGCCCACAGCCTCTCCATGCCTTCTCCCTTCTCCGCGGCGGGGCGGCTGCTCGGGTCGTCTGATTGTATCGCTCCGACGTCCCGGCGGCGTCGCCCGTGGGCGTCCGGCCGGGTGATGCGATATCATCGGCCTTCCGTGAGGTCGGCTTCGTGCCGCGTGCGCGGGGAAGCCACGAGCATCGTGTCAAGGAGGCTTTGGTGGGAACGCCCCAGGCGCCAGAAGTGACGAGTAGCGAACCGGTCGCGGCTCTGTCCGATAGGTATCAGGGTCCGGAGGCCGCAGCAGGTGCTCGCCCGCCTCCAGCAGGCCGACATGCAGGAGGTCAAGGCGGTCGTCTCCTGGCGGGGCGTGGTGGTGAACGAGCGACGTCTGCCTGGTCGACCTCGCCCTTCAGTATCTGCGGCTCATCCAGGACGGAATCCTGCGGTCGCTGCGGTCCCTGCCGCATCGGCGTCGACGTCATGCGCGAGCTGTTCGAGAGGCTGGCGGCCGGTGAGCGGCGATGAGACGGAGACCGTGGAGAAGATCCGGCACCTGGCCGAATCCATCGACGATTCCGCCTGGTGCGGCATAGCCAACACCATCCGCGACCCCATCCTGGCGCTTCTGGACCTGGGCGGCGAGCACTTCGCCGAGCACGCCGCCGGCGCTACCTGCGCCCCCGAGACCACCCACGGCTGGGTGGCGGCGCCCTGCCGCTCCACCTGCCCGTCGACGGTCGACTGCGCCGGCTACATCTTCCAGGCGCTGGAGGAGCATCCGCATCTGGCGACCACCATCGTCAAGCGCGACAACCCGCTGCCGGCCATCATCGGCCGCACCTGTCCGCATCCCTGCGAAGACAACTGCACCCTGGCGCCCACCGGCGCATCCGATGGCCATCAACAACATCAAGCGCTGGTGCGCCGACCGGGCCGAAGGCCTGGTCGACGACCGCTGCGCGTCGGGCTGCCTGGTCGCGCCGGCCGCGGGCGGCGCGAGCGCCCGAGATCAGGCGGCGGCCGCCGGCGGCGCCGCGCTGATCGCCGGGGGCCCGCACGAGGTGAGCGAGCTGGTCACCGCGCAGGAGAGCCAGCGCCCGTCGGGCGCGCGCGGCAACGGTGGCGCGCGCTGCGCATGCCGCGTCGGCGGGGCGCAGCGGCGCCGGCAAGAAGGTGGCCATCATCGGCGCCGGGCCGGCCGGGCTCTCCGCCGGCTACTACCTGGCCCGCCGCGGCTACAAACCGGTGATCTTCGAAGACCTGCCCGTGCCGGGCGGCATGGTGCACGTGGGCATCCCCGAGTACCGGCTGCCCCGCCACGTGATCCGCCGGGAGACGGAGCTCATCGAGCAAGAGGGCGTCGAGATCCGCTACAACACCCGCCTGGGCCGCGACGTAGCCTTCGCCGACCTGGAAGCCATGGGCTTCGAGGCCACCTTCGTGGCCATCGGCGCCCACCTGGGCCGGCCGCTGGGCATCCCGGGCGAGGACCTGCCCGGCTCCATGGACGCCATCGATGTTCCTGCGCAAGGTGGCCCTGGGCGAGAAGGTCGACATCGGCGACCGGGTGCTGGTGCTGGGCGGCGGCAACTCGGCCATGGACGCGGCCCGCACCTCCGTCCGCCTGGGCGCCAAGCAGGTGCAGGTGGTCTATCGCCGCACCCGCAACGAGATGCCGGCCAACGTCTGGGAGATCGAAGAGGCCGAGGAAGAGGGCGTGGAGTTCCTCTATCTGGCCGCTCCCGTCAAGTGCGAGGGCGACGAGGGGGTGGAGGGGCTCGTCTGCCAGCAGATGGAGCTGGGCGAGCCCGACGAGAGCGGCAGGCGGAAACCCGTCCCGGCCGACATGGCCCCGTTCGTGCTCCAAGCCGACAGCATCATCGCCGCGGTAGGACAGCAGCCGGATTTTGAACCTTTCAAAGGGGACGAGTCCATCAAGCTCAACCGCTGGGGCTACATGGAAGCCGATCCCCACACCCTCATGACCAGCAAGCCCGGCGTCTTCGTGGGCGGCGACGCCGTGAGCGGCGGCGGGACGGTGATCGAGGCCATCAACGCGGGCAAGGTGGTGGCCAAGTACATCGACAAGTACCTGCGCGGCGAGCCGGTGGTCGAGGATATCGAGGACAAGACCAAGCGCCTGGCCGTCTACCTGGGGGCTCAGAAGAGCGCCGAACCGCTGGCCGACTGCGTGGACTACGGCAAGCGCCAGAAGATGCCGGTGCTGCCGGTGGACGTGCGCAAGCAGCACCTTCGATGCCGTGGAGCTGGGCTACACGCTGGAGCAGGTGACCGCCGAGGCCGATCGCTGCCTGCGCTGCCACCGGCCGATCCTGGTGGCCGTGTAGCTCTAGGCGTCGACGCGCCGGGCAAGAGAGAGGGTCACCCGCGTTCCCTCGCCGAGACGGCTGGTCACGTCTATCCGCCCCTTGAGCGCCTCCACCAGGCTTCGTGCGATGGAGAGGCCCAGACCGCTGCCCCGGTTGTCGGCTGGTCCGTTGCGGGCCTGATAGAAACGGTCGAAGACGTGCGGTAGATCCTTCGGGGCGATCCCTGCGCCCGTATCGGCGACGGCGATGACCACCCGCCGGCCCTCGACGCGCGCTTCAAGCGAGATGGTGCCTTTCGGCGGCGTATGGCGGAGCGCGTTGTCGAGCAGGATGAGGATGACCTGACGAAGCCGCGTGCGGTCGCCGCGTGCGACGCCCTCGTCTGTGCTGGTCTGCAGGGTGACGCCCTTCTCTTCCGCCAGTCTTCCGAAGGAGCGGGCGACGTCCAGCGAACAGTTCGGCCACGGGAAGCGACTCGATCTCCACTTCGATCTTTCCGGCGTCGAGCCGCGACAGAAGGACGAGGTCGTCGACCAGTCGACTCAGATGGTCCGTCTCGGTGACGCATGTCGGTCAGCACCTCGGCCACATTCGGGTCGGAGGCATTGGATCGGGGGGACCTCCCGCTGGCGGCGCTGAAGGGACGCGGTACCGGGGACTGGCGGAGGGCGTACTCGGCACTCGCGCGGATCAGGGTCACCGGCGCGCGGAGCTCGTGGCTTGCGTTCGCCACAAATACCTGCTGCTGCTCCCAGGCCTTTCGCGCCGGTCCGAGCGAACGGCCGGCGAGATACCAGCTGGCCAGGCCAACCGCGACCGCCGCGCCTCCACAGGCCAAGAGCACCGTCAGCAAGATCTGGCCGAGCACCCGGTCCTGGTCGGCCAACTGCCGTCCCGCCTGGACATAGGCGATCGGCTGACCACTCGAGAACAGCGGCCGTCGGCAGACGATACGTGGCCACCCTGACCCTGGCACCGTCTGACAGGGTCGTCGTGCGCAGGTCGGGAGCGTCGGCGGCGGCTTCGTATCCCTCGGCGAGGGAGTGGGCAGACTCGTAGTCCGCGGAGGAGGCATCTGCATAGTGGGCTTCCGCTCGACGTCGAGATGGAGGACGAACAGGGGAGCGAGCTCCGAGTCGGGGTAGGTCTTCCACGGCGGGCCGCCTCTGTCGTTTGCGGGCTCGCTTGCTTCATCAGGCTCACCCGTCTCGTCTGGCTCGTCCCCTCCCTGCCGCCTTGCGGGCGAGGCCGGGGGGGAGGGCGGAGTGCGCTTCCAGGTCGCACCGTGGCGCGACTCCCACTCCTCTTTGGCAGCCTCAAGTTCCGGGGAGGGTTCTATCCCGAGGCTCTCGTACTCCAGCGCCACTCGGTAGCGCAAGGCGGCGTCGTTGTCGGCCTGGAAATAGAAACGGAGCAAGCGCAAGGTCCCGAGACCCATGAGCAGGACCAGGCCGAGGGCGGCCGCGATGTACGTGAGGGTGAGGCGAAGGTGGAGTCCCCTGAACACGATGGCTCCGGCCTAGCCCTAGCCGATAGCCGAGGCCGCGCACGGTGGCGATCAAGTCGGGCTCGCCGCGACGGCGAAGCTTGCGCCGGACGCACGAGACGAAGACGTCTACCTGCGTGAGCTGGACCGGGTCTCCGTACGACCAGACGTAGTCGATGATCTGCCGCCGGGAGAGCGCTTGGCCGGGGTGGCGGAGAAAGAACTCCAGGAGTCGCCACTCAGTAGGAGTGAGGTCGAGCATCGTGTCGCCCCGGCGGGCCGAGCGCGCGCGGAGGTCGAGGACCAGGTCCTGGTGTCGCAGTTCCCACGAATCGGTGCCGGCCGCCACCGTGTGCCGCCGCGAAAGGGCCCGGATGCGGGCGAGCAGTTCCTCGAAGGCGAAGGGTTTGGCCAAGTAGTCGTCCGCTCCGCTGTCGAGACCCGCGACCCGGTCTTCGAGCTGGCTCCGGGCGGTAAGTAGAAGGATGCCGGTCGGAAGCCGGCCGGCTCTACGGCCCGGCAGAGCGAGGGACCGTCGCGCCCGGGGAGCATCCAGTCGACCACGATCACGTCGTACGTCCCGCGCAGGGCGTACTCGGTGCCCTCGTCGCCGTCGTGGGCGAGGTCGACGTCGACCCCCTCACCGCTCAGCACTCGAGCGATAAGGCGCGCCAGCTTGCGATCATCCTCGACTACCAAGACTCGCACGGCCCGATTATCGCTCATGAACATTGCGAAAACATTGTTGAATTCGGCCCCGCTTCGCAATCGAACGCCAAGGGTGGCCTCCTAGACTGAACACCATGAGCGGGATGTCACCGCTCAGAGACGTATAGTCGAACAGCAGGAGGTACTTGATGAAACATAAGAAGGAAGGCCTTAAGGGGAGCGGCGATTGTCGTCGCCGCGGTGGGTTGCCTCGTTGGCCTGATGGCAGGCGTCGCTCTCGCCACAACCATCTCCGATGCGCTCTCAGCGGCGCCGGGCACGGTAGTCACGGTCGATGGCACCGTCACGCCGATCGAGGGCAACGAGTATATGCTCACAGATAGCGTCGGTGGGCAGATCAAGATCGAACTCGGCCCGGTGTGGTACGCCTCTTACGTACTCGATGCGACGCAGACCTATTCATTCATTGGTGAGGTCGATAAAGGCAAGGACGGCACAGCCGCCGCGGAGATCGATGTCTCCAGCGCGCAGGCACTCGACGAAAACGGGCAGCCGGATGGAGCCGCTATAACCGTCCGCACGGGCGGCGGCAAACCGCCCTGGGCCGGTCTTGGCGGACCAAACGGGAAAGCGCAAGGCCGCGGCGCGGATGCTCCTGATGACGACGACGCCGCCGGAACACCGGACTCCGACTAGAGCGAGTAGCGCGAGTCACTTCTGAAGGATGCAGGTCGGGGCCCGCCTCGCGAGAGGCGGGCCTCCTCTCCGCTCCTCCACTCTGACAACACGCTGATACCAGCGAAAGACCCATACACCCGGCACGCGGTGCCGCACTTGCGGGTGGCTCCTATCTGTGGCTCCACGGAGCGGTGAGCGAAGCCTCCGGTGGAATCGACTCGTCAGCCCGGC
>CAWEJM010000024.1:0-77424 GCA_963809395.1 uncultured Actinomycetes bacterium | reverse complement strand
ACCCGCCTGGCCCCTGAGGCGGCTCGGCCGACGACCTGTGGAAGCATCTGGATCCCGAGCTCTGGGAGACCACCCACAATCCCTGGCACATCCTCCAGACCATCGCCCAGACCACCCTGGAGGAGCACGCCGCCGATCCTGAGTTCCTGCGGCTGGTCGAGCGCCACCTAGAGGCGCGGCGCGAAGCTCTCGAGGCCCCGTCCTGGTTCGAGCAGACCCACCGGGCGCCTGCCGACGGCGTCTCGGCGCCTGTCGGCGCCGTCGCCGAGACCGGCGCCGCTCCAGCCGCCGCGCTGGCCGCCCCGGCCGCCGCCGCCGCCCCCCTCGGCCCCATCGCCTACTTCAGCATGGAGTTCGGCCTGAGCGAGGCCCTCCCCATCTACAGCGGCGGCCTGGGCATCCTCGCCGGCGACTTCCTCAAGGCGGCCAGCGACCTCGGCGTTCCCGTGGTAGGAGTGGGACTGCTCTGGCAGCAGGGCTACTTCCGGCAGACGCTCGACTCCTACGGCGAATCAGATCGAGTTCTACCCCTTCAACGATCCCGGCCAGCTCCCCATCATGCCCCTCCGCGACGCCAACGGCGAGTGGGTCAGCGTGTCGCTCCAGTTTCCCCGCCGGACGGTGCACCTGCGCGTGTGGGAGGTCAATGCCGGACGGGTCAAGCTCTACCTGCTCGACGCCAACGACCTGCTGAACAGTTCGGCCGACCGCGGCATAACCAGCGAGCTCTACGGGGGCGGCCCCCAGATACGCCTGCAGCAGGAGATGATCCTGGGCATCGGCGGCTGGCGGTTGCTGCGCGAGTTGGGGATCGAACCCGACATCTGCCATCTCAACGAGGGCCATGCCGCGCTCGCCGTCCTGGAGCGGGCGCGTTGTTACATGCAGGACCGGGGAGTCACCTTCGAGGTGGCCCTCACCGCCACGAGAGCCGGGAACCTTTTTACCACCCACACGCCGGTCGAAGCCGGCTTCGACCGTTTTCCGCCCGCGCTGGTGTCGGAGTACCTGGGGAGCTACGCGGACGAACTGGGCATCGGTCTGGAGCGATTGCTCGCCCTGGGGCGGTCTCCCGACGGCGCCCAGTGCTCGGTGCTGGGCGGAGCGGCGGAGCCGTTCAACATGGCCTACCTGGCCATCCACGGCAGCGGCGCCGTCAACGGGGTCAGCCGGCTCCATGGCGAGGTGAGCCGCGGGCTGTTCCAATGTCTCTTCCCCCGCTGGCCGCACCGCGAGGTCCCGGTGGGACACGTCACCAACGGCGTCCACGTGCCCTCCTGGGACTCGGAGGAGGCCGACGCCCTCTGGACCAAGGCCTGCGGCAAAGGGCGCTGGCTCGACGGCTTGGAGGGCCTCGGTGACCTCATCCGTCAGGTGAGCGACGAGGAACTGTGGGCCTTCCGCGACGCCAACCGGCGCAAGCTCATCGCGGTGGCCCGCGAGCACGTCACCCGTCAAGGGCCCATCGCCGGCAGCCTGGAGAGCCTTGGGCTCCGATGTCAGCTGTCTCTGCGACCCGGCGGTCCTCACCCTGGGCTTCGCCCGGCGCTTCACCAGCTACAAGCGGGTGAACCTCCTGCTCCACGACCCCGACCGGTTGCAGCGCATGCTCTGCGGCGACAACAGCAAGGTGCAGCTGGTTTTGGCCGGCAAGGCCCATCCCGCCGACACCGCCGGCAAGGCCATGATCCGGGAGTGGACGGAGTTCATCCGCCGCTGCGACATCCGCCCGCACGTGGTCTTTCTGGTCGACTACGACATGGGCATCGCCGAGCACCTGGTGCATGGGGTGGACGTGTGGATCAACACCCCCCGCCGGCCCTGGGAAGCGAGCGGCACCAGCGGCATGAAGGTGCTGGTCAACGGCGGCCTCAACCTCTCCGAACTCGACGGCTGGTGGGCCGAGGCCTACTCGCCCGACGTGGGCTGGGCCATCGGCGACGGCCTGGAGCACGACTCCGACCCCGCCTGGGACGCCATCGAAGCCGAGCGCCTCTACGACCTGCTCGAGAACGAGATCATCCCCGAGTTCTACGACCGCGACGAGCAGGGGATCCCCCGGCGCTGGATAGCCCGGGTACGGGAGAGCATGGCCCGCCTGGCCCCGCAGTACTCGGCCAACCGGATGTTGGAGCAGTACCTGGAGCAGTACTACGTGCCTGGCGCCGCCGCCTACCGGGCGCGCTCCGCGGCCCCGGCACCTCGGAAGCCGGCGGCGCGAAGGCCGGCGCCCCGCAGTCGGCCTCGGTTGCCGCAGGCGCCCCGGCTTCGCCCGCCGCCGCGAAGGCCGCCCCGGGGACCGCCGCCGAGATCGAGGCCTGGCGCACGCTGCTCGACGAGCACTGGAGCGAGATCGAGTTCGTGAGCTCCGAGGTCAGGCCTTCCTGCGTGACCTCCTGCGACACCTATACCTGTAGCGTCGAACTCAGACTGGGATCCATCCCACCGGAAGCCATCCGGGTGGAGCTATACGCGGAGCCCATCGAGGGCGCGGCGCCCGACGAAGGGGGCCGGCCTCCGGTGTTCGGGGCTGCGCCCCCTGAGGTGCACATTCTCGCCCCGGTCCCTGTGGCCCGCAAGAAGGATGGCTCTCTTCCCGACACCTACACCTACACGGCTGTGTTGCCGGCCACCCGGCCAATCGGCGACTACACCGCCCGGGTGGTACCGTGGCATCCGGGGGTGGCCGTCCCGCTGGAGGCGAATCACATCCTCTGGCACGGCTAGACAGCAGGGAAGGTGATTGCGATGAAAACTCACGACGAGATGGTCCGAGAATGGATGAAGGACCCGGCCCTTGTCCGAGAATACGATGGGCTGGAGCAGGAGTTCGCGCTGTTCGATGAGTTGCTGCGCGCGCGGAAAGAAGCTGGACCGACCCAGGCTGAGGTCGCCGAGCGAATGGCCACCCAGTCCCTCGCACCCGGCGCAAAGTCGACAGAATATCAGCAGAATATCAATCAGCTTGAGCATTGAACTTCTAGGCGCTCTGAAGTGAGTTGAGGACGGCACCATCTCGAATGGGGTCGCTATCCGTTACACTGGATTGAGGACGCCGAGGCCTGACCCGGGAGACTGTGGACACTGTGGAGACTGTGGACGCCGTGGAGACTGTGGACACCCAGGAGACTGAGATGGCCGAAACTGCGTTGTGTCTGGCGTGCTGCCCCTACCTGGCTCCGGAGGTCCGATCGGCCCTCAGTCGCTTCGAGGACACCGACGTGGTCCACGCAGCCTTCACCGAGGCCTGCCTGGGCAGGCAGACGGACCGCCGCCGACTTCGGCGCCGCCTGGAAACGCTGAGCCAGGGGCATGAGCACGTGCTGGCGTTCGGCGGTTCCTGCCTCGCGACTCTGGAAAGAGAGGGGGATCTTCCCCCGAACCTTTCTTTGCGGGTCTTCGGCGACTGCAGAGCCCCCCTGGCCGATACCGATCTGCTCAAGTCGGTGGTGGCCACGGGTAGCTACCTGGTCACCGCGGGCTGGCTCCGGGGGTGGCGCCGCCGCATCGGGACGTGGGGCTTCGACCAGGAGCAAGGGAGACGATTCTTCCAGGAGTCGTGCACGCAGATCGTCTTTCTCGATGCCGGAGTCAATCGGGCCGCCGGCCGGCAGGCGGAGGCCCTGGGCGAGTACCTGGCCATCCCCACGCAGAAGATAACGATCAGCCTCGACACGCTGAGCTACTTCCTCGGCCGTAGCGTGCTCGAGTGGCGGGTAGACCGGTCTCGGGGCCGCATGCCGGTCCAAGATGAGGATCTGCAGCGCCAGGTGGCCGACTACGCCATGGCGCTGGACCTCATTGGTCAACTGGCCACCCTTCGCTCCGAGAGTGAGATCCAGCAGAGGATCGCCGACCTCATGCGCCTCCTCTTCGCCTGTTCGTATGCCTCCTACGTGCCGGTCGAGGAACCGTCTCCTTCGTCAGAGGAGTACGGTGATGTCGCGGAGCACGACGCTTTCTGGGTCAAGGTGGGAGACCCGTCGCGGCCCATGGCCCTCCTTTTCGCGGGTGATTTCGCTTTCCCCCAGTACAGAAGCCGGTACCTGGATCTGACCCGCACCATGGCCCGCATCTTCGGGTTGGCCATTTCAAATGCCCGAGCCTACGAACAGCTCGCCCGCGCCCAGGACAGGCTCAGCGAGTCCGAGGGGCGCTATCGCACCCTCGTGAGCGAGGCCGGGGAAGCGATGCTGGTCATGGACTCCCAGGGCGTGATAGTGGAGGCGAATCGCCGGGCTGTTCGGATACTCGACGCGCACGCTGATGAGTTGCTCGGCCAGGCCCTCGCCGACCTGGTGCCCCGAGGCGGGAAGAAGGCCCTTCGAGCCGCGCTATCCACCCTCAACGGCGAGAACGCCATAGCCCTGACCGATGTCCGTCTGACTCGTGGGCAGCACAAGCCGCCGGGTCTCTTCGACCTCACTGCGACCGCCCTCCGTCTCCCTGATCGGGAGATGATGGTCCAGGCCATCATTCGCGATGCCAGCGCCCGCCGCAAGGCCGAGAAGCAGCTTCACGCCCTCTCGGTGCATGACGAGTTGACGGGGCTCAGCAACAGGCGCGGTTTCAATACCATCGGACCCAGACAGCTTCAGTTGGCAAGCCGTCTGAACGCGGGGATCGCACTGTTCTACATCGACCTCGACGGCATGAAAGAGGTCAACGATCGGCTGGGCCATCTTGAGGGCGACCGGGCCTTGAGAGCCACCGCGGCGATCCTCAGAGACACCTTCCGCAAGTCGGACCTCATCGCCCGTCTGGGCGGCGACGAGTTCGCCGTGCTCATGGTGTTGAAGACGCCGGACGGCTCTGAGATCGCGGCCCGGAGACTGCGCTCTCGGGTCAAACGGCGAAACCAACTGGGGGATCTCCCGTTCAGACTCGAACTCAGTGTCGGAATAGTGTCTGTCTATCCTTGGGTCGAAGGTTCCCTGGAATCGCTCATCGAGCTCGCCGACGAGCGTATGTATGAGGACAAGCGGAGCCACAAGCTGGCACAGGACTCGTCAGCCGCTGGGTAGACGCACGACGAACCGGGCCCCGATTTCTCCCGGCTCCACCTCCACGTCGCCGGAGGCGGCTCGGGCCAAGCCGCCGGGCCAGAGGGAGACCGAGTCCCGCTCCCCGAGAAGCGTTCCGCTCGGTTCCGGCCGCCGAGCCCCGCACCCCTGGCTCGAAGATGCGCTCCTTCTCCTCCTCGCCGACTCCGGGGCCGTCGTCCTCCATGAAGAAGTACACTTCTTTGCCGTTGCGGGCGGCTCCCAGAAGCACCTCCGCGCGCGCGAACCGGCAGGCGTTCTCCACGACGGGCTGGATGATCTGCACGGCGATGTCGCGCTCCACCCCCACGCGCAGATTCCGCGCCGGAGGCTGAACCCTCACTTCGACGCCGTTCTCTTCGGCCAGCACTCCGATCGAGGTGACCACGTCTGCCAGCACCTGCCAGACGTCGGCGCGGCCCCGGGCCAGACTGCCCTCCTCCTGAGCCGCGGCCAGCAGGGCCTCCACGGTGCGGGCCATCTGGTCGGCGCTGTGCAGCACCGAGCCAAGGGCCTCCTGGTAGTACTCCGGTTCGCGCTCCCGCCGCAGAGCCAGCTCGGCCTCGGTCTTGATCTTGGCCACCGGGGTGCGCAGCTGGTGCGACACTTCGGCCGAGAACCGCTGCTCCCGACGGAGGCTGGCGGACAGACGGTCGAGCATGGCGTCCAGGGTGTGGGCGAGTTGGGTGACCTCGTCGTGGGGCTTCCCCATCTCGAAGCGGCGGTCGAGATCCTCCGTGCTCCAGGCCTCGGCCTCGGCGGTCATCCTCACCACCGGCCGGAAGGCGGCGTTGAGCACCCAGCGACCGGCGAACCCCACGATGATCAGCAGTACGGCGGTGAAGGCCACAGTCGCGAGCAGGGTCAGGTTCTGGGTGCGGGTGTAGGGGGTCATCGACAGCCCCGTCACGATCGTGCCGATGCGGGCCCCCTGGTTGTACAAAGGGACGCCGTACAACCGCACCTCGTGCTCGGCGACGTTCGAGAACTGCGCAGGCTTTCCGTCCAGCGCCTTTGCCGCCTCCGCGATGGCCGGGTCCACCGCCGGCGCGGTAACCGTGTATCCCTGGTAGAAGACCCAGATCTGAGAGCCCAACTCCTTGATGTCGCCGGTGGGTCGAGGCAGACTCACCTGGCCGTTGGAGATCCTGATGATGCGGCTCTCATCGAGGGCCATGGTCTGGAGCCGCTTGTCGGCGTCGGAGGTCAGGCTGACGGCCAACACCAGGTTGAAGGCCACGGTCATGGTGATCAGGGCCACCGCCACCGTGGTCAGCACGGCCAGCAGGAGCCGGTCGCGCACGCCCATGCGGGAGAACCGAGCGCCTCATGCTAGTGGAGGGAGTAGCCGACGCCGCGCACCGTCACTATCTGCGGCGACCCGGGAAGGGAGCAGACTTTGCGCCGCAAGCGGGCGATGTAGGCGTCGAGCGTGTTGTCGTAGACGATGGCCCCGTGGGGCCAGGCCGTCTCTATCAAAGCCTTTCGCCGTATCGCTTCCCCGGGAGAGGCGGCCAACTTGGCCAGGAGGCGGAACTCGGTGGGAGTCAGAGGCACGGTGACGTTGCCGCACGACGCCGCGTGCTTGGCCGGATCGAGGATCAATCCGCCGGTCTCGACGCTGCGCTCCGTTCCGCTGCGGCGGATCAGAGCGTCCAGGCGGGCCAGCAACTCGGCGAAAGCGAACGGTTTGGTGAGGTAGTCGTCTCCTCCGACGCGGAAACCCGACAGCCGGTCGGGCAGGGAGTCGCGCGCGGTCAAGAAGAGCACCGGCACCGTCACCCCCTGAGCCCTGATGGCCTGGCACACGTCGCGCCCGTCGGTGTCGGGCAACCCGATGTCGATGACGAAGAGGTCGGGGACCGACTCGGCCACCTTGCGCAGCAGCTCCGAGCCCGTGGCGTAGCCCTGCACCTCATAGCCCTCCTCGCGAAAGCCGCGAACCAGCAAGGAGCGCATCTGGGGGTCGTCTTCAAGAACGAAGATGCGGGGATCCATCATGGTCCTCGTAGTATCGCCCGGCAGCCGGCTCTGCACAAGCGCCGAGGATCCGCTTGCGCTCAGGTCAAGGAAGAAAGGGCTCGCGGTTCACACGGCGGGCGTGGCGTTCGGCTGTGCCGAACGCCGCAAACGCCGTCTCCGCCGTGTGGGCGTGGTGGTGTCTCGCCTCGTAGGGTCCGACATCCACCGGACAGGGTTGGGGCCACAGCTCAGGAGGGGGGTTGAGCAATGCTGTGTGACTCCATGGCGGTATATTCGCACGACCTTCCTGAACTAATCCTGAACGCGTCTGTCCCTCCATGCGTGCGCTACAGTCCGCCGCCTCTTTTGCCGACACAACGGTTGAGGAACAAGCGTGCATTTTGACTTCACACCAAGTCTTCTACTGTTTGCTGCCGTAGTCCTGATCGCATGTGGACTCGGTTGGCACGCCTGGCGCAATCGTTCGCTGCCAGGCGCGTTGCCGTTCGCGGCTATTGCCCTCATCGCGGCGGTCTGGTCGGCGGGCGATGCTCTGGAGCTGGCGGCGGTGGGGCTGCAGGCCAAACTCTTCTGGGCCGACTTCCAGTACCTCTCCATCGTGTCCATGCCGGTGGCCTGGCTGGTGATGGCCCTCGACTACACCGGGCGACGCACCTGGCTGACCCGCCGGAACCTGCTCCTGCTGGGCGTCGTGCCGCTGGTGTCGCTCGCGCTCGTGTGGACGAACGGCCTCCACCACCTCATGCGCGCCCAGGTTTGGCTGGACACCAGCAGCTCGTACGCGGTGGTGGGGCGCACATTCGGTACCTGGTTCTGGGTCCACGCCGGCTACAGCTACATACTGGTGGCCGCCGCCGTGGCGCTCTTGATAGGGGCGGTCCGCTCGGCGCGGCCTCGCTATCGGGGACAGCCCGCGGCGCTACTCGTGGGCTTGTGCGTCCCCCTGATATGGAACATGGTCTACGTCTTTGCGCCGGCGATGCTGCCGCCCCACGACTTCACCCCGGCCGTTTTCGGACTGGCGGGGAATCATCGTTGCCTGGGGGCTCTTCCGCTTTCGCCTCTTCACCCTGGTCCCGGTGGCCCGGCGTGCCCTGGTGGAGAACATGACGGACGGCCTGCTGGTGCTCGACGAGGCCGGCCGGGTCGTCGACCTCAATGAGGCCGCCCGACTCCTCATCGACCGGCCGGCGGCGCAGATACTCGCCCGGCCTCTCGCCGAGACCTGGGGGGCCTGGCCGCGACTGGCCGCGCCTTATGCGGCCGGTAAGGATCAGGCCGAGTTCTCATGGGGAGAGAACGACGACCGCCGCGACTACGAGGTCAAGATCTCGCTACTCACCAAGCGCGAACGGGTCTTGGGGCGGCTGCTGGTGATCCGCGACGTGACGGAACGGGCGCATCATGGAACAGATCTACGCCGGCAGGCCGTCACCGACAGCCTCACCTCTCTGCCCAACCGCACCCTCTTCATGGCCAAGCTCGATGACGCCGTCCGGCAGGCCCGCCGACACGAGGACACCCTCTTCGCGGTGATAGTGCTGGACCTCGACCGGTTCAAGCTCATCAACGACAGCCTCGGCCACTCGGCCGGTGATGTCCTGCTCGAGAACGTCGCCGCCAAGCTGAAGCGCTGCGTGCGCGAGGTGGATACCGTGGCCCGCATGGGGGGCGACGAGTTCATGATCCTGCTGCACGAGATCACCGGTTCGCGCGACGTGCTGCCTGTCTTGGAGCGGATACGGGAGGAGCTGCGCACGCCCGTGGAGTTCCGTCAGCAGGAGATGTCCAGCTCCGCCAGCCTGGGAGTGGTCATGTGGGAGGACTCCTACCAGGATCCGGAGGAGCTGTTGCGCGCAGCCGACACCGCCATGTATCAGGCGAAAGAGGCGGGGCGGGACTGCTATCGCTTCTTTGACGAAGAGATGCACCAGTCGATGCTCCGCACCATGCGGGCCGAGACCGACCTGCGGTCGGCCATCAAGCAGGGGGAGTTGTCCCTGGCGTATCAGCCGATCGTCGATCTCAAGACCGGGGCGGTCACGTCCCTGGAGGCGCTCATCCGCTGGCATCACCCCAAACGGGGCATGGTGCTCCCCGACGAGTTCATCAGCCATCGCCGAGAACAGCGGCCTCATCGTGCCCATGGGTGTCCTCGCGCTCGAAGAAGTGTGCAGCCAGCTCAGCCGCTGGCGGGCCCCCAACAGCCCGGCGGCCGGGCTGCCGGTGAGCCTCAACCTCTCTCCGCGACAACTCACCGAGACCGACTTCGTGGGCGCCGTCCTCCAGCGTCTCGACGAATGGCGCGTGCCTCCCGAGAGCATCATCCTCGAACTGACCGAGACCGCCCTTATCCGCGATCCCGCACAAGTCCAAGCACGTGATGCAGGAGTTGCGGCGCATCGGCATCCGGCTGTGCCTCGACGACTTCGGCACCGGCTGGTCGTCTCTGCGCCACCTGACCACCTTCCCCGTCCAGGAGCTCAAGATCGACCGCTCCTTCGTCGCCAAGATCGCCCACGACAACACCGAATACGAGATCGTGCGCTCGATCATCGCGCTCGCCCACACGTTGGGGATGGCGGTCACGGGCGAAGGGATCGAATACCGAGAGCAATGGCGGCTGCTGGAGGCGCTCGGCTGCGATAGCGGGCAGGGCTACTACATCGGCCGGCCCATGGCGCCGGAGGAACTGCTCGACTACCTCGAGGAGTTGGAGCGGGGAACCTGCGCCGTCCGCAGACCGGATGCCCAGCAGGCAGCGCAGGAGACCCAACAGCCGGTGCCCCTGAAACGCGCGCTGACCACAGCCGCGCCCGGGAGAGCCACCGGCGACTGGGCGTGACATCGGCCGGCCGGTCTGATATCCTGCCGCCCGTTGTGTAAACAACGGCCTAAAGTCTTCACAGTCTTAGACTTTGGCAGAGGGCGAGCTGGAGAGTGTTGACCAGGCCCAAAGCGCGTCGCGAGACTCCTATCTACTAACAATCCCTTTCTGAATCTGCTCGCGTAGCTGCGTTTCTTGACGCCTACGCGTTCTTGGATGGCGCACGCCTTGGCCCTGCCTTACCTCCGGTCAGCTCTCCCGTAGCTGCAAACGAACACAGGCAGAGGTATGAAGAAAACGACATGCTCGCAAAAACGGCAGCGGCGACCCTGGCTACCGCCTCTGGCACGCTCTCTGGCGACCGCCCTCTTGGTAGTCCCCGCCGCTTCCCCGGCGCAAGCCCACCCGTCCTCCTTCCCCGATGTAACCGAGACGAACCCGGCGCACGACGCCATCGAATCCTTGGTAAGCCGAGGGATCCTTGATGGTGCCGCCAATGGTGACTTCCAACCCGACGCTTCGCTCACCCGAGGCCAAACCGCCAAGATCCTCGTTGGCTGGCGCGGCGATCAGCCCGCAAGCGACCCGACGGTCACGGCGCCTGCGCCCTTCACCGACGTGGACCCGACCTACCAGACGTACGTCGACACCGCCTACGCGAGTGGCTGGATAGGCGGGTATCCCGATGGGACGTTCCGCCCGAGATTCTATCCTGACCAGGGAGCAGTTGGCCATCGTGACGATCAGAAGCCTCGGGCTGGAGAAGGCGGCCCTCGCCCTCACAGACGCACAGATCACCGCGACCCTCGACCCTTTCCTCGACGAGGGCGCGATCTCGACCGACTGCCAGGCCCTACGTGGCCCTTGCGGTCGCCCAGGGTCTCTATCGGCGGCGACGCGGGATGGTTGAACCCCCTGGCGCCCATGACCCGGGCGCAATTCGCCCTGGTCCTGACGCGGGCGGACAGCCTGGCCGCGGCCGCTTCGACGAGCCGTCGGAACCGGCGGCTGGCCAGCGACCGGCCTCTTCCGGAGACAGCTCCGCGACCGCTCCCACTCTCAGCCCGGAGGAGCAGAGACTGGCGGACTTCATGGACCGGTACCTGTTCCAGCCCCACAACAGCCCGGTGACCGGCGCGATGGTGCTGCAAAACGCCGATTGGTACGGGATCACGCCGCTGTCGCAGTTGGTGATCATGGCCGCGGAGACCTCGCTGGGCGATCCCAAGCTCGGAGGAACCTTGGCCAGGCGAAACAACTTCGGCTGCATGCGCTACCACGGAGCCGGCACGGCCTGGGGGCTGCTCTCCGACGGACGCATCTGGGTCGCGGGTAAGGATTGGTACTCGTTCGCCACGCCCCAGGTCGGCATGGCCGCCTGGGGCCGCTACCTCGAAGCTGGGAGTGAACGGCTTCTACCTGCCCATCCTCGCGGCCGCCAACCCCGATTGGGGGAGATTCGCCGCCGTCTACTACGGACGGGGAGTGTCGGGATTCGGCAGCTACGTGAACCGCCTCAATGCCATCGAGAACCGGTTTCGGGCGATGGCCGCCGAGAACGGAGTGAGCTTCTAGGCACGGCCGGCCTGAGTCTCGGGGCCGTCTTGCGGCGACCGAGACGGTGCGGGGCTTGGCGCGCCGCTGCGCGCCAGCCCCGCTCTTGCAGCCGCGCCGGCGGGCGACGGCCGCTGCAGCGGCCGCAAGCCGGCGGCCCAGAGGCCGCTAGCCCAGATGCTCCTCGTCGCCGGTGACGAAGTAGCGCACCCGCTCGCCCAGGTTGACGGCGTGGTCGCCGATGCGCTCGAAATAGCGGCCCACCAGGGCCAGGCGCAGCGCCGGACCCAGGCTCTCCTGGCCCTTCAGCTCCACCAGCTTCTCGATGAGCCGAGCGTGGAGGTCGTCCGATCTTGTCGTCCTTGCCGAGCGATGTCGGCCGCCAGATGTTCGTCCTTGGCGGCCCACGCGTCGATGGCCGCGCCCATGAGCTGGCCGGCCGCTTGGCCCAGCTCCGAGACCAGCAGACGCACTTCTTTGAGATCCGGACTGGCGGAAGTCCTCGCCCTGGGCCAGCTTGGCGATGTTGTAGGCCAGGTCGCCTGCCCGCTCCAGGTCGTTGACCACCCGGAGGATGGCCACGATCAGGCGCAGGTCGCCGGCGACCGGCGCCTGCTGGGCGAGCAGGGCCAGGGAGCGCTTCTCGATGTCCATGAAGACGTCGTCGATGGCTTCGTCGCCGTCGCGCACCCTCTGAGCCAGCTCCTGGTCGCCCTCCATGAGGGCGGTCGTCGCCATCTGGGTGCTCTGCTCGACCAGCGCGCCCATGCGCACGATCTCTTGATCGAGGCTCTCTAGTTCTCTGTGAAACGCGTCTCTCATTGGTCAACCATTCCTTCCGGGCCCGCTTATCCGAAGCGACCCGAGACGTAATCCTCCGTCCGCTTGTCCCGCGGTTTGGTGAAGATCTGGCTGGTCTCGCCGAACTCCACCAGTATCCCCCAGCGAGCCGAAGTCGCCTCGTCCACCTCAGTGTAGAGGAAAGCGGTCTCGTCCGAGACCCGGGCGGCCTGCTGCATGTTGTGGGTGACGATGACGATCGAGTAGTCCTGCTTGAGCTCCTGCATGAGGTCCTCGATGCGCACGGTGGCGATGGGATCGAGGGCCGAGGCCGGCTCGTCCATGAGGATCACGTCCGGCTCCACGGCGATCGCCCGAGCGATGCACAGCCGCTGCTGCTGGCCACCGGAGAGATCCAGGGCGCTCTTCTTGAGCTGGTTCTTCACCTCGTCCCACAGGGCCGCGCGGCGCAGGGAGCGCTCCACCAGCTCGTCCATGTCGCCTTTGTAGCCGTTGATCTTGGCGCCGAAAGCGACGTTGTCGTAGATGGACTTGGGGAAAGGATTCGGCCGCTGGAAGACCATGCCGATGTGCCGGCGCACCACCACCGGATCGACTCCGGGGGCGTAGATGTCCTCGCCGTGGTAGAGCACCTCGCCGGAGACCCGCGCCCCGGGGATGAGCTCGTTCATGCGGTTGAAGCAGCGGATGAGGGTGCTCTTCCCGCAGCCCGACGGCCCGATGATGGCGGTGATCCGGCGCGGGCGGATGTCCAGGTGACGTCCTTGAGGGCGAGGTTGCTTGCCGTAGTGCATGCTGAGGTCGCGCACCGCGAACACCGGCTTCTCGCCGCTGATGCCCCACTGGGCGGGTCGCGACGCCGTCGCGGTCGCCGAAAGCGATGCGTCGCGGATTCTTGAATGTCGAGCTCATCGAGAGATACGGCTCCTTGAGGCCACTACCCGGGCCACGATCGTGAACACCAGTACGATGACGAGCAGTTCGAGAGCACCGGCCCAAGCCCTGGCCTGACCGGCAGCGAACGGGTTGCGCGCACCGTCGAAGATCGCGAGGGTGAGCGACTGAATGGGCGCGCCCCACAGCTTGGCGGTCAGCTGGATGGAGCCCAGCGCGGTGAGCAGATCAGAGGCGCCGTCTCTCCCGCGGCCCGGGCGACCGCCAGCATGACGCCGGTGGTGATACCGGGAGCCGCCGAAGGCAGGATGACCTCGCATGCACGTCTGCCACTTGGCCGCCCCGAGAGCGTAGCTGGCGTCCTTCAGCTCGTGGGGGACCAGCTTCAGCATCTCCTCGGTGGAGCGCACGACGATGGGCATCATGATGATGGCCAGCGCAGGCGCCCCCATCAGGGCGCCGAAGCCGAACTGGATCACCAGGGCCGTGTAGACGAAGAGGCCGACGAAGATCGAGGGCACCCCGGTCATGACGTCGGAGAAGAAGCGGATGAGCTTGGCCAGCCAGTTGCCCTTGCCGTACTCCACCAGGTAGACGGCGCCCAGGATCCCCAGCGGGACCGAGACCAGCGCGGCCAGGCCGACCATGATGGCCGTCCCGATGAGGCCGTTCAGGAACCCGCCGCCGGTGCGGCGCAGGCTGAAGGGCTGCGAACTGGTCAGGAACTCCCAGTTCATGGTGAGGATGCCCTTGCTGGTGATCTGGTAGAGGATCATGCACCACCGGGATCAGGGTCAGGACGACCGCCAGCACGATGAGGGCAGTGTTCCGGCGGTTGCGCCACAGCCGGCGCTGCGCCGGCCGGCAGTCGCGGAGCGACACGCCCGGCCCGACCGACTGCCGGACCACGGCTCGGCAGGGCGTCGGCCGCATCGTGCCGCGCCGCAGAGGTCGGCGGGACTGTCTAGCCGGCGCTCATATCCGGTTGAACCGCCACACGATGGCGCGCGCGGCCATGTTGATGACGATGGTCATGGCGAACAGCACCACCCCGATGCCGACCAGGGCGCGGATGTGCTCGCCGGTGGCCTCGGAGAACGTGTTGGCGATGACGGCGGCCATCGTGTAGCCCGGTTTGAACGATCGAGGCGTCGATCGTTGCCGGCCGACCCGACCAGCAGCGCCACGGCGATGGTCTCGCCGAGGGCCCGGCCCAGCCCCAGCATGATCGCCCCCACGATGCCCGCCCTGCCCCGCGGGAGCACCGCCTGCCGGATCATCTCCCAGCGCGTGGCGCCCAGCGCGTAGGCCGCGTGGCGGTCGGCGGTCGGGACCGTGCTGAACACCTCCCGGCACAGCGAGCTGATGATGGGAGTGATCATGATGGCGAGGATGACCCCGGCGCCGAAGTACGAGAGCCCGGAGGCCGGTCCCGTCGAAGATGGGGATGAAGCCCAGATACTTGGCGAGGAAGTCGGCCGCCGGCTGCAGGAAGAGGGGCAGAAGCACGAAGACGCCCCACAGCCCGTAGATGACGCTGGGCACGGCCGCCAGCAGATCGACGGCGTAGCCGATGGGGCCCCGCAGCCGCTTGGGCGCGTACTCGGTCAGAAAGAGTGCCACCCCCACGCTGAGCGGCACCGCGATGACCAGGCGATCACCGAGGTGATGATCGTCCCATAGATGAAGGCCAGGATGCCGAAATGGCCCGTCGGAGGGCTCCCAGTTGCTGCTGGTGATGAACGAGATGCCCTGCGACCTGAAGACCGGCAGCGCCGTGCCCGTGGTGGAGACGACCATGTAGGCGAGGACCAGAAGGACCAAGACGCCGCACAGACCGGCGAGAATGGCGAACAGGGAGTCGGCCCTGCGGCCGACTCCCTTTCGCTGCCAGAGACGCGGACGGTGTCTCGGCGGACGGACTGCCGGGGGGGAGGCCCGGCTAGGAGCTAGAAGGTACCGATCGCATTCACCTTGGCGAGAGCCAGAGCCTTGAGATCGGCCGGCAGGGGGGCATAGCCGAGTTCCTGGGCGATCGCGGTGCCGTCGTTCAGAGACCAGGTGAGCCAGGCCTTGAGGGCCGCAGCCTTGGCCGGGTCTTTCATCTTGTCGTAGGCGAGGATCCAGGTGGCGCCCACGATCGGGTAGGCCTGCGGCGCCGGCGCTGTTGCTGAGCGAGAAGCGCAGATCCTCGGGGAAGGTCGCACCCTCAGCGGCAGCCGAGGTCGATTCGAGGCTGGGGGTGATGAAGTTGCCGGCCTTGTTCTTGAGCGTAGGCCATCGGTCAGCTTGGATTCGATCGCGTAGGAGAGTTCCACGTAGCCGATGCTGCCGGCTTGCTGCTGGATGACCGCGGCCACGCCGTCGTTACCCTGGCCACCGACACCGACGGGCCACTTGACTTCTTTGCCCTTGCCGACCTTGTCTTTCCAGTCGGAGTGGAGACCTCGGTCAGGTAGCTGGTGAAGATGTTCGTGGTGCCGGAGGAGTCCGAGCGGTGGACGACTTGGATGGCTTTGTCGGGCAGGGTCACGCCCGGGTTGAGCGCGGCGATCTTGGGATCGTTCCACTTGGTGACTTCACCCAGGAAGATGGCGGCCAGCGTGTCGGAGTCGAGTTTCAGTTCGGTGACGCCTCTTCGAGATTGTAGGCCATGACGACGGCGCCGAACACGGTGGGGATGTGCAGCACTTTGGCGCCGCTGGCGGCTTCAGCCGCGGCGATCTCTTCGTCCTTCATGGGGGCGTCGGAGGCGCCGAAGTCGACGGTCAGCTTGGTGAACTGCTCGATGCCGCCACCGGAGCCGATGCCCTGGTAGTTGATCTTCACACCGGAGTTGATCGGCTTGGAACTCGCCGATCCACTCGACGTAGAGCGGCTTGGGGAAGGTGGCGCCGGCGCCGTTGAGGCTGGCGCTGAGAGTCGCGCGCCGTGGTGCCGGTGCCGCCCCCGGTGGTTGAGGTACCCGTGGCGGCCGTGGTGGCGCTGCCGCCGGCACTCGGAAGGTTTCCACCGCTGCCACAACCGGCGGCTATGACACCGACTACCGCAACCGAAAGGAGCGCTACCGCCAGGACGGCGACCAGGCGTTTGCGCGTGCTCTTCAGAATCATCCCTGTCTTCCTCACTTTCATCGCTTCACTTCTTCGTCTTCTTCTTTGCTGCTTCCCGATAAATCGCGACTTTCGAGCCGTAGGCTAACAGGGGACAGAGCGCGGGGTGTTAACATTCGGTTACCGGCATGTTAATTGTCCCGTGCAAGGCAGTTACCCAAACGGGTACGCTGTGGAGGGCTAAGTGGCCGAGAACGAGAAGAAGCGCATCCTTCTGGTGGAGGACGACCCCACCATCTCCGATCTGGTGGCCTACAACCTGCGCCGGGCCGGCTACGAGGTTCTTCAGGAGCACAACGGACGGGCCGGCCTGCAGACCGCCCTCTCCCATAGCGTCGACCTCGTGCTCATGGACCTCATGCTCCCGGGGCTGGACGGGATGACCGCTACCAAGGAGATCGTCCGGCGCAAGCCGAGCCTGCCGGTGATCATGCTGACGGCACGCAGCGAACGCGAGACCGTTCTGGAGGGTTTCGAGGGAGGGGCCGACGACTACATCACCAAACCGTTCGACCTGGACGTGCTGCTGGCCCGCATCCAGGCGCGCCTGCGGCGCGCCCCGGCGGGCATCGCCGCCGCCGGCGCTGCCGCCGACGGCGGCACCATCAGCACCGGCGACCTGGTCCTCGACCGCGATGCCCACGTTGTCCGCACGGCCCGCGGTGAGGCCGGCCTGAATCCCAAGGAGCACGACCTGCTCGAACTGCTTCTGTCCCGTCCCGGGCACCTGTTCCCCCGGGAGGAGATCGTGGAGAGAGTCTGGCAGCATCGCTATCTTCCGGCGTCGCGCAGTCTGGACGTCCACGTACTCCGTTTGCGCGCCAAGCTAGAGCAGGTGCAGGCTGAGGTGTCGTTGCAGACGGTGCGCGGCGTCGGCTACCGGTTGGCTCCGCGCTGATGCACCTTCTCAGAGATAGCCGCCGCTGATGCGTCTCCGCTTCAAACTCCCGCTGGCTTTCGCCCTCACCACTCTGGTGTTCGCCGGGATCGTGGCGCTTACGGCGGCCGTGGCGCTGCGAGGCGTCTACTTGGAGCGCCTGGAGGACGACATGTCGTCTCAGATCCGCCAGTTCGCAGCCGTTCTGGAAGAAGAGGCCGGCCTTTCGATGGACGTGAGCCAGGCCCACCTTCAGACACTCACGGACAAAGCCGGAGACGCCGGTGGATTGCGCCTCACCCTCATCGCCCGCGACGGTACCGTGTTGGCCGACTCAGAGGCTGACCCTGCCACGCTTGACAACCACAAGGGCCGGCCCGAAGTAGCCCAAGCGCTCGCGGGTCGCGAGGGCCGGGCTCGGCGACTATCGACCACGCTCGGCCAGCAGGAAGTGTACGTCGCCATTCCCCTTCCAGCCGGCGAAGCCGCCTGGTCGCAGGGCGCGCTCCGCGCCGCCCTGCCGGCCAGCAGCATCGACGCGATGCTGGCCGCCTCGTGGCGCGTGCCTCTGATCGTGTGGGCGGTCCTTCTCATCCCCACCCTCGCCGTCTCGCTATCTCTTTACCCGGTCCATCACCACACCCGTGGAGCGGCTGCGTCACATGACCAAGCAGGTCGCTTCGGGTGATCTGGCTCATCGCACCAGCGTTCGTAGGAGCGATGAGCTGGGGGAATTGGGCGACTCGCTCAACACCATGGCCTCGGAACTGGAAAGCCGGGTCGGCCAGCTTGCCGTCGAAGAAGAACGGTCGACGCAAGTTCTTACCGCCATGAGCGACGGCGTGATCGTGCTCGACGATGACGGTAGGATCGTCCGCAGTAACCCGGCCGCCGGCCGTATCCTCGGGGCTGCCCTCGAGGGCCTCGAAGGAAGCCCCCTGGTGCTGGCGGCGCGGGCCTTCCCCGCCCGCGCGCTCGCCCAGAAGGCCCGGCAGGTGGGACAACCGATCACGGAGGTGCTGGAGCTACCCGGCAACAGGTATCTCGCTGTAGAAGTCGTCCCGCTCCAAGCCTCCAGGGCACAGCGGGGGCAAACGCTCTTCGTCATACGGGACGAGACCGCTCGCCTCGCCACCGAACGGATGAGGCGTGACTTCGCCACCAATGTCTCGCATGAGCTGAAGACACCTCTGGCCGGGCTCTCACTGCTGGCTGAGACTCTGAAACACGCGGTCCACGAGGATCCAGAGCAGGCAGGTCTATTCGTGGACCGCCTTTCTGCGGAGATCGGCCGGCTGACCGAATTGACCAACGACCTTCTCACGCTTTCCCGCGTCGAAGAAGAGAAGGCATCCCTCGAGGTCGCATTCACCAAGATCGATCTTGCCCGTCTGGCAATGGAGACGGCCGGAGAGCTCGAACCTCATGCGTTAGCCAAGGATCAGCAGCTCTTGGTGGAGGCAGGCGAAGAGACGATGGTCCTGGGAGATGAGGTGGCCTTGCGCACTCTAGTCCGCAACCTGCTCGACAATGCCATCCGCTATACCGAGCCGGGCGGGCACATCGCGATTGCCCTTCGAACCGAGCGCTCTGCCGATGGAGAACAATGGGCAGCGCTCACCGTCCGTGACGACGGGGTGGGTATCCCTCTTGCCGAACAGAAGAGAATCTTCGAGCGCTTCTACCGGGTCGACAAGGCCAGATCGCGCGAAACCGGGGGAACCGGACTTGGTCTGAGCATCGTGCGCCACGTGGCCGAGTGGCACGGTGGCCGAGTGGAGGTCACGAGCACGGTGGGAGTGGGCTCGACCTTCACCGTGCGGATCCCGGCCGCGTAAACCGGCGCGGCCCGGCGTCGACTCTACTACGCTCAGCCGCCGGCGCTGAGCACGGCCCCCTGGGGCGTGACGCGGGGGGCGTTCGTCACCTGGAGAAACCCCGGGGCGCTGGCGATCGCATTGGTGTTGGCGCAGCCCCCTTCACCTGCGGCCTGATAGTTCACCCGCACCGAGTCAGGGTGGATCACCGCGCCGGCATCGTCGACGGCACGCAGATCGCTCCAGCGCACGGTGACGGAGGGAGCGTCGCAATCGGCGAACACCTCCGACCAGACCACGGGGCGAGCCAGTCGGTCGCCGTCCACGAAGAGGTCGCGGATCACCGTCGCGTCGCCAGAGACCAGGTCGGTCACCTCGGCCCGCCACGCCCCCGGCCGGTCGGGCGAGCGGAAGATCCGGAGACGATAGGGGCGCCCTGGTTCCCAGGGGTAGGCGAGCGTGTGGGGATCGTCGGGGAAGCCGGGTAGGGCCGAGATCGACCCGGGCAAGTACCGCGCCCCCGTCTTCCTGCGACGCGTAGCCGCCCCAGTTGACCGCGGTCCCCCCGGGGTAGCGGCGATTCCATTGCAGACCGGTGTGGGCGCCGCCGCGCTCGCGAGCGCCGGAAAGGAAGTCCACCTGCAGAGCCCAAAAGTAGAGTGCGGGCACTTCAGGGGGAACGACGACCTCGAGCACGGCGGACACTTCGACCAGCCGCGCCGCCCGCGCCGCCGCGGGCATCTCCCACGTGAGGTGGAACGACGAGGCGCCGTTGGGGGAGCGGGGCGGGCCCGCTACGCGCGGCCCGCCGCCACTTGCCCCGGCGGCCCTGGCCGCAAGGCTGCGCAGAGTATCGGTCAATCTCGACATGGATACCTCCTGGTGGATCCCCGTCGGGCCGCGCGGGGGCAACCGCGCTCCGCGGGCCCTCCGGCGACGACACGAGCGTCCGCGATGCTAGGATGGGCAGAGTCCGGCTGATGCATCCTAGAACGCCGCGCCCGGTCGCGCCGTTCGAATGCCCGACGGGAGGTACAGATGGGCGTTACGCGTAAGTTCACCATCCTCCACTCCAACGACATGCACGGGGACTTCCTCGCCGAGCAGGAGGCGGGCGGCGGCGACCTCACAGGCGGCCTGCCGCTGCTCTCCGGCTACATCAACAGAGTACGCGCGGAGGAGGAGAATGTCCTCTACGTGATCTCCGGCGACATGCTGCAGGGGTCGATCATCGACTCCGATTTCAAGGGCACCTCCACCATGCAGATCATGAACTACCTTGCGCCCGATGTCGTGGCTCTGGGCAATCACGAGGTGGACTACGGCCTCCCCCACCTGCTCTTCCTGGAGAAGATCGCCAACTTCCCCATCGTCAACGCCAATCTCTACATCAAGCCGTTCGAGAAGCGCATGATGCGCCCCTATCACATCATCAAGATGGCCGGGTTCGAGATCCTCTTCACCGGCATCCTCACCGAGAAGGTCATGGACGCCATCAAGCTGGACGAGCTGATCGGCACCTTCGTGACCCTGGAGGAGGCGAGCGCCGAGGTGGGCAAGATCTGCGACGCCTTCAAGAACGACGACATCGACCTGACCATCGTCCTCACGCACATCGGCTTCGAGTCCGACAAGGAGCTGGCGGCCATGCTCCGGCCCGAATGGGGCGTGGACATGATCATCGGCGGACACAGCCACACCCTGCTCTCGGAACCCGCGCAGGTGAACGGCATCCTCATCGCCCAGGCCGGCACCGGCACCAACCAGATCGGGCGCTTCGACATCGTGGTGGACGACGACACCAACTCGATCGTCGAGTCGAAGTGGCAGCTCATCCCCATCGACGATCATATCGCCGAGCCCGACCTGCGGATGGCGGAGTTCATCGAGTCGTTCAAGTCGGTGGTGGATCGAAAGTACAGCGTGATCATCACCAAGTTCTCGGAAACCCTCACTCATCCCAAACGGGAAGAGGAGAGCACCCTTGGCAACCTGTTGGCCGACGCCCTGGCCGAGGGAACCCAAAGCGACGTGGTGCTGCTGGGGGCCGGATCGGTGCGCGTGCGGGAGATGGGGCCGGCGGTGAGCCTCATGGACTTCATCTCCTGCTTCCCCTACGACGACTCGCTCACCCGCTACACGGTGACCGGCGCGACGCTCAAGAAGGCCTTCTCTCGCTGGATGCGACCCGAGAACCGGGACGGGGAGGGCGAGTGCTATCAGGTGAACTCCGCCGTGCGCGCCGTCTATTCCAACGGCGCCCGGGCGTTGGTGTCGCTGGAGGTGAACGGCAAGCCGGTGGACGACGCCGCGACCTACGGCCTGATCCTTCAGGGGTACCACGCCAAGAACGCGAAGCCGTACCTCGATCTGGAACCGACCGATCTGACCGCGGCCGGCCCGAGCAAGGTGGCGGCCACCTCGGCTCAGACGGTAGTCTGCTCGCCCATCAGAACGTGGGCCGAAGATCGAGGGACGGCTGTCTACCGGATGAATTCGGCCGTACGTGCCGTCTACTCAAACGGCACCCGGGCGTTGGAGTCGCTGGAGGTGAACGGCAAACCGGTGGACGATGTCGCGACCTACGGCCTGATCCTGCAGGGCTACCACGCCAAGAACGCCAAGCCGTACCTCGACCTGGAGCCGGCCGAACTGACGGCGGCGGCACCCGGGAAGGTGGCCGCCACCTCAGCCCAGACGGTGCTCAAGGAGTGGCTGCTTGCCCATCAGAACGTGGGCCGGAAGATCGAGGGACGTCTGGTCTACCAGGACTAGCGGTCGAGTGAGTCGAGGAACTCGCCCAGGCTCCTCTTGAGGAAGAACTCCAGCACTTCGAACGACCGTTCGAGGTCGAAACCTTTGGGTTTGAGCGCGGCCTGAAGCGCCAGGCCGTCGACCACGGCGACCATCAGAGACATGAAGGCGATGTACCGCTCGCGGTTCTCCGGCCGGACCCGCTCCGCCAAGCCGAGCCATTCCACGTTCATCTTGTAGTACCACTCGTAGAGCGCGGCCACCCGTTCCCGCAGGCGCTCGTCGCGAATGACGTACGGCAGCAGATCGAAGAACACGAGGAACCCGTCGGCGTCGGCCGCCAGCCGGTTCTGACCCTCGACGTAGCGCTGCAGCCGCTCGTCGCCGGTGGTACCTCGGGTGTGTTCGGCGAAGGCGAGGCAGTCCTCGTAGTCGAGAGAATCGAGGATGGCCAGGATCAGGCCGTCCTTGTTGCCAAAGTGGTACTTGATCGAGGCCTTGTTCTTACCCGATTCGGCGGCGATGGCGTCCAACCGTAGAGCGTCGAATCCTCCGGCGAGGAGCAGACGCCGGGCCGCTTCGAGCAACCGCTGAGCGGTCTCGGGAAGGGAGAGGGCCGGGTCCTCCACCGGAAAGCCGAACAGCTCCTGCACCTCCGGCGACGGAGCTTCCGCCTCCGACGCCGCCACGGGAGACGCGCGCGGGGCGCCGGCGGCGGTCACGATCCCTTGCCTCGGGCGCTACCGGCCCGCCGGCGCCGGTAGATACCCTGGACTGAATCTACCGCCCCCATGAGACCCCGCGGAGCGACCATGACGATGATCACGACCAGGGCTCCGAAAATGAGCAGGCGCCAGCGATCGAACGAGCGCAGCCAGTCGCTCACGAAGATGATGATGAACGCTCCGATGGCCGGACCGGGAAATTTCCCGATGCCTCCCAGGAGCACCATAATGACGAGGTAGATGAACACCTCGAGCCCCAGCACCCGCGGAGACACGACCCCTGTGTAGTGCGCGTAGAAGGCGCCCATCAGGCCGGTCAGCAGGCCGGACAGGCCCACGATAAGAAGCGAGACCTTGTAGCGAGAGATCCCCAGGCTCTGGGCAAAGGACTCCGAGTCATGGAGGGCGATGAAGCTGGTGCCGAAGCGCGAGTTGATCGCGAAGTAGCCCACCACCAGGCAGACGACGAACAGCCCCAGGGCCATGTAGTACCAGGGGATCTGGTTGGAGCCGGTGAACGTGTATCCCCCGATGCTGTACGGAGTGACCGGGGATATCCCCCGCTTGCCGCCGGTGCCGATGGCCTGGCCCACGGTCAGGAGCGGCGCCAGCACCTCGTAGAAAGCGAGCGTCAGCAGGGCGATATAGATGCCGGCCAGCCGCAGGCTCGGCAGCCCCAGCAGCACGGCCACGATCCCTCCGGTCGCGGCCCCGGCGATGAGTCCAAACCAGGGATTGATCCCCAGGTTCTCCGACATCATGGCCGAGGTGTAGGCGCCGATGGCGAAGAAGCCGATCTGGCCGAGGTTGAAGACGCCTGCGTAACCCAGCAAGAGATCCCAGGCGATGGCGACTCCGCCCCAGATCATCGAGACCACCAGCAGGCGCATGGTGTAGTTGCTGTTGCCCAACGCCAGGGGCAGGAGCGCGAGGATCACAAAGAGGCCGATCATCATGCCGGTCTGGCGATTGAGGCGGAGAGACTTCGGCCGGTCGCCGGGCAGCTGGCCGGTCGCGGAGCGTTCGCTCCGGGCGCTATCGGGGCCTGCGCCGCTCATCCGGTCGCTCATCCCTTCCTCGCTCTGGCTCCGAAGAGGCCGGCCGGCCTGACCAGCAGGATCACGAACAGCACGATGAACCAGAAGGGCATCACCCACAGAAGACCGAGTTGCCAACCAACGATCGCCTCCAGGATCCCCAGGAGAAACGAGGCGTAGAGGGTCCCCCGTAAGCTACCGAGTCCCCCGGCGATAACGATGATCAAAGCCTTGACCAAGAACGTCCAGCCCCCAAGAGGAGTCATGAAGAAGCGGGGAGCGAGCAGGATGCCCCCGGCCCCGCACAACATGGTGGACACGCCGAACGTGATGGCGAAGACCCGGTTGAGCGGAATCCCCACGATGCGCGCCCCCGTGGGATCCTGGGCCACCGCTCGCATGCTCATGCCGGTGCGCGTCTTGGCCATGAACACGAAGAGCGCCACGGCCACCACCAAGGCGAAGATGAACATCACCATGAGCTGCCAGCTGATGGTGAAGCCTGCGATGGTGACGCTGCCCTCGAGGAAAGCGGGCAGAGACTTGGTGCGCGGACCGAAGATCACCAGCACCAAGTTGTCCAAGAAGACAGCCAGTCCCAAGGTGGCCAAGAGCACGCTGAAGTCGAACTCGGGCCGGCTGCGGAGGGGCCGGATCACCACCCGGTCTACCGCTACCCCGAACAAGAACATGATCGGCAACACGATGATGAACACAAGGAAATAGTTGAGATGAGCATAGCCCACGGCGATCACCCAGGCCATATAGGCTCCCCAGGTGAAGAAGGACCCGTAGCTGTAGTTGAGTACCCGCCCCACCCCGTAGCAGAGGGTGAAGCCAACGGCTATCAGGTAGTAGACGATGCCGATGGTTATACCGGTTATGAGTACTTCGATGAACTGTCGCACCTGTCGTCCCCCGCTCCCTGGCCGCCTAGGTGATCCCCAGGAAGACTTTCCGGACCACGTCGTCGCGAAGCGCCTCGTCCTTGCTGCCCGAGAACGCGATGCGCCCGTCTTCAAGGAGGTAGATATAGTCCGACTTCTCGGCGATATCGCCGGTGGTCTGCTCCACCAGCAGGATGCTCAGCCCCCGGTCGCGGAGGGCCACGATCTGCTCGAACACTTGGGTGCGCAGTATCGGAGCCAGGCCGAACGAGGGCTCGTCGATGGCCAAGAAGCGGGCGTTCGCCATGAGTCCCCGGCCGATCGCCAGCATGCGGGCTTCGCCGCCGCTAAGCGTCAGAGCGGCCTTCTTCGCGAAGATCTTCAGTTTGGGGAACATGCCGAAGACGAACTCCAGATTCTCGGCCTCTTTCTTGCGGGCGTTCTTGGCGTAGGCGCCCAGACGGAGGTTTTCCATCACGGTCATCTCGGGAAAAAGGTGCCGCTCCTCGGAGATGAGCACCACCCCCATCTCCACCAGCTTGTGGGAAGGAAGCCCCTGGATCTCCTTGCCCTCGAACCGGATCACTCCACTCGCAGGCTTCATCAGCCCACAGATGGTCTTGAGAAGCGTGCTCTTGCCGTGTCCGTTCGGACCGAAGATCGACACCAATTGGCCACTCTCCACGCGCAACGAGACATCGTGGATAGCCTGGTACTCGCCGTAGAAGGTGCTGACGTTCTCGACCTCAAGCATGCTTGCCTCCGACCAGGCACTCGATCACAGCCGGATCCTCCACCACGGCGCGTGGCTCTCCCAAGCGCAGGGCCTCGCCGTTGTTGAGGACGAGCAGCCGGTCGCACGAGCGGGTGAGCGCGCTCATGAGGTGCTCGATCATGATGACGGTCAGGCCCCACTCCTTGTTGAGCCGTTGGAGCAGGGCCAGACTCTGCTCGGCCTCCACTGCGCTAAGACCGCCGAGAGCCTCGTCCAGCATTATGAGACGGGGCCTGGTGGCTAGGGCCGAAGCGAGCACGGTGAGCTTCTTGTCGTAGAGCTTGAGAGTGGTGACGGACCGGTCTTCCTTACCCTCCAAGCCCACGAAGGCGATGAGCTCCGGGAGGTCCCCCCAGGGCGCCCGGTGCTTGGCGCGGTATCCCCCGGAGCCGGCTCCGAAATGCTCGCCGATGCGCAGGTTCTGCACCACGGTCATGGAGTGAAAAGGCAGGGGGATCTGAAAGGTCCGAGCTATCCCCAGATGGGTGACCCGGTGAGGAGCTAGACCGTCGATGCGCCTGCCGTCAAGCAGGATGTGTCCCGAGCCGTGCAGAAAGCCGGAGATGAGGTTGAACACTGTGGTCTTGCCTGCTCCGTTGGGCCCTGCGATGCCGAAGATCTCGCCGTCTTCCACATCGAAGGAGAGATCGTTGACCGCGGCCAACTCGCCGAAGCGTTGGGTCACATGTTCAAGACTGAGCAGCACTGTTCTTTGCCGTTTCCCGATCCCTTCGTTTATCCATTGCCTTGGTTTGCGGGGGCGCGCGCCTACCGGCGCGCGCCCCCTGGGGAGGCCGCGATCGTTACTTGGTCGCCCAGGCCGGCTGGATGTAAGGCGGGAAGACGAACGGATCTGTTCCGAAGAAGGCCAGCTTGCCGGCGCCGAGATACTCTGCATACGCGATCGGGAAGTCGGGGCCGGACTTCACGGTCTGCTCGGGATTGTTAAAGTCGTATACGCCGAGCAGGCCCGTGTATTTGTGGGTGCGGATGTAGTCTTCGATCTCCTTGTACTTGGTCGGATCGCCCACCGCTTTCACCGCCTGGGCCCAGATCATCACCGAGTCGTAGGTAGACGGCGGGGTAGTCAGGGGCACGTCCATGTTGAACATCGCCTTGAAGCGCGCTTTCCACGCGTCATGCTCGGCACTCGGCGGAACAAAGCTCGTCACGTAGCCCATGACCCCCGTCAGTTTGTCGCCGACTGCTTCCTGGGTCTCCTTGAAGACCACCATGTAGGAGATATCGAGCAGGGACGGCGTCGGGTTTTCCATGAACTGCTTTACGAACGAGGAGATGTCGGCAACAGACAGTACCGAGCACACGATAGCAGCGGGTTTCTCGGAACGGATCTTGGTGAGGATCGAGCCCCAGTCGGTGGTGCCGTAGGGGAAGGTCTCGTTCATGACGACTGTCCAGCCGGCCTTCTCGGCTTCGGCAGCCACAGCCGCGGTGTAGTTGAGATCCCACTCCAGATCGCCGTGAAGGAGGGCGATCTTCTTGTTGGGATAGACATACTTGTCCTCGAACTGGATTATCCCCTCCCAGGCGCGCTTTCCGTAGTCGGCCTCGATGGAGAACACCTGGAACATGTTCCCGTACTTGACGGGATCGGCCTTGACCATCTCGGCCGCGCGGACCGAGCCGCTCCCGTGGATGAACGGCACGTCACTGTTGGCACCATAGGCTTCGAAGTCGGGGCCGTAGCCGCCATAGCCCTCGACCACCACGTCGACCTTCTCTTTCTCAATGAGGAAGTCCCTGGAGGCAGCCACCGTTTCGGGCAGCAGTTCCTCGATGTCGAAGGTCTTCAGTTCGACGGGCCGGCCCAAGAGTCCGCCGGCCGCGTTCAAGTCGGCGACGGCCATTTTGAGACCCATCTCCATGTGCTGGCCGTCGGCAGCATAGGCGCCGGTCAGCGGCAGCGGGGCCCCGACCTTGATCGGTGCTCCACTGGGCGCCGGGCCCGTCGTTGACGTGTTCCCCGCGATGGTCGTCTCCGTGCTGCCGCCCGTGGTTGTGGTCGTCGCCCCGCCCCCTCCGCACGCCGCGACGAACGCGGCGAGCGAGAGTACCAGAACAGTCACCAAAGCCAAGATCAAAGTCCTTTTCGTCTTTGCGCTCACGTGTCTACCCCCCAGTCCTACAGCGTCTTTTCTATGTCGATGGCCACCGTTTTCAGATGCGTCACGTCATCCAAGGTGTAGCGGCCGCCCAGCCGGCCGTGGCCGCTCTTGGTGCCGCCGCCTCCTCCGAAGGGCTCGTGAGCCTCCCAGTAATCGGTGGTGTCGTTGAACACTATGTTACCGGTGCGCAATTGGTCCACATACCAGAAGCACCGTTTGATGGAGGAGGTGAAGACCGACATCTGCAGGCCGTATCCGGTCTCGTTGGCGATCTCGACGGCCTCGGCGTCGGTCGAGAACTCGATGACAGGAGCCACCGGCCCGAACGTCTCCTCCATGTTCAGCAGCATGTCCCGGCGCACCCCATCGATGACCGTCGGTGAAAAGTACAGTCCGGTGGGCCGCCCCGCTTGCCGTGTTCCCCCGGCCAGGACCTGGGCGCCTTTGGCCCGGGCGTCGTCGAGATGCTGCTCGGTCTTGACCGCGGTCGGCTCGTTGTTGAGGGGGCCCATGGTGGTGGCCGGATCCATGGGATCGCCCATCACCCAACCCGCGGTTTCCTTCAGCAACAACTCTACGAACTCGTCGTGGACCTTCTTGTCCACCAGCACCCGCTCGGTAGCACAGCATACCTGGCCGGCGTTGAAGAACGACCCGAAAGCGGCCGCCTTCGCGGCCTCCTTCAGATTGGCGTCGGCACACACGATCTGCGGACCGTTACCGCCCAACTCCATGAGCGTCTGTTTGATGCCGGCCCGCGAGCAGATGGCCTCACCGGTCACGGTCTCGCCTGTAAAGCCCACCAGGGCCACGTCGGGATGGGCCACCAAGTAGTCGCCCACCACTCCGCCGGGTCCGGTGACCAGGTTGAACACGCCCGGCGGAAGGCCAAATTCGTCCAGCGCCTCCTGGATGCAGCGACCCACCAGGATCAGCGACAACGGCGTGGTCGACGCGGGCTTCATGACGATTGTGTTGCCGACCGCCAGGCCGGGACCCAGGTATTCAGAAGGGATGACGGTAGGGAAGTTCCAGGGCGTGACCACGGCCATGACCCCATACGGCTCCCGGAACGTCAGCACCCGCTTCGCCGGGTCGCGCATGGGGATGATGGGCGTCTCCATGCGCACGACATCTTCGGCAGCCAGCTGGAAGTTGAGGGCCGTCTCAAGCACTTCGGGGAGGGCCTCGGTCGCGTAGGGCTTACCCTGCTCCACTACCATGACCTTGGCAATGACCTCGGCCCGTTCCCGCATGAGCTCGGCCATGCGGAGCATCAGTTCGGCCCGCTTGAACACCGGCATGGCCCGGTACACCGGCCAGGCCGCCTTGGCAGCCGCGACCGCGGCGTCCACGTCGGGCGCCGCGCAACTGGGCACCTCGGCCAGAACCGCCCCGGTCACCGGACTGCGCACCGCGAAGCGTGCGCCCGATCGCGCGTTCACCCACTTACCCGCGATCAGGTTGGTCTTCTCTTCAAGCTCCTTGGGTATTCGCACTTCGCTGCTCGTCATCATCACCATAGGCCCCCCTTCCCGATCACAGCCATCGCATGCTTCGCCGGGCGATGCGCAACCCGGCCCGCTTCAGATCCTCCACATAGCGAAGCCGCACCTCGCGCGCTAGCGCCTCCGGAGGGACGACCCCGGTCTGGGTGATAGTGCCATCGAGCAGATAGCCGGCGTAAATAGCGGCCGGCGTAGAAGTGCCGTAGGAGATGCGGTTGGCGCCCGGGATCATCTCGGTGACCTTCTGGATGTTGGGAGGAAAGACGTAGAAGGTCTCGGTAGGCGGCTCGCCTTCCCGGGCATAGAGGTCGATGATGTACGCGCCCTCGTCGACGATGCGTCCCTCCGCCGCCAGCCTGGCGATCTCCTCCTTGGGCGCCGACGGCGGGAGCACCGACACCAGCACGTCGATAGGCCGAACGTCTTGGCCCCGTATTCTGCGCGGGATCGGACTGGCGATGCCGGACTCCACCAGGATCTTGGCCTTCTTCATGCCCTCCTCCCCGCCTGCCAGTTTGAAATCCAGGTGCTGGAGACCCTTCTCACCCAGCTTGGGGAGGAAGCGCGGCAGGGTAGAGCACTCCTCGTGCTCGTGCAGCACCGCGGCCAGCCGGCCGACCGGCTCGGGAAAGTCCACGTACTCCCAGCCGGCGAACGGCGCGGCCCGCAAGAACTGCCCGTTGTCGAAGTAGAGAGTGGGCGTCTGGGAGTCGATGTAGTAGGTCTCCTGCGACCAGACCTGCACGGGAACCTCGGACTTGAAGAAGCCCCCGGCCTTGATCCGCACCGCCTCGCAGCGCTCCATCTCCTCGTAGCCGATGGCGGCCAAGGTGTTGGTGACCCCGGGGGTCATCCCCGTGTGGATGAGCGCCGTGCGGCCGATCGGCCTTGAAATCCTCGTCCAGCGCGATCTGTAGGAGATAGCCGTCGTCGATGGTGCCACCTTCGACGCGGGTGGCCATGTCGAGATAGTGGGTCTTGGCCTTGAGGGCTGCCTTCATGAGCGGGTCGTCCCACTCCGGGATCACCGCGTTAAGAAGGAGATCCGCTCCCTGAGCAAGACTGGCGACGTGCTCCACGTCGCGGGCATCCACGTGTACAGCGGTGGTCTTACCCGCACCCCATGCAGCCTTGACCTCTTCCGCGCGCTCGAGGTCCCAGTCGCCGATGACGATCTCATCGACAGCCGGATGCCTGGCAAGGTTCCAGGTAAGGACGTATCCCTGCTCGCCCGCGCCGATGATGACGACTTTCATGGCCTTCCCCCCAAGGGCGGTAACTAACCGGTCGGTTAGAACATGGACTCACTATAGTGGTCACTCCGGTCGGACGCAATACCTGGTCGCGCACCTTCACGCCTTCGAGCGTCGGAGGGGCTCCGGGCATGCGCGGCAGGACCATCGCGGCCCCACCTTACGTCGGCCTTATGCCTGCGCTGCTAGGTTACGTTGTGTGAAGCAGTGGGGGCTTCGCACAAGGCCGGGAGACACACGGGCGAACGGGAGAGGGCGGGCATGAGCAGCTCCAAGAAGCGGCGGGTCAGGAAGTACGTTGTCGTCGGGTTCATCGTGGTCCTCATCATCGCCGGCTTCTTCGCCTGGCGAGGCCTTGCGTAGCACCAGCAGCGGCGAGATCACCTATAGGACCCAGGCCGTTCAGAAGATGACCCTCACTTCCTCGGTCTCGGGAGTGGGCAACATCTCCCTCAGCAGCAGCGCCTCGGTCAACCCCGGCATCAGCGGGACCGTGAGCGGTCTCGCGGTCAAAGTGGGTGACGCCGTCAAGAAGGGTCAGCTTCTGTTCACCGTGGTGAACGACCAACTGGACCTCGATGTGGTCAATGCCCAGAACTCGTACAACAACGCGGTAGCCGGCCGTCGACCGCGCGCAACTCTCGGTGCTTCAAGCCGAGCAGAGCCTGCAGAATCTCAAGAAGCAGAAGGCCGACCAGGCGACCTCCACGACCACCACTTGGTCCCCAGCACCTCACCTCGTTCCCATCTACCACCACCTCTTTCAATCCTCCCACCACGGTGACCTCCTCGACCCTTCCTGCGACGACCACCACCTGCCGGTCACGACCACTACCACCATTGCCGCCGTCAACGACCAGCGAGCGTCGGTTCCCTTGGTGCTCAGGGCCAGGGTGCGACCCTCACCGCTGCCGCGGCTACTCAGCCGGCGCAGACCGGCGGGCAGACGACTGTCAGCACCATCACTGCCCTCGACATCGAAGTGGCCCAGGCTCAGGTCACCAGCGCCGAACTCTCGGTGACGACCGCTCAGGCTCAGGTCGAGTCGGCGAGCCTGCAGCTTCAGCAGGCGAAAGACACGGCAGCGAAGCGGCAGGTGGTCGCGTCGATGGACGGAGTGGTCACCCAGGTGAACGTCCAGGACGGCGACAGTCTGGGCAGCACGGGATCCAGTCAGGGTGGCGGCCAAACGGCAGGCGGCAGTTCTTCGACCTCCAGCACGCGCCCCGATCGTCATCACCGACACCAACGCCTTCGAGGTCACCGTATCTTTGGCCGAATCGGACGTGGTCTCCGTGAAGGTGGGCCAGAAGGCCACGTTGACCTTCGACGCGCTCCCCGACCTCACGCTCACGGGCAAGGTCACAGCCATCGACAACTCGGGGACGGTGAACCAGGGAGTGGTCAGCTACAACGTGACGCTGGTCCCGGACGCCACCGACCCAAGCGTCAAAGGCGGCATGACGGTCACGGCCAACATCATCACCGAGGTCCGGGCGGACGTGCTGGCGGTGCCCAACGCGGCGGTCAAGACCTCGACCAGCGGCAGCTACGTGCAGATCCTGGAGAACGGCGAGCCGGTCGACCAGACGGTGGAGGTGGGTATCTCCACCGACAGCTACACCGAGATCACGAGCGGCCTCACCGAGGGACAAGAAGTGATCACCCAGACCATCAATCCCAATGCCAGCACGACCACCACTGTAAGACGCAACCAGGGTGGAGCCGGTGGCGGCTTTCCCGGGGCGGCGGGATCCCCGGGTTCTAGGGCGGTCGCAGGTGGCTGACGACAGATGGCGAGGATGGCGCGGCGGATGACCGCTACCCCCGGGCGGCCTCCGGCTGCCGATGATCCGGTGCGAGAACCTGTTCAAGGTGTATCGAGTCCGGCACCGCGGAGACGCTCGCGCTCGGCGGGAGTGAGCCTGGACATCGCCTCGGGCGAATACGTCGCGATCATGGGTCCGTCCGGTTCCGGGAAATCCACCCTCATGCACATTCTGGGCGCGCTCGACACCCCCACGAGCGGCGAGTACTGGTTCGAGGGTCAGAACGTATCGGAGCTGTCCGACGACGAACTCGCCGACATCCGGCGGACCCGCATCGGCTTCGTGTTCCAGTCGTTCAACCTGCTTCCGCGAGCGACGGTGATCCGCAACGCCGTCCTCCCGCTGGTCTACTCCGGGGTCGCTCGCCAAGAGCGCCAGTCCCGGGCCGAGCAGGCCCTGCGCATGGCGGGCCTGGAGGAGTCACACTGGTCGCACCTCTCCAATCAGCTGTCCGGGGGCCAGATACAGCGCGTGGCCATCGCCCGGGCCTTGATCAACGACCCGGCCCTCATCCTGGCCGACGAGCCCACCGGGAACCTGGACACCAAGACCGGGGAGGTCATCCTCGAGGCCTTCGGCGCGGCTCCACGCGGAGGGACACACCATCGTCCTGATCACGCACGAGTCGGTGGTGGCGGACCACGCCCAGAGGACCATCCGTCTGCAGGACGGCCTCATCGTGAGCGACAGGACGCAACGGGCGGCCGGCACGCATCCGGCGTGGACCGCGAGGCGGAGAGTCGCCGGCATGAGAGCTCGGCGACATCTTCACCGAATCGCTCCGGGCGATCTCCGCCAACAAGGCCCGGTCCGGACTCACCGTCCTTGGCATCGTCATCGGCATCGCCTCGGTCATCGCCCTTCTGGCCATCGGTCAGGGCAGCACCAACTCCATCACCTCGAGCATCGAGTCGACCGGCGCCAATCTGCTCACCGTCACGTCCCGGCTTCAGCAGGACGGCCGGGCCGGTCTCTGGCGGGCGGGGAAGCGCCCGCACGCTGACGGTGGAGGATGCCACCGCCATCGCCACCGATATCGGCCAGATAGCGGCCATCGCCCCCGAGGTTGAACGGCCGCTATCAGGTGGTGGCCCCTTCGGGAAACACGAACACCCAGGTGATCGGGACCGTATCGTCGTACCCGGAGGTGCACAAGATCACCATCGCCGAAGGTGCGTTCATCTCGGACGTCGACAACCAGAACGCCTCCCGGGTCGCGGTGCTGGGCTCGACCGTGGCCACCGATCTCTTCGGCGATCCGGCCAATGGGGGAACCGACCCCATCGGCCAGACCATCCGCATCAAGAGCTCCCGGTTCACCGTGATCGGGGTGACCGCGAGCAAGGGCGGGACCGGCTTCAACAGCCCCGACGACGCCATCTACGTCCCGCTCAAGGCCAGCCAGAGATTCCTGGCCGGGCAGACCACCTATCTGTCCAGCATCGGGGTAGAGGCGGCGACGCAAGGGGCCATGACCCAGGTACAGACCGACATCACCGACCTGCTCCTCGCCCGGCACAAGATCGCCGACTCGGCAACGGCCGACTTCTCCGTGATCAACCAGGCCGATCTCGCGTCGGCCTTGTCGTCGACGACGAGGACGCTGACTCTGCTCTTGGCCGCGGTCGCCGGCATATCGCTCATCGTGGGCGGCATCGGGATCATGAACATGATGCTGACCACCGTCACCGAGCGCACCCGGGAGATCGGCCTGCGCAAGGCCATCGGGGCCAAGAGGCGGGACGTCAGCGTGCAGTTCCTGGTGGAGGCGGTCATGCTCACCTTCTCGAGCGGGATCATCGGCATCATTCTCGGCTGGTTGGTAGCACTCGCTCTCGCCAGATTCGCGCGGCTACCAGTCACAGGTGACCGTCTTCTCCGTGGCGCTGGCCTTCGGGGTCTCGGCGCTGATCGGCATCGTGTTCGGCTACTACCCCGCCCGCCGCGCGGCCGGGCTCAATCCCATAGAAGCGCTGCGATACGAGTAACTCTCGGAAACGATCGGGGTGCCCAACACGCGCCCCAGAATGGAGGATTGGCACATGAAACCCTGGTTGATCGCGGTAGTGGTAGTCGTGGTGATCGCCGTTGGAGTGGGCGGCTTCTTCGGCGGTAGGGCCACTGGGCGGCGGCGGGACCGTCACCCCGGAGCAAGCGGTAAAGGCCCTTCAGAGCATGACCCCGCAGGAGATGCAGCAGGCGCTCCAGAGCGCCGGCGGGGCTCGGCGGCTTGTTCGGCGGCCGCGGAGGCACCGGCGCCACTGGTGGCAACGGCGGCACGGGCGCGAACCGCGCCGGAGGTTTTGTCTCGGGGAGCATCATCGCTCAAGACAGCAACAGCATCACGGTGAAGTTGGCCGACGGCAGCACGAAGATCGTGCTCTACTCGGGCTCCACCACGATCAACGTGGCCCAGACAGGGAAGCGCTTCCGACCTGGCCGTGGGTAAGGACGTCACCATCACCGGTACCGCCAATTCCGATGGTAGCGTCACCGCCACCCGGATCCAGATGGGAACTCTGGGCGGATTCAACGGCGGGCCTCCTGGAGCCGGCGCGGACGGTGCCGCCCCTGGCGGCGCCGGCGCAACGACTTCTACGACCGCGAGCCAGTAAGAGATGGAGGATACGAACGTCCGCCGCGCCGCGCTCCGCCGGTCCTACGTGGAGCGCGTCAAACAGGCGGGGGTCTTCAGAGTACTGAACACGGCCAATGGCCGGGTGATGCTGGGTTCAGCCCTGGACCTGCACGCCCCTCTCAACCGGGTCAAGTTCGAGTTGGACAACAGTCTGTGCTGGAACCGGGAGTTGTTGCGCGACCTCGAGGCTTACGGTAGGACAGCTTCGCGATCGAGGTGCTCGAAACCGTGGAGCCAAGGGAAGATCCAGATTTTGACCCCAAGAGAGAACTGGAGGCCCTCGAGCAGAAGTACTTGTCGACCCTGGACTGGACGACCGCCTACAATAGGGACGGCCGGATCAGGTATCCCTAGCAGGAGGGTCGATTCTTGAGCGCGAGGCGGCGGTCGGCGGCGAGTGACACCAGACGGGCTGGGCCGGGACGGGGCCGGCCCCGAACGGGTCTCGTGGCGGGGCGCCGCGGCTCTTCGACCGCGGCCGGAGCCTTGCTCTTTGCTGTAGGCGTGATCGCCTTCCTGAGCCTGACCACTGCCGAGGCGCTCTATCCCGGCTACAGCACTTCCGCCAACATGATCAGCGACCTGGGCGCGAGCGGGCCTCCCCGAAAACCTCGTGGTGCAACCGTCCGCGACCATCTTCAATACCGCCGTCATCGTCTGCGGCGTGCTGATCATCCTGGCCGCGTTCTTCCTGCACAGGTCTTTCAGAAGCTGGGCGGTGACCATCGCCGCGGGTCTATCGGGCGTGGGCTTCCTGGGGGTGGGGATCTTTCCCGCCGACCACGGCAATGTGCACGCGGGCTTCGCGCTCCTCACCTTTATCGTGGGAGCGGTGGCAGCGATACTCGCCTACAAGATCGAGGCGGGCCCGTTCCGCTACTTCTCGGTGGTCTTAGGGGTGGTCTCGCTCGCCGTGTTGGCGCTGTACTTCATCCTCGGAGACTCGAGCCCCCTGGATCCGCCTGGGCTTGGGAGGGATGGAACGCTGGGTCGCCTACCCGATCCTGTTGTGGGTCACCGGCTTCGGGGGATACCTGCTGGGGCGGCGATAGGCGGCTCGCCGGCAGAGCCGGGCCGGGGCGCCCCGCCCGTGAAGGCGCGGCGCCGACGAGGCCGGAGCCGCCAGACGCGACGTCCCGCCCCCGCCGACGCGCCGCGCCCGCTCAGATGACGATGTCCTCCACCGGATAGCGCCACTTGGGCTTGGGCTGATCGGCCGGGTACCCGATGGGGCAGAGCAGCGTGGGCACGATATTCGCCGGCAGTCCCAGGATGCGGGAATACTCCGCGGGGACGAAATGCGTCATGGGGCAAGAATCGAGGCCGAGCGTCTTCGCCCCCAGGATGGCATACGTGGCGGCGATGTAGACCTGGCAACTGGTCCAGGCCCGGAGTTGCTCGGGAGGCATGCCGGCCATCTCGGCGGCTATGCCCATCACGATGTCCCAGATCTTGTCCGGGACGTCGCGATCCTTCATGGCCCCGCCCAGCTTCGCCGTCAAGCCGGCGAAATCGGTGTCGGCGCAGAAGACCAAAAGATGCGAGCAGCTCTCGATCTGCGGCTCGGCGAAGGTCGCCGCCGAAAGCAGCGCCTTGGTGGCGGGGTCGGTGACGACCTTGATCTTCCACGGTTGGATGTTCAGACCGGATGGAGCCCACCGCACCAGCTCGAGCAGTTCGGCGACGGTCGCCTCGGGAACGGGGCGACCGTCGAAGAGCTTGGTCGCGTAGCGTTGCTTGATGATATCCGCGAACTCCATCTCGGCCTCCTCAGAATACGATCTCGTCGACAGGGAAGCGCAGCTTCGGCTTGGCCGGGTGAGCGGCATAGCCCAGTGGGCAGATGATCACCGGGTAGAGATGCGCCGGTATGTCCAGAATGCGGGCGAAGACGTCGGGCTGGAAGCTCGTCACCGGGCACGAGTCGAAACCGAGAGCCTTGGCCCCGTTGACCGCGTTGCACAGAGCCAGGTAGACCTGACGGGTGGCCCATTCCTTCTTCTGCTCGAGCGAAAGATTGGTGTCCACGCCGTTGGCCAACCCGAGCACGTGGTTCCGGATCTCGTCCGGGACGCCGGCGGCCACCATGGCAGCCGAGACCTTCGCGACAAGGGTGGTGACGTCGGTGTCGGCGCAAAAGACGAGGATGTGAGAGGCCGTCGTCGTCATCTCGGCGTTGACGGTGGCCGGGCGAGCTGTTCCTTGATCTTCGGATCGCTGACGATCTTGATCTTCCACGGTTGCAGGTTGAGCGCCGAAGGCGAAAGCCGGATCAGCTCGAGCAGTTGGGCGATCTTGTCCTCGGGGATAGGCTTGTCTTCGAACTTCTTAGTCGCGAATCGCTGTGCGACGATCTCCTGGAATTCCACGTGTTGTCTCCCTTTATGTGACGTTCTGCATTACGTGTGCGTAGGCGATAGTTGTGTCTGTCTCAGGCTACAGGACCACCCTTCCCTTTGTAAGCCCACGTGACGGCTAGGTGGCGAAGCAGGCTCTGCCGCCCCGACATCAGATCTCGCCGGATTCGTAGCCGCTAAGAGGGACCCACATGCTCTTTTCCGTGCCTATCACAGTACTGTAGGAATGCAGCATGCCATAGTTCGCGCTGCTGACGGAGTACCAGGTGATGCCTCGATCGTGAGCGAGTTCGTCCTTGATCTCGTCCACGACCACCACGCTGGGCCTGTAGTCCGTATGCGCTTTCTGGATGAGATGGGCCTGATCCTCTTCCGTCAGGAACGAATACATGGGCGCCAGGGCATGGCGATCGGCCAGGTCGACCAGATCCTCGGGGAAGATATCCTTGAGAGGTTCGACTTCTAGCGTGATGACACTCAGTTGGCCGAACAATCCCCCCGGCTTCTCGGGCGCGGAGACGGGATAGGTGGTCAACACAGGGATACCGACTCTCAAGGTCGCTCTCGGCTTCCCCGCGATGGGATTAGCCTTGACCGTATAGGCGCACATGTACCGCACCAGACATTTCTCGCCTGACACCGGCGTTCTCTTCTCGTAGAAGAAGGGGAAGTCGAACGTCACGGTGACGGCGGACGCCTGTAGGGCTTCGATGTAGTCGGCGACGTTTTCCACAAGCGTCGCGGTCCCGATGCGGTCGCGGTGTTGGTGGACGATCTGGATGAAGGTGTCGATCCAGCGCGCTTCGAAATCGTGCATGATCCGTGCGGAGATAGAGATGTCCGCAACCGTAGGCTGGCCCTCCGGCGCGCTCCGGGAGAGCACCTTGATCGGGAACGGGAGATCCCGCATGCCCACATCAACCAGGAATCTCTTTTCGGTGGTCATCCTGCCAGCTCCTTGCCTTTGTTTATGACTGCCCGAGCCTGCTCGCTCATAGCCTCCCAAACGTTGTACCCAGAGATGAGAACCCTCAGTGCGGAATCCTCCGTGGAGATCTCCCGCGGAAACTGAGCCGGTCCAGCATCCCATTGGCACCGCACGCCGAGAAAAGTCAGGGCGTCGCAGAGATCCCGAACCAGGGGCATGACCTCAGAAGGATGGTCTCCAACAAAGATCAATGTATCCGCGCCGCCGAGACTCGCGAGGAAAGCACCCACATATTTGACGATCTGGTAAGTGAGCAGGCGGCGGGCCGCCGCCAGACCAGCATCCGACGATCCGCGTAGGACATCGGCCAGGTCGCACGGCCTACCGGCCAAGGCGGTAAACCCGCTCTGGGTGGAGAGCATCCGAGTGATGGCGGAGTATGAGAGACCCGCGGCCCCGAGCTGGAATATGATGGTGGGGTCTATGTCGCCGCAACCTCGGGAAGACATGATGCCTTCGAGGTAGGTCAGACCAATGGTCGTTTCCACCGGACTCCCGTCCTGGATGGCCGCCAGGTTGCAGCGATCGCCAAGGTAGACGCTGACGACCTTTCTCGCCCGTCCCCCGGTCAACGCCTGCGTTTGCCTCCACATCCGCTCGTGGCACAAGCCGAAACCGCCATATCGGTGCAGGCCCCTCTGCGTGGCCTCGTAGGGCAAGGCGTAGTCACGGACCGCCGGGGGCAGACTCGTGAAGAAAGCGGTGTCGCAGAATAGGACGTGTGCCACGTCGGGTCGTCTGCTCATCCAAAGCTTCGACACTTCGAGCGTCGTTTCGTTGTGTTCGGGGAGCAGGGGCACTGTCTCTTGCATGCGCTCGATCATGTCCGGTGAGAGCAGGCAGACAGACTGCGTGATCCGATCGCCGCCGTTGTGTAGGACATAGCCGATGGCATCGAGGCGGTCATCGGGAGGCAAGCACTCCATGATGACCGCCGGCCAATCGCCTTCCATATCCACCATGTGGCTCGCAGCGGCCCCGTCACGGTCGGAGACGAGGCAACACTCCAACTGGGGCGGAGCCGGGTTGAACAGCAGGATCACGAGGACGTCCTCCCCAGAATGAGTCGAGCGCCCTCTTGCGCGATGACCAGTTCCTCTTCGGTCGGCAAAACCAGCACTTGCACTCGAGAATCGGCGGCGCTGATCAAGGCGGCCGACTTGGCAGTCGTGCGGCGATTGACCTCGCGGTCCAACTTCAACCCACACCATTCCATGTTCTCGCACGCCTGTCCCCGCACCCGCCAATCGGTGACCCCGATGTCATCGGTGAAGACCAGAGCATCGATGCCGCCCAGGGCCACCGCATAGCTTCCTATGTACTTCCTCAGCCGGTGCACATACATCTGGAAGGCCAGGTCGGCCCGTTCTTCTCTCTCCGGAGTCACGTCGTGCAGAATGTCCCGGAGATCGCTGGAAAAGCCGGCCACGCCCAGCAGCCCACTTCGGTCCGTCAAGAGGCTCAAGACGTCGTCCGGCCGCATGTCGTAGTCCACGATCAGGTGGAGCGAAAGCAGGGGGTCGATATCACCGCACCGCGTGCTCATCAACAGCCCTGTCAGCGGAGAGTAGCCCATAGAGGTATCCAGTGACCGCCCGTTTTGCATGGCGCAGACACTGGAACCACCGGTGCCCAGGTGGCAAGCCACCATCCTGATGTCGTCCGCCGGCCGGCCCAGGGCGGCCGGCGCGGCGCGCGCGATGTACGAATAAGACAGGCCGTGAAAGCCATAGCGCCGGTAGTGAAAGCGCTCTTGCACGCTTTGCGGGACGGGATAGGTGTAGGCCCAGTCCGGCAGCGAGGAATGAAACGCGGTGTCAAACGTGACGTACTGGCCCCGACCGGGCAGGGCTTTCCCGCATTCGTGGATCACCGACAGCGACAGCGGGTTGTGAATGGGCGCCAGGGGGGCACATTCCCTCAGTTTCTCCAAGACGGTGGGATCGATGGCGATCGACTCCTTGAAGGTCTCTCCTCCATGCACGAAGCGATGCCCGATCCAATCGACCGTCAGGCCCCTCTTCTCGATAATCTCCAGGATACGGCGCGCGGCTGTGCGATGGTCGGGGAGCGCCGTCACGGTCTTCTCCGAGGTCTGTGCGGTCTCGCATTGGAGGAAAGATGCTTCGCTGCCGGTGACGCCCACGCGATGCGCCTTTGCCGAGAAGACCGGCTGCGGGTTCAATCGCTCTTCGAGCTCGTATAGCCTGCAGCCCAGGGAGGAACTGCCGCAATTGAAGGTGAGAATGCTCTGACTTGCTCTCAAGAGCGCGACCGGCTCACCACCGCCACCGTCTCGTCGGCGATCAGCCGCTCCTCGTCGGTGGGCACCACCAAGACGCGCACCCTCGATCCTGCCGCGCTGATGTCGCACTCGACTCCCCGTACGCCGGCGTTGGCTCCGCGTCCAGTTCGATGCCAAGGAAGGAGAGGCCCTCACAGACCGCGGCACGGATCTCGCGGGTTGTTCTCGCCCACCCCGGCGGTGAACACCAGGGCGTCCAAACCCCCCATCGCCGCCGCAAAGGCGCCCACGTACTTCTTCAGCCGGTACGAGTAGATCGTCCAGCGCCAGCCGGCAGCGCTCGTCACCCGTAGCCGCGTTCGCGAGCACATCGCGCATATCGTTGCTGACGCCCGACACGCCCAAGAGGCCGCTCTCCTTGTTGAGGATGCGGTCGACGTCGCCGGCCGAAAGCCCCAGCTGCCGCATCATGAACAGGATGACGCCGGGATCGAGATCTCCCCCTCTGGTGCCCATCACCAGGCCCTCCAGCGGCGTCAGTCCCATGCTGGTGTCGACGGACTTGCCGCGGTCGACAGCGGTGATGCTCGCCCCGTTTCCCAGATGCGCGATCACCACTTTGAGCTCGGAGAGCCTGCCGCCGAGCAAGACGTTCGTTCTCTGGCTGACGGACTGGAACGATATGCCGTGAAAGCCATACCGCCGCACCCCGTGCTCGGTGTAGTACTCGTACGGAAGCGCGTAGACGTGCGCCTTCGCGGGGATGGTCGCGTGGAAGGCCGTGTCGAACACCGCCACCTGAGGGGTATCGGGCAGAATGCGGATCGACTCGCGTATTCCCAGGAGGATCGGCGGATTGTGTAGGGGCGCCAGAGGGGCGCATTCTTCGATCTTGGCGATGACCTCGGCGGTCAGCAAGGCAGGGGCGCTGAAGAAGCTCCCTCCGTGCACGACGCGATGACCGACCGCCGACACCTCGGACAAATCCTTGACCACTCCCGTCCGCGGATCGAGGAGCGACTCCAGGATCAGTTCGAGTCCCCGGCCGTGAGTGGGGATGGCCGCCTCCCGGCTCTGCTTCACGTCTCCCGTCTGGGCGTCGATCCGAGCGCCCTCCTCGCCGATGCGGCTGACCAGGCCCCTCGCCAGGGTGCTGTGGGTGGCGGCATCGTGAAGCTGGTACTTGATCGAGGAGCTGCCGCAGTTCAGAACAAGGACTTTCACGGTCTCTACTCTCTTGCCCTCGCGCTCACAGCCGCTTGAGTCCCTGGGCATGGACGCTCGCCATGGTGGTGACGCCGACGATATCGGCCACCGAGGAGCCTCGGGACAGGTCGCTAACCGTCTTGGCGAACCCCTGCAGGAACGGTCCGAAGGCGTCCGCTTTGGCGAACCTCTGGACGCACTTGTAGGCGATGTTGCCGGCGTTCAGATCCGGGAAGATGAGGATGTTCGCCCGTCCGGCCACCGGACTGTCACCCGGCACCTTGCGGGCTGCGACGGCCGGCACGATGGCCGCGTCGACCTGGAACTCGCCGTCGATCAGCAGGCCGGGCTCTCGCTCCTGCACCATCTGCAGAGGCTTCCCGGACCCGGTCGACGGACTCGTGGTCGCCGCTGCCCTTGGTGGAGAAGGAAAGCAGGGCGACCCGTGGCTCCCACTCCAGCAGGGCCCGGACCGTGTGGGCGGTCGTTATGGAGATGTCGGCCAGTTCGGCGGCATCGGGCGCCACCGCCACCCCGCAGTCGGCGAACACGATCAGCTCGCCCTGCGGGCCATCGAAGCCGGGGATCCGCATCAGGAAGATGCTGGACGGCGTCGAGATGCCCTGCTGCATCCCGATGAAGGTCATGCTGGCCAGGATGACGTCTTGGGTGGCGTGATCGAGCCCGGCGACCAACGCGTCGGCCCGGCCGGCGGCCACAAGAAACGCCCCGGCGTTGAGCGGGTAGCGGAGCTTCCGTTCCGCCCCCTTGAGGGAGATGTCGGGAATGAGAGCGTGGCACTCCTCGGCCAGCTCCACGAGCACGTCCGCATCGGTGACATCGACTATCTCAACACCGCCGAGGCTCAGGCCCAACCCGCTCGCTCTCTCCGTCAGCTCGCCCGGACTTCCGAGGAGAATGGGCTGAGCCACCCCCTCATCGAGGACCTGGCGGGCCGCGCGGATGATGTTCTCCTCGCCCGATTCCGGGAACACGATCCGCTGCGGTGAGATCCGCGCTTTCTCCCGTAACGTGGCCATGAAATCAGCTGCCATGCTGTACCTCCCCAACGAGTGCGGCGACCGCTATCGCGTAGTCTGTATCGTAGGACAAGGAAAGAAGGACCTGGGAGACACCGCGGGAACTCGCCAGTGCCGCCAACGAACCGCTTAGGTTCACCACCGGCTGCTTTTCATCACTATCGACGATCTCGATATCCCTCCACGACCCAAGGGAATCCGCCAAGATCCCGAAGCACTTGAAGACCGCCTCTTTGCCGGCGAACACCTTGGCGTAGTAGCTGCCGGGGTCCGGCCGCGATTCACCAAGAAGTGTCTCCGCTTCGGTGAAGGTCCGGCGCACGAACGAAGGCGAGTCGAGACACCGGCGGATCCGGTCGATCAGCAAGATGTCGGTACCTATTCCGACGAACACGATTATACGGACTCCCTGGTCGCGAGATCGCCGGCCGTAGCCGAGGCGCCGGCGGCGACCCGGGCGGATCGGCAAGACTGCCGACCCACCCCCAAAGACAACGCCGCGGTCATCTACCGGTATACGTAGTCGCCGGCCCGATACTTCGGCGGCACCACGGGAATCTGCAGATACGAGTCGTACCGACCGCCCGTGTGGATGACGTGAGTTCCCTTTGTTGTCGGTGTCCCACGAGAACGGCTCAAACCAGCCCTCGCGGATGTAGCGTCCGGCGATCTGCAGGCGCAGCTTCTGGCCCTTGTGCCAGATCCTGCTGAGCGGATAGAACGCGTATCTCCACCGGCACGATCTCGCCCGGTTTCAGCTTCTCTTCCGCCCGGTGCGACTGCACCGGCTGGTAGTCCGTCGACAGCGTCGGGGTCCAGCTCCCGCTGGGAGACCCGCAGCCTGGCCCAGGCGCCGGGATGCGGCTCGCCCAGGACGAGACGTGGGCAGCCACTCCCCGTTCTCGTCCAGCTTCATGCACGGTGAGGAAGAGATCCATCTCGTCGTGACCATCGGCCTCCACCCAGAGGTGGGCCTTCATAAAGCCGGTGATCTCGGTGTCTTCGTCGAACGTGATGTCGAAGGTGGTCAGTCCCTTCGTTCGCGTCGTAGGAGGCCTTGGAAACGGTCGCCACCGGCTCGGACGAGAGGGCCTTCTTGGCCGCGTCCAAGTAGAGCTTCGTGTACTTGGTCCGGGCCAGCGGAAACTCCTTCTCCGGGCGGTTGACCTGGTAATCGTAGTCGTAGGCGTCCATGACATCGATGCGGACCCGGGGCGTCAACTCCCAGCCATTGCGGATACCCTTCAGGTAGCGGTCGAAGAAACGCTTGAGGTCCTCCAGGTTCCACCGGCGAGTAGCTGTCGGGCCACTCGAAATCCCGGTGCACCCGCAGCCACTTCTTGGGAGAACGGATCTTGCGGAACCCGTTGATCGAGCGCCCGCAGGTGGAGGTGGCTCCAACCGGCCGGTCACGTAGGCCGGGATCCTGATGTTCTCGAACTTGGGGATCTTCGACTCCCAGTAGCCGTTCATCAGCGGATACTCCTTGAGCATCCCCACGTAGTCCTCGATGTAGCCGGGACCGCGCGCTGATGCTCATCACGAAGTCGTTGAACCCGGGTTCGGGGATCCCGTTGTCGGTGACGAACTCCCGGTAGAGGTCCGCGGTGCCCTCCCAGGCGGCGATGCAGGTGAGGTGCGGCGGCTGCTCGGCCGCGACGTACCACTGGGACATCGCCAGCGCCGAGTTGCCGAACATCCTCACCTTGCCGTTGCACCACACCTGCTCGGCCAGCCACTCGACCACGTCGGCTCCGTCGTCGCCGTCCTGCGTGCCCCAACGCCTGGAGGTTTCCCTCGGAGTTACCGGAGCCCCGGGAGTCCACGTTGATGACGGCGTAACCGTGCCTGCACCAGTAAGCCGGGTCCGGTCCCTCGAACTTGGTCATCTTCGAGACCGTGTCCGGTGGGACACCGTAGATGTTCCAGTCCTTGTTGGGACTGTCGCCCGGCCGCTTGCCGTAGCAGCCCCAGGCGACGATCGCCGGGAGGTTCGAGACCCCCTCCGGCCCGTCCGGACGGTAGATGTCGAGGTAGATCGTCGCCCCGTCCCGCAACTTGACGGGGACGTCCTGATCCACGCGGATGCCGTCCTCGACGTAGGTGCGCTGGTTCAACGGAGGATAGAAACCGGCTCCGTCGATCCCTCCCTTTGGAGCGGAGAGGGGCTGCGAGTGCCTATAGATGAACCTCGATCTCCTCGTCTCCGAACTTCTCGGGGATCCTGATCCTTTCACCATCGTCTGGCATAGAACTGCTTCTCTCCTAATCGTGTCTCTGCCGGCTCTAGGCGTACTTCATGGGTTGAATGGTCGCCGTGATCGGAAGATCGGGCCAGAACACGTTGCCGATCTGCTCCATGTCGAACGGATACTTGCCCTTGCCCTTCTGCCACTGACCAGTGGTGACCGGGGTCAGATACACGTTGGCGTGCGGATGCAGGTTCCCTTGCGTCGGTGCCGGGTCGACCGGAGCGGTCGCATCTATCGGCCCCTGGATCGTCACCATCTTCGTGGTCGTGATGGCCGTGAGGATCGCCTCCTTGTCGTCCACGTTGGTGGTCCGTTTGAAGACGTCGACTCGCCCATTCGAACCCCTGGTGGATACCGAGAGCCTGGGTCCACTGCGCGCCGGCTTTCGCCTCGTAGTCGTCCGCGAACTGCTGGCACGTCTCACCCGGTCAGAGACGACTTGAACGGTCCAGCCTCGATGCCAGTTGAGTTCGCTCAGCGCGTTGGTGAGAGTGGCCCCGATCGCATTGATGGCCGCGGGGAAGAGCAGGGAGATCCCGCCCACCACGATCTTCGGCCTGAAACCTTGCTGCAGGCTTTGCTTCCAGAAGTTCGCCAGCTCCGCCGGCGCGGGGGTCCCCATGACGATCTCGCAGCCCGCTCTTCTTGAAGAGCGCGATCTGCGCCGTGAAGTCCTCCATCCCCGGGGGGTAGACATCGGGCAGGACGACGGTGTAGCCCGCTGCTTTCAAGAGGGGCGGCGATCCCGTCTTCTCATTGGCGAACGAATGACCGTTGGAGTTGTTGGGGTAGATCAGCCCCACGACCTTGTTGGTGGGCAGACTGCCGATGCCGAAGATGTCCGCGCGCATGAAATCCCCGATGCCCATGGCGTGGAGATAGGTCCACTTGAAGGCCTTGTCCATGGCGCTTCCCCGTCCGAAGATGAACGATTGCCACGGGCTGTAGACCGACAGCGAGGGCGTGCCGAGCGCTTCACACTGGTCGGCCACCGGGAGCACGTTCTCCGGCGACCCCGAAGACAGGATCATGTCGACCTTGTCGTTGTTGATGAGGTCGCCCGCGACCTGGCCGGACCGGTTCGAGTCCGACTGCGTATCCCTGACGACGAACTCGATCGTATGCTTCTTGCCGTCGCCGAGAACGACGCCGCCGGCCACGGCCTCGGTGGCGCGGGTGACGAGGTAGTCCATCGGCCGGGCGAATTCGGCGAACATGCCCGTCTTGGGCGCGGTGACGCCGATCTTGACGGGCCGGCCGGTAGCCTCGGTCACCACCGTGGTGGTCGAAGCCGGGGCCGCCGTGGTGGTGGTGGCGCCGGCGGTGGTGGTGGTCGCGGGGGCCGCCGTCGTCGTGGTGGTTTCCTCGGTGCCGCCGCATGCCGCGAGCGCGCCGCCGAGGCCGGCTCCCAGGCCGATCGTGGCGCCGGCGACGCCGGCGATCTTCAGAAAGTCACGCCGGCTGACCGACTTGGCCATCGTCCCGGTAGTTCCGTCTCGTTCTCTTTGTCCCTGTCGCTCATCAGCTGTTCCCCCTGTTCCGAAGCACCGTATTGTCCACATTCGTTAAGAGACGTTACGTCGATAACAGCCAATACCCAAAGCATTCAGCCAGCGTCATATGTAACCTCCGGCTCGATATTTTGGCGGCACCACCGGGATCTGCAGATATGAGTCGTAGCGGCCGCCGGTATGGATGACGTGGTCCCCCTTGTTGTCGATGTCCCAGGAGGAGGGCGCAAACCAGCCCTCGCGGATATACCGGCCGGCGATCTGAAGACGGAGCTGCTGGCCTTTGTGCCAGATCCGGCTGTGCGGGTAGATCTCTATGTCCACGGGCACGATCTCGCCGGGTCTGAGCTTCTCCTCCACCCGGTGCGACTGTACCGGCTGGTAGTCGGTGGAAAGGTCGGGGTCGAGCGCCCGGTGGGACACCCGCAGCTTGCCCCAGGCGCCGGGGTGGGGCTCGCCGAGGACGAAGGTGGGCAGGAACCCCCCGTTCTCGTCCAGCTTCTGCACGGTGAGGAAGAGGTCCATCTCGTCGTGACCGTCGGCCTCCACCCACAGATGGGCCTTCAAGAAGCCGGTGATCTCAGTGTCTTCTTCGAAGCGGATGTCGAACGTGGCCAATCCTTCGTTCGCGTCGTAGGAGACCTTGGCCGCGGTGGCGACCGGCTCGAACGACAGAGCGCCCTTCGTGGCGTCCAGGTACAGCTTCGTGTACTCGGTCCGGGCCAGCGGGAACTCCTTCTCCGGGCGGTTGACCTGGAAGTCGCAGTCGTAGGCGTCCATCACCTCCAGGCGCACCCGGGGCGTCAGCTCCCAGCCGTTGCGGATGCCCTTCAAGTAGCGGTCGAAGAAGCGGGTGAGATCGTCGAGGTTCCACCAGGCATAGGTGTCGGGCCATTCGAAGTCCCGGTGCACGCGCAGCCACTTCTTGGGCGACCGGATCTTGCGAAAGCCGTTGATGGAACCCCGCAGATGCATGTGGTTCCAGCCGGCCGTGACGTACGCGGGGATCCTGATGTTCTCGAACTTGGGGATCTTCGATTCCCAGTAGCCGTTCATCAGCGGGTATTCCTCGAGCATGGCCACGTAGTCTTCGATGTAGGCAGGGCCGCGGGCGCCGCTCATGACGAAGTTGTTGAATCCGGGGGCCGGGATGCCGTTGTCGCCCGCAAACTCCCGATAGATGTCCGAGCTGCCCTCCCAGGCGGCGATGCAGGCCAGATGAGCAGGCTGCTCGGCGGCGACGTACCACTGCGACATACACAGCGCCGAGTTGCCGAACATCGCCACTTTCCCGTTGCACCACACCTGGGCGGCCGTCCATTCCACCACGTCTGCCCCGTCGCGCCCTTCCTGGACGCCCCACACGTACAGGTTCCCTTCGGAGTTGCCGGTACCCCGGGAGTCCACGTTGAGGACGGCGTAGCCTTGCTTGCACCAGTAGCCGGGGTCCGGCCCCTCGAACTTGGTCATGTTGGAGACGGTCCCCGGGGGGACGCCGAGGACCTGCCACTCCTTCGGGCTGTCACCCGGCCGCTTGCCGTAGAACCCCCAGGCGAGGATGGCCGGGAGATTCGGAGACGCCGGCCGGCCCGTCCGGACGGTAGATGTCGAGGTAGATGGTCACCCCGTCGCGCAGCACCACCGGCACATCCTGGTCGACCCGGATGCCGTCCTCCACGTACGTGCGCCGGTTGAGCGGGGGGTAGAAGCGCGGCGGTTCGAAGCCGGATCCCTTGGTCTGGGTGGCTTCCGGCGCGCCGGAAGGGGAGCGCCTGAAGATCACTTCGATCTCCTCGTCCCCGAACTTCTCCAGGATCCTGATTCTGTCGCCGTCAATCATGGGGCTGCTCCAACCGCCGTTCGCCGGGCTGAGTCAGGCCTTTGCTCAGACGGCCGGACGCGATGGCCTATATGCCGTCGCTTTCCACCGTAGAGTACGTCCGCCCCCTTGTCAAACAGCGGAGCCCTCACGGCTTTCGCACCCCCGCGGTCACCGGAACCAGCCGGGAATGGGGCCGAAAAGAAACGGCGGATTGACATCCAGATCGTCGATGAACCGAACGTAGTCCTTCCGCTCGGACCGGGCGTAGCTCGAACCGAGATACATCGCCTTTACCGCCAGGAACATATCGAGGTTGGTCCAAAGATAGTCTTTGGCGGTGAAGTCCCGATCCCACGACAGCCGCATGGCCGAGTTTTCCAAGGCACCGTTCAGCGCGTAGGCGATCATCTCGTCTTTACAGTCCGGGGGCGCGGCTGCAAGCCCGCGTAGATACCGAATATCGTCCCCGATGCACGTCGCCATGTGGCGGTAGACGCGCCGGAACATGTCGCGCCTCTTCTCGTCGGCCCCCAGGGCTTCCGCCCGCAAGAAGGTCAACATCTCCGGGCTGATATTGCGTAGGCTCAGGAATCCGCTCGCGCGCATGAGATGGCGCTTGCCCAGATCGGGTTCGGCCAGTATCACCGGTTCCGCGGCCTCAAGGCCGCGTTCCACGAGAGTCTCCACCACCTCGATGAAGAGCTCTCTCTTGCCCGGGAAGAAGCGGTAGAAGGTGGGAGTCGCCATCCCCACCGCCGATATGATGTCCGACAGCCTCGTACCCAGATATCCCTTGGCCGCGAACTGGCGGGCGGCTATCTCGATGATGTGTCGCCGGGTGGCTTCATGTTGCTGAGCCACCAGATCCAGGCCTTCGATGCCAGTGGTATGCCCCAGACCGTCGAGTTGACGCCGGATGTCGCTGATACCCAAGCCCTGCGCTTTGAGCTCGCGTATCTTGAGAAGAGCCTGGAGATGCTTGTCCCCATACACCGCCGGACTGCCGCCCGAACGGTGCATGGGCGGCAGAAGCCCTATCCGCTGGTAATGGTAGATGGCGGACCTGGGGAGACCGATCGCCTCCTCCAATTCAGATATCCGCAGCATCTCCATTATCGATACACGTAGTCTCCAGCCCGATATTTGGGCGGCACCACCGGTATCTGCAGATACGAGTCGTATTGGCCGCCGGTGTGGACGACATGGTTACCCTTGTTGTCGGTGTCCCAGGTGAACGGCTCGAACCAGCCCTCGCGGATGTAGTGGCCGGCGATCTGGAGCCGCAGTTGCTGTCCCTTATGCCAGATCCGGCTGAGCGGATAGAAAGGTACCTCGACGGACACGATCTCCCCTGGCTTCAGCTTCTCCTCCACCCGGTGCGACTGCACCGGCTGGTAGTCGGTGGACGCGTCCGGATCGAGCGCCCGGTGAGACACGCGCAGCCGGCCCCACGCGCCGGGATGTTCCTCGCCCAGGACCAATGTGGGCAGAAACTCGCCCTTCTCGTCCAATTTCAGCACGGTGAGGAACAGGTCGATCTCGTCGTTGCCATCGGCCTCCACCCACAGGTGCGCCTTCAGGAAACCGGTGAGTTCCGTGTCCTCGTTGAAGGTGATGTCGAAGGTGGTCAGCCCTTCGTTGGCGTCGTAGGAGGCTTTCGACACGGCCGCTACCGGCTCGGCGGAGAGGGCGCCGCGGGTGGCGTCCAGGTACAGCTTCCGGTACTCGGTGCGGGCGAGCGGAAACTCCTTCTCGGTGCGGTTCACCTGGAAATCGTAGTCGTAGGCGTCCATGACCTCGAAGCGGACCCGCGGAGTCAGCTCCCAGCCGTTGCGAATACCCTTGAGATACCGATCGAAGAAACGCTTGAGATCTTCCAGGTTCGACCACGAGTAGGTATCGGGCCACTCGAATTCGCGGTGGATCCGCAGCCATTTCTTCGGCGAGCGGATCTTGCGGAAACCGGTGACGGCTCCGCGCAGATGCAGGTGGCTCCAGCCCCCGGTGACGTAAGCGGGGATCTTGATCTTCTCGAACTTCGGGATCTTCGATTCCCAATAACCGTTGATGAGCGGGTATTCGCTCAGCATCTCCACGAAGTCCTCGATGTAAGCGGGGCCGCTCTGGCAGCCCATCACGAAGTTGACAAAGCCCGGACAGGGAATGCCGTTCTCGGTCAGGAACTCCCGGTAGAGATCGGCGGTACCTTCCCAGGGAGCGATGCAGGCCAGGTGGGGAGGCTGCTCGGCGGCGATATACCACTGGCACATGGCCAGACCGGAGTTGCCGAACATGCCGACGTTCCCGTTGGACCAGACCTGGGCCGCTACCCACTCGACCACATCGGCTCCGTCCCGCCCGTCCTGCTCTCCCCAGACCACGAGGTTCCCCTCGGAGTGGCCGGCTCCCCGGGAGTCCACGTTGATGACGGCGTAGCCCTGCTTGCACCAATAGGCCGGATCGGGTCCTTCGAACCGCGCCATCCGGGAGACGGTCTCGGGGGGAACGCCGAAGACCTGCCAGGTCTTGGGACTGTCACCGGGCCGCTTGCCGAAGAAGCACCAACCGAGGATGGACGGGAGGTTGGCCACACCAGCGGCGCCGTCGGGACGGTAGATGTCGAGGTAGATGGTCACCCCGTCACGAAGCTTTACCGGCACGTCTTGGTCGACGCGGATGCCGTCTTCTACGTAGGTGCGCTGGTTGAGAGCAGGATGGAAACCCAAGCCGTCGAGGCTCTGCTTCATGGGATCCACAGGTGGAGGCGACGGTCTGTATATGACCTCGATCTCCTCGTCCCCGAACTTCTCAAGAATCGTGATGCTTCCTTCTTGCGCCATGGTGCTGTCTCCCGGGAAGTCGCTGTTCGATGGTCCGCTCGTGCTACGACTCGTAAAGCTGGACGATGAAGTCGATCGCCTCTCCGATGGTCTTCTTGCGGCGAAACTCCATGAAGGGGATCTCAAGCTCGAACTCGTCCTCCAGAGCGCTGATGATCCTCACGAAATTGACCGACTTGGCCCCCAGATCGGCGATCAGTTCGGTGCTGTCGGTCAGCTCCTCGACCGGCTTGTTCATGGTGGCCGATACGGCCGCGTACATCGTCGAGCGGACTTGTTCCTTGAAACTGGGCATCGACACCCGTCCTTTCTGCTGCGGGGTGGGAACGATGGGCTATGTGCCGTCGCTTCGTACCGTAGAGTAATCGGGTATTCTTGTCAAACCGATACCGACGACGCTTGTGAGAGGAGTGTTGCGCAGATGATAGTCGATCTCGAGAACCACTTCGTGACTGAGGCTTGGGTCTCCGCTCTCAGGAGTAATCAGGGATTCCCACGGCTGGAGAGCGATCCTGCAACAGGGGCCCTCACCCTCCACTTCTATCCCGATGTCTCGATGCCTCTCGGGTTGATCGACAAACTGATGGACTTGGACGCTGGGCGGATCGCCGCGCTCGACGCCGCCGGCATCGACGTGGCCGTTCTCTCGCAGGCGACACCTGGGGTGGAATCCACCGATCCGGCGGTCGGGACCGAACTGGCCCGGGTGACCAACGATGCACTGGCCGAGGCCATTTCCAGGCATCCCGACCGCTTCCAGGGCTTCGCCGCCCTTGCCCCGAACGACGTGGATGGCGCGGTGAAGGAGCTCGAGCGGGCCGTCAAGGAGCTCGGCTTCAAAGGGTGGCACACCCTGTCGAACTTCGGCGACTCGTTCCTCGACGAGAAGCGCTACTGGCCGATCCTGGCCAAGGTGGAGGAGTTGGACGTACCGATATACCTCCATCCCGTGATTCCGGCCATCCCCCAATTCCGCACCTACGGCTGGGGACTGGCCGGGGCCGCCTTCGGATTCGGAGCGGAGACCGCCATGGTCATGATGAGACTCGTCATCAGCGGAGCCTTCGACGTCTTTCCGAAACTCAAGATCATCCTGGGACACTACGGCGAGGGCTTCCCCTTCATGATGGACAGGGTCGATCGCCCCTTCCTCCAGGGTCATGTGAGAACCGATCCCAAGATAGCGCCCAAGCTGCAGTTGATGCCCAGCGACTACTTCAAGAACAACATGGTGGTCTCCACAAGCGGCAACTACTCCGCCGATGCCTTCCTTTGCACCAGGAATGCTCTGGGAACGACCCGGATGGTCGTGGGCACTGACTATCCCTTTGAGGACATGACCGCCTGCATGGGATTCCTGGCTGAGCAGCCCTTGACCGTGGAGGAGCGCATGCAGCTCGATTTCAAGACGGCGGCCGCCCTGGGGTTCTAAGCATCTCCAGCACCTGGGCCGACGTCACGACGTCGGCGTACACCCAGTCCATCGTGGCCAGTTCTGCCTCGTGCCAGGCACGATGGACTTCGGCTGTGCCGTCACTGACGAACAGCATGCGGAAGTTGCGCTCCACCCCACCTCTGGTCGTGGAGCTTACGCACACGCACGTCGTGACTCCGGTCATGACGCACGTCGTGACTCCAAGATTGCGCAGTATGGACTCGAGCGGTGTGCGGTGGAAGCCGTTGAAGCCCTTCTTGACCACGACCTTCTCACCCGGAGCCGGCTTCAACTCGTCGACTATCTCGGCGCCCCAGGTGCCCTCGACGATGAAGCCGGCATCGACCGGGTCGAGATCGCGGGGAAGGCGCCAGTAGGGGAAGCACGCATCGGAGTAGTCAGACTCCAGCACGTGCTTGATGTAGACGACAGGCCTGCCTGCCGCGCGGAAGCCCTCGACCAGCTTGCTGATGCCGGGGATGACCGAGGCGAGGAACTCCCGGTCCACGGCGCTCGCGGGATGCTTCTTCGACACCCGGTCGAAGTAGCCGTCCTCGCTCACGAAGTCGTTCTGCATGTCCACGACGATCAGGGCTGAAGTCGCGATATCCGGTCCGGCCGGCGCCACCTGTCTCACTGTTGCCACGGGTCCTCCCTTTCTATCGTCCGGTTCGCACCGCTCCTAGTCTGCCGTAGGCGGAGCTACGTTTCACCACACGGTCCGGCGATCAACGCCTGGTAGGCGCGCCGAGCCACGATCAGCTCCTCGTTCGTTGCCAAAGCCAGGACGGCGACGGGAGCTCCCTCGGGAGAGAGCGCCGGTCCCCTGCCTCCTCGTCGTTCCGAACCGGGTCGAGCGCGATCCCCAGGAACTCCAGGCCCTCGCAGCACGCCCGGCGGAGACTCGGAGAATTCTCCCCGATCCCGCCGGTGAACGCCACCGCGTCCAAGCCACCCATGGCCGCGGCGTAGGCGCCTATGGTCTTGCGGACCTCGTAGGCAAAGACCCGCAGGGCCAGTGCGGCGTCGGCGCTGCCGGCGGCCGCGGCCTGCTCCAGGTCCCTCACGTCTCCGCCGGGCACCCCGGAGAGCCCGGCCAGACCGCCACCTTTCGTCAGCTGCTCGGAGACCTCCGCCACCGACCACCCCCGTCGCTCCATCATGTAGAGCACGGCGAAGGCGTCGACGTCGCCGGACCGGTTGGCATTTTCCAGTCCGGATTGAAGCGAGAAGCCCATGGTCGTATCCACGCTCTTTCCCCGGTCGACCGCGCACAGAGAGGAGCTGCCCCCGAGGTGGCAGCTCACCAGCCGCAGAGAGTCCGTGGGTCTCCCCAAGAACTCCGCCGAACGCTCGGTGATGTAGCGGTGCGACGCGCCGTGAAACCCGTAGCGGCGAATCCCGTATCCGTCGTGCCACTCGCGGGGAACTCCGTAGCGGGCGGCATGCTCGGGCATGGTGGCGTGGAACTCGGTCTCGAAGGCGGCGACCAAGGGAACGCCGGGCATGGCCTCCTGGAAGGCCCGGACCGCCGTGAGGTAGATCGCGTTATGGGCGGGGGCGGCCGGCAGGTACTCCTCAATGGCCGCCAGGACCGCGTCGTCGATGACGAACGTGCCCCTGTAGCGCGGCCCACCGTGTACGGCCTTGAAAGCGACCGCGTCTATCGGGGCGTCGGCCAGCCTTATCTCCCCCAAGGCTTCGCGGTAGTCCTTGACCCGCTCCAAGCGCCCCTTCCCCAGAACGCGTTCCGACGGCATCTCGAGGACCTGGTACTTGAACGAGGTCGATCCGAGGTTCGGGATGAGTATGTTCACGTTGACTCCCTTTTTGACTCCCTCTATATCCCCAGCACTATCCTTCTCGGAATGATACGGTAGTGGGGTGGGTAGACTACGGCTGGCCCTGATGAGTGTGACCATCGACTCTCGGAGAGACCCATGGAAACCACACCGCCGCGAGATCCACTATCGACAGACCGGGCGCGCCGTCAGCGGGCGCGACAGGTGCAGAGACGGCGCATGGTGCTGGCGGTCGGTCTGCTGCTCTTGATCATCCTCATCGTGGCTCTGGCCGTCGGCCTGTCGGGACGGGGTGGCGGCACAGCTTCCAGTACCACCTCCAGCCAGTCCACCTCGACCAGCCTCACCAGCGCGACCTACACCGCCGAACTGACAGGCGCGGAATCGGTCCCGGCGTTGCCGACCAAGGCCACCGGTTCTCTCACTCTCACCTACAACGCGGATGACAAGACGTTCACCTTCGTCGCTGGACGTAAAGGGACTGACCAACCCGAGCGTCGCCAAGATCTATGAGGGAGCTCCAGGCAGCACCGGCACGGCGGTGCTCACCCTTTTCGCCGGTCCGGCTAAGGAAGGCGTCTTCTCCGGTGAGCTGGCTGCAGGGTACCGTCGAGGCCTCCAGTCTGACCGGCACGCCTCGCGGGCACGACCATCGGCGACCTCATCGCCCTGATCAAGGCGGGCGGCGCCTATGTGAGCGTGGGAAACACCGCCCATCCCGTGGACGCTATTCGCGGACAGATCCAGTAGCCGCGCTCCGCCGCTCCTGCCTGCAGCGCGCCGGCGCGCGCGACGGGTGACGCGCAAGAAGCTGACGAAGTGGACCCAGGGCTTGATGTCGCTGGTCTCCTCACCGTAGATGGTCTTGATCGGCACCCACGCCAGCCTGTAGCCGCGGCCCACGCAGATGGCGATCTCGTCCACCTCGAACGCAAAGCCCACCTCGGGACTCGTCAGCGCAGCTTCAGCGAGACGCCGGCTGAGCAAACGATAGCCTGACTGGTTGTCGGGGATCGTCTTGCCCAACGCCCAAGAAAAGAGCCTGCGACTCACCGTGTTCGTGAACCAGCGGATGGGCGGCATGCCTCGGTAGTCGCGTGCGCCGACGACGAGGTCGGCGCCGGTCTTCGCCCGCGCCTCCAGGAAAGCAGGGACCTCGGCCGGGTCGTGCTGTCCGTCGCCGTCGAGGGTGAGGATGGCCTCCCAGCTCGCCGGCCAGCGCAGCGCGGAAGCCGGCCTTGAGCGCGGCGCCCTTGCCCTGGTTGGGCTCTTGGCGCAGCACGCGTGCGCCGGCCGCCCGTGCGACCTCCTCCGTGCCGTCGACGGAGCCGTCGTCCACGACCAGCACCGGCAGGCCCTGGCGGATCAGCCCCTCGACCACGGCCGCCACTCGCGGGGCCTCGTTGTGGGCCGGCACGATGGCAAGCACGGAGGGATCGCGGGCCACCACAACCTCCACCTGGAGCCGCCCTATGTCCCTTGCGGCGCCGGGCGGCGGCGCGGCCCCGGCGGCCGCGCCGGCGCTGGGGCGGCGCCTGCGGCGCCGGCCGCATCTGCCGCAGCGTCAGCACCACGGCCGCCAAAGCCTCGTCCCGCTCCACCTCCAACTCCGCCAGGGTCTTGCCGCCCACCTCGGCCTCCAGGCCGCGGGCGAGCACTCGGCGGTGTCGGCGGGGAAGGTGGTCCAGGTGGCCAGGTCGCGCAGCATCCCCTCTTTGGTGCCGGTGAGGTGGGACACATGGCCGCGGATGCCGGCCTTCCCGCCGCCCAGGTGGTAGATGAGGTGCGGCCCCATCACGGCCCACCGCAGTCCCGGGCCGTAGCAGATGGCCTTGTCCACGTCCTCGACGGTGGCCACTCCCGAGCGGACCAGCTCGATGGCCTCCCGCCAGAGCGCGGCCGACATGCGGTTGGCGATGTAGCCGGGGACGTCCCGGCTCACCAGCACCGGTTCCTTGCCGACGCCGAGATAGAACTCTCGCGCCCGTTCGAGCGTCGCCGCGTCGGTCAGCTCGCCCGGAGCCAACTCGACCAGCGGGACGATATGCGGAGGATTGTAGGGATGAGCGGCCAACGTGCGCCCCGGCAGCCGAGCGTCCCGCTGGATCTCGGTGATGGAGAGCCCCGACGAACTGGTGGCGATCAAGGCGTCGTCCGGCGCGGCGTGGCTGATCGCGGCGAACACTTCGCGCTTGAGAGCCACGTCATCCATCACGCACTCCTGCACCAGCGTGACGCCGGCGACCGCCTCTTCCAGGGTCGCGGCAGCCGCCAGCCGGGCGACGCCGCGCTCCGCCGCGTCGGGGTCGGCCAAGCCCTTGGCCGCCAGGAACCGGGCGGCCGCGGCCGCGCGCGCCAGCGCCGCTGCCGCGGCCCCCGGGCGGATGTCGTATAGCCGTACCGCGTACCCGTACGCCGCGAACAGACCGGCCCAGCTCGCTCCCGTGTTGCCCGCGCCGACGACCGCCACCTGGTCGTCGGACGGGATCTGGTCGTCGGCCACCCGGTCGTCGATCGAAAGCTTGTCGTTCATCTGATGCGCTTCCTTCCCGCCCTTCGGCCCTCGGTGCCCTCCCGGGCCGCCTGCGCCCGCTCCGGCGCTATTCTAGCTCCTACCAGGTACAGCCTCTGGCGTGGGTCGCCAACGTGGATGATATTCTGGTCGTGTTCGCCGTCAACGGCCCCGACCGGCGAGGAGACTCTCATGGATACTCGAACACCCGACAAGCGGTTGACCGGCGAACCACCGCTTCAAGCCTCCGACATCACCGACCTGCGCACGGCGCTCGACTTTCTCGCGGCGATCCCCGGGCAGCTGGTGTCGACGAAGGTGGAGGTCGATCCCTATCTGGAGCTGGCCGGCGTGTACCGGCGGGTGGGGTCCGGCACCCCGACTGCGCCGCCCACCCAGATCGGTCCCGCCATGCTGTTCGAGAACGTCAAGGGCTCCAACATGGCCGTCGTCGCCGGCATCCTGGCCAGCCGGGAGCGCACCGCCCTCCTGCTGGGAAGCTCCAAGGAGCGCCTGGCCTTCGACCTCCTCGCCGCCCTGGACCGGCCGGTGCCCCCGGTGGTCGTGCCGGCCAGCCAGGCCCCGTGTCAGGAAGTGGTCATCAAGCCGCCGTTCGACCTGCGCACGGTCATCCCCGCCGATCGTGAACACCAACAAGGACACCGGGGTCTTCCTCAACATGCCCCTGCTCCGTGGCGAAGATCCCGAGACCGGTATCTCCGACGTCACCATCCACCGCATGTGCATCCACGGGCCCGACAGTATGAGCGTGAGCTTCACGCCGGGCCGGCACATCGACGCAGTTCCGCGCTGAAGGCCGAGGCGATGGGCAAGCCCTTGCCCGTTTCCGTCAGCATCGGCCTCGATCCCGCCATCTACGTGGCCACCTCGTTCGAGGCGCCCACCACCCCGCTGGGCTTCGACGAGCTGACCATCGCCGGGGGGCTACGGGGACGTCCGGTGGAGTTGGTCGAGTGTCTGACTCAGCGGGCCAAAGCCATAGCCCAGCGCGGAGATCGTCCTCGAGGGTGAGTTCCGGCCCGGCGAGCGTGCCGACGAGGACGCTCTGACCGGAAGCGGCTGGGCCATGCCCGAGTTCCCCGGCTACGTGGGAGCGGCCCAACGCAACCTGCCCGTGCTTCGCGTGACCGCCATCACCCACCGGGTCAACCCCATCTTTCAGATCCTGGTGGGCCCCGGAGAGGAGCACGTGACCCTGACCGGCCTGCCTACCGAGGCCAGCATCTACCGGCTGATCGAAGACGCCATGCCCGGTTTCCTCCAGAATGTCTACTGTCACCCGGCCGGGGGCGGCAAGTACCTGGCCATCCTGCAGGTCAAGAAGCGGCAGGCTGAGCGACGAGGGGCGGCAGCGCCAGGCGGCGCTGGTCGCGTTCACCGCGTTCTCAGAGCTGAAGCACGTGATCCTGGTGGACGACGACGTCGACCTCTACGACTCCGGTGACGTGATGTGGGCCATGACCACCCGCTACCAGGGCGACATCGAGCACCATCTTCATACCCGGGCGTGCGCTGTCACACGCTCGACCCGTCGGCCACTCCCGAGTTCAACCCGATGCTGCGCGACGCCGGCATCTCCTGCAAGACCATCTTCGACTGCACGGTGCCGTTCGTCCTGCAGGAGCGCTTCGAGCGGTCGCAGTTCGTGGATGTGGATCTGGAGAAGTACTTCTCGTAGAAAAGCGCCGGATCGCAGGGGCAGGGCTCGACGTCCTCGGCGCTGCTATCGGCCTAGACGACCTTCCGGCGCGACCTCCTGGGTCCGCCGGCGCGGGCGGCCGGGCCGCCGCCCGCGCCTCCGCATTGCCCAACCCTGCGGCCACCAGTACCCCGCCTTGCCCAGGTAGCTCGCGACGGCGGGAAGCAGCGTCATGCGGATGAAGAGTGTGTCCACGATGATGGCCAGCGCTATCCCCAGACCCAGCATCTTGGTGACCCCGATGTTGGTGAAGGCAAAGGCGCCGGTCACGATCACCACCAGGAAGGCGGCACTCACGATGATCCGCCCCGTCTGAACGAGGCCGGTGGCCACACTCTGACGATTGTTGCCGGTCCTGAGCCAACATTCGTGCACGCGCGTGAGCATGAACACGGCGTAGTCCATGGTGATCCCGAAGAGTGCGCACAGCATGACCACCGGGATGGTGGCATCGATGGCCCCGGTCGAGGTGAAGCGGAGGATCTTCTCAAACGTGTGACCCTGGAAGAGCAGCACTATCCATCCGTAGCTCATGGCGATGGTCAGAGCGTTCACCGCCACCGCCACCACCGGCAGGAGCAGGCTGCGCAGGAGAACGATGAAGACGATGAGGCTCGTGATCATCACCCAGGCGATCACCCAGGGGAACCAGTCGTTCAGCTCCTTGAAGAAGTCGTAGTTGTAGGCCGATTCTCCGGCCACGTGCACCTGATAGCCCGCGGGTAGGCTCGACCCCATGAGCCGCTCCACCAGATCCTGGGACTGGGAAGAAGCCGGCGGATCCTTCGACACCACCCGGTAGAGCACGGCTCCCGGAGCCACGGATCGCTTTGACCAACTGCTTGAACTGCTCCAGTTGGACGGCGGTGATCGTCGTCCCCGAAGCGAGCGTGATCCCCTGCGGCGGGCACCGCGAAGCCGTCGGGATCGTTCAGCAGTTGCTGGAACTGGGGCCAGAGCGTCGCCAGGGCCGTGGGATCGCTGAGACCGGTGAGCGTGAAGGGACTGAGGACCGACGCCACCCCGGGCAGCCCCGATACCTGCTGCCCGTACATGAAGAGAGCCGCGGCCCGGGCCATGTCGATGGTCTGGTCGCCCTCCCAGGTGAGCAGCACCGAGATGGGGGAGAGGGCCTCGCGGTCGAACTCCTGGTCGAGGATCTCGAGGCCCCGGCGCGATTCGGCCGCGGCCGGGCAGGGTGCTGGCCGAGGTCATCTGGGTCTTCATGGTGAAGATGGGAGAAGCCACCAGCGCGATCAACGCGAGAGCGACGACGATGGAGACCCACGGTCGCTTGAGGAGGACCCGAGCCCAGCCGTTCCAGAACCGGCTGGCCTGCACGGCGCGCAGGGGGATCACCGGCACCGAGTTCACCCGCCGGCCCAGCACCCCGAGGAGGGCGGGCATGAAGGTGACCGAGGCCGCCACCGAGAAGAACACCACCAGGGCGCCGCCGATGCCCAGAGAGCGCAGTCCGGGGGAGGGGAAGAACACCAGGCCGACCACGCCCACCATCACCGCAAGGCCGCTGTAGAACACCGACCGGCCCGCGCGAGCCGTGGTGGTGATGACCGCCTCCTCGACGGACGACCCCTTGTGGAGCTCCTCGCGGAAGCGCGACACGATGAACAGCGCGTAGTCGATGGCCACCGCCAACCCGAGAAGTGTCGCCGTGTTCATGGCGAAGATGGACATGCTGGTGGTCCGGCCAAGCAGGTACATCCCTCCCAGGGTGACCGTCACCGCCAGACCCCCGGTGATGACCGGCAGCGCGGCCGAGACCAGACTGCCGAAGACGAAGATCAGCGCGATCAGAGCTACGGGCAACCCGTACAGCTCCACCTTCTGGAGGTCCCGGAACGAGTACGTCGTCAGATCGGCGTTCACGGCCGGCTCGCCGGTCACGTACGCCTCAAGCTCGGTGCCGACGAGCGCCCCCCGGATCCGGTCCACCTCTGTTCTGAATGGTCTGCAGAGACGCGGTGAAGTTGAGCACCGCCACCGAGCTCTTGCCATCTTTGGAGACGAGTTGGGCGCTGCCGGTGTTGGCGTAGGTCTGGATGCTCTGCAGGTGCGGGATCTGAGCCGCGGTGAGACCGTCGAGCGCCTTCTTCTCGGCGGCCTGGAACTCCTCGCTGCGCGCGTCGAGTGTGGCGCTCTTGAAGAGGACGAGGAGGGTGGTGGGGCCCTGCTGCGAACTTGTCCTGGATGAGAGCCCCCGCCTGCTGGGCCGGAGCGTCGGGGTTGGAGAAACTCCCCTGGAGAACATCGGCCAGCAGTGGGGTGGCGACCACGCTCACGCCGAAGAGCACGATCCAGACGGCGATCACGATCCATTTGAACCGGTAGGAGAATCTGCCGATGGCTTCGAACATGGCCTGTACCTCGCTCCGGACGCCCTACGCTCGAGCCGGGGGCGCTTCTTCGGCGCCGCGCGGCGTCATCAATAGACGGACGTAACCCTCCAAGACCCGGCGCGGCGCGGCCGAGACCTCGTCGGCCACCGCGGTCAGGTCTATCCCGCTGATCGAGACCAGACCGTGCACCAGGGCCCAGGTACCGTATGCCATTTCCGTGGCCGATAGGCCGGCGGAGGTGGAGAAGACCCCCTGCTCCACCCCTTCTCGAAAGGTCTCGCCCAACAAGCGGGCCGCCTCGAGGCCGAGAGCCTGGCCGCTCGAAGGCGGGAGATCTTGTGACGTGGCCAGCAGGATGCAGTGAAGATCCATGGGGTTGTCGCGGGCGAAGTCCATGTAGGCCACCCCCAGCTCGATCACCCGTTGCTCGGGAGCGAGACCGGCAGGAACCCGCCGCAGGTACGCGTCGAGGCGTTCGAACGATTCGGCGAAGAGCGAGGAGACGATCTCGTCGCGACTGGTGAAGTAGGTGTAGAGCGCGGCCGGGCTGAAATCCGCCCGCCGCGCCACCTGGCGCAGACTCAGCTCCTCGGGGCCCACCTCCAGCAGCAACTCCCGCGCGGCGGTCAAGATCTCGGTCCTTGTGGCGAGACGGCGCCTATCGCGCCGGGATGGTCGAGAGTCGGTTTCCATCACCCATTCCTCCGAACGCTAGCCGTTCGCTAGAACATGCAACGCTACTGCGAACATCGTTCGGTATTCATCCTACTCCTCGAGGTCCGCCGGCGCAAGACCCGCAAGCGCCCCGGCTGAGCTCGGCCCGGCGCTCAGCTCCGTGCCGAGCGCATCCTGTAGCGTAGGCAAGTGCCTCCTGCGGGAATATCGACGCATACCGGCAAACAGGGCTACCATTCACACGACGATGCATAAGAACCTCCGCAGAGTCCTAGAGGAGCACCCGCTTGCGGTCGACACGTCGATCGCGCTTGGTGCTCGCCGCGCTTCTGGTGGGTGTCGCGGTGGGTGGCGGCATCCGGGAGGGCAGGCAGGCTTCGGCCATGGTCGTGCCCACCGTGCTCTCGGCGATAGTGGCCCTGCCGTTGTTCCTGCGCCGAAGAAGCCGTACCTTGCTCTCGCCGGGACCTTGATCCTGGCTCTGCTCGCGTTCGGCCTTTCCTCCCCCGTTCCCCCGGTGATGCTCCCTATCGCCGTCGCCCTCTACACCGTGGGGGCTCGCGGCTATCGCAGATGGTCCCTGATCGGCGCCGCGGCTGCGATCGTGAGCATCCTGATCATCCGCTCGCTCCTCTCTCACAGTCCGGCTCTGGCCGAAGAACTGGTGCGCGACGGCGCCTGGATCGTGGGCTCCACGGCCCTTGGATACGCCGTGGCCAGTAGGCGGGCGTACGTGGAGGAGTTCAAGCAACGGGCGCTGCACGCGGAGCGCACCCGGGAGGAGGAGGCTCAGCGCCGGGTCAACGAGGAGCGGCTTCGCATCGCCCGCGACGTCCACGACGGCGTCGCCCACGCCTTGGCCTCCATCTCCTTGCAGGCGAGCGCCGCCGGCGCGGTCCTGGACTCCGATCCCGAGGGAGCGCGGGAAGCCCTCCGCCAGATACGGGGGGCGAGCGTCTCCGCTTTGGCCGAACTGCGGGCGACGCTCGGAGTCCTCAGACAGCCCGCTCCAGCCGGCGCGGCTCCCTCTTCCAGCCTGGAGCAGCTGACCGAGCTGGCCGACGTTTTGCGCGCGGGCGGCATCGAGGTTTCGGTGAGCCAGGAGGGAGGCGACCGGACCGTGCCCATGGAAGTGGGGAACGTGGCCTATCGGATCCTTCAGGAAGCGCTGACCAACGTCCTCCGTCATTCGGGAGCCCGCCACGCCGATGTGAAGGTGCAGTGCGACAAGGAATGTCTGACCGTCTCGGTGGCCGACGACGGGCGCGGACAGACGCAGGACGACGGACGTGGGGCCGGCTACGGGATTACCGGGATGCGCGAACGGGCCGAGGCCGTCGGCGGCACGCTGGAGGCCGGGCCCAAGTCCGGCGGGGGTTTTGTCGTCCGAGCCGATCTTCCCCTCGGAGGTGCCGCATGACGCCCATCCGGGTGCTGTTGGCTGACGACCAGCCGCTCGTGCGGGCGGGGCTGCGGATGCTGTTGTCCACCGTGCCCGACATCGAAGTGGTGGGCGAGGCCACCGATGGAGAGGCGGCCGTGCGCCTGGCCCGAGAGCTTACCGCCGACGTCGTGCTCATGGACATCCGCATGCACGGCATCGACGGCCTGGAGGCCACCCGTCGTATCTCGGCGGACGAGGATCTGGCCGGGGTACGAGTGGTCATTCTCACGACCTTCGATATCGACGACTACGTGTTCGAGGCCCTGCAGGCCGGGGCCAGCGGCTTTCTCCTCAAAGACGCGGAGCCGGAAGAGCTCATCCGGGCCGTGCGGGTAGCGGCCGCCGGCGATGCGCTCCTCTCGCCCAGCGTGACTCGCCGCCTGATCGCCGACTACGCCCGTCGCCCGCGGCCGCGGCGCATCTCCTCGTCCGCACTGGAGACGCTGACCGAGCGGGAGCGCGAAGTGATGGCCCTGGTGGCCCGGGGGCTCTCGAACGAGGAGATCGCGAGGAGTCTGGTTTTGAGCCCGCTGACCGCCAAGACCCACGTCAGCCGCATCCTGGCCAAGCTCGGAGCCCGGGACCGAGGACAGCTGGTCATGCTGGCCTACGAGTTGGGGCTGGTGCAACCGGGAGAGAGCGACGGCGCCGCTGTGAGACTACATCTGCAGGAGTACGGGGAAAACCATCCGGAGGGCGGATGTCGGTCAAGCCGCAGTGGTGTAAGCTCTCGCCGCCGATGAGTGCAAGAAGTCATGAGCGCAAGAAGTCGGATCATCGCAGCAAAGGAGTCATCGTGCACAGACGATCATTGATAATCATCGCCGTCGTGGCGCTTCTCGCCGTGACAGGCCTGACCGTGGGACTGCTGGAGACTCGCGCGCAAGGCGAGCCGGACTTGGCTACCGTCACCCCGACGGAGCTGCTGGCCAACGTGGCCCAGCATGCCGGTGACGTCGCTGCCGTGAGCGGCAGCGTGAGTTGGAAGAACGACGTACTGGGACTGTCGATGCTCTCCTTCGGAGGCCAGAGCAGCGGCGACTTCACGGCGCTGCTCTCGAGCGGCTCCGGGCGGGTGTGGGTCGCGGACGGCAAAGCGCGCTTCGACATCCTGGGCGCCGGCGGCGACACCGTCATCGTCGGCGACTCCACGAGCGTGTGGGTGTACTCGTCCACGAACAACACCGCCACCGAGTACACGCTCCCGGCCGGAGCGAACACCGCGGCCCTGGCGGCTAACAGAGCGCACCACCCAGTCCTCGCAGACCGCCGTCACCGACCCGGTCACGGCTATCAACGATTTCATCCAGAAACTCGCCCCCGATGCCACCCTTGCCGTGAGCGACCAGACCACCGTGGCGGGACAAAGCTGTTACGTCCTGTCGTTGATCCCCAAGGCGGCCAACACCGTCTTCGGTTCGGTGCAGGTGGCCATCGACAGCAAGACCTACCTGCCCCTTAAGCTCGACGTCTACGCCAAGGGCACGGTCGACGCCCGTCCTGACGCTAGGCTTCACGAGCGTCTCCTACTCCACTCCGGCGGATAGCATCTTCGCCTTCACGCCGCCCGCGAACGCCACCGTCACGCACCAGGCGCTGACCCTCCCGGCGGCGATGGCGGGCAAATCCGGCGCCGGCTCTGACGTCGGGCCCGACGGCGCAGGCGACCCGTCCTCGTCGACCGGCGAACAGACTCCGCTGACGCTGGCCGAAGCCGCCGCCAAGGCCGGCTTCGCGCCGCTCGCCGCCCAGACCACCGATCCGGCGCTCGCCTTCTCCGGCGCCTCCGTTCTTCCTGCCCAGCAGCTGGACCTCCAGTCGCTGCTCGGGAAGCTGCAGTCCGGCGCACTCGGGTCGGGCATGCTCGGTTCCGGCGCACCCGGCACGGACGCCGGCGCTCAGTCCTCCACGACACCGCCGGAGTCGCCGTCCTCGACGCAGTCACTGCAATCGCTACCGTCCTCGCTGACATCCGGGTCCGATCACCGTCGGTCCCACGGTGATCCAGCGCTACGGTCAGGGCTTCGGAACGGTAGTGCTCGTGGAAGCCAAGGTGCCCACCGAACTCGCCTCGCAACTCGAGCAAATGCTGGCGGCGGTTCCGCTCCTCAGCCGCACCGACGCCGGCGGAGTCACCATCTATCAGCTCAACACGGCGCTGGGCTCCGTCGCCCTCTGGAACAACGACGGCCTCCTGTTCGTCGCCGCGGGCAGCGTCTCACAGACCGACCTAGGGGGGTTCATCGCCAGTGTCCGCTAAGCCATCCGACATCACCACGCTCGACGAGCGGCTGCCGCGCGGATGCGACGGCCTCCCTGTCGTCCTCTCCACTCATGGGCTGACCAAGGACTTCAAGCGCCTGCGCGCCGTCGACGGCCTCGATCTCTCGGTGTGCAGAGGTGACGTCTTCGGCTTCCTCGGGCCCAACGGCTGCGGCAAGACCACGACCATCCGCATGATCTTCGGCCTGACCTATCCCACCAGCGGCTACGTGCAGGTGCTCGATCACAAGGTGCCCGACGATCGCCTCAAAGCGCTTCGCCACCTGGGCGGTTTCGTGGACGACCCCATGTTCTACGCCAACATGACCGCGCGCCGCAACCTGCGCCTGCTCGGCCGGATGAACGGTGAGGTCAGCGAAGAGCGCATCTCCGAGGTGCTGGAGATGGTCGGCCTGAGCGAGCGCGGCGACTCCAAGGCGGGCAGCTACTCGCACGGCATGCGGCAGCGCCTGGGCATCGCGCTGGCGCTGATCCACAAGCCCGACGTCATCGTCCTCGACGAGCCGACCAGCGGTCTCGACCCGCAGGGCATGAAGGACGTCCGCGAGCTGATCCGCGAGCTCGGCAACCAGGGGACGACGGTCTTCCTCTCCTCGCACCTGCTCCACGAGATAGAACTGGTCTGCAACCGGGCCGCGATCCTGAGCAGGGGGCGGGTGATAGTACAGGGTCCGGTGTCGGAGCTGCATCCGGCGAGCCATGCCGTCAAGGTGCTCACGGGCAATCAGAGTCGAGCCTGGGAGATCATCCAGGGGATGGCCGCGCCCGGGACGGTCCACCAGGACGAGGACTACATCATGGTGGAATCCGGCGACGGCTTCGTGCCCGAGATGGTGCGCCGTCTCGTTGCCGGCAACATCGACATATTGGCCGTGGTCCCCGCTATCGAGCAGGGGCTGGAGGACATGTTCCTCGAGCTCACGGCCGAGACGGAGACCGATCGAGGCGCCGGGGCCCCTCCCGCCGGCGCGGGAGGAGTAGCCAAATGAGCGCGATCCGTCGAGAATTCGAGAAGACGCTGTTCCAGAAGCGCACCTACATCGGGTGGGCCGGGTTGTTCCTGGTTCCCTTCCTCATCACCCTCGCCTTTCGCTTCTCGGGCGCCGGTCATCCGCCGGGCGGAGAGCGGAGGCGCCGACACGGGCATGCAGTTCCTCGAGCAGATCCGCACCAACGGCATGTTCGTCTCGGTGGCGGCGCTCGTGGCCCTCGCCACCTTCTTCCTGCCGCTTCTCTCTTCGATGTCGGGCAGCTACACCATCGCGGGCGAAGCCGAGAACGGCACCCTGCGCACCATGCTGATGCAGCCGATCCGCCGGGGCACGTTCCTGATGGCGAAGTGGTTCGTCGCGAACGCCTACGTGGCCATCGGCATGTTCATCATGGGGGTAGCCGCCATCATCGCCGGGGGCGCCGTTCTTCGGCCTGCATCCGATCACCCTGCTCTCCGGCCAGACGGTCGGGGTGGGTCACGCGCTGGGACTGATCGTCGCCTCGTACGTCTTCGTGCATGGTGGGCATGATGACCGTCGTGTCGCTCGCGGTCTTCTTCTCGACGCTCACCAACTCGAGCCTCACGGCCGTGGCGGGCGCGCTTGGTGCTGGTGATCATCATGGAAGCCTTGGGCGCCTTCTCGGTCTTCGATTTCCTCAAGCCGTATCTCTTCACCAGCCACTTCGACGCCTGGATGGACCTGTTCCGGTCGCCGATCGTGTGGAGCGCCATGATCAAGGGGCTCATCAACTTCGCCGTTTGGATCGTGGGCATGACCGGTCTGGCGTATCTTAGGTTCCGGAGAAAGGATATCCTTTCGTAGCAGCCGCAGCGAGCACGACCTCGAGGAGGCCTCAGACAGATGACCAAGACCAAGCGGCCGGGTACTGTCTGGGGCCTCACCGTTCTTACGGCGATCCAAGCCTTGGGCGGCATTCCCGCGGGCATCGGGTTGGTCAGCGACCCGATCAACAACATCGGCATGCCCCTCAGCATCCTCGAGGGAAGCCCCTTCAAAGACTTTCTGATCCCCGGGCTGATCCTGCTCGTCGTCCTTGGCCTGTTCCCGCTGGTGGTGCTCTACGGCCTCGTGCGCCGGCGCCGGTGGGGTTGGTGGCTCTCCATCGCCGTGGGCGCGGGCGCTGGTCATCTGGATCGCCACGGAGGTCGCGCTGCTCGGCTACCTGTCGGGCGCGGGCATCGGCCTGCAGATCGTCTTCGGGCTGGTGGGGGTGGCGATCCTGGTGCTGGCGCTTGTCCGTCCGACGCGCCGTTTCTTCCGAGTGGGCCGCTACTCCCGGCTGCCCAGCGACCTAGGTCCAGCCTCGGCGGCCTCCGCGCGCTCGCACCTTGGCGGATCTCCCTCACCTCTTGTCTCCCGGCGCCTGAGCAGTCATAGTTCGGCAGATGAATTCGGAGCTCCCCAAAGCGCCCCACTCGCAGCGCTCGCCCGCCGCGCCGGTGAAGAGCGGCCACGTGCTGCTGGTGAACAGCATGGCCATGTGGATGGCGGCCTTCATGACCACCTCCATCAACATCGCCCTCCCTTCGATCCAGACCGAGTTGCACCTTGGCGCGGTGGCCCTCGGCTGGCTCCCTCTCGCCTACGTTCTCACCACGGCGGTGTTCCTGCTCCCCTTTGGAAAGATCGCCGACCTTTTCGGACGGCGGCTCGTCTTTCTCGTCGGGTTGACGGTGTTCTCTCTCAGCTCGCTCGCCCTGGTATTCGCCAACTCGTACCTTCCGCTGGTGGCGTTCCGGGCAGGCCAGGGCTTGGGCGGCGCGATGATGTTCGCCGGTTCCATTGCGATGGTCACCCTTGCCTATCCTCCGGAGCGGCGGGGCAGAGCCATGGGCATCAACGTAGCCATCGTCTATCTGGGCCAGACGATGGGACCGTTCGTGGGCGGGGTCATCGTCTACAATCTCGGCTGGCGGAGCCTCTTCCTGGTCGCGGGGTGCTACGGACTGTTCAACCTGGGTCTGGACTTCTGGCTCCTCCGCCGCGCGGAATGGAAGGAGGAAGGGGCGTCCGGCTTCGACTGGAGCGGTTCCCTTGCCTACGGGATTTCTCTGTCGGCGTTCCTCCTGGGGCTCTCGTGGCTGCCGGAGCCGCGCGGTGTGATCCTCAGCGCGGCGGGCCTAGCCGGGCTGGTGCTCTTTGTGTGGTGGGAGACGCGGGCGCGGGCGCCGGTGCTCGAGGTCCGGCTCTTCCGTCACAACCGGGTATTCGCCTTTTCCAACATGGCGGCACTCATCAGCTATGCCGCCGTGTGGTCCATGGGCTTTCTGATGAGTCTCTACCTGCAGTTCATCAAGGGTCTGAACGCGCAGACGGCAGGGTTGGTGCTCATCGCGGGAGTGGCGATCCAGGCCTCGGTCTCGCCTTTGGCGGGGCGGCTGTCGGACCGCGTCCAGCCCCGCTGGGTCGCCTCGGGGGGGATGCTGCTGTGCGTCATCGGCCTGCTCTCGTTCAGCTTCCTGCGGGCCGGCACTCCCTACTGGTGGATCATAGCGACGCTCTGTGTTCTGGGTCTGGGCTACGCGTTCTTTTCCACGCCCAACCAGAGCTCCATCATGGGGAGCGTGGAGCGAAAGTACGTGGGAGTGGCCTCGGCGAGCGTGGGCACCATGAGGATGATCGGGCAGGCCATCAGCATCGCGGTAGCCACGCTGGTGCTGGCCGTCATCGTGGGGCGGCACGATATCCAACCGGCTGACTATCCTCACTTGATGACCGCCGTGCGGGTCACCTTCGCGATCATGACGGTCTTCTGCGTGGTCGGGGTGGCGGCGTCGCTGGCGCGGGGGACACTTACGGCCTACGGCGCGCCGCGCCGAGCCGCGAGCCCCCGCGGAGCCGTAGCGGCATCTGCGTCGGCGCGCCCCGCATCCGGTCCGACGCTTGCGAGGCCGCGTCCTCCTCACGCCTCGATGACTCGGTCCCGCGCCGCTCCGTATCCCGCGACCAGCCCGACCGCCGTCGCCACGATCAGGAACGCGACGGAAGCGAACCAACCCCTGGTCAGCTGAATGGAGAAGGCCCATGACCAACGGACCGGTGGCCGCTATGAGATAGCCGCCGGACTGGGCCATGCTCGACAGCCGGGCGGCCACGTGTCCGTCGGCCGAACGCAGCACGATGAGGAGAAGGGCAAGGCCGAACTGCGCCCCGGTGCCGACGCCGACAAGATCCCATCCAGAAGAACGCGATCGCAGTGGGACCCAGGAGGAGACCGAAGAAGCCTACCAGCGTCACGCCGGCGCTGACGATCACGGCCGTCCTCTGATCGCGCATCCGGCCGGCGAAGAGAGGAGCGACCAGGCTGCCGATCATGCCGACGAAGTTCATGACCAAGAGGAGATAGCCCGCGGTGGCCGGATCCACCCCGCGAGACCGGTAGATCTCGGGCAGCCAGGAGAGCGGCCCGTAGAACACCAGCGAGCCGATGCCCATGTAGGCCATCACCTGCCACGCGAGCCGCCGCCGCCAGATCGGGGTCTGGGGCGCGCCAGCCCGCGCGGTCGGCGCCGTGCAGTCCCAGCCGCCGCGATGCTCGGCAGCGCCCGTCCGGCCGCGCCTACGCCGCTCCGCGCGAGGCGGTCCCACCCGGAGTTGTGGGGCCCAGACCGCCAGCGCGACGACTCCCGGCAGCGCCCAGACCCCCAGGGCGACAGTTGACAGAGCCATTCGCGGCGTGAAGCACCGGGACGGTCAGCCCCGCGGCCAGCGCCGGACCGAGCGTCGCGGAGGCGACGTAGGCAGACGTCATCGCTCCCAGGTCGGTCGGGGAAACGCCGCTTGACGAGACTGGGCATGAGCACGTTGAGCACAGCGATCGAAAGACCGATGACGACCGTCGCGGGAAAGAGGGTCCAGCCGAGAAAGACGGCCCGGACGCCGATCGCCACCACCAGGAAGCGCGAGCAGGACGAAGATCGCCCGCTCCTCCCCGAAGATCCGGCGGACCCGCGGTCCCGCCAGCGCTCCGATCCCGAAGCAGAGGACCGGGATGGTCACCAAGAGCGACTGGGCCATGGATCCCAGCCCCAACTCCCCCAGCACGGGAGGGACGCTGGCGACCGCCGGGCGCTGGTTGAAGGCGACCAGCACCAGGCCGAGCACCGAGACGACGAGGGCGGCCCGGGAGACGGAGGGAAGAGCCCTCTGCTCCCGTCGGCCTGGGCGGACTGACCGTACGGCTGTCTACCAGATAGTCATCGAATCGAGGAACATCTGCCGGAAGTCGGCGGCGGTCGCCGGCCGCGGCGACAGCTTGGTGACCCGGTGCTGCGGCAGCACGCCTTCCACGAGCGCGTCGACGTCGTCCGGCGTGTAGCCGACCGCCCGCAGGCCGTTGGGCATGCCCGCCTTCTTCATCACCTCGATGACGGCCAGCGCGAGCATCTCGCCCGCGTCGTCGGGGCCGGCGTCCGCGCGTATCGGCGCCGATCAGCTCGGCCGCATGGAGGAACATCTCCGGATTCCCCGGGGCCATGAAGCGGAAGGCCGCCGGCGCGCTGAGGATCACCGCCATCCCGTGGGGGATGAGGGCGTGGTCCTGCGGATAGCCCTCGGGCCGGTAGTCGCGCACCAGGCCGGAGATGGGATACGACATGCCGTGCGGCAGCGTGACCCCGGCCGAGCCGAAACCGACCCCGGCGATGGTGGAGGCGAGGATCATCTTGGTGCGGGCCTCGTCGTCGACGGGTCCTCCATGGCCCGCACCATGTACTTCGAGCCGATCTCGGCCGCTTTCGCGGCCCAGATGTTGCTGATGGGGTTCGCCCCCTGGTACGACGGCCGCAGGCGGAAGTGCTCCGGCGCCGCGCGCTGGTCGAACGGCAGCGCGGTCAGCGACTCCAGCGCGTGGGAGAAGACGTCCAGGGCCGTGCAGGCGACCGCCATCTTGGGCAGCGTGCGGGTGTTCTTGGGATCGACGATGCCCAGCCGGGGCCGCAGCGCCCGGTGGGCGATGCCGGTCTTGGCGTGCATCTCCGAGAAGTCGAAGATGGCCACGCCGGTGGTCTCGCTGCCGGTCCCGGCCGTGGTGGGGATGGCGACGAGGGGCTTCAGCTGGCCCGGCACAGGCGTGCGCTTTGCCGATGGGGGCATTGACGTAGTCGAGGAAGTCGGCCGGATAGGTGGCGTAGAGATTGGCCACCTTGGCCGTGTCCATGGTCGAGCCGCCGCCGACGGCCACGTAGCCGTCGAACTTGCCCTCGGTCGCGAAGGCGATGGCCTCCTTGAACGACACGTCGTTGGGCTCGATGCGCACCCGGTCGAACAGCACCGTGTCGATGCCCTCGCTTCTCGAGCGCTTCCAGCGCGATGGCCACGGGCTCGCGACGCCGCGAGGTTCGGGTCGGTCACCACCATCACCCGCCGGGCCCCCAGCTCCTTCATGTCGGAGCCGACCTCGCGGGTGGCCCCCGGCCCGAACTTGATGCTGGACGCGTCCATGGTGAAGACGGTCTCAAGAGTCATCGGATTCTCCGTTCGTTAGGGGCGACAACAGCGGCTGAGGCCTTGCACGCCTCGGGCACACCACCAGCCTACTTACTCGCTCACATCAAGTCCCAGGCCGTGGGCGACCCGAGACCCATACTCCAAATCGGCTTTGTAGAAGAGTGCCACCTGCCGCGCCTGGATGGCCGGCTGCGCCCCCGACAAGTGACCCACGATGTTGGCTACCAGATGATCCCGCTCCTCGTCGGTCAACACGTCGCGATAGAGGTTGCCCGCCTGCAGCGAAGTCATCGTTGGGATGGGTATACGGCTGGCGGGCGGCCACCCCGGACACTACCTGCGACGGTTCCGCGCCGCTCGGATCGGGGGCCGGGCCGCCGAAGCTGTTCGGCCAGTAGTTGGGCCCCGACCCGCCGTTGCCGTCGCAGCGCATGGCGCCGTCGCGCTGGTAGTTGCCCACCTTGGACGCCTTCGCTGCGTTCACCGGCAGCAGGTGGTAGTTGGGTCCCAGCCGGTGGCGGTGGGTGTCGTGGTAGCTGAAGAGGCGTCCCTGCAGCATCTTGTCCGGGGACGGTCCGATGCCGGGCACGAAGTTGGCCGGGGAGAAAGCCGCCTGCTCCACCTCGGCGAAGTAGTTCTCCGGGTTGCGATTGAGCACCAGACGGCCGACGGTCCATCGGCGGGAAGTCTGCGTGCGGCCAGACCTTGGTGATGTCGAAGGGGTCGAAGCGGTACTCCTTGGCCTGCTCGGCGGTCATGATCTGCACCTCCAGGCGCCAGGAGGGATGATCGCCTCGCGCGATCGCCTGGTAGAGGTCGCGGGTGGCGCGATCCGGGTCGGTGCCTCGCATGCGCAGTCCGCTTCATCACCCGTGAAGATGTCTGGATCCCTTGCTCGGTCTTGAAATGGTACTTGACCCAGAAGTACTCGCCCTGCGTCGTTGTACCACATGATAGGTGTGGCTGCTGTACCCGTTCATGTTGCCGGTAGCGTCCTGGGAGTGCCCCGGTCGGAGAAGAGGATGGTGACCTGGTGAATCGACTCCGGGGTCAGGAGAGGAAATCCCAGAACATGTCCGGGTCCTTGAGGTTGGTCTGCCGGATTCCGCTTCTGGGTGTGGATGAAGTCGGGGAACTTGAGCGGGTCCCGGATAAAGAAGACGGGGGTGTTGTTGCCCACCATGTCGATAGTTGCCCTCTTCGGTGTAGAACTTGAGGGCGAAACCGCGGGGGTCGCGCTCGGCGTCGGCCGAGCCGCGTCTCGCCGCCCACGGTGGAGAAGCGGGCGAAGACCTCGGTCCTCTTGCCCACCTCGGACAGGAACTTGGCTCTCGTGTACTTGGTCACGTCGGCGGTGACCTCGAAGTACCCGTAGGCCCCGGCGCCCTTGGCGTGGACCACCCGCTCGGGGATCCGCTCCCGGTCGAAGTGGGCGAGCTTCTCCGCCAGGTGGACGTCCTGCAAGAGCACCGGCCCGTGGTCGCCTGCGGTGAGAGAATTCTGATCGTCATTGACAGGACGGCCGAATGCCGTTGTCATTCTCTTCGTCTTGTCATCCATCGCGCAGCCTCCCTCTTAGTCGAGCCGCTGAGCCTCTACTGTCTACCAAGCAGGTTGTAGAGCAGTTGTGCGCACTCGCCCCGGGTGGAAGAAGCGAAGAAGTCGTACGAGGCGCCCACACCCTGCAAACCCTCCAAGAGCCCAGCATATGCCGCCTTGCGGGCGTACGGGAAATGTGTCGAGGCAGAAGCTGTCCGGCCTGGAAAGGCGGCGTGTAGTCGGCCGGCGGGTCGGGCAGGCCTGCCGCGCTCACTACCATCTTGATGAGCTGCTGGCGGGTGATGTTGCCGTAGGGATCGAAAGTGGTCGCGGTCTTGCCCTGGGTGATGCCGTGGGCGGCGCACACGGCCACGTACTTGTCCGGATAGAAGGGATCGTCATACCCGCCGCCGACGACGTCGGTGAACGGGCACTGCTCCGCCCCCGTGACGGTCAGGCCCAGCGTCTTGACGATCATCTTGGCGAACTGCTGGCGGCTGACCGGCTGGTCGGGGCGGAAGGTGTGGTCGGTGAACCCGCTGATGATCGAGCGCCCCGCCATCTCGTAGATGGCGGTCGCGTACGGGGAGCCTTCCACGTCGGAGAAGACCGGCGGCCCCGGGGGTTCGTCGTTGCCGGAGATGCTGAGCTGGTAGGCGAAGTTGCCGAAGTCGTGGCCGTAGAGAACGCCCCCGGCCTCCACCCAGACGTAGTAGGTGCCGCTCTCGGTCGGCGTGTACTGGATCTCGGCCGTCTGGCGGGAAGCGGCGTCCTTGCTGTTCTTCGCCGCCAGCAACATGCCCTCCAGCACGTGCCCATAACGGTCGGCCAGAGAGGGCGTGGCCGGATCGAGCAGATAGAGGGAGGCGAGCGCGGGAGAGCCGTTGCTGTACGGCGTCAGCGGCATGAGTCGGATGGTCACCGGTTTGCCCGCCGTGAGAGCCACGGCGTAGACGTCGTCCGGGTCGGCGAGAGTGGAGACGACCCCGGTCAGGCTACCCGACCCGACAGACAGGCCTGGGACATCGTCGGTGTCGGGCGCGAGTGTCAAGGCTGCCCGAGAGGTGCGGATGGCCGACAGCGTGTAGTTGAGCGCTCCTGCCTCCCATTCGATCCACAGGTAGTACGTGCCGGACTTCGCCGGGATGTAGTCGAAGTCGGCCCAGGATCGAGTGGGATTCCCGCCGCTGAGGGTGTAGGCGATCTCGTCGTACTTGTCGGGGTCGGCGACCGACGAAGCTCCCGGAACCAGCAGGTGAAACGACCCTTTGGGCCCGCTGGTCGTGCCCGGGTCGCACCGGATGTGGACCTCCTGACCCTCGACGAGATCGACCGCGTAGACGTCCGATGGATCGCCCGAGCTCACGGCCTGCGAAACGGTCGTGCCGATCGCGAGCGGGACCCCGGGAATATCGTCATCGGCCGCGGCAAGCGCCGGTCCGGCAAGACCAAACAGCAGGACGGCCACGCTCGCGGCAGCGACACCGTCGCGGCCCAAAGCCACACGCCGCATCACGCCCCTCATCACGCCCCCTCGCGGGCCGGCGCGGCCCGACTTTCGCCCGTTTACCGATGAGCCGAGTATAGGGCGGCGGCGGCACGGCCGCCAGTTCGGCGAGACTGCTACTTGGCGTCTTGGTCGAGTCTTCAGAGTTGTCGTCCACAGCCGGCGCAGAACTTGGCCCCCGGCGCAAGAGTGCCGCCGCACTCCGAACAGAAGGGTGGCGTGGTCCTGACCTGCTCGGCGACAGACTGAACCGCGGTTCCGGTCGCGGCCGCGCCGCCTGCGCCTGCCGTCGCGCCGCTCATCGTCGCCGCGGCGCCGGCCGTCGCGGCACCCTGCGCCATCCCGCCCGAGCGCGGGATCCCTTGCCGAACATGAAGGCAAGCCCGGTCAGAGCGGCGACCGCGACCACCGCCAGCACCGCGATCAGTGCGATCCAGCCACCGGAGAGACCGCCGCCTCCCTCGCTCCCTAGGTCGCCGGCGGCGCGGCCGTCCCCGGAGCCGCTACCTTCGCCTGTGCCGGCGGCAGTGCCCGTGCCGCCCTGGGAACCGCCAGCTCCCGTGGCGTCCGGTCGCATCCCCGGATCCCCCGGCGCCGGTACCGGAGGTACCGCCGGCCAAGCCGTGGTCTCTGTTCCGCCGCTGTCCGGAGCCAGGCCCAGAGCCACCAGACTCTCGGTCGACCACCAGAACGGCCGCACTGCCACGCCGCAGTGCTCGACCACTTCGTCCCCGACGTCTCCGATGACCACATCGTTGACGGTGTCGATTACCACTGCGTGCCTGATCGGGCCCCCGGTGAGGTATGCCTTCTTGCCGTCCGACCGGACGGCGATCTCGCGTGGTCAGTAGGCCTCGAGAGGTATCCTCTTGACGATCTCCTTGTCCTGCGTGTCGATCACCGCGCAGAAGAAGTCCTCCGCTTTGGGTGCCTTGGGCAGGGTCTGCTGGCCCGAGCTGTCGTAGTAGCCACTGTCGGCGAAGCCGACCACGTAGGCTTTGGTCCCGTTCGGTAAGAAGCCGATACCGACGGAAAAGGAGGGCTCCGTGCTCACCTCCCAGACATCCGCGAGAGTCAGAGCATCCACCACCCGCACCCGCTTCTGGTAGGTCTCGCTGAAGAAGACCTGGGTGTCGTCCGGCTTGACGGCAATACCGGCCACCATGGCTGGTCGGGATCTCCTTCGACGATCTGCCACGTCTCCAGGTCGAGGCAGACCAGACGTGCACTCCTCGGTCGTCATGATCGTCCGCACCCAGTCGAAGAAGCTTCGGGGGGCGAGCGAGTCGAAGGTGTCGCAGGTCACGTAGGCGCGCTTGCCGTCGAAGCTCACGGCCACCAAGCCGCCGGTAGATCGGAAAGCGTGCGAACCACCTGGTTCGTCGCGGTGTCCACCACCTGCAGCCCCGCGCTCGAACAGACCAGCACCCAGGCGCCATCGGGTGTGCAGGCCACCCCACTGGAGCACGACCGCATCAGCTCGTAGGCGAATGTGTACCCTTGGTCCTGGACGGCCTTGGTCAGCGACATTGGATCGCGTGGTTCTACCCCGGGCAAGGTGATCTTGAGTATCTCCTTCTTGGTCTCGGCGTCGAACACGTGGAGAACCGCTTCGTTAAAGTCGGTCACGTAGACACGACTGCCGTCAGGAGCGACGGCCACGCAATTGAGGTTGGTGCCCGCGACCGGACGCGCCACCAGGGTGTCAGTCGCGGAATCGATGAAGGCCGCGGCCCCGGTCTGGCCGTCGAGACCCGCCTGTATCTTCGCGGTGTCGGTGTCGCTCTCGGCCACGTAGGCGAAGGGCGGGAGTGCAAGCCTCCGCTCGATCTCGTCGCGGTCTGCCACCGTGCTACCCGCAATGCTCTCCGGGATGCCGATGATGAGGGCTGCCAGGAACAGGCAGAGAAGGAGGACGATGACCCGACTGCCTAGACGAGGTCTCACAACGTTCCCCTTTCCGCTCGGGAAAATCGCTGCCGCGTAAGTCACGTGGCATGGGGGCCTCTCAAGAGCAGGCTCCATGCTCAGTCTAGCGCCGACGCACTCCAGCCGTAAAGCCCCTTCAGGCCGGGAAACCCAGCGCGCCGGCGTTCGCCTCGTAGATCCTGCGTCTCTCGTCCTCTGGCAGACCCAGGCTGTCGATGAAATCGGTGCAGGCGGCCATGTTCTCGTATGGGAAGTCGGAGCCCAGCAGGATCTTGTCAATGCCGAGACCGTCCCGAGAGCAGAAGTGCGCAGCCGGATAGTAGTTGCCGCTCGTCGTCACCCACAGATTCTTCTTGAGGTACTCACCGGCCCATTTCTTGCTCCCCGGTCCGAACTCGGGATTGGGCGCGCCCTTCCCCTGCCTGTAGGCGCAGTCGACCCGGTTCACCAGAAAGGGCAGAGCCTCCCCGTAGTGCCCCATGATGATCTTCAGATCGGGCAGCTCGTCGAACACGCCCCTCACGATCATGCGCATGAACACAAAGGCCACCTCCACCCCGAATCCAAAGCTCGGCCCGGCCAGCACAAACCCAAAGGCGCGAAGCTCCGGGATCATCGGAATAGCGGGGTGCAGGTAGATGGGAACGTCCAACTCCTCGGCCTTGGCCAGGATAGGCCGGTATCGGGGATCGTCGAGGTAAGAATCGCCGAAGTTCGAGTGGGTGTTCCAGCCCCTGAAGCCCAGATCGATCACGCAGCGCTCGAGCTCTCGCACCGCGTGGTCGACGTCCTTGGGAGCGAGGGCCGCGAACCCGCCGAAGCGGTCTGGATGCTTGGCGATAGCCTCGGCCAGAAGATCGTTCGCGTCCTCCGCCACCTTGACGCCCACGGCCGGATCGAATTGCTCCACCCCCGGCGAAGTCAGCGACAGGTAGGCCCGATCGATGCCGGCAGCGTCCATGTACTCGATGCGGCCCACGCCCAGATCCAACAGCTCGGCCTTCTTCGCCATGCTGCTCCACACCTCGGGGGAGAGCCTCTCCCCGCCGTTCTCCA
>CAWEJM010000023.1:0-201536 GCA_963809395.1 uncultured Actinomycetes bacterium | reverse complement strand
GCAAGGGATTGCTATCCCCTGCTCAATTGCCGGGTTTCTACTGCTCGTCTATGCTGCTTCCATGGTGCAGAGAGGCAGCTTTGGTAGCCGGATTCTGAGTTCGCCCCAGACCAACGCTGGTGCGGATCACTGTCTTGCGGCATTCTGGCTGTTCTTCTCACCTTGTCCTTGATCGTCGCGGTCCCGGGGTACGCCCGGGCGTCGAACACAATCCTAGTGGTCGCGCCCCACCCAGATGACGAGCTCTTGTATGCAGCCGGAATCACAGCCTCTGCCCTGACTGCTGGAAAGACGGCGCGAGTGGTCTACATGACTAACGGAGATTACTTCTCCGGCGTGAACCAAGGTCTCACTCGACAGGGACAGGCAGTGGCGGGGCAAAGCGTCATCGGGAACCCAGAGGAGAACCTGATCTTCCTTGGCTATCCTGACGGTCATCTATGGGAACTTCTGCAAACCTATGCAGGCCCCGGCGACGCTCTGACAACGTCCTTTGGGCAGTCAACGACATACGGCGAAAGGGGGCTGGGGAGTACCGACTATCACACGTATCGCTTTGGTGGGCCAGCGCTCTACAACGGGGCTAACGTCGTCCAAGATCTGCAAGACATCTTTGAGGTGTATCGGCCTACCGACATCTACGCGACGTCACGATTGGACAACCACCGCTATGGCGATCACCAGGCGACGGGCTATTTCGTGAGGACCGCCCTTCTCCACATGAAAGCCGCCTATCCCACCTATTCGCCAACCCTACACGAGACCTTCGTCTATTGGGACAGTGACCCTCCGTGGCCCGCGGCCATGGGATCCCCAGACCGACCACATGGAGATGCTGGGACTTTCCTCGATCGGCTTGGCGTGGGGCCAACATTCGCGTACTGACCCCCTCGAGACCGAACTCGTCTATGACCTCGAGCGCGGTCTCGCAGATGAGGTCACGGCTGAGACGCCCCTTGGCAACCCCATCGTCTCCGGAGTCCGCTGCGTCCTCCGCAATCGATTTGACATTGCCGCCAAATGTCATTAGACTCATCGCCAACTAACGATGTCAGTCTGATCACACAAACGATCGTCCGCTTCGCCGGAGGGCGACGGGTGTTATTGTAGTCGCGGAGCAGAAGGAGCGATGGTGCTTTTTCGTACTTCTCTGCCTGCCCGCCATGACCGAAGACACGGCAACGCGCTGACATCTCATATTGCAGACCGTGTCCCGTTTTCCCCCGAGGAATCCCCACAGGCATACAGGCAATAGGTCATCTCTGAGTGAGGCCTAACTTCGGGTGCCTGCGGAAGCCTGACTCAACAGAGCCACCCAGGTGGTTCCGGCGCGAAAGCTCCAATGCCTCGGTGACATCGACTGCCAGCAACACAAGGGAGATACAACGGTGCGAAGACTTATCGCGATCTGTTCGGCGACTATCCTGGTAGCAGGATTCTGCCTGGCCGCGTGCGCCGCTATCTCATACGCTACCGAGGCCCCTTCCGTCGGCCCCACCCTCACTGTCACATCCCCTACCGGCACCGGCGCCTACACGGCCAAGGACACCCTCACCGTCACCTGGACCAGTGACCAGGCCCTCTCGAGCGGTGAGTTCTGTGTTTGGGCACGTTCGGCGACCGGCGGCTGGGTGATGTGGCCCGGCTGGTGACCACCAACGGCACCGCCACCTACACCACCACCCTTCCATTGACGGGCGTACCCTCCGGTTGGTACCAGGCCATCGTCGGCTACCGGGCCAGCACCGGCAGCGGCGCCTGGGTGAGCTGGGCCACCAGCTACGACTTCGTTTTCGCGGTGGATGCCGCCGTCACTCCCGGGCTTACCATCACCGCCCCTACCGGTCAAGGACACCACACCTCCAGCGATATCTTCACCGCCTCCTGGACCACTAGCGTCGCTCCTACCACCGGTCAGTTCGCCGTGTGGGTGCGCTCCCCCGAGAACGACTGGTACTGGAAGGCCCCCCTGGTGCCTGCCGACGGCAGAGCCACCTACTCCACCACTGTCGACCTCACCGGCGTAGCACCGGGCCTCGGCTATCAGGTCATCCTGGCCTACGAGCCCATCGCCAACACCGGCCTGTGGAAAAGCTGGGCCACCAGCCCGGGATCCTTCACGGTGACGACCACCAGTGCCAGCACAGTCCTTAACGTCAGGGACTACGGAGCTAGGGGTGACGGAGTGACGGACGACCGGGCCGCCATCCAGGCCTGCATCACCGCGGCGACCGCGGCAGGTAAGTGGGTCTACATCCCGGCGGGCACCTATCTGGTAAGTGGCACCGGAAGTGATAACTGGGGCCTCGACCTGCCATCGAACTGCCAGATTAGGGGGGATGGCGCCGCGTCTGTTCTCTACAGCACCGCCACGTATCCCATCTTGATCAGCGGGAAGACCGGTATCACCCTCCAGAACTTCGCACTCGACAGCAATCTGACAACCAGCGGCCAGGCTGGCGTCTTTACCGAAGGCAACTGTTCCTACCTCACGTTCGACGGTCTGACTATCACTGATATGCACTGGGGCGGGATAAGCACGGAAGCGACAAGTACTATCTCGCACAGCACGTTCAAGAATCTCAGTATGAGCAACATCGGGGAGTTCGGCATCAACATCAACGGTGGCGGCTCGTACCTCACCTTTGAGGATTGCACAGTTACAAATGTGGGGTCTAAGTTTCCCAGTTCCTATGACTATCCGCCACACAGCTTCTATCTCAAGGCCTGCAATAACGTCACCATGTTGCGTTGCACGGGCACCGGGGTAACTGGTACTCCGCAGCAGAGCGCTGCCGCTTTCACGATCAATGACGTGTCAGATTCGACCTTCACCGATTGCTATGGCGCTTACGCTGACATTGGTATCGCCGTGAATCGCTACCCATCGACAGGGTGTAGCAACCTGACGTTCTATCACTGTGGCGGGGCGAACAATGCCAAGGCAGACCGCTGGGAGTATGGGGTGAGTACGAACATCATCTGGGATGCAACGTGCTATGGGACGTACGACAAGTACCTGGGGTGACCATCGACGTCGCGTCTGCACCGCAACGTGGGCTCGGACCACTCCCGGGCCTACGTCCACGAGTATGGTTCGAAAGAAGAGTATCAGCCAGACGCCGGACCGAGTTGGTTCGTTCAGAAGGGTTCTCTACTGGGGAACAGCGAATCTCCGCTTCAGCCGGGTTCATGACGGCAGGGTCGCCGGTTTCTGAACCGCCGACTTTCCTGGAGGTTCCAGCTTTGAGATGGGACGGGGTCGTGGTGCCGTCAATAAGATACAGTTGGGGTTCGGGAGCGACCCGTTCGTATGGTCTTGGACCAGAAGGCCAAGCATGATGCGCAGGGGCGGCGATAAGCTCGATCGCTGGTGAATGGGGGATGGCTCCGGAGACCAACTGGCTGAGGCCCTCCTGGGTGGGGACGTGCAACACAACTTCAAGGGATTCGAGGAAGCAGGTCAGACAGTCCGCCGCTGGATCGAGCACTACAACCAGGGGCGGCCCCATCAGAGCCTCGGCTATCCAAGTCCGCGGCAATGCCGTCAGCGTCAACAAGTGCAATTGGTGGCTTGATTTGAGGGGAGCACCACAATGCAGGGGGCAGGCGATAATTCGCGAAACCGGATGCCCACGCCTGATATGAGTGCCTTGAGTCGAGTTTTCAGAGCGATATCCGAACACGGCATTCGTGGCGCCGGGTTCAAGCTCTATGCTGCGATAATCGACCGGTCGTTTGATCTCTGGTACGGCGTCGACACCTGCCGCTGGGTGACACTGGACACTCTGTTCGTTGTCGGATCAAACAAAGTCCATGGTCAATACTCATAGTGCCCTACTCGGTATAGACCCAAATGCTCCCTAATCCACTCAATCGTCCGCCCCAATCCCTCTCTCATTTCGACCTCAGGCTGCCAGCCCAATCTCTGCCGAGCCTTGGTATTGTCCGAAAGCAGCCGCATCACTTCTGACTTCTCCGGCCGCAGTCGTTCGCCCTCCACCTCCACCCTCACTGGCCTACCCACCAACTCAATGATCTCTTGGCCAACTCACCGACTGCAATCTCAGCCCCATATCCCAGGTTGAACGTCTCCCCCGCCCACTCTCTCAGCCTCCGCCGCCTTGATAAAGCCCGCCACGGTATCACCGACGTAGGTGAAATCCCGTCTGGCTTCGAGATTCCCCAGCCGGATCACATCCTGACTCAACGCCTGCGTGACGATGGTCGGGATCACCGCCCGCGCGGACTGCCCTGGCCCATACGTGTTGAACGGCCGCACGGTCACGGCCTGTACGTCAAACGCACGATGGTAGCTCTCCACCAGCTTCTGCCGCCCCGACCCCGGCTGGCAGAATAGGGTGACTGTCCCTGCAGGGGGTGTCCCTCGTCAATCGGCACCCGCAAAGCTGTGCCATACACCTCGCTCGTGGACGTGTGGACTAGCTTGCATCCCAGCTTCCGGCAGGCCTGCAAGGTATTCAACGTGCCGAACAAATTCGTCTCCACCACCTCGACAGGATGGCGATAGGAGTAAGGAATCGAGATAAGCGCAACGATGAAAGATCACATCCGCACCTCTCGCTGCCCGTTCGATGGCATCCGCATCCCGCAGATCACCTGAAACCAGTTCGATCTGTTTACGAATATCTTCTGGGAGGAACCTGAGCAAGCCACTCTCAGCCCGGGAGGTATACCGCACGAATGCGCGCACTTCTGCTCCCTAGCGTTACCAATGCCTCGACGAGCGCGCTGCCAATAAAGCCTCCCGCTCCAGTCACCAATACCCGCTTGCCCTGCCACGTCTGTATCATGATTTGAACCTCAACAGTCGCTATTTTTGTGGGTCCGTTCGACACTCTCCAGATTCGGGAACGCGACATTGCGGGCGTAGGTCGAGCGGCTGAGCACAAGCACCCGTCCATAGCCTGCGGGTTTGAACTACTGCTGTCGGAATGATCATTGCCGATCGTATGCCTTGTCGAAGCTTTGGCGTGGTCTCTCATGCCCTGGACGTGTCCACCATAGAGATTGAACCGCCCCCCGTGCGTTGGAAACTCATTTCCTGAGCCCGAACTCTTCAGCCGGCGCTCTCTCACGATAGTCACGATGGAATACCCGGTCAGCCGGTTGCAGGGCATACGAGGATTGCTCGAGGAGGTCTCGAGCCGACCCACATGACAAGACCAGCAGACCGACCATATATGACTCTACTACTTCTTTCATCCAGGTGGGGCTGGACGTGCACAAGGACACCATCGCCGTGTGCGTACTTCGACCGGGTTCGGAGCTGGGTCGGGACGTGCGTCATTCCCCGCACGGCCGAGGCGGTGCGCAGACTGGTCGCTTCCTGGGCTCAGCCCGAACTCGTCCGAGCCTGCTATGAGGCGGGCCCTACCGGCTGTGAGCTTCACCGGCTTCTTGTCTCCCTGGGGATCTCCTGCCAGGTGATCGCCCCTGCACTCGTGCCGGGAGTGCGGGTGAAGACCGACCGCCGGGACGCGGAGAGTCTGGCCCGTTTCCTTAGGGAAGGAGAACGCACTCCCATCCGTATACCGTCGGTCGAGGAAGAAGCAGTCCGCGATCTCCGTGCGCTTGCGGGAGGATCTCAAAGCCACGTGCTTCGCGCCAAGCACCGGCTCTCGAAGTTCCTCCTTAGGCAGGGACGCACCTGGCCCGGAAAGAACTGGACCCAAGGGCATTTCGTCTGGCTGAGAAAGCAGAGGTTTGCACACGAGGCCCTGGCAGCTCGGGACCTTCTGCCACTATCTCACCACCCTGGACCTTCGTCTGGCCCAGCCGGCTGGTCTGGACCGGGAGCTCGAAGCCTGGGCGAAGCGGCCGCCCTTTGCCGCCAGCGTAGCCCGGCTCTGCTGTTTGTGTGGCATCGCCAGTCTCTCCGCCCTCACCATTGCCGCCGAGGTGGTGGACTTTGCCCGCCTCAGCTCGGCTGAGGAGTTCGCCTCCTTCGTCGGCCTGGTCCCCAGCGAGCACTCGAGTGGCCTCAAACCGAGCGGCGGGGTCGCATCACGAAAACGGGAACGCCCACGTGCGTCGAGTACTCGTCGAGGCCGCCTGGCACTACCGCCACCGGCCGGCGGTGGGCGATAACCTGAAGCAGCGCAGCCAGGGTCAACCGCCGGAGGTTATGGCGGCGGCCTGGCGGTCCCAGCTGAGGCTCTGCGCCGCTACCCGCGGCTCACGCAGCGCGGCAAGCGTCCGACGGTCGCCGTGGTGGCGGTGGCCCGGGAGCTCGCCCAGGCGGTCTGGGCTCTCATGTGGCTCGAGCCGAGTCGCCGCCTGAGCATGGGGAGTGACGTGGGCGGACGGCACCTTCGGAGCAATCCTCGTATCTTCTATGCGGCCCACCGGCCGCGCTGCTAGTGGGAGGCAGGCTCCGACGCACCAGAGACATGCGGACCTGGTCCGCGCATATCAGAGTGGTCAGTCGCCGAGTCCACGTGTCCGTCCATGTTACGTCCAACAAGATCACCACCACGACATTCAGGGGTTGACCGGCTATTCCATATCAGAACATCTCCCCCAGTCTTGCCGGAGGGATGTATCCGATGGGTTCAGGAAGCCGGCGGGCCACGTCCTGTCAAGTGAGCTCCTGTATCGTCAAGGGGCCTTCGGGAGACGCCTGCAAGAGGTGGCCGGGTTGGTTGGACAGCCAAGTCGAGTTCTTAGGTGATGACCTGCTCGTCAGGCTGCCTGTTCTTGCCTTCGTAGTGTAGACCAGTAGACCTCATCGGGGGTCCGGTCTTCGAGCCCTTGGTGCCGGCGCCTCATGTTGTAGAAGTCGAAGTAGGCGGCCAGCTCTCTGCGGGCCTCGGGAATGCTCTCGTATCCCTTCAGGTACACCTCCTCGTATTTGACGCTCCTCCACAGCCGTTCGATGAAGACGTTGTCCATCCAGCGGCCCCGTCCATCCATGCTGATCCTGATGCCACGGGACGTAAGAAGACTGGTGAAACCCTCCGAGGTGAACTGGGCACCCTGATCGGTGTTGAAGATCTCCGGGGCATCGTAGCGATCAAGCGCTTCTTCGAGCGCCTCGATGCAAAACGAGGCGTCCAGCGTGTTCGAGAGCTCGCCAGGACAGCACTCGTCTGCTGGCCCAGTCCATGACCGCCACGCAGATAGCAGAAGCCTCGGGCCATGGGCAGGTAGGTCACGTCCGCGCACCACACCTGACCCGCGGCCGTGATGTCCATCCCTCGCAAGAGGTACGGGTAGACCTTGTGGCCGGGATGCGGCTTCGGAGAGCCGGCGCTTGGGGTAGAGCGCCTCGATCCCCATGGTGCGCATGAGCGTGGCCACGTGCTGCCTTCCCACGGCAAAGCCGCGGTCAGAGAGCTCGCCCCGCAACCTTCTGATCCCGTAGAACGGGAGCTTCAGGTGGATCTCGTCGATGGCGGCCATCAGGGCCAGATCGCTCTTGCTGGTTCCGACCGGCTCGTAGTAGACGCTGGAACGGGAGAGCTCCAAGAGGCGGGCCTGCCTGGTGACCGGCAAGGGATGCGTCTTGTCGATCATCGCTTTGCGCTCGTGCCGCCCATGCGACCGAGCGCACCGGACAAAAAATCGTTCTCCATGGTCAGCTCGCCGATCTTGGCATGCAGCTCGGCGATACTCGGCCCCTCCCCATTAGCCTTCTCGTCCTCTCCGAAGACGGCGGCCGCGCCGTCTAAGAGCTGGCGTTTCCACTTGGTGATCTGGTTGGGGTGGACGTCGAAGCGCTCGGCGATCACGATGAGCGGGTGGTGTGCTCCTAGGGCAGGGCGGCGAGGCGCGATGTCTTAGACGCCCCAGGGCTCAGTCCGCTTACAGCCGTGGAGCGGAAATGTCCGGAGACCGCGCGTGGACCTTCCGGGCGACCCAGGTAATACCCCTGTCCGTAGTCGCAGCCGTAAGCGCGAAGCAGCCTGAGGGTGGCCTCGTTCTCCACGCCCTCCCCGACCACCGAGAGGCCCAGCTCGTGGGCCAGGCCGATGGTGGAACGAACGATGGCGGCGTCCTGCTTGTCCACGGTCATGGTAATAACGAACGACTTGTCGATCTTCACCTCGTCAGCCGGGAGCTTCTTAAGATAGGGGAGCGCCGACTGGCCCGCCCCGAAGTCATCAATGGACACCCTAGCTCCCAGGCTTCTCATGGCAGCGAGTGCTCTCGCGCTTCGCTCGGGATCGACCATGATGCTTCCCTCGGTGAGTTCGACGGTCAGCCACTCCGGCGAAGCACTTGTGCTTCGCCAGAAGCCCACTAATCAACTGGGGGAGGTCGGGGTCGTCTAGATTGCGGGCGGAGAGGTTGACCGAGACCCGGGTGTCAAGGCCGCGCGCCCTCCAGCGCGCGCATTGGGCGAGAGCTTTGCCGAGCGCCCACGTGGCCAGACGGTCGGCCAGCCCGTCCTGCTCAAGGAGATCGAGGAACTGACTGGGAAGGATGAGGCCGCGGCGGGGGTGGTTCCAGCGGACCAGGGCCTCAACCGAGGTCACCCCTCCCCGGCGAAGGTCGATGAGGGGCTGGTAGTGAAGGGTGAGCTCCGCCCGGTCGAAGGCCGCATGAAGATCGGCCTGAAGCGTGAGTCGGTCCGGGGAATGGCGGTCAGCCGTCCATCTCGTAGATCGGCGTAGCGGGCTCCACCGGCCTGCTTGGCCGCATACATGGCGATATCGGCAAACCGAAGCAGGCTGTCGACGCTAGATCCGTGGGTGGGAAACACGGCGATTCCGAGGCTGGCCGACAGAGCGAGCTCGCGACCGTCTAGCTTGAACGGGCTCTTGAAGACCTCCAGGATGCGAAGGGCCACTCGGCGGGCATCTTCTATGTCATCCACTGCGACAACCAGGGCGAACTCGTCCCCGCCCAGCCGGGCAAGTGTGTCGGCCTCGCGAATCGCGCTTGCCAGCCGACGGGCGACCACCTCAAGAAGCACGTCTCCAGATTGGTGACCAAGATTGTCGTTTATGTCCTTGAACTGGTCGAGGTCAAGAACATAAACAGCGAAGGACTCCGAGGCGAGCCGGGAGGAACCGACCAGCTCCGCCACCCGTTCGCGGAAATGCATACGGTTCGGCAGGTTGGTCACGCTGTCGTGAAGAGCCTGGAACCTAAGAGCCTCCTCCCATTGCCGACTCTCAGTCACGTCCCGGGCGATGCACTCATACCCGGAGAGCTCCTCGCCGCTATAGACACCTCGTACGCTCGCCTCCAGCAGTATCTCCCGGCCATCCTTGGCTCTTAAGGCGCACCTCCTGTCTCTCGCCGCCCCGGTCAAGGAGCGGCAGGTCCCGGACGTCGGCCCGGCCCTCCCTCACCGATGAGATCAGAGACAGTCCGGCTAAGAAGCTCACTCTTTGCGTAGCCGGTCACCCTCTCGACCGCGGCGTTCACGCTGGTGAAGCGACCGTCCTTGTCCACCGTGAGAATGAGATCGTGGGCGTTATCGACCAGGTTACGGTAGCGGCGTTCGCTCTCCAGGGCCGCCTGTTCGGCCTGTCTTCTCTCGGTGATATCCCGAAGGACCACGAGCCTTCCCGTGCTTTCCCGGCCTGCCTCCCCTAGGGGGGAAGCGAGCATGTCCAGGATGCGCTCGTCGTCGTCTTCCCCCAGTCGGACCTCGCAATGGATCTCCGCTGACTGGGCACCAGCTGCGCCCACGCCGGCCTCCTGCAGCACCCTTTGTATGCGCTTCTCGAGAAGCTCTTCGGTGGAGTCTCCGAGAATGAGGAACGCGGCCGGGTTGCAGTCGATGAGCTGGCCCTCCGCATCAAGCACGATGACCCCGTCACGCATGGTTTCGATTATCGCGCTTCTAGCTCTGGGTCTTAATCCTAGGAATAGGTCGAGCAGCCGGTAGCGGGAGAGAGCAAGAGCCAGGATCCCCCCGGTGACGGCGAAGGCGAATGGTGTGGGATCAAAATTGTCACCCGGAACCAGACCGACGGCATAAAGGAGATTGGCGACCCAGGGCACGGCCACCGCGATCATTATGAGAACCGCCTGTCCCCGGTAGTGGCGAGGGTAGCGCAAGGCCGAGCGGAGGAGGATCACCGCCCCGGCCAGAATGAGCGCATACGAATAGGCGAGGTGGACCCAGAAGAAGGGCCCGTGGCTTATGGCAAGGGCGGGGAAAGGACCCGATCTATCCAGCCCGACCGAACTCCACACAAGACCGTGGAGCCGGTTTGTGGCCAGGAGAACCAAGGTAACACCGGGGACTACGAAGAGAAGAGCAATCCCACGCCTGCCAAGCGCACCATCGAGTCCGGTATAGCGGAGAGCAAAGAGAAGCCAGAAGACGGGGACAGAGACAATGCCCAGGTACTCAAGTCCCGCCACTATGGTCTTCAGGGTGATACCGGTCAGAACTGCCTCAAGAGCGTAGAGCACGCACCAGAAGCCGATGCCAAGAAGCATAAGGGAGAAGAACCTGGCCCCCGGTGTAAGCCACTTGCGCCAAGAACTGACCGACAGAACCCAGCTAAGGACCGCGGCACCCACAAGCGGCCCGACGAAGGGGAGAAGAGAGGTGAGACTTCCGTCCACCAGCGGGTTTCCTAGCGTGCGCTTCGTTGTTGCGGCACTCTTGTTATCGGAGGGGGCAGGCGAAAGCTAAAATGCAGCGAGAGGGGGCGGTGTTTAGGCGCCGCGAAAGCACCCCCATAGAGCCACGCCTCGGGAGGCGGCGAGGGAGCCACATTAGCGAATAGCGTGATGGCAGCCGGCGCTGAAAGGGTGCGGAGTGCCATCAGGATTGCCGGACGACGGCCAGAATGGGGCACGGGGGCTGGCATACACGACACTAGCCGGCAGAGTCTGTCGCGCTCGTTCGCCGACCGCGCCCTGGGCTCACAGTTGGGCCGCTCTGCGTAGTACACCTAGCATTCCTTGCATCCTTCCTCGATGGGCCGCCCGGAGAAACCCTTGCGGTGCTTCTGAAACAGCCGAGCATCGCGACCGCCGACACTTTGGACACGTTTGTCAACGCCCCAGACCTGATTGCCCGGATGCGCTGTGATTAAGGCGCATCCGCCGATCGGCCGATAGTAGGCGCGACAACAGACGACGGGGTGACCATGCGTGGCGTAGCGAAAACCGAGGCTCGTCCTTCCGGCGCAGGCCATGCCGCCAAGACGCTCGTGGGGCGTCCCTGGCTTCTTACGATACTGCTGGCCTCTGGCCTCTGCGTGGCCTACCTCATCGGGGTCCTCGTCAACTGGGGAGAGGCGGCCGATCGCTCGCTGTATGCCAACCTGGGGATGATCCCGATCGGGTTGGCTGCCACCATTCTGGCGTTAAGCGCATCGAAGACCCAGGCGGATCGTAGGTCCCAGTGGGCATGGCGTTTGCTCGGCGCTGGACTTGCCTGCTTCTGGGTGGGCGACGTACTCTTTTTTGTCTACCAGAACGTCGTCGGCAACTCACCCTTCCCCTCTTTGGCCGACGCCGGATACCTCGCGTACTACCCCCTGATCTTCGCCGGGTTGCTGTGCTTTCCCGGCCCGCCCGCAAGTCGCCTGCGCCGGGTCGCCGTCTATCTGGGCTGCTTCGTAGTGGTGTTAGGTGGGGCGGTTGTCATATCCTACCTATTCTTGCTCCCGACTCTCCAGTCGAGTCGTGACAACCTCCTTGCCTACTCCTTGTCCGTCGGTTACCCGGTGGGCGATCTCCTCCTTCTCGCGGGGATAGCCTGGGTCCTGCTGCGAAGGGTGAAGGGGCATCCGTGGAGCATCTTTCTGCTCAGCGCTGGCCTGATCGTCGGTCTTGTGGCTGACGTCACCTATGGCTATCAGAGCATCCAGGGCACGTTTCAGTCCGGGGGGTTCTCCGACGCCGGCTACATGCTGTCGTGGGCTCTGTTCGCCTGGGCGGGCTATGCGGAACTGGCGCGCCATCTGGGGCGCACGATCAAGGGCCCTCAACCACACAACACCGATGAACATTAATTTCCCGCGGCCGGCCGGAACACTGCGCGGAAGTTCCTCTCGCTCTTCGGAGCGGGGTTTCAGCGCTCTGGAGCTTCTCGTGATCGTCGTTATCGTCTGCGTGCTGGTGGCGATCGGAGTGCCGGCGCTTCATTCCCGGGCAAAGGCATCCGTCCTTTCTGCCAACTTGCAGAGCCTGGGTGCCATGGTTAGCGAGCAGGTGATGGAGGGTTACTCTACGGAGTACCGGCAGTCCGGGGAGGGAGATCCAAGTAACTACTTGAGCACCCATCTTGAGGAGAGCCTGAGTACCGCGGGCAAGGCGGGTTACGCGAACCCCGTGGTGGGCTCGGGAAAGGGCCGCGTCGTTCTCAACAGCGGCGCCTTCCCGACGGATCCTCAATCGGTGCCTCCGGCGGTCTTTATAACCGACTCCCCGCAGTGCCAGTATCTCTCGTTTGACGCCCAACCCGAGGCGAACCGCCGCCTGCTGGCGGGCACGCTCATCATCGCTTTCAACCCTGCGGCCCAAGCTGTGGACGTGTTCTCCGTGGATGGGAACGGTAAGAAGTCTGCCGACGTGTGAGCGTTCCCACGGGGTAGGGTGGCGTCTCTCGCCGCTCCGCGGCTAACCGATCCTCTGCAGATATGGCCTTCCGTCCCTGGTCGTGCCGTTGAAGAAGACGCCAGCAGACCCTGGAACCTGGATGAACCCCGCCCGGGCTAATACGGGCGAACTCGGCAAGCCAGCGCGCGCTGCTCAACCTTCGCCCTCGAGCCTAACCCCTCGTGCCCGGCATCCACCACTATGACCTCATCGTAGTCGCTCTCGCAGACAGAGCGTCAGCAATGCGAGAAGGAGGCTCCTAGAGCAGGCCTTGCAGGCGCTCAAGTTCCTCATCGGGGAACACCTCGGGCCAGACCGTCAGTGACGTGGTCACCTCCTTCACCAGATCGTCGACCCGCTCGCTGCGGTCCATGTCGCAGCCCTCAAGGCTCTGAAGTAGGTAGAAAAGCTGCCGGTGCTCGCTCTCCGGTATCTGCTTGGCGGCGAGCAGCTCATCCAGCTTCTCCTTGGCCGCGTGGACTGCCGAGGGCCCCCCAACTGGAGGCCGAGAAGTAGATCAGACGCCTGGCGACCTGGTGGGCAAGCGTGCAACGTGAGGCATCGGTTCCTGTTTCCATCGCATCCTCTCTCCCGTCTTTAAGTCTTCTCTATTCTTAAGAGTGTTATGTCCGGGTAGGAGCGGTTAATTACGGTTCGGACGCAGCGGTGAAGTAGGGCTCATGCTGGGGTTATCGACGGACTGCGGCCATTTGCTGAGCTTGTCTTTGCGGAGCCCCGGGGTGGTAGCCAGCCGTCGCTGGGCGTGAGAGCCGTGCCTGGGCTGACAGGCCCCACGCCGGTTCAGCTGCCTTCTAGCGCTCCTTGAGCATCGACCACACGGTCTTCAGTGCTCCAAGGCTCAAGGATTGCATGAGGGGAGGATTCCCAAGGGACCGGTCCATGGCCATCATCCTCGCCTTGGCCGGCGGCATCTCGTGCGGGTCGATGGGCACGCTGACGATCGCCGGCCGGTTGGCAGCAAACGCGGTCCTCACCGCCTCCGCCGTTTCTCCTGGGCGCTCCGCCCTCAGGGCCACGGCTCCGAAAGCATCTGCCAACTTGGTGAAATCAGGGGTTACGAACTGCGAGGCCACATAGTGGCCCTTGTAGGTCATCGTCTGAATGTCATGGACCATGGCCAGAGTATCGTTCTGGAGAATGAGCCATACCACCGGGATGTTGTGGCTGACGGCGGTCATCACCTCCATGCCGTGCATCTGGAAATCACCGTCCCCACACACGACCAGAGTGGGACGGTCCGGGGCCGCCAGTTTGCCTCCGATTGCGGCAGCCACCCCGGAGCCCATGGCGGCCAGACCACAGAGCGACATGGTCACATCAGGCCGCCTGACGAGGAGACATCTCTCCACCCAGGTGACGGTGTTTCCGATGTCCGTAAACACCAGGGCGTCATCCGGCAGAGCCTCCTGCAGTTCGGCCATGACCCGCTGCGGCTTGAGCGGCACCTCTGTGGAGGTCATGGCGGGCTCGGAGAAGTATGCGGTGCGGGCCTTGAGACCGGGGAAGTCCTCCGCCGGCTGGCGCTCGGTCGTCTTCAGGCTCTCTACCTGCTCCACCAACGCCTCAAGAACGAGGCCCGCGTCACCCAAAAGCCCCACATCGACGGGATAGTTCTTGCCGATCTCGTCGGGGTCAATATCGACGTGGATCAACGCCTTGGTGGGCCGTAAGGCCGGGTCCCAAACATGAGTGCTGAATTCGTGCAAGCTGGATCCGACCACTAGGAGCACGTCCAGTCCTGAACGCAGGTAGCTGTTGGCAGCGCGAGTGCCGTAGAGCCCGATACAACCCAAGGCGAGAGGATGATCCTCCGGAATGGTGCCCTTGCCGGGTAGCGTGGTAGCGACCGGGCAGGCAAGAAGTTCAGCCAGCCTAAGGACCAGGGCCGGCGCACTCCCCTTCCTCGCGCCCCCACCTATCAGCATCCCCGGCTTCTGCGAAGCAAGCAGTAGCTCGGCCGCGCGACGAAGGTCTTCATCCAGGGGGCGCACGGCGAGAGCGGGACGATAGCGCTCGGGGCTGATGATCTCGTCTTCCACCTGGCCCCGTTGAGTGTCGGCCGGGAGGTCCAGGTGGACCGGTCCCGGGCGGCCACTCAGGGCGATGCGCAGCGCCCGGCGAAGCGCTTCCGGGAGCTTGCTCGCGTGTGTGACCATGGTCGAGTACTTGGTGACCGAGGAAAGGAGCCGCGTCTGCGAGAAGGTGCGGCCCTCGCCAGCGGCTTCCTGAAGCGCCCCTCTGCCAATGGAAGAGGTGCCGACCTGAGCGGTGAGCACAAGCATGGGCAAGGAGCCCATGTAGGCGGCGGCCACTCCTGATACGAGGTTGGTCGCTCCCGGTCCCACCGTTCCGCAACATACGCCCAGGCCACCTCCTGCCAATGCATGACCGGCCGCCATGTAGGCCGCCCCTCCCTCATGTTTGGCCAAGATCGATGTGATGCTTGATTGCCGCAGGGCGTCGTAGAAGGTGAGGAGATGGCCCCCCGGAAGACCGAAGACGTACTTGACCCCCTCGTTCTCCAGATAGCGGACCAGAATCTCAGCGCCGGTTCCTTTCATCTTGCTTCCCCCAGAAGATCGTGGCGACCCTTGGACCGCGGCTGAGCAGTCTGCCATGACTCTAAGTGTAGGCCGCGCCGACGGAGAAGCAAATGATCTGGGCGCTTTCGCGCATGGCCGGAGAGGAAGAATCGGGTCCGCCCACACGGTGGAAACCATCGCTAGCTGTTGATCGTGATGGGACTCGGTGGCACCCATCGGCGAAAATGAATGCAGTTGCTTTGATGGGACACAGGCAGTCGCTGAGACCGGGAACAGAGCAGACGCCGGCTATCCATTCCAAAGGCATAAGGGAAACGGGCGAACATCAGCTCCAACTCAAGAACGACGGGTTAGACACCGTTGAGGTATCCATCGACGACGTCCCATGTACTCGTGAACAGTTTCGCGCGGTCTTCAGCGTTGACTCCAAACGTTCCACCGTGACGTAGTGGATCAGCTGCCGCCTTGATGACGCGAAGAGTCTGTTCGCTGCACCCCGAGACTTCTCGGAATTTCTCCCACTGTTTCGCTTTGCCGGCGTCGGACAAGCCGTGCGCAGCTGCGCAATGATGGCGCAGTGACTCAATAGCGCGGTAGCAGTAGAAGCCGGTGTCATCAGCGTGCTTCATGGAGGAAGCAAGATCGCTGAAGCAACGATTCAGGAACACGCCGTTACGACCACTCGTCTTCTCCCAGAGCTTTGGTAAGGCGTCTTGCAGATCGATTGACTTGCCTCGTTCGGCAAGGCACGGGATATCGATACCGAACACGTGATCGATCTCGCGACTTGGATTTAGAACGCGGGTCACTTCGAAGTCATAGGCGTAGCCCTTGAGATAGCCCACCATTGCCAAGTGATTCTGGACGATGTTCTTGACGACGTTTCGCAGGTCGAAGACATCCCAGTCGTGCTCGCTCTCCACCCGCACCGCGACCTGATTTAGCAGGATGCTTACTTTTGCCACACCGTCGACGTCCCGAGACAACGTGAGAGAACCCTAGCTGCGAACTGAAGCGACAGTTGAGCACGCTCGGGTAGAACAACTCCATGGAAGAGATACGGTTCCATGATGTAGGTCAAACTGAGCTTCAGTTGGGTTCCCGAGTTGTTGCCGCTGGCGCTTTTCCTCCACCAACCTTGCACTCCCGGCTCGTCGACAATCTCCTCGCCCGGCTCGTGGCCAGATCCATTCTGCCTCCCACGAGACGCAGGCTCAGATGACTAGATGTTAGCGTTCCGTCCACGGGCCCTCCCGATCCGGCTCCGGGGGTTCGGAGCTGAGGCACGGTACCGTTTCCGGGAATCCAACCTGCGTCCGCCCATTGTACAGAAGTGGCGCCAATCGCCGGCCACGCCCGCTACGCCTGGTACACCTCCAATCGCTCCACGGCCGCGTCCGGCGCCACCAGGAGCACGTTGTCCCGGATGTCCTCCAGGTGGGCCCGGACGGCAGCCGGATCCACCCCCGGGGGTGCGTACACGGTGAACACCGCGTTCCGGGTGTCCGGCGTGATGCGCGTGCGCTCGTCAGGCCCGTAGATCACGACCGAGATGATGCCGGCGGTGTCGGACATGTACATGTCGCCGGCCTTCAGACCCTGCTCCGCCCCGGTGATGAGCGTGAACGACTCGGTGCCGTCGGCCACCCGAAGCGTCACGGGGAGCTGCAGGCTGTCGAGATCGTGGCCGGCCGTGAGCAGCTGGTTCTTGAGTTCGGCCGTGAACATGGCGGTCACCAGCGCGGAGAAGTTGGGGATGTGCCGGTCCTTGAAGACGATGGACTCCAGCTGCAACTGGACCGGGTACGTCTTCTTGAACCGCTTGAAGTAGGCCGAGTACGCGTCCAGGGGCGCCGTCGCCACCAGTTGGGCCCGGTCCATGCCCCCGAACCGCTCGCGCAGGGCCTCCTCCACCTGCAGGCGTCGCGCCTCCAGGGCCGGATGACGCGCGGGGTTGCGCAGCCCGCGCATGACCAGGATGCCTGCGGTGGCGCCCGGGTAGGCCGCCTTCCACTCCTCAGAGACTACGAACATCGCCACGCTCTCTGGTCGCTCCAGGCCACGCTCGGCCGCGAGGTCAGCCGGCCAGAAGGTTCTTCCCGATTCCCCAGGCCTTGCCGGCGTAGTCGCCCGCCGTGTGTCGGCCTGCCGCCCCGGTGGTGTTGTGACCGCGATCGTCTGGGCGTGCCGTTGGGACGAAAGAGAGCAACGCTCGTGCACCCTGGCTGAATCTGCCTCACTTTCAGAGATTGACACTATCGCTGAATAGTGCCTCATGCTCGGACGCTTGTGTGGCCCGCTGCCTCTGGCCCACAGCACTTGGCCGCCACCCACGAGGGTCCGCAATGCCCGCAGACCAATGACTCATTGTCCCTCTTGTTGGCTCCCAGCGGAGAACCGGAACTCGCCACCCACATGTACACCTCTGCGTACAACGGTTTTCGAGTGCTCCGTCCTACGTCCGACGACGGCTGTCGGGTGTGCATTGATACCGCCTTGTCCTGCCGAGAATACCGCTTCTGTGATGACGCCGGGTTAGGGAGTCCGGTGCAGATCCGGAGAGTTCGTCACCAGAATGTCACCAAAGGGCCGCCAAAGAGGCAAAAGCCCGGCTTCCGCGACCGGGCTGCACTTCCAAAAGAACCCCCTGCAGAAAAGCGGATAGTGCGGAACTCGAACCCAGTGGCGCGCTCGTGTCTCCATCCCTGCTCACCCGTCGACGACGAACCACCTATGCTGGTCGTCTTGGCCTAGCCGTGCCCGCAGAATACTGCTGTCTGAGATCCATCGGCTTATGGCGGATTTGTCATGCGGCTGCCCGGTCATAGCCGTAATGCTCGTTGCTATGTCTTTGGCTTTGAGAGGTCGACCGCTGTCGATCAGAACAGCAAGTATCAGATCCGTCAGGTTTTGCTTCTCCGACCTTCTGCTTCTTGGTTTCGCTGGCCGAGCTAGGTCCGTAAGCCGCAGCTGGATGGGAACTACTTCGCCAAGAACGTTGAAACTCACTCGGGCAAATCCGTCTGATTCATCTATGCCTTCGACCTGGCCTCTCTGAGACGCCATTTCAGCCACGTCACTCACCATTACTTCCTCGCCCACAGCAACGAATGAAACGTCGCGCAGGAGCGGCGAAGGTTGGCCCGGATATTCCCCCAGGTTTCCACCGTGACTTGTGCGCTCGCGAACCAGTCGTAGATGTCTTCGGCTCCATCCTGCGACAAGTGCTCCTCCCGATCTTCGAAACTGAGATGCCTGACGCCTTCTCCCATGATCTTGTCGAGAAAACATATCTCGTCTCGGTCATGCTTGGCACAGTGCTGGATGACCATGAACGGGTAGAGTTCGTAGGATTTGTCATCGACTAAGAGATAGGCATCATCGGCGTTGAAATGCGAGTTCAGGTCGGCCCACTCCATCCGAGCTTTTGAGTGTATCGGGTGATCACCCATCAGACTCTCCACCGAAAAGCACCCGATTTGTGCCACGATTCCGCGTCTCACTCTCGACGCGGACGAGTTGGTAGTCCGCGAGGAAATCCAAGTAAGACAGGAGGTCCTCGAGCTGCGTGAAGGTCTCGGCGCAGGAATCGCTGAAAGCAACATGATGGTAGTCATTGCGCATGGAGACGAAGTCCAGCCGTTAGCTGGCCGAAATCCCTCTGATTCTGCCCGATGCGAAGCTGCTTGATCCGATCCCCGCAGGTAGTAGCGCCGGGTCCTAGGTGTTCGCATGCGGCTTGGATCACGCTTCGCCACTTGCCCCCGGTCATGCCCGGTTTCCAGAGCTCTTTGGGATTGAGCCCAAGTTTGTGCCGAGCGTCGTCCGGTACTAGGGCGAGCGAGATACAGGCGAGGTAACCGAGGATGATATCGACAAGTGCGCCTTGTAGACGGGCAAGCTGATCCCTGTTTCCTGTCTCTTTCAACGCGAGCACCTGGCGGCAGGGGTAGGCGATCGGGAATGGCAATTTCTCCAGTAGCCCGAAGCCTGATCGCGAAGTACCTGGTGGAGAATTCTCTACGTTCAAGATTTTCCTCGCCATCCGCGCTGCCAATGTTGGCGCTGCAATCGCCGTGCACAAGATACTGGTCCTTCAGCCTTTACCAATCATAGCGCCCGGAAGGTTCAGCTGGAGCAACATGTCCCATCGCGTGCACTCCCTCTCGCCCGCTATTGTCGGCATCCGGCTGCTTGGCGTGAGCTGGGGAATCCGATGCAGTCTGGGAAGTTCGTCACCAGAACGTCACCAACGTCGCGTAAGAACATGGTTCCGCGCTAGACTGGGTGCCATGAGTGAGTGCAGCCCTCTAGTTGAATACCCTGAGCAGCATCCCGGTGACCAGGTCGGACTGGACTTCGAAGAGATCGAGTGATTCCTCGACGTTGCGGTGTCCCAGGAACGGCAATCGCATCTTGCGAGCCTACGGGCGGGGGGAGTTGAAGCCTCCGGCAATGTCCAGCTCGAGAAGCGGATTAACCTGACAGCCGCCTTCGGCGTCTACAGGCTGTCCGCCCAACGTTAGGTGCAACGAGGTTGATTGATGCTGACATTTGGCAGAAATGGACCACGCGATGTCCTTCTTGCGCTGCGCGAGAAGTCCAATGCTTTCGCGAAGGATCCGTTGAATCGGGAGCTTGCCAATAGCTGTGCAATCGATGCATGGTCGCTCTGCGATTGGGTATTCAGGGAATACGGAAATAGAATAGACCTTGTCAGCCTCAAGGTCTTTCAAACTTCGATAAGGACCCAGTGTCCTTGTCTTGGGCTCCTGCAAGACGTTGCAAACGCAAGCAAACATGGAGAAATATCCGGATACACTCCTCAGTTGAAGGAGGCCAAAGAACACCGAGGAGCCTTTCAAAGGAATGTCTTCTCCTCAGCCTTCGACGTGTCCGCGTTGGTACTAGTCAAACAAGATGGCTCGGAAATTTGGTTCGATGAAGTGATTGCGGAAGCAATTCGTTTTTGGGATGAATATCTCTTGCGAGTGGAGTCGCAGTAATGCACCTAACCCTCCGCTCAACTCGGACCCCGCCTGCATTGTCTTCCGCTCTTTCTCTTCATCCCGCTTCCTCGGCTCCGTTCAGCGCCTCGGTGCAGGCGGGGCCGGTTAGCTTCATTCGTTAGGAGGGGCTCAAGTTATGGCGGACTGGACCAAGTTCATCCGGACTGACGGGCAGTCGTCAGACGCGCGTGCATACGTGACGCTACGGCGCATGGCGATCGCCTTCAACGCGCATTTCATTCGTGGCAACAAGCTCACAGACATGACGCGAGTCACGGTGTATTGCGACCCCTCTCGGTATCGCGTGGGCTTCCACTTCCACTCTGACTCCACTGACCAGAACTCTTTTGCTCTGACCGCGGACGGTGGGCAAAAAGGGGGAGATTCGCGCGCTGTTCAGGTCAACGCCTTGATGAAGCGACACCGGTGGCTCGGCGCGGTGGCAAGATCGTCCGTGGCTTCGAGGACACGCTACCAACCGGAGTGGCGTCCGGCTGACGGTCTTTGGGTCATCAACGTGCGCCCATCATTTGAGACGCGCGCCATTTCGGCCGACGACATCGAGCCGGGGATCTGCGGGATCTATCGTTACATCGCCGATGGTCGAGTCGTCTACGTCGGTCGTGGCGACATTCGGGCGCGGACCAGCAGCCCTGAGCGTGCAGAGTGGGTGATAGACGCGATTGAGTTCTCCGAAGTTGAGGATTCCGATGAGCAGGCAAAATGGGAGGCGTCGTGGCTCGATGAACACCGGAACGAGTTTGGGACTCTTCCGCTGTACAACCGGATCGGCGGGAAGCGCGACAGCGCCACAGATCGGCCCTCCTAACAACGGCTTCCAGCAGACAATACGCCATCAGCGAGGCCACCTGTGCTCTCGGCCAGGCTCGTCCAAGACGTCGCACAGGCGCTTGGCGAAGACCAGCGGGAGGATGAAGGTGCTCCGGCGCGAACGAGGGACACAGCGCGTGGAAACGGTATCGATGAACACGCTCGGGCTACCGTGATGTGAGGCTACTCGGCAATATTTGGGGTTGCATTGCGCTCAAGTCGGATGGCAGCGACAGTGGCCTCAGGCGCAAGCCACCAGTTGGGCATCAGGCGGTCCGCCGTTGGACGATGAAACCCGACGCCACGCACACATAGCGATGGATCCGGCCGTTCCGGCTACCCCAACCTATACCGCGAAGTAAGGTGGGGAGAGGCCTGTCCTCTTTTGCCGGAACGACTGACTCACCATGTTACAGCCCCCTCGCCTCCTCGCACTTGCTTTGTCCGGCGCGCCAGAGGCAACATGGTGTCGCCTATGAACCCAACACCGGAGGCCGCCATGCCCAAGCCACCGCCCTCGCCTTCCCCGAAGAGAACCTCATCGGCTGGGAACGCGCCCTGTATCGCCTTCCTGGTGGAGAAGGAACGCCGCTCCGGCTCCCTCCGCACCGTCGAAGGCTACTCCCGCATGCTCCAGGACTTCTTCGGCCGGGTGGGCAAGGCGCCGGACAAGGTGACCGCCCAGGAGGTCTTCGTCTGGGCCCACGGCAAGGGCGTCTCCGGCAAGGACCCCTCCCCCGTCACCATCGGTGCCCGCATGGCCTGCCTGTCCTCCTTCTTCCGTTTCCTCATCCGCATGGACATCGTCGCAGACGAATCCCTGCGATCGGCTGGAGCGGCCGCGGACCTCCACCCCGCCGGCCCGGGGACTCTCGGCTGAGGAGGTCCGCCGACTCCTGGCCGTCATTCCCGACACTCCCCCGGGTCTCCGCGACCGGGCCATCATCCTCACCCTGGTGCTCACCGGTCGGCGGCGGGCCGAGGTCTTTCGCATGACCGCCGGTGACCTCAGCTTCGAGAACGAGCGTCTGCTTCTACTGCCTACCGGGGCAAAGGCGGCAAGACCGGACGCCGGGAGCTGCCCCGGCCGGCCGCTGGACGCGCTCCGAGCCGCGCTGGCGGCCTACGGGCGTGAGCTTGAGCACATGTCCCCCCATGAATCGCTGTGGCCCTCTCCGGCGGCCACGAACGGGGAGGGACTGCGGAGCGCCACCTTCTACGGTCGCTTTCGCCGGTATCTGGAGAAGGCCGGTCTTCCCCCGGCTGGGCTTCACATCCTTCGGCACACGCGCGGCCAAGCTGCGCCGGGACGCCGGGGAGAGCATCGAGGACGTGTCCCGGTTCCTGGATCACAGCTCGCTCGCGGTGACCACCACCTACCTGCGCCGGCTGGAAGGGCAGGAGGACCAGGGCTGGGGCAAGGTGGCGGAGGCGATCGGGGTGTGAATCTTCTTCGGTCGCGTCTCTTGCCCAGGCGTTCAGGAGTAATTCAGGTGAGTAGTGCGAGCATACTGCCATGGCATCGCTCTAAACCCCCTCCTGAGCTGTGGCCCCCACCCTGTCCGGTGGTGTCTAACCCGACCGGGGTTAGACACCACCGCCCCCCAAACGCCGCGTCGATCCTCAGCCTTTTCTCTCTTCCCGCTGACCCTCTCTCTGCGCCGGCGCTTCTCGCAACCAGCGATGCTCATGTCGCCATTGCGAGATGTGGAGACGGCCGAGGCGATGGGGCTAGGCTTCTGATTGGGCTCTTTTCCGCGAGATCCAGTGGTCACTCCTTTCAACCTTCCGGCGTCTCGACCCTGCTAGGATGCGACGCCTACGCGAGTGTCAAGGGAGGCGACTATCCTCACGGTAGCAGCAGAACGGGTCGGAGCACGTGCGAGCTCTCCGCCCAATAGTAGCTTTGTCCGCATCCGGGTTCCCCTTCGCACTGTGGGCGAGGGCCAGAGGCGCGAGGCCACCTTCCGTCTATAGCATCGGCTCCTTTACCGGCGCGGAGATCAAGCTGCTCCTCGAGGCCGGATTTGCCAGACGAGCCTTGGCTTCCGTATCCCCCAGGAGCTCTTTCGCCCCCGGGAGCACCTTGTCCTGGAAGTCCTTCTCGCGGGCACCGATGGTCCGAGGAAGGTCCTTTGGAGTAAGCGCTACGAGGTGGGCTGGAGAGGGAAAGAACCCTACTTGGAGCCCGTGGCCGACTAGGCCAAAAGGGCCATTTTGCGGAGGGTTTTCGGGGCCGGTGTACATTCGGTGAGCATGCGCCCGGCTAGCACCGCCCGACCGGGCTCTCAGGGCCTTCGGGCTGACCAGGAAAGCAAAAAGCCCCGCACAATCGGGGCTTTGTTCAGAATGAGCCGTGATGGACTCGAACCATCGACCATCGGATTAAAAGTCCGGTGCTCTACCAACTGAGCTAACGGCCCACGTAAGGGAAGAAGGAGTTTAGCCCCCGCCCGGTTCGGTGTCAACGCGAACCGCGTCCGAACCCCGTGCTACGCCAGACTTGCCGAAGGTACAATTCCCCCGAAGAGGATCCCCGGGCGCGGGGTCGGCGGGAGGCTTGATGCGGGTCCACTATCTGCAGCATGTGCCCTTCGAAGGTGTTGGCTCCATCGGCGAGTGGGCTGCCCTTCGCGGCCACGTTCTGACCGGCACCGAGATGTTCCGGGTCCCGGACCGACCGTCGCGCACGGCGCCGCCGGACCTGCCACGACCGGCGGTGCGATCCGCGAACGCCGTGGCCGGCCGACCTCGACCGTCTCGACCTGCTGGTGGTCATGGGCGGCCCCATGAACGTCTACGAGGAAGCGGAGTATCCCTGGCTGGCGGCGGAGAAGGCCTTCATCGCCGCCGCGATCGGCGCCGGCAAGCCGGTTCTCGGGATATGTCTGGGCGCCCAGCTCATCGCCGCCGTGCTCGGCGGCACCGTCTCCAAAGGGCCCCAGCCCGAGATCGGCTGGTATCCGGTCGAGTTGACCCCGGCCGGGCGCGAGCTTCCGCTCTTCGCCGGCTTCCCAGACCGGTTCACGGCCCTCCATTGGCACGGCGACACCTTCTCGATTCCCCCGGGGGCCACGCATGTAGCTTCATCGGCAGCCTGTGCGAACCAAGCCTTCGCCTACGACGGCGGCCGAGTCGTCGGGCTGCAGTTCCATCTGGAGGAGACGCGCGAATCGCTCGCCCAGCTCGATCGATAACGCCGGGGGCGAGTTGGTCCAGGGCGACTGGATAGCCACCCCCGAGGAGCTGCTCGCCCCCGAGGCGCCGTTCGCGGCCCTGCCGAGAGTTGCTGTTCTCCTTGCTTGACTCCATGACGATGGGGTAGTCTCGTCTGGTCCCGCGGATCCTGCGAGAGGAGTTCACGTGATCAAGAAAGTCGATCTGGAGAATCACTTTGCTTCGGAAGCCTGGGTCGATGCGCTGCTCAAGAGCGAAGGGTATCCACGCCTGACCGAGGACCCGAACACGAGGTACATGCTCCACGCTGCCCCTGGGGTGCGCCTCCCCTATGGATTGCTCGACAAGCTGCTCGATCTCGACAAGGGACGGATCGCGCTCCTCGACAAGGCCGGCATCGACGTAGCCGTGCTGTCTCTGGCCGCCCCGGGCACCGAGCCGTTCGAACCGGCCCTGGGCACCAAGGTGGCGCGGGAGACCAACGACGTTTTGGCGGAGGCCATCTCCAGACACCCGGATCGCTTTCAGGGGTACGCCAGTCTGGCTCCCAAGGACGCCGAATCGGCGGCCAAGGAGCTGGAGCGGGCGGTCAAGGAGCTCGGCCTGAAGGGCTGGAACACCCACTCCAACTTCGGGGATTCGTTCATCGACGAGAAGCGCTACTGGCCCGTTCTGGCCAAGGCGGAGGAACTTGGGGTACCGATCTACCTCCACCCCAGCTTCCCGATCATTCCCCAGTTCCAGACGTACGGGACCGGCCTGGCCGGGCCGAGCTTCGGCTTCGGGGCTGAGACCGCCCTGGTGATGATGCGGCTACTCACGGCCGGTGTCTTCGACGTGTTTCCCAAGCTGAAGATCATCGTCGGGCATTACGCCGAGGGGCTGCCCTTCATGTTCGACCGGGTCGATCGCCCATACCTACAGGGTCACGTCCGCACCGATCCCGCGGTGGCACCCGCCCTCAAGAGGATGCCCAGCGACTACCTGCGCGACAACATGCTGGCTTCCACCAGCGGCAACTACTCCGCCGCCGCCGTCGTCTGCACCAAGACCGCCATGGGCACGGAGCGGATGGTCATCGGCAGCGACCACCCCTTCGAGGACATGAGCGCCTGCATGGAGTTCCTCGAGAAGCAGCCCATGACCGACGCCGAGAGGGCGCAACTCTATAACGGGACCGCGGCCTCGATCGGGATGGGAATGTAGGCGGAGCCGCGAGCCGCGGCGAGTCAGGCGGATTCCCTGGCACGAGTCGCACAGGCCTTTGTGCGCAGCTTCAAGGGAATCCGCCTGACCCCCCTCGGCCGCCCGCGTCTAGTGCCTGAAGTGCCTCCGCCCGGTCACCACCATGGCCATTCCCCGGGCCTCCGCCAAGGCAAGTGATTCGTCGTCGCGCTTGGAGCCTCCGGGATGGATCGCACAGGTAGCCCCGGCGTTAGCCGCCACTTCCAGCGCGTCGGGGAAGGGGAAGAAGGCGTCTGACGCCACCACCGAACCGGCCAGCGGGAACCGGGCCCGCGAGACCGCCAAACGGGCCGAATCCACCCGGCTCATCTGCCCGGCGCCCACGCCCACGGTCATCAGGTCCTTCGCCAGGATGATGGCGTTCGACTTGGTGTGCTTGCACACCCGCCAGGCGAAGAGCAGGTCGCCCCACTCCGCCTCGGTCGGGTGACGGGTACTGATCACCTGCATGTTCTCCCGCTGGTCGACCTCGCAGTCCCAATCCTGCACCAGCATGCCGCCGTAGATGCGCTTCATGTCGAAGCCGCCGCAGGTGTCGCGATTGTGCTGGCCGGTGAGGATGCGGATGTCCTTCTTGGCCGTGAGGATCTCCATGGCCTCGTCCGCATAGCCCGGAGCCCACAGGACCTCCACGAAGTTGGTGGAGAGCAGCCGGGCCAGGGCCTCGTCGACCACCCGGTTGACCACGATCACGCCGCCGAAGGCCGACACCGGATCGCAGGCGAAGGCCTTCTCGTAGGCAGACGGCCACCGTCTCGGCCACCGCCACCCCGCAGGGGTTGTTGTGTTTGACGATCACGCAAGCACGGCAGAGCGAACTCCTCCAGCACCCGCCGGGCCGAGTCGAGGTCGAGCAGGTTGTTGAACGACAACTGCTGCCCGTGATGCTGCTCGAGCGCCGCCGCCAGGTCCCCCGATGGACGCGACCTCCGAATACCACGCGGCCCGCTGATGCGGGTTCTCGCCGTAGCGGAGATCCTTGAGCTTGACCAGATCGAGCATGAGATTCGCTGGAAAATCCTCTTCCTGTTCCCCGAACCAGGTGGCGATGACCGAGTCGTAGTGAGCGGTGTGATGGAAGGCCTTGGCGGCCAGGTGACGCCTGGTGTCGCGAGTCAGATCGCCGGCGTTCTCCTTGAGTTCCGCCAGCACGAGGTCGTAGTCCGCGGGATCGGTCACGATCCCCACCCCAGTGAAGTTCTTGGCCGCCGCCCGCACCATGCAGGGTCCGCCGATGTCGATGTTCTCGATGGCGTCGGCTTCGCTCACCCCGCGCTCGGCGGTGACCTCCTCGAAGGGATAGAGGTTGACCACCACCAGGTCGATGGGCTTGATGCCGTGCTCGGCGATGGCCTTCATGTGGCTGGGTCTCCCGCGGTCCGCCAGGATGCCGCCGTGGATGGCCGGGTGCAAGGTCTTGACCCGTCCGTCCATGATCTCGGGAAAGCCGGTGACCTCCGAGATGCCGGTGATGGGTAGTCCGGCCTCTCGCAAATGGCGGGCGGTCCCCCCGGTGGAGATCACCTCGATCCCCAACTCCACCAAGCCACGGACGAATGGCTCGAGATCCCGCTTGTTCGACACCGACACGAGCGCTCGCTTGACCTTCACTCTTTCTTCCTCCTCCTCCGCTACCCAGTCCCCGTGGACCGGGAGATATTCTCGTCGCTTGAGTCTGACGCTCAGTCTACCTGCACCACTCGCGATCCCGGAAGTGGGGGCCGCACCTTCCCCGCCGCGATGAGCCGGATCGTGGCCGGCAGCAGCTGATGCTCGAGGGTATGGATGCGAGCCGCCAGACTTTCCGGAGTCTCTCCATCTTCGACCCGCACCGGTTCCTGAGCGATGATCGGGCCGGTGTCCAACCCCTCGTCCACGAAATGGACGGTCACGCCGGTCACCTTGACCCCGTAGCGCACGGCGTCGGTGATGGACGTGGTGCCGGGGAAGGCCGGCAACAGGGCGGGGTGCAGATTGATGATCCGCCACGGGAAACTCTTTGACAAAGACCGGCGACACCAGACGCATGTAGCCGGCCAGGATGACCAGATCGGCGCCGGCCTCTCGGATGGCGGCGGCCATCGCCAGGTCGTGCTCGTCCCGGGAGGGATACCGGTCGAACGGGATCACCACCGTGCGGATACCGGCGCTGCAGGCCCGCTCGAGGGCCCGCGTGCCGGGGACATCGCTCACCACCAGCGCCACCTCGATGAGCGGCGCCGCGGCCGTCGGCGGCGACCGGAGCGCCGGCGGCGACCGGAGCCGCGGCGACCGGCGTCACTGCCGGGCGACGGTGCAACTGGTTGATGATGGCCTGTAGGTTGGAGCCGCTTCCCGAGGCCAGAACGGCCAGCCGGAAGACTGAGGATCGCGCGGCGGTCGCCCGGACCCCGGCCGCGTCGGCACCCGGGCGGCACCCGCGCCGCCGCTCACAGCAGCCCGCCCAGCGTGACCTTGACGGTGCCCGCGGCTATCTCCCCCAAGTAGACCGCGTCCTCTCCCGCCTCCACCAGCAGCCGGACGGCACGGGCCGCCATCCGCTCGGGAACCACCAGCGCGTAGCCCATGCCCATGTTGAACGTGCCGAACATCTCCTCATCAGGGATGTCGCCCAAGTGCTGGATGGCCCGGAACATGGGCGGGATCTTCCAATTGGTGAAGTGCAGCCGAGCCGACAGCCCGTCCGGGATCACCCGGGACAGATTCCCGATCATCCCTCCGCCGGTGATGTGAGCCATGCCCCTGATGGTGATGCCCTGCTCCAGCAGCCCCAGCACGCTACGCACGTAGATGCGCGTGGGCTTGAGAAGCGTGTCGGCGATGGTCTCGTCGAAATGGGGAAACCGGTCGTCCAGGCCGATCCCATTCACTTCCAGTACCTTACGCACCAAGGAATAACCGTTGGAGTGGAAGCCGCTGGAGCCCAGCCCCAGGACCACGTCGCCCTCGACGATGGTCGTCCCGTCGACCAGCTTGCCTCGCTCCCCAACGCCCACGCAGAAGCCGGCCACGTCGAACTCGCCCGGATCGTAGAGGCCCGGCATCTCGGCCATCTCTCCGCCTACAAGGGCGCATCCGGCTTGCCGGCAGCCTTCGGCGACGCCGGCGACGATCTGAGCCATGTCCGCCGGCACCAGCCGGCCCACGGCCACGTAGTCGAGGAACAGGATGGGACGAGCGCCGATCGTGAGCACGTCGTTGACCGACATGGCCACCAGGTCGATGCCGATAGTGTTGAGCCTGCCCGTCTCTTGGGCCAGAAGTAACTTGGTGCCCACGCCGTCGGTAGCGGTGACCAGCACGGGATTCTGAAGGTTCTTGGGTAGCTCGAACAGACCCGCGAAGCCCCCGAGCGAGCCCAACACTCCCGGGATGTAGGTGCTCTCGGCGTCCTTCTTGATCAGCCGGACCGCTTCCTCCCCGGCTTCGATATCGACTCCCGAGGAGCGATAGGTCAGGTCGTCGTCAGCGGAACTGGGCACCGAGAACCTCCGTCGTGACCCACGGACCAGTCAGCGAGCCGATCGTCGTGCTGACCACGGGGCTGACAGTGGTGCTGACAGCCGTACTGAGAGTGGTGCCGACCGCGGTGTCCGGGTCGGTGCCGATCGTCGTGCCGGTGCTGCCCTGCTTGGAGGCGGGTCGCAAGGATGGCAGTTGGACCGGCGTCAAGAACACGATCACGCAGGCCACGGCCACAAGACAGCCGGCCGCGATGCCGAGCAGCTTGCGGCTGTGCTCCAGTGCACCCAGCAGGGCGCTCAGGAAGAAACCGCTCAATAGGAAGAACAGGACGATGCTGATGGAGCTTCTCACGTACCCAGCGTACCAAAACAGGCCACTGCCCGATACCCGGCCGGAGCCGCCACGTTGGACCGCTGGAGTCGCGGATGGTAAAGTCTCCGCAGCAAGCATGGTGCCTCCGCAGTCAGGCCCTGGAGCGTCCAGAGCCGAAAGGGAAGCCGGTGAGAAGCCGGCACGGTCCCGCCACTGTAACCGAGGCTCCGCGAGCGGCGAGCGCGACGGCCACTTCAAGCCGGGCGTCGTCCAACGCTGGAGACCTCGGGAGTCAGATACCTGCTGTAGAGGAGGAGCAGACGCTTTCCGTGGAGAGAGCGCACTCCGCCCTGATGTCGCGGGGCGCCAACTCGGTTCGACCAGTCGTGGTCCGGCCGGGGAGTAGCCAACCTGCTCTCCACCATCTTGCGGGTCGTGACCATAGGTCTAACCGAAAGGAGTCCGTATGTACGGACACCAGACGCCATGCCGCAAGTCGGCGTGGCCACACCGGCTGCTCATGAGGCAGCATCCGCTTCGCCGGATCCCATCCTTCCCGATCCTGGTCGCCGTCGCGCTCGCCGTGCTGCTCGCCGGCACCCTGTTCGCCGCCGGCTGCGGCTCGGCCGCGGCCGAGCGAGACCACGACGACCGCCGCGCCGCGGTGACGACGACCGTCCGGCCGTCTCGACCACGGCCACCACTGCGGCGGTCACCAGTTCCACGTCGCCCCAGTCGGCCGAGGGCACCTTCCCGGTGACGGTGACCGACGACAACAAGGCCAGCGTCACCGTGAGCGCGAAGCCCATGCGCATCGTCTCCACCGCGCCGGCCAATACGGAGATGCTGTTCGCGCTCGGCGTGGGCGACCGGGTGGTGGGGGTCAATTCCCTGGACGACTACCCGCCCGAAGTGGCCAACATCGCCAAGGTGGGCGACTTCCAGCTCAACACCGAGGCGGTCATCGCGCTCAGCCCCGATCTGGTGGTGGCCTACTCCGGCAACGAGGAGGCTGTCGCCCCCGTTCAGAAGAGCGGGAACGCCGGTCTTGATCTTCAATCCCCTGACTGTGGAGCAGATCTACGCCGACCTCACTACGCTTGGAGCTGCCACCGGCGCCACCGGCAAGGCCGCGGAACTGGTGGACTCGATCAAGGCGCAGATCAAGCAGATCTCCGACGCCGCCGCGGCGGCGGGCGACTCCCCCAAGGTCTTCTACGCCCTGGACAACACCTTGTGGACATCCGGTCCGGGCTCGTTCGTTGACGAATTGCTCACCCTGGCCCACGCCACCAACGTGGCGGCGGCGCCCGGCGCCGGAGGCGCGGCCGCTCAGGCCTACTACCAGTTCGCTCCCGAGCAACTGGTGGCCGCCGACCCCGACGTCATCCTGCTTCCCGGCTCCATCTACAAGAGCGCCGAGGAGTTCACCGGCGACCCCCGCTTCGCCGGCCTGAAAGCGGTCAAAGAGGGGCGCGTGCTGGTGATCGACGACGTGATCGTCACCCGGCCCGGACCTCGGATCGCCGAGGGCTTGAAGATCCTGGCAGCAGCAATCCACCCCGCGGCCTTCTAGGCCCCGGGTAGTAGGACCGGCTTTGGCGCAGGCTCCCCGCGCTCGGGGAGCCGGCGCCGGGCGGCGGGACGGGCCACCCGGTGGCCCGCCCCGCCCCGGTCCTGACAGGAGTAGCGTCTGTGGCTCTCAGCACCGATCGCCGCAGGATCTACCGCCTGGTGATGGCGGCCCTGGTGGCCGCCCTGGCCGGCGGCCGTGGTGACGGCCGTCGTCGTAGGCGCCGCCGGCCTCTCCCTGGGAGAGGCGCTCAGAGCCCTGGCCGGCCTGATCGGGCACGGCGCCGACGCCACCGGGAGACTTCCCGGCATGGGCTCCGGGTCTTCTCCTCGATCTTCGCCTGCCCCGTATCGTCCTCGCCCTGATCACCGGGGCAGCCCTTTCCACCGCCGGAGCCTCGTTCCAGGGCGTGTTCCGCAATCCGCTGGCCGAGCCCTACCTGCTTGGCGTCTCCGCGGGCGCCGGTCTCGGGGCCACGATAGCCATCATCTGGAAGCCGCTGGCCGCGCATAGGCGTCTATGGGGTGCCGGTGCTGGCCTTCGTCGGCGCGACCCTGGCCGCCTTTCTCGTCTACCGGCTGGCCACCTTCTCGGGACGCACCGGCGGGGCCTCGCTGCTCCTGTCGGGGGTAGCGGTGGGCTCCACCCTCACGGCCGTCATGTCGTTCCTCATGGTGGCCACCGAGTACGACCTGCGCACGGTGGTGGTGTGGCTCATGGGCGGATTCACCACCGCCACCTGGACCAAGGTGGCCATCGCCCTGCCCGTGGTGGGAGCCGGATTCATCTACATGATGCTCATGTCGCGGCGGATGAACCTGCTGCTCATGGGCGAGGAGAGGGCCCGGGAGTTGGGCGTCGACAGCCAGAGGACGCGACGGAACCTGATGATCGTGGCCTCCCTGACCACCGCCGCGGCAGTGGCCTTCTCCGGGCTCATCGGCTTCGTGGGCCTGATGGTCCCCCACATCATGCGGCTGCTGGTGGGTCCCGACCATCGCCGTCTGCTGCCGGCCTCGGCCCTCTTCGGTGCGCTTCTCCTCCTGGTCGCCGACACGGTGGCCCGCACCGCCCTTGCTCCGGCGGAGATCCCGGTGGGGATCATCACGGCGGCGACCGGCGGCCCCTTCTTCCTCTACCTGCTGCGGGCCAGAAAGGGGATGTGACCGCCATGGGCGTGACCCCAGGCACCACGCAGCCGGCGGGCGCCGGGCGCCCGGCCGGTGTTCGATATCCACGGTCTGGAAGTGACCCTGGGCGGCCAGCTCGTGCTCGGGCCCCTCGACCTGGAGGTCGCGCGCGGGGCGTTCCTGGGCATCCTCGGCCCCAACGGGTCGGGCAAGACCACCCTGCTCCGCGCGCTCACCGGGGGGGTCAAACCTTCGGCGGGAGAGGTACGGCTGGAAGGGCGGCCGCTCCGCGACTACCGAGCGCTCGAACTGGCCCGTCTGGTGGGAGTGGTCCCCCAGCAGTTCAACCTTGACTTTAGCTTTACTGTTGAAGAGATGGTGGCGATGGGCCGCTACGCGCACGGCGGCCGGAAACCTACGGCCTCGAACGACGCGCGGGATGCTCGGGCGGCCGAGAGCGCCGATGGCGGTCAGCGGATGGCGGCCGCCGCGACACCGACGCTGCCGCCGTGGCCGCCGCGCTCTCCGAGACCGGGCTCACCGCCCTGGCGGGCAGGCTCGTCACCCAGCTCTCCGGGGGCGAGCGCCAGCGAGCCCTCATCGCTCAGACCCTGGCTCAGGAGACGCCCATCCTCCTCCTCGACGAACCGCTCAACAACCTCGACCTGAATCACCAACTGGAGATCATGCAGCTGCTCGGCAGACTCCACGCGGCGGGCAGGACCATCGCGGTGGTACTCCACGACCTCAATATGGCCGCCCAGTATTGCGAGGAGCTGGTGCTGCTCGACCGAGGACGGTTGGCGGCCCGGGGAGAGCCAACGGACATTCTTGACCCGAAAGTGATCCTGGAGGTGTTCAGGGTGCGGGTGGCCGTCCACCGGCAAGGCCAGCGGCCGTATCTCACCCCGCTGTGGTCGAAATCCCGGGAGGCGCCGCTCGAGGGCAGGCGCACCCGGGTGCACGTGATCGCGGGAGGAGGAGCGGCCTCGGAGCTGGTGGAAGAACTGGTGCTGCAGGGGTTCACGCCCACCGTGGGCATCGTGAGCGTCTTCGACACCGACTACGCGACGGCCCAGCGCTACGAGCTCGAGGTGGTGTCGGCGCCCCCGTTCCAGGCCTTCCCCGCGGAGACGATACGGCAGATGGAGGCGCTGACCGCGGAGGCGGACGTGATCGTCGTTGCCCCGGTCTTCTTCGGACAGGGGAATATCGAACCCTTGCGCGTGGCGCTGCGAGCGGCCCAGGCCGGCAAGACGGTCGTGGTGGTGGACCGGCCGCCCATCGAGGAGCGCGACCTCAGCGGCGGGGAGGCGACCTCGCTGGTCGCGGAGCTGCTCGCCGCGGGAGCGGTCGAGGTGTCGGAGCGTCGCTTCAGGCCGTCGAGCATGGTCGCTCGAGAGCCCGGGGCTAGCGCTCCAGCAGCCCCGCAGACGTTCTCTTCGTAGCGGAACTTCGAGCACCGGAGGCTGCTCCGGTACCTCACAGGGGTATTCGCCGGTGAAACAGGCGGCGCAGAAGCAGTCCTCACCCTCTCCGACCTTCGTAGCCCGCATGAGACCCTCCAGCGACAGGTAGGCGACGGAGGTCGCTCCCAATTCCTGGCTGATCTCGTCCACGCTCCTGCCGAAAGCGATGAACTCGTCCTGGTCGGCCATGTCGATGCCGTAGAAGCAGGGATAGACGATGGGCGGAGAGCTGATGCGCAGATGCACTTCCTTCGCTCCGGCTTCGAACAGCACCCGCACCAGGGCTCGGGTGGTGTTGCCGCGCACGATGGAGTCGTCCACCACCACCAGCCGCTTGCCCTGTATCGCCGAGCTGAGGGGATTGAACTTCATGCGGATGCCCAGCTTGCGCACCCGATCGTCAGGATCGATGAAGGTGCGGCCGATGTAGCGGTTCTTGATGAGCGCCTCGCCGTAGGTGATCCCGCTGCGGGCCGCGTACCCGATGGCGGCCGAGTTGCCGGTGTCGGGCACGGGGATCACCAGGTCGGCGTCCACCGGGGATTCGGCGGCCAACTCCTCCCCCATGCGGCTGCGGGCCGTGTACAGGGTCTGGCCTTTCATGACCGAGTCGGGGCGGGCGAAGTAGATGAACTCGAAGACGCACAGCGCCTCCCGCTTGCGGGTGACCACCTGCTCGATGTGGTAGCCATCCTTGTCGATCCAGCAGATCTCTCCCGGTTCGATCTCGCGCACCGCTTGGGCGCCGATGATGTCCAGGCCGGAGGATTCGCTCGACAGACAGAAGCGGTCTCCCACCTTGCCCAACACCAGCGGGCGGACGCCGTACGGATCGCGGAAGCCGATCACCGCGTCCTTGGTGAGAAGCACCGCGCTGAAGGCGCCCCGCAGCTGGGGGATGATGGCGCGGAGGGCTTCCCGGACGTCGCGCGAGGGATGCTCGGCCAGCAGGGCCGCGATGACCTCGGTGTCGGAGGTGCTTTCGAACACGTGACCGTTTCGAACGAGCTGGGCCCGGAGCTCGTCGGTGTTGACCAGGTTGCCGTTGTGGGCCAGGGCGATGAACGAGCCGTTGCGGGTGCGGGCGAAGGGCTGGGCGTTGCGCATCTCGCTCGAACCGGTGGTGGAGTAGCGCACGTGGCCGATGGCCAAGTCCCCGGGCAGACTCTGCAGGATGGACTCCTCGAACACCTGCGAGACCAGACCCATGTCCTTGTGGACGATCAGACGGGCCCCGTCGGTCACCGCTATCCCGGCCGACTCCTGCCCCCGATGCTGCAGGGCGAAGAGGGCGAAGAAGGTGAGCCGGGCGACATCCATCTCGGGGGCATAGATGGCGAACACCCCGCATTCGTCATGGGGTGAGTCATCCTGCCAAGGGTCCCGCATCATTCCCCCATGATCCGAGGAAGGGCCGACTCGTAGGTTTCCTCCAGTGCGGCGACCCCGGCGCGCAGGCACCGGCCGGCCGGCTGACCGTCGACTGACGACGAGTCGGCGCCGCCCACGGTGCCCAGCTTGGCGCAGGGCACGCCGGCGGCCTCGCACAGGTCCTCGCAGCCGATCGGCGTCGGTCAGCCGCCACGGAGACCACCACCAGGGTGGGCGTCTCGCCGAAGAGAGCCAGGTCGGGACGCGCGGCGCCGCCGCCGGCCGCGTCAGGCGCCGCGTCGCCGCGCCGGCGACCCGCCGACCCACGGTAGCCCCTCCAGCGCCAGCGTCGCCCCCAGCTTCCCGGCCATGCAGCTCTCGGCCAGGGCCACGGCCAGGCCGCCGTCGGAGCAGTCGTGGGCGGAGCGCAGCAGCCGGGCGGCGATGGCCTGCCGCACCGCTCCCTGGAGGGCCACCTCGGCAGCCAGGTCCACATCGGGGATGCGCCCGGCCGGGCGTCCCTTGGGCCCGCCGAACCAGCGCTTCTGGTACTCGGAGCCATCCAGGACGGGCGTGGCGTCGCCCAGCAGATAGACCAGGTCGCCCTCGGCCTTGAAAGCGACCGTGCAGTTGGCGGTCACGTCGTCCATGAGCCCCAGCATCCCCACCACCGCCGTCGGGTAGATGGGCTGCTCGAAGCTCTCGTTGTAGAGAGAGACGTTGCCCGAGATCACCGGCGTGCCGAAGGCCTCGCAGGCCTCCGCCATCCCCTCGATCGCGTGAGCCAGCTGGTAGGCGATGGGACCGTTGTCGGGATTGCCGAAGTTGAGACAGTTGGTGATGGCGATGGGCTTGGCGCCGACGCAGGACACGTTCCGGGCGGCTTCGGCCACCGCCGCTTTGCCCCCGCGGTAGGGATCGAGGAAAGTCTGGCGGCCGTTCCCGTCGGTGCAGACGGCTATGCCGGCCCCCGTCTTCTTGACGCGCAGCAGGGCGGCGTCGCCGCCCGGCACGATCACCGTGTTGAGCTGCACCTGGTGGTCGTACTGTTGCCACACCCACCGGCGGCTGGCGATGTTGGGGGAGCCGACCAGGTCGAAGAGGATGTCTTCGAGCGAGACGTCGGGGGCCGGGTAGGCGGCCGGGTCGAGCGGTTCGTCGACCTCGTGCGCGGGGCGTTCCTGGGGGATGTCGTAGGTGGGAGGCTCGGTGAGAGCGTCGGCGTCCATGTCGCCGACCATCTCTCCACCCCAGAACACCCGCAGCTGCTTCGAGTCGGTGACCCCGCCCACGACGGTGGCGTCGAGGTCCCAGCGGTCGCAGACCGCCTTGACGCCGTCCCATCTCTCGGGAGCCACGATGGCCAGCATGCGCTCCTGGCTCTCGCTGATCATGATCTCCCAGGGCTCCATGTCGGCCTCGCGCAGCGGCACCCGGTCGGCGTGCAGGTCGATGCCCACCTCGCCCTTGGCCGCCATCTCGCTGGACGAGGAGGTGATACCCGCGGCGCCCAGGTCTTGCAGCGCCACCAGCAGGTCGGCGTGCAGTAGCTCCAGACAGGCCTCGAGCAGCTTCTTCTCCATGAAGGGGTCGCCCACTTGCACCGACGGGCGCTTCTCCTCCAGGGTCTCGTCGAACACCTGGCTGGCCAGCACGCTGGCCCCACCGATGCCGTCGCGGCCCGTCCTGGCCCCGATGAGCACCACCAGGTTGCCAACACCGGCCGCCTTGCTGCGGATGATCTCGTCGTGCCTGACCAGCCCCACGGTCATAGCGTTGACCAGGCAGTTGCCGGCATACGGGTCCTCGAAGTAGATCTCGCCCGCCACCGTGGGGATGCCCATGCAGTTGCCGTAGCCGCCGACGCCGGCCACCACGTGCTCGAAGAGATAGCGCTGGCGGTTGAGGGTGGCTTCGGCGGCTCGATCGGCGCGGCGGGCGCGGATGCGCCTGCGGCGCCGGCCGCGCCGCGTAGACGCCGGCTTCGGCGCCGTGGCCGCGGCGCCCGGCGCGCGCGCGCGCCGGCAGCGGCGCGATCTCGCCGAAGCGCAGGGAGTCGAGTCCACAGATAGGCCGCGCCCCCATGGCGAAGATGTCGCGGATGATGCCGCCCACTCCCGTGGCCGCTCCCTGGTAGGGCTCGACGGCGGAAGGGTGGTTGTGGCTCTCGATCTTCATGGCCACGGCCATACCGCCACCGATGTCCACGATGCCGGCGTTCTCGCCCGGCCCCTGCAGGACGTGCTCGCCCTTGGTGGGGAAGCGCCTGAGTAGCGGCTTCGAATGCTTGTAGCCGCAGTGCTCGCTCCACATGAGCGAGAAGACCGCCAACTCCACGTGGGTGGGTTCCCGGCCCTGGAGGGCGCAGATCTGCTCGTACTCCCAAAGGGTGAGACCCAGCTGCTCGTAGAGTTCAGGCATCGGCGCTCCCGCTCCCAGGCCGTGCCGGCGCGTCGCCTCTCGGCCGCGCGGCTGCCTGCCGGCGCCTCGGGGCGGCGCTGCAGTCTGGCCCACAACCGGGTATCTCGCGCCAGTCGAGCTGGCTCAGGCACACCCGGCAGACGCAGGTCTCCCGGAGATACCCCTTCATGAACGAGTCACGCGCCCCGCAGCGCGGACATGTGGTCTGGCCGGCCATTCGAGCGTCATCCCCTCCAGCACGTGGTCGATCATTGACTGGAAGATCCCTCGCCCATCGATCCCTCCGACGATCGCCTCGCAGACCCGTTCGGGATGCGGCATCATGCCCAGGATGTTGTTACCCTCGCTGAGTATCCCGGCCACATTGTCGGTGGCGCCGTTGGGATTGGCCGCGTCGGTGACGTTGCCGTGCGCGTCGCAGTAGCGGAACGCCACCAGTCCCCGATCCTCGATCTCCTGCAGGCTCTCGGCCCCGGCCGTCCAGTTGCCCTCGTTGTGGTTGAGCGGGATCTGGATCACCTGGCCCACCTGCAGACGCCGGGTGAACGGCGTGTCGGTGCGCTCCACGCGCAGGTGCTGGGGATGGCAGATGAAGCGCAGGCCTCGATTGCGTCTCAGGGCCCCGTGCAGCAGATGGGCCTCGGTCAGAGTCTGGAAGCCGTTGCAGATACCCAGAACCAGTCCGCCCGCGGAGGCGAAGGCCGCCACTTCCTGCATGATGGGGCTGAAGCGGGCGATGGCTCCGGTGCGCAGGTAGTCGCCGTAGGAGAAGCCGCCCGGAAGAACGATGCAGTCGGCGTTCTTGAGATCGCGATCCTTGTGCCAGAGGTAGTAGGGCTCAGCTTCGGGGAAAGTGGACAGGGCGTGAGACGCATCGTAGTCGCAGTTGGAGCCGGGAAAGACCACGATGCCGAAGCGGACTGTGCCCCCGGTCACGTCAGGCCCCCTCCCCTGCCGCCGCGGCAGCTCGACCGCGCGGATCTCGAAGCGATAGTCCTCGATGATGGGATTGGCCAGGAGCCTGCGGCACATGTCGTCGACGGCGGCGCTCACCGCGTCGGGGTCGGCGCCCTCCACCTCCAGAGTGATGTAGCGACCCACGCGGATGTTGCCCACCCCCGAATGGCCCAGTGCCGGCAGCGCCCGCTCGATCACCGCACCCTGGGGATCGACCACCCCGTGCTTGGGAGTCACGTAAACCGAAACCTTGTACACGCTCAGTCTCCCTCCAAAATGCGCCGGAGTACCTCGGCGTAGACGATCTTGGCCTTGCCTTCGTAGAGTCTCTCCAGGCGGGGAACAAACCAGGGTCTGATTCTACCAGCTTCAGCGGTCCGCGCGACGCGGCACCCGTCGCGCGGCGGTGTCGCGCATATGAACGACTACCACTCCAGGGCGGCCACCCGGTCGAAGATCACGCTCATGTGCCGAAGTTGGTGAGCAGCGTCGAAGCAGGCCTCTAGCTCGGCCGCCGACAGCCGCTCGGTGACCTCGGGATCGGCCTTCAGCAGCTCCAGGAACGAGGTCTTCTCCTCCCAGGCTCTCATGGCGCTCCGCTGCACGATCTCGTAGGCGTCGTCGCGGAGCACACCGGCCTGCACCAGGGCGAGCAGCACCCGCTGGCTGTAGACCAGGCCGAAGCTCTTCTCCAGGTTGGCGGCCATGTTCTCCGGGTAGACGTTCAGCTTGTCCACCAGCCAGCACGCCTTCTTGAGCATGTAGTGGAGAAGAATGGTGCTGTCGGGGAGGATGATCCGCTCGGCGCTGGAGTGGCTGATGTCGCGCTCGTGCCAGAGGGCGATGTTCTCGAAGGCGGCCAGCATGTTGCCGCGGATGATGCGGGCTTGGCCGCAGAGGCGCTCGGAGATGATGGGATTGCGCTTGTGAGGCATGGCCGACGAGCCTTTTTGCCCGGGAGCGAAGTACTCCTCGGCCTCCAGGACCTCGGTGCGCTGGTAGTGCCGCACCTGCAAGGCGATCTTCTCGATGGTGCTCGCCAGCAGAGCCGAGCGCGGCCATGAACTCGGCATGGCGGTCGCGCTGCACGATCTGGGTGGAGATCGGAGCCGCGCCCAGATCGAGGATCGACATGGTGATCTGCTCCACCTGCGGATCGACGTTGGCGTAGCTGCCCACGGCGCCGGAGATCTTGCCCACCGACACCTGCTGTGTCGCCCGCTGCAGACGCTCCAGACCGCGCTGCACCTCGAAGGCCCACAGCCCCAGGACCATGCCGAAGGTGATGGGTTCGGCGTGCACGCCGTGGGTGCGCCCGATCATGACCGTGTCGCGGTGCTCGAGCGCCCGGCGCTGCAGAATGCGGCCCAGCCTCTTCGTCTCCTCCTCGAGCAGGGCGCCCGCCGCCCGCAACTGCAGGGCCAACCCGGTGTCGAGCACGTCGGACGAGGTCAGCCCGTAGTGGATGTACTTGGAGATGTCGCCCACGTTCTCCGCCACGCAGCTGAGGAAGGCGATGACGTCGTGCTGGGTGGTCTCCTCGATCTCGTTGACCCGGTCGACGTCGAAGGCCGCCTTCTCCTTGATCTCCTCCACCGCGTTCGACAGGGATCTCTCCCAGCCGGGCCCAGGCCTCGCAGACGGCCACTTCCACCTCGAGCCAGGCCGCCATGCGGGCCTGGTCGGTCCAGATGGCCGCCATCTCTGGTGTGGAATAGCGCGGGATCATCGGGTGCCTCCTTCGGGAGCGGGGGACGCTCCCGAGCTGCCCGGAGCGGGGCCGCGGCGAGCCGCCGCCGGCGCCGGCCGCTGAGTCGCCGGCCAGACCACCCACACGCAGGATCTTCGCCGCCAGGATGGCCGCGTTCCGCGCCCCGTTGATGGCCACCGTGGCCACCGGCACGCCGGCCGGCATCTGCACCATGGAGAGGAGCGAGTCGAGCCCGCCCAGGTCGGAGGTGCGGATGGGCACCCCGATCACCGGCAGATCGGTCATGGAAGCCACAACGCCCGGCAGCGCCGCCGCCTTGCCGGCGCCGGCGATGATCACCTTGAGCCCTCGGGATTCGGCGCTCAGAGAGTATTCCCGCACCGCCTCCGGGTCGCGATGCGCGGAGAGCACGTTGACCTCATAGCCGATGCCCCGCGCCTCCAGCTCCTTGACCGCCTCATCCATCACGGCGGAGTCGGACTGGGATCCCATCAACACGCCCACCAAAGGATGATCCGCCATCTCCTCCCCTTTCTCGCTCACGTCGAAGCTCTCGCGGCTGTTTCGATCTCCCGCATGCCGGCCGGGATCCGACCAAAGGCTCTCCAGCGGAACCGCGTGCAATGCCTCGCCGAAGGGGATCACCTCTCGGCCCGCATAGAGCAGGATTCCCCGAACGAAATCGTTGCCCGCAACTTCAGCAAGTCTCCTCAGCCCCTTGAAATCTGAACTGCCCACGGTCACTCCTGCCTTGACCTCCACACCCACCAGTCGGCCATCACGGCGCTCCAACACCAGATCGACCTCATTGCCCATGTGGTCGCGATAGTGCATGGGCTGGGCATCGGTTTCGCTCCACCCCAACTGCTTGATGATTTCCATGATGACGAAATCCTCCACCAAGGAGCCCAGAAGCGCGCGCTCTTCCAGCAGTCGGGAATCGTCTACCCCCAGCATATGGGCGGCAAGTCCCAGGTCCGCCGTCAGGACCTTCGGAGCCTTGACTAGTCGTCTGCCCCGGCTGCGAGACCAGGCCGGCAGCAGCTGAACGAGAAAGATGGCCTGCAGAATACCGGCGTAGCGCTTCAGCGTGCTTTGCGGCATCGCCATGGTGCTCGCGAGCTCGGAGTAGTTGAGCAACGATGCGGAACGCGCGGCAAGAAGACCGAGCAAACGCGGCATATCGGCGAGCCTGTCGATGTTCGCGATATCCCGCACATCGCGCTGGAGGATCGAGGTGACAATCAGGCGCTGCCGCCGCGCGCTTCCCGTTCCTCGGCCCGCAGGGCGATGTCGCCGCGATGTTGGGCGCCGTCGAAGCTGATGGCCGCCACTCCCGCGTACGCTCGGGCTCGCGCCTGGGCAAAGTTGTCGCCCAAACCGGTCACCGTCAACACCCGGCCGCCCGTGGTCACGACCCGGCCGTCGACCAACCCGGTGGCCGCGTGAAAGACCTCGACACCCGGTAGCGCCGCCGCCCGCTCCAGGCCGGTGATCACATCGCCCTTCGAGCTGGAGGCCGGATAGCCGCGCGAGGCCATGACGACACCCACGGCCGGGCCGGAACTCCACCGCGCACTCTCCGGCAGCGTCTCGCCCCGAGCCGCCGCCCACAGCAGTTCCAGTAGATCCGACTCCAGCCGGGGCAGCAATGCCTGCGTCTCCGGGTCGCCGAAACGGCAGTTGAATTCGAGCACCATGGGACCCGCGGCGGTCAGCATGATACCCGCGTACAGCACGCCTCGGAAGTCGATGCCCCGCCGGCTCAGTTCCTCCACCGTGGGGCGCACCACGCTCTCGACCAGCCCCGAGTACAGAGCGGCATCGACCGACGGGACCGGCGAATACGATCCCATCCCCCCGGTGTTCGGGCCCGCATCCCCATCCAGAGCCCGCTTGTAGTCCTGGGCAGGGGCCAGGGGCAAGATCTGGTGGCCGCTTACGATCGAAAGAAGCGAGAGCTCTTCTCCCTCCAGAAACTCCTCTATCAGGACCGTGCTCGCCGCGTCGCCGAAGCGCCGCTCCACGAAGCATTGGGCAAGAGCCGCCTCCGCCTCCGCCAGAGTGTGGGCGACGATCACCCCTTTGCCGGCCGCCAGCCCGTCGGCCTTCACGACCACCGGGGCGCCGTGCTCCCGCAGATAGGCCAGAGCTTGCTCGTGCTCGGTGAAGGTGGCGGCCCGGCCGGTGGGCACCCCCGCCGCCTCCATCACTTCCTTGGCAAAGACCTTGGAGCCCTCAAGCAGGGCGCCGTCGGCGCCGGGTCCGAACACGGCGAAACCCCGCTCCCGCAAGCGGTCGGCCAAGCCGGCCACCAGCGGCCCCTCCGGCCCCACGACGGTCAGGTCGATCTTTTCGCGTTCCACGAAAGCCACCAGACCGGGAATATCCTCGGCCCCCACGGCCACGATCTGCGCATCGGCAGCGATACCGGCGTTACCCGGGGCGCAGAAGAGACGCCCTATGCGGTCGCTCCGAGCCAGCGCGCGAACCAGCGCATGCTCCCGGCCTCCGCCGCCGACAACCAGGACATCCAACCGCCGGTCAGACGCCATCGCCGCCTCTCTGGGCCGACTGCGCGTAGTCGGGATGCGGGACCTTGATGTGCTGCTCCCGCTTGGGCCCCACCGATATCACCGCGATGGGCACCCGCACCTGCCTCACGATGAAGTTCAGGTAGTCGATGGCCTGCGGAGGCAGGTCTCTTACCGATGTCGCGCCGGAGATGTCGGTCTTCCAGCCGGGAAACTCCTGGTAGACGGGCTCCACTTCGGCGAAGACGGCGTGCGCGGCCGGAAGCTCTTCCAGTACCTCGCCCCGATAGCGATAGGCGGTGCAGACCTTGATCGTATCCATGTTATCGAGCACGTCGAGCTTGGTGATGGCAAGACCGGTCAGCCCGTTGACCCGGGCCGCGTAGCGGAGCGCCACCAGGTCGAGCCAGCCGCATCTGCGCTGGCGCCCGGTGGTGGTGCCGAACTCGTGGCCCACCTCGCACAGGGTCTTGCCTATCTCGTCGCTCAACTCGGTGGGGAAGGGACCCTCGCCCACCCTGGTCACATAGGCTTTGCTCACTCCCCAGACCTCGCTCAATTCCACCGGGCCGATGCCGCTACCCACGCAGGCGTACCCGGCCACCGGGTTCGAGGAGGTCACGTAGGGATAGGTGCCGTGGTCCAGGTCGAGCATGGTGCCCTGAGCGCCTTCGAGAAGTACCCGCTTGTCCTCGCGCAGCGCCTTCCACAGCAGCAGGGCCGTGTCGTCCACGTGGGAACGCAAGGATTCAGCCGCTTCGATGTAGCGCTCGCACTCGGCCTCCAGGCTGCTCACGTCCTGATCGTAGGCGCGGGCCATCACCTCGGCCTTGGCCTGCATGGTGGTCATCACCCGCTCGCGGAAGCCCTCGGGGTCGAGCAGAGCCTGCATGCGCACGCCTTGGCGGGCCGCCTTGTCGGAGTAGGCCGGGCCGATACCCCGGCCGGTGGTGCCGATCTTGCCCTTGCCCAAGCGCGCTTCCTGCACGTGGTCGAGCATGATGTGGTAGGGCATGATGAGATGAGCCCCGCCCGAAACCTTCAGATTGGCGGTGGATACACCCCGGCTCTCCAGATCGTCGATCTCCTTCCGGAGGACGGTGGGATCGATGACCACGCCGTTGCCGATGATGGCGATCACATCGGGGTTGAAGATGCCGGAGGGAACGAGGTGGAGGGCGAACTTGCCCCGCTCGTTCTCCACGGTATGACCGGCGTTGTTGCCACCCTGGTAGCGAACCACCAAGTCGGCCTGCTCGCACAGCAGATCGACGATCTTCCCTTTGCCCTCATCGCCCCACTGGGCGCCCACTACAACGAGAACCGGCACGATGCCTCCCGATTGATCCTGATCCTTGAATTCGGCCGGCGAGCCGCCGGTGGCGCAGCTCCGCTTCCGGTCGCCGCGCAGCAGACAGTTTACACCAGGGCCTGGAACGGACGACCCACGCAGGTCCTCGGAGGCAAGCTGCGCCCGGCATCGCCGGACCGAAACCTAGCGTCCGCCGATCCCTTCCGTTTCAGGTCGGGATCGGCGGACGCTAGCGAGGACAGTGATCCAGACTTGACTACAGTGGAAGCAACCCGGCGACCTTTGGGACCTCAGGCCATCCAGCGTTTTCCACAATAGTAAGGTCGAAGGGCCACTTCGTTCCCTTGATCCATTGACCTCCCACGATCGGAGTCTTGCAGCAGTTGATGTTCGGGTGGATCGTGCCCGCTTCCACCGGCGCTGCGAAGTCCAGTCTGCCCTGGACCGTCTCCATTTTTGTGGTGCGCAAGGCTTCGATGAAGGATTCCTTGTCGCCCACGACCTTGGTGCGCTTGAGAGCGTCGACCGCTACTTCGAAAAGCATGTAGTGATTCAGGGACTGACTCCACTGCTGGTTCGTCTTCTTCTCGAAGTCGTCCGCCAGCTCCCGGCATGTCTCCCCAGTCAAGGATGACTTGAAGGGGAATGTGGGCGCCCAGTACACGGGGGCCGACAGATTGAGGCTGATATCACCCATAGCTGTGACCGCTTGAGGGAAGTTGAGGGCTTTCCCGACGCTGCAGATCTTCGGCTGGTAACCCTGCTGCTTCGCCTGCGCCCAGAAATTGGTGAAATCCGGCGGGGCGAGCAGGCCTGCGCAGATCTCTGCACCGCCAGCCTTGAAGTTACCGATCACTGAAGTGAAGTCCTCGGTCCCCGGCTGGAAGTTCCCACCGTCGACGAGCTTGTACCCCCTCTTCTCGATAACCGGGGGCCATGTCTTCCTGTAGACGGCGCCGTCCACGTCATTGGGCCACAGGGCTCCGTAGACCTTGTTGTTCGGGATCTGTTCCCACATGGCGAAGTACATCACCTGGCTGTCGTCGGCAGCCCAAAAAGCGTGATAGGTCCACTTGAAGCCGACCTTCGGGTCGCCCTTCCGGCCATTGAACCAAGCCTGCCAGATGGTGTCCGTGCCGAAGCTGGGCACGCCGGCGGCCTCACACTGGTCAGCCACCGGTATGGTCGTATCTCCGGTCGACCCGGCCAGCATCAAGTCGACCTTAGTGTTGTTGATCAGGTCGCCGGTAACCTGCGATGCCCTGTTGGAGTCCGACTGAGTGTCCTGGAGGATGATCGTGATCGGGTGCTTCTTGCCGTCCCCACCCACGATCCCGTCCCCTGCCACTTCATTCCAGCGCTCGACGCAGTACTTATCCGTCGCCGCAAACGCGGCGAGAGGGCCCGTGAGAGGCGACGCGAAGCCGATCTTGAACTCGCTCCCCGTCTCAGGTCCCGTGCTGACCGAGGTCGTGGTGGCAGCGATGCTGGTCGTGGTGGCTGCGGCACTCGTGGTGGTGGCTGCGGCACTCGTGGTGGTGGTCTCAGCCTCTCCACCGCAGGCGGCCGCCAGTCCGCCAAGACCGGCGCCCAGGCCAATGGTGGCCCCCGTGATGCCGGTGATTCTTAGGAATTCGCGACGACTGTAGGGTTTATCCTGGAGTTGCCCCATTGCTTCCTCCTCAACCATCAAACTGTACATTTGCCCCCTGCAAGCATAGACCCCGGTCTTCTTCGCCCCCCTTTCGTCGAGCACCGGTTCCCACGCTAGCGACTGAACCCCAAGGCGACCGCGTTCTCCCCGCAGACCATCGCCTTCTCCCTGTCGGAAAGGGTCAGACTCTTGAGGAAGTCGATACCCTCCTCGATCCTCTCGTACGGGTGATCGGTCGCGAGGAGGATCTTATCCATCCCGATGCTGTCCCTGGTGCAGAAATAGGCGGCGGGCAGGTAGTTGCCGCTGGTGGTCACCCACATGTTGTTGAGCAGGTAGTGGCTGGCCGGATGCGCACTACCGGGGCCAATCTCCGGATTCGGCTCGGGCCAACCCTGCCTGTAGGCGCAATCCACGCGGTTGAGCAGAAAGGGAAGCGCTTCCCCGAAATGGCCCAGAATGATCTTGAGCCTCGGAAACGCGTCGAACACCCCCCGCGTGATCATGCGCAGGAAAGTGAACATGACATCCGTGCCGAAGCCGAAGTTGGGACCGCTGAGGGTGATCCCGAAGTCGCGCAACTCAGGGATCATGGGGACGGTCGGGTGCAGGTAGATGGCTATGTCCAGTTCTTCGGCTTTGGCCAAGAGGGGCCAGTACCGCTTCTCATCCAGGCGAGAGTCCCCGAAGTTCGAGTGGGTGTTCCAGCCCGCAAATCCAAGGTCCTTTGCGCACCGCTCCAGTTCTTTCACAGCAACGTCGACGTCCTTGGGGGCCAACGTGGCAAAGCCCCCCAAGCGGTCCGGATTCCCCGCGCAGGCGTCGGCAAGAGTGTCGTTCGCGTCCCTGGCTATCTTCGTTCCCAGCGCTGGTTCGAACTGCTCGACACCCGGCGCGGTAAGGGAGAGAGCCGCGAAGTCGACACCCGCGGCGTCCATCAGTCGTAACCGCCCCTCGCCTAGATCGAGCAGCTTCTCTCGCGCTCCCGTGGCTCCGATGGGTATCCATGAATCGGCGTGGTAGCCGATCCCTCTGCCTTCTTCGACGCGCGGGTACCCCTTGTTATTGCGGAGGGCCTCCATCCATAGATCTGTGGCGAAATGGTTCTCCAGGTCGATTGTCTTCACGGTGCAGACTCCTTGAGTGGCAGGGAAGCAGTCAAAACCTGGCGGCCTTCTCGCGGGTGTGACCCCAAAGCGTGGCTGGACGGCTCCCAGGTCGAGCCCACTCTAACACTTCCCAGAGGGGAATGTAGCGCACAAGTCGGGTCGCCGCCGGGGCGGCGAAAGATGGAGTCATCGATCAGAGGTGCACTTCGGGATGGCCGTCGCGTCCGCGGGTTCACTTTCATCGGGTTGTGTCGCCGTCCTAGGTTTCCCCTCCCCTGATTTCGAGTGGATAAAGAGGGCGAGAAGCGCGTAGGCGAGCGCAGGGATCGCCAGCATGGAGATCGCCACCCGAAAGCCCGCATTGTCCGCCAGGGGGCCCATGAGATAGGGGATGACCATGCTTCCGGCTCCTCCAAGAAGCAAGAAGGTCGAGGATACGACACCCGCATACCAGAGCGGGAACTTGCTCGCATAGCTGCCGACAAGCCCAAAAGTCGCGGAGGCGGCCAGACCCGCGCCGAACGCGAGAACGAAGGCGGCGCTTTGTGTCGGGGCGTAGGCGAGTGCCACGCTGAAAACAGCTAGGCCTGCCCCACACACGACGACTATCCGGGAAGGCGAGAACCGGCGACTTGCCGGGATGGCGATCAGGCGACCGCCTATCACCCCCACCCAGAAGAGCGTCACTGAGAGGCTGGCCAGATCCGCGCCGGCGCCGAAGATGTCGATTTGGGACTTGGTGAGCCATACGGTAATGCTCGTTTCCACACCGACGTACAGAAAGGAGGCGATCAGCATGCTCGCGACCAGCCCGGGGTTGAATCGGCCCACTTCCTTCACTTGAGAAGCCCGTAAGTTCTCGCGACCGGGTATGTCGGCAAACGCCAGCCGCAGAAACGCGAGCCCGAACATCAGTGAGGCGACGCCTTCCCCCGCGAGAACCCATCGCCACGTGACGCCTGCGGCTAGCAGCGAGCCGACCGCGAGAGGACCGACCATGTTCCCGAAAGCGAAGAACAGGCTCATCGAGAGGATCGCCGCCGCCGTCCCCTTCTTGATATGCACGGGGACCCACATCCAGCCAATGGTGTTGAAGAAAGCCCACCCGATTCCCAGGGCGAGAAACGCGGCCAGAAGCGACCATCGGTCCCAGGAGACGAGCCCCGCGACAACAAGAAAGACAGCCTGGAGAAAAGCTCCCATCACCAGTATGCGCTTCGCAGGAGATCCCGGCCATGCCGGTGTTGATGCAGATGATCCCGATCACCTGTCCGGAAAAGAACGAGAGGGAGATCAGGCCGCCCTGGGAAAGTGAGAATCCGAGATCCCGCATCATGGAGTCAAGTAGTGGACCCATCGACACCAGCACAAAGCCGGTCATGAGCTGGCTGGGGTACAGGGGAAGTCGTTGTCGAAGACCGGCGTTCATGGGTCGACCGTCGCCCTGCTGGTCCGCACGAGGACTCATCTCCCTCGTGTCAACGCCCGAGCCGCCACCAGACCGGATGCCGATGCCTGTACCAGCCCGCGCGTCACCCCGGCGCCGTCGCCCACCGCGTACAGTCCCGCGACCGGCGTCTGCAGATCGGGGTCCAGCGCGAGCCGCGAGGAGTAGAACTTGACCTCGGCGCCGTACAGCAGCGTGTCGCGCGCGCCCACTCCGGGCAGGAGCGCGTCGAGCGCGTCCAGCATGTCTATCAGGTCGCGGAGGTGACGATAGGGCAGGGCGAAGCTGAGGTCGCCCGGGGTGGCGGCGCGCAGCGTAGGTTCCACCAGGCCGCGGCGAAGACGCTCGGGCGTGGTGCGATGTCCCGCCCGCAGGTCGCCCAGCCGCTGCACCAAGATGTCCCTGCCCAGCATATTGGCCAATCGGGCGATCGACTTGCCGTAGGCTATCGGCTCCTTGAACGGCACGGTGAAGCGAGTGGAGACGAGAAGGGCGAAGTTGGTGTTCGCGGTCTTGTGGTCGGCGTTGGCGTAGCTGTGACCATTCACGGTGACGGCGTCGCCCCAGCTCTCGGTGCAGACCACCCCATGCGGGTTCATGCAGAAGGTGCGCACCTGGTCCTCGAAGTGTCGCGACGTGTACAGCAGCTTGGGCTCGTAGAGATCGTCGGTGATGATGTCGGTGACCACCGCCGGCACTTCCACCCGCACCCCGATGTCCACCGCATTGCTCACCAGGGGGATCCCCAGCCGCCCCGCCTCTTCGGTGAGCCACGCCGACCCGTCACGGCCGGGGGCGGCGATCACCACCGGGCTCCGGTACACCTCGCCGGTTGCCGTGACCACTCCGGTGACGCGCGCTCGGGCCGCGCCGGCCACCGGGCCGGACGACCCCGCGGCGGCGTCGCCATCAGTCGCGACCGCCGCCACCCCGGTGTGAGTGAGGATGGTGACCTTGTCTTCAAGCTCCGCCCGCATGGCGGCCAGCACTTCGGCCGCCCGCTCGGTGCCCAGATGCCGCACCGGAGAGCGGACCAGCCGCAGACCCTGCCGCGCCGCCAGATCGGTCCAGCGGTCGAGCTTCTCGGGCTCGTCGCCGTACAGCCGGTCCGGAGCCCCGAACTCCCTATACACCTGATCGACGTCGGAGATGAGCGCCCGTAACGCGGCCTCATCCACGTATTCGCCCAGCCATCCGCCGACTTCGGATCCCAGCGTGAGCTTGCCGTCGGAGAAGGCTCCCGCCCCTCCCCAACCGGTGGTGATGTCACAGGTGGGACAATGAGAGCACGAACCGGTGACCCGAGCCGGGCAGCGCCGCTCGGAGATATCGGCACCTTTCTCCAGGAGAAGCACGCGCTTGGTCGGAATGGCGAGCCAACTCGAGGGCCGCGAAGATCCCGGCGGGGCCTCCGCCCACGATGATCACGTCGTACTGCCTGTCGGTCCGAGCGGCCATGGAACCTCCGTGCACCGGCGCTATGGTGTCAGACGCTTGTCCGCCAGATCGAGGAATCGGGTGTAGCTCTGGCTGAAGGCCATCTTGCACTCGCCGATGGGGCCGTTCCGTTGCTTGCCCACGATGATCTCGGCCGTGCCCTTTTCGGGGCTGTCGCGGTTGTAGACTTCGTCGCGGTAGATGAACAACACCACGTCCGCGTCTTGTTCAATAGCGCCCGATTCCCTCAGATCCGACAGCACCGGCTTGTTGCCCGGCCCGCTGCTCCACCTGCCGCGAAAGCTGCGACAGCGCCAGCACGGGCACCTCCAGCTCCCGGGCCAGGATCTTGAGCCCCCGAGAGATCCGGGAGATCTCCTGCTGCCGGTTCTCGGCGCTCGTGTCGCCCATCATGAGCTGCAGGTAGTCGACGATGATCAGCCCCAGGCTCTTCTCCTTGGCTTTGAGCCGCCGGGCCTTGGCCCGGATCTCCATGAGGTTGAGCGAAGCGCTGTCGTCGATGAAGATGGGGGCCGTGTGGAGGGGCGTGCAGGCCGCCGCCAGTTTGCTCCACTCGTTGGGCTGCAGGATGCCGCGTCGCACCCGCCAGCTGTCCACCCGGGCCTCGGAGCACATCATCCGGTTGACGACCTCGTTCTTGGACATCTCCAGGCTGAAGATCCCCACGCCTTTGCTCTGGTCGACGGCCACGTTGCGGGCGATGTTGAGGGCGAGGGCGGTCTTGCCCATGGACGGGCGGGCGGCCAGGATCACCAGGTTGGCCGGCTGGAAGCCGCTGATGATGGCATCCAGGTCGCGGAAGCCCGTCTCGCAGCCGACCGTGTGGTGGCCTTCGGACATGGTCCGCTCCAGCTCGGCGAAGTTCTCGCTGATCAGCTCGCCGATAGGCTCGAACTCCCCGGCCACGCGGGTCTGGGAGATCTCGAACACCATCTGCTCGGCCTTGTCGATGAGATCCATGGGCGGCTGCTCGCGCCGGTAGCCCATCTCGGTGATCTCGCCGCCGACCTTGATGAGCGAGCGCAGGTAGTAGTTCTCCCGGACGATCTCGGCGTAGTGTCGGGCGTTCGTGGCGGCGGGGACGGCCGTGACCAGGCTGTGGATGAACGCCCGTCCCCCCACCGGCTCGAGGCTGGCGCGGTTGGCCAGTTCCTCGCTGACCGTGATGGGGTCGACCGGTTCGCCCCTCGAGAACAGATCCTCGATGACCTCGAAGATGCGCTGGTGAGCCTGCCGGTAGAACTGGTGCGGCCGGACGATCTCGCTCACCCCGGGGATGACGTTGGGCGTGAGCATGCTCGCGCCGAGGACCGATATCTCGGCGTCGAGGTTCTGCGGGAGAAGGTAGTCTACCCCGCCCTGCCCCCCGCCGCCTCCGCTGCCTGCCATCATCTCCATGCGCGCCCCTAAGCTTTGGCATCCTCCGGCACCACGATGACCTTGACGTCGGCCGGCTCCACGCTGTTGTGCACGTCGACCTTGACCATGAACGTTCCCACGGTCTTGATGGGATCCTCCAGGGCGATGTTGCGCTTGTCCACCCGGATCTTGCGGGCCGCGAAGATGGCGTTGGCGATGTCCTGATTGGTGACCGAACCGAAGAGCCGGTCCCCGGACCCGACCGAGGCGGGGATGGTGAGCACGGTCTTGGAGAGGATGTCCCTCGTCTCGTCGGCCCGCTCGGCTTCGCGCCGTGCGTGCGCCGCCTTCTCTTCCATGATCTGCCGTACCACGGCGATGCGGCCCGGCGTGGCCCTCTCGGCCAGCTTGCTGCGGGAACAGGTAGTTGCGCGCGTATCCGTCGGACACGTTCGCCACCTCTCCCTTCTTCCCGAGCTTCTCAACGTCCTGCAGTAGGATTATCTCCATATGTCACTCCTTGTGAATCTCACCTCGCCGGGCCCGTCCCCGGGCTCTTGAGGGCGAAACGCTTGCGATAGTCCAGCCAGGTATCGAACAGCCCCACCAACCCCGTGAGCTGGAAGAGCACCTGCCCCAAAATGGCCCCGATGTACAACGCCGTCCGAGGCCCCGGACGCAGGTGCCGGGTCGTGACGAACCAGCGCGTCACGGCCAGCCCCTGCACGAAGAACAACGTCTGCGAAACCAGCAGCACGTTGAGCCCAACATACAACACGACAGTGCGCCACTCACCGTCGCCTCGAGCGAACACCAGCATGGCCAGTCCGGCGATGGACACGTACGCCGTCGCCCAATGCATCCGGAACCCGGACAGTGACAGACTGACCGCCACCTTCTCCCGCACCCGCGGGAAGAGCAGGTAGGCCAGACCGAGGGAACAGCCGGCCAAGAGCACCGCTCCCATACCCACCAGCCCGGGGGTCAGATACGGCACGACGTGCGCTATCTGACGGAGCTGCGCCGAGACCGAGTCGGTCGTCTCCGCGCTCACGCCCATCCGCGTGTAGAGCGCCGCCGCCTCGGCGATGGAGCTGTCGACACTCTCGCGGAGCCGGGTCGAGGTCGAGACCCAACGCCAACCACAGGGTCGCGGCCCGATAGACTCAAAGCCACCAGAGCGGCGCCGGCGGTGGCCGCGAGACTCCTCCCGAACCTCCATCCCCTCCGTACCGCTAGGCCAACGACCATTCCCACGCCCAGAGTGATCACGAACACCAGCACCGCGGTGCCCATGCCCACACCCACGAAGACCAACGCCCCCGACGCCACCGCGACCAGCAGGCCGGGCAGAACACCCCAGCGAGCGACCACATGCGCCATCGGCAGCGGGAGAAAGGGTATGAGCACCACGGCGGACAAGCGGCAAGACGGCCATGCACAGGCCCATGACGACGGTGATCGCCGTCGCCTTGCCTACCGGGGCAAGCGCGACTGGGAAGGACGCCTTCATGGGACAAGCAGCTCTCTACCGGCTGCTGTACGGAAGCAGTGCGACCTCGCGGGCCCGTTTGATCGCCACTGCGACCTGCCGCTGATGGCGGCGACACGCACCGGTGGTGCGGCGGGACCGGATCTTGCCCCGCTCCGACATGAACCGGCGGAGCGTACCGTAGTCCTTGTAGTCGACTACCTCGACACCTTCCTTGCAGAAGAAGCAGTACTTGCGCCGCCGATTGCCGGAGACAGGGCGGGTTCGCCGTTGCGGCTTCTTGAGATTCGCCACCTTCTTTAACCTCCTTGGGAACGACTAGAAGGGAATGTCGTCGCCCCCGAAATCGATGTCACGAAAATCGTCTTGCGCCGCTGCGCCGGGCGCTTGCTGAGCTCCGGCCCGGGACACGGGCTCGCGAGCTTCGTCTCTGGCCGCCGATGAACATGACGGTCTCGGCGATGATCTCCACCTTGCTGCGCTTGGTGCCGTCTTGAGCTTCCCAGCTGCGCTGGTCGAGACGGCCGTCGACCGCCACCTGCCGGCCCTTGCTGAGGTACTGGGCACAGTTCTCGCCCTGGGTTCCCCAGACGACCACATCGAAGAAGTTCGGCTTCTCGATCCACTGGCCCGACGCAGTCCTTGTACGACGGAATTGACCGCCACTCCGAACTGGCACACCGAGGTGCCGCTCGGGGTCTGACGGAGCTCAGGGTCGCGGGTCAGATTGCCCACCAGGGTCACGTGTGCGATACCGCGAGCCATCTTCTGCTCCTTCGACTAGACTTCTTCGGTGGCAACCGCGGCAACAGGTGCAGCGACCGCCGCGGCCGGTGCGGGCGCGGCAACAGGCTGCGGGAAGCCGAACGGTTTCTCGTGGCGGAGCGGCATGAAGCGCAGGACGCTGTCGGTGATACCGAGGACTCGGGTCACTTCGTCGAGCGTCTTGGCCGTCGCCTCGAAGTAGAGGATGTAATAGACGCCGTCGAAGACATCCTTGATCTCGTACGCGAGACGCCTCTTGCCCCACTCGTCGATCTTCAGGATGACGCCTTTGTCACCCGTGATGATCTCTTTGGTGCGATCAAGCACCGCGGTTCGTTCTTGATCCTCCACGTCGGTGCGCAGGATAAGAACCAGCTCATAGCTGTTCAGTTTGAATCACCTCCTACGGTCTAAGCGGCCCCGGCCTCACTGCCGGAGCAGGGGTGTGGTATGGAATTGTACACTCGCCGCCGGACGGGACTTTTGCGAGCCACCGCCCGTACTAGGGCGACGCGAGGCTGGCAGTATACACCGGCCGGGCCGGGAGAACCAGGAAACAAGGCTCCTGGCGCTCCCGGCCCGGCCGGGGCAAGAAGACTGTTGCTGATTGCCGGCGCTAGACGGCCGGCCCTTCGCCGGTCGGACCCTCGGCGCCGGTCGCCTGGGGTGCCGCGCCGGCCTGAGCGGCCGGCGCCTGGTCACCCGGGCTCAGGTTGAGCGACCTGGCCAGGCGGGAAACCCGGGCCGGGCTGGTGAACCGCCGGCCCACCCCACCCCTGTGGGTAGAGTTGATACCGGGCCTGCTCCCGCTCCCGGCGATGCCGAGTCGAGGCCCGCACTATCCGGTACACGATGTAGGCGATGATAGCCAACAAGACCAACACCGGGATCATCACGCCCAGGCCCCGCACGATCGAGTTCATGGCTTTCACCAGGTTGTGAAGCGCATCCTTGAAGGCCTTGGTGATCCCCCACTCCCCAACGGGAGTGACCACTACGCCGGTCTCGTAGATAGCCATGGTGATGGTCGAGTAGCTTGTGTGCTCCTCGAGGAAGCGGAGACGGCCCTGGAGCTCCTCCAACTGTTGCTGGGCGGAGGTGAGCACCTGCTGGACCTGCAGGATCTCGTCGACGGTCTTGGCGCGGGCGAGAAGGTCGAGCAGCGCCTTGACGTGAGCCTGAGAGTTGGTGATGCGGGCCTGCAGATCGACATATTCCTCGGTCACGTCCTGGGTCTGGATCTGCCGGTTCTTGACGTTGCCCACCTTGTCGGCGTCGTTGAGAGCGCGGCTGAAGGAGGCCGCGGGCACCCGTACGGCGATGGTGCCGCTCTTCATGCTGCCTTCCTCCCCGCTGGCCTGGGAGCCGGAACTGATGATGTAGCCCCCGTAGCGGTCGGCGATCAGCAGCGCCTGCTCGAACGCGCTCTGGAACTTCCCGGTCTCCACCTCGATCTGAAGTTGCGCGTCGCTGATGACCTTCTGGGAGTTGGCCGACTCAAGCGCGGTGAGAGTGCCGGTCACGTCGCCTCCCGAACCGTTGATCGGCCCAAAGGTCCCATCGGCTGAAGGAGCCCCCGCGGCCTCGTCGCTTCTGCTCTGCCCGGCTGCGGCGGTCGTCGTCACTCCCGCCGTGGTCATCGCCCCCGCGTAGGTCGTGGTGGGGCTTATTCGGTTCACACTTTCACTGCCGCCACCACACCCGCCGACTCCCACTGCCGCGGCGAGCGCGAGGATCAGAATGACCATGACGCCTGCCAGCCACCCCTTGCGGACTCGGATCTTGCTCATCGTTCCCCCCCGCGTCGAAACCCTGTCGCCTCTGTGACGCCGGACGATGAAGGCCAGTTCCGCTATCGCCGGCCCGGCCCGGCGATCACTACCCCGAAATCAGCCGTCACAGCAGTCCCCAACCGGACAGACGGGCCGACAGCCAGCTGAACTGTCCTCCGATCAGGAGGGCGCCATACACCACCAGGATAACCCCGCAGACGATCTGGATGACACGCAGGTGCCGCCTCACCCTGGAGAAGGCGCGCAGAGCCCGGCCCACGAAGAACCCCGAAACCAGGAACGGTATCCCCAATCCCAATGAATAGACGAAGAGCAGAAGCGCCCCGGCGGCGGGATCGCTGCCGGAGGCGGCCATGGTCAAGATCGAGGCCAGGACCGGACCCACGCACGGCGTCCACCCGAAAGCGAAGGCCACCCCCATGATGAACGCCCCCGCGGGTCCCCGAGGCACCTTGCTCAGGAGAGGCCGCAAGTCTCGCTGCATGAACCGAGGCGTTGCCAACCCGGCGATGATCGCGCCCAGCACCACGAGCACCGCCCCGGCCACGATCTGGAGCACCCGCTGGTTGGCCACCAGGACTCCGGCGAAGGAGAAACCCGCGCCCAGAACCGTGAACACCAGGGAAAAACCGAGCACGAAAGCCACCGTGCTCAGCACCACCCGTCGGTCGCCCTTCTTTAGCTCCTCGACGCTCAAGCCGGAGACGAAGGAGAGGTAAGCAGGAAGGAGGGGAAGGACGCACGGACTCAGGAAACTCGCCGCTCCTCCCGCCAGAGCAATGAGGAAGGCGGTGACGCCGAGCTCAGCGGGTAAGGTCATCCACCAGGCTGGAGAGATCCGCGGCGGTGACGCCGCCGACGATGGTCTTGGCCACGCGACCCTCGGAGTCGATCACCACGAGGGTGGGGACAGCCCGCACCCCGTACCGGCCTCCCAGATTGCCCGGGTCGAGCATCACCGGGAACGTGTACCCGCCCTCGGCCATGAACCCCTGAATCGCACCCTTGCTGTCGCTCACCGCCACCACCAACAGCCCCGCTCTTGCCGACTCGTCTCGATAGAACCTATCGAGTTCGGACGCCTCCGCCCGGCAGGAGCTTCACCAACTGGCCATGAAGGCGAGCACCAGGGGCTTGCCCCGGTATTCACTCAAGAGAGACGTCGTCCCGTCGAGCGTGACGCCGGAGAAATCGGCAGCAGCGCGAGCCGAACCTCCGGCGGTCGTGCGTGGAGCCACATCCCACGAACGAGAGCGAGAGCAGTGCGACAAGTACCGCCGTGACAGCCGCACTGCGGATCGATCTTGGGCTCGTCACTCCGCGGGCACGCGCCGCAGCCGCGAGCCTCCAGGCGACGCCGGAACTGACGGCTCTAGCCACCGCTCTTGCGTGCGCCCGACAGAGGCGCCTTCGCTGCCGGCGCGGGGTCCTTGCCGACAACAGCCGTGCGCATCCGGCCGTGAGTGCCGAACCACCACATGCCCGCGATCCCGATGACGACGAGCGCGATGCTGATCCACTGCTGCTGGGTCAGCCCCAGGGCCACCGGCTTGTTGGTGCGGATGTATTCCACCAGGAACCGCTCCACCCCCGCGAGGACCAGCGTAGGCGAACATCAGGGGGCCCTCCCGCTTGAACCGAGGGGAGATGACCCACAGGAGGAGCGCGAAGATGACCAAGGAGGCCGCGGCCTCATACAGTTGGGTGGGATGCACCTTCACCGTCGTGGGAGGAAGACCCTTGGGGAAGGACATACCCCAAGGTAGATTGGTGGGAACCCCGTAGTCGTCACCGCGCAGAAAGCAGCCCATCCGGCCCACCGTGTAGCCCACGGCTACAGCCATGGCCCCGGCGTCCATCACGGCCGCCAACCGTTGCTTGGAGAGCAGCGTGACGATCACCACTGCCAGGATGCGCGCCGAACAGCCCGCCGAACCACACCAGGCCGCCGCCGCTCAGCAGATTGCCCGGCCACTCCGAGGGGTGGAGGATGAGGTAGTGGATCTTGGCCCCCAGCAGGCCGCCGATGACGGCCGCGATGAGAAGCCCATAGACGAAGTCGGGTTTGACGCCCCGTTTCTTGAACTGCCAGTGTCCGACGAATCCGGCGGCGATGAACGCCAGGGCCATCATCACCCCGAACGAGTTCATGGTGAAGCCGCCGATATGGAACAGCTCGGGGTACATTCAGCTCCTTTGCGTCGTCAGCACCGGCCGAGCCGCAGCGTCCCGGCGGCGCTCGCCAGCGAGTATCGACGCGGCCGACACCGATTATCGGTCACGCCGTGGGGACCGCACGGGTCCCGCTAGCGCGGTCAGCTGAAGCCTGAGCTGGGCGAGCAACGATCCGGCTCGCATCTGCCGCTGTCGACGCAAGACGGAGCTGCCGGACCGAGACCGATCACGCCGCCGAACCCGGTGAAACGCTGCTCCACCTCGCGCCCGCCGCAGTACGGGACACACCTTGGCGTCGTCCTTGAGAAAGCCGAGCACGAACACTTCGAACTCATCGCCGCACGAGCGGCACTTCAGGTCGTAGGAAGCCATCAGGCTTTGCCTCCCTCTCTCAAGCCAGGCCGAACTCTTTCTCGTAGTCGCTTCTGGCTGCGGGCGCCGATCAGTTGGGTCTTGAGCGCTCCCCCATCGAACAAGATGACGGTGGGGATGCTCATGACCTTGTAACGCGCCGCCAGTTCCTGGTTCACGTCGACGTTCACCTTGACGACGCTCACCTTGTCACCGTGATCGGAAGCCAGCTTCTCGAGCACCGGCCCCACCATGCGGCACGGACCGCACCAAGGTGCCCAGAAGTCGGCCACCACTGGTACGGTGGACGTGGACACCACCTGGTCGAACTCCTGCGCGTTGACTTCCTGCACCGTCCCACCGCTCATGTCATTCTCCTTGCTGTTGCGAGCCGGCCGATCGGCCCTCTTTCTATCTTAGCCGACGGGGCGGATCGGTGCGCACGTGCGGCCGCCGATCTCTCCACCCATGTTCTTTATACCCAAGGGGGTATTATAGCAGACTACCGCCTTGCTCGCCGCGGCTCGAGGTCAGCAGTATCCGCGCGAGGCCCCGCTTGTTGTTACCCCTTAGCTCAATCCGCTAACCTATCCGCGGCAATCAAAGCAGCCACGGGAGGCGATCACCATGAGACTCACCTACTACGGCCATGCTTCCTTTCTCGTCGAGACCGCGGACGGAACCCGGGTGATCCTTGACCCGTACCGACACGGGGCCTTCGATGGAGCGGTCGGGTACGACGCCGATCGACGAACCCGCCGACGTGGTGGTCGCGACCCACACTCATGACGACCACGGGGCCACCGACACCATACCCGGAGATCCGCTCGTGTTCGTGCATCCGGCCGCTGAGACCGTGGGCTCCCTGCAGATAACCGGCGTCGAGGTGGCCCACGACGAGGCCGGGGGCAGCAAGCGGGGCCGGAACACCATCGTGATCCTGGATGACGGCGATGTGCGCCTGGTCCACCTGGGCGACCTCGGCCACACCCTTGACGCCGCCACCGTGCAGGCCATCGGCAGAGTGGACGTCCTGCTCGTACCGGTGGGAGGCTTCTTCACCATCGACCACGACCAGGCGGCCGCCGTGGTGGAGGCGCTCGATCCGCGCATCGTGATCCCCATCCACTACAAGACCGACAAGGCCGGCTTTCCCGATCGCTCCGGTAGAGCCGTTCCTGGCGACGCAGGAAACGGTGGAGCGCGCAGACGGACCCTCGCTGGAAGTCACCAGGGCCACCCTGCCGACCGAGCGCGTGACCATCGTGCTCGCGCACGCCCGCTAGAACCTCGCTGAACTCCCGAGGAGGAACCATGAGCGACGACGCCGCCCAGACCTTGTACTACGTCCGCTCGGATTCCCTGGGAACGGACCCCGAGATAGGCAGACGGCTGGCCCAAGCTTTCTGGAACAGCTTTCACGAGCGGCTGGAGGGCACCGCCACCTTCGCCTTCGCCAATCGCGGGATATTCCTGGCCCTGGACGATTCACCGGTGCTCGAGGGATTGAGGCGGCTGGCCGAGCGGGGCTGCCCGATCTACGTGTGCGGGACCTGCATGGACTACTACGGCGTGCGAGCCCGGCTGGCCGTGGGCGAGCCGGGCTCGATCCCCCTCCTGCAGCAGTTGATGTGTGAAGCCGCCAAAGTCGTCACCTTCTGACCCGTCGCATGCCCCGGCGCAGCAAGAAAGCGATCTTCACGTTCGCCACCACGCACCAGGCCATGGCCGCCGAGGACATCCTCCGCCAAGCGGGGATCGAACTGGAGGTGGTCCCCCCTCCGCGCGAGCTCAGCCCCGGGTGCGGGCTGGCATTGAGGGTGTCGCTCAGGGACGTCGCCGCGGCCCGTCTCGCTCTCACGTCAAGAGGGGCCGTCTGGGACGCCGTCCACGAGTTGGGACCGGCTCAAGAGGTGGTCAAGAAGCTCGGATGATAAAGTGTGGCGACCATCCGTGGCGACCGCCCGTGGCGACCACCGGAGTGAGAGTCGAGAGGGAGGGCCGTAGTCATCTCACCTGATACAGGATCTCCGACAAAGACGCCGCCGAAGGCCAAGAAAGCGGCCAAGACCGGCAAGCGCGGGCGCATCCTCCGCCTCAAACCGGGACCGCTGCGGCGGGCCACGATCCTCGCCATCATACTGGTGATCGTCTTTGGCGTGGGAGGCGTCTTCTCCCGCATCTGGACCAACTACCTCTGGTACCAGGAAGTCGGCTACACCACCGTCTTCTGGACCCCGATAGTGGCCCGGTTGGCCGTCGGGGTCTTCTTCGCGGTCGTGTTCTTCATCATCTTCTACGGCAGTCTGTGGCTGGCCCGCAAGATCTCCCCGCGCCTGCTCCCGGTGCGCGGGGCCGAGGATGGCGAGGTCTTCGAGTTGGCCGCGCGCCGCCGCTGGCCCGGCCGGCTGATGCTGATCGTTTCCATCGTGATCGCGATCGTCATCGGCGTCATCTACAGCGGGCGCTGGGAGCAGGTGCTGCTCTTTCTGAACCAGGGCGATTTCGGCTACACGGACCCTCTCTTTGGAAAGGACGCCGCCTTCTTCGTGTTCACCCTGCCGGTCTGGAAGACGCTGGTGAATTTCGTGGGCGTCGCCCTCCTGTTCACCTTCATCGCCACCAGTTTCACCTACGTGGTCGACCGGGCGATGGTCCTGAACGACAAGCAGCAGGGTGCGCCTGGCCCCTCACGTCAAGGCCCATCTGTCGGTGATCCTGGCCCTGGCCATGGTGGCCAAGGCCGGGGACTACATGATCCAGATCGTGGGCGCTCAACTACTCCAAGCGGGGAGTGGTCTTCGGGGCCAGCTACACCGACGTCCACGCCTCACTGCCGGTGCTTCACTTCCTGGCCATCGTGTCGCTCGTCGCGGCAGCCATCTTCTTGGCCAACATCCGCTACCGAGGCTGGAGGCTCCCGGCCGTGGCGATCGTCATCATGTTCCTCACCTGGGCCATCGCCGGCAAAGCCTATCCCGCCATCGTTCAGCAATACCGCGTCTCTCCCAACGAGATCATCCGCCGAGACGCCCTACATAGCCAACAACATCGAGGCCACCCGCTGGGCCTTCGGTCTGGACAAGATCACCAACGTCCCCCTGGCCGCTACGAACGATCTCACGGCCGCCGACATCAGGGCCAATTCGGGGACCATCGACAACGTCCGTCTGTGGGAACCCCGGCCGGCGCTCTCCACCTACTCCCAGATCCAGGAGATCCGCCTCTACTACGCCTTCAAGGACGTGGACGTCGACCGCTATACGATCGACGGCAAGTACCGCCAAGTCCTCGTCAGCGCCCGAGAGCTCGATCAGACCCAATTGCAGAAGCAGTCCCAGACCTGGGTGAACCAGCACCTCACCTACACGCACGGCTACGGAGCCGTGGTCAGCCCGGTGAACGAGGCCGGCGGCGACGGGCTGCCCATCCTCATGGTGCGCGACATACCTCCGCGCACCGACACCGACCTCAAGATCACCCGGCCCGAGATCTACTACGGAGAACTGGGCAACCAATTCGTCGTGGTGAAGACCACCAGCCCCGAGTTCGACTATCCCAAGGGCGACACGAACGTTTCCGCCACCTACCAGGGCCAAGGCGGCATCGCCATCGGCAACAAGATCCGGCAGGCCGCCTTCAGCTTCCGCTTCCGGACCTTGAAGCTGTTCGTCTCCAGCTCGCTGACTGCTGATTCCCGCGTCATGTTCCGCCGGACCATCAAGGAACGGGTGCAGGCCCTCGCCCCATTCCTCACGTACGACAAGGATCCCTACCTGGTGATCCGCGATGACGGCTCCCTGGTGTGGATGTGGGACGCCTACACCACGAGCGGCAGATTTCCGTATTCGCAGCCCCGGGCGGACGGCAACAACTACATGCGCAACCCGATCAAGGTGGTCATCAACGCCTACGACGGCCGGGTGACCTTCTACCAGATAGACGGCGCCGACCCGTTGGCCAACGCCTGGGGCAAGGTGTTCAAGGGTCTCTTCACACCGGGTGATCAGATGCCGGCCGATCTCCGCGCCCACATGCGCTATCCCGAGGACCTCTACAGCGTGCAGGCGGACGTCTTGACCATCTATCACATGAAGGATCCCCAGATCTTCTACAACAAGGAAGACGTGTGGGAGATCCCCACGGAGATCTACGGAGCCGAGGAGATCCCGGTGGTGCCGTACTACGAAGTGCTCGCACTGCCCGGCGAGACCGCGCCCGAGTTCGCCCTGTTGCAGCCGTTCGCTCCTCTGACCAAGAAGAACCTGGCCTCGCTCATGGTCGCCCGGCAGGACGGGGAGCACTACGGTGAGCTGCTCGTCATCGATTTTCCGAAGGACAAGCTGGTCTTCGGGCCCTCCCAGGTGGAAGCCCGCATCAGCAACGACCCGATCATATCGTCGCAACTCACTCTTTGGAACCAGTCGGGAAGCCAGGTGATCCGCGGCAATCTGCTGGTGGTGCCCATCAACCAGTCGGTCATGTACTTCGAGCCGCTCTACCTGCAGGCCCAGCAGAGCCCCATCCCCGAGTTGACCCGGGTGATCGTCAGCTACGGCGACCAGGTGGTCATGGAGCCCACCCTCAGCGACGCCTTGACGAAGATCTTCGGTGAGCGCGATCGACACGGGGTCGACCACTACGACCACGCCGGGCAGCACCACCACCACGGTGCCGAGCGGGACGACGACCACGACGGTGCCGAGCGGGACGACCACCACCACCGTACCGGGAAGCACGACCACCACGCTGACGAGCGATCGGGCGGCGCTGATCGCGCAGGCCAATCAGCTCTATCAGGCGGCCATCGCGGCGCAGAAGCTCGGCGACTGGGCCGAGTACGGCCGGCAGATCGAGGAGTTGGGAAAAGTGCTGGAGGCGCTGGCCGCCCTGAATAGTCGGAACAGCCTCCGGAATGCCTCAGCGCTCGAAGAACGTACGTACGAAAATCTACTCAGGCGAGGTCGCGGAGTGGAACCAAGACGCAAAGATGATCCGTCCCGGTTTGCAGCGGCTGCAGCGTGAGGTGGACAAGATGTTCCTCGAGCTGCTCCGCGGAGAACGGGTGCCCCGGTACGGCAAGGCCTGCTTTCCGGCCCAACGCCGACGTGTACTTCGACAAGCGCCAGAACGCGGTGGTGGTCAAGTTGGAGCTGCCCGGCATCGACCCGGACCAGGTCAGCCTGGAGGTGGGTGACAACATCCTCCGGGTGAGCGGGACCCGCTCCGACCAGCGCCACCCGGACGCGGTCTATCAACAGATGGAGATCACCTACGGGCGCTTCGAGCGCGCGGTGATGCTGCCCCCGGAGGTGGACGCGACCAAGGCGTCGGCCACCTACAACAGCGGCTATCTGGAGATAGTGCTCCCCATCAGACCCCGGTCGGTGAGCAAGCGCATCCGCATCACGCAGAAGAACGAACGTGAAGGCGGGCAGCAACGATGACCGCGAGAGAAGCGATTCACCATTCCCGGGCTCGGCCCGAGATCGCGATCGCTCATGGCCGCCGGCCAGGACTTCGTCATCATCTCCCAGGAACCGGCGGACGGCGTCCTCGCCCCTGGTCCCACGCACCTGCCCATACTGCCGCTCAAGGACACGGTCATCTTCCCCGACACCATGATGCCTCTGGCGGTCGGACAAGCCGCGCTCGGTGAGCCTCATCGACGACATCCTGCGCGGCGACAAGCAGGTGGGTCTGGTCGCCTCCAAGAACCCGGAGATCGAGACGCCCGGGCCCGACGACGTACACACCGTCGGTGTGCTGGCGAGCATCCAGAAGATGATCAAGGCGCCGGACGGGACGCTGCGGATCATCGCCCAGGGCATACGCCGCATCGCCATCGATCGCTTCACCTCCGAGGAGCCCTACCTCACGGCCGAGGTCCACGATCTCCCGGACGTGGTGGAAGAGGGCACCGAGCTGGAAGCCCTCCAGCGGAACCTGGTCTCGGTCTACACCAAGATCATCCAGTTGGTGCCCTATCTGCCCGACGAGTTGGAGATGGCCGCCGCCAACATCGACGACCCTTCCGCCCTGGGCTACTTCATCGCCTCCACCATGCGCCTCAAGACCGAGGAGAAGCAGGAGTTGCTCGAAGAGGTGGAGGTCTCCAAGCGCCTCCGCCGGCTGACCGCGCTCATGAACCGCGAGCTGGAAGTCCTGGAGCTCGGCTCCAAGATCCAGGATCAAGTGCAGTCGGAGATGGACAAGACCCAGCGCGAGTACGTGCTGCGCCAGCAGCTCAAGGCCATCCGGGAGGAGCTGGGCGAATCCGACGAGACTCAGGCCGAGGCCAACGAGCTCCGGGAGCAGATCGACAAGGCCGGGCTGCCCGAGGAGGTCGACAAGCAGGCTCGCCGCGAGCTGGACAGGCTCTCGAAGCTGCCTTCGGCCGCGGCCGAGTACGGGGTCATACGCACCTATCTGGACTGGATCGTGTCGCTGCCCTGGTCGGTCCTCACCGAGGACAACCTGGACATCGCCCACGCCCGGACCGTGCTGGACGACGACCACTACGACCTCGAAGACGTCAAGGACCGCATCCTCGAGTTCCTGGCGGTGCAGAAGCTCAAGAGCGAGGTGTCCGGACCGATCCTGTGCTTCGCCGGCCCTCCGGGGGTGGGCAAGACCAGCCTGGGCAAGAGCATCGCCCGGGCCATGGGCCGCAAGTTCATCCGCATCAGCGTGGGCGGGGTGCGCGACGAATCCGAGATCCGCGGCCACCGGCGCACGTACGTGGGCGCCATGCCCGGCACCATCATCCGGGCCATCCGCGACGCCGGCAGCAGCAACCCGGTGTTCATGATCGACGAGATCGACAAGATGGGCTCCGACTGGCGGGGCGACCCCTCCAGCGCCATGCTCGAGGTGCTCGACCCCGAGCAGCACAGCACCTTCCGCGACCACTACCTCGATCTGCCGTTCGATCTCTCCCGGGTCATGTTCATCTGCACCGCCAACATGCTGGACACCATCCCCGGTCCCCTGCGCGACCGCATGGAGATCATCTCCATCGCCGGATACACGGAGGAAGACAAGCTCCACATCGCCCGCCGCTATCTGGTCCCCCGGCAGGTGGAGCGGAACGGCCTTCAGCCCGAGCAGCTCACCATCACCGACGGCGCCTTGCGGAGGGTGATCGAGAACTACACCCGGGAGGCGGGCGTCCGCAACCTGGAACGCGAGATCGGGACCATCGCCCGCAAGTTCGCGCGCATGGTGGCGGAGGAAGAGAAGGAGAGCCTCACGGTCGACCGCGACCAGGTGACCGAGTTCCTGGGCAAGAAGAAGGTCTTCCGCGAGACCAAGCGCCGCACCAGCGAGCCCGGGGTCTCCACCGGTCTGGCCTGGACTCCCACCGGAGGCGACATCCTCTTCATCGAGGCGCGGGCCATGCCCGGCAGCGGCCGGCTGATCCTCACCGGTCAGCTGGGCGACGTGATGAAGGAATCGGCCCAGGCGGCTCTGACCTACGTGCGCAGCGTCTCCGAGGGACTGGGCGCCGACGGCGAGTTCTTCCAGAAGCACGACATCCACGTGCACGTGCCTGCCGGAGCGGTGCCGAAGGACGGCCCTTCGGCCGGCGTGGCCATGGCCGTCGCCCTGGCCAGCATGGTGTCCGGCCGCGCGGTCGACGCCGGCGTGGCCATGACCGGCGAGGTGACCCTCACCGGCCAGGTGCTGCCGGTGGGCGGGATCAAGGAGAAGGTGCTGGCCGCCCGGGCCGCCGGCATCAGCCGCGTGTTCCTGCCCGACCGTAACGAGGCCGACGTGGACGAGATCCGGGGCGAAGACCTGTTGCGCGGTCTGGAGTTCGTCTACGTGGACCACGTCGAGCACGGTCTTCGCTCAGACCCTGGCCATGCCAGAAGAAGCCCCGGGCCCGGCACCGGGACGGCCGGCACGTCCGGCGAGGCGCGAGCAAGGCGGCCGAAGGCCAGCCGCGCCGGCAGCCCGCGGAGGCCGGAGAAGATGGGGAAAGCTCCTAGGAACTGGGCGGCGCGGGACCGAGCAGAGGTCTACGCCGAGCTGGACCATCCCGCCGATCTGTTTCTGGAGATCACGGGGAGCGACCTCCCGACGCTGTTCGAGAACGCGCTCTTCGCCCTGTACGACCAGGTGGCGGTGTTGGCCGGGTTCGAGGCCCGGCGGGAGCTGACGATCACCGTGCGGGAAGCGGCTCCTCCGGACGCCCTGCGCGCTCTGCTGGCCGAGGCGCTCTTCCGGTTCGAGACCGAGGGCTTCGTCGCGGTCGGAGCCGAGGTGAGCGTGGACGACGCGCGCGCGGCGGTCCACGAGAGGACCTCGCGGGTCGACGGCGCGGCTGTGGGGCGAGAACGCCGACAAGCGCCGCCATGCCCTGTCTGACCGAGGTCAAGGCGGTCACCTATCACCGGCTTGCGGTCGCTCGAACCCCAGGCGGGGACTGGCGGGCGACGGTGCTGTTCGACGTGTGAGAGACGGGTGACGCAGCGGATGGAACCGCCGGCACTGCGCCAAGTGAGCGAGTGGCTCTGGGAACTGCCCGCGACGGGCGGCATGCGCGTGCCCGGTCGCGTCTACGCCGATCGCCAGCTCCTGGAAGCCCTCCAGGACGATCAGAGCCTCGACCCAGGTGGCCAACGTGGCCCATCTGCCGGGGATCCTGTGCTGTTCGCTGGCCATGCCCGACATCCACTTCGGCTACGGCTTCCCCATCGGCGGCGTGGCCGCGTTCGGCGTGGATGACGGGGTGGTCTCTCCCGGCGGCGTGGGATACGACATCAACTGCGGCTGCCGGCTCCTGGCCACCGATCTGGAATCGAGCCGAGGTGCAGGGCAAGATCCCGCGGTTGGTCGAGCAGCTGTTCCGGGACGTCCCCTCGGGGGTGGGGTCGAGCGGGGCCATCGCCAAGCTGCCCCGCACGGAGCTGGAGCGCGTCGTTGGTCAAGGGAGCGGCGTGGGCCGTGGAGCGCGGCTACGGGTCGCGTGACGATCTGGAGCACACCGAGGACGGAGGAGCCCTGCCCGGCGCCGACCCGGCCGCGGTCAGCGAGCGCGCCTATACCGCGGGGCCAGGACCAGGTGGGCACGCTCGGATCGGGGAACCACTTCCTCGAGATCCAGGTGGTGGACGAGATCTTCGACCGGGAGGCCGCCTCCGCCTACGGACTCCATCGAGGGTCAAGTGACGGTCATGGTGCACTGCGGTTCGCGCGGCTTGGGATACCAGGTGTGCGAGGACTACCTGGGCGTCATGGCGGCCGCCAGCGCCCGCTACCACATCGAGCTGCCCGACCGCCAGCTGGCCTGCGCGCCGGTGACCTCGCCGGAGGGCCGCGCCTACCTGGCGGCCATGGCCTGCGCGGCCAACTACGCCTGGGCCAACCGGCAGATGATCATGCACCTCACCGAGCAGGCCCTCCTGCACGCGCTGCGCATCTCCCCGAAGGAACTGAACCTGCGCCTGGTCTACGACGTGGCCCACAACATCGCCAAGCTGGAGGAGCACGAGATCGACGGCGCCCAGGTGAAGGCCTGCGTGCACCGCAAAGGAGCGACCCGGGCTTTCGGCCCCGGCCGGGCCGAAGTGCCGCCCGACTACCGAGCGGTGGGGCAGCCCGTGCTCATCCCCGGGGACATGGGGACGGCCTCGTTCGTCTGCAAGGGCACCGACGAGGCCATGAGGCAGACCTTCGGCTCCACCTGCCACGGCGCCGGCAGGGTGATGAGCCGCTCTCAGGCGTTGAAGCGGGCGAAGGGTCGGGCGATCGACCGGGAGCTGGCGGACGCCGGGATCTTCGTGCGCTCGCAGAGCCGCAAGACCCTGGGCGAAGAGATGCCCGAGGCCTACAAAGACGTGGAAAGAGTGGTGGCGGTGATGGATCGGGCCGGGATATCCCCGCGGGTGGCGCGGCTGCGCCCCCTGGGGGTGGTCAAAGGGTAGGGGTCTTGTCCTCGCCCTTCGCCGCCGTCGTCCTTGTCGCCGTCGCCCTTCTGCAGGCGCTGGGCGGCTGCGCGGCGCAGGCGGGCCGCCTCCCGGACCGGCAACGACTCGCTGAGCTTCATCAGCACGTCAGGCGGGACCCGGTCTTTGAGCGCGTCCATGACCGCGTGCACCGCCCGGCTGGCTTCTTCTTTGGCCTGATACGAACCGGCCTTCTGGACCGCCTGGACCAGCGCTTCCACCTGGTCTTTGACCGCTCGACCCTTGTCGCTGAGCAGGTCGGGGACGGAGAAGCTGATCTTGAACTCCAGCCGGTCGCCGCGCTTGTAGTGGGTGAGCCGCTGGATCACTCGGAGCAGACCGCTCCAGATGAGATGCCGGGTGACGGGGAAGCGCCGGAACTTGCGGCGACGCGGCCGGGGGCCGAGCACCGCGACGCTCGATCCATTGCTCCGAACGGGAATCCCTCTGTTTGTCATGGCAGCCATACGTATAACATGATACCGCAGGACCCGGCCGCTGGAAAGGTAGGCAGGACCGAGCGCTGCGTGCGCCGCTAGTGATGGCGCTCCACCCGGAACCGAAAGAGACGATAGCGGTCGAGATCCGGGTCGATGCCCCCCTTGCGGCAGGTGATGCGCAGTTGCTGCTCGGGCGTGTCCACGCCTTCCAGGTCGGGCAGGAGCAACGCCTGCCGGCCATCGGCCGTCCGCACGATGATCCCGTATTCCTTGGGATCCAGATCCTCAAGACCGTTCACCTCCTCGGCCGGTCCCAAGACGTCCACCGAGATGTCCAGGTCGTCGAGCTCCGCCGGCGTGAGCGGGTAGAAACGCGGATCCCGGCTTGCGGCGCTGATCGCGTTGCCGACGATCTCCTCCTCGATGGTGGCGCGGGTGGGTTGCGTGGTGCCGATGCAGCCCCGCAGCGAACCGTCGGCGCGGTGCAAGGAGACGAACACGCCGGCCCTCCGCGGCTCCACTCCTGGCAGCTGCTCGGGCTTGATGACGGCCCGGTCGCGCACGTAGGCTTCGATGGCCTCTCGGGCCAAGCCGCACCAAGGGATCGACCCCGCTCCTCGCCTCTTCGCTCATCGGCTACCCTCCTCGCCGAGCCTCCGATCGCCGCCCGTCCACGACCTCCACCTCGCCCACGAGGTATCCCACCCCGAACGGCCCTTCGTAGGAAAGCAGATGGTTGAGCGCGTGGCCGCCCGTGGCCGCCAGAGCCGCCACCACGCCGGACAGCACGGCAAGCGAGCGGTAGCCGCACTCCCCCGCGGCGCTCACCAACCCCGGGTCTATGGACAGGAGGGCCTCCCAGTCTCCCGCGGCGAACGTGTCGGCCACCGCGTGGTCGAACTCGGCACCTCGGGGATCGTAGCCCGCCGGCGCCCCGGGCAGCAGCCGGTGGCTGAGATCGCTGCTGGCCACGTAGAGGACCCGGGCCGGGGACGCGATGATGGCCCGTCCCACCGCCTCGCCAAAGCGCACGTGCTCCTCCAGGCTGAGGTAGGAGAAGGCCAGCAGCACCAAGCGGCACGGCCGCGCCAGCTCGCCCATCAGATACCACAGCGGGACCATGGCCCCGTGGTCGAGGTCGATCACCTCGCCGTGCGATCCGGTCATGGTCGTCGGGATGCCGTGACCCAGCGCTTCGTCCAAGATGGCTTCGGCGAGCGCCTGGTCGCCGGCGGCATCAAGGCGGACATGGGGCGCCCGGAAGAAGGCCAGCGAGCCCTTGTAGGCCGAAGCCAGCGACACCCCCATCTGACTGCGGGCCAGCGCGCTGTGCGGAGACAGGAGCACGATAGTGTCGGGGTCGAGAAGGGCCGCCTTCGTCTCGCACCGCGCGCATCGCGCGCACGGTGGCGTCAGCCTGAGCGAGGCTCGCGCCCCCTACCTCCGGCACGATGATCGGAGGGTGGGGAGTCACAAAACAGCCGATAAGCGTCATCTCTACGCCTCCTTCTTGTCCAGGCCCACTCCGGCGATCCCCCGGCCGCAGCGCGGGCACCGCCCGTCGCTGATCACGTTCGCGCGCATCCTGAAACCCTGGCGTTCGATCACCTCGGCCCCACAATCGGGGCACGTCGTCGATTCCGAGGAATGGCCGGGGACGTTGCCTCCGTAGACGTAGCGCAGGCCCTCCTCGCGCCCGATGCGCAGAGCCCTTTCTACCGACGCCAAAGGCGTGGGGGGCACGTCCAGCAGGCGATAGGTGGGATGGAAGCGGGAGACATGCCAGGGGATATCGGGCGAGATCGAAGCGAGAAAAGAGGCCAGGGAACGGAGCTCGTCATCGCCGTCGTTGCGCCCGGGGATGAGGAGCGTGGTGACCTCCACCCACACCCCCATGTCCCACAGGCGGCGGATGGAATCGAGGACCGGCTTCAGGCGCGCGCCCACCATGGTGCGATAGAACTCGTCGGAGAACGACTTGAGATCGACGTTGGCGGCGTGCAGATGGCCGTCGATGTCGGCCAGGGTCTCGGCCGTCATGTAGCCGTTGGTGACGAACACGTTCTTCAGACCCGCGGCCGTGGCCAGACGAGCGCAGTCCCGGGCGTATTCGTAGAAGATGGTCGGCTCGGTGTAGGTGTAGGAGATGCTCGCGCACCCGGCCGCTCGGGCCGCGGCCACGACCTGCTCGGGCGAGAGAGGCCTGCCGACGATCCTCCCCTGGTCGCGCGGCATCTGGCTTATGTCGGCGTTCTGGCAGAAGCGGCACGTGAAGTTGCAGCCCACCGTGGCCAGGGAGAAGCTCAGGCTGCCGGGAAGGAAGTGGAAGAGAGGCTTCTTCTCGATGGGATCGACCGCGGTGGAGACCGGGCAGCCGTAGACCAGGGTGTAGAGGACTCCGTCCCGGTTCTCGCGCACCCCGCACAGACCTAGATCGCCCGGATCGATGCGGCAGTGATGGGCGCAGAGGAAGCAGTGGACCCGGGGGCCTCCGCGCCATTCCTCCCAAAGCGGCCCGCCTGCAGGTGGCCGTCTCCACGGTCATCACCTCCGCGGTGCCGGTGAGTCTGCGCCGGACCCGCGTCACGGGCGACAACCCCTGGAACGCCCAGTTGAGCGCGTATTCCCGGGGAGTGAGATCGTGCTCCACGAACCCGCTCTCGACAAGAGAGAGCAAGGTGTCCCGAGTGGGCAGAGCATCGACCACGACGTAGGCCGACCCCACTTCCGCCGTCCGGTGAGCGTCGCTGCCCGCTCCCCCGGGCTTCCCCAGCCGCCGGGCCAACGCCTGCGCCTTCGTGGCGCACCACGGACCCAGCGAGCGGCCGTTGACCACCTCGATGATGTCGGCCAGTTCGGCGGCGTCGAACCAGCTCGCGCCGGGAGATGGTGCCGCGGCGCAACACATCGTAGGGATGAGGCAGGCAGACCAGTCCCCCTTGGGCCCTGATCCGGACTACGGCCTCCACGACCGTCAGCCGAGAGGGTATCTCCTCCGACAGATAGAGACCGATGACCTCGCCGTCGCGCGTGGAGAGCTCGACCCCGGGGATGACCCGAGGCAGGGTGGGATCGGACTCAGCGAGGGCCACGCCCTGGAGGGCGCCCCGGATGGTGTTGTGGTCGGTGATGGCGATACAGGAAAGCCCCCGCGCCTTCGCCGCGGCCAGCAGCTCGGCCGGGGACATGAGGCCGTCGGGAGAGAAGGCCGTGTGGTTATGAAGATCCAGCCTGAGGCCGGACGCGCCCATGGTCACACATCCGGGAACGAGCCGCTGATGCGGCGACGGCGGCGGTCCCGGAGAACCCGCTTGCCTCCGCCCTCGGTCCACGTGCGCCGCTCACCCTCGCGCCGGTCGATGATGACCTCGACCCCTTCGACCCCGTCGAAGCGTTTCTTGAACTCCTCGTAGTACTTGTCCGCAAGCTCGCGGGGAATCACGTAGTAGATCACTCGTCGCCACCTCCAATCCTTGCGCGAGTTCTATGATAGTGTCTGGTTTCCCTATGTCAAAGGGTCACGAGCTTTCATACTAGCTTATGGCTGACACTACCGACGAAAGCGCAGCGGGACCGCTCCTCAAGAACCGATACCGATTGGGCCGGGTCTTGGGTCGCGGTGGCATGTGCATCGTGTACCAGGCCTGGGATACCCGCCTCCAGCGCAACGTGGCCGTGAAGCGCCTGGAGCCCCCGCTCAACGAGGACCCCCGGACCCGGGCCAGGTTCGACCGCGAAGGGCGGGCGCTCGCGCAGCTCTCCCACCCCAACCTGGTCACTCTGATCGACCGGGGATCCACCGAGAACGAGGACTATCTGGTCTTCGAATACGTCGAGGGTCGCTCCCTCAAGGAGCTGACGCGCGACGGCCCCATGGGCGTCGCCGAGGTCGGGCAGATCGCGGGACAGGTGGCCGAAGGATTGGGCGCGGCCCATCTGGCCGGCATCGTGCATCGCGACGTCAAGCCGCAGAACATCCTCATCGACCGGCAGGGCCACGCCAAGGTCACCGACTTCGGCATCGCCACCGGTCCGGACTGGACGAGGGTGACGCGCGCGGGATCGATCATCGGGAGCGCCCGTTACATGTCCCCCGAGCAGATCCGGAGCAAGCCGGTGGACGCGCGCTCCGACATCTACTCGCTGGGCGTGGTCATGTACGAGATGCTCGTCGGCCATCCCCCTTTCGACGGCACCAACATGCCCGAGATCGCCCGCCAGCACCTCAACAACCCTCCTCCCCCGCTGGCCGACGTCGCGCCAGGATCTGCCGGCCGGTCTGGAGAAGGTGGTGATGCGCTGCCTGGAGAAGCTGCCCGAGGACAGGTTCGCCTCCATGGACGAACTGCTGGGCGCCCTCGTCGGCCTCGGACTCTACGCGCCGCAGCGGGTAGCCGAGGTGTCGCCATCGCACAAGCGTCACCATCGACGGAGCGCGCGAGGCGGAGGAGCGCGGATCCCGCTACTCCCCGGCGGGAGCTTCGTTCGATTCGGGTTCCGGACGCGCGGAGGCGACCGGGGAATCGTCCCGGGACCGCGAGCGCGACCGGGTCCGAGCCCAGGCGCGCAGGCGGCGCACGAGCCGTCGCTGGAAGATGCTGGGCGCCGCGGCCGCGCTCGTCATCGTCATAGTGGTGGTCCTCATCTTGGCCCTGCCGGGGGCGCGGCGCGCCCGCCGTCGTGGGGCTCACGCTCGATCAGGCCCGGCAGTTGGCCGCCGACGCAGGGATGAAGGTGGAGGTGGCCGATCAGGTCCCCTCGTTCGACAAGCCGGCCGGGACCGTGCTGGAGCAGGATCCCGATCCCGAAGGCCAAGAGCGGCGACGACATGCTGCGACTCACCGTGACCCGAGCAGCCCACGCCGGTGAAGGTCACCTCCCTCAAGGATGTCGACCCCGAGGGCGACAACACGGAGAACCCGGAGCAACTGCCCAAGCTCATCGACGGCAAAGAGAGCACGGGCTGGACCACGGAGCTCTACCGCTCCAGCACGTTCGGCAATCTCAAGACCGGGGTGGGTCTGGACTTCACCCTGGAGCAGCCGGCCTCGATCATCGAGATCGTGTCCCCGGTGGAGGGTTGGAAGGGCGAGCTGCTGCAGAACATATCGTCCGGCCCCGCCGCCAGGCTGGCCACCCTCAACGGCGACTCGACCCAGATCATCACGCTGCGCGAGGCCCTCACCTCCGGCCGCATCTGGTTCACCCAGTTGGCGCAGCTCACCGCGGGACGGTGGGGAGTCGAGCTGTCGGAGATACGTTTCTACCACTAGCTCGCGGCGCGACTGCGGCCGCCGTCGTGCGCGATCGCCCTCGCTGCCCGGCGCGCCCTACTCGATCGTGAACCGAGCGATGCCCGCGAACCATAACCCCACCACCACCGCCGCCACCATCGCCACCACCACGGCCAGAAACACCCAGTCGGAGCGCCGGACCATCATGCGCTCACGATACGTGCGGTCGGGCAGAGCGCCGAACGCGCGTGCATCCATGGCCACGGCGACCCGGCCGGCCTTGCGCACCGCTCCGGTCAGCAGAGGGATAGCGTAGCGGCGCGTGCGCGACCACGCGTGGAGGAGACCTCTCCCTTCCCGCACCCCGCGTACTCGCTGAGCCGCGCGTATGGTCTGGTAATCCGCCTGGAAGAGGGGAAGCATGCGATAGCCCACCATGGTCCCGTATGCCACCCGGTAGCTGAGTCGTAGCTGGTGCACCAGGCTGAGGATCAGGTGCTGAGGCTCCGTGGTCTTGATGAAGACCAGTGATAGCAGGGCAAAAGACAGGAGTCGGAGCCATAAGGTCCCGGCGGCCCATAGAGCCGGGCCGGTGATCTTGACCGGACCGAGATAGAGCAACGCCTGTGAGCACGGCATTCTCCTTGTTGAAGAAGATGTTGGCCAGAAGAATGGCCACCCCGGCCACCACGAAGACCAAGAGCGGCCTCAGTTGCGCCCCGATCCTGAGCCTGCCCAGCCAGCGGCCGGCGATCAATGTGATGAGGAAGATGACGGCCGGCGTCACCGGATCGAAGATGAAGGTCAAGGCGAGGGCGGTGAGAATGACGGCGAGCAGTTTGATGCTCGGGTTCCGTCGCTCGAGGAAACTCCGGCGCGTCGCGGGCCGAGTCGCTGGCGCGTCGAAGGCCGGGTCGCTGGGCGCGCCGCCCACCGCGCCATCAGCCGTCTCCCCGGTGTGGGCCCGTCGACCTGGCGGTCCCGGCCGCGCGCAAGAACGCCGCCACGGTGAGCAGGTCGTTGGGCGTTCCGGCGGCCTCGTGGAGATCGGAACTCAGGCGCCCGAGAGCGGGAACGGCAAGCCCCGCCGCTTCCACCAACTCCGGCCGGGAGAAGAAGTCACCCGGGACGCCGGCGAACACCGACCGGCCCTCGGCCAGGACGACCAGCGAGTCCGCGTACTCGGACACCAGGCGCATGTCGTGGGTGACCATGGCCACCGTGCCTCCACCAGCGCGGAACTCCTGCATCATTGCCATCAAACGGGCCGCCTGTAGCTCGTCCTGACCCAGGGTCGGCTCGTCGAGGATGAGGACGGACTGACCCCGGATGAGCATGGACGCCACGCTCAGCCTGCGCTTCTGGCCCTGGCTGAGCGAGAAGGGGTTGGCCTCGGCCAACGGGAGCAATCCCAGGCGGTCGAGCCAGGCTTCCACCTGCTCCCGCTGCTCGACCGTGAGGTGGCCGGCGCGCCTTCGGCGCGCCTTCGGTGACAGGCTGAAGGCCAGCTCGCCGAACACCGTGTCGGTCACGAACTGATGCTCGGGATTCTGGAACACGTAGCCCACCCGGTCGCTCACAGCCCCGGCAGGCAGGCCGGCGACGTCCCGTCCCTCGAGGAACACGCTGCCGGGCGGCGGCGCCAGCACGCCCGAGAGCAGGCAGGCCAGAGTGCTCTTGCCGGCCCCGTTCGCCCCAACGATGGCGAGAAAGTCGCCGCGCCCGAGAGACAGGGAGACATCGGTCAGCGCCAGATGACCGTCCGCGTACCGGTAGCTCAGCCGCTCCACCCCAAGGAGAGGCTCGCTCCGGACGGCGAGTTCGGCCGGCTCGGAGAACGGGCCGCCCGCAACCGCTCCACAAGGCCGGGGGTCGCGACGAGAGCCGCGGCCGTCTCTGCCGTACCGAGCGGGCTGTCCGGCACGCGCCAGCCGGCCTCGCGCAGGGCCAGCACCAACTCGGACGTCTGAGGTCGCCATACTCCGGCGGCCTCAAGCTCGGAGGCGTGCTCGTAGAAGGCCGTCTTCGGATCTCCGCGAAAGAGCAGCCGGCCCCCGGAGGCGAGCACCAGCACGCTGTCCACCCACTCGATCAACTCGTCGAGCTTGTGCTCGATGATGATCAAGGTGTGCCGCCCGTCGGCGGCCAGCTTCCGCAGCAGGCGGAAGAGGTCCGCCGTCGCCCGGGGATCAAGGTTCGCCGAGGGCTCGTCCAGCACCAGTATGCGCGGCCCCATGGCCAGTACGGCGGCCAGGGCCACTCGCTGCTTCTCCCCCCCCGACAAGCGTCGCCAGCCGGCGTTCGCGGTAGCCAGGCAGACCCACCGAGAGAAGGGACCGGTCGATGGCGGCTTCGATCTCCTCGGGAGCCCTGCGCAGGTTCTCCAGCCCGAAGGCGATCTCGTCCTCCACCGTCAAGGTGCAGAACTGGGCGTCGGGGTCCTGGAAGACCAATCCCGTCTCCTGCGCCAGCAGGTGGACGGGGCTGTCGCCCACCACCAGACCGGCGACAACAACCTCGCCCGCGTAGTCACCTTCCACCAGGTGCGGGATCAGACCGTCCAAGCACAGGGTCAGCGTGCTCTTACCCGACCCGCTCGGTCCCAGCACCAGTACCGTCTCGCCGGGAGCTACGGCGAAGGACAGATCGCTCAGCGCCGGCTGGATCCGGGTCGCATAGGTGAAGGACAGCCCGGCGGCCGATATGGCAGGCGAAGAGGTGGGCGTGGTCAGATCCTCTTCACCTTTCCCTGGGAGATCGAGAGCCCCGACAGCACCCCTGTCTTCGCGAGAGCCTCGCCGAGCAGCTGAGACAGTACCCCGCCCAACACCACCGAGCTGATGACGATGAGAACCGCGGCCAGACCGATGTTGCCCCAGGTATAGGTGCGGTAGTAGCTGTAGACGAAGGTGTCGAGAAGGATGCTGAAGACTCCGGCCAACGCGGCGGCTCCGAAGACGGCGGCCCGATCGAAGCGCTTCCAGCGGAAACCCGCGAAGACGAGTTCCGCTCCCACCCCTTGCACGAGGCCGCTCGCCATGGTCAGGATGCCCCACTGGTTGCCGAGGGCCATGCTGACGAAGGCGGCCACCAATTCGCCGAGCAATGCCGCTCCGGGTTTCCTGATGACGTAGGGGACCAGCAGCCCACCCACCATCCACAGCCCAACGGTCGCGTACGAGAAGGGGAAGGGGATCAGCGTGAAGACGCTCGAACACAGGAGACCCCAGCCCCAGAAGATGACCCCCACGGCTACGGCCAGCACCGCGGCCACCACCAGTTCCCGAGTGGTCCATTCCTTGAAAGACATGAGAAGTCTCGGCCTCCTGGTCTTCGGCTAGGGTCGAATGGTGGGGGCGGGGGTGGGGGCGGGCTGGGGGTGGCGACCGCCGGAGCCGCGGCCCGCGCATCGACGTCGCGCTGGATCTCGCCGACCAGCTCGTCGGTGGGCATCCCCGCGGCCAGCGTGGCCGTCATCACCGCGGGGCCGGAGTGCTGCGCGGCGCGGAACGCCGCCCGCAGCGCCTGAAACACCTGGTCTTCGCTACCCGACAGGAGAGTGCTGAGGTTCCCCACCCGGACCGAGCACCCCTCGGCTCCGGCTGCTTGGATGGCAGCCTGGACGGGCCCGTCGATGTCCGGCTGTCGCAGCGGATAGACGGAGAACTGGCAGCCCACGATCTCCGCGCTCATGTATCCCGGTCCTTTGACTGGTTCAGCGGGCGCGGTACCCGGTCGGGCGGCGCCTCCGTCAAGCGTGGTCACCATGGAGACCTACCTCCCTCGGTAGTGGATCATGAGAAGAACGCCGCTTCCATGAGTCACCCGGGCTTCAGCGCCGATCATGGTGTTGCTGACTCCCCGAGTCGCGGCCTGATAGAGGATTTCGCCGTCTAGCGGATAGAGCAGACCCTCGGTCCGCACGTCCTCCACCGCCGGAGTCAGAGGAAGTAGAGAAACGATGTCGCCCGGCGTCGCCGGCGAAGGTGCTGTCGCCCTTGATCAGAAGGGCCTCGTGCCGGTCGTCGACCATCCGCACCCGCACGCCCGCCAGCCAAGGAGACGAGAGGAGCAGGAGGTTGCCCACCAGGTGGTCCAGGCGCGGACCGCCGAGCGCCCCATAGACCACGATGTCGTCCGCGCCCCGGGCGATCAGCAGCCGCAGCGCGGCCTCTGTGTCGGTCTCGTCCTTGGCAGTCGATAGCATCACTACCTCCACCCCCCGAGCCTCAAGAGTCTCGCGAGTGCGGACGGTGATGGAATCCAGATCGCCGACCAACAACGCCGGCGTGAGACCCACCCTGGAGAGAGCTTCAGCGCCGCCGTCGACCGCGACCAACAGGTCGGCGGAAGCGACAACGGCCGCGTCCAACTCAGCGGTCAGACTGGAACCGGCGACCACGACAGCGCGCACGATCTCCTCCTCATTCGCGCACGGGGGCGTGGAGCTTGAGCGGAAAGAGCGGAAAGACGCCGGCGTCGATAGGCGCTTGGGCTAAGGCGGATCACAGTTACTTCCCTTCGCTGGCATTACCCAGATCAGGTTCGTAGGGTCTGTGGCAGTGCCACACTCTCAGCTACACGCTCCCCTAGCAAGGTATGTCGAATACCGGGGAATTATAGCATTGAGAACCCTTGGGACGGTCGCGCGGGCGAACAACAGGAGCCGGCCACTCGTGTATAATTCGCCGCCGTTTGTCTTGATTGCTTTGGCGCGGCGACGCTTCTTCGATACGTCTCTCCGACGATGCGACTGCATCCTCGATCATGGCGCTGGCTGAGTCCGTGCCTGCCGACGAGTCGGCGCGGGTCCGCGCACTCGCCGGGCGTTGTTGCCCGAGGCGCGAAGAGGAGTGACCATGTATACCACGAGCGACACCACGGACGCAGCCGCAGTCACGGCCGCGGCCGGGGAAAGCCTTACCGAGATCCGCTGGCACGCCCGCGGCGGGCAAGGCGCCGTGACCGCGGCAAAGATGGTGGCCGAGCTGGCGCTGGGCCAGGGCAAGTACTTCCAGGCCTTCCCCGAATACGGACCCGAGCGCTCCGGAGCGCCGATCGTCGCCTTCACGCGCGTCAGCGACCGGCCGATCCAGATCTACGCCGGCATCGAGCATCCGCAGATCGTCGTGGTGCTCGACCCTTCGCTGCTGGGCGTGATAGACGTCACCAAGGGCGCCCCCGAAGATGCCATCGTGCTGGTCAACAGTGAGATGCCGCCGGCAGAACTGCGCGCGCAGTACGGGTTGAAAGGCGGCCGTCTGTTCACTATCGCAGCCACCCGCATCGCCAACGAGACGATCCGCCGTCCGATCCCCAACACGCCGATGGTCGGCGCGCTCACGCGCATCACCGGGCTCTTCCCCATCGAGAAGGTGGTGGAGTTCCTCCGCGCGGACTTCGGCAAGAAGTTCCCTCCCAAGGTGGTCGAAGGCAATATCGCTGCTATCACCCGCAGCTATGAGGAGGTCCAGGGCGAATGACCGCAGACAGGCCCGCATGGGACATCAGTGACATCGACACCTGGGGACCCGACAAGCACGAGCTTGGCGCCACCATCCCCGAGGCGGGCAACTCGGTGCTCGTCGAGACCGGCGGCTGGCGATCGATGCTGCCGATCATCGATTCGGAGAAGTGCGACGGCTGCATGCTCTGCTACTTCTACTGCCCCGACGCCTCGATCATCATCGAGAACGGCAAGGCCGCGGGTATCGACCTCAAACACTGCAAGGGCTGCGGCATATGCGCCAAGGAATGCCCGACGGACGCCATCGCCATGAAGACCGAAGCGAAGGAGTGAGAGGGTGACCACTCAGAACGCCAATACCGTCGCCGTCACCGGCAACGAAGCGGTGGCCGAGGCGATGCGCCAGATCAACCCGGACGTGGTGTGCGCCTACCCGATCACCCCCCAGACGGAGGTGGTCCAGCTCTACGCTCAAATGGTCGCCGACGGAAAGGTCGACACCGAGTTCGTGACGGTGGAGTCGGAACATTCCGCCATGAGCGCCGCCATCGGCTCCGCGGCCGCCGGCGCGCGGACCATGACGGCCACCTCCTCACAGGGCTTCGCCCTCATGTGGGAACTCCTCTTCGTGGCCTCGAGCTACCGACTGCCCATCGTGATGACCACGGTGAACCGCGCGCTCTCCGGCCCGATCAACATCCATTGCGACCACAGCGACAGCATGGGCGGCCGCGATACCGGCTGGATCCAACTCTACGGCGAGGACCACCAGCAGGCCTACGACAACTGCATCCAGTCGATCAGGATCGCCGAGCACATGGCCGTGCGCACGCCGACGATGCACATGTACGACGGCTACGTCATCAGCGGCGCGATCGGCCCCCTGGTGATGCTCGGCGACGAGCAGGTGCGCGAGTTCATCGGCCCCTACCACGCCGTCAACCCGATGCTCGATGTGAAGAACCCGGTCACCGTCGGCCCCTTCGACGGCCTGCACGGCTGGTACTTCGAGCACAAGGTCTCGCAGAACCGCGCCATGGAACGGGCCCTCACCGTCATCCAGGACGTGGCCGACGAGTACGCCGAGCTGAGCGGCCGTCAGTACGGCCTGCTCGACCCCTACCGGCTCGACGATGCCGAGATAGCCATCGTGGTGGTCGGCTCCACCGCCGGCACTACCCGCATGACGGTCGACAAGCTGCGGGCCAGAGGCGTCAAGGCCGGGATGGTGCGCGTGCGTGTCTTCCGTCCGTTCCCTCACGTAGCCTATGCCAAAGCGCTCGAACACGTGAAGGTGGTCGGGGTGATGGACCGGGCCGACTCGTTTGGCGCCCAGGGCGGTCCCGTGTTCCTCGAAGTGCGGGCTGCCCTCTACGACAGCGACCCGCGCCCCCAGGTCCTGCCGTTCATCTACGGCCTGGGCGGACGCGACATCTTCCCCGACAATATCGAGCAGGCCTTCGCCGTGCTCGAGAAAGCGGCGCAGAGCAAGAAGCGGACCTCCACGGAGCGCCGCTATCTCAACCTGCGCGAAGACTGAGGTGGACGGCATGACGAAAGACAACGGAAACGGCGGCAACGGGCACCGCGGCGGCGGGGCAGCGAGCGCTCAGCCGAAGGGCTCCGCCCTGTACGAGGTGCTCAAGGGCATCGACTTCGAGCGCCGCCAGCTGGTAGGCAAGGGCAAGGGTACGGGGCACTTCGACCTGGTGAAGGAGAGAGACGGCCGCTACCGCTGCTACTCCTGCACGTTGTGCGAGCGCACCTGCCCGGTCGACTGCATCGAGATCGAATACTGTCCGGAGTTTCCCGAGCAGCCGTTCGACATCGAAGCGGCCCGGGCCGCCGCCCTGGCGTCGCTGCCCGGCGAGAGCTGCGGGGCCGCCTCGGCCTGCGTGATGGGAGAGAAGCCGGCCCAGTTCCAGCCGCAGATCGACATGAAGCTGTTCGACCCCGTCATCGCCGGCATCCGCTCGGGTTCCGGGCCTCATCGAGGCGCTGCACGCCACGCAGGAGGCCCTGCGGCTACCTGCCGCGCATCGCTCTCGAGAACATCGCCGAGGAGATGCACCTGCCCTTCTCGCGGGTCTACGGCGTGGCCAGCTTCTACAGCCAGTTCCGGCTCAAGCCGGTGGGCAAGTACGTCATCGACGTCTGCCTGGGCACCGCCTGCCACGTGGCCGGCGCGCCGCTCGTGGTGGAGGCGTTCAGCCAGGAACTGGAGATCCCCATCGGCGAGACCACGCCCGACGGCCTCTTCACCCTGCAGACCGTCAACTGCGTCGGCGCCTGCGCCCTCGCCCCCGTGGTGCGCCTCGGCAACGACGAGACCTTCGGCCGCATGGGCCCCAACGAGGCCCGCAGGCTGGTGCGAAAGCTGCGCAAGCAGGAGGTGGCGTCATGACCGCCGCCGCCGGTCCGCCGCGAGCCGCGCAGACCCGCGCCGCGAAGATCGACGCGGCCCTCAAGGCGGCGGCCGACAGCAGCGCCTACCTGGCCGACGACGCCAAGACCGAGATCCGCATCTGCGCCGGCACCGCCTGCCATGCCTCCGGCCGCGTGGCCCTGCGAAAGGCCGTGGAGAAGGCGCTCGCCGAGCGCGGCCTCACCGAGAAGGTGACCGTCGTCGAGACCGGTTGCCACGGCTTCTGCGAGCAGGGACCCATCATCGTCGTGAGGCCCCAGGGCATCTTCTACCCGCGGCTGGAGCCCAAGGACATCGAGGAGATCATCGAGACGAGCGTGGTGGGCGACGGCGTAGTCGAACGCCTGCTCTACAAGCACCCGCAGACGGGCGCGCCGCTGGCTCTCGAGCAGGACATCCCCTTCTACGCCCTGCAGAAGCGGGTCGTGCTCAGCCTGAACGGCAAGATCGACCCATTCTCCCTCGACGACTACCTCGCCCACGGCGGCTACTCGGCCCTCGCCAAGGTGCTCAAGGCGGCCGACCCGGAGGCTGTGATCGCCGAAGTCGAGAAGAGCGGCCTGCGCGGCCGGGGCGGCGCCGGCTTCCCCACCGGCGAGGAAGTGGCGCTCCTGCCGCGCCAACCCGGGCGAGAAGCACTACGTCATCTGCAACGCCGACGAGGGTGACCCCGGGGCGTTCATGGACCGCTCGGTGCTGGAAGGCAACCCCCACAGCGTCATCGAAGGCATGATCATCGCCGCCTACGCCATCGGGGCCGATAATGGCCCGGTAGAGGGCTACGTGTACGTGCGCCACGAGTATCCGTTCGCCGTGGAGCGCCTGCGCTGGGCGCTGGAGCGGGCACGCGAGCACAACCTGCTCGGCACGGATATCCTCGGCTCCGGCTTCGACTTCGATATCCGCATCAACCAGGGCGCGGGCGCCTTCGTCTGCGGCGAATCGACCGCCCTCACCGCCTCCATCGAGGGCCAGCGGGGCATGCCGCGGGGCAAGCATATCCGCACCGTGGCCCACGGCCTCTGGGGCCAGCCCACCAACCTCAACAACGTGGAGAGCTACGCCAACGTGCCCTGGATCATCAACCATGGCGCTGAGGAGTTCGCCTCCGTGGGCACCGCCACCAGCAAGGGCACGAAGATCTTCTCGCTCACCGGCAAGATCGTCAACGGCGGCCTCATCGAGGTGCCGATGGGCGCCACGCTGCGCCAAGTCATCTTCGACATCGGCGGCGGCATGCTGCCGGGGCGCGAGTTCAAAGCCGTCCAGCTCGGTGGACCCTCGGGGGGCTGTCTGCCGGCCTCGCTGCTCGACGAGCCCATCGACTTCGAGAGCCTGGTCGCCGCCGGCTCCATGATGGGCTCCGGGGGCATGGTCGTGGTCGACGACACCACCTGCATGGTCGACTTCGCCAAGTTCTTCCTCAAGTTCACCGCGCAGGAGAGCTGCGGCAAGTGCATTCCCTGCCGGGTCGGGCACCACTCGCATGCTCGAGATCCTGGAACACATCTCTGCCGGCCTGGGCACCGTGGACGATGTCCACCTGCTGGAGCAACTGGCGGACGACATCATCGAGGGCTCGCTCTGCGCCCTCGGGCGGCAGCGCCCCCAACCCGGTCCTTTCCACCCTGCGCTATTTCAGGGACGAGGTCACGGCCCATGTCGAGCAGCACCGTTGCCCGGCGAAGGTCTGCCGGCCTCTTATCCGCTACACCATCGACAAAGAAGCCTGCACCGGTTGCCGGGCGTGCTTCACGGCCTGCCCGGTCTCCGCGGTCAGCGGTGAGCGCAAGCAGACCCACACTATCGATCAGAAGCTCTGTATAAAGTGCGACGCCTGCCGCCAAGCGTGCAAGTTCGACGCCGTCCGGGTGGACACAGGCATACTCGCGCTCGCCGAAGGGAGGCGAAAGTGAGCACGCGCACCAAGACCACCGTGGCGCTCACCATCAACGGCAGCACGTTCGACGCGCAAGAGGGCGAGACCGTGCTCGACGTCGCCCGCCGCGAGGGCATCGACATCCCAGCCCTGTGCCACCAAGCCGGAACGGCAGCCTGGGGCGCGTGTCGCCTGTGCATGGTCGAGGTCGAAGGACTGGCGAAACTGCAGGCGGCCTGCACCACCTGGGTCGCCGAGGGCATGGTCGTGAAGACCGACACGCCGCGCGTCCGCGCTCGGCGCAAGAGCTACCTCAAGATGTATCTCTCCGACCACAACGCCTACTGCGAGGCGCCCTGCTCGCACGCCTGCCCCACCCACATCGATATCCCCGCGTACATGGCGGCCCTGGCCGCCGGCGATGCCGCCGGTGCGGCGGCTATCGTGCGTAGGGAACTGCCCTTCCCCGGCATCCTGGGGCGCGTCTGCCCTCGCTATTGCGAGCCGGTCTGCCGACGCGGCGATGTGGACGAGCCCATCGCCATCTGTGCTCTTCACCGGGCCGCTGCCGATCACGCCGAGGCCGCGTCTCGTCACGCGGCCCGTCCAGCGGCAAACGGGTGGCGATAGTGGGCGCCGGTCCGGCCGGTCTCGCCGCCGCCTGGTTCCTTACCGAACGCGGGCACCAGGCCACCATCTATGACGCCGACGACAAAGCCGGGCGGCCTGCTGCGCTACAGCATCCCCGAGTTCCGCCTACCGGAGAAGGTCGTCGACAAAGAGCTGCAACCGTTGTGGGATGCGGGGGTGCGTTTTGTCGGCGGGTCCAAGCTCGGCTACGAACTCGACCCTGAGGGACTGTTCGACGCCGGGTTCGACGCAGTGGTGCTGAGCGTCGGCGCGGGTGAGGAACGCGAACGCCTCTTGCCGGGCGCCGATGCGGCGCTGAGGGGCGTCGATGTCCTCAGACAGCTCGCGCGAAGGTAGTGCTGCGCCTTTCACAGACAAGGTCATCGTCATCGGCGACGGCATCGTGGCCCTCGATGTAGCTCGGACGGCGCTTCGTCAAGGCGCCGCTCAGGTGGCGGTCATCGCTGAGCACGAGGCCGGCAGCCTCCCCGCCGGAGCGACGCGATCTTTCGGCGGCCCTCGAAGAGGGTGTTGCGTTCGAGTTCAGCGCCCTCGCCAAGACGGTGAAGGTCAAGGACGGCAAGACCCAGGGCGTGGAGTGCGTACGTGTCGTTCGAGAGAACGGCGAAACGCGGGAGATCGAGGGCTCCGCTTTCTTTGCGGCGGGCACGACGGTGATCCTCGCCACCGGCTACGCCCCCAAGTGGGCCAAGGCGCCCCGTACGCGTCGTCCGCCGACGGCGCCCGGCTCCAAGCCGACCCCTACACCGGGCGTACAGGCCGCGAGGGCGTGTTCGCGGCCGGTGACGCCGTCACCGGCCCTCAGTCGGTGATCCACGCGGTAGCCGCCGGCAAGCGCTCGGCGCTGGCCGTCGACGCATGGCTGCGGGGTCAGGATCTCGCGGAACTCGAGAGGCGACTACTGGTCTTCAGCGGCCTGCCCTACCTTGCACAGATCAAGGACGCGGCCGAGCTCGGCGAGCTCGGCCGCCGTTTGGCCGAGCGCAATCCGGTGTGGCTCAAGATGGGCGCGAGCGCCGTACCGGCGGCTCGCGCCACCATGCCCAAAGTCGGCAAGACCAAGCGCCTCTCGGCCCTCGACGTCGAGGTCGAGAAGGGCTACAGCCTCGCGACTGCGCGCGCCGAGGCCGAGCGCTGCCTGCAGTGCGTATGCCCCAGCCTGGGCGAGTGCGAGCTGCAGAGACTGGGCGTGGAGTACGCCATTACCGAGAACGACCTGGTCACGAAAGACAGTCGCATCCGAGTCGTCGAGCCCCAGCACGAGCATCCCTTCATCAGGCGCGACATGGACCGCTGCATCGCCTGCGGCCGGTGCGTGCGCGTCTGCCGCGACGTGGCCGGCCCGGCCTGTTACGACTTCACCGGGCGGGGCTTTACGATCAACGTCGACACGCCCTACGGGGAGGCTCTACAGCTTGCCGACTGCATCAGCTGTGGCCGCTGTGTAGACACGTGTCCCACCGGCGCGCTCACGTTCAACGAGCGCCGGCTCAGCTCCTTCCGGGTCGACGAGAGCCGCTGCATCATGTGTAGGGAATGCGTCAACGTGTGCCCGGTGGACGCCCTCAACGAGACCGACCATTTCGAGGATGCGCGTCAGAAGTGGCTCGAGTTGGTCGGGCAGGGCAGCCAGTTGGCCGGAGGTCACCGCATGTGCGCCGGCTGCGGCGCGCCCATCGTGGTGCGCCAGGTGCTCATGGGCACCAGCGACCCGGTGGTGGTAGGCGCGGCGACCGGTTGCCTCGAGGTGAGTACCTCGGTCTACCCCTATACCTCGTGGAAGGGCAGCTACATCCACACGGCCTTTGAGAATGCCGCCGCCACCCTCAGCGGGACCGAGACTGCGTTCCGCGCTCTCAAGAAGAAGGGGCTGATCGAGGACAACATCAAGTTCATCGCCTTCGGCGGCGACGGCGGCACCTACGACATCGGCCTGCAGTCACTCTCCGGTGCCATGGAGCGCGGCCATAGGATGCTCTATGTCTGCTATGACAACGGTGCCTACATGAACACCGGCTTCCAGCGCTCGGGCGCCACGCCGGTAGGCGCATGGACTACTACCAGCCCCGTAGGCGAGGAGTCGACCGGCAAGGTGCAGCATCGCAAGAACCTCACCGAGATCATGGTCGCGCACGGCATCCCGTACGTGGCCCAGGCCTCGCCTCACGACCCGCGCGACCTGGTGCGCAAAGCGGCAAAAGCGCTGGCCGTGGATGGGCCCACCTTCCTCAACGTCCTGTCTCCTTGCCCGCGCGGCTGGCGCTCGGATGGCGCCGAAAGCATCGACCTTGCGCGCGAGGCCGTCAACACCGGCTACTGGCCGCTGTTCGAGGTCGAGAACGGTGAGTATCGTCTCACGTACCGGCCGCACCACAAGCTGCCGCTCGTGCCCTGGCTGAAGCGTCAGGGCCGTTTCGCCCACCTCTTCAAACCGGGCAACGAGAAGGCGCTCCTCAGCATCGAGGCCTGGGTGGACCGGGAGTGGGAGAAGCTGCTGAGCAAGTGCCACGAGCCCAGCGAAGCCGACTGGCAGGCCCACCTGCAGGCCAACGGCTGCCTGCTGCGCTAGCCCGCCGCGGAGCTACGCGCCTGCCGATCGGCGCCGGCCGGCTGCTCAGGCCGGGGGCCGCACCGGCTTGCTGCGCGGGCCCTCGATGCGGATCCGGGGCAGGATCCGGCGCAGGGCCCGGGGCAGATACCAGCTGAGCTTGCCCAGAAGAGCCATGCTCGCAGGCACGAGGATCGACCGGATGAGAGTGGCGTCGAGAAGCACCGCTACGGCGAGGCCAAAGCCTACCTGTTGCAGCATCACCAGATTGCCGGCCGCGAAGGTGGAGAACACCACCACCATGATGAGGGCCGCTCCGGTGATGATGCGACTGGTCGCCTTCAGCCCCACCGCGACCGCCTCCCGGCTCTTGTTCGGTCCGGTCGTAGTGCTCCCGTATCCGGCTGAGCAGGAACACGTGGTAGTCCATGCTCAGCCCGAACAGGATGCAGAACAGGAAGATCGGCACCCACGACTGTATCGTGGATGTCTGCTGGAAGCCGAAGAGCTGGTGGCCGATGCCCTTCTGGAAGACCAGCACCATCATGCCGTAGGCCGCTCCCACCGAGAGAAGGTTCATGATGATGGCGTTGAGCGGCACCACGATCGAGCGGAAGACCACCATCAGCAGGATGAAGGTGAGGCCCAGGACGAAGGCCAGGACGGCCGGCGTCAGTCTGTTGACCAGTCCGCACGGAGTCATGGTCGAGAGCGGTCTGGCCCGTCACGTGCACCGGCACGTCGAGCCGAGCGAAGGACGCGGGGATCAGGTCGCTGCGCAGCCGGTCGATCACCCCGTACGCGGCCGGCGAATTCGCCTCCATGGTAAGCGGGACCGAGATCAGAGCCACATCCTTGGTCTGGTTCCACGTCACCGTGGGCGGCGCCGGCAAAATCGCCGGAAGCGGTCATCGCGCCTGCAGACTTCGCGATGGCCTGATCGATCTGAGCGGTCTCCTGCCCGTCGACGACGATCTGCACGGGGGTCAGCAGCCCGGCGGGGAAGTTGTCGACGAGCAGTTCGTAGGCAGTCGCGCCGCTCTCCGGGCGGAAGCGCATCCGGTCCCCCGGGCGCTCCGGTCTTGAGCATGAACGCCGGAGCGGCGATGGCAAGCAGTATGACCACGGTGAGCACCACGCCCACGATCGGCCGGGCCATGATGCCCTTGGTGAACTTGCCCCAGAAGCCCTTGTAGACGGTGCGGACGCTGTGGACCCGCTCCCCGTCGTGCTTCTTCTTGTGCCAGCGGACCAGCGGCCAGTTGACCCGGTCGCCCAAGAGGCTGAGCATCGCCGGCACCAACGTCAGCATGGCCAGCACCGCTATCCCCACGACCAGCAAGGCGCCGGCGCCAAGACTGCGGAACGTCGTGATCGGAACGATGAAGAGGCCGATCAGCGCGAGCATCACCGTCCCGCCCGAGAAGAGGACGGCCCGACTCGCGGTCTCCCCGGTGCGCGTGATCGCCTCGAGCTTGTTGAGACCCTGCCGCCGCTCCTCCCGGTAGCGCTCGATGATGAAGAGCGCGTAATCGATGCCCACCGCCAACCCGATCATCATGACGATGTTGACGATGAAGAAGGACTGCGGGACGAAGAGGCCCACGACCGCGATCACGCCGATACTCACGAAGATGGCGACCAGCGCCAGCACGATCGACACGCCCGCGGCCATGAGCGCCCCGAACACGAAGACCAGCACCAGCAGGGTGACGGGCAGCCCGATCATCTCAGCCTTGATCAGGTCCTTCTCCGCGGTGGTGGTGAATTCATGCCCGATGCTGGATTCGCCTACCGTGGTGACCACGAACCCATCGGTGGCCTGAGCCTTCACCGTCTCCAGATAGCCGCTCATGTTCTCGTCGATCGCGGCGGACGTACCGGCAAGAGAGACCGCGATGAGGGTCGTGTGACGGTCGGCGGAGACCATCGCCGCGGCCGATTCGGGGGCGAGCAGGCTGACCTGATAGTAGTTGAACACTTGGGCCACCGTCCCGGCCTCGCCGCCAGCGCGCCGGTGGTCTTGTCGACCACCTGCTTGAACGCGGGGTCGTCCACCGTGGCGGTGTCGGAGTGCACGAGCACGGTCTCCGTGGCCGAGGAGGAGGACGTCAAGGCCCCGGCCATCTTCTGCTCGATCAGGGTCTGCCCCTGGACGGAGTCCGGATTGTTGAGGAATCTTCATCTCGTCGCCGGTGAGCGCCGTCTTGAGTCCCGGCGAGGCGATCGCGGCCAGGACCAGGAAGAGCACCCACACGCCGATCACCCACCAAGGGTGACGGGCGCTGAAACCGGCCATTTTCCCCGTGGTGAGCGGGAACTTCATTCTTTACCCCCGATTGCGACCAGCGCGCCTTCATCGACCCCGTCCAGGCTCCTCGCACGGGTGAGGCGTCAGGCGACGCAACATCTCGTCTACTACGCCGAGGAGTGGTTCCAACTCCATCGGCATCCTTCACTTCCAGGCTGAGCACGTGAATGCCGACCATGAGCGAGACGAACAGCAACGCAAGGCCGTCGGTATCGATGGTCGGGTCGAGCGCCCCCAGTTCCTGCGCCTGCCGGAAAAGGCGCTCGGTCAGAAACAGGTATGCGTCGCGAAGCTGGCGCTGCCCGGCGACCAGCTCGTCCGACCTGCGGGCGTCGGAGAGGATGGCCTCCAGCACGAGGATGGTCTCCTCACGCGTAGGTTCCTCCTTGAAGCGCTCCAAGATCACCCGGCCGGCGTTGCGCAAGATATCGGCGGGCGATTCCGCGGCCTCCGCCGCCCTTCCGAAGAGCGAACGAGTGCTCTCGCTGATGCGGTCGAAGACCGCCCGGACGAGTTGTTCCTTGCCCGGGTAGTAGCGATAGATCGCTCCCACGCTCAAGCCGGCTTCGGCGGCCACGTCTTGCATCGTCGCCTGCGCGCAGCCCGAGCGCGCGAACACCCGCGTGGCCGCGGCCAGAATGAGGTCTCGCCGGCACTTGAACTGCTCCGGCGTCACTTTCGACACTAAGATGGTCCTCCGAGGCTCCGTACTTCGACCTGAACACAACATGAATGAACGTTCATTCACGGTCCGGGGAGAATACAGCCCGATCGTTCTATCGTCAAGAACGACCTTCCCCTGAGAGCTGCGCCCTGGTTCGCCCCCGTCCGTCTCGTATGTCATCATGTCGCCATGACCGGCCTCACTATCCGCCCCCTTCGCGAGGAAGAATTCCACGAAGCCGTGGGAGTCTCGTGCACCGCGTTCGGCGAGCAACTCCGGCGAGGAGGACGAGGAGGCGTACCGCCAAGGCTTCGAGCTGGAACGGTCGCTGTGCGCCTTCGAAGAGGGCAAGATGGTGGGCACGTCGGCCGTCCTGACCATGGAACTGACTCTGCCCGGGGGCACGACGGTGCCGACCGGCGGCCTCACCTGGGTGGCCGTCCTGCCCACGCACCGGCGCCGAGGGATCTTGCGGCGGCTGATCACCTCCCAGCTCGCCGACATCAGCCGTCGCGGCGAACCCGTATCGGCGCTGCTCGCCTCGGAGGGGAACATCTACGGCCGCTTCGGCTACGGGCCGGCGACGAGTACCCTGAGTTTCAGCGTCGAACGGGCGCGGGCCGCGTTCGCGCACCCGGTCAGAGCCGGGGGCCGGATCGTGCTGCTCACGGCCAGGAGGCCGCAGCCGAACTGCCTGCGATATACGAGCGCTATGGCAGCGCTGCAACCGGGAGCCGTGAGTCGTTCGCCCGGCTGGTGGAAGGGGTACCTGCACGACCCCGAGCACGAGCGGGAGGGCGGCGGCGCGATGTTTCATGCCAAGCACGAGACCGGCTCGGGAGAGCCGGACGGCTACGTGACCTACCGGATCAAGCATGACTGGCCGGGCCGGACCTCGCACAGCGTCCTCTTGGTGGTCGAACTGGTCGCGGCCGATCCTGAGGTCTACGCGGCTTTGTGGGACTACGTTCTCAACACCGATCTGATCCATACCGTCTCCTTCTTCGCGAGGACGGATGGACGAGCCCCTCCGCTGGCTTCTGGCGGACTCTCGAGCGTTCGCGGTGACCGGCATGGGCGACTGGCTGTGGGTCCGGCTGCTGGACGTCCCCCGCGCTCTCGCCGGCCGGACCTACAGCACGGCCGGCGATGTGGTGCTCGAGGTGACCGACACCTTCCCGACTCTGAGCACCGTCCGATTCGCGCTCCGGGCGGGCGAGCCCGGGAGCCGGAACGCCGACTGCACCGCCACGACCGGCCCCGCCGACCTCGCCCTTGAGGCGAACGGCTTGGCAGCGGCATATCTAGGAGGAGTGTCGTTCGCGGCCCTTGCCGCTGCCGGACGCGTGCGAGAGTTGCGGACTGGGGCCGTCGAGCGCGCAAGCAGGATGTTCTCCACGAGCACTGCGCCCTACTGCGTCACGATGTTCTAGCGGTCGAACGGTGAGCGAAGCGGCGGTCATCTCCACTCTTCGCGAGCACGGACCTCTCACCGGCTCGGAACTGCTCGACAAGGTCGAGCTCGAGCCTCTCGATCTCTGGAGATTCTGCACCACCAGTCCACGCGTGCTCGCCCGGGTGCTGGGACGTCGTTTCCTCCGCCTCGACCGCGCCGTATCGGGATACGCCCGGCTCTCTCCCTCCATACGCAGGGAGTTCCTCACCTACACCCTTCTCGACCTCGACCAGCGAGCGAGACCGGCTCGAAGAGCGAGCCGCCGCTCTGACAGCGGAGATCCGGCGCATCAGTGACGCCAAGCGACGCCTCGCGGCCCAGACCGTGGCCACGGTGGTCGAGAGTCTGGCCGCGCGCGACGTGGTGCGCGAACGCGCCTGCTTCATCCTGGCCGGCGACATCACCTACGACATGGCCCATCGTGTGCCCCGTCCGGAGCGCAGCACCGGCAAACTGGTGCGCGGCTCCGATCTCGACATCGTCATCGTGACCGACGACGACTTCGATCCGGCGGTGCGCGAGACCCTGGACGATGCCATCTACCAGAAGAAGCACTTCCTGCTGATCAGTCCCAGCTACCGGGAGGAGATCGACTACCTGATCAAGGATCTCGCCACCGTCCGCCGCCAGGTGGCCTTCGACACGTTCGAGCATATGGTCGCCTGCAAGATCCTGGCCGAGGGAGAGTTGTTGTACGGGAGCCAGGACCTCTTCTCAAGCATCCGGCGCATGCTGGCCCAGCAGGAGATCCCGCGCAAGCTGGCCGCGATGGAAGAGGAGGCCACCCGCAATCGGGTCGAGGCGGAACGGACTCTGAGCCAGGTGGGAGGAGGAGCAGTCGGATAGCCGGTTCCTCAATCTCTTCTACACCAGCGACGAGGGCGACGAGATCTACTGATCCAGGAGTCTTAGCCCGCGCCGATCGCGCCCCGTATGACCCCGGCCAGTCTCGTTCGCGAGCCGATCGGTCATCTCCGGCGCCGGACCCTCGACCATGACCCTGCACATGGCCTGAGTGCCCGAGTACCGGATGAGGAGACGGCCCCGCTCCCCCAGTTCCGCCTCCGCCTCGGCGATCGCCCGGGCAAGACCGGGGATATCGTCGAGAGACGGCTTGATCGAGCACCTCCACATTGACCACGGTCTGCGGGAACACGACCATCGTGGCGGCCAGATCGGACAGCGGTCGATCGTAGTAGCGCATCGCGGCCAGCAACTGCAGAGCCGCCACTATGCCGTCGCCGGTGGTGTGATGTCGGCCGAAGATGATGTGGCCGGAATCTTCTCCCCCTACCACGGCCTGTCGCTCGCCCATCAGCTCGACAACGCAGCGATCCCCGACCTTGCTGGTCGCATGGTCTATGCCCAGCCGCCGCAGAGCCGGCTTCAGGCCGAAGTTGCTCATGACCGTGGTGACGACCAGGTCGTTGTCGAGCCATCCTCGATCCTTGTACATCCGGGCGCACGCGGCGATGACCTGGTCGCCGGTCAACCGCATCCCCTGCTCGTCGATGGCGATCAGCCGATCCCCATCTCCGTCGAAGGCCAGACCCACATCGGCGCCCAACTCGCGCACCTTCGCGCTCAGGCCCTCAGTATGCTCGGATCCGCAGTTCTTCGTTGATGTTGACCCCGTCGGGCTCGTGATTGATGACGGTCACCTGGGCGCCCAGACCGAGGAACACCGCCGGGGCCACCTGGTAGGTGGCGCCGTGAGCGCAATCGAGGACCACGCGCATCCCCTCCAGACTCGGGCCGGGGAAGGCCCGCATGCAGAAGGCCACATAGCGGCTTGCGGCCTCGTCGATCTCATGGATCGTGCCCACCTCGCCCCCGAAGACCGCCGGGCCGCCACCTGGAGCGGGTGAGATCAAGGCCTCGATACGTTCTTCCTCGGCGTCGGAAAGCTTGCGACCCTGCCCGGAGAAGATCTTGATGCCGTTGTCGCGATAGGGGTTGTGGGAGGCGGAGATGACCACCCCCGCGTCGGCATCCCTGTCCCTGGTGAGGAAGGCCACTCCCGGAGTGGGCAGCACGCCCGCTCGGAGCACGTCTCCGCCCGCGGAACAAATGCCGGCCGCCAGAGCGCACTCGAGCATCGGTCCGCTCAGGCGCGTGTCTCGTCCCAGCACCACCCGGGCAGGCGCACCGTCCACCTCCCGGAAGTACTGCGCCACCGCCCGGCCCACGGCCACGGCCGTCTCCGCGGTCATGGGAGGCTGGTTCGCTCGGCCGCGGATGCCGTCGGTGCCGAAGAGGCGCGTCTCAGCCATCGGTCAGGCCTCCGTCGCGGAGCCGCGCTGCCCGGAGTAGATCTCCGTCGCCGCGACGGCCACCTCGTCCACCACGGCCTGCAACCACGCGCTACCCGCCTTCCGCCCGGCAGGCGCTGAGCGAGGCCACCGCCTCGGGGTAGGGGGTCAGAGGAGGGATCTTTCGCCACTCGGCCAGGAATGTCTCCCGCTCTCTCGCTCCAATGGCGTCGGGGATCCCAGCCCGCAACGCGAGCCTCGATGGCCGGCCACGAATCGATGAACTCCTTGTACGAGCGGACCACGGCGGCTTCCAGACTGGGGCGCGCTCCGGCCTCCGCCTGGGCCAGGACGGCGGCCATGCGTGCGGCTACCTCTCCCAGCCGGGTGACCCGCTCCTCGAAGATGAGGGCGAGCCGCGCCGTCGCCCCGGCGTGGCAGGCCTCCTGGCAAGGAAGCCCGGTCATCAGCGGTTTGCGCGCCACTCGATACCAGGCCTGCAGCGCCCGGATGTTCCCGATGTAATGAAGATTGTTCGCCACCAGGCGATCGACGCCCGCGTAGACCCCGTTGCTGTAGGAGCCGCGTGCCCCCCTCGCCGGCCGCCCGCCCGGCGAAGAGGCGATTCTCCTCCAGGATGTCCCGCCGGCAGATCACCCCCGCGGCCACCACCGTGCCGAAAGCCAGCCGGGCCGGCCCTACCAGCCCCCCTTGGCCGCCCAGAAAGATCGGCGGCCGATCGAGCATGACCCCGCGAGGTACATCGCCCAGCAGCGAGGCCGTCGCCTTGTCTTGATGAGGCGTGAAGTTGAAGTGGATGTACGAGGAACCCACCTCGCTGTGATCCGCCCGTCCCGTGCCCCCCGACACCAGGCAGTCACACAGGTTGATGAGACTGCCCGCGGTGACAAAGGGAAGAAGGATCGTTTGCTTGAACCCGACGCTGTGGGCTGCGCTCGCCCCCTCTTCGAGGAGCGTGCCCGGCCGCACGTGGGCGCAACTGCCCACGCTCGACCCGTCAAGGAAGGTGGACCCGGAGAAGTACCCCCCTTTCAGCGACACCCCCCGGCCCAGTTGGCAGTCGTCGACGGTGGCCGGAGCCTCCTCGCCGATCACCGATCCGGGCCCGATCGAGGTACCGGCGCCCCGCAGGCGGCAGCCGGCGTGGACGACGACCCCGGGGGCGATGCGCCCCGGGTCGAGGTCGTCGTCCACGTGCACCGTCCCCGGAGAGTGGATCACCACCCCTTGGTCGAGAAGACGACGGACCTTGTCGCTGACAGTATCGATCATGTGCCTAGTATAGCCTCGCTTGGCACCGGGACAGAGGCCTGGCGCCGGAGGCGAGCGCCTGCCTAGTATAGAGACGTCGGTCGACTGCTGGCCGATCTGAGCCAATCGTCGAGACCGGGATCCGCCGCCCGCTCCCGCTTGATACGGCTCCGGCGACGTTTCTCCTCCAGGCGCCTCTCGTTTACTGCTGCCGGGAAGCGCGACCGGTATGCGCTCCGGCGCCTCGGTCAGCGCGTCGCGCACCAGGTCGACGAACCGCTGCACCGCGGCCTCGCGGTTGGCCAGTTGGGTGCGATGGCGTTGTGACACCACCCGCAGGATCCCGTCCTTGCTGATCCGTCCCGGAAGGCGCTCGCGCAGCAGCGTCCGCTGCTGCGCCGAGAGACTGGGCGTCCCTTCCACGTCGAACAGCAAGGTCACTCGGGTGCTCACCTTGTTGACGTTCTGGCCACCGGGGCCGCTGCTGCGCGACGTGGTGAAGGTGAGTTCCCCGTCCGGGATATCGAGCCCCTCTGTCACCTGCACCATCTGCGCCACCGTCCCCATTCGTGAGACTATTCCGATGATAGTGGAAACATCGTCCGACATCATGGTTCACCACGATCCCCGGAAGCTCCTGCTGGCGCTCTTCGAGGCGATGGTGGAGGCGGCCACCCCGGCGCGCCTCTTGCCCTCGCGGCTGCCACTCCCGCCTCGAGGCCGCACCCTGGTGGTGGGCGCGGGCAAGGCAGCCGCGGCCATGGCCAAGGCGGTGGAGGAACATTGGACCGGCCCCCTCTCGGGACTGGTCGTGACCCGCTATGGCCACGGCCTCCCCTGCGAAAGGGTGGAAGTGGTCGAAGCGGGCCATCCGTTCCCGGACGCGGCCGGCGCGCACGCGGCCGCGCGGATGCTCGACCTCGTCCGAGGTCTGTCCGCCGCACGACCTGGTCCTGGCTCTGTTCAGCGGCGGAGGCTCGGCGCTTCTCACCCTGCCGGCGCCCGGACTGACCATTGCCGACCTGCAGCGAGGTCAACCGGCAGTTGCTGCTTTCGGGCGCGACGGTCGGCGACATGAACTGCGTGCGCAAGCATCTGTCCGCCATCGCAGGTGGTCGGCTGGGCGCCGCCTGCTCTCCCGCCCCCGTCGTCACCTTCCTCATCTCCGATGTCCCCGGGGACGACCCGGCCGTGATCGCCTCCGGCCCCACCGTCGCCGATCCCACCACCTTCGCCGACGCTCGCGCGGTAGCCGAACGCTACCGTCTGCGCCTGCCCGACGCCGTGCGCCGCCATCTCGAGGAGGCCGCCGACGAGACCCCCAAGCCCGGAGATCCCAGACTGGCAGCACGGAGAGACTCGTGATGCTGGCCACCCCCGGTGAAGCCCTGGAGGCCGCGGCGGCGCGGGCCCGCGCCGCCGGCCTCGAACCCATCGTACTGGGCGCCGATCTGCAGGGTGAATCCCGAGAGTTGGCGGCCGCGCACGCCGATCTCGATACGGGATACCCGGCGCCGGCGCCGGCCGGATGGCGCCTCCCGCGGTGCTCCTTTCCGGCGGCGAGACCACCGTCACCGTCAGGGGGGAGGGACGAGGGGGACGCAACACCGAGTACCTGCTCGCCTTGGCGCTGGCCCTGGAAACGGCCGGCGCCGGCCCGGGCGTCTTCGCCCTGGCGGCCGACACCGACGGCATCGACGGCACGGAAGACAACGCCGGGGCCTTTCTCCGGCCCGACACCCTGCGGCGGGCGACCGCCGCCGGCCTCGATCCTCGATCCTTCCTGGAGGCCAACGACAGCTACGGCTTCTTTCAGAAGCTCGGCGATCTGGTGGTCACCGGTCCCACCCGGACGAACGTCAACGATTTCCGAGCGATACTGCTTGCCTGACTCGAGCAGGCCTACGGGCTACGATCGGCCTCCTGCCTGAGAGACGCCACGACGGCGCTCGTGAGCTCCACGATGGAACCGAGCACCACGTCGGCCAGACCGAGTGACGGCGGTCGAAGGTGGAAACGCGGGGTTGGGGATGGCGATGACGGCCAGGCCGGCGCCGGCCGCCGACTGGATCCCACTCGAGGAGTCTTCCACCGCCGCCGAGCGCCGCGGCGACGCCCCCAGACGAGCGCAGGCCTCCCGGTACACGTCAGGGCTCAGGTTTGCCCCGCGCCACCTCGTCAGACGACACCACCGCGGCGAAACATTCGCGAAGACCGGCCAGCTCCAAGGCGTACTCGATGAGCTCCCGGGGAGAAGAGGAAGCCAGCCCCAGGCGATACGTCGAGGCCAAGCCGGCGACCGCCTCTCGCGCCCCTGGGATAAGCGGCAGATCGCGCGCATACCACTCGCGCAGCCCCTGGATGATCCCGGCGTAGATCTCGTCATCGGGCAGGTCGACGCCGCACTTCTCGCGCATGTAGGCGGCCCACTGCAGCGAGTTCGCCCCCATGACCGCCGGCTGGTCGTCCCTGGTCCATCGGCCTCCGTGAGCCACCGCGAAGTCGTGACGCACGGCGTTCCACACCTGCTTCGGTGTCGATGATGACGCCGTCCAGATCGAAGATGACCGTGTCGATGCCCATGGTCAGACGCTACCCCGCCAGACCGCTCATCCGCTCGCAGATCCGCCAGAGCTCGGCGCTCACCACCGGATCGTGCGAAGACGGAGACGAAGGCACCGCCTTGCGGTCGAAGAAGTACCGGCCGGAGACGCCCTGGACCTCGGGCGACGTGGCCAGGTAGACCAGAGAATCGGCGCCCCGTTCTGGACGTCCTGCCGAAGAGCTTCTGGCCCAGTCCGATCGCCGCCCCGACCAGACCATTGTCGTTCTGACCCCATCGCGTGGCAACGAATCCGGGATGCACGGCATTGACGTCGATTCCCGAGTCCTCGAGGCGCCGGGCCAGCTCGTAGGTGAGCATGACCAGTCCTAATTTCGCCGCGGAGTAGGCCGAAAAGCCCCGATAGTGGCTGCCTACCCTCCAGGTCCGCCAGGTCCATCCTGCCCCGGACGTGCGCCCGCGACGAGACGTTGATCACCCGGGAAGGCGCCCCGGCCTTGAGCGCGTCCGAGGAGGAGCACGGTCAGCAAGAAGGGCGACAGAACGTCGAGCGCGAAGGTCATCTCCACACCCTCCGCCGTCTCCTGCCGGCGATGGAAATAGGCGCCGGCGTTGTTGACCAACACGTCGAGGCGGCCATGATCCTGCAAGAAGTGCGCTGCTAGGCCCCGCACGTCCGCCATCAGGGACAAGTCCCCGACCAGCAGTTCGACTCGGTCGTTGCCGGTTTCGGCCCGGATCCGGCCGACCAGTCCGGCGCCGCGTTCGGCGTTTCGGGCCACCGTGACCGTGACGGCTCCCCGCGAAGCCAGCTCGCGGGCGGTGACCAGCCCGATGCCGGAAGTGGCTCCCGTCACCAGGCAGACCTTTCCGAGCATGGTTCCCTGAGCCGCCATCGTCCTCCCTGTTATCCCGGCCGGTCCGGGCCTACGACATACTGACCACACGCGTCCCTGGTCGCTCTTCCCGCAAGAGTGCTTCGATCTCCGGATGACACGTGAAGAGCAGCACCTGCTGGCGCTCCGCGAATTCGAGAAGCAGCCGAGCGGTCGCCCGCCGGCGAACGGGGTCGAAGTTCACCAGCACGTCATCCATCACCAAGGGCATGGGCTCCGCTCGACGGGAGAACTCCTCCGCTAGACCCAGCCGCAGACAAAGGTAGAGTTGCTCCGCGGCTCCTCGGCTGAGATCCTCCGGCGTCTTCAACCGTCCGTCCTTGTCGATGACGATGATACCCTCCTCGTCCGGGGAGCGAAGAACGCGCTGATACCGACCCGCGGAGACGCGCTCGAACATCCGGGAGGCCTCCGCCAGCACCAGAGGCTGGCGCTCCCGAGTGAACTGGGTGAGAGTGTCGCGCACGAGAGCCGCCGCGAGAGTATGTACTCTCCACCGATCAACGGCGGAGTCGAGATCGGTCCGCAATCCCTCGACCACAGTCTCAATCCCCGGGACGTCCGCCGATTCCTCGAGTTCTCTTCGCCTGCGCTCAGCGTCACCCTGGAGCTTGAGGAGGTCGGCCCTGTCCGCTTTGATGCCGTCCAGCCGACGGGCAAGCTCCCGCAGTCCCTCCTCCCACGCGTCGACCTCACCCGTCGCGAGGATACTGCGGAACGCGTCGGCCTCAGCCCCGCAGCCGATCCGCTTGACCAGAAGCCCCTCTTCCTCCGCGATGCGGCGCTTCAGATCCCGGCGCTCGTCGAACACCGTCATCTTGTGCCGAAAGGCCGCCTCGTCGGGCACGGCGGCCTCCGCGAGCAGCGCTTCCCACCGCCCGAGCGCGTCCTGGAGTTCCGCTTTGGCCTGCTCGTCGTCGACCTCAAGCTCGCGTAGCGGCGTCCTCGATGACGGTCAGCCGGCGACGCCGCTCCGCCTCCTGACGACACGCATCGGCCAGAGAGAGAAGGGCCGGCTCGACATCGGGTTCTCCCTGCGACTCCGACGATAGGCCGGCCTGCTCGACCAGCCGCGCAGCTTCGTCCTTCCAGGCCGCGATCTCTCCCTCTATCCGAGCCAGAGCGGCACGATCCTCGCCCAACCGCACGAGATCTTCCTTGGCGGCCGCCACGGACCGCACGTACTCCTCCGCCCCCTGACTCGACAGTGTGGGCGGCAGGCCCCATTCGCCCAGCTGTTCTCCGAATCGCTGCTCCAAGGAGAGGGCCTCCTCCCCGGCTCGGTCCGATCTCTGCTGGGCCTCCCGTTCTTCGAGTATCAGCGCCTGCAGGCGGTCCTCGGCCCGTTGCAGCTCCGTCACTTGGTCTTGCCGTCTGGCCGAATGCTGTTCTTGCGCGGCCAAAAGACCGTCCATGTGCTCCAGCTCCTGGGGAGTCGGGAGTCGGTCCCATCCCAGCACGACCGCTGCCTCCAGAAGGGTCGACTCGGCCCGGGAGATGTCGCCGCGTAGGTGCTCCTGCCCGGCGACTTCAGCCTGCAGAATGCGCTCGAGGTCCGAGGTACGCGTAGGCGACCGCGGAGCCACGAGACCGCAAGAACACCATTCCCGCGGCTCCACATGCGACCAGTGCCAGCGTCGCAAGAACGACGAGCAGAGTCGTCTGTCCGGCCGCGAGCGAAACGACCGCACCGGCCGCCAAGACGATCCCTATCACCAGCAGCCCCACGGCCGAAAGGCTCTGACCACGCGGCCCCGGGCCGCGGAGCGCCCGGCTCTCAAGCACGCGCATCGTCGTTTCGGACGCAGTCACACGACCTGCCAAAGCAGCGCGTTTGGAGTTCACGTCGGCCAATCCCGCGCGGAGAGTGCGCAGCGCTCCTCGGCGCGTCGCCAGTTCCGCGGTCTCAGGAGTCTCCATGGCCTCCAGAGCGGTCTTCAGGCGATCGCTCTCCGCTTCAGCCCGCCTGCGCAGCACGACGGCCGTTTCCAGACGCTCAGCGGCCTGCTTGGCCCGATCGGTCGCCTCGGTGAGCCGCGACCGCCACCCGCGGATCTCCTCGATCCGGGGAAGAGAGGTGTCGACCGCCGGGAGAGCTGCTTCGCCGATGTCGGTCCCCAGCTCCCGAAGAGCTCCGCGTAGACGCTCTTCACCCAGCCGCACTCGGGTACGCGCGCCCTCGCGCTCGTGCAGGCGATCGCGATAGAAGGGCAGCAGGCCTGCCTGCTTCTCCACAGCAGGACCGACTTCCCAGAGTCTCGGTCGCAACTCAGCCTGCTGACTCTCGGCTTCAAGGTATCCGCGCCGCTTCTGCTCCTCCACCCGCGCGCTGCGCCTGGCGCGCGCCCTCAAGCGCCTGCTTGGCCTCCGCGAGCCTCTGGAGGGGATCGGGCATGAACTCATCGACCACCTCCAGAGACGCTGAGCCGGGAACGGTCGCCCTCGCGGTCTACCCAGAGCGGCCACAGATCGAGCAAGCGTTCGTACGTCGCTGCGCCGGCCCGCGATCTGCCCTCCTCCTCGTCGAGTTGTTGGAGCTGGGCCTGCACCGCCGCCTCTTCGTGGAGGAGTCGGGGATAGTCCTCCGACCGGAGGCGAGCTTCCAGCAACTCCTGCTCGCGTGCGGCCAACTGGTCCAAGAGCGTGTTGATCTCGGCGTCGCGTGACCGGGGCTTGAGAAGCTGGTCGGTCGTCTTCTCGAAGTCCTGCACCACTTGGCGGACCGAAGGACCGGCCCCTCCGACGCCGGCGGCGAAGATGCGGGAGCGGACCTGCTCACCGGTGAGAAAGGCAAAGTCGCTCAGCTCATCCAGGCTGAAGGCGAACACCGTCCGGAACGTCTGGGCGTCGACCCCGCCGATGAGTCGCTGGAACTCGGCGTCGTTCAATTCCGAACCGTCACCGAGGGTGATGCGCGGGGCGCGCCCCATGATCGCGCTCGACCGTGACGTCGCCGGAAGCGGTCTGCAGAAACACCCGTCCCCCGTGGCTGCCTCCGCGCAGCGGCGGATAGTGAGGCCGTTTGCCTTTGATGACTCGGGGGAAGCCGAAGAGCACCCCGCGCAGGAAGGCGAGAAGAGTGCTCTTGCCGGCTTCGTTCGGCCCTTCGAAAACGATGAGCCCGGCCGGCAGGTCGCGTGCCTCGAAGGCGTTCAAGATGCCAAAACCCTCCACGTACCAGCCGGTCACGCGCACGAGGGCGCCTCCTTCTCGAGGGCCTCCAGCGCCAGCAGGGAGGCCTCCTCCAACAACCGGCGCACGTCATCGGGGGAAGGCGTCCCGCACCGGCGCACGAGGTCGGCGGGGGCGGTGGGAGTGAGAAGCCGGATGAGCTCCTCCCTCCGGGTCGGGTCGCCGGCCGCGGCCTCGGCCACGGCCAGAAGGTTGGAGGCGAAGTCGTCCCGGGATCGCACCCGCTCAAGATCGATTTCGGGCCGAGTCCGGTCGCGTACGCTCTCCCACCAAACCGGAGGGTCGGCGTCCGCCATGGCTTCTTGGAGTTCGCGGAGCAGGTCGGTCGTCGCACCGGCCGGCGCCAGATCGTGATGCAGCGGTCCCCGTCCTTCCAAGGTGGTCCGCACGAGAAGAGCGCGCCCCGCGTTCTGCTCGCGCAGTTCCGCCATTCTCCCCAGCAGTGCTGAACGCAATCCCCCCAGGTCGGTGACTTCGCCGAGAGAGGTCACGTCCAGCCGCACGTCGAGAAACCGGACGGAATCGATGGGCACGAATTCGAGCGAGCGCACAGCAGCGCCCTCGACCTCCACGACCATCACCCCTTTGGCGCCCGCTTCAGCCGGCTTCGGGCTGCGGCCCTGAGTGTTCCCGGGATAGACCACCCACGGCCCCCCCTCGCGCAGGACTGCCGAACGGTGGATGTGACCCAAGGCCCAATAGTCGATATCGGCGCTGGTCAGGTCGGCGAGCGAACAGGGGCTGTAGGGAGAATGGTCCGGCTGGTCACCCACGCTGCAATGCAGCAGGCCGATCTTGAGCCCAGGCGGCCGGGCTGCGTGCACCCGGCCGGGGGAAGCGCAGAGCCAGATTCTCTGTCACGTCGCGCCGCCCGTAGCTGAGCCCGAACACCGTGGCCGCGCATTGGCCGGCGATCTCGACCGGGATGCCCACCACCTCCTCGGAGCCGAAGATGGTCACCTCGCCGGGCCAATGCCGAACGGCCGACCAGCCCCCCAGAGGATCGTGGTTGCCATGCACGACAAAGGTGCGGATGCCATGCGCGGCCAGGCGTTCGACTCCCTGAAGGAAGCGAAGCTGGGCCCGCACCCCCCGTTCCTCACCGTCGTAGAGGTCGCCCGCCAAAAGCACGAAGGCGGCTTCGCGCTCGATGGCCAACCGCACGACGGCGTCGAACGCCTTCAGCGAAGCGTCGCGCAGCAGCGCGGCCGCTTCCGGAGACGCCTGCGCCAATCCTTGAAAGGGCGTATCGAGATGGAGGTCGGCGGCATGTATGAAGCGGAACCTCATGTCCCTCCTGTCGGGAAACCCTGCCAGACCACACTACTATAGCGGCGCAGTTGGACACGTCCATGCAATCGGTCGCCGTTTTCGCTAGAATCACGAGAAAAGGAGGTCGGGCGTGATCGATTGGGACCGGAAACTCGCGGGCGAGGGCCTGAGTTTCGACGATATCCTCCTGATCCCGGCGGAATCCTCCGTGCTGCCCAAAGATACCGATGTCCGCACGCGTCTCACCAGCAAGATCGGGCTCAACATCCCTCTGCTCTCAGCGGCCATGGATACCGTATCCGAGACCGCGCTGGCCATAGCACTGGCTCGGGAGGGCGGACTCACCATCATCCACAAGAACCAGCCCATCGAGCGGCAGGCGGAGATGGTGCGCAAGGTGAAGAGGAGCGAGGCCGGGATGATCGTCGATCCCATCACCCTGCCGCTCACCGCCACCTACGGCGATGCCGAAGCCCTGATGAAGGAGTACCGCATCTCCGGCGTTCCCATCGTCTATCCGGACGGCAAACTGGCCGGGATCGTGACCAACCGCGACACCCGCTTCGAGACCGATCCGACAAAGCCCATCCGGGAGCTCATGACTTCGGAGAATCTGGTCACCGTTCCCGTGGGGACCACCCTGACTCAGGCCATCGATCAGTTCAAGGTGCACAAGATCGAGAAGCTCCTCGTGGTGGACGACGATTTCAAGCTGCGGGGCCTCATCACCATCAAAGACATCACGAAGATGATCGAGTTTCCCAACGCCTGCAAGGATGAACTGGGACGTCTGCGGGTGGGCGCTGCCGTTGGCGTCGCCAAGGACACCGCAGGCCCGGGTGGAAGCCCTCGTCGAGGCCCAAGCCGACATCATCTGCATCGACACCGCGCACGGCCATTCCCGGGGCGTGCTCGAGGCCATAGCCGATATCAGAGAACGCTACCCCGAGATACAACTCATGGCCGGCAACGTGGCTACCGCCGAGGGCACCAAGGCCCTCATCGAGCGGGGAGTGGACTCCGTCAAGGTCGGGATCGGGCCTGGATCCATCTGCACCACCCGAGTGGTCACCGGATGCGGGGTCCCGCAGATAACGGCCGTCGCCGCCTGTTCGGCCGAGGCCTACAAGTACGGCATCCCGGTGGTGGCGGACGGGGGCATACGCTACTCGGGCGACGTGGTCAAAGCGTTGGCCTCGGGGGCCCACAGCGTGATGATCGGCTCGCTCTTCGCCGGCACTACCGAGAGTCCCGGCGAGCGCATCCGGTGGGAAGGGCGCAGCTACAAGGTCTACCGGGCCATGGGCTCGGTGGGCGCCATGAGCGAAGGACACAGCGCCGACCGCTACTTCCAGGAAGACCAGAAGAAACTGGTCCCCGAGGGCATCGAGGGCATGGTGCCGCACAAGGGCCCTCTGGCCGACGTGGTGTACCAGTTGGTCGGCGGTCTGCGGGCCGGCATGGGCTACACCGGGGCCGGCTCCGTCGAGGAGCTGCACAAGAAGGTCCGCTTCATGCGCATCTCCCCTGCGGGATTGGCGGAAAGCCACCCGCACGACGTGCAGATCACCAAGGAGGCGCCCAACTACGAGCGGCGGCTGCCGTTCTCGTAGAGAGCGCGCGGCCGTCGGCGGGGCCTCGCGTCTTCGGCCAAGGCTAGTGCCCGTGAAACGCCAGGGTCTGAGCCACGACCTGTTCGACCTCGGCCGTGGCTCGCTGGTCGAGGTCGAGGCGCTCGACCTCGACCAGCGAGGTCTCCAGGAGAGTGCAGAGAGTCGCCAGGGCGCCGGCGCTGAGTGCGAAGCAGGAAGCGGCGCCCGCCGCCGCGCACTGTTCGCACACCACTCCGCCCAAGCTCGGTGAGAACCCGTACATCGGCCCTTCGCTTCCGCAGGCGGCGCAGCGAGACATCTCGGGCGCGTACCCGAGCAAGACGAGCAACTTGAGACGAGTGGCCAGCACCAGACCGGCTGCCGCCGCCGCGTCGGGAGCGTCCGCCAACCGGGCCACGCCCCGCACCAGCAGGTTGAACGCCGGGATGCTCCCCTCTTCCTGGGGAAACAGGTGGCGAACGGCGCCGAGAAGCTGCGCCCCCTCCTCCATGCGGAACAGTTCCTCGCGCACTCCCTGGAAGGTCCGCAGGGTATCGACTCCCACGATCGTGTACAAGCCCCGCCCGGAATAGAGACTGGCCCGCACCAGGCTGAACGGCTCGAGCCGGCCCCCCACCTTGGATTTGGTGCGGCGCACCCCTTTGGCGATGGCGCCCAGACGACCGCGGTCGCGCGTGTAGAGGGTCACGATGCGGTCGGCCTCCCGATAGCGCATCGATCCGATAACGAGAGCCTCGGTGGTGAAGAAACGGGAGCTCAAGGAAGCCAGCCCGGGGCCGTCAATCCTTCTTGGAAGAGAACTCCTTGATGATGTCGACCGCGTGCGAAGTGCCGATGCGCGCCGCCCCCGCGTTGATCATGAGCTCGGCGTCCTCGGCGGTCCGGATCCCTCCAGAAGCGTCCACGCCCACGCTCTCGGGCAGGAGGTCGCGGAACAGCTCCACGTCCTTGGCCGTAGCCCCTCCGGGGGCCTTGCCGGTGGAGGTCTTGATGAAGTCCGCTCCGGAGTCTTCGACGATCTTGCAGACCAGGCGCTTGAGCTTCTCGTCGAGGTAGTAGGCCTCCACGTTGGCCTTCACCAGCACCAGACCCCGGCCGGTGTTGACGCTGGTCATGCGCACCGAGCGCACCACGCTGCGCAGTTCGTCGCGCACGTAGCGGAAATCGCCCGACAGCATGGCCGGGATGTTCATGACCACGTCGAGTTCGTCCGCGCCCAGAGCCACCGCCTGCTCGGCCCCCATGATCTTGGTGCGCTGTGAATCGGCCCCCAGCGGGAAGGAGACGACGGTGCCCACCTTGACGTCGTAGCCTTGAAGCAGCTGACGGGCCACCGGAACGCAATAGGGCAGGACGCTCACCGAAGCGAAGTGGTAGGAGATGGCGTCCCGGCACAGCGCCTCGACGGCGGTGGTGGTGCTGGTGGCCTCGAGAAGGGCGCTGTCGATGGTCTTGGCTAGCTCTTCTACTCTCACAGAGTCCTCATCTCCTTGGTAGGCTTTCTATCATACACCGCCTGGCAAGCCCCCCTCGGGAAAGCGCCAGCGTAGGATGTACCGGTCCTCCCCCTCGCCGTAGAAGTGGGGGACGAAAGCCTCGTCGACGAACCCGGCGCTCCTGTACAGGTTCAACGCCTTCACGTTGTCGGGGGCCACCGTGAGCACCAGGCCCTCGGCGCCCAGCTTCCGGGACTCCTCCGCGACCACCAGGAGCAGGGCGCGCCCCAGGCCCCTACCCTGCCACTCCGGCCTGATGTAGAAACCGACCACGTAGAAGAAGCCGGGCTCGTCCAGCACGCGCAACAACTGGCAGCTCCCCACGATCTCGCCGTCGATCTGGGCCAGGAAGATGGCTCCCGCCTCGGCCATCACCGCCAGGTCGTAGGTGCGGAGACCGGTAGGCCCGAAGGCCTCGAGGTCATAGGCCTCCAGGGTCACGAGCAGGTCGTGATCGGGGCGGCGCACGCGGCTGACGGTCAGCTCATGTTCGTCGATCAAGTCGGCCCAGTTCAGGAGAGAGTTGATCCTCATGCATCCGGCGCCCTTCCTCCGTCAGAACCACAACTGGAAGATCAGCGTGGTCACCACGATCCCCAACAGCGCTCCCAGGACCACCTCAAGGAAGGAGTGGATGCCCGTCTCCATCCGGCTCTGTCCGACCAGGACCGCCATTATGAAAGCAATGGCGCTCACCAGAACTCCTTGACGCGTGGCGCCGACCGCGAAAGTCACCGCCGTCCATCCGGCGAACGCGAGAGCCGCGTGCCCCGACGGCAGACCTCCGGAGAGCGGCGTCCCCTTGCCACGAGTGGCTTTGATCGCGATCACGGCGAATCGCGACCACAGCCAGGGCGACGATGGTCAGGTGAGCAGGAGACCTCCTGATCGTGGTCAGCAGTTCCAGCGAGACGTGGGCCAGTCTGTCGGCCAGCACCAGGTATGCCACCACCAGCGAGTTGATGGCCGCCACCAGCACGGCGCCGGCGGCCACGTCCTTCGCCGCCTTGGCCCGAGGGTCGAACTCGTCGGTGATGATGTCCACCACCGCCTCAACGGCTGTGTTGATCAGCTCCGCCATGAGAACGAAGGCGATGGTGACGAATACGACGACCAGCTCCAACCGGGAGACGTCGAGAAAGACACTGGCCACCAGCACGACCACGGCGACAGCGAAGTGGATGCGCATGTTGCGCTGATGCCTGACCGAGTACACGAGGCCCTGGAAGGCGTGATCGAAGCTCTGGAGCAACGTCGTCTTGCGGCGCTCTGGCGTCATACCCGGCCCTCCCGAACAGTCCTGCGATGTCAGACGTTCGCGGACAGAGAAAGGGCGCTCGCCACGGGGCCCAGATCCCCCAGGAGCGCCTGCTCGCGCCGGCGCATCTCGCCTTCGTCTCGTTCGTGGTCGTATCCCAGAAGGTGAAGGACTCCGTGGATGATGGTCCAACCGAGCTGCCGGCCCGCTTCGCAGCCGTCCTCCTCGGCGTAGCGGCGCACCACGGCCGGGCAGACGATCACCTCACCCAGATCGGGGGTGGTCTCGCCGCCGGCCGGTCCGTTCTCGACCGGCGGCTCCGGGAACGGCCAATCGGGCCCCTCGGGGCCGACATCGCGCGTAGCCGAAGGAGAGAACGTCGGTGGGCTCGTCCAGCCCGCGATAGCGACCGTTCAACTCCGCGATCGCCGGCTCGTCGACAAAGACGACCGTGACGGATCCTTGCGCGCCGTCGGCGTCCAGCACCGCCCGCGACGAGATCGGCCACCGTGTCCTCGGGAACAGCCGAGCCCTGCCTCGTCGACCACAAGCACGAGGGTGCTCACAGCTCGCCGCCGGAAGCGTCACCGGGATCTGCCGCCGAGGACGAAGCGCTTCTCGCCCTCAAGGCGGCGGCGCTGGGCGGCGCCGCCGGCCTGCCCGGGCCGCCGCCCGTGCCTCCGACCAGGTCGCCCGCCGCCGCGGTGCCCGGCGGCCCGGCGCTCTGGCCGCGAGAGGGCCGGCGATCGTGCTGGCCGTTCTGTTCCGGGTAGCGGATGCGGTGGCCGACCAGGCCGCGCAGGCTCGTGTCGAACGAGTCCCGGATCTTGTGCAGGTCGCCCTGGGTGAGGGCAGATTCGTCCAACTGCCCGTCCTGGACCTTCTGCTTGATGATCTCCTGGATGACCCCCTGGATCTTGCGCCGGGTGGGGTTCTGCATGGCCCGGACGGCCGCCTCCACGCTGTCGGCCAGCATGACGATGGCAGCCTCCTTCGACTGGGGCTTCTGTTCTTCGTAGCGGTAGCTCTCCTCGTAGACCGGGTCCTTCGAACCCTCCTGGGCCTTGTGGTAGAAGAACGACAGCACCGAGGTGCCGTGGTGCTGCTTGATGATGTCCACCACCGGGGCCGGCAGCCCGTACAACTTGGCCAGATGCTCCCCGTCCCGCACGTGCGCGGTGATGGCCAGCTTGGACAGGCTGGGGCTCAGACGGTTGTGCGGATTGTCGACGTAGATCTGGTTCTCCACGAAGTACTCCGGCCGGACCGTCTTGCCGATGTCGTGGTAGTAGGCCCCCACCCGGGCCAGCAGCGGATCGGCGCCGATGGCCTCGGCCGCCGCCTCGGCCAGGTTGCCCATCTGGATGCTGTGGTTGTAGGTGCCGGGTGCCACCTGCAGCAGCTTCTTGAGCAGGGGATGGGCCGGATTGGCCAGCTCGAGCAGACGCAGCGGGGTGGTCAAGTTGAAGACCGTGTCCAGGACCAGCAAGCAGCAAGATGGTGAGCACTCCGGCCAGCAACCCGTTGGCCAGACCCCACGAGCTGGCGCGCAGCGCGTCACCCAGAGACGCCTCCTGGAATAGCTCGATCGAGAAGACCGTGAACGCGGCCAGCAACATGGTCAAGAAGCCCGCTCCCAGCAGTGCGGCCCGCTGGGCGACCCGGGAGACGAAGTAGAGAGAGAGCGCCCCCACGATCGCGGCCAGCAGCGAGTAGCGCATGTCGAGATCGGTCAGCAGCCCGACGTTGAGCGAGGTCAACACGACCAGCAGCAGCGCGCTGCGGGCGTTGAGGACGATGGCCACCACCATCCCCAGAGCGGCGACCGGGATGATGTAGGCCGACAAGGGTGGATGATGAGCGCCTCGGGCCGCGGCAGTGGCCCCCAGCATCAAGGTCACCAGAGCAAGCAGCATGTTGTTGCCGAACCCCGCGGCCCTGTTGAAACGGTACAGCAGCCGCGAGAACACCGCTGCCTCCAGCAGCACGATCAGGAAGACGCCCAGCCAGATCTTCCAGCCCGAGCGGGTCTGGGCCAGACCCAGCGCCTGCAGCGCCAGGCGTTCCTGGGCGGTGATCATCGCACCCTTCTGCACCACCAGGTCACCCTTCGCGGATGGTGACCATCACCGGCGCCACCTCGTCCATGGCCGCCTGCCTGCGAGCCAGGGTCTGCGCCTCGTCTACCACTTGGTTCGGGCGCACGAAGCCGGCAGTGACCTCGTACACGGCGGTCGGCGGTAGTGCCGCGACACGGCCAGGGCGTTCGTGATGGACCGGAGGGTAAGACGAGCGGCTCTCGAGAGACGCATCGGTGATGCGGCTGGCATACAGCGTCTTCAGAGCCCCGAGGGCTTGGCGCTGCACCTGATCGTACGTGCCGGAATCGGCGGTCAGGAGATACTCGAGCGTCGCGGCGGACGTAGTGACGGGCGCCACTCGCTGAAGCTCCGCGAGCGCCTTGGCCAAGCCCGGCGTCCGGACCAGCCCTTCGCGCAGTCTCCCCGCTTGCTGCAGGAATCCTTCCAGATCGGTGGTGGCCTTCGTGAGCGCCTGAGGTCGGGGATATAGACCGGCTCCACCAACTGGGCCACCTGCGCCTTCAGATTCTCGGTGGCCTGGCGCGTCGAGAGCGGTGACCGTCTTCCCCGCCACCACCGTCCGTGGGGCAGGGCGCCCTTCCACGAAGCCGTACAGCGACGGCAGATAGACGGAGCAGATGATGGCGGTGAGCCCGACGACCAGGCACGCGAGCAGCACCGAGTTCGAAACGCAGCCGATCTGCGGCCGTCTATCCATTCTTGCGAATCTGCCAGCCGCTCGCGCAGCCAGAAGCGGTATCGGTTCATGGGATGTGGCGGCGCCTACGAGTCGGCCGCCGCGGCGCTCCCCCGGCCGCCGTGACGCCGCTCTCCCTGGCCCGCGGGACGTCCCCTTGCGGACAGGCTGATGTTCTGCTCGCCGTACTGCTTGTACGCGGACACGATGTCCTGCACCAGCTTGTGGCGCACCACATCCTGGCTGTCGAAGTACACGAACGAGATGTCGGGGATGCCGGCCAGCACCTCGCGCACGTTGATCAAGCCCGAGTGCTGGCCGCGGGGAAGATCGATCTGGGTGATGTCACCGGTGACGATCATCCTCGCCCCAAAGCCCAGACGGGTGAGGAACATCTTCATCTGCTCGGGACTGGTGTTCTGAGCCTCATCGAGGATGATCAGCGAGTCGTTGAGCGTGCGGCCGCGCATGTAGGCGAGCGGAGCCACCTCGATGGTGCCCCGCTGCAGGTGGTCGGTGAGCCGATCGGTGTCCATCATGTCGTACAGGGCGTCGAACAGGGGTCGCAGGTAGGGATCGACCTTCTCCATCAGTCCGCCGGGAAGGAATCCCAGCTTCTCCCCGGCCTCCACGGCCGGGCGGGTGAGGATGATGCGGGCCACATCGCCCGACAGCAGCGCCGAGGTGGCCATGGCCATCGCCAGGTAGGTCTTGCCGGTTCCCGCCGGTCCGATGCCGAACGTGATGGTGTTGCTGCGGATGGCGTCGATGTAGGCCTTCTGGTTGACGGTCTTGGGCCGGATGCGCCGTCCCCGGTGCTCCAGGATCACGTCACTCACGATGTTCCCCAAGATCCTGCGCCCAGTCGCGATGGCCGGTGCTGAGCGAGGCGGCCAGCTCGAGGGTGGAACGGTCCAGACCCTGGCCCGAGCGCAGCAGAGCCAGCAGCTCCTCGACCAGGGCCTCTCCCCGCTCGACCTCGGCGGCGCGTCTCCGTCCAAGGTGAGCTGGTTGCCGCGCAGGCTGATGTCGCACTGGAGCAGGCCTTCCAGGGCGCGCAGATGAGTGTCGTGCTCGCCCACCAACAGAGCGGCCACGCGATTGTCGAGGTCGATCTGCCTGGTGGAGCCTTCTGTGCTCAAGCCGCCCCTCCCCCCATGACCGTCCGCGACCCCTACAGAGGTCCCTCGAACTCGTTTCACGCGGATAGACGCTCCTTGACCAGGCGCGACGCCAGCTTGCCGTCGACCCGGACCCCGCCCTGGGCCATGACCGCGGCCATGACCTTGCCCATGTCCTTGACAGAGGACGCGCCCGTCTCGGCGACGGCCCGATCGATGAGGCCGGACAGCTCCGCCTCGTCCATCTGCTTGGGCAGCAGGTCTTCGATGATGTGAGCGGCAAACTCCTCGTGCGAGCCAGGTCTTCACGGCCGCCGGCGCGAAAAGCCTCGATCGATTCCTCGCGGCGCTTGAGCTCGCGGCGCAGAACCTGGAGCTCGGCGCCCTCGTCAAGCTCCTGCCGGGTCTGCTTGGCCTCTTTCTGCAGCTCGCAGACGACCATGCGCAGCGCGACCACCCGCTCCTTGTCCCCCGCCTTCAGGGCCGTCTTGACCGACTCTTGGAGGTCGGACAGTATGCTCACCGAAAATCCCCCAGGTCTTCTCCGCCGAGGATATGGAAGTGGAGGTGCTGCACCTCCTGGCCCCCATCGGGGCCCACGTTCGTGAGCACCCGGTAGCCGCTCTCGCTGATGCCCAGACGCTCGGCCGCGCGGACGACGAACTGGAGCAGCGCGTGACCCTCGCAGCCCTGCCAGCGATCCAGGTCGTTGAGCGATCCGATGTGCTCGCGCGGCACCACCAGCACGTGCTGGGGAGCCTTGGGGTTGATGTCGCGAAAGGCGACGAAAGCGCCGTCTTCCAAGACGATCTCACTGGGAATGGCCCCGCTGGCGATCCTACAGAATATGCAGTCGTCCATGGGGGTTGATTATACTACCAATCCCCCAGCTCAAGCCGCGCCACGGCCACTGCCACCGGTCCCGCGGTCTCGGTGCGAAGGACGCTCTGACCCAGTCTGGCCATCGGGGCGCCCGCCGCCGGAGAACAGTCCCAGCTCGGCTTCGGTCCAGCCACCTTCCGGCCCGACCCAAAGAGAGACGAGTGGCGGCAGCGAGGCTGCCTGGATGCTGCCCGTAGCGACGTGCGGAAGGTCGACGAGCGCCGAGGGTTCGAGGACCACCGACAGCCCTCCGCTCTCGCCCAGGCGGGCCAGACCATCGCCGACGGACTCCGCCACCTCCACCCACGGCACCGCCGTTTGTTTGCTCTGCTTGGCCGCCTCACGGGCGATGCGCCGCCAGCGCACCAGCCGGTCCGCCTTCGCCTCCTCCGGCAGGCGCGCGGAGCCCGCAGCCGGGACCAGAAGGAAGAAGCTGGCGCCCACCTCGGTCCCCTTCTCGATCACATAGTCCATGACCGAAGGACGAGCCAGAGCCTGCACCACCCCCACCTGCGTCCGGTACACGGCACCAGCAGCCGCGCCTTCCAGACGTGCGATCGGCCTGACGTGCACCGGGTCGGTCGCCACGCTGACCACCGCCGCGTAACACAGAGCCCGACGGCATCACCACCTCGCAGGGGTCGCCTTCGCGCACGCGCAGCACCTTGAGGGCGTGACGCGAATCCTCAGCCCCCAGGACCACGTCGGTTCCTAGGAGCGAGTCGGCCCCGAGGCCGCGCCGGCGCCTGGGGCCACGTCGGCGACCGGCGCGCCGGAGCATGACGGCTCACGCTCGACGAAGAAGCGCGGGCAGAAGCCGGGCGTTCCTCGACGACCGGCCAGCGCCGTCCCCGGCCGGGCCCTGCTCCGCGAGTCGCGCACCGCGAGACCCGCTCAGTTCGCGGTCGTCGTGCCGCTGATCAGCTTGAGCGCCGCCTGGACGCACTCGTCCACGCTCGTGGTGTTCGGATCGTCGGGGGCGACCACGTCGGGGGCGATCCCGGTCTTGTTGATGTCGCGACCCTTGGGAGTCAGGTAGACCGCCGTGGTCACCTTGACCGCTCCCCCGTTGCTGAGCGGCTCGATGCTCTGCACCAGGCCTTTGCCGAACGTGGTCTCGCCCACCAGGGTCGCCCGCTTGTCGTCCTGCAAAGCCCCGGAGACGATCTCGGAGGCGCTGGCCGTGTACGGATCGGTGAGAACGTAGAGCGGCACTTGGGCGTAGGCTCCGCCGGTGGCGTCGTAGACCTGCTTGGGAGAGTGCAGACCCTCGGTGCTCACTATCACGCCATCGGGGATGAAGATGCTGGCCACGTCCACCGCCTCGTTGAGCAAGCCCGCCCCCGTTGCTCCGTAGGTCGAGGATGATGGCGGCCACCTGTCGACGTCCACCGCCTTCTTCACCTCGGCGCGGAGCGCCGCGGCCGAGCCCTCGGAGAAGGTGAAGAAGCGGATGAGCGTCACCTTCTTGCCGCCGGCGGTCAGGATCTCGCTCTCGGTGACCGGCATCGCGATAGTCTTGCGGGTGAGCGTGTAGTCCTTGGTCTCCCCGCCGGGCGGCAACTGAGAGATGTCGGCGCCGCTATCGGCGGTGGTATCCGTGGATGCCGGCCGTGGTGGTGGTCGTGGTGGTAGAAGCCCCCGGTCCCCCCGGCGACCGTCGTGGTGGTGGGGGCGACCGGCCGGTAGAGCGTGAGCGACACCGTGGTCCCCTCGGCGCCCTTGATCCTGCCCACCACCTCGTCCAGGTTCTGTCCCTCGGTGGAGACACCGTCGACGGCCAGGATGATGTCCCCCGGCCGGATGCCGGCCAGCTGGGCGGGGCTGCCCTTGAAGGTCGAGACGATGGTGACCAGGTGATCCTTCATCTCCACCGTCATCCCCACCCCGCTGTACGAGCCCGTGAGTGTGCTCCTGGAAGCTGGCGTACTCCTGCGGGATCCATGTAGACGGTGTAGGGATCGTCGAGCCCGGCGACCATGCCGTCGATCGCGTCGGCCTTGAGGGTGGCGCCGTCGACCTGCTTGTAGTACGTGGACTCGAGCTTGTCGAGGACTTCCTGCTGCAGCTGTAGTCGCCGCTGCCGGCGACATGACTGCCGGGCAAGACGCCGCGCACGGCGTCGCGAACCCCGGGATTGAGCCCGAGAAGCAAGCCGCCCGACACCAGAAGAATGGCCGCCACCAATCCGGCGACGATCAGAAGGGGGATCTTCGCATTACTTCGCATACTGTTCTCTCTCCCGTGATGGATGCTCGTCCCGAGCACCGTCGATCATAGATAACCCATGGGGTCGACCGGGGAACCGTTCACCCGCACTTCGAAATGCAGATGGGGCCCGGTGGAATAGCCGGTGCTCCCCACCTTGCCGATGACCTCTCCCCGCTTCACAGTCTGCCCCACTTCTACCAGGATCTCCGACTGGTGAGCATACAGCGTGGCCAAGCCGCCGCTGTGCGAGATGACGACGCATTTGCCGTAGCCGCCCCGCCAGCCCGCGGAGACGACGGTGCCGGCGGACGCCGCCCTGATGGACGTGCCCATGCCCGCGGAGATGTCGATGCCGGTGTGCATCTTGCGCACGTGGAAGATGGGATGGATACGGTAGCCGAATCCGGAGGAGACGCTGCCGCTGACCGGCCAGGCGAGAACGCCGCTGCCGGCCTTGGCCGGCGTGCCCTGGCTCAGGGAGCGGAGCAGACTCGCCGATGCGATTGGACTCGGCGAGGAGAGCGTCTTCCTGCTTGGCCCAGGCGGCCTTGTCCTTCTTCGCCTTCTGCACCACCTGCTCTTTGGCTTTCCGAGCCGATTCAAGCTGGTCCAGCGAGGCCTGCTGTTGGTCGGCACGAGCCTGCAACTCCTCGGTCAGCGCACTTTGATCCTGCTCGAGGATCGCCACCCGGACCCGCTTCCTCCTCCAGAGCCTGCTTCTGCCCCTCGACCTCGGCCTTGAGGTCCTTGATCTGGGCAAGGATCGTGTTGTCTTGGCCTACGACGGCAGTGAGGAGATCGATGCGGCCCACAAGTTGCGAGACCGAGAGAGGTTCGAGGAGGGCCGCCAGGTAGATCAGGCGTCCGCCCGACCTGTAGACGTTGGCCACCCGGGTGTTGAAGACCTCTTGCTGAGTCTGCAGGTCGCTCTCGGTCCGTCCGAGTTGCTCTCGCTTGAGATCGAGGTCCACGTTCACCTGGTCGAGTTGCTCGCTCAGGGCCGCGAGCTTCTCGGCAGCGGCGTCCCGAGCAGCGGTGGCGAGCCGCACTTCCTTCTCCGACTCTTCGATGCTCTGGTCGAGAGCGACGATGTCTCCGAGGGCGGCCTTTCTGGCCACCTCGGCCTTGGCTATCTGGGCCCGTATCTTTTCGATCTGGGCCCGCGTGTCGGAGAGCTCCTTCTTCAGGTCGCTGCTGGAGGCGGCGAGAGCTTGCCCGGGCTCGTAGGGGCCCGGCCGCCGGCAGCGAGAGCGGGAGCGCAACCAGAACGGCCGTCAAGACCGCGACCGCGACTCCTGTCTTCGCCAGCCTGGACCACCTATGTGCGCGATGTGCATCCGCACCCATCGCAACCTGTCTGCGGAGCGTCATTCTTAGACGAGCTCTTAGACCTTGAGAAAACGCCGCAACCCGATGCCGGCGCCGGCAGCGCCGATCACCACGCCCACCGCCAGCAGGAGCGACGGTGACCGAACACGTAGGGCACGGCATCGAGGGGTACGGCCATGAAGGGCAGGCTCGTCCTGATCTTCCCGACCAGGAAGCTGTTCAGCACCAGCACGACCACGGCCGCGGCCAAAGCCCCGAAGAACCCTACCGTCACCCCTTCGATGACGAACGGCCAGCGGATGAACCAGTTGGTGGCTCCCACCAGTTTCATGATCTCCACCTCGCGTTTGCGGGCGAAGATGGAGAGGCGGATGGTGTTGGAGATGAGCAGGATGGCCACCAATCCCCAGCAGCACGATGAAGATGACCAGGAAGTTGCGCGCCTGAGAGGTGAAGCTGAACAGCTTGTCGGCGATCTCCTTGCCGTAGCTGACCTCGTCCACGATGGCGTTGCCGGTGAAGCGGGCGGCCACGGTGTCGACCGTCTGGGGATCGTTGAGCGCGATCTCGAAGGAGGCGGGCAGCGGGTTGCCGGTGAGACCCTCGAGGATCTCGGGGTTGTCCTTGAAATCTTCCTTGAGCCGGGCGAGAGCGTCTTCCTTGCTGACGAAGACCGAGCTCTTCACCTCCGACCAGCCCATGATCTCGGTCTGCATGGCCTCGACCTGCGCGGGCGTGGGCTCCGGATCGGGGTCGGTCTTCAAATAGACCGTGATCTCGACCTTCTGCTCCACTTCCTTCAGAAGGGCGTCGGTGGTGTAGACGAACACCAGCACCCCGCCCAGCACGACGATGGACAGGAAGACCGTCACCAGGGCGGCGATGGTCATGAAGTAGTTGCGCCTCAGCGACCCGAAGGCCTCTTTGAGGAAGAAGCTAATCCTCCCCATAGCCGCCTCGTTTCTGATCGCGCACCACTTTGCCGGCGTCGAGCGCCACTACCCGGCGGCGCATGCGGTCGACCATCTCCCGGTCGTGGGTGGCCATGAGCACCGTGGTGCCGGTCTTGTTGATGCGATAGAGCAGTTGCATGATGCCCATGGAGGTCTCGGGATCGAGGTTCCCCGTGGGCTCGTCGGCGATGAGCAGCGGGGGGTGGTTCACGAACGCCCGGGCGATGGACACCCGCTGCTGCTCCCCGCCAGAGAGCTCGTTCGGATAGCTGCCGGCCTTGTGGCCCAGACCCACCAGAGACAGGATCTCGGCCGCCTTCTTCTTCGAGGCGCCGGTGGCGCTGCCCGTCACCACCAGGGCGTACATGACGTTCTCGAAGGCGGTCTTGTTGGTGAGCAGCTTGAAGTCCTGGAACACGCAGCCGATGTTGCGCCGCAGATAGGGAACCTTCCACCTGCGCAGGGTGGCCAGATCGCGGCCGCCCACTATGACCCGGCCCCTTTCGGGCTCGAGCTCGCGGATGAGCAGACGGATGAACGTTGATTTTCCCGAGCCGGAGGGGCCCACGAGAAAGACGAACTCGCCCTTCTCGATGTGGAGGCTGACCTTCTCCAGACCGACGGTGCTTGGGGGGTAGATCTTCGTTACGTCTTCAAACTTGATCACGTGCTACCTGTAACCTCCGTTCTCGGACATCTGGCTACTATTCTGCAGGGGCCGGCAAAAGCCTCCCGGCCCGACCGCGGCTCGTTAGGCCGACCGGTGTCCGAGTTTGCCCGTCGACCTCTGCCACACATACTCCCGTATGAAATCGTCTATCGCGCCGTTGAGGACGGCTTCTACGTTTCCCTTTTCGAAATTGGTGCGGTGATCCTTCACCAACGTGTACGGAGCGAGCACGTAGGAACGGATCTGGCTCCCCCACGCGATCTCTTTCTGCTCCCCCTTCTCCCGGGCCATCTCCTGCTCCCGCTTCTCGTGCTCGAGCAGTAGCAGCTTGCCGCGCAGCATGCGCATGGCAGTCTCGCGATTCTGGATCTGCGAGCGCTCGTTCTGGCATTGGACCACGGTCCGGGTGGGGACGTGCGTGATCCTGACGGCGGAATCGGTCTTGTTGACGTGCTGTCCCCCGGCCCCCGAGGAACGATAGGTCTCGACCCGGAGTTCCTTCTCGTCGATATCCAACTCCACCTCGCCATCGATCAGCGGAGTCGACGTCGACCGACGCAAACGACGTGTGCCGCCGGCTGGCCGAATCGAAGGGAGAGATGCGCACCAGACGGTGCACTCCCCGTTCCGCCGAGAGCAGACCGTAGGCGTTCTCGCCGTGCACGGTGAAGGTGGCGCTCTTGATGCCGGCTTCGTCGCCTTCGCTGGCTTCGTTCAATTCGACGCTGAAGCCTCGTGTCTGCGCCCAACGCAGGTACATGCGCAGGAGCATCTCGGCCCAATCCTGGCTCTCGGTGCCCCCCGCCCCCGGGTGGATGCTGACGATGGCGTCACCACCGTCGAACTCCCCGGTGAACAGGCGCTGCTCCTCCAGGTGCTCGACGGTCCGGCCGATCTCGGCCGCCAGCCGTACGACCTCTTCCTCCAGCTCCTCGGGCATGTCGTCGCCGGTCGTCTCTTCGCCGGCCATGTCGAGAAGTATCTCCAGGTCGTCCACCTGGGAGGCCAGGCGCTCGTAGTCCTCCACGCGGCTGCGCAGACGGCTGTACCGGGTGCTGAGCCCCTGAGCGTGGCCCTGGTCGTCCCAGAAATCGGGGGCGCGCATCGTCTCCTCGAGGGCGGCGATCTCGCGATTCAGAGTATCGGGGTCAAAGATAGTCCCTTGCCCACAGGAGCTTCTCGCGGAAGACCGCCAGAAACTCTCGATATTCGGCAAGGGACGCTGTTTGTCTCTCTGTCTTTTCAGCCATTGTTCGGGGGAGTATAGCCCAGCACGAGCCCGGTCAGACTCCGCAGCACTTCTTGTACTTCTTGCCGCTGCCGCAGGGACAGGGGTCGTTGCGCCCCACCTTGCTGACGCTGCGCGGAGCCACGACGGTACGAGTGGCCTGCTGAGCGGCCTCGTAGGCCTCGGCCGAACTGTCGGCCACCATCCCGGGCCGGGTCGCCGAGACCGCGCCCGCCGCCGCGAAATTCTGCGCCAGGCTGCTGTCGCCGCCCCCCGAGTAGGCCAGATGGCGTGCGGGAGCGACCTGCTGCGGTTGCTCCTCGCGCACGATCTCCAGGTGATAGAGGTAGCGGACGAAGTCCGACTGGATGGACTCCATCATCTCCTGGAACATCTTGAATCCCTCGTTCTTGTACTCCACCAAGGGATCGCGCTGGGCCAGAGCCCGCAGTCCGATGCCCTCGCGCAGGTAGTCCATCTCGTACAGATGGTCGCGCCACTTGGAGTCGATGGTGCGGAGCAGCACCCAGTTCTCCATCTCCCGCATGGCCGGCGCACCGAAGCGTTCCTCCCTCTCCTCGTAGACCTTGAGGGCGTCCTCGACCACCAGGTCGGCCAGCGTCTCGGCGTCGAGCTCGGTAGGATCGCCCAGGCTCTCGACCGTCAGACTGGTCGGGAAGAAGGTGCGCAGCATGGTGAGCATCTCCTCCAGGTCCCACTCCTCGGAGAAACGCGAAGTCCCGGTGAAGAGGGCGACCTGTTCGCGCAGGATGCGCTCGATGATGCCGACGACGTCCTCGCGCAGATCGTCTCCGCTGAGGATGCGCTGCCGCTGGCCGTAGATGACCTCGCGCTGCTTGTTCATGACGTCGTCGTACTCGAGCACCCGCTTCCGGATCTGGAAGTTCTGCTCCTCCACCTTCTTCTGAGCGCTCTCCACCGAACGCGAGATCAGGCTGTGCTCGATGGGGATGTCTTCTTCCAGCCCCAGACGGTCCATGAGGCGGTGGATGCGCTCGCCGCCGAAGATGCGGAGGAGATCGTCCTCGAGGGAGATGATGAACTGGCTCACGCCCGGGTCGCCCTGGCGGCCGGACCGGCCGCGGAGCTGATTGTCTACCCGGCGGGCCTCGTGCCGCTCGGTGCCCAGCACGAACAGCCCGCCCGCCTCGACCACGCCTTCGCCCAGCTTGATGTCGGTGCCCCGCCCGGCCATGTTGGTGGCGATGGTGATGGCCCCCGGCTGACCCGCCTGGGCCACGATGCTCGCTTCCTTGGCGTGGTGCTTGGCGTTCAGCACCTCGTGAGGGATGCCCCGGCGCTTGAGCATCTCCGAGAGACGCTCCGACTTCTCCACCGAGATGGTGCCCACCAGGACCGGCTGCTTGCGCTCGTAGCAGTCGGCGATGAGGTCGGCCGCCGCCTTGAACTTGGCCTTCTCGGTCTTGTAGATGAGGTCGTTGCGATCGTCGCGGACCATGGGCTCGTTGGTGGGAATGACCACCACTTCCATGTTGTAGATCTCGCGGAACTCGTCGGCCTCGGTGGCGGCCGTGCCGGTCATGCCGGCGATCTTCTCGTAGAGGCGGAAGTAGTTCTGCAGCGTGATGGTGGCGAGGGTCTGGTTCTCCTCTTTGATCTTGACGCCTTCCCGGGCCTCGATGGCCTGGTGCAGACCTTCGGAGTAGCGTCGCCCCTCCAGTATCCGCCCGGTGAACTCGTCGATGATCTTGACCTCGCCGTCCTGCACCAGGTAGTCGACGTCGCGCCGGAAGAGCGCCGCCGCCCGCAGAGCCTGCATCAGATGGTTGACCAGCTGGCCGGAGAGATCCTCGTAGATGTTGTCGATGCCCAGTTCGCGCTCCACCCGCGCCAGCCCCTTCTCGGTGATGGCCACGGTCCGCTTCTTCTCGTCGATCTCGTAGTCACCCTCTTCGCCCTCACCAGGCGTGAGCCGGCGGGCGATGCGGGCGAAATCGTAGTAGGTCTTGGCCGCCCGCTCGCCGGGACCGGAGATGATGAGCGGCGTGCGCGCCTCGTCGACGAGGATGGAGTCGACCTCGTCCACGATGCAGTAGAAGTGGCCCCGCTGCACCTGCTGTTCGGTGCGCAACACCATGTTGTCGCGCAGGTAGTCGAAGCCGAACTCGGTGTTGGTGCCGTAGGTGACATCGGCGGCATAGGCCTCGCGGCGCTCGGTCTCCTCCATGCTGTTCTGCAGGGCCGCCACCGACAGCCCCAGGAACTCGTAGACCGGGCCCATCCAGGCGGCGTCGCGGCCGGCCAGGTAGTCGTTGACGGTGACCACGTGCACGCCCCGCCCGGCCAAGGCGTTGAGATACACCGGCAGGGTGGCGACCAAGGTCTTGCCCTCGCCGGTCTTCATCTCGGCGATGGAGCCCTGGTGCAGGACGACCGCGCCCATGACCTGCACGTCGAAGGGACGCATGCCTGTGGCGCGGCGAGCCGCCTCCCGCGCCACCGCGAACGCCTCGGGCAGCAGATCGTCGAGCGTCTCGCCTTGCTCCAGGCGCTCCTTGAACTCGGGGGTCTTCGCCCGCAGGGCTTCATCGGAGAGACCGACGATGTCGTCCTCCCAGGCCAGCCACCCGGGCGACCGCTTCCTCGAGCAGTCTCAGCTTCTTGCCCTCGCCGAAGCGAAGGACCTTATCAACGACCTTGATCATCGACCATGCCTCTCACATCGAGGATATTGAGCGGCTGCAGAAGCCCGGCCGCGCACGCCCGCGCACCCTGCAGCGCAAAAGGGGCACGGCGCGAGCCGCCAAACGACGCCGGGACGACCTTGGCCCGAACTTCAGCTCTGAGCTTCGATAAGCCCGTAGTTCCCATCCCGGCGGCGGTACACCACCGCCGTCTCTTGAGTCTCCGAATTGGTGAAGACGTAGAAGTCGTGCCCCACCAGCTCCAATTGGAGCGCAGCCTCTTCGGGCGCCATGGGCTTGACCATGAACTGCTTGGTCTTGACGATGCGGGGAGCCGGAGCCTCCTCCTCGAGCACTTCCGTCTCCTCAAGCACCTTGAAGCCTTCGGAGACGAGGACCTCCTTGTGCGCCCCCTGGGAGCGGGCCACGAGTTTGCCCCGATACTTCTTCACCTGGCGCTCCAGCTTGGCAAAGACCAGGTCGATGGAGGCGTAGATGTCCGGTGACGCTTCGCGAGCCCTGATGACCGGCCCTTTGGTGAAGATCGTAGCTTCCACAACCTGGTTGTCGGATATGCTGGGATTCTTCTCGGTCCATAGCTCAACTTCGCAACGGGACCCATCCGCCAGGTACTTGCCCAGGCGTCCCATCTTCTCCTCGGCATAGGCGCCGATGGCTTCAGTGAGAGCGAGATTCCTGCCTTTGACCGTGAGATTCACGCCGGTCCTGCTCCTTGATTCGTGATGAGACCCTACCACCGGGGACCTTGGTCCCCGGGCGCTTCGTCTCCTTCTGGGGGACCGTGAAAGATACCATATACCTCCTTCAGTCGTGCCCTCCGGCTCCACCAGCCACCGCCCGAGAGAAGGTGAACACGTGCACCGGTAGTCCGATACCCGCGACGAGCACGGAGGACACCTCCCGCGCCGTGGCCCCGGTGGTGTACACGTCGTCCACGAGCAACAAGGCTCGATAGCGGGAGGACAGCCCGCTGACAGCCCGCTCGTCCAAGGTGAACACCCCGCGCAGATTGCCCTGCCGACCGGCTCTTCCCAGCCCTTTCTGGTGTTTGGTCGCCACTGTCTTTCGGACAAGACCGGCCGCGGGCAAGGCCTGGGGGCCCGCGGCCAAGGCCCGGGCAAGCACTTCCGCCTGGTTGTAACCTCGTTCCCGCTGGGCGGCACGATGCGACGGGACCCAGGTGACCAGGACCTGTCCGTGGTGAGCCGATCGACGACGCGTAGCCGGCAAATGCCGGCCTCGCCAAGTCGGCCATCAGGCGCCCCAGGACCGGCTGTCCTCCGAACTTGAACTCAGCCACCAGTCGCCGCGCCACCTCCTGATGCCGGAAGGCGCTCCGCGCACCGGCATGGCCTAGGTCGATGCCCATGCAGTGCGAGCAGCGACCGGCGACGAGCGGCATCGGTCCCGGCTCCCCGCAACGGGGACAGCTGTCGTCGCCCACTTCGACGAGGGTCGCCCGGCATGAGGCGCACAGATGGGTCTCGAAGTCACCGCAGCCCACGCAGCGCGGAGGGAAGAGCACCGATAGCACCGGCTCGGCCAACGAATCGCGCCACCAGCGCGCCATCCGCGCCATCCGCGCCACACCTGAGCCGCGGCGCCGGCATCCTGAAGCTGGACCGCCCCTTCAGTCGTCATGACCCGCTGCGTCCAGTCTCCGGCCGATGACCCCCTCCACCACCAGTGAGCCCGGAGGGACGTGCGACCGGGGCAGCACCAGCCCGCGGACGATATGCGACCCCGCCCCCACCACACTCTCGTCGCCGATGACCGCCGGGCCTTCCAGCACCACGTCTTCGCCCAGCTCGCACCCCCTACCGATCACCACCGGAGGTTCGATGCGCACCGACTGCGCCATCCGGAGTCCCGTCGTCCACCCACACTCCCGGGCGGATCTCGGTGCCGGGGATCTCCACCTCGACTCGACCCGGCCAGCGCGTCGGCGTTGCCCCGGACATACTCGCCCAGATTGCCCACATCGCTCCAGTAGCCCGCCACCGTCTCGGCATGGAAGGGGATCCGCTGCCGCAGGAGATCGGGAAACAGCCGGCTCCCGAAGTCGTCGAACTGACCGGGCAGGATATGGGACAGGATCTCGGGCTCGAAGACGTATATCCCGCAGTTGCAGAGACGCGAGCGGGCCTCCTCCCGGGTGGGCTTCTCCTGGAAACCCACCACCCGATCGTCGTCGTCGGTCACCACCACCCCGTAGAGGCTGGGATCGGCCACCTCCTTCACGGCCAGCGTGGCGATGGATCCTCGGCGGCGGTGCGCCGCCACCAAGCCGGTGAGATCGATGTCGGTGAGCGCGTCGCCGCTCATCACCAGGAAGGTGTCGCCACCCAGAAAATCCGCGTTGTTCTTGACCCCGCCCGCGGTGCCGAGCAGCTCGGGCTCGAAGGAGTAGGTGATGTCCATCCCCATCCGAGCCCCGTCGCCGAAGTAGCCGGTGATGGTGTCGGGGAGATGGTGTAGGTTGATGACCACCTCGCTGAAACCGTGACGGCCCAAGAGACGCAGGATGTGGATAGAGCGCCGGCCGGTTGACGATCGGAGCCATGGGCTTGGGCACGAGATCGGTGAGGGGACGCAGCCTGGTCCCCTTGCCGGCGGCCATGATCATGACCCTCATGTTGCCTCCTTTCCTACGGCGCCGCCCAGACCGACACCGGCCCAGGCCGAGGCTAGGCCGGACGCCGCCAGCCTTTGGCTTCCAGTTCCCTCAGACTCTCCCCATACGGGGGGAACGCCACTCCGCGCTCGGTGATGATGGCGGTCACGTTGTCGTGCCGGGGTCACGTCGAAGGCCGGGTTGCGTACCCGCACCCCCACCGGTGCCCAGCGCACGCCGCCGAAGCCGGTGACCTCGGAAGCATCGCGCTCCTCGATGGGGATGGCGCTCCCGTCCGCCAGCGCCCGGTCGACGGTGGAGAACGGGGCGGCCACGTAGAAGGGGATGCCGTGCTCCCGGGCGAGCACCGAGACGGTGTAGGTGCCGATCTTGTTGGCCACGTCGCCGTTGGCGGTGATGCGATCGGCCCCCACCACCACGTGGGTGACGAGCCCCCGGCTCATGAAGTGACCGGCCATGTTGTCGGTGATCAGCTCCACGGATATGCCTTCTCGCGTCAGCTCCCAGGCCGTCAGGCGCGCACCCTGCAGGAGTGGACGGGTCTCGTCGGCCAGCACGTGCAGACGGGGGTTGCGGGCATGCACCGACCTGATGACCCCCAGCGCCGTGCCGTATCCGGCCGTCGCCAGAGCCCCCGCGTTGCAGTGCGTCAGTATCACCGGCTGCTCCCCCTCGATGAGCCCGGCCCCGTACTCGCCGATCGCCCGGCAGGAGGCCAGATCGTCCTCGTAGATCTCCACCGCCCGGCGCTCCATCTCGGCGACCGATCTCGGCCGGAGAGAGATCGTCCCTGCTCCAGATGCGCTCCATCTCCTTGAGCGCCCAGGGAAGGTTATAGGCGGTGGGCCGGGTCTCGAATAGGCCTTTGGATGCATCTTGGAGCAGCGCCCGGAAGCGGGCGGGCTCGCCGGCGCTGGCGCGCAGCGCGGCCCGCGCCGCCAGCGCCATGCCCATGCCCGCGGCCACGCCGAGGGCAGGGGCGCCGCGGATCGCCATGGTGCAGATGGCGTCCGCCACCTCTTCCCAGGTCTCGCAGCGCACGTACACCTCTTCGAGGGGCAAGCCGGCGCTGGTCGATCATGACCACCACCCCGTCGTGCCACTCAACCGTGCGGATGCTGTCCACGTGCGCGCTCACGTCCCCATGTTCCAGCTGGCCAGGTACTCCACCTGCTCGGGGGTGAGCACGTCGATGCCGGCGCCCAGAGACTCCAGCTTGAGCCGGGCGATCTCCACGTCGATGTCGGCGGGCACGTCGTACACCCGGTTCTCGAGCTTGTCGGCATTCTTGACCATGTACTCGGCCGCCAGCGCCTGATTGGCGAAGCTCATGTCCATGACGCTGGAGGGGTGCCCCTCGGCCGCGGCCAGGTTGATCAGCCGGCCCTCTGCCAGCAGGTACACGTTCCTGCCGTTGGGAAGGGTGAACTCCTCCACGAACTCGCGCACCTGGCGGCGGGCCACGGACAGGGCCTCCAGAGCGGGGATGTCGATCTCCACGTTGAAGTGGCCGGTGTTGGCGACGATGGCCCCGTCCTTCATGACCGCGAAGTGCTCCTTGCGGATCACGTGGATGTCGCCGGTGGCGGTGACGAAGATGTCGCCGATGGGAGCCGCCTCGGCCATGGGCATGACCCGGAAGCCGTCCATGATCGCCTCGAGGGCGCGCAGCGGATCGACCTCGAGCACCACCACGTCGGCCCCGTGACCCTTGGCCCGCATGGCCACGCCCCGGCCGCACCAGCCGTAGCCGGCCACCACCACGATCTTGCCGGCGATCAGACGGTTGGTGGCCCGGATGATGCCGTCCAGGGTGGACTGCCCGGTGCCGTAGCGGTTGTCGAACATGTGCTTGGTCATGGCCTCGTTGACGGCCACGATGGGGTAGCGCAGCACGCCTTCCTTCTCCATCGACTTGAGGCGGATGACCCCGGTGGTGGTCTCTTCGGTGCCCCCGATCACGCCCGCCGCGGCGTCGGTCCGCTCGGTGTGCAGCAGACCCACCACGTCGGCGCCGTCGTCCATGGTGATCTGGGGACGGAAGTCGATGACGCTCTGGATATGCCGGTAGTAGGTGTCGCGGTCTTCGCCCTTGATGGCGAAGGTCGAGATCCCGTACTCGACCACCAGCGCGGCCGCCACGTCGTCCTGGGTGGAGAGCGGGTTGGACGCGCAGAGGGCCAACTCGGCCCCGCCGGCGGCCAGAGTGCGCATGAGACTGGCGGTCTCGCTGGTCACGTGCAGACAGGCGCCGATGCGCACGCCCTTGAGCGGCTTCTCTTTCGCGAAGCGCTCGCGGATGAGCGCGAGCACCGGCATCTCCTTCTCCGCCCACTCGATCCGCAAGACCCCGGACGCCGCCAGGCTCTTGTCCTTCACGTCATGATCGACCACCATGCATCTCCTTCTTGTCAACGTCCAGCTATCACCACGGCCGCGGCCACCCGCAGACCCAGATGGGCCGCCACGATGACCACCGGCACCAACTCCGAACTCACCGCCGCGTAGCCCTGAGCCCTCGCCATCTCCGCCTCGAATGCGGTGAGGCCGGCGTCGTCGAGCACTCCGGCCACCACTCCCGAGACTACTATCATACCCTCGCCCGGCCGGCGCATGGCCCGATACGACCTCGGGCGCGTAGACCCCGGTCATGCTGGGGAAGCGCGGACCCAGTCGATCGTCGTTGGGCCCGGTGAGAGGCGAGCGCCAGGTCAGGTTGGCGTGATCGGTCACCGCCACCACTGTGGCTGCGCCCGCCGCCCCGTCCGCGCTGCCCACGCCGGCGCCCCGGCAGACGTAGCCCACCATACCATTCCAGCCTGTCCGCCGGCCCCATCCGGCCTTCGCGCACCGCTCGGGGTCGCCGCCCAGCATGGCCTCCCTCAGCAGATGCACCTCCGCCGCGCTCAAGCGGCGGGAGAGGTTGCCCACGCCCGCCTCGCGGAGGGATACGACCGTGCCCTCGGGGCCGGCCAGGCGCTCGAGCAAGCTGCCGCCGCGACCCCGCCGGGGCGCAGGTCGACGCGAGGACCGACGAGCACTCTCACTCGGCCGGGGATGGCAGAGCATCGACTCGGCCACCGCCAGCATCTCCTCCTTGCTCAGGAGATAGGAGAGGGTGTTCGAGACCCAGTAGAGCACGCCGTCGGCCTTCCACCAGACGCGATCGACCTTCTGATTGGTGCCGACGATGGTGAAGGTGATGCCGTCGTGCTTGACCTCCCGGCCCTTGCCGGCAGCCGGTGCATCGAGCCACGTGGTCTCGGTGATGCCCATGTACTGGTCGGTCTTGCTCCCCGCCTCTTTCAGCCGGTAGAGCATCTTGAAGGCGGGCTTCGTGCCGCCGCCGACCTTGATGTCGTAGGTGGCTCCGGTGGGCGGCATCCGCTCGACGAAGCCGTAGCCCTCGGGGAGATAGGCCGGCGCCTGCACCGGCGAAGGGCACCGTCTGGGCTATCGTCTTCCAGCCACCGGCGCCGGGTATGGTGTCCGGGCTCGGCGGCAGAGCGAACTCCGGCGGCAGCTGGAAATCATCTCCCAAGAGACACGGTGACGCGCTCGACCGAACTGCTCCTGCTCACCGACTCGGCGCCCACCGCTTTGGCCACCAGCTTGGCTTTCGCAGACATTCCCGAGGGATACTTGCACCGAGCTGGACTTCTGAGTGTCCTGCGCGGCGTTGCCCACCGTGTATGACGGTCGCCCCCAGGCTGCGCAGCCACTCCCCGGCGGCCGCCGCCTCCCCCGCGCGTCCGTTCGCGTTGAGCACGTCCACGTCGACCCCGCTCAGATCGACGATCGGCGACCGAGGTGCTCGTCGACGAAGAGCCGGAGCTTCGACGGTGGTGCCGGTCGCCGCGCCTGTGGCCGCGGCGCCGCTGCCCGGGACGGTGAGGAAGTCGCGCACCGCGTCGGCGATGGCCGCGTCGTCGGCGAGCACGTACGAGATGCCGTCGATGGTGTCGGTGTCTCCGGTGAGGCTGACCTGCCGGATGCGCTCGCCGTCGAGCCTTATGCCCCAGTAGGCCAGCTTGAGGATGTCGTTGGCCCCCAGATCGGTGGTGATGTTCTTGAAGAGGGCGCGTGATCAGCCTCGGCAACTTGAGGGGCAGATCCCAGCCCATGGCCTGCTCGCGCATGGCGCTCAGGAAGCGCTGCTGCCGCTCCATGCGCCCGAAGTCCAGGTTGAGGTCGTGGCGGAAGCGCACGTAGTCGAGAGCGTCGGCCCCGTTCGAGCAGTTGGTAGCCCGGAGCCAGCTTGATCAGCTCCCAGCTGGGGGTTGTCGTTGTAGTAGCGCCGGTCGACATCCACGTAGACCCCGCCCAGGGAGTCGGTGATGTCCTTGAAGGCGTTGAAGTCGACCTCCATGTAGTGGTTGATGTCGACGCCGGTCAGCTGCTCGACCGTCTTGATGGTGAGCGCCGGCGCCGCCGAAGGCGAAGGCGGCGTTGATCTTGTTGCAGCCCGTAGCCGGGCACCTCCACCCGCAGGTCGCGCGGCAGCGACAGGACCGACAGGTAGTCGTGGTCGGGATCGATGTGCACCAGGATGATGGTGTCGGAGCGCCCGTACTGCTCGGTCCTCGTCGTCGCGATGGTCGGACCCCAGCACGAGCAGGTTCATCGCCGACGGGGAGCGGGTGTCGGGAGTGTCGGGCGCAGCCGGTCACGGAGACGATCGTGCTGCTGGGCTTCTCGGTCAGCACGGCCTTGATCTCCGGCGCCACGCGCTCGTTGGCCCCGACCACCTGGCTGCGGAACCACAGGTACGATCCTCCGCCGGCGGCCAGCAGCAGCACGAACAGGCCGACCAACGTCCAGAGGACGATGCGCTTCCACCTTCTCCTGGACCGGCCCTCCACGGCGTACACGGTGTACGGCTTGTCGGTCAGTGCGCGGCTCCGCTCGGCACCACGATCATCGACTCGGCCACCTTCAGCAGTTCCTTCTTGCTCAGGTAGATACGACAGGGTGTTCGAGACCCAGTACAGAGACGTCGTTCTGCTTCCACCAGATGTGATCGGTCCTCTGATTGGTTCCCACGATGGTGTAGGTGATCCCGTTGCTCTTCACCTCTTGGCCCTGGCTGGCCGCCGGGGCGTCCAGCCAGGTGGTCTCCATGATCCCCAGATACTGGTCGGTGACCTCGCCCTCGCGGGTCAGCCGGTAGACGATCTTGATAGCCGGCTTGTCCTCGTCTGCCCGGCTCGATGTCGTATGCGCCCCCCGTCACCGGCTCCTGTCCACGTAGGCGTATCCCGGGGGAAGATAGCCGGGAGCCATCACCTGGAAGGGCGCCGAGGCGGCGGACTGCTTCCACAGCCGGCTGTTCGCGATCTGGTCGGGGTCGGTGATGGACGGGGTGGAGGTCGACGGTCGTGGAAGTCGTGGTGCTGGTGTCGGTCCCGCTGCCGGTGGACCCGCCGGACGCCGTGGTCTGGTCGCTCCCCGGCCGCGGCCGGCGCCGTCATCAGCTGGTCGACCGCCTCCTCCACCGCTCCCTCGGCCGGGATCACGTAGGAGACGCCGTCGTCCAGCGTCTGTATGTCGCCGATGATGCTCACCTGGCGGATGCGATCCCCGCTCAGCCGCACGCCCCAGTAGGCCAGCTTGATGATCTCGTTGGTGCCCAGGGTGGTCGTCGAGATTGTCGAAGAGCGCGCTCACCAGGCCGGGCAGCTTGAGGGGCAGGTTCCAGCCCATGGCCTGCTCCCGCAGCGCGGTGAGGAACCGCTGCTGCCGGTCCATCCGCCCGAAGTCGTAGTTGAGGTCGTGGCGGAAACGCACGTAGTCGAGAGCCTGGTCGCCGTTCAGCAGCTGGTAGCCGGGAGAGAGCTTGATCAGTTCCGCACTGCGGGTCGTCGTTGTAGTAGCGCCGGTCGACGTCGACGTAGACCCCGCCCAGTGCGTCGGTGATGTCGCTGAAGGCCTTGAAGTCGACCTCCACGTACTCGTCGATGTCGACGCCGGTCAGCTGCTTCACCGTCTCGATGGTGAGCGCCGGCCCGCCGAAGGCGTAGGCGGCGTTCAGCTTCTCGATGCCGTGGCCGGGGATCTCCACCCGCAGGTCGCGGGGAAGAGAGAGGATGGACAGGTAGTTCTGCTCGGGATCGGCGTGCACCAGCATCACCGTGTCGGAACGGCTCTCTTCGCCGGTGCTTTCGTCGGCGGCTTGTCGGAGCCGATCACGAGGATGTCCATGCCCGTCGGGCGGGTCGATGGCCTCGGCGGGGCTGCCAGCGCCGCCGATATCGCCGGATCGGTCGGGGTGCGCACTCGTACACCAGGCTGTTCAGCCAGAGATAGGAGCCCCCGGCGACGGCCGCGATGACCACGACCAGCCCCACCAGCGACCAGAGGAGCACGCGGCGCAGCCGGCGCTTGCGCAGTCTCTCGACCGTGTAGACGGTGTAGGGCTTTTCTTTCAGTGGTGTGCTCCGCTCGCGAGTCGGAGGGAGATTCTAGCGCGGACCTCGCCCGGGAGACCAAAGTCAGAGCGATTCGCAGCGAGCCCGGAGCCGGCGCCTACCCTCTCCACCTCGGCGCCCAAGGCCTGGAGTTTCTGCTCGAAACGCTCGTAACCCCGGTCGATGTGATAGACCTCCCGCAATTCGGTGCATCCCTCGGCCGCCAGTCCGGCGATGGCCAGCGCCGCCCCGGCGCGCAGGTCGGGACAGCGGACGATGGCCCCGGTGAGCGACCGCCCCCCGGTGACGACGGCGTGGTTGCCGTCGACCCGTATCTCGGCGCCCAGACGGATCAGCTCGTCCACGAAGCCGAAGCGATTCTCGAACACGTTCTCGGTCACCACCGAGACCCCTTGGCGATGGACAGCAGCACCATCATCTGGGCCTGCAGATCGGTGGCGAAACCCGGGTAGGGCAGCGTGGCGACATCCACCGCCGCGTACGAGCGCGGGTCGCCGCTCGCCTTGATGCTGCGCGTGTTCTCCTGCACCTGCACTCCGACCGAACGGAGCTTGAAGAGGAACAGCTCGAGCACGTGCGGGCTGATGCCGGTCACTTCGACGTCCCCGCCTGTGACGGCCCCGGCGATGAGGAACGTTCCCGCCTCGATGCGGTCCCCCAGGACGGTGTGCTCGGCCGGATGCATCTCCGCGACCCCGTTGATGCGCAGCGTGGAGCTGCCGGCGCCCTCGATGTCGGCGCCCATGCTCACCAGGAACTTGCACAGATCGACGATCTCGGGCTCCCGGGCGGCGTTCTCCAGGGTGGTGGTCCCCTCGGCCAGCACGGCGGCCATGAGCAGGTTCTCCGTGGCGCCCACGCTCGGATAGTCGAGGAACATGTTGATGGCGTGGAGCCTGTCGGCCGTCACCTCCACGAAGCCGTGGTCGGACCGTATCGTGCCGCCCATGTCGGCCAAGCCGCGCAGGTGGATGTCGATCTTGCGCGGACCGAGGTTGCAGCCGCCGGGCATGGCCACTCTGGCCTGCCCGAACCGGGCCACCAGCGGGCCCATGATCTGGATGGAGGCCCGCATGCGCTGCACCAGTTCGTACGGAGCCACGTGGGACTGCACCTCGGTGGTGTCGACCGTCATCGTGCCGTCGGCGAACTCCACCACGGCGCCGAGGTGCTCCAGCACCTCCTGCATGGTGCGGACGTCCTGGATGTCGGGGACGTTGTGGAGCACGCTCGTGCCCGGCGCCAGAAGCGACGCGGCCATGAGCTTGAGAGCCGAGTTCTTGGCCCCCGAGACCGCTACCGAGCCCGGACAGCCGGCGACCGCCGCGAACGACGAGGCGCGGCTCTCCGGATCCCGACGGTCACGCTGTCAGGCCATTTCGGCGACTTTGAGACGATTGCGGGCGCGGCGCAGGGCCAGTTGCTCGCGATAGGGATCCACTTCCTCGCCCTCAGGCACGGTGCCCTGGCGATGCATCTCCAGCCGTTCGGTGGCCCGCTCGATGGCTTTCTCGCACTCGGGGCACGTCGATCTTGCGCAGCCTCTTCGGCCGTGTCGGCCAGCACGATCACCTTGTTGAACTGGACCTTGGCGAAACCCTCGGAGACGGCGAAGATCAGCCACTCTCCTTCGGCGGAGAGAGCCCGCAGCCGTCCGATGCTGAGCTGCGCCACCAGCGGGGCGTGCCGCGGCAGAATGCCCATCTCGCCGGTGACCGCGGGGAGCACGACCATCTCCACGTCGCCCTCGAACACCGGACCGGCCGGAGCGACCAACTCCAACCTCAGATAGGGGCTTTCCTCCTGGGCCACGATCCCCCCCGCCTAGGCCGTGACGGCGGCCTCGGCCACCTCGGCTTTGTCGGTCGACTTCCGCCTCCGCTCCCTGGGCCGCGCGCGCCGCGGCGACCACGTCGTCGATGCCACCCTGCATACGGAAGGCCTGCTCGGGCAGGTCGTCGTGCTTGCCCTCGAGGATCTCCTTGAAGCTGCGCACCGTCTCCTTGAGCGGCACGAACTTGCCCGGCGATGCCGGTGAACTGCTCGGCCACGAAGAACGGCTGCGACAGGAACTGCTGGATCTTGCGGGCCCGGCGCACCGTCACCTTGTCCTCGTCGGACAGCTCGTCCATGCCCAGGATGGCGATGATGTCGCGAAGGTCTTTGTAGCGCTGCAGGATCTCCTGCACCCGGGTGGCCACCTCGTAGTGCTCGTCGCCCACCACCTGGCGGTCCAGGGCCCGGCTGGTGGAGTCGAGCGGGTCCACGGCCGGGTAGATGCCCATCTCGGAGATCGCCCGGCTGAGCACCGTGGTGGCGTCGAGGTGGGCGAAGGTGCCCGCCGGCGCCGGGTCGGTGAGGTCGTCGGCCGGCACGTAGATGGCCTGGACCGAGGTCACCGATCCGCGCCTGGTGGAGGTGATGCGCTCCTGCAACTCGCCCATCTCGGAAGCCAGGGTGGGCTGGTAGCCCACGGCCGAAGGCATGCGCCCCAGCAGGGCCGATACCTCGGAACCCGCCTGGACGAAGCGGAAGATGTTGTCGATGAACAGGAGCACGTCCTGCCCCATGACGTCGCGGAAGTACTCCGCCATGGTCAGAGCGGACAGGCCCACCCGCAGACGGGCGCCCGGGGGCTCGTTCATCTGTCCGAAGACCATGGCCGTCTTGTTGATGACGCCCGACTCGCTCATCTCCAGGTAGAGGTCGTTGCCCTCGCGCGTGCGCTCGCCCACCCCGCTGAACACCGAGATGCCGCCGTGATGGGTGGCGATGCTGTGGATGAGCTCCAGGATGACGACCGTCTTGCCCACGCCGGCGCCCCCGAAGAGACCGACCTTGCCCCCCTTGACGTACGGCGCCAGAAGGTCGATGACCTTGATGCCGGTCTCGAGGACCTCGGTCGTGGGCTCCAGATCTTCGAATTCCGGGGCGGGGCGATGAATCGGCCAGCGCTCCACGTCGGCCGGGAGAGCGTCGCCCTCGTCGATGGGATCGCCCAACAGATTGAACAGCCGGCCCAGTGTGGCCTGGCCCACGGGGACCGTGATGAACTGTCCGGTGTCGATCACTTCCATGCCCCGGGCGAGGCCGTCGGTGGAATCCATGGCCACCGCCCGCACCTTGTTGTCGCCCAAGTGCTGCTGCACTTCGGCGATGAGGTGGATGTGACCCGACGCGGTCTCGACGTCGACCTCGAGGGCGTTGTAGATGGCCGGCAGCGTTTCGGTGAACTCAACGTCGAGCACCGGCCCGATGACCGCCACGATCTTGCCTTTGTTCATCGCCTTAGGTGTCCTCCTTTATCCGGAGAGGGCGTCGGCGCCCGCCACCACTTCCAGGATCTCCTGGGTGATGGACGCCTGCCGCACCCGGTTCATGGCCAGGGTCAACTCATCGATCATCTCGCTGGCGGCATCGGAAGCGTTGCGCATGGCCGTCATCCGGGCCCCGTGCTCGCTGGCCGCTCCCTCCAGAAGCGCCCGATAGATCGTGATCTCAAGATACGAAGGGATAAGGTCGGCGAGGATGGCCTCGGCCGACGGCTCGAACAAGAAGTCCATGTGCTCTCGCGCGCCCTCCGGGGAGTATGCGCCGGTCAACTCCTCCTGGATGGGCAGTATCACCTGGTCGGTGACGAACTGCTCCATCGGGCTCTTGAAGCGATTGAAGACCAGGTGCACCCGGTCGATGTTCTCGGTCGTATACCGGTCGATCACCCTGTGGGCGATAGCCTGCGCATCCAGAAAGGCCGAGCGATCGGTGATGTCGGCGTAGACGCCCTGCCGGCTTGTACCCCTGGAAGCGGACCGTGCTGATACCCTTCCTGCCGACCACGACGAGGTCGGTCTCGATGCCTTGAGACTCATACGCATCGACCCGGTCGAGCGCCCGGCGCACGATGTTGGAGTTGAACGCTCCGCACATCCCCCGGTCGGCGGTGAGAGCGATCACCGCGACCCGCCTCACCTGAGCGTGCTCCTTGAGCAGCGGATACGTGGTGACGTCGACCTGCAGGTAGCGCACCAGTTGGCCGATGAACTCGAGCATGTTGAGAGCGTAGGGGCGGGTGGCCTCGATGCGCTGCTGGGCGCGCCGCAGGCGCGCCGCGGCCACCATCTCCATGGCCTTGGTGATCTTCCTGGTGTTCTGCACCGAGGCGATCCGGCGGCGTATGTCTCGCTGGGACGCCATAGAGCCCTAGAGGGTCATCGCCTCTGCCGACCAGCTCTCTTTGAAAGCCGCGATAGCGCCACGCAGCTTCGCCTCGGTCTCAGGGCTCAGATCCTTGCTGGCGACGATCTCCGCCCCGATCCCGGCGTGGTCTCTGCTCAGGTAGTCGCGCAACGAACCGTTGAAGCGCGACACCTGAGCCACCGGCACGTCGTCGGCGAATCCTTGGGTGGCCGAGTAGATGATCATCACCTGATCCTCCACCGCCCAGGGCAGCGAATTGAGGCTGGTTGAGGGTGGCCACCAGGCGCTCGCCTCGAGCCAAGCTCCTCTGGGTCTCCTGGTCGAGCTCCGACCCGAACTTGGCGAACGCCTCCAACTCCCGGAACTGGGAGAGGTCGAGGCGCAGGGAACCGGCCACCTTCTTCATGGCCTTGATCTGAGCGTTACCGCCCACCCGCGAGACCGAGATGCCCACGTTGATGGCCGGACGGATGCCGGAGTAGAAGAGGTCGCTCTCCAGGAAGATCTGCCCGTCGGTGATGGAGATCACGTTGGTGGGGATGTAGGCCGACACGTCGCCGGCCTGGGTCTCGATGACCGGCAGAGCGGTGAGCGAGCCGCCGCCCTCTTTGTCGCTGAGCTTGCAGGCCCGTTCGAGCAGGCGGCTGTGCAGGTAGAAGATGTCGCCCGGGAAGGCTTCGCGGCCCGGAGGACGGCGCAAGAGGAGCGACATCTGCCGGTAGGAGTCGGCATGTTTGGTCAAGTCGTCGTAGATGCAGAGAGCGTGCCGCCCCGAGTAGGTGAAGTACTCGCCCATGGCGGCGCCGGCATACGGCGCGATATAGCGCATGGGAGCGGAGGTCGAGGCAGGCGCCATGATGACGATGGTGTAGTCCATGGCCCCGTGCTCTTCCAGACGGGCCACCAGACCGGCCACCGTGGACGCCTTCTGCCCGATGGCCACGTAGATGCACACTACGTTCTGGCCCTTCTGGTTGATGATGGTGTCCAGGGCGATGGCGGTCTTGCCCGTGCCCCGGTCGCCGATGATCAGCTCGCGCTGTCCCCGCCCGATGGGGATCATCGAGTCGATGGCCTTGATGCCGGTCTGCAGGGGCTCCTTCACCGGCTGCCTGCGGATGACACCCGGCGCCTTGAACTCCACCGGCCGGAACGTGGTGGTCTCGATGGGCCCCTTGTCGTCCAGCGGGACCCCCAGGGGATTGACCACCCGCCCGACCAGGGCCTCGCCCACCGGCACCTGGATGACGTTGCCGGTCCGCTTGACCTGGTCGCCTTCCTTGATGAGCGTGTCTTCGCCCATCAGCACGGCGCCGATGCTGTCCTCTTCGAGGTTGAGCACCAACCCCATGACGCCGTGAGGCAGCTCGAGCATCTCCGAGGCCACCGCGTTCTCCAGCCCCTGGATGCGCGCCACTCCGTCGCCGACCTGCACGACAGTGCCCACTTCCTGGATGTCGACTCCCGCTTCGTAGCGTTGGATGCGGGACTTAAGGACGCTGGTAATCTCCTCAGGACGCAGCTTCAACTGAACCCTCCAAGCTAGCCATAGGGCTGGTCAACAATTCGCGGAGTCGCTCCAGCCGGTGACGCACGCTGGCATCGGCGACCCGGTCGCCGATGCGCAGTCGGAGTCCACCTAGGATCTCCTTATCCACCGTCAATGTCAGCTCGACGGTCTTGTTCAACGAAGACTCGATCTTGGCCCGCAGCGCGTCCTCGAGCGGCGTGGTAAGAGGCACGGCCGTCACCACCTCCACGTGGACGAGCCCTTGCGCCTTTTCCACCAGGCCGACAAACGCCCGATAGGCGCCGGCCAATTCGGACTCCCGGCTCTTGTCCACGAGCAGGCGCAGGAAGTTGCGAACCAGCTCATCCCCGCCCTCGGTCAGTTCGAGCAGGGCCTCCTTCTTGCGGCCATCGGAGATCTCCTCGGCCACCAGAAACTGCCGGAGTTCGCCTGACGACTCCATGGCCTGGACGAACTCGCCCAGGTCGCTGCGCACCTGCTCCACCCGGCCCTCCTCGGCGGCGGCCTGGTAGAGCGCGGTCGCGTACACTCGTGCGATCTTGCCTTCGTTCACAATGCTCTTCTAGTTCTCGCTGACCTTGTGCAGGTCGATCTCGTTGATGGCTTCCTGTATCAGACGTAACTGGTCGGCACCCGACAGGCTCGTGCGGGCCACCTTCTCGGTGGCGGCGACGGTGAGATCGGCCACTTCCTCCCGGATCTTCTGGAGGGCCTGAGTGGTATCGCGCTCGATCTGCTGACGCGCCTTGGCCAGGGTGGCCTCGGCCTGCACCCTCGCTTCTTCCAGGACCTCGGCCTTTGTGGACTCGCCCGCCTTGCGGGCCCGGTCGAGGATGCTCTCCGCCTCGTGGCGAGCCTCCGCCAACTGCTGTTTGTAGTCGGCCAGCAGATCCATGAGCTTCATCGCGCAGCCGCTCGGCCTCGTGGATGGCCTGATGGATCTCGCTCTGCCGTTGCTGCTGCAATCGCATGAGCGGATTGAAGGCGAACTTGTAGAGCAGCGCGACCAGGATCAGGAAGGTGATCGCCGACCAGATGAAAAGCCCAGGGCTGATCTCGAATATCTTCATGCCAAACCTATAAGTCCCCTCGTCATGACGGAGCGCCGCCGGTTGCGGGATACGCGCCTTTCTTGTCAGGCCACGAACAGCAGGATGATGGCGATGACGAACGCGTAGAGCGCCAGCGCCTCGGTCATGCCGGCGCCGATGATCATCGCGGTCCGGATGTCACCGGAAGCCTCCGGCTGCCGGGCGATGGCCTCAGCGGCCCGTCCGGTCAGGTAGCCGATGCCCAAACCCGGTCCCAGGGTGGCAATCCCGATGCCGAGTCCTGCGGCCAGTAGTTTCGCGGATGCTGCGTCCAAAGCGACCTCCTTGAGTACGATCAGGCCAGGAAAGGCCTAATGTCCGGCGTAAATTGCACCTTCGATGTATATGACCGAGAGCAGAGAGAAGATATACGCCTGGATGAAAGCCACGAAGATCTCGAAAGCTGTCATAACGACGATGAACAGGGCCGCCGGGATGATCACGATGACTGAGGAGAACTGCAGGATCAATCCCAACATCACCAGGATGACCAGGTGCCCGGCGATGGTGTTGCCGAAGAGTCGCACCGACAGCGACAGCGGCCGGAAGAACTCGCCCACCACGTGGACGGTGAAGAAGATCCCGTTGAGGGGCGCTGCGAGAGCCTTGGGCACGCCCGGGGGCAGAAGCCAAGACCGCATGTAACCGCGGACCCCGTGATTGCGGACGCCCTGGTACTGGGTCATGCAGAACACCACCATGGCCATGCCGAACGTGACATTGATGTTCGCCGTCGGCGTGTAGGGCCTCAGCGCCTCGGGCTTGGGGATCAACCCGATGAGGTTCGTGGTGAGTATGAACACGAAGATGGTGAGGATGAGGTAGTAGTACTTGCGCCCCTTCTCTCCTATCTGGCCGGTCAGATGCCCGGTGGCGAACCCGATGAGGATCTCGGCGAAGGTCTGCATGGAGTCGGGCTCCTTGCGCAGTCTCCTGCTCACGATGAAGAAGAAGAGGAACACCACCACAGCCGACACCCACAGGTAGATGACCGCGTTGGTGATGGAGAAATCGAACGGACCGATCTTGGGGATGGGGATGATGGTCTGGACGTTGAGCTCCTGAAGAGCCTCGACGACCTTGCTGGAAGCTTCAGCCGCCAACTATGCCCCCTTCGGGCCCCGTACCGCGCGGAGGTGCGGACGCGCTTGGCTCTTGGTCAGATACCGGTGCATGCCGATACCGCTCAGCAGCGTATAGAGAACGACGAAGGCGACCGCCAAGGCTAAGATGTTGAGTTCCGTGAAGAGAGCCAGCAGCACGAGGATCACACCGAATACGGTGAGTCGCACCACGAATCCGGCGACGGTCAGCGCCGTCACCAGAGCGTTCGAGCGCTTGACTGATGAATATCTGGAAGCGCAAGGAGGCCAGATAGTATGCAACCGCCAAGACCAAGACCGATGGCCACGGATATCAGCGTCAGCCCCAGAGCAGCCCCCCAATCAGCATGCTTCTCCAACTATGTGACATGCTCATCCGACCCTCCGCCCTTGTCTCCGCCCTTCTTTCGCCCACGGGCGGCCGAAGAGTCAGCAAACATGACGAGCACCAAGTAGGTGAATCCCAACGCGAAACCGACGAACACCCCAGCCACCATGAGCCATGGCGTCGTGCGGAGCCAGCGATCCAACAGATAGCCGCCACCGGTGAAGACCAGGACCACTGCGACAAGAGTGAATCCAAGACTCCCCGCCTGCGCCAAATCTCGCTGCGGATCCTTACTCATGCGTGCGACGGTCGCATTATAGACGGCGTCCTCTCCAACCGCAAGGCGGGGTGCCGGTTCATCCCATCTGTACCAGCCGCGTCCCCGCCTCCTCGAACACCTCCATGGCGAGGGCATCGGGATATGCTCCCGCGAAGTAGACGGCGACCACGTCGGCGTTGACCAACATCTTGGCGCACACCACGCAGGGCTGGTGGGTGCAGTAGATCTCAGCCCCTCGGATGGCGACCCCATGATAGGCGGCCTGGATGATGGCGTTCTGCTCGGCGTGCAGGCCCCGGCACAACTCGTGGCGCTCGCCCGAGGGGACCCCCAAGCTCGTCGCGCAGGCAGCCGCGGTCACCACAGTGCTGCAGCCCTCGAGGAACCCCGTTGTAGCCCGTGGCAAGGATCTGGCGGTTCTTCACCAGGACCGCGCCTACCTGCCGGCGCAGGCAGCTCGACCGAGTGGACACCACCCGGGCGATCTCCATGAAGTAGTCCTCCCAACCCGGGCGTTCCCGTCGCTCTGGAGCGTCTCCCGGGCCGGGCATCAGAGCCCCAGCGTGGGATACAGCGGGAAGGCGTCGGTCAGAGCGCGGCTGCGCTGCAGCAGACGATCGAGGTTCGCCTCGGTGGGCTCCGTCGTGAGAGTGCTCGACGATGATGCGCGCCACCTCCCGCATCTCGTCGGGGCCGAAGCCCCGGGTGGTCATGGCCGGCGTGCCGAACCTGACTCCGGACGTGATGGTCGGCGGCCGCTCGTCGTAGGGGACGCTGTTCTTGTTGGTGGTGATCCCCACCCGGTCGAGCAGCTCCTGGGCGCGCTTGCCCGTCATCTCGGTGCCGCTGAAGTCGACCAGCATGAGGTGGTTGTCGGTGCCGCCGGAGACCAGCCTGAGCCCACCCTCGAGGAGACCTTCGGCCAGCGCCGCGGCGTTGTCCACCGTCCGGCGCTGTTTGGCCTTGAACTCGTCTGTCATGGCCAGGAGGAAGCACACGGCCTTCCCGGCGATGACGTGCTCTAGCGGACCTCCCTGCAGACCGGGGAAGACCGCGCGATCGAGCCGGGCGGCGTTCTCGGCGCGGCAGAAGCAGACGCCTCCCCGGGGGCCGGCCAACGTCTTGTGGGTGGTGGTCGTCACCCAATCGGCATGGGCGAACGGCGATTGATGAACCCCGCCGGCGATCAGCCCGGCGATGTGGGCCATGTCGACCATGAGTTCCGCGCCCACCTCGTCGGCGATCGCGCGGAAGGCGGCGAAGTCGAGGGCGCGCGGATAGGCGGTCGCTCCGGCCACGATGAGCTTCGGCCGATGTGTCAGTGCTTGAGCGCGCACCTCGTCCATGTCGATCCGCCCCGTGCCGCGAGCCACCCCGTAGTGGGAGAAGGTGTATCCCCGACCGGAGAAATTGACCGCGTGCCCGTGGGTGATGTGACCGCCGTGTGCCAGGCTCATGGCCAGCACCCGATCTCCAGGCTCGAGCACGGCCCAATACACGGCTTGATTGGCGGTGGAACCGGAGTGCGGCTGGACGTTCGCGTGCTCGGCCCCGTACAGCGTTTTCGCCCTCTCGATAGCCAGGGCCTCGATGTCGTCCACCACCTCGCAGCCGCCGTAGTAGCGCTTGCCCGGATATCCCTCCGCGTACTTATTGGTGAGGATGCTCCCCACAGCCTGGAGCACGGGGACGGGCGTGAAGTTCTCAGAGGCGATGAGTTCGATGTTGCGCTGTTGCCGGGTCAACTCCCGCTGTATGAGCGCGCTGATGACGGGATCGACCTGCTGCAGAGACAGGTCTGCGTAGCTCTCCGAACGGGAATCCGCGGTCAATTTCGGTAGCCTCCTACGTATCTTCCGGCGCGACGGCCTATGCCGCTCCGCTCACTCTCTCGTGACACCCTTGTATCCGCCCCGCATCATCTCGAGCCGCTGGGCGTACCGCCCGCCCTCGAACTCCTCAGCGAGCCAGGCTCTCAGCACCTCGACGGCCGCTCCCGCTCCGAGAACGCGCGCCCCCAGACAGAGGATGTTGGCGTCGGTGTGACGGCGGGCCATGCGCGCCGAGAAACAGTCGCTCAGCGACACCGCCCTGATCCCCGGATACCTGCTGGCGGCCACAGCCATGCCGAGTCCGGTGCCGCACACCAGCACGCCCCATGTCCAACTCACCGTCGCTGACCGCCTGGGCGACCTTGTTCGCGTACAGGGTGAAATCGGTGCGCTCCCTGCTGTCGGTCCCCATGTCGACGACCTCATGGCCGGCGGCGACCAGTTCCGCCATCAAAACGGCCTTAAGATCGAACCCTGAGTGATCACATCCAAACCCATACCGCATGCTTCTGCCTCCTCGGGAAACGGGGCACAAGGATACCAGATGAGGGCGGCGGCCCCGGGCGACGGCGCCGCCGAAACACGGGTGAAGCGGGCTCCACTTTCCCCGTCCCCGAGCCTAGAAGAGGGCGGCGATCCGCTTCACTACTTCCGTTCCCGCCACCGCCCCCTCCCTGAGGATGACGGGGGCGCCGCCTCCCGAGAGAGGGCGAAGATCGACCACTGTCGAGGCAGCGGCCGGGGCCTGGGCGGCGACCGGTGCCGGGGCCGGGGCCGGCGCCCGGTCCAGGCGCCGGGATCGGGCGACGCGAACGCGAGCGCGCAGTGAGCCAGCAGCGCGGGATCGACGTCGGCGAGAGTGGCGGCGTCTTCCTCGCCGGTGAGATTGGCGCTGGTGGCAGCCAGCCCGGTCCCCAGGGAGGCGAGAAGCTTGAGTAGGGCCGGATGGTCGGGAACGCGTACCCCCAACGAGTCGGCCGTGCCAACCAGGGGCGGGCGAGGGACCGAAGTCGCGACCACGAACGTGAACGGACCAGGCAAGAGCGCGGCAAGGACCGTCGCGGACGATGGGTCGAGATCCGGCAGCGCCTCCCTGATGGCGTGCACCGACGAGAACAGCACCGCCACCGGCCGGTCCGTACCCCGCCCTTTGGCGGCCAGCAATCGCTGCACGCCCAGCCGTGAATCCCACCGGGCCCCGAGGCCGTACACCGTATCGGTAGGAACTCCGACGATGGCGCCGGCTTCGAGCGCCGCGACCAGGGCCGCCATCTGCGCGGTGTCTAGGTCTCCCAGGTCGGAGGTGGCGGCGCCGGGAAGCGTCGCCGCCACGATGCGGTCCTTTTGAGACAGGTCCTTGTGCACCGCGACCAGACAGAAACCGGCCTCGCGTGCCAGGTCGGCCACGGCGGCCGCCTGCCCGGCTCCCACCTCGAGGAGCACGCTGCCGCCGGGCGTGAGCGCCCGCGCCGCCTGCGGCAGCAGCCGACGAAAGACCGCTAGGCCGTCGGAGCCGGCTTCGAGGGCCGAAGCCGGCTCGTACAGGCGGATGTCGGGGGCGAGAGCGCTCATGTCGCCCGAGGCCACGTACGGCGGATTGCTGATCACCAGCCGGAGACTGTGCTCGGCCACCCCGGACGAGGAGATCGGCCTGGCGAAGCTCCACCAGTCGCTCAAGCCCCGATGCTTCGCGGTTCCGGGCAGCAACGGCCAAGGCCTCCGGACTGGCATCAGTGGCCAGCACCCGCAGACCTGTCTCCTGAGCCAGGCTGAGAGCAATGGCCCCGGTCCCGGTGCCCACGTCGACGATCACCGGAGGTAGCGGCGCCCGAGGAGGCGCCGCCCCATCGGCGGGCGGCGTAGCCGCCGCCGGCGCGCCCTGCGCCGCGACCGCGCCGGCAGGCGCCACGGCGCCCGACGCCCCGTCGGGCAGCGCCTCCCAGGGCGGCTTGAGGCGCAACATCTGCAGGGCCACGTCGACCAGTTCCTCGGTCTCGGGCCGGGGGATGAGCACGGCGGGCGTCACCTCGAGCCGCAGGTGGCGAAAATATGCACGCCCCAGGATGTAGGCGACCGGCTCGTGCCGCGCCCGCCTTCCGATCAGCTCGCGGTACCGGTCCACTTCGCAGGCGGCGAGCGGGCGATCGTACTCCGTGTAGAGATGGATACGGTCGAGGCCGAGCGTCTCGGCCAGCAGCAGTTCAGCGTCGAGCCGCGGGGAGGACGATCCTTTGTCGCTCAGGTAGCCGGCCGCTGTGTCGAGCAGCGTGCCGATGGTCCAGCGTTCCACGGGGCCTGCCGTCCGCCCCACCGCTCAGAACGCGGCCGCGGCCAGCTGCTCTGCCCGGTCGTGGGCCTGCAGGGCTTCGGTGAACTCCTCCAGCTCGCCCTGCAGGATGGCTTCCAGACGGTGGGACGTCAGGCCGATGCGGTGATCGGTGACCCGCCCCTGGGGGAAGTTGTAGGTACGGACCTTCTGGGACCGATCGCCCGTGCCCACCTGGCTGCGGCGCTGCGCGGCCGTTTGGGCGTCCTGCTGCGCCTGCGCCGCATCGTAGAGACGGGCCCGCAGGATGCGGAAGGCCCGTTCCTTGTTCTGCAGCTGGGATTTCTCGTCCTGGCACGACACCACCAGTCCGGTGGGGACATGTGTGAGCCTGACCGCCGAGTCGGTGGTGTTGACCGACTGCCCGCCCGGCCCGGTCGAGCGGTAGACGTCCACGCGCACGTCGTTGGGATCGATATGGATCTCCACGTCCTCCACCTCGGGCAGCACCGCGACGGTGGCGGTGGAAGTGTGGATACGGCCGGTGGACTCGGTCACCGGGACCCGCTGCACCCGGTGCACGCCCGATTCGTACTTGAGGGCGCCGAAGGCGCCCCGGCGACCCTTCACCTCGAAGATGATCTCCTTGACGCCCCCCAGGGCGGCTTCCGTGGTGGAAAGGATCTCGGTCTTGAACCGCATCCGCTCCGCGTAGCGCATGATCATCCTCTGGACCTCGGCTGCGAAGAGCGCCGCCTCATCGCCACCGGCGCCGGCACGGACCTCCACGATGGCGTTCTTTTCGTCCCGCGGGTCTTTCTCCAAGACGGCCAAGCGCAGTTCCTGCTCCAACCCCTCGATCTTCTCCCGAGAGACGGCCTTCTCCTCCACCACGAACTCTTTCATCTCGGGATCGAGCCCGCCCTCGTCAAGCATGGCGTCGGCCTCTTCAAGAGAAGCGCGGGCCTCGCGATAGGCCACTGCCAGGCGGTAGGCATGCTCGAGATCGGAGAGAGCCTTGGATATCTCCGTGTAGCGCGACTGGTCGCGGAGAACCTCGGGGTCGGAGAGCTCCTCCATGAGGGCAACGTACTTATCTTCGATCTCTGTCGCGAGTCGTTCGAGCATGCTCATCGTCTCCGAGGCGGGCGCAGGCCCGAGTCTATGCTTGAGCCGGCAGTTCTCCGAGGGCACCTCGTTCAGCCTCGTCCAGGCGCATGACCTCGTCCAGGGCGGCGGCGGCGACCTCCAGTTGGTCGGGAGTCGGTTCGCGGGTGGTCAACCGCTGGAGTTGAATGCCGGGCCAGAGCAAGATCCGGGCGAAGAACCCATCGGGGTGCTTACCTGCCCATTTTATGCCTATTTCGTAGGAGATGCCCACGATCACGGGGATGCCGATGATGCGCGAGAGCACCAACCAAGGCAGGGCTGGGCTTGCCCACGACGGCGAAGAGGAGCACCGCGATCACCATCACCAGCAGCAGAAACCCGGTCCCGCAGCGCGGGTGCAGAGTGGAGTAGCCGCGGGCATGCTCCGCGTCCGCTTTGCCGCACGCCTCGTACGCGTGGATGACCTTGTGCTCGGCGCCGTGGTATTGGAAGACCCGGCGCAAATCGGGGATCAGCGATATCCCCACGATGTACAGGATGAAGATGGCGATGCGGATAAGCCCTTCCACCAGATTGAACAAGAAGGGGTTGTGGAACGTCGACTCGAACTGCTTCACCACCACCAGCGGGACCACCACGAAGAGCGCTACGGCCATGCCCCCGGCCACGATGACGGTCACGGCCAGTTCTTTCCACCCGAACGAGGACGGCTCCTTGGAGGCGGCGGCTCCGGCATCGTCCGCCGCGAGAGCCGGCGTGGAAGCCGACGTGGTGGCCTGCGGGTCGCCGGCGTCGGTCGTCTGCGAGGCGCCCGCCGCGGAGGCGGGCGCTGGATCGGTGCCGCTTGACGCGGCCGCGGAGTCTTCCAGGCCGATGTTGGCCGAGATGCCGAGAGCCCTGATACCCAGGCTGAGGGATTCGTAAAGTGAGACCACGCCTCTCACTATCGGCAGTCTCAGCAGGCGATGACGGGCACCCGCCGGTGCAAGGGGATAAGCCACCCGGGCGATACCGCCCGACGGTCTGCGCACCGCCACCCCCCAGGAGTGCCGGCCACGCATCATGACTCCCTCGATGACCGCCTGGCCCCCGAACGTGTGGTCGTGAGCGCAGGAGACGGCGTCCCCGTTCCCGGTTTGCTTGCGAGTCGCCACCCCTAGGCCGGACCCGCCACGGAACGGACGAGATCCATAGCCAGGACCTCTTCCTCCGTGTAGGGCTCGCCGCACGACATCTTGCCCTCGGGACAGCCGCCGGTCATGCATCCCGGACCCGTGCCTTCAAAGAGCAGAGGCGCTACCGAAGAGGCCAGATGGCGCATGGCCCAGGCAAGCCGGTTGATCTCCCACTGCGCCCGGCGGCAACAGCGCAGGGCGAAGAAATGCCGCAGTTCCCGGGCGTTCATGGTGACGACGATCTTGGTCTCGGCCGCGTTTGGGAGGACGAAGCGGGCGTCTTCGAACACCGATTCTTTTCCCCGCCCCTCGGCCAACCCCAGCTCGACCAGCCGCTCGTACGAGCGGCGGGCGTTGTCCATGGCCTCGTAGAACACCTTCCGCGCTTCGGGCGAAGCGTCGATGTGCGGAGGCACGACGAAATCCCCCTCGGACGCGAAGCGCACGTAGCGCTGGGACTGCTGGCTGTAGGAGGCGACCCGATGCCGGACGAGCTGGTGAGAGCAGGCCCGCGAGATGCCGTCGACCGCGAAAGAGAAGCCGGCGTGCTCCAAGGCGCTCATGTGGCCGGATCTGACCAGGCCGCGCACCAGCCGGCGCACCTCGTCGTCGTCCATGGCCGCCTTGAGATCGGCGGCGCTGACCGGCGCGTAGCAGAGCCGCCCGGCGGACGCTACCGCCCGCTCAGGGGAGGGCGTGAACTGGAGAAGCGTTACCTTGAGATCGGCGGGCACGGCCGACGACGGCTACTTGCTCTTCTCGGGCCGGCGGTACTTCTTGTTGAACCTCTCCACCCGGCCGGCGGTGTCGACCAGCTTCTGCTTGCCCGTGTAGAACGGATGGCAGGCCGAGCATACCTCGACCTTGATCTCGGGCAGGGTCGAGCGAGTCACGAACGTCTCGCCGCAAGAGCAGATGACTTTGCTCTCAACGTAGTTCGGATGTATGTCTTCCTTCAAGGTGCCTCCAGTGACACGTCCCGCAAGGTAGTGAGCCAGAAAAGGGACGATATGATACCACGACCGCCAGAGCGCGCGCCGGGCGGCGTGGCCGGCGGGGCGCAGCGCCGCGGCTGCGGCGTCAGCGGACCGCCCGTCGCGGCGCGGTCCGCGCCTCCCGGAGCGCGCCACGCGCCACTATCAGGGCCTCAGCCGCCGTCGTCGCTTCCCCAGCCTCCCACGCCAGCCGGACCTCGCGCAGCACCTTGCCCAGAAGGGGCCCCGCGACCAGGTCCAACTCCCGCATGAGTACCTCGCCGTCGATCGGCGGGCGCGGCACGCCGCGGAGAGCGCGCTCGGCCCAGAGAGCCATGAGACGCCGCGCCGCGGCGGCGGCAGCCGCGGGCGCCGGCGCGCCGCCGGGAGACGCCGCGGCAGCGGCCGCCAGCATGATCACTTCGGGCTCCCACGGGGCCGCGTTCCACAGGAACAGCACCGCCGAGCGATCGGACAGGGCCGCCTCCCGAAGCGCTCCGGGAGCTGCACCTCCCTCGATCGAAGCAGCCGGACACCGTCCCCAGGAGCGAGATCGTCGGCGACGGACAGCTTCAGCCTGCGCCCGGCAGCGACGGCATCCTGAGGCGGAAGCCGGTGCATGAGCCCGGCCAGGCGAAGAGCGACAGGGCGTCTCAAGGCCCCGTCGACCGGCTGAGCGAGCCGTTCCGCGACCGCGCCGGCCGACGCGGGGAACCAAGCCTCGAGGTGCGCCAGCATGTCGTCCAGTCGCTCGAGCGCCGCGAGCGTCGGCGCGAGCCGCTCCGCCGCCACCACCTCCGGCAGCACGACCGCGAGCAGGCCCAGATCCTGCCACAGCCGCACCGCGGCGGACGAGCGACCCTCGTCGAGGGTGAGGGCCATCTCCGTGGCCACCCGTTCGGGGGCGGCGCGAACGAGCGCCGAGGCCTGCGCGCGGATCAGACGCTTCGAGCGATGGATCCAACCTGAGGCCGAGCAGGTGACAGAAGCGGGGGGCCCGCATCAACCGGAGAGGATCATCCTCGAAGATGCGCTCCGAGACGGCCACCAGGCGGCCCTGCCGCAGGTGCTCCAGACCCCCGAAGGGATCGACGATGGCGCCTTCCCCCAGGGGCACGGCCATGGCGTTGACCGTGAAGTCCCGTTGGGCGAGATCGTCGACGATACCGGCGCCCCGCATCGCCGCGACATCGACGTGGCCTTCGGGGCCCATCACCCGGTAGGCCCCGTGACGGGCGGACAGAGCGAACCAGGGAGATGCCAGCCGGGCGGCGACCTCCCGGGCCACGCCGGCCGGATCGTCGGCCACCACCACGTCCAGATCGGGGGAATAGCGTCCCAGCTCGCGGTCGCGCACGGTACCGCCGACCAGCCAGCCTTCGGTCCGGCGGCGCCGCAGGATGTCGGCCACGACCTGCAGCATCATCTCGCGCCCCTGGGGGCCGCTACTTGGACGAGCCCTTCAACTTGCGCAGACGCCGCTGGTACGTGAACTTGTCGATCGCGTAGGCGATGCCCGTGTAGACGACGAAGCCGGCCAGCGGGAAGATGATGGAGGTCACGACGTTGGCGTGTTCTGTCCGGTGACGGGGTCCTTCTGAACCCACAGGAACTGGACGACGATGAAGTAGAGCACGGCCAGGATCGCCCCTTGGATGACCGCCCGCTTGAGCGTGGGGGGCCTGAGGGCCGGCCGACGGGCAGCAGCACTCTTGCTCCGCGTTCCCGGCCTGCGCGCTCTCGAGGGCCGCTCTGGAACCCCTCGGCGCGTGTCGCGACTCCGCCCCTTGGAGCGCTCGCAGCCTTGGGAAAGCCTGCCGGGCCGCTCTGCGTGTTTCCTTCTTAGACATGATCCTCCGTCGTGCTTTCCTATGCCTTGCTGTCGGCGATGGCCCGGACGATATCGCCCCGGGTCACGATGCCCACCAGCTTCCCATCGTCCACCACCGGGAGCCGGTTGACCTTGCGATCGGCCATGAGCGTGGCCGCGTCGCGCACCGACGCCTCGGGCGAGATCGTCGACCACTTCCTCGCTCATGACCTGGGTCGACCTTCGAGCCGAACGTCTTGCGGAAGCGCTCCTCGAACTTGCCGAAGCTCTGCAGGTAGATGACGCTGTCGAGGAACTGGATGTAGTAGGGGAAATGCAGGTCGGCGTCCTGCAGGATGATGTCGGCTTCGCTCACCATGCCCAGCACCCGGCGTTGCTCGTCGACCACCGGCACCCCGCTGATCTTGTGCTTCGCGAGGATGTCGGCCAGCTCCCGCACCGTAGTGCCCGGGCCCACCGTGACCACCTCGGTCTGCATGATGTCCCGGACTTTCAACTCGTCCACGAGGGTCTCCTCTCATAGATGCGATCGGCGATGGCTTCGGGAAGCAGTTCGACAAGATCGCCGGCCAGGACGCCCTGGGGATCGGTCTCCGCGCCCAGCCGTCCGGCCTCGGCGTGTATCCAGGCGCCGGCGTATGCGGCCTCGAAGGGCTCCAACCCCTTGGCAAGCAGGGCCCCGATCACCCCGGAGAGCACGTCGCCCGTGCCCGCGGAAGCCAGTTGCGGCGGTCCCTGCACCACCACCCGGACCTGTCCGGAGGGCGCGGCGACGACGGTCGACGATCCCTTGAGGAGCACCACCTGACCGGTGACCTCGGCCGCGCGCCGCGCCGCGGCAAGCGCCGAGGCCGCCAGCTCTGCCGCCGGCGCTCCCAGCAGCGCCGCCAGCTCACCCACGTGCGGGGTCAGGACCAGACCGGCGCGGCCCCTGAGGGCTGGCCGCCGCTCCCGCGAACGCGAACAGTCCGTCGGCGTCGAGCACGGCCGGGACCGTGCTCTCCAGTATGACCCGCTTCACCGCCGCCATCGTGGCCGGATCGCGACCCAGTCCGGGACCGACCACCACCGCGCCCAGACGCTCGTCGGCGAGAGCCGCCAGCACCGCGGTTGCGTCGTCCAGGTAGTCACCGGAGCCGATCTCCTGCAGCACCGTCTCCACCAGGCGGTCCGCGCACGCCGTCGGCGGCGCCGGCCGCCATGAGCAGGCGCACGTAGCCCGCCCCCGTCCGGTAGGCGGCCTGCGCCGCCAGCCAGGCCGCGCCCGGGTAGGCCTTCGAACCGGCCAGCACCGCCACGAAGCCGGCCCGGTACTTGTGGTCGTCGACCCGGCGCCCGGGGACGTTCACGTCGTCGGCCGTCACCACCCACAGATCGGGCTCCGGTTCGAGGAAGGCGGGCAGACCGATGTCCCACACCACCACTTCTCCGGCGGCCTCCGACCCCGGCGGGCACACGAGACCGCTCTTGGCCGCGTGGAAGGTGATGGTCACGTCGGCCGCCACGGTGTCGGCGGCGATGCTGCCGGTCGCCGCGTCTACGCCTGAGGGCACGTCGACGGCCAGCACCGGCACGCCACGGGCCCCGGCGGCGTTGATGCGCCGGGCCCATTCGGCCAACCGGCCTCTGATCTCGCCTTTGGCTCCGGTGCCCAAGAGACAGTCGACCACCAGCTCGGTCTCGTCCCACAGATAGTCGGGCGCCGCGCCGACGCGCAGATTCACGCCGGCCTTCTCCGCAGCCGCGAAGTTGAGGGCGGCGTCGGGGCTGAGTTCCGCCGCCGACGCCACGGCCACCACGCATGCGGTGGGATGACCGGCCAGGTGGAGTTGCCGGGCCGCGGCCAGGCCGTCACCGCCGTTGTTGCCCGGTCCGCACACGATGAGGGTGTGACGGTCGGGATACCGCGACCGGATGAAGGTGCTGACCCCCAGAGCCGCCCGCTCCATGAGCACCGGCCCAGGCACCCCGATGTCCTCGATAGTCGCCCGGTCCAGCTCCCGCACCTGCGCCGGCGTGAACACCGCCGGCCGCTCCTCCAGGCTGTGGAAGGCGGCAGATCCGCAGTCATGATCATCGCTCGAATATCCCATCTCCGCTCCTCCCGAAGGACGGGCGATCGCCACGGCACACGCTCCCGCAAGTGAATCGACGTGCGAGAGCGAGACCTGCACCTCCGATATTCCCCGCTCCTCGGCCAGCGCCAGACGTGCGGCCGCTCAGAGTCACGCGGGGCTGAGGTCCCCCGGTCACCTCGATCTCCCGCCACGACAAGACTCCGCTACCCAGGAGTTTACCAACCGCCTCCTTGGCTGCGAAACGGGCGGCAAGATGCAGCGCCGGGTCTTCCCCGAGCCCGGCAGTAGGCGATCTCCGCGGGAGTGAAGAGGCGCGCCTCCAGCGCGGGGTGGCGCGCGAGCGCCCGCTCGAACCGCTCGACCTCCACCAGGTCAAGACCGCACCCGGCTCCGAACTCCGGAGGCGCGTCCACGGCTACTCCACCGTGACGGTCTTGGCCAGGTTGCGCGGCTGATCGACCTTCTCGCCCCGGTTCTTGGCCACGTAGTAGGCGAACAGCTGCAGCGGGACTATGGAGAGGAGCGGGGCGAGCATCTCGTCGGTGCGCGGTACGTAGAGGATCTCGTCCGCCATCTCGTGCAGGCCCTCGTTGCCCTCGGAGGCCACCGCGATGACCCGCGCGCCCCGAGCCCTCACTTCTTGCACGTTGGAGATGAGCTTGTCGTAGACGAAGCTGTCGGTGGCCACGACCAACACGGGTGAGCCTTCCTCCAGCAGCGCGATGGGGCCGTGCTTCATCTCTCCGGCGGCGTACGCGTCGGTGGGGATGTAGGAGATCTCCTTGAGCTTCAGCGCTCCCTCCAGAGCCACCGGCAGGCCGAGATTCCGCCCCAGGCAGAGGAAGAAACGGCTGGAAGCGTACTTTCGCGGCCACTTCGTCGACCTGCGCGGCCGCCCCGTCTTCCAGGTAGTCACCGAGCAGCCCGGGGATGTGGCGCAATTCCTCCGTGTAGGCCCGCACTTGTCCGCGGGTGAGATGGCCCCGGCCTTCACCCAGATGGAGCGCCAGCAGCAGCATGGCCAGCACCTGGGTGAGGAAGGTCTTGGTCGCTGCCACCCCGATCTCAAGGCCGGCCCGGGTGAAGAGCACGCCATCGGCCTCCCGGGTGGCCTGCGAGCCGACGATATTCGTCACCGCCAGCACGCGCGCCCCCGCGTGACGGGCGAGACGCATGGCGGCCAAGGTGTCGGCCGTCTCTCCCGACTGGCTGATGGCGATGCACAGACAGTCGGGGCCGATCACCGGGTCGCGATAGCGGAACTCGGAAGCCACCTCCACTTCCACCGGCATGCGCGCCCAGCGTTCCAGGGCGTATTTGCCCACCAGACCGGCATGGTACGAGGTGCCGCAGGCCACGATGATCGACCTGTCTGACCCCCTGGATGATCTCCGGAGTCAGGCCCAGGCCGTCGAGGACCACCTCGCCGTCCGGTCCGATCCGCTCCGCCAGGGTGTCGGCGAGCGCTGTGGGTTGCTCGTGTATCTCCTTGAGCATGAAGGTCTCGTATCCGCCCTTCTCGGCCGCCTCCTCGTCCCAGTCCACCGTCTGGACGTCTCGCACGATCGGCGAACCGTCGAGGCCGAAGAGCTCGACCGAATCCCGCCTGACCACCACCACGTCTCCGTCCTCGGGAAAGATCACCGAGCGGGTCTCGGCCAGAAAGGCCGGTATGGCCGAGGCCAGGAAGTTCTCGCCCTCGCCCAGTCCCACCACCAGCGGGGTCTCCTTGCGCATGCCCACGATCACATCGGGCTCGTCGACGGCGATGGCGCAGTAGGTGAAGTGGCCCTCCATCTGGCGGTAGGCTTCCACCACGGCTTCCTGGAGCGATCCCTGGTACGCACGCTCGATAAGGTGGGCCACCACTTCGGCGTCGGTCTCGGAGGTGAACTCGTGCCCCTCTTCCTGGAGCACCGCCCTGAGACCCAGATAGTTCTCCACGATGCCGTTGAGCACGATGGCAAAGCGACCGGAGCAGTCGGTGTGCGGATGGGCGTTCTCGTTCGACGGACGGCCGTGAGTAGCCCAGCGGGTGTGCGCGATGCCCAAGGTCCCCCCGTCGTCCATCTGGTCGAGGATGGCCTCCAGATTGTCCAGGTTACCTACCGAATGCAGAAGGTCGAACCGGCCGTCGCAGATGATGGAGATGCCGGCGGAGTCATAGCCGCGGTACTCGAGCTTGCGCAGCCCCTGAAAGAGGATGTCCCGGCAGGGCCGCTCGCCCGCGTACCCGACGATGCCACACATCAGTCTGTAACCTCCGTTGTCGCAAATCCCCTAGTGGAGTATCAGCTCCACGTAGGGAGAGGTCCAAGCAGCCACCAGGGCCTCGTACGTGGGGACCATGTCGACCATGTCGCCCGCGAAGATCCCCGGCACCACCTGCCGCCGCTTCGACTACCAGGTAGTCGGCGGAGCGCCCGATCTCCTTCAAGCCCGGCTGCACGAACGTGACGCGCACCGGAGCCCAGATCCTGCCTACCTAGCGCCAAGACCAGCCGCCGCGCCCATCCGTCGCGAGCGGGCCTAGTATACTCCTCGAGCACTTCGGCCCGCAGCACACAGGCGTCGGTGCGGCACCCGGGAAGGGCCCGATAGTGCAGGGCGTCTTGCCCCAACAGCAGAGCCTCACCGCACCGCAATTCGGTCACTTCAGCGGGCAGCGTCTGGCCCTCTATCAGCAGCCAGAGCAGGCTGGAGTTCCCCCCCGATACCCGCGCCACCGGCAGGCCGGCCGCGCGCAGCGCGGCCGCCGCCCGGGCGATTGCCTCCACCGACGCTCTGATGCCATCCGGCGCGCCCCGAAAACAAGCGTAGTTGGTCGAAATGCCCACGAACTCCAGGCGCGGGTCGCCGGCGATAGCCGCGGCGAGATCCGGCAGTCCATCCAGCGGGGCGCCTTCCCGCTCGTCCCCGGTCTCCACCTGCACCATGACCCGGCGCGGCATCGGTGAAGGGTGCCGCTCGCCGCGGCGCCCGGCGCGCGCGGCAGGAGCGCCGCCACCGCCTCCGCTCCCGCCCACGACGACACGTAGGTGATATCGCCCGGCTCGAAGGGCTCCACGAGGGAAGGCAGGTGGATGCGGTGCAGTTCCGCGTCCGGCAGCGCCGCCCGCAACCGGCGCAGATTGCGATCGCGGGTGTCGGCCAGGGCCACCGCGCCACCGGCCAGCATGGCCGCCGCGACCCGGGGCTCGCCCAGACAGCCCTTGGTCACCCCGATCAGGTCCACGTGGTGCTCGCGGAGCAACGCGGCGACAGCCTCGGTGTTCCTGCCGATGGCGTCGATGTCTACGCGCAGTTCAGGCATGGCTGGAAGTTAGCACCACCGCCTCCTCCGGAGGACTTCCGCCCCCAAGTAAACGCGCCCTGCCCGGCGCACCACAAAAGCGAACGGGGCGAGGGAGATCTCTCCCTCGCCCCGTCATTCCCTAGAAGCTGAAGCGACTAGCGCTTCGAGAACTGCGGGCGCTTGCGAGCTTTCTTCAGACCGGCCTTCTTACGCTCCACCATACGGGCGTCGCGCGAAAGATGCCCGGCCCGCTTCACGTCGGTCTTGAGCGAGGGATCGGCTTCCACCAGGGCCCGAGCCAACCCGTGCTTCAGGGCGCCCGCCTGGCCGGATTTGCCGCCACCGTGGATCTGGGCGATCACGTCGTACCTCGAATCGGTACCGGTCTCGACCAGCGGCGACCGCACCACAAGCGCCAGAGTCTGGCGGTTGAAGTAGTCCTTGATGTCCTTACCGTTGACCGTGATGTTGCCGGTACCCGGCATCAGACGCACACGGGCGACCGAGGTCTTCCTCTTGCCCGTCGCCGAGTAGACTACTGCTGCCATGGCAACTCCTCCGGTCGCTGGGCCACATGGGGATGCTTCGGCCCGGCATAGATCTTAAGTTTTCCCAGCTGCTGAGCGGCCAGCCGGTTCTTGGGCAACATGCCCTTGACGGCCTTCCGTATGACTTCGGTCGGCCGGCGCTGAAGCATCTCGCCGAGGGTCCGGCTCTTCAGGCCCCCCGGGTAACCCGAGTGGCGATAGTAGATCTTGCCCGCGAGCTTGTTGCCGGTCACGGCAATCTTCTCAGCATTGACCACGACGACAAAGTCCCCGGTATCAACGTGCGGGGTGTACTGGGGTTTGTTCTTGCCCCGCAGCACCACAGAGATCTCAGACGCGAGCCGGCCAAGGTTCTTGCCTTCCGCGTCGACGACCCACCAGTTGCGCTGGATCTCACCGGGTTTCGCCGAATAGGTTTTCACACTGCCTCCTTAAAACGCGAACGCACATAATAGAGAGATAGCCGGAGAGTGTCAAGGAAAGGACGGGAGTCCTTCACGCCGGAGAATCGTGGAGCAGCTGCGCCGATCCGTTCACGGGCTGCTTCCCCTCGCGCTATACTCTAGCCGCCGATGTCGGCGTAGGAATTATCCTACAATGGCAGGCGCCGCTATTGGCCCGCCGGTACGGCCGGGCAAAGTAGAGCGCCATCACTTCATTTTCGTGCTCCGATACACGAGTGCAAGGGGACAAACGTGGGGAAGATCCAGAGACTCACCAATCTCACAACCGGCGGTCCCGTGCACGTCGATGTTCAAGACGACAAGATCGTGCGCATCATCCCTCTTGAACTTGACGCCAGCGACGGTCCGTCGTGGACCATACAGGCCAGGGGGCGCGCCTTCACGCCGCCCCGGAAGACGACGCTCTCGCCGTGGACGGCAGCTCACAAGTCCACCATCTACTCTCCCAAGCGGATCCTCACCCCACTCAAACGCGTCGACTTCGACCCCAAGGGCGACCGCAACATCCACACCCGGGGCGAATCCGGCTACGAGCCCATCAGCTGGGACGAAGCCCTGGACATGGTCGCCGACGAGATCGTAAGGATCAAGCGAGAACTGGGGCCGGCGGCGATGCTCACCACTCCCTGGCTCCCACCACCTGTGGGGGAACGTCGGCTATCGATTCAGCGCCTACAACCGATTCATGAACCTGGTCGGTTTCACCTACGCCGAGCACAACCCCGACAGTTGGGAAGGCTGGCACTGGGGCGGAGTGCACATGTGGGGCTTCAGCCACCGCCTGGGCATCCCCGAGCAATACGACCTGCTGGAAGACGCTCTCAAGCACTCCGAGATGGTGGTGTTCTGGTCGGCGGACCCCGAGACCACCGGCGGAGTGTATGGCGCTTTCGAAGCCACCGCGCGCCGCTCTTGGCTCAAGGAGTTGGGGGTCAAGATGGTGTTCATCGATCCCTACTACAACCACACGGCCGGGCTGCTGGCCGACAAGTGGTTCGCCCCGCGGCTGGGCACCGACGTGGCCTTCGGCTTGGCCATCGCCTTCACGTGGCTCACCGAGGGGACCTACGACAAGGAGTACGTAGCCTCCCGCACCAAGGGGTTCGACGAGTGGAAGGCCTACGTCCTCGGCGAGAGCGACGGAGTGGCCAAGACACCGGAGTGGGCCGAGGGAGAGAGCGGCATAGCCGCCCGGGACATTCGGGCGCTGGCCCGAGAGTGGGGCTCCAAGAAGACCATGCTGTCGGCGGGCGCGATGGGGGGCTGGGGCGGCGCGTGCCGCGCCGCCACCGGCAACGAGTGGGCCCGCACCATGATCGCCCTCGCGGCCATGCAGGGGATGGGAAAGCCGGGCAGCAACATCTGGTCGACTACTTCGGGCGTGCCTTTCGACAAGACGTTCTGGTTCCCCGGCTACGCCGAGGGCGGCATCTCCGGCGACACCGCCAACACCGCCGCCGGCTATCGCTTGGCCCCTCGCATGTGGCCCAATGGGGGAACGTTCTCGAATGTCCAGCACTCCTCCGAGGGCCAGACGGTCTCCCGGCTCCGGATCCCCGAGGCCATGATGCACGAGAAACTGGAATGGCGCGGCAAAGGTTTCTGCGGAGCGTCGATCGAGTCGCAGTTCCACAAGTACGAGTACCCGGCCCCCGGATATCCGTACGTGGGCATGTACTACCGGTACGGTGGCTCCTTCATCGGCACCATGACCGAGACCAATCGGTACGTGAAGGCCTACCGGGAGGGCAAGGTCCCCTTCGTGGTCAATCAATCGATCTGGTTCGAAGGCGAGGCCCGGTTCGCGGACATCATCCTACCGGCCTGCACCAATTTCGAGCGCTGGGATATCGGCGATTGGGCGTACGCCTCCGGCTACGGCACCCACAAGTTCGACCAGTGCAACCACCGCCTGATCGTCCTCGAGAAGAAGTGCATCGAACCCCTGGGAGAGTCGAAGTCCGACTACGAGATCTTCTCCCTTTTGGCCGACCGGCTCGGTGTGGGCCATATCTACTCAGAGGGCGGTCACACCGACCTCGATTGGGTCAAGCGCATCTTCAACGCGAGCGACCTACCCAGCCGGATCTCCTGGGAGGATTTCGAGAAGAAGGGCTACTACATGGTGCCGGTGCCCGAGGAGCGCCAGTCCACTCCGGCCCTACGCTGGTTCGCGGAAGACCGGGTCAAGGACACCCCGGACTGGGGTCCGCCGATCTGGGATCAGGTGGCGCTCAAGGGCCTGCAGACCTCATCCGGCAAGATCGAGTTCGTCTCGTCCAGCCTCACCCGTTTCGAGGCGACCGGCACCGTCGACCCCGAGCGCCCCGCCATGGGGCCGCAATACATCGAGAGCTGGGAAGGCCACCACACCACCGATCTCTACGACAAGTACCCGCTGCAGATGGTGTCGCCGCACCCCCGTTTCAGCTTCCACACCATGGGAGACGCGAAAGACTGCTGGAGCAACGACATCAAGGACCACCGGGTGCTCAAGGAAGACGGCAACTACTACTGGATCATGCGTCTCAACAGCGAGGATGCGGCCGCTCGGGACATAGGGGAAGACGACCTCATCCGGGCCTTCAACGACCGCGCCTCGGTCATCCTGGCCGCGCAGCTGACGGAACGGGTCCCTCCGGGCACCGTGCACTCCTACGAATCCTGCGCCGACTACCTGCCCCTGGGCACGCCGGGCGAGTCCCCCGACAGGGCCGGGTGCGTCAACTTGCTGACCTCCAAGCGCTTCATCACCCCGACTTCGACGGGCCAGGCGCCTAACTCCTGCCTGGTGCAGGTGGAAAAGTGGGAGGGCTGAGTGACTCCGCGGGCCCGCGACCGGCGGAGCGAGGACTGAGTTGGCGGGCAACCCGGCAGCTCGCCGCCGTTCCGTAGCGGACGTCCCATAGGAACAGCCCCCGGGCGGGGGCGGTAAGCCCCGCCTCCTCCCGGGGCGCGCCGCTCGAGCAGCCGGCCGAAATCGTCGATCGTGCGCGCGCCCTGGCCTACCTCTACCATGGTCCCGACCAGAGCGCGGACCATGCGCCGCAGAAAGGCGTCCGCTTCGATCTCGAGATAGATCAGCCCCTGGCCGGCGCCGGGCGGCCCTCCGGATGATCCGCCGCTCATCTTCTTCCAGGCGCAGCGCGATCACCAGACGGTGGAAGTGGACGTGTTCCGTCTCCCTGGGGGTGAAGGCGGTGAAGTCGTGCCGCCCTGCCACCAGCGCCGCGGACGTCGCGCATGGCCGCAAGATCGAGGCGGCCGTGCACGCGCCAGCAGTAACGGCGCCCAGAAGGGCGACGACCACCTCGTCGTTCGTACAGGAAGTACCGGTAGGTCCTGCTCACCGCGTCCTTGCGGGCGTCGAACGAGGCCCGCGTGCGGCTGAGGCGGGTGACGACGATGCCCGGCGGAGTAAGAGCGTTGAGCGAGCGGGCAAGCCGCGACGAGGTCGGTGCCGGCCGGGCAGACTGCACGTTCGCCACCTGACGCCGGGCATGGACCCCGGCGTCCGTCCGTCCTGCCACCCGCAGCTCGGGAGTCAAGCCCAGCACCGTGCGAAAAGCGGCCTCCAGACACCCCTCCACGGTGAGCAACCCGTCCTGCTTCGCCCATCCGTGAAGCCCGGTGCCGTCGTACTGCAGCTCCATGCGGTGATTGCGATCCACGTCCTCTTCCACAGAAAGGCCAAGTGCCGGGACCTCCTCGGTCCCGGCACCATGTCTGCCGTCACTTTCGCTGCCGCTGCTCGCGCCTAGACGAGCTCCAGATAGACCATCTCGGCCGCGTCGCCCAGACGGGGGCCCAGCCGGGTGATGCGAGTGTAGCCGCCGGGGCGGTCGGCATACTTCGGCGCGATCTCGTTGAACAGCTTGTACGAGATCTGCTTGTTCCGCAGCTGGCTGATCGCCGTGCGACGGGAGTTGAGGTCACCCGCCTTGCCCATGGTGATCATCTTCTCCACCATCGGCTTCACTTCTTTGGCCCGGGCCTCGGTCGTCTTGATGCGTCCATGCTCGAGCACAGAGCAGGCAAGATTCGCCAGCATCTGCCGGCGATGGCTCGGCTGGATACCGAACCGTCTTCCTTTTCTCTGATGCCTCACGCTACTCTCCTCTTAAGCTTCAGATTGTTCTTCTCGAGGCGCTCCCGCACCTCTTCTATGCTCTTCCGGCCGAAATTGGGGATGCACATGAGCTCTTGCTCCGACTTCGCGATCAGATCGCCGACGGTCTCGACGCCTTCGCGCTTGAGGCAATTGTAGGAGCGCACTCCCAATTCCAGGTCTTCGATGGGCATATCGAGTCGTCTGTCGGGAATCCGCCCATCGTCGTCGACACCGTCACTGGCCCCGCCGTCGTATCCCGGCGGGAACCTCATCGTCGTCGTCGTCCTCCGTGAAGATCAGCAGGTCGTCCCGCAGCAGGGCGGCGGCCTTGTGCACGGCCGCGCGCGGGTCGATGGCCCCGTTGGTCTCCACTTCCAGCGTCAGCTTGTCGAAGTCGGTCCGCTGGCCCACCCGAGCCGGCTCGACGCTGTACGCCACCCTCGTGACCGGCGAGAAGATCGAATCGATGAGGATGACTCCCAGGATCGTCTCCGGCCGCTTGTTGTCGTCGGCCGATGCGTAGCCCCGGCCCCGGCGCACGGTCAGCCGCATCTCCAGCCGGCCGCCGTCTTCCAGGGTGCCGATGTAGGCCAGAGGATCCATGACCTCGACCGTGGCAGGAAGCTGGATGTCGCCGGCCGTCACGACTCCCGGGCCGTCCTTGACCAGGTCGATCTCGTGCTCGTCGGCTTCGCCGTGCAGCACGAAGACGATCTTCTTGAGATTGAGGATGATGTCGGTCACATCCTCCTTCACATGCGGCACCGTCGAGAACTCGTGCTCGACCCCGGCGATCTTGACCGCCGAGATGGCCGCTCCTTCCAGCGAGGAGAGCAGCACCCGCCGGAGTGAGTTGCCGAAGGTATACCCGAAGCCGCGGGCCAGCGGCTCCACCATGAAGCGGCCCCGGTTCTCACCGACCGGTTCATAGGTACTATGCGGGGTGGCGAAATCTAGCAATCGGCCCTCCTGACTACTTGGAGTACAGCTCGACGATGAGCGACTCCTGGATGGGGATATCGATATCGGTCCGCTCGGGCAGACGGAGGACCTTGCCCACCATGTTGTCGTGGTCGGCCTGCAGCCAGGCGGGCACGGACGCCGTCAGATCGGTGGCGTCCTCGATGACCGCCTTCAGACCCTCGCTGTCGAGCACGGCCGTGACGATGTCGTCCGGCTTGACCCGGTACGACGGGATGTTCACCCGCCGGCCGTTGACCATGAAATGCCCGTGCCGGATCAGCTGCCGGGCCTGCCGGCGGGAAGCGCCGAAGCCCAGGCGGTACACCACGTTGTCCAGCCGCAGCTCGAGAAGGCACAGCAGGTTCTCGCCGGTGATGCCCGATTGCCGGGCGGCCACCGCGTAGTAGTTGCGGAACTGCCCTTCGAGAACCCCGTAGTAGCGGCGAGCCTTCTGCTTCTCGCGCAACTGGGTGAGGTACTCGGATTGCTTGCGCCTGCGGCCGCGGCCGTGGTCACCCGGGGGATACGCGCGTCGTTCGACCCCGCACTTGTCGGTCAGGCAGCGCTCGCCCTTGAGGAAGAGCTTCTCGCCCTCCCGGCGGCACTGCTTACACTGTGGAGACGTATCTCTGGCCATATTCGCTACTCCGCCTTAGACCCGGCGCCGCTTCTTGGGGCGGCAACCGTTGTGAGGGATGGGGGTGACGTCCTTGACGCTGGTCACGTCGAGACCGGTGGCCTGCAGCGAACGGATGGCGGTCTCGCGACCGCTGCCCGGTCCCTTGACGTAGCAGTCCACCTTCTGCAGCCCGTGCTCCATCGCGGCCCGAGCCGCCCTCTCGGCCGTCACCTGAGCGGCGAAGGGAGTCGACTTGCGCGAGCCCTTGAAGCCCGCCGAACCGGCGCTCGCCCACGCGATCACGTTGCCCTCTTTGTCGGTGAGGGTCACGAGAGTGTTGTTGAACGACGTCTTGATGTAGGCGTTGCCTACCGCGATGCTCTTCCGCACCTTGCGGCGTCGCCCACGCGGACCGGTGGTAGTGCGTTTAGGTTTCGGCATGTCTCCTGATCTCCGTCCCTAGATATCCCTGCGAGGCAGCCGGCCGGCTAGACCCGCACCTTCTTCTTGACGCCCACGGTCGGCTTGTGCCCTTTGCGCACCCGGGCGTTCGTCTTGGTGCGCTGGCCGCGGACGGGCATGCCGCGCCGATGTCGTATGCCCCGGTAGCAGCCGATCTCCATCAGTCGCTTGATGTTCTGGCTGCGCTCACGCCGCAGGTCGCCTTCGACCATGACGTTATCCTCGATGTAACCGCGCAGCCGGACCTCTTCGTCCTCGGTGAGATCCTTCACATGCGTGTTCGGATCGATGTTCACAGCTGAGAGGATCCTGTTGGACATGGACCGGCCGATGCCGTACACGTACGTCAGACCGATCTCGATCCGTTTCTCCCGGGGGAGAGTGACACCAGCGATACGAGCCATACGCTACTCCTGCCTAGCCTTGCCGCTGCTTGTGACGCGGGTTCTGGCAGATCACCAGGACCACGCCCCGCCGCCGCACTATCTTGCACTTCTCACACATCGGTTTCACCGACGCTCTGACTTTCATCCAACGCCCTTCCTCTACTTGAAGCGATACGTGATCCGACCACGGGTCAGATCGTAAGGCGACAACTCGACCTTGACCCTGTCGCCAGGCAGGATGCGTATGTAGTTCATGCGCATCTTGCCGGATATGTGCGCCAGTATCTCCAGCTCGTTGTCGAGCTTGACCCTGAACATGGTGTTGGGCAAGGCTTCGATCACCTCGCCCTCAAGCTCTATGGCTTCTTCTTTAGGAGACACTGCTCGCCACCCACTCACCCCTGCCTGAAAGTCGGCCGCTTATCTTAGCACAAGGCCCCATCCTGCTAGGCACCCGCTACTTCAGCCAGGGTAAGGATGCGCGGCCCCTTCTTGGTGATGGCCACCGTGTGCTCGAAATGAGCGGACAGGCTCCCATCCTTCGTATAGATGGCCCAGGAGTCGTCGCCCATCTCCACCTCGAAGCCGCCGACGTTGACCATCGGCTCGATGGCCAGCACCATGCCGTCCCGGAGCTCGGGCCCCTGACCCGCCGGACCGAAATTCGGCACCTGGGGGTCCTCGTGCATGTCGCGGCCCACGCCGTGGCCGACCATGCTCTGCACCACCGAGAAGCCGTGCGCCTCGGCGTGAGTCTGCACGGCATGGGAGATGTCACCGACTCGGTTGCCCACCTGGCACTGGGCGATCCCCCGAAAGAGTGACTCCTCGGTGACCCGCAGCAGGTCGCGAGCAGTCTCCGAGATCTTCACCCACCGCGAACGTCGCGGCGGCGTCGGCGATGTAGCCCTCCATGGTGACACCCACGTCGACGCCCAAGATGTCGCCCTTCCCGCAGGCGCGCGCTACCAGGGATGCCGTGGACCACCATGTCGTTAGGCGACGCGCAGATGGACCCCGGAAAACCCCGGTAGCCCTTGAACGTAGGCACGCCGCCCTTCGCCCGTATGAACTTCTCTGCCAACCGATCCAACTCTTTCGTCGTGATGCCCGGTCTGATCTCCTGGGCCAGAAGGTCCAAGCATCCCCGGACCACCTTGCCCGCACGGGCCATCTTCTCTATCTCCGCCTGCGATTTCCTGATTATCACTGCGCCGTTGCTCTCCGTGGCCTCACGCGCCGGTGCCTCACGCGCCCGCCGGGCCCAGCGCCGCACGGATATCCTCATACACTGCGTCGGGCGCCTGGGCGCCGTCGACGCGGGCCACGACTCCGGCCCGGTCGTAGTAGGCGATGAGCGGCTCGGTCTGCTCGCGGTAGACCTCCAGCCGGTTGCGCACCGTGGCCTCAGTGTCGTCGTCGCGCTGGTACAGCTCGCCGCCGCACTTGTCGCACACGCCCTCCTGCTTCGGGCGGGTTGAACAGCACGTGGAACGGAGCCTGGCAGACGCGGCAGATGCGGCGTCCCGTGAGCCGGCGCACCAGATCCTCTTCGTCCACCAGGATCACCAGGGTCTTGGTGACCCCCCGGTCCAAGCCGTCCAGGACCTCGTCCAGAGCCTCCGCCTGGGGGATGGTGCGCGGGAACCCGTCCATCAAGAAGCCCTTGGCCGTGTCGGGCTCCTGCAGACGGTCCTTGACGATGCCGATCACCACGCTGTCGGGGACCAGTTCGCCCGCGTCCATGAACTTCTTGGCCTCCAGGCCCATCTGGGTCTGGTTCTTGACCGCCGAGCGGAGGATATCGCCCGTGGAGATGTGGGGGATGCCGTACTCGGCCACGATGCGGCCGGCCTGCGTGCCTTTGCCCGCGCCGGGCGGTCCGAGCAGGATGAGGTTGAACTGAGTCATGCTACGTGTCTGTCCCTTTCTTGTCCCGGCGCTACTTGAGGAAGCCCTCGTAGTGCCGCATGAGCAGCTGAGATTCCATCTGCTTCATCGTGTCGAGCGCCACCCCGATGACGATCAGGAGTGACGTGCCCCCGAAGTAGAAGGGGATGTTGAGGCCCCGGATAAGCGCCGTCGGCAGCAGCACGATGGCCGCCAAGAACAGTGCCCCCGGGAAGGTGATGCGGGTCAGCACCCGGTCGAGATAGGCCGCGGTCGGCCGTCCGGGACGGATGCCCGGGACGAAACCCCCGTACTTCTTGAGGTTGTCGGCCTGGTCGATGGGGTTGAACTGCACCGCCGTGTAGAAGTAGGTGAAGAGGATGATCAGAATCACTTCCACCACGAGATACCACCAGGAGCTCGGGCCGATGACCTCGGACAGCTTCTTGGCCCAGGCCCAGGGCGTCATCTGCGCCAGAGTGACAGGGAACAGCATCACCGACGAAGCGAAGATCACCGGGATGACCCCGGCCATGTTGATGCGGAGCGGCAGATAGGTGCTCTGACCGCCGTAGACCTTTCGCCCCACCACCCGCTTCGCGTACTGCACGGGGATGCGCCGCTGGCCCTCCGTCACGTAGATGATGGCCGCGACCACAATCAGGGAGATGATGGCCATGAGCACCCAGTAGCCGGGGTTGAGCGTGAAGAGCTTCTGGATGCCGCTGGGCAGCCGCGAGACGATGCTGGTGAAGATCATCAGCGAGATGCCGTTGCCGATGCCCCGTTGCGTGATGAGCTCGCCCATCCACATGACCAGGGCCGTGCCGACGGTGAGGGTCAAGACGATGAGGAAGAAGCGGAGGGGCGTAAGCGGCGCTTCCGCCGGGAATGCCCCATAGCTTCGGAACAGGAACACGAAGCCGATAGCTTCGACAAGGGCGAGGATGACGGTGAAGTACCGGGTGTACTGGTTGACCTTCTTCTGCCCCGACTCGCCCTCCTTCATGAGCGCTTCAAGACGGGGGATGACCATCGTGAGCAACTGCATGATGATCGACGCCGTGATGTAGGGCATGATGCCCATCGCGAAGATGGCCACCCGTTGCAGGCCCCCACCGCTGAAGAGGTTGTAGAAGTCGAAGATACCTCCGCTGTTGAACATCGCCTCGATAGACTTGACGCTGACGCCCGGCACGGGGACGTAGCAGCCCAGCCGGTAGATCGCGATGATCATGGCCGTGAACAGCAGCTTCTTCCGGAGATCCGGGAGCCTCCAGGCGTTGAGCAGGGACTGCAGCATCAGATGACTTCCGCCGTGCCACCGGCGGCCTCGATCTTCGCAACGGCCGCTGCGCTGAAGCCCTGAGCTTTGATGGTGAGAGCATGGGACAGTTCACCTGTCGCCAGGATCTTCACCCTCTCGTCGCTCTTCTTGATGATGCCCTTTTCCACCAACGCCTCCGGGGACACCACCTCGCCCGCGGCGAAGACCGCGAGGCGCGACAGGTTGACCGGGGTCATATAGGTGCGGAAAGGCCCTATGGGCATGGCGGTCTTGGCATGCGGGCCGCGCAGTTTGGGCAGCCTCATGTGCAGAGGCATCTGGCCGCCCTCATACCGCGCGGGTATCTGCCCTCCGGACCGCTGCTTGGACCCTTTGTGGCCCCGGCCCGACGTCTTGCCGACGCCGGAGCCTTCGCCCCGGCCCACGCGCTTCTTGCCGCGCCGGGCCCCGGGGTCGGGCCGCAGATTGTGCAGGAAGATGTCTCCCATCTCTATCCTTTGTCCTTGATGTCGACTTCGTCCACCTGGACCATGTACCTGATCTTGTGCACCATGCCCCGGATGGCCGGAGAGTCTTCGTGATAGACCGTCTGGTTCATGCGGCTGATGCCGAGCGCGTCCAGCGTGGCCTTATGGTCCTTCTTGCGATTGATGCGGCTCTTGACCTGGGTGATCTTCAACATGACGTCACTCACCGGCCGCGAGCGGCGACTGCAACCGCCGGCTCCGCGACTGGGCCCATGCCCAGAATCTCGCGCACCGTTTTGCCCCGCTGCAGAGCGATGTCCTCGGGCCGGCGCAGGGCGCGAAGCCCCTGCTCGGCCGCCCGCACCATGTTGATGGGGTTGGTGGTGCCCAGACACTTGGTCAGGACGTCGTGGACCCCGCCCAGTTCGAGCAGCGCACGCACACCGCCACCGGCGATGACGCCCGTCCCGGCCGAAGCCGGCCGCAACAACACCCTACCGGCGCCGTAATGGCCCAGTATTTCGTGGGTGATCGTGGTGCCATGCTTGGGCACCACGAACAGGTTCTTGCGCGCGTCTTCGATGGCCTTCTGGATGGCCAGTGGGACCTCCTTGGCCTTGCCGTAGCCGACGCCCACCGTGCTCTCACCATCGCCCACCGCTACCAGAGCCGTGAACGAGAAGCGCCGACCGCCCTTGACCACCTTAGCCACGCGGTTGATATGGATCACGTTCTCCTGAAGATTAAGCGAATCTGCCCTTATCTGCGCCAAAGTGCTACCTCTCTCTCCCTCAGAAATCCAGGCCGCCCTGGCGAGCACCATCCGCCAGAGCCTTTACTCGACCGTGATACAGGTACGGTCCCCTATCGAACACCACCCGGTCGATGCCGGCGGCCTTGGCCCGCTGGGCCAGAATCTCGCCGACCTTGGCGGCCTGGTCTTTCTTCGACAGGCCCTTCTCGGTCACGTGGATGCTGCCGGCGCTGGCCAGCGTGCGCCCGCTGCCGTCGTCGATGACCTGCGCCCAGATGGCCCGGTTGGACCGAAAGACGGAAAGACGGGGGCGCCCGGAGGTGCCCCGCACCTGGCTGCGCACCCGGGTCTTACGCCGCTCCCGAGTACGGTTCTTATCATCTTGAATGCTCATCCTGTCCTCTTCCTGCCTACGCCCGCTTGCCGACTTTGCGCCGCACCACTTCGCCCTCGTACCGGATGCCCTTGCCCTTGTAGGGCTCGGGCTTGCGTATCGAGCGAAGCTCGGCAGCCACTTGGCCGACTCGTTGCTTGTCGATGCCCTTGACCACGATCTGCGTGGGCACGGGCACCTCGAACTCGATGTTCGCCGGAGGGGGAACCACCACTGGATGGGAGTAGCCGACCAGGATCTCCAGGTCGTCGCCCTTCTTGGAGGCGCGATAACCCACGCCCACAATCTCCAGCTTCTTCTGAAAGCCCGTCGTCACCCCGGTGACCATGTTGGAGACGAGCGTACGAGTGAGACCGTGCAAGGAGCGATTGGTGCCCGAATCATTCGGCCGAGTGACGGTCATGACACCGTCCTCAAGCGCGATCTGCAGGTTGGGGTGAACGTCCAAAGACAGTTCCCCTTTGGGGCCTTTGACGGCGACGTTGTTCCCGGCGATCGTGACTTCCACGTCGCCTGGGACTGTTATGGGTGCTCTTCCTATCCTTGACATAGCGTTACCACACGAAGCAGACGACTTCGCCGCCCACACCTAGTCGTTGCGCTTCCCGGGCGGTCATCAAGCCACGCGACGTGGAAATGACAGCCGTGCCCAAGCCCCCGAGGACCTTGGGAAGGTTGTCTTTCTTCGCGTAGATGCGGCGACCCGGCTTACTGACCCTCTTCACCTGCGAAATGACGCGGCGACGGCCGTCGGTGTATTTGAGCTCGACCACCAACGTGTCGAAACTGCCCTCCCGCACCAACGAGTAGCCGGTGATGTAGCCCTCATCCTTGAGGAGCCTCGCCAACTCCACCTTCTGCGCAGAGGCCGGCATCTCCACTTGGGCATGGAGGGCCTTGTTGGCGTTCCGCACGCGAGTCAGCATATCGGCGATGGGATCTGTATGCGACATGACCCCTCCTACCAGCTCGACTTGGTGACCCCAGGGATGACTCCCTGGTGGGCCAGTTCACGAAGACAGATGCGGCACAGACCGAAGCGACGCAGGTAGCCACGGGGCCGGCCGCAGCGGAGGCAGCGATTGTGGCTTCGGACGGCGTATTTCTGCGGCCGCCCTGCCTTTGCGATCATAGATTTCTTTGCCATGCGCTGATGCTCCTATCTTCAGCTCTCACGGAACGGCATGCCCATCAACTTGAGGAGCGCCCGTCCTTCGTCGTCCGTCTTGGCCGTTGTGGTGATGGCGATGTCGAGTCCCCGCGCGCGATCGATCTTGTCGTAGTCGATCTCGGGGAATATGGTCTGCTCGCGCACGCCCAGATTGTAGTTTCCTTGACCGTCAAAGCTCCCGGGGGCGACTCCACGAAAGTCCCGGATGCGGGGTAGGGCGATGCTCATGAGACGATCGAGCATCTCGTACATGCGGTCACCCCGTAGAGTGACGCGCAGACCCACCGGCATGCCGGCCCGCAGTTTGAAGTTGGCTACCGACTTGCGCGCCCTTCGGATCTGCGCCTTTTGGCCGCTGATCTGACCAAGCTGAAGGGCGGCCTGTTCCATCACTTTTGCGTCGTGGGTGCCTTCGCCGATGCCCATGTTCAGCGTGACTTTGGTGACCCTGGGCACCTGCATGACGTTCGTGTACCCGAACTGCTCACGCATCGCCTGCACGATGTCCGTGCGATATCTCTCTTTTAGTCTGGGAACTGCCATCGCTAACCCTTATCCACCTGGACGTTGCACTTTTTGCAGTAGCGGACCTTGTCTTCGCCCTCGACGCGCACGCCCACCCGGACGGCCTGGCTACAACCGGGGCAGATCAGCTTCACGCTACTGATGTGCATGCTGGCTTCGCGCTCGATGACCCCGCCTTGCGGAGTCTTCTGAGACGGGCGCACGTGGCGCTTGATGAAGTTGACCTTCTCCACCACGACGCGCTCTTCGGCAGCCAGTACGCGCATGACCTTGCCGCGCTTGCCCTTTTCCTTGCCCTGTATCACCAGGACGGTGTCGCCCTTCTTTATCCGGAACTTCTTGCCGTGCGACGGGATCTTCGCCATCACAGCACCTCCGGCGCGAGCGAGACGATCTTGGCGAAGTTCTTCTCGCGCAGTTCCCGGCCCACGGGGCCGAAGATACGGGTCCCGCGCGGATTCATCTGCCGGTCGATCAGCACGGCCGCGTTCTCATCGAAGCCGATGTAGGTGCCGTCCCGGCGCCCATACGCCTTCTTGACCCGCACCACGACCGCCTGCACCACGTCGCCCTTCTTGACCGAACCGCCCGGAGTGGCCTCTTTGACCGCCCCGACGATAATGTCGCCCACCCCGGCGTAGCGCCGTTGCGATCCGCCCTTGATGCGGATGCACAGCAGTTCACGCGCGCCGGTATTGTCGGCCACTTTGAGTCTTGTCTCTACCTGTATCATCGTGTTTCACCCATCTCCCGCTGGCGGGACTACTCGGCCCGCTCGAGCACCTTGATCAGGCGCCAAGTCTTGTCCCGGGACAGCGGTCGGCATTCGCGCACCAACACCGTGTCCCCCATCCGAGCTTCGTTCTGTTCGTCGTGAGCCTTCAAGCGGCTGGTAGTCCGCACCACCTTCTTGTACTGGGCGTGCGGCTTGACAGCGCTCACCTCCACGACGATCGTCTTGTCCATCTTGTCGGAGACGACCACGCCCTGCCGCTCCCGTTGTGCTATCGCTCGCTCCTCAGCCATCAGAGTTCCCCCGCCCGTTCTCTCGCGGATTGCATCGTCATGATCCTGGCGATGTCCTGACGCACCTGGCGGAGGCGGCTGGTGTTCTCCAACTGACCGGCCGCATGCTGGAACCGCAGGTTGAACAGTTCCTCGCGCGACTGCTTCAGACGCTGGACCAATTCCTCGTCAGCGAGTTCGACCAAGTCTTTAGCCTTCAATGCCCCCGTCCTCCCTGGTCGCGAATCTGCATTTCACAGGAAGTTTGTGCGCCGCCAGCCGGATGGCGTCCCGGGCAAGATCCTCGGGAATGCCGGCCAACTCGAACATCACGCGGCCCGGCTTGACCACGGCCACCCACTGGTCGGGCGAACCCTTGCCGGAGCCCATCCGGGTCTCGGCCGGTTTCTTCGTGATGGGTTTCTGCGGGAAGATGTTGATCCACACCTTCCCACCCCGCTTGATCTTCCGGGTCATGGCGATACGCGCAGCTTCTATCTGCCGGCTGGTGATCCAGCCGGGCTCCAGCGCCTGCAGACCGTATTCGCCGAACTGGACCGTGGTTTGGCCCTTCGACTGCCCGGCCATGCGGCCTCGATGCTGTTTGCGGTGTTTGACCCGTTTTGGTAGTAGCATCTCTTATCCTCGTTTTTCTCCAGGTCCCTCGCCTTGTGCCCGCGGGCCCGGGCGCTTCCAAGCGCCTGAGTCCGCAGCCGGGCGAGAGCCGGCAACCGTCAACCTATTCGGGCCTCTGCTTGCCCGCGGGAGCCCTGATCGAACCCCTCGGGCATGATCTCGCCCTTGTTTATCCACACCTTCACGCCAATCTTGCCAAACGTCGTATTGGCTTCACAGAAACCGTAGTCGATATCGGCCCGCAGGGTGTGAAGCGGCACTCGCCCTTCACTGTAGCCTTCGGTCCGCGCCATCTCGGCCCCGCCCAGACGGCCGCCCGACCTCACCTTGATACCCATGGCGCCGGAGCGCATGGCCGACGTGATGGCCCGCTTCATGGCCCGCCGGAAGCTCACCCGGTTGGCCAACTGCTCGGCGATGGACTGAGCCACCAGGTTCGCGTCCAGCTCGGGCCTCTTGATCTCGACGATGTTGACGTGGACGGTCTTCCCCGTCATGTCGTGGAGTTCGCGCCGTAGCGCGTCCACTTCCGAGCCCGACTTGCCGATCACGATGCCGGGGCGCGCCGTGTGAATATCCACGACTACCTTGTTCGTATCCTTGCGGATGACGATGGTGGAAAGACCGGCGTGGCCCAACTTCCGCTGGATATGCTTACGGATCGCCAGATCCTCATGAAGGAAGGCGGCAAAATGCTTCTCGGTGTACCAATGAGCCTTCCAGTCATGGATGATGCCGAGGCGCATGCCTCCCGGATGAACTTTCTGACCCACCTGCTATGACTCCTTTTTCTCGCCGACGCTGACGGTGATGTGACTCGTCCTCTTGCGGATGCTGCTAGCCCGCCCCATGGCCCGCGGCCGAAACCGCTTGATGGTGGGACCGCCGTTCACGTAAGCCTGGACCACGTAAAGGTCGTCGGCGTCCAGGTTATGGTTGTTCTCAGCGTTGGCTACGGCAGAGTCGAGAACCTTGCCCACCAGTTTGGCGGCTGCCCGAGAACTGAGCATGAGTATGGCCTTGGCTTCGGCCACCCGTTTGCCCCGGATGAGCTGAGCCACATCCCCGGCCTTGCGCGGCGAGACCCGCACGTACTTGGCAGTAGCGTTGACCATGCCCTCACTTCCTCTTCATGCGGCGCTCTTTGTTGCCGCCATGACCGCGGAAGGTGCGGGTCAACGCGAACTCGCCCAACCGATGGCCCACCATGCTCTCGGTCACGTAGATGGGCACATGCTTGCGGCCGTCGTGGACCGCGATCGTATGCCCGATCATCTCCGGGTAGATAGTGGATGCCCGAGACCAGGTCTTGAGCATGCGCTTCTCGCCGGTGTCGTTCAGGGTCTCTACCCGCTTCATCAGCCGCTCTTCGACGAAGGGAGCTTTTTTGCTTGAACGTGCCACGATGCTCTATTACCTCCCTTTTCCCCGTCGTCTGACGATGTATTTGTTCGATGGCTTCTTGGCCTGCCGAGTCTTGTGACCCAGCGTGGGAACCCCCCAGGGCGTCACCGGGTGACGACCCGGCGCCGTGGAGCCCTCGCCCCCGCCGTGCGGGTGATCGACCGGGTTCATGGTGGTGCCGCGCACCCCGGGCCTCACGCCCATCCAGCGCTTGCGCCCCGCCTTGCCGGTGGTGAGGTTCTCGTGCTCGGCGTTGCCGATCTCGCCCACCGTGGCCCGACATTCCAGACGGATCATGCGCATCTCGCCCGAGGGCAGGCGGAGGATGCCGTAGTCGCCCTCCTTGGCCATGACCTGGGCCGACGTGCCGGCCGCACGGGCTATCTGTCCGCCCCGGCCTTTGTAGAGTTCGATATTGTGCACCACGGTACCGACCGGGATGTTCCGCAGAGGAAGGGCACAGCCCACCCTGATATCGGCCCCAGGACCAGCCTCGACCGTTGCGCCCACGCCCAGCTTGTTCGGCGCCAGGATGTAGCGCTTGTCGCCGTCGGCATAGACGATCAGGGCTATCCGGCAGTTGCGGTTGGGGTCGTACTCGATCGCGTCGACACGTCCGGGCACGCCGTCCTTGTCACGCTTGAAGTCTATGACCCGGTACAGGCGCTTGTGCCCGCCACCTTGATGCCGCGTGGTGATACGTCCGTTGTTGTTGCGACCGCCATTGCGCTTCACCGGACGGGTGAGCGCCTTCTCCGGCTCGCTCTTCGTGATTTCGTCGAAGGCAGGCGTAGTCGCGAACCTGCGTCCCGGAGATGTCGGCTTGTAGCTCTTTATCGCCATGTCTCTCTTACCGCTCCCCTTCTACTAGGTCGCGCCGAAGAACTCGATCCGGTTGCCCGGAGCAAGCTCGACCACTGCCTTCTTCCACCGCTTGGTGACACCCGCATGGGCGCCCCTGCGCTTGGGTTTCGGCTTCACGTTGATGGTTTGCACGCCGATGACCTTGACCTTGAAGATCTCCTCCACCGCCGCCCGGATATGGGGCTTCGTAGCCCGGTAGTTGACTTCGAACGAGTACCGGTTGGTGTCGATCGCCCGGTAGCTCTTCTCGGAGATGATGGGACGGATGATGATCTGCCTCGCGTCCATCAGGACTCACCGCCTCCCCTAATGCCACCTTCGAGAAAGGACACGGCAGCTTCGGTGAACAGCAGACTCTTCGCCCACACGTAGTCCTGCACTTCGGCTTCGCCGATGGTGAGGACGCGGGTGCCGGTCAGGTTGCGGAAGCTCTTGAGCACCGAGATCTCCTCAGCGCCCACCAGGACGAGCAGAGGCCTGTCCAGTCCAACTTTACTGAGCATGTTGGCCGCCCGTTTGGCTGAAGGCTCGTCGAAGGCGACGTCCGAGAGTACCCGGACGGTGCCACCCGCGACCAGATCGGCCAACGCCATGCGGAACGCCTGAGCCTTGACCTTCTTGTTGACCTTCACAGCGAAGCTGCGGGGGATGGGCGGAAACGCCACGCCGCCGCCGGTGAAGTGCGCCACTTTGCCGGAACCAACGCGGGCCCGGCCGGTGCCCTTCTGCCGCCACTGCTTGGCCCCCGTGCCGGCGACCTCCGCCCTGCTCTTGGCAGCCGCGGTGCCCTGCCGGTGCCCGGCCAACTCTGCCGTGACCACCTGATGCAGGAGGCCGACGTTGATCTGATCTTGCACCAGTGCGTCCAGCAGCTCGTGCTGGCCGACGACGGCGCCGTTCTCGTCGATTCTATCGATTGATGGCATAAGCCTAACCTCTGATCACGACCAGGGAGCCTTTGCTCCCCGGGACCGCGCCTTTGACCAGCACCAGGTTCTTATCCGGGTCGGTAGCGACCACGGTGAGACCCGTCTGCGTGACACGCACATTGCCCATCTGCCCCGGGAGCTTGGTACCCGGATACACCCGGGACGGATCCGCGGAAGAGCCGATGGAGCCAGGAGCGCGATGGAAGTGCGAACCGTGATAGCCGGGACCGCCGGCGAACCCGTGCCGCTTGATCACGCCCTGAAAACCCTTGCCCTTGCTGACGCCGGTGACTTTGACCTCATCACCGGCAGCGAAGACCGCCACCGTGACGGCTTCGCCGACGGCCAGCTCGTCCTCTCCCCGCGCCTCGATGAGGTGGCGCTTGGGAGCCACACCGGCCTTCTTGAGATGTCCAAGCAAGGGCTTGTTCAGCCTCTTGGGCTTGACATCGCCGAAGGCGATCTGCGTGGCGGAATAGCCGTCGTTCTCGACCGTCTTCTTCTGGGTCACAAGGCAGGGCCCAGCCTGGATCACCGTACAGCGGACGACGGTGCCGTCTTCATTGAAGAACTGGGTCATACCCAGCTTTGTACCTAATAGTGTCTTCATCACAGTTTGATCTCTATGTCGACGCCCGCGGGCAGATCCATGCGCATCAGCGAATCCACCGTCTTGGGGGTGGGCTGATGGATGTCGATCAGGCGCTTGTGAGTCCTGATCTCGAAGTGCTCCCGGGAGTCCTTGTCCTTGAACGGACTACGGATCACGCAGTAGACATTCTTCTCAGTAGGCAGCGGAACGGGCCCAACAATGGTGGCGCCGGTGCGCTCAGCCGTTTCGACGATGCTCCGCGCGCTCTTGTCTATGAGCTCGTGATCGTAGGCCTTGAGCCTAATACGTATCTTCTGTTGCGCCACCGAGCAACTCCTACTTAACGATCTTGGTCACGGCGCCGGCACCGACCGTACGGCCACCCTCACGGATGGCGAAACGGAGGCCTTCTTCCATGGCGATGGGGGTGATCAACTTGACACTGATAGTGGTGTGATCGCCCGGCATGACCATTTCCACGCCCTCCTGCAAGGTCACGTCGCCGGTCACGTCGGTGGTCCGGAAGTAGAACTGCGGACGGTACCCGTTGAAGAACGGGGTATGACGGCCGCCCTCTTCCCGGGACAGAACGTACACTTCCGCCTGGAACTCGGTATGCGGGGTGATACTGCCCGGCTTCGCGAGGACCATGCCGCGCTCCACCTGCTCGCGCTTGATACCGCGCAGAAGGACGCCGACGTTGTCGCCCGCGCGCCCCTCATCGAGCAGCTTGCGGAACATCTCCACGCCGGTAGCGACGCTCTTGATGCTTTGCGGATGCAGACCCACCATCTCCACGTCGTCGCCGACCTTGACGATACCGCGCTCGATCCGGCCGGTGGCAACGGTGCCGCGGCCCTGGATGCTGAACACGTCCTCGATCGGCATCAGGAAGGGCTTGTCGACATCGCGCTGAGGATCGGGGATGTAGTTGTCGAGTGCATCCGTCAGCTCGAAGATGGACTTACAGGAGGCGCACTCACGATCGCCACAGCCATGCTCGAGAGCCTGCAGAGCCGAGCCGATGATGACGGGAATATCGTCACCGGGAAACTCGTACTCGGTGAGCAACTCGCGCACTTCCAGCTCGACCAGCTCGAGCAGTTCGGGATCGTCGACCATGTCGGCCTTGTTAAGGTAGACGACGATGTACGGCACGCCCACCTGACGGGCGAGCAGGATGTGCTCACGGGTCTGGGGCATGGGGCCGTCGGCAGCGGACACGACCACGACCGCCCCGTCCATTTGGGCGGCGCCGGTGATCATGTTCTTGATGTAGTCGGCGTGGCCCGGGCAATCCACGTGGGCGTAGTGCCGCTTCTCGGTCTCGTACTCCACGTGTGCCGTAGCGATGGTGATACCGCGTTCCCGCTCCTCCGGAGCGTTGTCGATCGAATCGAAGCTGCGGAACTCGATGTTCGGGTTCAAGTTCGCCAGACACTTGGTGATAGCCGCTGTCAAAGTCGTCTTGCCGTGGTCAACGTGGCCGATCGTGCCCACGTTCACGTGCGTCTTGGTCCGCGAGAACTTCTTCTTCGCCACTTTAATCCTCCCTTTCTACCCTGAATCACTCAGGCGGCCGCCGCAGCTAGGCAGCCGGTTTCCCTTGGTTAGTCGTTTAGGCCCCTGCCGCCCTGCTGGGCGATTATCTCTTGCGCGATGGTGCTGGGCACCTCAGCGTAGTGACTGAATTGCATGGTGTAGGTGGCACGCCCCTGGGTCATGGAACGAACATCGGTGGAATACCCGAACATCTGAGCCAGCGGTACCGTCGCGCGAATGACCTGGGCGCCTGCCCTGGGCTCCATCCCCGCGATGTGACCGCGGCGCCCGCTCAGGTCGCCCATCACCTCGCCCATGTATTCCTCTGGCACAACCACTTCCACATCCTCCACCGGCTCGAGCAGCACCGGGTGCGCCTTCCTGGCCGCCTCCCGAAATGCCATAGAACCTGCGATCTTGAAGGCCATCTCCGAGGAGTCGACCTCGTGATACGAACCGTCGATGAGCTCCACCTTGACGTCTTCCATGGGAAAGCCCGCCAAAACACCGGTCTCCATGGCTTCGACCATACCCGCCTGGATGGCGGGCACGTATTCCTTGGGGACGGCGCCCCCGACGATCTTGTTCTCAAAAGTGAAGCCCGCTCCATATTCGTTGGGCTCCATCTTGATGACCACGTGGCCGTACTGGCCCCGCCCGCCGGTCTGACGGACGAAACGACCCTCGACCTTGGGAACCGCCTTCGTGATGCCCTCGCGGTAGGCCACCTGCGGCCGCCCCACGTTGGCGTCCACTTTGAACTCGCGCAGCAGGCGATCGACGATGATCTCCAGATGCAACTCGCCCATGCCGGCGATGATGGTCTGGCCGGTGTCCTCATCCGTGCGCACCCGGAAGGTCGGGTCTTCCTCTGCCAGTCTCATAAGACTGTCGGACAAGCGGTCCTGGTCGACCTTGGTCTTCGGCTCGATGGCCACGAAGATGACCGGGTCGGGAAACTCGATGGACTCCAAGATGATGGCGCCGCCGGCGTCGCACAGGGTGTCGCCGGTGGTGGTGCTCTTAAGGCCCACCGCGGCCGCGATGTCGCCGGCGAAGACGCGGGTAGTGTCCTCGCGGTGGTTGGCGTGCATCTGTAGGATCCGGCCGACGCGCTCCTTCTTGTCCTTGCTGGAATTAAAGACATAGGAGCCTGCCTTGAGCGTACCGGAATACACCCGGAAGTACGTCAGTTTGCCAACGAAGGGATCGGACATGATCTTGAAGGCGATGGCCGAGAAAGGCTCGTCATCATCGGCGTGCCGGATCGCTTCCTGTCCGTTGTGAGGGTTGATCCCTTCGACCGGCGGGATGTCGAGCGGCGAGGGAAGGTAGTCGACCACGGCGTCGAGGAGCATCTGCACGCCCTTGTTCTTGAACGATGAGCCGCACAAGACCGGCACCAAGGCGATGTCGAGGGTAGCCTGCCGAATGGCGGCCTTCACACGCGCCTCTGAGATCTCCTCGCCCTCGAGATAGTCCATCATGAGGTGGTCGTCCCGCTCGGCGAGTACCTCGATCATATGCGTCCGTTCGGCCTGGGCCCGGGCCATCATGTCCTCTGGAATGGGAGCTTCTTCCCACTCCACCCCCATCTCATCGTCAAAGATATAGGCCACCATGCGGACGAGGTCGATGACCCCGCGGAACTGGTCCTCGCGGCCCAGAGGCAGTTGGATGACGAGCGGATGCGCGTGCAGCCGGTCGATCATCATCTGCACGCCTTGCATGAAGTCCGCGCCCACCCGGTCCATCTTGTTGACGAAGGCGATGCGCGGCACGCGGTACTTGTCCGCCTGCCGCCAAACAGTCTCGGACTGGGGCTCCACCCCGGCCACGGAGCAAAACAGGGCGATGGCCCCGTCGAGCACCCGCAGGGAGCGTTCCACTTCCATAGTGAAGTCCACGTGCCCGGGTGTGTCTATGATGTTGACACGATGATCGCGCCATTCGCATGTGGTGGCAGCCGACGTGATGGTGATGCCCCGCTCCTGCTCCTGGGCCATCCAGTCCATCACCGCGGCGCCGTCGTGCACCTCGCCGATCTTGTAGGTACGGCCGGTGTAGTACAGCATCCGCTCGGTGGTGGTGGTCTTACCGGCATCGATGTGGGCCATGATGCCGATATTGCGGACCATCGCCAGCGGATGAAGCCGCTGAGCCGCCTTCGGGTCGGATCTATGTGCAGTCGCTTGTGCCAATGCTTGCTTTCCTCAGCCCAGTCGGGGCGAGTTGATTACCAGCGGTAGTGGGCGAAAGCCTTGTTGGCTTCGGCCATCCGCAGCAGGTCTTCCTTTTTCTTGATGGTAGTGCCGGTGCGGTTGTACCCATCGATCAGTTCGCCGGCCAGCCGCTCGGCCATGCTGTGCTCGCGGCGCGCCCGGCTGTGCGTGATGATCCAGCGGACCGCCAGAGTATAGGAGCGCCGAGTGGGAACCTCCACCGGGACCTGGTAGTTGGCGCCGCCGACCCGGCGGGACCGCACTTCGAGGGCCGGCCGCACGTTCTCCACCGCTTCCTTGAGGACGCCGGCCGGATCGTTGCCGGTGCGCTCGCGAAGAAGGTTCATGGCGTCGTACATGATGTGCTCGGCCGTGGATTTCTTGCCGTCGACCATCATCCGGTTGACCACCTGGGTCACCAGGCGGCTTCTGTAGATCGGGTCGGGCGTAATGTCCCGCTTGGATGCCCTTGCTCTTCTTGCCATGGCTGCGTATGCCTTCCTGTGCCTATTTGCTCAGCTTGACGCCGTATTTGGAGCGGCCTTGCTTACGATTGGCCACTCCGGCTGCGTCGAGAGCCGCGCGGATGATCTTGTAACGGACACCCGGGTAGGTCTTTGACCCTGCCACCCCGGATAAGCACCACGGAGTGCTCCTGTAGGTTGTGCCCGATGCCGGGGATGTAGGCGGTGACTTCCATCCCGTTTACCAGCCGCACGCGCGCCACTTTCCTGAGGGCCGAGTTGGGCTTCTTGGGCGTAGTGGTATACACGCGCGTGCAAACGCCCCGCTTCTGGGGCGCACCTTTGAGGGCAGGGGTCTTGGTCCTCTTGGACTGTTCCTCCCGGCCCTTGCGGATCAGCTGGTTGATCGTCGGCACAAATACTCCTCGTCCGCTTTCACTGATGTTCATCGCTCGCTGCACGGGCACGCGCATATCACGCGTTTGGCCGCGCAGCGAGCGCGTAGTATAACAAAGCCTCAGAGGGCCTACAAGCAGCCCCCCTCGGCGATCATTCCTTCGTAGTCGGTGCGTCGCCCCCCAAGTAGTCAACGCTCAGCAGAGCTGCCTCCGGCTCGTCGCCCGCGCCGCCCAGCAGAACGTCATCGCCCAGATCGTTCTCGTCACCGCTCAGGGCCCAGCCCCTATCGGCCAACCGAGCCCGCACTTCCTCCAGGCTTTTTTGACCCAGACCCGGCACCGCCAGGAGCTCCTTGGTGGTACGAGCGAGCAGGTCGCTCACCCGTTCGATGCCCGCCCGGCTGAGCACCGAGTGCACATAGGTGGGCAGATCGAGATCGTCCACCAGCATGCCGTAGGCCTCCGAGTCGGAGGAGGCACTGGTGAGTTGCGCCCACTGCTGCTCGGGGGTGAGGGCCATGCCTGCATCGAGGCGCGCCCCGATCACGTCGCCGAACAGATCCATCTCCGCGGGGATGCCGGCGGTGACCAGTTCGATATTGCGATAGGCGCGCAGGCCGGTGGCCGCGGGGATGAGCTTGCCGATGATGACGTTCTCTTTGAGACCGCGCAGGTAGTCGACCTTGCCCTCGAGGGCAGCGTCGGTGAGCACCTTGGTGGTCTCCTGGAACGAAGCCGCCGACAGGAAGCTCTCCGTGGCCAGCGAGGCTTTCGTGATGCCGAGGATGATCTCCTCGTAGGTGGCCGGTTCGCCACCCGCCTCGACGACCCGCTGGTTCTCCTGATCGAAGAGGAGCTTGTCCACCATGCGTCCGGGCAGGAAGGTGGTGTCGCCCGATGCCTCCACCAGGACCTTCTTGGTCATCTGCCGCAGGATGAGCTCCACGTGCTTGTCGTCGATCTGCACGCCCTGCTTGTGGTAGACGTCCTGCACCTCGCCCACGATGTAGCGGGCGGTTTCCAGCGCTCCCCGGTACTTGAGCAGTTCGTGCGGATTGAGCGAACCTTTGTAGAGCTGATCGCCGGCCTCCACGCGCTGCCCGTCCTCCACCATGAGGTCGGCCCGCCGGCGAGATCGCGTAGCTGTGCACTTCTCCGTCGTCGTCGACGATGTTGACCTTCTTGGCCTTGTCGGATTCCTCGATCTCGCACCGTCCCGGCGAACTGGGTGATCTTGGCCTGACCCTTGGGCTTGCGGGCCTCGAACAGCTCGACTACCCGCGGCAGACCGTGGGTGATGTCGGCCCCGGCCACCCCGCCGGTGTGGAAGGTCCGCATGGTGAGCTGGGTGCCCGGCTCGCCGATGGACTGGGCGGCGATGTGCCCCACCGCCTCACCGATGGCCACCAGGTCGTTGGCGGCCAGCGAGCGGCCGTAGCAGAGCTGGCAGACGCCGATCTCGCTCTGGCAACCCAGCACCGAACGGACCTTGAGCTTGAGACCGGCAGTGGTGGCCGCCGGGTACACCGTCAGCAGCTTCTGGAGCATGCGTTTGTTGAGCAACTCGTTGCGCTCGTAGACGATCTCCCCGGTCTCGGGATCGGCCACATCCACGGCCAGCGTCCGGCCGAGCAGAAGCTCGTTCAGACGGTCGTTCTTGCGCAGCGCCATCTCGATGTACTTGATGGTGCCGCAGTCGAGCTCGCGGATGACCACTTCCTGGGCCACGTCGACCAGACGCCGGGTGAGGTACCCCGAGTCGGCGGTCCGCAGAGCGGTGTCGGCCAGACCCTTGCGGGCCCCGTGGGTGGAGATGAAGTACTCGAGAACGCCCAGGCCTTCCATGAAGTTGGCCTTGATGGGCCGCTCGATGATGTCCCCCTTCGGCGAAGCCATCAGCCCCCGCATACCCGCCAACTGGCGGATCTGCTTGAAGGAGCCCCGGGCCCCGGAGTTGGCCATCATGTAGACCGGGTTCAGACGGCGGAAGTTCTTCTCCATGGCCTCGGCCACTTCTTCGGTGGCGGCGGTCCATTGGTCGATGACCCGCTCGCGCCGTTCGGTGTCGGTGAGGTTGCCATGCAGGTACTCGTCCTGGATGTGGCGCACCTTCGCCTCGTAGCCCTGGAGGATCTCCTCCTTGTCGGGCGGCACCACGATGTCGTTCTTGGAGATGGTGACCCCGGCCACGCTGGCGTACTTGAAGCCCATGTCCTTGAGGACGTCCAGGAGATGCGCGACCGCGATGGCCCCGTAGTACTCGACCAGGTCGCTGACGAAGGTCGACATCTCGTTCTTGGTGAACACCTTGTTCTGAAACTCGTAGTCATCCCGGCGGATGGTGCCCTCGGGGCCCGCCTCGTCCCAGCGCTCACCGAAGTACTCCTGTAGAGAAGTCGCCACCGCCGAGTTGAAGAAGGCCCGGCCCACGGTGGTAAGCAGGCGCCCACCTTCCCAGCGGAAGAGGACGGGGTCCTGGATGCCGATGCACTTCTCGGCGTAGGCGTGCTCCAGCTCGGCAATGTTGCCGAAGGGACGCGGCCGGATCTCCAGACTCTCAAGGGCCTTGATGTCGAAGGGGTCGATCTTGGCGAGATCGGGACCCTCGAAGTAGGTCATGTAGTAGCAGCCCAGGATCATGTCCTGGGTGGGCACCGCGATGGGCCGCCCGTGCGCCGGCGAGAGGATGTTGTTGGAGGACAGCATGAGGATGCGGCACTCGGCCTGCGCCTCTACCGAGAGCGGCAGGTGAACGGCCATCTGGTCGCCGTCGAAGTCGGCGTTAAAGGCGGTGCAGACCAGCGGGTGCAGCTGGATGGCCTTGCCCTCGATGAGCACCGGCTCGAAGGCCTGGATGCCCAGACGGTGAAGCGTGGGCGCCCGGTTCAAGAGGACCGGATGCTCGGAGATGACGTCTTCGAGGATGTCCCACACCTCGGAGAACTCGCTCTCCACCAGCTTCTTGGCCGCCTTGATGTTCTGCACCTGCTTGCGCTCCACCAGGCGACTCATGACGAAGGGCTTGAACAGCTCGAGCGCCATGGTCTTGGGGATCCCGCATTGGTGCAGTTTCAGCTCCGGGCCGGCCACGATGACCGAGCGGCCGGAGTAGTCCACCCTCTTGCCGAGGAGGTTCTGGCGGAAGCGTCCCTGCTTGCCTTTGAGCATGTCGGAGAGCGACTTCAGGGGGCGATTGCCCGGGCCGGTGACCGCCCGGCCGCGGCGGCCGTTGTCGAAGAGGGCGTCCACCGCTTCCTGCAACATGCGCTTCTCGTTGTTGACGATGATCTCCGGGGCGCCCAGGTCGAGCAGGCGCTTGAGCCGGTTGTTTCGGTTGATCACCCGGCGATAGAGGTCGTTGAGGTCGGAGGTGGCGAAACGGCCCCCGTCCAGTTGCACCATGGGGCGCAACTCCGGCGGGATGACCGGGATGGACTGCAGGATCATCCACTCGGGGTGGTTGTCGGAGCGCAGAAAGCCCTCCACCACTTTGAGGCGCTTGACCGCGCGGGAGAGCTTCTGGCCCTTGGAGGTCTTGATGATCTCGCGCAGCGACGTGGCTTCAGTGGCCAGCTCCACCGCTCCGAGCAGCTCGCGGATGGCCTCCGCCCCCATGCCGCCCCGGAAGTACACGCCGTAGCCGAAGGGGCTGCCGTATTTCTCTTTCATCTCCCGGAACAGGGTCTCATCGGTGATGATGTCGCCCTTCTTGATCTTCTTGAACTCGACCCACAGCTCGCGCAGGCGGGCGGCCTGCTGGTCGGCGTAGCGCTCCAGATCGCGCAGGCGGGTGTCGGCGTCCAAACGGAGCTCGCCGGCCCGCTTCTCCATCTCTTCGTGGGTCCACTCGCTGAGCGGTGTCTCGTCGAAGCCCAGGGCGATCTCATCGTCCTCGTCGGGGGTGGAGTTGCCCAGGAGCACGGCCACCCGCTTGTCGCGCTCGGCCATGATCTTGACCTTCTGCTCGTCGCGGGAGGCGAACGTGTTTTCGATGTCGGCCTGAATCAGGTCTTCCAGTTTGCCGGCGTCGCGCTGGCGCTTGTCATCGTCGACGAAGGTCACGATGGAGGCCGAGAAGTAGAGGACCCGCTCCAACTGCTTGGGCGAGATGTCCAGGAGGTAGCCCATGCGGCTGGGAACGCCCTTGAAGTACCAGATGTGGCTGACCGGCGCGGCCAGATCGATGTGACCCATGCGCTCCCGGCGCACCTTGGCCCGAGTGACCTCTACGCCGCAGCGCTCGCAGATGATGCCCTTGTAACGGACCCGCTTGTACTTGCCGCAGTAGCACTCCCAGTCCTTGGTGGGACCGAAGATGCGCTCGCAGAAGAGGCCGTCCTTTTCGGGCTTGAGCGTCCGGTAGTTGATGGTCTCCGGCTTGGTCACCTCGCCCGAGGACCAGGCCCGGATCTGCTCCGGTGAGGCCAGGCCTATCCTGATGGCGTCGAATTCATTTATGTCTCTCACGGGAGGCTCCTATTCCGCTTCGTCGGCGAAGTGAGAAAGCTGGACGTCGCCCAGGTCGATGCCCAGGTCGATGCCCACGTCGATCTCGTGAGGCTCGATCTCCGGCGCCCCTTCGAACTCGTCGGGCTCTTCCTCGTCATCCCGTTGTTCATCGAGCTCCGAACCCAGGTGCGTGCTCACCAGAGCTGCCTGGGCCTCCGCGGCCCGTTCCTCAGCCCGGAACCGAGCGGACAGGTCGATTCCCAACTCTTCGGCGGCCCGGAGCAGGTCGTCCTCCTCCTCGGCCACCTCGAGCGCGCCGCCTTCCTCGCTCATCACCTGGATGTCGAGGGCCAGCGATTGCATCTCCTTGAGCAGTACCTTGAATGATTCCGGCACTCCCGGCCGAGCGATGTTCTCACCCTTGACGATAGCCTCGTAGGCTTTCACCCGCCCTTGGGTATCGTCGGACTTGATCGTAAGCATCTCCTGCAGGGTGTAGGCGGCGCCGTAGGCCTCGAGCGCCCACACTTCCATCTCGCCGAAACGCTGACCCCCGAACTGCGCCTTGCCGCCCAGCGGCTGCTGGGTGACAAGGGAGTAAGGGCCGGTCGAGCGGGCGTGGATCTTGTCATCCACCAGGTGGTGGAGCTTGAGCATGTACATGTAGCCCACGGTGATGTTCTGGTCGTAGGGCTCGCCGGTGCGGCCGTTATAGAGCCTTACCTTGCCGGCCACCCGGGTGCCGGGGTTGTTGTCCAGGCTCACGGGCATTTTGACGGCCAGAGGGTCGGTGGCCTGCTCGGGATGAGCAAGGACCCACCCGATAAGGGCCTCATCGACTTCTATCTGAGAAGCCCCATCGAACACCGGGGTGGCGATGGGCGACGGACCCTTGGCGGTGGAGTCATCGACGATCTCGTAGTACTTGCGCACCAGCTTGATCTGGTCCTCGGAGCTGAGGTCGTCACCATTCAAGAGGGGATCCCCCTCCATGCTCTTCTTGTTGCGCTTGATCTGGACGAAACCGTGATAGGCGGCCCAGCCCAAGTGAGTCTCCATGACCTGGCCGATGTTCATCCGCGAAGGCACGCCCAGCGGGTTGAGGATGATGTCCACCGGAGTGCCATCTTCCAAGAAAGGCATGTCCTCATCGGGCACGATCTTGGAGATGACCCCTTTGTTGCCGTGGCGGCCGGCCAGCTTGTCGCCCTCGGCGATCTTGCGCTTCTTGGCCACGTAGACCCGGACCAGGCGATTTACGCCCGGGGAGAGATCGTCGCCAGCCTCGCGGGAGAACTCCTTGACGTCGATGACCACGCCCTTCTCGCCGTGCGGCACCTTGAGCGAGGTGTCTCTGACCTCGCGGGCCTTCTCCTTGAAGATGGCCCGGATAAGCTTCTCTTCGGCCGTGAGCTCGGTCTCGCCCTTGGGAGTGATCTTGCCCACGAGAAGGTCGCCCGAAGCCACCTCCGCCCCGATCCGGACGACACCGTCCTCGTCGAGATCGGCCAGCGATTCCTCGGAACGGTTGGGTATGTCGCGGGTGATCTCCTCGTCGCCCAGCTTGGTGGAACGAGCCTCCACCTCGTACTCCTCGATGTGCACCGAGGTGAGGACGTCGTCTTTGACCAGCCGTTCGCTGATGACGATGGAGTCCTCGAAGTTGTAGCCCTCCCAGCTCATGAACGCCACCAGGAGGTTGCGGCCCAGGGCCAGTTCGCCATCGGCGGTGGAGGCGCCGTCGGCCAGCACATCTCCCACGGCCACGTCGTCGCCCACGTCCACTATCGGCTTCTGGTGGATGAAAGTGCCTTGGTTCGACCGCTCGAACTTGAGCAGGTCGTGGGATTCGAGCTCACCGTCGTCGGTCTCGATGAGAATACGCGTAGCCGATACACCCCGCACTTTTCCGGCCCGTTTGGCCATGAGCACGTCGCCCGTATCAACTGCCGAGCGATATTCCATGCCCGTGCCGATGAGAGGCGCCTCGGCCTGCAGAAGCGGCACCGCCTGGCGCTGCATGTTCGAGCCCATCAGGGCTCGGTTGGCGTCGTTGTGCTCCAAGAAGGGCACGAGAGCGGTGGCCACCGAGACGATCTGCTGCGGAGAGACATCCATATAGTGAACGTCTGCACGTTGAGCGCTGACGTACTCGCCGCCCGGAGCCCGCGCCAAGACCGCGTCTTCCACGAACACGTTGGTCTTGGGATCGAGGGGAGCATTGGCCTGAGCGATGGTGTGCTTCTCTTCTTCATAGGCGGTCAGCCAGTGCACCTCGTCGGTGACCTTGCCCTTGACCACCTTGCGATAGGGAGTCTGGATGAAGCCGAACTCGTTGACGGTGGCGTGGCTCGACAGAGACCCGATAAGACCGATATTGGGACCTTCCGGGGTCTCGATGGGGCACATGCGCCCGTAGTGGGTGGGGTGCACGTCCCGCACTTCGATAGGCGCCCGCTCCCGGGTCAGACCGCCCGCTCCCAGCGCGGAGAGACGCCGGCGATGGGTAAGACCGGCCAACGAGTTGGTCTGGTCCATGAACTGCGAGAGCTGGGAGCTGCCGTAGAATTCCTTGAGCGCCGCCACCACCGGGCGGATGTTGATGATGGACTGAGGAGTGATGGTGTCGACGTCTTCAGTGGTCATGCGTTCGCGCACCACCCGCTCCATACGATAGAGCCCCACCCGGAAGGCTTCCTGCACCAGCTCGCCCACCATCCGCAGGCGGCGATTACCGAAGTGCTCGTATTCATCGAGGCGATTGGCCACCTCGTCCCAAGGTAGGCTGGGAGCCACTTCGGCCAGGTCGCGGGCCTCCTCCAAGAGGTGCTCGTGATCGATGGCCAACGGGACCGCCACCAGTTCCCGCACCAGAGCAACGATGTCGGCTTTGGTGAGAGTGCGGACCTCCAGGTCGGTGTTGAGGCCCAGACGAGCGTTCAGCTTGTGCCGGCCCACCCGGGTGAGGTCGTAGCGCTTGGGATCGAAGCAGATATTCCAGAGCAGGTTGCGACTGGCCTCGAGCGTGGGCGGTTCCCCCGGGCGCTGCTTCTTGAACAGCTCGACCAGAGCTTCCTCGACGGAACGGACCGAATCCTTCTCGAGGGTGGCCTTGATAAAAGGATTGCCGTCGAACAAGTCGAGGATCTCTTCGTCGGTACCCTTGGAGAGCAGGCCGGGGTCGTCCTTGGTCTTTTCGGAGTCGATGCCCGCCAGGGCGCGAAGGAACACGGTGGCCGGCAACTTGCGCTTGCGGTCGATACGCACCGATACCCCGCCCCGCTTGTCGATCTCGAACTCGAGCCAGGAGCCCCTCGCCGGCATAAGGTTGGCGATGAGCACCTGCTTGGTGGGATCCTTGGCCGCCATGACGTAGGCGCCGGGGGACCGCACCAACTGGGTGACTATCACGCGCTCGGTGCCGTTGATGATGAAGGTGCCCTGCTCGGTCATCATGGGGAAGTCGCCCATGAAGACGTTCTGCTCCCTGATCTCGCCCGATTCGCGGTTAACGAACCGAACCGTTATGAAGAGCGGGGCCGCGTAGGTCTGGTCCTTGTCCCGGCATTCCTTGAGCGAGAGCGCCGGCTCGTGGAACTGATACTCCCCGAATTCGACAGCGTAGTTGCCCGTGTAATCCGCAATGGGATTTATGTCATCGATGGTCTCCCTGAGGCCTTGGCTTATGAACCACTCGAACGATTTGGTCTGAACGTCGATGAGGTTGGGGACTTCTAGGATCTGCGGTAAGCTGGAAAAGGATTTACGCGGTCTTTTACGCGGCTTGGGAGTCGTCCTTTCGCCCAAAGGGGATCACTCCTCGCATGGCAGGGTTTTGCACAGGGTTCAACGCGCAAACTTGTATGCTATCACGCGTGCATGCACGCGGCAAGCCCGGCGTCAGGTGGATCGCTGAGATCCCGCCCGCCGCCGGGCTTACATTTCGCCGGCGGGGCGGCAGGTCCTGCCCGCGCCCAGCCGGCGAGATCGACTACTTGATTTCGACGTCGGCGCCGACTTCTTCCAGCTGCTTCTTGATGTCTTCGGCCTCGTCTTTGGTGATGGCCTGCTTGACCGGGTTCGGAGCCCCGTCGACCAAGTCCTTGGCTTCTTTCAGGCCGAGGCCGGTAAGGGCGCGCACCACTTTGATGACCTGGATCTTCTTCTCGCCCGCGGCCTTGAGGATGACGTCGAACTCCGTCTGCTCTTCTTCTTCGACGACGGCGGCGGCAGCCGGAGCGGCGGCCATGGCCATCGGCATGGCGGCGCTCACGCCGAACTCTTCCTCGAGGGCTTTGACCAGCCCAGACAGTTCGAGCACGGACATCTTCTTGATCTCTTCGATGAGCTCTTTTGAGGTCACCTTAGCTCAACTCCTTCCAATCTCTTTTCAATTACCTTCGGATACGCGATGCGCAACAGGGCGCCGGTTCTAGGCGGCGTTCGCCTTCTGCTCCTGAACTTGGGCCAACACGACCACCAGTCCACGTATGGGACCGCTCAGGACGTTTGCGAGCCCCGTCAGCGGCGAGGCGATGGCGCCCACCAAACGAGCGATGAGCTGCTCGCGGCTGGGCAGCGCGGCCAATGTCTCCACGTCGGCGGGCGTCAGCATCGAACGCTGGAGTTTGCCCCCGCGGATGGCGGCCTTCTTCTTCTCCTTGATGAAGTCCTGGATGGTCTTCGCCACCCGCACGGGATCGCCATGACAATAGGCGATGGCCGTGGGGCCTTGCAGGAGTTCGCTTAGTCCCTCCACGCCCGCGTCGGCCGCGGCGATCTTAGCCAGGGTGTTCTTGACCACCTTGAGGCTGGCGCCGGCCTTCGCGAGGCGGGCGCGTAGCTCGGTGGCCTCGGAGAAGGTCAGTCCTCGATAGTCTACGAAATAGTAGATGTCGGTCGCTTTGAGATCTGCTGTGATCTCCCTGACCGCTTCGACCTTGTCCGGTCTCGGCATACTGTGTCACCTCCTTCGAAAAAAATCGTCCACCTCCGATAGCAGAGGCGGACGATGACGTCACAGGCTCAGCACGAGCCGCTATGTCGGTCTCACTCTACCTCGGCTGGCGGGTTGATCCAAAGATCCCACCGCTTCTGCCGCCGTGGCGGCACCAGCTGTCTCTGGCGGATAGCGGAACGGAGTATAACAGTGCCCGCGACTGGTGACCACTCGCTACCGGCGCCGCTGCGACCATGGCGACCGCCTACGCGAGCAGTCACCAGTCGCGGGGACCCTCACACGACCGCTCCGCCTTTATGGGTGGAACAGTCGGGTCGCCGCGACGAGGCACTTCCCCGTCGGCGCAAGCCCGTACCGACGATGCGGGCTTGCTCCGCGGGGAAGTGCCTCGTCGCGGCGACCCTGCGGTGACGGGGCGGGCATCACTCCCGTTCGCCCGCTCTTCTACATGTTGCCGCGGATGGTTGGCGGCCAAGAAGCAAACGAGCCCGGCAGCGGCAGCTGACGGGCTCGGTCAAGTCTACTCTGTAGCCTCGCGGGCCGATCGCGAGTACTAAGCCTCTTCCTCGAGCAGTGCCCTCGTCTTAGACGTGTCCAGCGGGACGCCGGGGCCCATGGTGGTGGTCATGGTGATGCTGCGCAGGTACTTACCCTTGGCCGCCGCCGGCTTGGCCCTGACGATCTCGCCCAACACTTCGCTGTAGTTGGCCACCAGCTGCTCGGCCTCGAAGGACTTCTTGCCCACGATCAGGTGGATAACGCCGAACTTGTCGGTGCGGTACTCGACCTTGCCTGCCTTCATGTCTTGGACGGCCTTGCCCACCTCGAAGGTCACCGTGCCCGCCTTGGGGTTGGGCATGAGACCGCGAGGACCGAGCACCCGGCCCAGTTTGCCGACCACACCCATCATGTCGGGGGTGGCGATAGCGGCATCGAAGTCGAGCATGCCTCCCTCGATCATCGCAGCCAGGTCTTCAGCCCCCACCAGGTCGGCGCCGGCCGCTTCGGCCTCGGTAGCCTTCTCGCCCTTGGCGAAGACGGCCACCCGGACGGTCTTGCCCGTGCCGTGAGGCAGCATGCACGTGCCCCGTACTTGTTGGTCGGCATGTCGGGGGTTGACCCCTAGTTTGATGTGGATCTCGACGGTCTCGTCGAAGTTGGCCGTGGTGATGCCCTTGAGCAACTTCGCGGCCTCGAGCGGCGCGTAGAAGCGGCCTGTTTCGACAGCCCGTTTGGCTTCCTGGAAGCGCTTGGAATCCCTACTCATCGTGATACCTCCTGGTGGTCAGACGGGCGACAGAGCCCTCCCACCTTCAGGCCCGCGGCTGCGGGCTTATTCCACTACTGTGACTCCCATGCTGCGCGCCGTGCCGGCCAAGATCTTCATGGCGGCCTCGACGTCATGGGCATTGAGATCGGGCATCTTGACCTCGGCGATCTGCCGCAGCTGATCCTGAGTGATCTTGCCCACCTTCTCTTTGCGCGGGTTTGCGGCGCCCTTCGCGACGCCGGCGGCCAGCCGGATGAGAACCGCGGCTGGGGCGGTCTTGAGGACGAACGTGAAGGAACGGTCTTCGAACACCGTGATCTCCACGGGGACGACCTGGTCGATACGGTCCTGGGTGGCCGCGTTATAGGCCTTGCAGAACTCCATGATATTGACGCCGTGCTGGCCCAAAGCCGGGCCCACCGGGGGTGCGGGCGTGGCTTTGCCCCCTGTGATCTGCAACTTGACTATCGCCCGTACCTTTTTCGCCACCTTGATTCTCCGTCTCTATCTCAGGATCCCCGGTCGGGCCGACCTAGATCTTCTTGACCTGCTCAAAACCAAGCTCAGTCGGCGTGTCTCTGCCGAAGATGGACACCAGCACCTTGAGCTTACTCTGCTCTACGTTGACCTCGGCCACCTCACCGGTGAAATCGGTGAGCGGCCCGCTGGATACGCGCACCTGGTCACCCACGGAGAACTCGGCTTTGGCCTTGGGTTTCTCCACAGTGGTGGTGTGCAGGATGCGATCGACCTCCGACGGCATGAGCGGAGTAGGCTTGTTCTCTGAGCCGACGAACCCGGTAACCCCGGGAGTGTTCTTGACCAGCGACCAGGAGTCGTCGGTGAGGATCATCTTGACCATTAGATAGCCGGGGAAGATGCGCTTTTCGACCTGGATCTTCTCGCCACCCTTGGTCTCCATCACCTGCTCGGTGGGCACGACGATCTGTTCGAAGTACTGCGCCTGGTTCATCGATTGGATGCGGTGCTCGAGGTTCGCACGGGCCTTGTTCTCGTGGCCGGAGTACGTGTTGATGACATACCACTTTGAATCCATGGATGCGATCGCTCCTAGAGATGTGGGGCTGAGGTCCACGGCTCAGCCCAGCCCGACGGTCCGGACGATCACGTTCCAGATGAAATCGAACACACCGATATACACGCCGGCGATGATGACCGCGATGATGACCACGCCCGTGGCCTGCAGCAGTTCCTTGCGTGGCGGCCAGGTGACCTTGCTCATCTCGATACGCACCTCGCGCAAGAAGGTGCGGACGCGGCCGTGCGGCTTGGCGCTGACCGCGCCCCGCGGAGCGGCCGTGGGACGCTGGGAGGCGCACGCGCGAAGACGACCGCGAGAGGGCGCTCTTCAAGGCCCCGACCTGCTTGGTCTGGGTCTTGCCACCTGACTTGTCGTTCACGACCTTCGCCATCGCCTCTAATCCGCTCCCTGGGAAAAAACTGGCAGGGCAGGAGGGATTCGAACCCCCAACATCCGGTTTTGGAGACCGGCGCTCTACCGTTGGAGCTACTGCCCTACGTCTACCCGGCTTTCCGGTGTTTGACTACTTGGTCTCTTTGTGGACCGTGACTATGTCGCACCACTTACAGAATTTCCGCAGCTCGATCCGCTCCGGATCGTTGCGTTTGTTCTTCATACTGGTGTAATTACGGCGCTTGCACTCTTGGCAAGCCATCGTCACCCGAACCCGCATTACTTCACCGCTCCCTAGTCATTGACGCTCGTGCATGCTACCACAAACCGAGGTAGCGGCGAGAGGACTCGAACCTCTGACTCGCGGATTATGATTCCGCTGCTCTGACCAACTGAGCTACGCCGCCCCGAGATGGAGCCCCCACTCGGATTTGAACCGAGGACCCCTTCCTTACCATGGAAGTGCTCTGCCACTGAGCTATGGAGGCCCGTCGAACCGGCCGGCAGCCGGTCGTCATCTTGGCACGTGCCACCGGTGGATCGTGGTGGTGGGGGGAGGAGGATTTGAACCTCCGTAGGCTACGCCGACAGATTTACAGTCTGCTCCCTTTGGCCACTCGGGCATCCCCCCACGCGTGAAACCCCACGCGGAAGCGAACTCGCATGATACCCAACCGGTTGGGTCATTTCAAGAAAGCTGCGCTTGACAGCGCGACTGCGGAGCGGCATGCTCTCGACTCACCCGGCAGCCAGGAAAGAGAGCGACGATGATGCTTGCCAAACACAGCTTCGGTATCGGCGACCGGTTCGGCCACCAGGGCACGGCGCAACTCACGGCGTTCGTGCGCGCGCGGGAACTGGGCGCGGACGTGGTGCCGGTGTGGAACAAGTCCAACCGCGAGCACCTCATCGTCGGCACCCAACCCGACAGCGTCCGGGCCGAAGCGGATGAGGCCGTCAAGACGCTCGGATGGGACCTCGGCTACTACGTCGACGCCGATCACATCGGCCTGCAGACGGTCGACCGGTTCATCGACGCCTGCGACTTCTACACCCTCGATGTGGCCGATCATGTGGGTCGCGCGGCTCCCGATGAGGAGATCCGAGAGTTCGTGGCTCGGTACCGCGCCTATGCCACCAGGCTCTCGATCCCGGGGATCGCCCACCAGCTCAGCGTATCGGAGAGCGACATTGCGGATATCGCCAGAAAGTACCTGCTGGCGGTGCAGGAAGCGGGCACCATCTACCGGCACGTGGAGGCGGTCAAGGGGCGAGGCGGGTTCATCACTGAGGTCTCGATGGACGAGACCGATAAGCCCCAGACCCCAGTCGAACTGTTCTTCATCCTGGCGGCCGTGGCCGACCAGGGGATCCCGGCTCAGACCATCGCCCCCCGGTTTTCCGGCCGCTTCAACAAAGGCGTGGACTATGCCGGGGATGTGGCGCGGTTCGAGACGGAGTTCAACGACGACATCGCCGTTGTCGGGTTCGCGATCCGGGAGTTCGGCCTGGCGCCCAATCTCAAACTGAGCGTCCATTCCGGCAGCGACAAGTTCTCGATCTTCGGCCCGATCGCCCGCGCCTTGCGCCGGCACGACGCCGGAGTGCATGTCAAGACCTCGGGCACCACCTGGCTGGAAGAGGCGGCGGGGCTGGCCTTGGCAGGCGGCGACGGACTGGTCCTGGCGAAAGAACTGTACCGGCAGGCCTACGGACGCTCCGAGGAATTGTGCAAGCCCTACGCAGCCGTCATCGATATCGACCCCGCTCAGCTTCCGTCCCCGGAGACGGTGGATGCCTGGTCGAGCGCCGAGTTCGCGGCAGCCCTGCGGCACGATCAGGCCTGCCCCGCCTACAACAGACATTTCCGCCAACTGGTGCACGTGGGCTACAAGGTGGCGGCCGAGATGGGCGCCGACTACTACGAGGCGCTCGAAGCTCACGAGCAGTCGATCGCTCCCCTGGTGACCGAGAACCTCCTGGAGAAGCACCTCAAGCCCCTGTTCGTGAGCTAGGCCTCCCGGACCCGGGGAACGGTGATGCTCGCCTCCGGCAAGAAGAGCACCTGCGCGTCCGGACCCTGTTCGAGAAGAGCGGCGTCCACGGCCGCCTGCACGTCGGCGAAGGGGACCATGAACATGGCGCGCACGTCCTCGTCCTTGAGCGATGTGACCGCCCATATCTCGGCGCGCTCGAGGATGGAAGCGATCCGAGTGGCCTGCTGCACTCCCAGCCGGTATTCCTCGAGATTGGCGCGTTCGATCGCCTCCGCGGGCGAGCCCGCTGCCGCCAGCATGTCGAAGAGGGTCTGATTCTCCCCCAGGCCGAAGGGGCACTGGGAGACCACGATGAGCACGCCCCCGTCCTTGACCGCCAAGGCCCCGCTCTGGATGGCCTTGTTGGTCTGATAGAGATTGCAGTCCATGGGGTGCGGGGCCACGGCCACCACCACCTCGTAGCGCCGCTCGATATCGAGCACGAACTGCTTTTCGGCCACCGCGACGGCCCGCCGGAACGTGTCTTCCAGGGCGCCGGCCGCAGCGAACCCGATATGGTGATCCTTGTCGAGCACGAGCTGGATGGAGAAGATCATCTTGCCCGCGATGCCGACCGCCATCGCCTCCTCCAGGTCCTCGTGCACCGGATTGCCGGCGAGGACCAGGGTCTCGGAGCCCGCCTCCATGGACAGCCTGTGGTTGGCCCACACGGTGTCATATCCGGCCAGCCCGGGAAACAGCGATTTGCGCCCTCCCGTATACCCGGCGAAGTAGTGCGGCTCCACGGAGTTTATGACCAGCACGCTCCCGGCCTCGCGCCAGGAGCCGGTTCACCTCGATCTCGGTGCCCCGCCTGGTGCGCCCGATGTGGACCAACTGCGTTCTTGTCCTTGGCGTCGTGCGAGAAGATGCGTTCGGCGTGGGCCTTGGCGAACTCGGCGCCGAAGATGTGCTCGATCTCCTCGGGAAGGGCGACCCGGTGCGTCCCCGTGGCGATGGCGAAAGAAAGTTCCCGGCCGGGAGACTCCAGCCACGCCTCCAGGTCGGCGCCCACCACCCTCAGCACGTCGGCCGACGGCGTGGGCCGGGTGGCGTCGTTCACCACCACCAGCAACGGCGACGGGGCGTCGGACAGGAAGTCCTTGAGGCTCGACCCCGGCTGCCGCGATCGCCGCCCTCAACACGCCCTCCGGATCCTCCGCCGTCTCGACGTTGGCGCCGAGAACGCCGGCCACCCGGCGGGGATCGATCTCGACGGGGGTCGTGCCCGTGCCCCAGGGAACGTCAACGCGCACGGCTCGACTCCTGCCGTTCGGCGGCCCGGCGGAGAGCGGTGATCACCGGAAGCTCCTGCCCGGACAAGAAGCGCACCATGCCTCCACCCGAGGTGCACACGTAGCCCATCCGCTCCAGCACCCCGAACTTGGCTCCGGCGGCGACGCTGTCGCCGCCCCCGATGACCGAATACCCCGGAGCGTCGGCGATGGCGTTCCACAGCCGCCGCGTCCCCTCCGCGCTCTCCGGTTTCTCGTAGATGCCGGCCGGTCCGTTGACGAAGATGGTGGCCGCCTGCGCGATCGCCGCCTCGTAGAGGTCGATCGTCTTCCGCCCTATGTCGACGAGGAGCTCATCGCTGGGCAGCTGGTCCAGGTCGATCTCCACCCGGCCGCCGGCGACGGAGACGGCGAAGTCGATCGGGCTGCTGATCTTGTCGCCGTAGCGGAGCGTCGAGCTCTTTGGCCTTCTGGATGAAGGGGGTGAGGCCCTTCTCCTCGATGAGACGCTCGCTGGGTGCTCCGAGTGAGGCGCCCCGGGCCAGGACCATGACCTCGCCGTTCAGCCCACAGGTGAGGCACCGGTCGGCCGCTCCCGTGCTCAGTACCTGTTCCATCATGCTGAAGGCGTCGGCGATCCGCGACCCGCCCAACACGTAGACGCAGGGATGCTGGGGAGTCTCTTTCACCCGGGCCAGGGCGCCGAACTCTTCGATAAGAAGCCGCCCGGCCGCGGTCGGCAGCACTTCCGCGAAACCGACCAGAGAGGGCGAGTAGCGGTGCGCCGCGGCAAAGGCCTCGTTGACGAACAGATCCGCCAGCGGGGCCAGATTGCGCACCAAGCGCGTGGCCGCCAACTCCGCCGGGGTCAGCTTGACGAAGTTCACGAACGTGGACACTTCTTCCGCGTAGTAGCGCACGTTGTTCAGCAGCAACAGCTCGCCCGGCTGGAGAGACTTGATCCGCTCGATGGCGGCGGGCCCGGCGATGTCGTCGATGAAACCCACCGGCCGGCCGAGTAGCTCGGCCAGCCTCTTGGCGTGCGGCTCCAGGGATACCAGGTTGTGGTAGTCCTCGGTGTCGCCCTGATGAGCGAGAAGGACCACCTTGGCCCCGGCATCCGCCAGCTCCTTGATGGTAGGCAGGCTCTTCTGGATGCGGTTGTCGTTGACCAGTTGCTTGGTCTCGCGGTCGATGGGCGAGTTGATGTCGACCCGCAGCAGGACGGTCTTGCCGGCCAACGCGAAGTCATCGAGGGTGTTGATGCCTGCTTCCATGGTGGCTCGTCTCCGCCGGTCGAGCTAGGGCCTGGTGCGCATGCCCAGATACTTGTTGGTGAGGCCGACGGCCTCCAGGCGGTCGGTCTGCATGGGCACGCAGGCGCGGACGCCGTCGATGGTCTCGGGGATGGTCACCGCTTCCTGGGGGATGAAGATGGCGAACATCACGTCTTTGCCGGAGAGGCCGATGCACTCTTCCCACACTCCGATCTCGTACATGTCGGCCCGCTTGGTTCCCAAGTGGCGCGCGTACTGGAAGAAGGCCGCGTTGGAGTTGAACCCGTCGGCGATCTTGACTACCCGGATGCGGGGATGCTGCTTGAAGATGGAGATGACTTCGTTGACGCCGATGGCCTTCTTGGGGGTGGCTACCAGATTGATGATGTGGCCGTGGGTCACCGGCGTGTGCACCAGCAGCCCGGTGGCCTGCACGTGGGGCATGATCTTCATGAGGTCGACGCACTGGTGGTTGGGGACCTTCTCCACCTGGAGAACATCGACCAGCCCGCGATGGGTGTCGCCAGGGTCGGCCACCCGGCGGATGATGGTGATGGCGACCTTCTCCATCCCCACGACCCGGTCGAGCGCGTCCACCGCGCGGACAAGGCCGGTGGTGTTGCAGGAGGTCAGCTTGAGGAAGTCCTTGCCGATGCCGTTCTCGTAGTTGGCGTAGCCGTGGAAGAAGACGTCGGCGATGTCGTCCTTCTCGCCGCCCTGGAAGATGGCCTTCACGTTGTGCTTGCGATAGAGGTCCTTCATCTTGGCGCCCACTCCACCCGGCGTGGCGTCAAGGGCCACGTCGATCTGCCCGAGCAGGTCCTCGAGCGATCCTGCCAGAGACACGCCCGCGTCGGCGAACTGGTCCTTCTTCTCTGCGTCGACGTAGAAGACTTTGTAGGGCGCGCCGCTCTCTTGAAAAGCGCGCAGCGGGAGGGTGGGGGCGACATCCGCAACCCCGACCAACTCCATATCCGCCTGAAGAGCGACAGCATCGGCCAGCCTGGTCCCGATGGTCCCGTAACCGATCACGCCTACCCGTATCTTGTTCACTGCTGGCTCCCCTTCTTCACACGACACCCGAGGCTTGAGAATACCCTAGACGACTCATCTGGAGCAACAAGCTGTCCCGACAGGCGGACCGGCGCACCATGTTGTGGCGAGCGGGGGGCGTCGGGCGAGCCGGTCAGGCCCCAGCCGCCGTGACGCGCCTCGTGCCGGCGGCCAACGGCCGCGAGGACCGCGCATGCCCAGGGACGTTCCTCCGGTAGAATCTCGATCATGGAATACTTCAGCTATAGCATCTCCGCCGACATCTTCGCCCGCTACCCCGGCTACGTCCGCGGCGTAGTCGTGGCCCACGATGTCACCAACGGCCCCTCGCCGCCCGAGTTGGTCCAGCTGCTACGGGACGCGGAGGAATCGGTCCGCGGACGAATGAATCCGGAGCAGGTGGCAGAGGAACCCCGGATCAAGGCCTGGCGCGAAGCCTACCGCCTGTTCGGAGCAAAACCGGCAGAGTTCCGCTCGTCGGTCGAGGCCATGGCCCGGCGGGCCTTGCGCGGCGACGAGCTTCCTTCGATCAACGCGTCTGGTGGACATCGGGAACGTCGTCTCCCTTCGCCATCTGGTTCCGGCGGGCGGCCACGCCATCGACATGCTCACGGGCGACATCGAGCTGCGGTTTGCCACCGGCCGGGAGGAGTTCGTGCCCTTCGGCGCGGAAGAGATGGAGCATCCGCTGCCGGGCGAGGTGGTCTTCGTGGAGGGCGATACCGTCTTGACCCGCCGCTGGACCTGGCGACAGGCGAATCACACCCTCACCCTTCCCGAGACTCGGGCCATCGAGTTCAACGTCGACGGGCTGCCCCCGGTGACGCCGGCCGAGATCGAGACGGCCTGCGCCGAGGTAGCCGAACTGGTGCAGCGCTTCTGCGGCGGCCGGAGCCGGGTGGACTTCCTGACCGCGGCCACTCCCCGCATCTCGCTGGCGCCGTAGGGAAAGTAACTACACCATCCCGGCGATCAACCGGGCCATGTCCTCCGTGCTGCCTGCCACGACCACGCCGGCTTCCTCCAAAGCTTCGATCTTCTCGGCCGCGGTGCCGCGACCGGCCGAGACGATGGCGCCGGCATGGCCCATCCGCTTTTCCGGCGGTGCCGTCTTGCCGGCGATGAACCCCACCACCGGCTTCTTCATACTGCTGGCGATGAATCGCGCCGCTTCTTCCTCGTCCGTCCCCCCGATCTCTCCGATCAGGGCGACGATCGTGGTGCCCGGATCCTCCTCGAAAAGGGTGAGCATGTCGACGAACGACGAGCCGACGATCGGATCCCCGCCGATGCCGACGCAGGTCGACTGGCCGAGACCCAGTGTGGTCAACTCGTTGGCCATCTCATAGGTGAGTGTTCCACTGCGCGAAACCACCCCCACCGGCCCGGGAGTGTAGACGTTTGCCGGCATGATGCCGACCTTGCACTGACCAGGGGTGATAAGACCGGGGCAGTTCGGCCCTATGAGACGGCTGCCCCTCCCGCGCACGTGAGCGTAGACCTTCACCATATCGAGAGTCGGGATGCCCTCGGTGATGCAAACGATCAGCCGGATCCCGCTGTCGGCTGCCTCCACGATGGCGTCGGGGGCAAAGGGGGCGGGCACAAAGATGATCGACGTGTCGGCGCCGCTGGCGCGCACAGCCTCCTTGACCGAATCGAACACCGGTATGCCCTCAACCGACTGACCTCCCCGCCCGGGAGCGGTCCCGGCCACGACGTTAGTGCCGTAGGCCAGCATCTGGTGGGTATGGAACTTCCCTTCTCGACCGGTGATGTTCTGCACCAGGACCTTGCTGCTCGAATCCACCAGGATGCCCACTCAGCACCTCCCCGGCTCGCGAGCAAGACGGACGACGCGTTCCGCGGCCTCCGACATGGTGGTGGCCTGCGCGACGCCCGACCCTGTCAGCAACTGCCGTCCCTCGGCCGCGTTGGTACCGACAAGTCGCGCGACGATAGGAACGGCGACGCCTCCTTGGCCGATGCGATCGATCAGGGTCTGGGCCACGACGTCGCAGCGGGTGATACCCCCGAAGATGTTCACCAGCACGGCGCGGACGTTTTCGTCCTTGAGGATGATCCCCAGAGCTGCGCCTATCTGCCCGGCATTCGCCCCGCCACCGATGTCGAGAAAGTTGGCCGGCTGGCCACCGTGGAGCTTGATCGTGTCCATCGTCGCCATCGCCAGCCCGGCTCCGTTGACCATGCACCCCACGTTACCGTCGAGCTTGACGTAGCGGACGCCGACCGCCTGTGCCTCAACCTCGGCCGGCTCCTCCTCACTCGTGTCCCGCAGCGCGGCAAGAGCCGGCTGGCGGAAGAGAGCGTCGTCATCGATGACCATCTTCGAATCGAGCGCGATCAACTCCCCCGCTTCGGTCAGAGCAAAGGGATTCACCTCGAGCAGAGAACAATCGCAGTCCAGGAAAGCCTTGAAGAGCGAGCGCGCGCTGGATGCGAACTGTTTCGCCGGATCTCCGGCCAGGCCCACAGCCAAGGCCAGAGCGCGTGCCTGATAGTCGGCGAGACCCATGAGCGGATCGGCGGCGATCCTGACGATGTCACCCGGTGACGTGCGTGCCACCTCTTCGATGTCCACACCGCCCATCGAACTTGCCATCATGGTGACGCTCTTCTGGGACCGGTCGAGGACCGCGCCCAAGTAGAACTCCCGGGCTATAGGCAGGGCCTGGGCCACCAGGACCTTGCGCACAACGGAGCCCTTGATGGATGATCCCAGCATGGCACGGGCTTGCTCCCCCGCCTCCTCGGCAGAAGCGGCGAGTTTGACTCCCCCGGCCTTGCCCCGGCCCCCGACATGGACCTGGGCCTTTACCACGACTTTCCCCCCCAGTTCGCGGGCGATCGCCTCCGCCTCGGTGGGCGTCTCCGCCACCCGGCCTGCTGCGAACCGGACGCCGTAGCGGGCGAGAATATCCCGGGCCTGATACTCGTGGATCTTCATCTCCCGCCCCCCACAGCGGTGGCTTTCACGTCGCCGACTCTACCACGGTCGCAATCCCTTGCCCTCCGGCGATGCACAGGGTGGCCAGCCCGTAGCGGGTCCCCCGCCGTCGCATCTCGAAGAGCAGAGTGGTGAGTATCCGCGCGCCGGAACAGCCGAGAGGATGGCCCAGGGCTATGGCACCGCCGTTCACGTTGACGATGTCCTGATTCAGCCCCAACTCTTTGATCACCGCCAGACTCTGGGCGGCAAAGGCCTCGTTCAGCTCGATCAAGCCGAGGTCGCCCAGGGCGAGCCCGGCCAGGGTCAGCGCCTTGCGGGTCGCCGGCGCGGGCCCGATGCCCATGATCTCCGGAGGAACGCCGGCCACGGCCTGGCCTCGGATCACTGCCAGAGGCTGCAGTCCGCGTTTCCGCGGCTTCGTTCGCCGACATCACCACCATAGCAGGCGGCGCCGTCGTTGCGGCCCGAGGAGTTCCCCGCGGTCACGGAACCTCCCTCTTTGAACACCGGAGCCAGTTTGGCCAGCTGATACAAGCTCGTCCTACGAGGGTGCTCGTCGGTGGAGAAGAGCATCGGCTCGGCCTTCTTCTGTGGGATCTCCACGGGCAGGATCTCTTCTAAGAAGCGCCCCCCTTCGATCGCCGCCAAAGCCCGCTCCTGGCTTTGCAGGGCGAAGGCATCCTGCTCCTCCCGGCCGATCCCGTATTTGAGCGCCAGGTTCTCGGCCGTCAGGCCCATGGTCAGATTGCCATAGGTCTCGACAGGTTGGGAGCGGGGCTGGCTCTCGGTGTTGGAATCCACCAGCACCGCGTTGCCCGCGCCGTAGCCGTAGCGGGCGCCCCTCATATAGTAGGGAGCGTTGCTCATACTCTCCGTGCCCCCGGCGACCACGATGTCGGCCTGGCCGGTCATGATGGCCTGAGCAGCGTTGTTCACCGCCTGGAGCCCGGAGCCGCACTGCCGCATGACGGTGTACGCCGGCACTTCCACCGGCAGGCCGGCCTTGAGAGCCGCGACGCGGGCCAAGTTGGCCGCGTCGGCGCTCTGTTTCGCCTGGCCGAAGATCACCTCGTCGACTGCATCCCGGCTCGACGCCCGCGCGGTCGAGCGCCGCCCTGATGACCAGCTTCGCCAGGTCCTCAGGCTGGACGTCCTTGAGCGCTCCGCCGATCCTGCCTACCGGCGTCCGGACAGCACTGACGATGACGACTTCGTTCATGACCCCCTCACCAGGAAGATGTCCCCAAGGTATAGATCCTTCGTAGTGTAGGCGGGAAGGACCTTCTTTTCGTATCCGTGCTTGTGGATGATGATCGCATAGTGGGTGTCATCCTCCAGCCCTTCGAACTCGAAGTCGCCGAAAGCATTGGTCGTCGTGGCCAACGTCAGATCGCCGCGCCGGCACTCTACGTCGACGCCCTCCGCGCACTCGTCGACATCCGCGAGATACACGGTTCCGGCCACGAACTTTCGCGGAAGCCCAAGGTATTTCGTGGTCGGCTTGGTCTCGCGCTCGGGGCTGAAGCTCCTCGAGACCTCCGGCAGCCGTGGCCTCAGCGATCTCGGTCGCCGAATCGTCCAGATCACCAAAGATGAGCGCCCCAGTGGGACACGCCTCCACGCAGCGGGGCTCCTTCCACCCCGCATCGAGAAGATGGGCGCACAGGGTGCATTTCTGCGGAAGGCCAGCGGCTTCGTTCCAAAAGATGACGCCGTACGGGCAGGCCTCAACCAGCGCCTTGTGACCCTTTGCCTTCACCGGATCGATGATGACGATGCCGTCGTCACGCCGATAGACGGCGCCGGGCGCCCCCGCGGCCGCAGCCGCGGCCAGACAAGGCGCTTCCGCGCACTGCATGCAGGTGACCGGGATGCTGGCGACCTTAACTTTGGGGTATTGGCCGCGTTCCTTTTCGACGATGTTCATCCAGTAGTGGCCCATCTCCGGTTGGCTCGCCGCCACCGGCAGATGGTCGTTGCCGCAGTGCTCGTCCTTGCAGGCCACGAAACAGTTGTAGCAGCCGCTGCACTTGTCGACATCTATGATCAGCCCGTAGCGAGCCATCCTATTTCCCCTCCCATTTGGCGATGTCCACCAAGCAGGAATTCGGCGCGAACCCCGCGACATTCTTCGACATCGGCCTCTTCGGTGTAAGGATGTTGACGCAGCCGCCTCGGTCCACGCTCGCGGGATCGCCGGGCTCGTACGGCGCGTACATGCCCGACGAGCAGTACGAATGGACGACGAACGGGGGCACGCGCTCGGTGATCCGGGCGACCACCACCACCGCGCCCCGGTCGTTGAACAGCTTGATGAGGTCTCCTTCTTCGATGCCCCGCTCAGCCGCCAGCTCGGGATGGATACGGGCGACCCAGTATGGGTGGCCGTCTTCCTTGATCACTCGGTGCTCGGGGATCTCCCATAACCAGCTGCAGTGCTGGTCGTAGTGTGTGTGATATGCGTAGCGCGGATGCGGGGAGATGAGCTGCAACGGGTACTTCTTGTACAGATCGGTCAGGTGCCCCTCCCAGCTATGTTGATAGCGAGGCATGGGCGCCCGCTCGGTGTCGTCTGGGGTGAACTTCTTCAAGCTCTCAGAGACGAACTCTATCTTCCCGCTGTACGTACCCAGGCCGAAGCGGCGATCCGGGTCGTTCTTCCAGGGATTGTGGTCGGGAGTGTCGCAGGCCCGGTCTTCGTAGAACCAGCGGAGCGCCGGCGTAGGCTTGTAGTCGTCGGGCACCGGTACGGTGTAGTAACCCTTCTTCTTGAAGTCCTCGAACGACATCACCGTGGGCATGTCGGACTTGTCAAATACCCGCCGGACCCAGTCTTCGTCGGTCTTGCCTTCGGTGTACTCCTCACCGCGCCCCATGCGGTCGGCGAGGGCGGCAAAGATGTCGTAGTCCGACTTCGACTCACCGACCGGCTCGATGCACTTGTGCTGGTAGACGATCACCCGGTAGTTGTTGCCGGTGAAGCCGTGGTTGGAGTATCCGCCGGTGCTGCAGAACTCGGCGATGTCGTTGCGTTCGAAGTTGGTGGCCGCCGGAAGGATGACATCGGCAAAGATCGATTCGCCCTCCATCCAAATGGACTGGTTGACCACGCATTCCAGCTTGGGACTCTGATACATGCGCACCCAGTCGTTGGTCTCCGACATGGTGCCCATGAAGGAGCCACCGTACCGATAGAACATCTTGACCTCGGAGCAGCCCTCAGCGGGATACGTGTAGGGAACGAACTGCTGCTCTATGGACTGGCCGCAGAACCCCTCCCCCAGCCACGAGAAAGGCGGGTTGAGGATGGCGTCCGGCATCCAGTTGCGATACAGCTTCTGCTGGACCGGATTGACCATCCCGTGGTCGGCCAGCTTGGCGCTGGCGATGTTGGCCCACGGATCGGCGTAGCCGGGGAACTTGAAACTGCAATCGGTGGGCCCGCCGAGCGCGGCCCCCCACAGGTTGTTACCCGGCTTGCCCATACCCTGCATGGCGGCCAGAGCGATCATCAGCCGGGCCCATTCGTGGCCGTAGGCGGTGCGGTGCGCCCCGCCGAAGCCTCCGCGGGCCCCGCAGGCCAGCATGGTGTTCTTCTTCGCCCACTCGCGCGCGAGCGCCCTGATGGTGGGTCGCATTGATGCCTGTCAACTCCGCGGCCCACTCCGGCGTCTTGGGGTTCCCGTCGCCATTGCCCAGGATGTGCTCCACCCAGGTATCGAAGCCCAGGCTCTTGCGGGCGATGAAGTCCGTGTCGTAGGTGCCCTCTGTCAGCCAGACGTACGCGATGGCTTCCGCGAGCGCGCTGTCGGTTCCGGGGCGTGGCGCCAGCCACTTCTCCGCGTCTTTGACGGCCGTGAAGTTACAGAAGGGGTCGATGTAGACCATCTTGATCCCCAGCTTCTTCATCCAGGTCCGCCAGATGGCAGATTCTTGGCCGCAATAGCCCCCCCGGATGGTATCGGGGTCGTTGGCCCAGTGGACGATCATGTCGGTGTTCTTGAGAGAGTCTTCCAGTAGATCGTAGGCCTCCGGGCACCCCAACCGCCAGTAGTACCCATACATGTGGGGACCGCCCCAGTGGAAGCCTTCCCAGCTGTCGGGGTTATCGAATACTGCCGTGTAGCCCAGCATGGAGAAGAAGCGCTTGAACGGGCTGGCCTTGTAGTGGACGATGCCCCAGTTGTGATGAGAGGAGGTTATGGCCGTCAAGGCTTCAGGGCCGTACGTGCTCTGCACGCGCGTGATCTCGCCGGACACGATGTCGAGCGCCTCATCCCAGCTGATGCGGCGATATCCGGACTTACCCCGATTGCCGAGGTTCCGTTCCCCTTTGGGGTCGAAGTCCTCGCGGATCATCGGGTACTTCACCCGGTCGGCGGAATAGACGCGCTGCCTTTCCGCCAGGATGGAAGGACCGACGGTCGTCTTGTGCGGCGGCGAGAAGCGCTGACCGCGGGCTTCAATCGTCCAGGGTTTGGCATCATCCTCGCCCAAGATCAGCGGCCTAACACGAGTTATCTTGCCGTCTTCGACGTGGACATGGACCGGCCCACTGACGGTGCAATTCGTGAATATCTGTTCAGACATCAATCGACCCCCGCTGCGTTGAGAATGACGGTCGCTTGTCGAGACTCACACGGTATTGTAATATCGTCTAGTAACAACGCGCA
>CAWEJM010000022.1:0-9253 GCA_963809395.1 uncultured Actinomycetes bacterium | reverse complement strand
CGGTTGCGAGAGTGCTTTGAATACGGACTGGGCCGACTGGAGGAGTCATGAGGGAAGAGAAGCGGAAGCCTAGACGGAAAGGTCGCGGTCATAGTCGGAGGCGGACGGGGGATCGGCCGGGCGTCGGCGCTATTGCTCGCCCGGGCAGGCGCCACGGTGATCGTGGCCGCCCGCCGCGATTCAGACTGCGAAGCGGTGGCAGCATCGATCCGGGAAGAAGGCGGGCGCGCTCTTCGCCGTGGCCGTCGACGTGGCCGACTGGGAGTCGACGCAGAGCCTGGCGAGAGAGACCGGCCGCCACGCCGGACGCCCCGACGTCCTCGTGGTGAGCGCTGGGGTGATACAGCCGGCGGGCAGAGTGTGGGAGGTCTCCGCCCGACGGGGGGCCGGCTGCGTGCAGGTGAACCTGGTGGGCGCTTTCATACGCTGCGGGCATTCCTTCCCACATGATCGCCGGCGCCGCGGCGCCGCCCCCCCGCGCGGGATCACGGTCGTGCTGGTCTCGACCGGAGGAACGCGCTACGCGGTGCCCGGTTGGAGCGCATACGGCGCGGCCAAGTCGGGACTCGACTACCTGGGCCGCAATCTGCAGGCCGAGCTCGACCTCGAGGGGATTCCCATAAGTGTGTACACCGTGTACCCGGGTGTCATCGACACTCCCATGCAGGAGACCATCCGAGGGATGGCAGAGGCGGATTTTCCCGACGTGGAGAGGATCCGGCGTCATGCACGAGAGGGCCGTCTCCGCCCGCCGGAGCAACCGGCCACCCTCATCTGGTGGCTGGCGGCCTTCGCGCGCAGCCGACCTGCGCGGCGGGTGGTCGATATCGATAGCCCCGATATCCGCAGCCGGGTAGCGTCTGATCTGGGGTTGCCCCAATTCTTGGGCGGCGCCTGACCAGCTGATGCCGCGCCCACACGCCTTACGGTAGAATGACCGGCCATGGGCTTCTTCCAAGACTGGCTGATCCCGCTCCTCAGAGAACCACGGCCTGCTTGATCGTCTTCTTGACGATGATGGCCGAGAGCGCCTGCATCCCCATCCCCAGCGAGATCGTCGTCCCCTACGGCGGCTTCCTGGCCGCGCAGGGCCACACTCATCTGTGGGCTGTCATCGTGGTGGCTACGGCGGCCAACCTTGTGGGCTCGAGCATCGCCTACGCAGTCGGGTCGCTACGGGGGCCGGGCGCTGTTCGTCAAGTACGGGCGCTATGTGCTGGTGTCGTCCGCACCATCTCGACAAAGCCGACCGCTGGTTCGAGCGCCGCGGCGAACTGACCGTGTTCTTCACCCGCATGATGCCGGGAGTGCGCACCTTCATCTCTCTGCCTGCGGGGATAGCGAAGATGCCGGTGGGCAAGTTCTTGCTGCTATTCCTTTCTTGGCTCGGTCCCGTGGAACGCCGCCCTGGCGTACCTGGGCTACGCGGCGGGCAAGGCTGCGGGCGACGATCCGTGGGGCAACCTGCAGGAGCAGTTCAGTCGCTACAACCACATCTTCTACATCGTGCTGGGCGTGGTTGTAGTGGCCCTCATCGCGTGGGGAGTATGGCGGTGGCGGCGGCGGCAAGAGCCGGCCGCAGGCGGTCGGACGAGCTGCGCTCGAGGTCTGGCGACACCGGACCCGGAGATCCTAGATCGGCGGCCCGGGCTCCTGCTAGAGCACCATGCTCAGGAACTTCTGAGTCCTGGGCTCCTTCGGATTGACGATCATCTCTCGGGGATCGCCCTCCTCCACCACCACGCCGCCGTCCATGAAGATCAGCCTCGATCCCACCTCGCGGGCGAAGCCCATCTCGTGGGTGACCACCACCATGGTCATGCCCGCTTCGGCGAGGTCTTTCATGACGGTCAGCACTTCTGCTACCAGCTCCGGGTCGAGGGCGGAGGTGACCTCGTCGAACATCATCATGTCGGGTTGCATGGCCAGGGCGCGGGCGATCGCTACCCGTTGCTGCTGACCGCCGGAGAGCTCGTCGGGAAAAGCGTCGGCCTTCTCGGCCAGGCCGACCTTCTCCAGCAGGTCGCGAGCGATCTTCTCGGCTTCGTCCTTCGACTTCTTCTGCACCTTGAACGGAGCCATCATGACGTTATGGAGGGCGTCCTTGTGGGGGAACAGGTTGAAGCTCTGGAAGACCATGCCGATGCGCTGCCGGATCTTGTTTGGATCGGTCTTGGGTCCGTGCAGATCTTCTCCCTCGATGATCACCCTGCCCTTTTGGATCGGCTCCAGGCCGTTGATGCAGCGGAGCATCGTCGACTTGCCCGACCCCGAAGGCCCGATGACGACCACGACCTCCTTCTTGTGGACGGTGAGGTCGACTCCCCGCAGCACCTCGAGATGACCGAAACTCTTGTGTACGTCTATGAGTTCGATCATGGCGGTCAAAGTCCCTGACCTCCCTTGGGCAACTGCCCGGCGATATCAGCGCTCAAGAGGTCGATCTCGGCCGCCTGGGGAAGCCCGGCCGGCGTCTTGATGCCGCCGCCTGGTCGCTTCCTCCGCCGAGTCTCGAGCCGCGCGGCCACCCGGATGAGCGGGATCGTGAAGACCACGTAGATGATAGCGGCCACCGTCGAGCGGAGTCGGGTTGGCCACCACCCCCATCTTCTCCTTGGCTCTGAACAGCAACTCCGGCACGGCGATCACCGACATGAGCGAGGTGTCCTTGATCATGGCGATGAACTCGTTCGTGAGCGGCGGGACCACAAGCTTGATTGCCTGGGGCAGGATGACGTACCGCATAGCCTGCCCGCTTGTCATGCCCAGAGAGCGCGCTGCCTCCGTCTGACCCTTGTGGATCGCCTGGATGCCCGCCCGGAAAATCTCGGCCGAGTAGGCTCCGTAGCAGAGGGTGAGTCCCAAGACCCCGGACGTGAGGGCATTGATCTTCAGTCCGGCGGTGCCGAGGCCGTAGTAGATGAACACGAAGAGCAGCAGTAGCGGCAGGCCTCGGAAGAAGTCGATGTAGGCCCCCGCGATGTATCGGAGCGCGCGGAACCGTGAAAGCCGGATGAGGGACAGGATGAGACCCCACACGTAGGAGCAGATGAGACCGAGGATCAGGACCTCCAACACCACCGGCAGCGTCTTGATGAGGAGCCAGATCGAATCCCTAAGGATGCCCCCGTTGAAGAACGCGTTCATGAAGGTGCTCACGGTCGCCCCCTACTTCTCTGCTGAAGCCCGGCCCGGCCGTTGACGCCGGCCCCGTGACGACGGGGGCCGGAGCCGAAGCTCCGGCCCCCGTCGCGACCTCAGGGTTGAATACTCATCAGAGATCGACTGGATCGGTCCGACCTCAGTTGCCGGTCAGGGCCCACTTGGCCAGGATCTTGGTGTACACGCCTTCCGCACGTAGTTCCTTCAGGGCCGTGTTCATTGCAGTCTGAAGGGCGGTGTTCTCCTTGGTGCACCAGTATGCGTAGCTGTTGTCGGTCATGATACCGCCGCTGTTGACGAACTTCTTCGCGTAGTCGGCGTTGGTAGCGATGATGTATGCGTTGACGGGCTCATCGTTCACCACGGCCTCTACCCGCCCGGCGGCCATATCTAAGAAGGCATCCCCGATGGTCGGGTATTTCTTGATCTCCTTGACCCCCTCGACCTTCTCGACCTCGAATTGGCCGGTGGTGTCGACCTGCACGCCTACGATCTTGCCGGTCAGCCCCGCCGCGTCGTTGATTGGCTTGTCTTTCGGGGTGGAGATGGCGATGATGCCGGGCAGATACGCGTCAGTGGCGTTCATCTGCTCGAGCCGTTCCGGGAGGATGCTCATCCCCGACATGATGATGTCGTAGCGATTGGCCAGAAGGGCCGGGATGATGCCGTCCCAGGCGGTGGAAACGACCTCGAGCTTCAGCCCCATCTTCATGGCCAGGGCTGTGCAGAGATCGACGTCGAAACCGATATAGCCGTTGTTTGCCTTATTGGGGAACTCCATGGGCGGGAAGGCCGTGTCCGACCCGGCCTGCAGGAACCCCGCCTTGACGGTCTTGGGCGTCTCGATGGCGCCCGACTTGGTCACGGCCGCGACAGCGGCATCGGCAGCTTTAGCTGCGTCCGCCCCGCCCGGCGGCACGGCCTCTTCCTCTCCGCCGCATGCCGCGACGACGGGAACGAGGATGAGCGCCAGCACAAGAAGCGCGATCAACATGAAATGGTTTCTCTTCAACTCTTCTACCTCCTGGATTCGTGTCCGGGTTGCGACCGGGACTTATATGCGCGTGGAAACCGGGCCCCTCCGATCTGCGTGGCCATTCCCCACAATGAATTGATACCACGGTTATACCCGCCGTGTCTAACAACTAGGCGAGGATGGGGCCCGGGCGGGTATACTTCTGGCTCGATTATGAGCCGTTCAGACCCCACGTACATCCGACGGGCTACTCGCCCGAGCGCTTCGGCGCGGCCTCCGGCCGCGCCCGTCGACCCCGCCACGCCCACACCCGCCACGGCCGCCCTCGTTCCGCTCGCGCGTCCGGCGCCCACGCGCCCGGTCGGCGCTCGGCCGACCTATGTGTACTGGGGCGGCAAGAATCTGTACGTCAACCTCACCAGTCGCTGCTCGTCGGCGTGCGCCTTCTGCCTGCGGGAGTCGACGTGGGAGGTCTTCGGATCGGATCTCTACCTGAGCGAAGGCGACGAACCGACTGCCGGGGATGCTATCGCGGCGCTCGACGCGGAGATAGGGCCGGGGGCGCTTCCCGAGGTGGCTACCGGGTTTGCCGAGTCGGCCGCGCGGCGGGTGACCGAGCCGGCCGGCGACCCTGCCGCCGGCGTGGTCAGACCTCATGAGGTAGTCTTCACCGGCCTGGGAGAGCCCACCGTACAGCTCGACGTGCTTCTAGAGGTCGTGCGCTGGCTCGCCGCCAACGGTCTGGCGTCGCGCGTCGACACCAACGGGCACGCGTCTCTCCTCCACCCCGGCCGCGCCGTGGTGGAGGAATTGGTCGCCGCGGGACTGGATGGAATCTCGGTCAGCCTGAACGCACCAGACGCCGCCTCCTATGATGAGCTGTGCCATCCCAGCCACCCAGGTGCGTTCGCCGCGGTGCTTGATTTCATTCGCGAATCGGTGCAGGCAGGATTGGAGACCACGGTCACCATGGTCGGCATTCCCGGACTTCCGGTGGGACCGGTGGCCGAGCTTGCTGCCGAACTGGGTGCGGTCTTCAGAGTTCGTCCCTATCTGCCGCCTCGGAGCGGGCGGTGAGCGCCGCGGCGCGGCCCCCGGCCGCGGCGGAGCTCGGTGACGGCGGAGCCTGGGGCCGCCGCGAAGGCGCCACGCGGCGAAACGCTCTTCTGGGAAGAGACCGGCGACGGCAAGGTCCGCTGCACGCTGTGCCCGCACTACTGTGTCGTGAAGGAGGGCGCGGAGGGTCTGTGCAGAGCCCGCGGAGTGCGCGACGGCCGCATGGTCTGTCTCACCTACGCCCGGCCCGCCTCGATCATCAGTGACGAGATCGAGAAGAAGCCGCTCTTTCACTTCCATCCCGGCACCCGAGCTCTCTCCCTGGGCAGCTATGGCTGCAACGTGCTCTGCTCCGGCTGTCAGAACTGGCAGATATCGCATGCGAGCGCCCGCACCGAGACCGCCCGGCTACCGGTGCTGACTCCCGCGCAGGCGGTAGCGATGGCCCGCAAGCACAAGCTCTCTGGCGTGGCCTTCACCTACAACGATCCGGTGGTGTGGATCGAGTACGTGCACGACGTCTGTGCGGCCTTCAAGGAAGCCGGCCTGTACACGGCGTTCATCACCGCGGCCTATCTCACTGAAGCCGCCCTGGACTACGTGGCCCCGGTCATCGATGCCTTCAAGTTCGACCTGAAGGCCGCCTCGGCTGAGGCGTGGGCCCGTCTCACCAAAGTCAAGGACCCGGCTCCGGCCTTCGCCATGACCGCGCGGGCCAAGGAGGTACATGGGTGTCACGTGGAGGTGGTCTCGAACATCGTCCCGGATCTCAACGACGACGACGTCAGCCTGAACGCCATGGCCATGTGGGTGCGCGACAACCTGGGTCCGGGGACTCCCTGGCACCTGACCCGCTTCATCCCGGACTTCGAGCTTTCCTACCTTCCCCCTACCTCCATCAAGACGCTGGAACGAGGCGTGACCATCGGGAAGGCGGCGGGGCTGAAGTTCGTCTACGTGGGCAACGTACAAGGCCATGCCGGCCGGCACACGGTCTGTCCGGCGTGCGGGCGGACGGTTATCCGGCGAGACGAGGCGAAGATCGAGAAGTCTTGGCTGAAGCAGGGGCTCTGCGCCACCTGCGGCGAAGACCTTGGGATGGTGCAGGCCTGGGACTAGGATGCCGGGGGCTCGCGGTCGGACGCCGGCGGCCCCGCCCGGTTTAGACCTCGCCCGCCCGAGGGTAACATCAGGGTGGAGTGGAGCAACGTGCGGATGGTTCTTGGATGCACATGACACAGGCAGCGGAACACATGACCGGCCCACAAGGGGGCGCGCAGGCGTCAGTATCGCTCGTCGTTCCCTGCAAGGCGGAATACGTGGCCTTGTGCCGTCTTGTCGTCGGCGCCTTGGGAGCGCGGGAGGCTCTTGATGAAGAGGTCATCGCCGATCTCAAGGTTGTGGTCACCGAGGCCTGCACCTGCTTTCTTGCTGGGCCGGACGGAACAACCCCGCCAGCAATCGGGCTGCGACGCGAGCTGAGCCGTTTCCCGCTCTGCGCCTAGACTTTCACCCGAAAGCTGACACATGGGAGATCACGGTCTCCAACCCCGACGGCCGGCGCCGCATTCTGCCCTCCAGCCTCTGCGACTCCATGAGCGGGGGCGGGTTGGGGCTCACGATCATCCGGGCCCTGGTCGACTCGGTGGAGCTGACCGACAGCGATGCCGAAGGCAGCGCTTTGCGGCTGGTGAAGCGGCTGTCGCCCGAAGCCGTCCCTGCGGGCTGAGCGGCCATCTCTCGCGTCCGTCGGGGGTGCTTCCGGACGGCGCCGACCTCCATGCTACACTGAGGCGCCATGAGGCCTGCCGGTTTTCCCGTCTTTCGCTTCGTCACCATGAGTCGGCGGCTGCTCCCGTCTTTCGCAGCGGTAGGCGCGGCCCTTGCGGCGGTCACGGTCGTCGCGATCTTGTCGCTCGTGGCCCTGCCGGCGCCGCCGGCGGCTGCGGCGGCCGGTCAGCTCACTATCGACGTCGATCGGGGTCTGAGTCTCGTCAGCGACGCGGTCACGCTGACTATCAAGGGAGCATCCTCGGCGGAACTGACCAATGCTCTGCTTGTGGTGCGGATCGGCGGGCCCGCGGAGTTCTCTCAGGTGGGACAGAGCGACCCTCAGCTTCCGCAGGCCGCTATTCTGTCTCAAGAGTTGGCCCTTTCGGGTAGCGAAGCGGGCGGGGGCAGCGAGACCGGCGGCGGCGAAGTGACGAGCGTAGCTCGACCGGCCCGTGGACCGTCACTGTTCTTCTCCCCGAAGGGACACTGGGAGCACCGGGCGCCTACCTCGTCACGGTGCGGGCGATTTCCGGGGGAGTGACCCGGGCCAGCGGTACCGTGTGGCTCGGCAAGGCCGCTCCCCGTGACCAGCCCCTCGACATCGCCTTCGTCTGGCCCGTCGCTGTGGGCGTGCACCGGGACTCGAGCGGGGTGTTCTTCGACCGGGTACTGGAAGACGCAGTCGCCCCGGCGAGCGAGAGCCCCGACGGGTTGAACGCACTACTCGATTCTGCCGGTGGATTCCCCAGTTGGCGGTTCACTCTGGCGGTGGAACCCATCCTGCTGACCCAGCTTCGGGACATGGCCGACGGGTATGCTCGTCTCGACACTTCCGGCGCGCGCCAGGAAGTGGGCATCGACGACCCGGCGGTCAAGAACGCCGCCCAGGCCTTGGCCGGCCTTCAAAGAGCTGGCCGGCATGGAGTCCGTGGAGATAGCCGCCGGTCCCTATGCAGGCCCCGACTTGGGCGTGCTCGCCGCGGAGGGGTGGAGAGACGGCTTCGAACAGATCCAGCTGGGCAAGCAGGAACTGCTACAGACCCTAGGTCTGGGATCGACGCTCACCGGCGCCTATTCGCCCGATCTCGCCATGACGACCGCCAGCTTGTCTTACTATGGGCAGGCCTCCATCGATCATGTGGTCGTGGATGGCCGATCTGGCCGCGAACCTCGCCGAGCAGGTCGACCGGCGATACCGTGGCCGCGCGGGTGCGCGATACCGAGAACGACCGGGTTACCCTGGTCTTCGCCAACAGCCGCCTTCGTTCTCTCATGACCCCTCCCTGGGATGCCGGCGCGTTCTTCGCCGGCCTGGCCGCGGAACTCGCGTCGGGGACCAGTGAGGCCTTCGTGATCACACCCGAGGCGGACTTTACGATTCCTCCCAGCGCCTACGTGCGGGCCATCGGTGAGGTTCTGGGGAGCCTTGACTGGGTGGAGACCCTGACGCTAACGGAGCTTCTGCGCGCTCACGCTCCTGCGACGCGGCCGGTGCTGTTCAGCCGGGACGCGCCCGGGCCCCAGGGCTACATCGAGGGATCACTGCTCGCCAATCTCCGGGCGGCCCACGCGACCGTGGCCGACCTGGCCGGCGCCGCCGACGTCACTCGGGCTCCGGTGGGAGCGGCCTACCGGCTGCTCTACACGGCGGAAAGCCGCTGGTGGTGGCGTCCACAGACCAGCCCACAGGTGGCGAGCGTGGGGCTGGCGTACGCCGACCAAGCTCGGGCGCTGGCCCAGAGCGAGCTGGACAAGGTGAGCTTCGCCGCCGCCGATCCCACGACTCATCAGGGGTCAGCGAGGAGTGATCAAGCTTGGCCGTTGACAATGGAGCCGACTATCCGCTCAAGGTGGAGGTGCGGCTCAGCGGCGAAGGCCTAGCCCTTCCCGACGGCGACCGGCTGGAGGTGGAGTTGCAGCCTGGCCGGAGCGAGGTGCCTGTGAACGTGGGGAACGCGGCCGGCGTGCACCGCCTAGACGCCCTGCTGGTCGCGGGCGCCAGCACGCTCGACCAGTCGAGTTACGCGGTACGTTTCATCACGGTGATGAGCGTTCTTCCCTGGGCGGCGGGGGCAGTGGTAGTGATCGCTGGGGCTACGTACGCGACGTACCGTTGGCGCCGCCGGCGCCGGCGGCGCCGTTCCTATCGGCACGGGACCCCCGCGTCGACACCACCGGGAGCCAAGCACCCGCCTCCTCCGCGCTCGTCTATCGGCACGTAGTTGCGCTGAGGCTCGCCCACGTAGACCTGGCGGGGCCGGTAAAGGGCGCTGTCGCCGTCGCGCA
>CAWEJM010000021.1:0-49682 GCA_963809395.1 uncultured Actinomycetes bacterium | reverse complement strand
GGCCCGCGGCTCTTCGGCGAGCTCCGTCTGAAGCAGGACCGCGTCGCTGCGAAGCTGGTCGTTGGTGGAGCGGTGCGTGCTGAAATACTGGACGCCGATGTACACCCCGCCGACCACCAGCATCACTATGAACACCAGGGCAGTGAACTGAAGGGCGATCTTGTAGCGTAGGCGCTTGAACACGATGGTTATCCGGAGACGTAGTAGCCCTTGTTGGGGACGGTGCGAATGAGGTCCCTGCCCAGTTTCCGCCGCAAATACGACACGTGCACGTCTACGGTCTGGTAGGGGATGAGCGCGCTGTGCTCTCCCCACACGTGCTCGATGATCGAGCCCCGATCCTGGACGACGCCAAGGTTGCGCATGAGGTAGTCCAGCAGGGCGTACTCCTTCGGTGCCAGGTGCACTCTTGTGCCGCCCCGCCGGACTTCGTGAGTGTTGCTGTCCAGTGTCACATCCGCGGCCGAAAGTAGCGGGCTGCAGACCGTCCCTCGCCTGCGCAGGAGCGTGCGCACCCGGGCGAGCAACTCCTCCATATCAAACGGCTTGACGAGGTAATCGTCGGCACCGGCGTCGAGACCCTGCACGACGTCCGCTTTCGTCCCGCTCGCGGTGAGGATCAAGATCGGCGAGTCGTTGCCGGCGGCCCGCAGCCGCCGGCAGACCTCAAGACCGTGCAGCCCGGGCAGGTCCAGGTCGAGGATGATGCAGTCGCACGCTTCCGCCAGGGCTCGGTCCAGTCCATCCTGACCGTTGAAGCTGACCGACGCCGCGTAGTGCTCCAACTCGAGGTACCGGCGGATATTGACGGCGAGAGTGCGATTGTCCTCGATGACGAGAATTTGCATTCGGGCCCTTTAGTCGCGATGGAGCGGCGATGCGGCCGGTCGACGTCAAGATACCCCAAAGTCAAGAGGTCGTAGGCGGCTTCCGCGGGCGCCGTTCGAGGGAGCAGTTTCGCGCGGCTCTGCTGCCGGGCCGCGCGGAGCTTCCCCGGCCGGTCCGCGCCGACCCTTATGCTATGCTTGGGCATAGCGAAATGGACACGCCTGACGATCCCCGAAGTATCCGCCTTCTCACGGCGCCCTCTCGCCGGATGATTCCGCGATGAGTTCCACCGTCATCGAGATCATCGGCGTCGTACTCCTGGTCCTGGTCAACGCCTTCTTCGTGGTGGCCGAGTTCGCCATCGTGAAGGTGCGCGACACCCGGATAACCGAGCTGGCCGCGCTGGGCAGCAGACGTGCCCACGTGGCCGATCATATCGTCAACAACCTCGACTCCTATCTGTCCGCCACCCAGCTCGGCGTCACCGTCGCCAGCCTGGGACTGGGCTGGCTGGGCGCCTCGGCGTTCACCCGGGTCTTCGACCTGGGGATAAGCCATACCGCGGCCGCCATCATCGGCTTCGTGGTCGTGACCTTCATCACCATCATCTTCGGGGAGTTGGTGCCTAAGTCGATCGCCATCCGCAAGGCCGAGCAGTCCACCTTGTCGGTAGCTCTGCCCCTCCGCTGGTTCTATCTGATCACCCGGCCGCTCACCTGGCTCATGTACATCTCCGCGGCCGGCATCCTCAAGTTCTTCCGCATCCAGCCGGCATCCGAGCGTGATCTGGCCCACTCGGAGGAAGAGCTGCGCATGATCCTGGAGGCCAGTCAGGAAGTAGGCCACATCGACGAGGTGGAGCAGATCCTCATGCGCCGGGCGCTCACGTTCGGCGACCAGACCGTGAGCGACATCATGGTGCCCCGCACCGAGATGGCCGCCCTGCCCACCTCGACGACCGTGAGCGCCGTCATCGACGAGATCGCCGAGACCAACCACACGCGCTATCCCGTCTACGAAGAGGACATCGACAACATCGTCGGCTACGTGCACGTCAAGGACCTCTACCGGGCGCCGCGCGACGCCACTTTGCGGCGCCTGCTGCGCCCCATCGGCTTCATCGCCGAGACCTCCAACATCGAGTTGGCCTTGCAGCGCTTCCAGAGCACCCGCACGCCTCTCGCCATCGTGGTGGACGAGCATGGCGGCACGGCCGGTATCGTCACCATCCAGGACGTGGTCGAGGAGCTCATCGGCGAGGTGCAGGACGAGTTCGACCTCGAGGCGCCGCTGGTGGAGGACCGCGGCGACGGCAGCTACTCGGTCGACGGCGGCGCCCGCGTCGACTACCTGGAGGAGTCTCTGGGCCTGGAAGTGCCGGAGGAGGGTTTCCCCACCCTGGGAGGACGGGTGTTCGAGCAACTGCAGCGCCGGCCGCGAGTGGGCGACGAAGCCCGGGTGGGCGATTTCCACGCCCAGGTGCTCGAAGTAGACGGCATGCGCATCTCCCGAGTCCTTCTCACCCGCCTCCGATCCCGAGACCGGAGGAAGACGGCGAGTCGGAGGACGCCGAGAGCACCGAGCGTGGGGAGACGACCGCGACGACTGACCTCGCTCCCCGGCCGCCACGGGTATCATTCTCGCTGAAGCCCATCGAGATGCCGGTCGACTCCGACGCCCTGCGGGCCAACATCGCCCGGCACCGCCCAACCGGTGGTCATCCCCGACCGTTACCTGCCCCTTGTGCAGGCCGTGGAGGGCTCTACGGCGTGCGGACGCCGCTCGCCGAGACCCTGGCAGAGTACTTCCACCCCTTTCGCAACGTCGACCTGCTCATCGACGGCTTCCAGACCATCCTCCTCCGCAATTGGACCTACTTCGAGCGTTCCGAGGACCGCGCGCGATGCTTCGAGCTCCTCTCCGAGCTGGTGCTGGACCTCCTCGATTCTCCGCTTTCCGGGGAGCAGACCTCGCTCCTTCTTCGCCAGCTGCTCACGTGGTGCACGGCCGCCCTCAACGGACCGCACCCCGGCGCCTACGACGAGAGCCTGCGGACCGTGGCCGAATCCCTGTCCCGGTTCGTTGCCGCGGCAGCCGCTCGCCCTTCTTGGAGCGCGACACCCTCTTGCGCGGCCTTGCCGAAAGCGCCGCCCGCCGGCCCTCCGTCGAACGGGCGTTTTCTCGAGCTCTACCGCGCCCTCTTGCTCCTCGGCTACCGCCGAGTGATGGAGCGGCTCCCCATCCCCGAGTGGGCCACCTCGGTCGAGGCGGAGCTCACCGACCCTGAGGGTGCGGCCGCGCACTTCGCTCCCTTGGCTCCGGAGCGGGTGGCCGAGTTCATCGTCCGAGCTGAAAGATGCGACGGCGACCGAGTTGCTGTCTCCCGATCTGCCCACCTTCTCCGCCATCCTCGACCAGGCCATCGACCAGGTCTTCCGCATCGACAACCTCGAGGACCGCTTCGCGGTGTGCCTCTATTTCCTCAAGGACGACACCCTCGGCTACCGTCAGAACGAGGTCATGGTCGACCTTCTGGGTGTGGTCAGACAGCTGATGAGGCCCGAGCGGCACATGGACGTCGACCGCATCCTCAGCCGCCTCACCCGCTTCTTCCGGGCTCGCACCGACCAGTTCCTGCTCATGCGCTTCCAGTGCTACGAGGCCATCGGGGTGGCCATCGGCGAGGCAGGCAACGTCGCGGCGGCCGACCACCTGATCGAAGACGTCCTCTCCTGGCTGTTCCAGTACCCCGACATCCAGGGCGCCACCGACGAATGGGAGACGGTGGTCAACCCCTACCACCTGCCCAAGATCCGCTGCTGGATGCACATCATCGAGTCCAATCCCGCCCTGTACGAGCGCCTGGCGGCCGCCCTCAACGTGCAACTCCGGCTGGGCGGCGTCTACATCGCCGACACCGACCTGTTCCAGCGCGACGTCACCCGCTTCTTGAACGCCGACATCCGCCCCATCTACTTCGTGGCCAAGCAGCTGCTCCGGGCCTTCCCCGTCTACTTCAACGACGTGGGCGCCGAGGGCGAGCTGCGCTCGGTCTCTACCGAGATCGACGAGATCTGCGGGCGCCGCGACACCCTGATGCATTTCCTGCGCAAGCAGTCCCATGCCGAGTCGTCCAACCGCCTGGTGGCCTTCAGCCGCGCCGTGCTCTCCTACTGGATCACCCTCGACCCCTCCGGGTTGGAACCGTATCTGTCGGCCAACACCATGGACGCCGTGCGCCGGGAGCGGGAATGGGCCGAGGAGCCCCACGACGTGCTCCTGGGCCTGTGGGCGGCGCTCCAAGATGGAAGGGCGACGCCGGGACGGCCGTGGCCCCCGGGCCGGCCGGCGCATCCGCGCGAACGACGCTTGCGCCGCCGTCGCCCACCGACGTGGAGGCGTTCCTCGACCGCCTGGTCAACCTGCCGTCGGCCACCCTGGAAGAGCTGGTGAGCGGGCTCCCCGCAGCCGCCGACGGCGGCTGCGGTCCCCGCCGGGTGACCCTCATGATCCGCACCCACCAGCTGCTGGCCCAGAAGTACTCCTCGCTGCCGCCGATCTCGGTCCGGCCGTGAGCCACCACCTGCAACTCGACGCCAAGACCCGGCTGAGATTCGCCAGCGCCCTGACCTCCTGGCAGGCCGACCCCAACGCCGCCAACCGGGACCGTCTGCTCGACATGGCCCTGACCGTGCTCGAAGAGCTGAAGGCCATAGTCCTGAGCCCCGTTCAGTCCATCGCGGTGGAGAACATCTACCAGAAACGGCACATCGCCGCCGGGATCCCTTCCATGTACGGCACCTACACCGAGCCCAAGTTCGACGCCCTGGGACTCTCGTTCCGGGTGGAGAACCTGGTGGCCCGCCTGCTCGAAGACCTGGTGTCGGAAGGAATGGACTCCTACGTGACCCGCGACTCTCTGCGGCGCATGGCCGCCGCGATCCGGCGGTTCGAACGCGCTCTGGCCGCGGACGGCGTCGACTCCCGTAACCTTGCCACCAACCTGCGCCTGCTCGAGTCCAGCTTCAGCAGCCACAACTTCACCTTCCACCAGTACCACAACGTGTTCCAGTTCATCGTCGGATCGGTCACCGAGCTGTCCCGCACCTCCATCCTCAGTCACGACCAGGTGCTGCGCACGGTGCTCGAGCACGATCCCCGGCAGTGCGAGATCCGGGGCATGTCGCTGGACGCGACCGCGGAGATGGTGCTCCGCGAAGTGCTGGTCTCGGCTCTGGGCATGCAGACCCTCGACCGCTACGTGTCGGCCGCCCTGCGCCAGATCTCCACTCTCACCGGCCGCCTGAGCAACCACGCCCTCACCCGGATGATGAACTACGATCCCGAACGGCTGGTCTCGCCCATCCACGAGGCCAAGCCCGGGACCGACGACCAGATGACGCTGGGCTTCAAAGGACTGGGCCTCAAGCAGATGGCCTCCTACAAGCACCGGGTGCCCGAGGGGTTCATCCTCTCCACCGAGCTGTTCAGCGCCTGGCCGGCCATGTCGTACCGGCCGCTGTACGACGACACCCTCGAGCGCGTCCGCGAGGCGGTCGGGCGCCTGGAGAAGGAGACCGGCCTGCGCCTCGGCGACCCCGCCCGTCTGCTCACGCTCTCCATCCGCTCGGGCGCGGCCATCTCCATGCCGGGGCTCATGACCACCTTCGTCGACGTGGGCCTCAACGACAAGCTGGCCGAAGCTCTTTCCCGCAAGCCCGGCTTCGAGTGGGCCGCCTGGGACTCCTACCGGCGCTTCCTCCAGTCGTGGGCCATGGCCTCGGGTGTCGACCGGGACTTCTTCGACGGCATCATGACCGAGTTCAAGGCCCGCTACGGCATCGAACGCAAGCTCGACTTCCTCCCCGAGCACATGCGCGAGCTGGCCTTCACCTACAAGGCCCGGGCCCGAGAGCTGGGCGTCAGGTTCGCCGACGACCCCTTCCGCCAGGTCGTCGCCTGCATTCGCAAGGTCCTGCAATCCTGGGATTCGCCCGAGGCCAAGCTCTACCGTCGCTACCTCGGGGTGGCGGAGGAGTGGGGCACGGCCGTGGTGGTACAGCGGATGGTCTTTGGCAACCTCAGCCGCGAGTCGGGGTCCGGGGTCACCTTCACCCGCAACCCGCTCGAGCCGTACAGCAACCAGGTGCGGCTGTTCGGCGACTTCACCGCCCGCAGCCAGGGTGAGGACCTGGTGGGCGGTCTGGTGTTCCCCTGGCCCATCTCCGAAGCCCAGCGCCTCGGCAGTCCCACCTACCGGGGGATCGAGCATTCTTTGGAAAAGGATTATCCCGAGGTCTATCGGGCCCTGCTGGACGTGGCTCGCGACCTGGTCGACAAGCGGGAGCACGATCCGCAGGAGATCGAGTTCACCTTCGAGTCCGCCTCGGGCAAGGACCTGTACATCCTGCAGAAGCGCGCCATGGTGCACGAGCAGACCAAGGATGCGCCCTTCTTCGACACCTCGTCGCCCCACTTCGGGCCCCCGGCGGCCGTGGGCATGGGTGTGGCCGGGGGCGCCTACTCCGGGCGGGTGGCCATCAACGCCCAGCAGATCGACCGGCTGCTTGCCGACGCTCCCGACGACAACATCGTGCTGCTGCGGCCCGACACCGTGCCCGAGGACATCGCCATGATCACCCGGGTCGCCGGCCTGCTGACCGCCAGAGGCGGGGCCACCTCGCACGCGGCCGTCACCGCCAAACGCCTGGGCAAGACCGCCGTGGTCGATTGTCGGGAGCTCGAGGTGATCGAGCACCAGGGGACGGCCAGGCTGGCCGGAGTCAAGCTGAAGGCAGGCGATTGGCTCTCCATCGACGGCCGGACCGGCAACATCTTCCTGGGGCGGATCCCCATGCTGGCTCGGCCGATCCTCACCCAGTAGAGCGGAGTCTGGCGCCGCACGTGGCGCCGTAGGTAACGTAGACAGAACAGGAGGTCGCGGGATGAGCGCACCAAGGACGCTGGGGATCAACGGGCTGGGCCGCATCGGCAAGCTGACCCTGTGGTACCACCTGGGCCACGGCGACTTCGACCGCTTCGTGGTCAACGTGGGCCGGCCGGTGGGAACCTCGCTGCAGTCCGTCGTCGAGTACATCGGCAAGGACAGCACCTACGGGCCGCTGCACCGCTTCCTCTACGGCCATCAGGGCACCCGCGACATCCAGGTGATCGATGAGGCCACGGGACTCATCCGCGCCCACGGCAAGGAGATCGTCGTCCTGCGGGAGGTCCGCAACCCCAAGGAGATCCCCTGGCGCGATCACGGCGTGAGCCTGGTGGTGGAATGCACCGGCAAGTTCCGCGATCCGCACGCCGACGCCGACGATCCGAAAGGGGCGCTCCGGGGCCACCTGGCCGCCGGAGCGCGCACGGTGGTGCAGAGCTCCCCGTTCAAGAGCAAGCTGAAAGGTGTGCCGCTGCCCGAGGACGCGGCCATCCTTATCCACGGGATCAACCACTGCGACTACGATCCGGGCAAGCACAAGCTGGTGTCGGCCGCCTCCTGCACCACCACGGCTCTCGCCCACATGTTGCAGCCTCTCCTCGCCCGGGACCTCACCCGCCACATGATCACGGCGGGGATGAGCACCGTCCACGCGGTCACCAACAGCCAGCCGGTGCTGGACGCGGTGCCCGGCTCCGGGGCCACCGATCTGCGCAAGACCCGCTCGGCCATGAACAACATCGTGCTCACTTCCACCAACGCGGCCAAGGCGCTGGAGCAGGTCATGCCGGAGATCGCCCGCATCGGCTTCATGGCCGACTCGGTGCGGATCCCCACCGCCAGCGTGAGCCTCATCATCCTGAACGTGACCTTCCAGAGCGAGGCGCTGCCCGATGGCACGGTCTCCGTGGACCGGGACGACATCAACGCCATCTACCAGGACGCCGCTGAGGGCGAGGCCCGCGGGCTGCTCAAGTACAGCGAAGAACAGAACGTGTCCGCCGACATGCTGGGTGAAGACGCGGCGGTGGTCATCGAGGCGGTGGAGACCCACACCCGCACCGGCTTCGTCGATCTCCGCGTACCGGCAGGCGAGTCGAGCGGGGCCGCCGCAACGGGTACCGCGAATGGGGCGCCCGCCTACCGCGAACACCGTATCCCGCTCACTCACGTCAAGATCTTCGGCTGGTACGACAACGAGATGGGCAGCTACACCTACCGGCTGGGCGAGCTGACCGGCCACGTGGCCCGGAGCCTGTAGGCAGCGGAGGAACCGGCGAGCCTCGCGGCGCGAGGCCGACGCGACTCTCCGGCGATCGCCGGCTCGGGACGGGCTCCGCTCCTCAGCTCTCGCTCTCGGCCACCAGGATGGTCGCGCTCACTTCGGGTCCAGCGCCGGACTGTTCCCCGACCTCCGACTCGCGCGGAGCGCCGATCTCCAGCCGGGCCACCGTCCGCGGCCGCCCGAAGCGGCGCGGCCCGGCCGAGCCGGGGTTCAGGTGCAGCACGCCGTCGCGCTTCTCGATGGAGGCCAGATGACTGTGCCCGCTGATCACCACCGCGAAGGGACCGCTTTGGGCCGCGGAGTGGGCCTCGGCGCCCCGGGGCCGCCGCTCGCCGCCTCATCCCTAAGACGGCCGGCGACGTGGCCCACCAGGATGCGGACGCCTTCCAGCTCCACCTCGGCGCGGACGGGTAGACTCTGAGCCCAGGCTCCAGCGTCACAGTTGCCGCGCACAGCCGTGACGGGGCGATCGTCCGCAGCTCGGCAAGCACCTGGGGCGAGCCGACGTCGCCCGCGTGGATGATGTGATCCACACCCTCCAGCAGCTGCCTGACTCTTGGATAGAGATGCCCGTGGGTGTCGGAGAGCACGCCGACGACCGTCATGCCTCGCCTTGCTCCATCGGCTCGACCACTCGCTCCCTCGCGCTCGCAGCCTAGCAGTCAGCCCGCAGGTCGTGCCGAGTCGGATCAGAACAGGTCGTCGCCCAGGTCGTTCCCGGGCGGTAGTCCTCCGTGCTCCTGAGCGTAGCGGGCCAGTAACTCGCTCTCGCGCTGCGTGAAGAGGGGGTCGAGCTCCATCTGGAAGAAAGCGGCCGGCGCGCAGGCCGACTCCTCGAGCGCCTGAGTCAGGCCCTGCCGCAGATCGGCCACCCCGCCGATGCGCAGCACCTGTCCCTGCGCGATCGACGAGCTGGAACACCCCGGCTTCCCGCGGCACCAGCGTCCAGGTCTCCGGGGTGACGGCCGCTCGGGACCGGTCAGGAGGCAGGACCGGAGCGGCCAGTCCGCTCCGTTCGCGGCGCCCGGCCAACCAGCGGGCCCCCTCATCGCCCGGGAGCGGTCAGCGCGCCGGTGGGGCAGACCAGGACGCATTGCCCGCAGAAGGTGCAGCCCGAGGCGCGGAGAGTCTCGCATTTCGGCCGCGCCGCCACGCGAAGCTCGGGCCCCGCGCCGGCCTCGGCGGATCGCGCAGATCCGACGGGCGCGGGCGCCATCTCCAGCGCCCGCCCGGCTTCAGGCAGCTGTCTCACATGCCGCCACGCAGCGCCCACAGCCGACGCAGAGCCCCGGCTCGCGCCGGATGCGCCCTTCGACCACGGCGTCGCGCGACACCGCCACCGCCGTGCGGCGAAGCGCGACGGCCGGGTCGACGAACGCCACCACCTTGCCCAGTTCGCAGCGGCCGAACTCGCCGCAGCAGCGTGCCTCCGGCGGGTTCCCGTAGGTGCACTCGTCGCGGGTGCAGCCGTCGCGGTCGGGGCAACTGAGGCAGATGTGCGGGTGCTCGGCCAGGATGGCCGCCAGTCGCTCCAGCCGGAGGACGCGCAACTCCGGGTCGTCGGTGGTCACCTCCAGCCCGGGCGCCGCCGGGGTGGCACACGCGAGAGCGATCGAGCCGTCCCCGAGCCGCACCAAGCAGAGACCGCACTCGCCGCCGCCCGATCCGGACCGGGCGCACGCACGTCAGACCGGGGTAGGCGCACAGACGGGGAACGTACGCACCGGCTTGATCACAGGCCGCGAGGAGGCTGGCGCCGGCTGAAACCTGGACGGTGACACCGTCCACTCGCACCTCTACGGCCCCGGCAGCTCCACGCCCCGGCCGCCTCCACCGCCCCGGCGACCTTCCCGATGCCGGCCGGCTCCACCTCGCTACCAGCTGTGCCGCAGGGCGGCCGCCGGACAGGCCGCGGTACAGGGCAGCTTGCGCTCCGTCCCGCCGCCTCCGTTCTGCCCCTTGCAGGTGGCGCACAGCTCGCGAAGACGCTTTCGTGCCGTCTCGGCGACCACAGCGACGAAGTCATCGTAGTCGTCCATCTCTATGGCGTACACGTCGTGCGGGCAGGCTTTGACACAGCCGTGTTCGGGGCAGCGGGCGCACAGATCTCCGTCGATGGTGATGTAGTAGAAGCCGGAGCCGTCTTCGTAGCCGTAGTTGGCGATCATCCGCGCCTACTCCGCGGCCGAGCCGGTCGGCCCGCGGTCGCCCGCCGAGCGCCGCGGCGCCGGTGCCGCCGCTGCCGCGGCCTTCTGCCTTCTGCGCCTTGCGATGCAGCGAATGGGCGAAGAGCGCCGCGCCCAGGGCGCCGGCGATCTGCGGATCGAGCACCGAGTCGGCGGGCAGCTTGATGGCCTCCACCCCGATCAGCCGCTCGATGCGCCGGGTCACACCGATGTTCTTGCCGATCCCGCCGGTGATGAAGAACTCCCGCTCCACCTCCATGCGCTCGATCAGCCCTGCCACCCGCTGCGCCATGGCCGCGCAGTAAGCGGCGAGCACCCGCTCGACGCTCCATCCGGCGCGGAGCAGCGACGTGGCCTCCGATTTCGCGAACACCGTGCAGACATTGCTCACCGGCTGGCGGCTCCTCGTCGATCTCGAAGGAGCGCCGGCCGATGTCCTCGATGGGCACCGACAGCACGTCGGCGATGACCTCCATGCCCCGGCCCGTCCCGGCCGCGCACTTGTCGTTCATGATGAAGTTCAGCACCTTGCCCCGCTCGTCGCAGCGGATGACCTTGCAGTCCTGCCCGCCCATGTCGAGGATGGTGCGCACGCTCGGCCCGCCCATGAAGTTGGCCCCCCGGGCGTGGCAGGCGATCTCGGTGATGGTGCGGTCGGCGAAGGGCACGTTCACCCGCCCGTAGCCGGTGCCCACGGCGTAGCTGACGTCGTCCAGGGTGAGACCCAGAGGCTCGCTCGCCCCCTTGAAGGCGCGGAGGGCGCTGTCGGGGCTGTTGGAGCCGGTGCGGGTGGAGCAGAAGGAGAGCAGCTTGCCATCGGCGAGCAACACGGCCTGAGAGCTGACCGACCCGACGTCGATGCCCACGGTCACGGCCGAGGCCGTCCGCCAGTCCAGGTCAGGAGCCTGCCAGATCTTTTCGCTCCATCTCCAGAATTCTTGCTTCTGTTCCATTGCTCCCAGTGTCCTTCCTCAGCCCTAGCGGCACCTGCGGATGATACCCGGGCGAGAGCGGGAGCGGGAAGGGGAGGTATGGGCCGCTCTCAGCTCCTCCTCGAACTCGCGACCGGGGGACCCGCGACTGCCGGACGATCGCCATGAGGGTCCCCTTCTTGAGCTCATGATGATCTGGAACCGGGACGGTGATCGTCCCGCTCGGTCTCGCTCTTCTGCATCACGATGTGACTGCCTCGTGCGCCTGACCTCGACGAACCCATGCAGTCGCGAGGATGCCGGCAGACATCGGCCCCGGAGAGGATCCTAAGCCGCTCCACCGTCGGCCTGCCCTCGCCGGCCACGCGCCGCCCGTCGACGGTGCCAATCGAAGTGTCACGTGGACCTGGGTCTCGAGCCGGCACCGGCAGCTCTTCCTCGCACGCGCATTCGAGGAAGAGCTCGTACCGCCTCTTTGAGGTTCTCGGTGGCTTCCTCGACCGTGTCTCCCTGGCTGGCCACGTCCAGCTCGGGGCAGAGCGCGACGATAGTGATCATCTTCTCGTCTGTACGATCGCCGTCAAGCGCATGTGCACCTCCCGCGTCGCGTCTTGACATCAGACGCTACGAGCTGGCGGTCTACTTCCCCGCCTGTGCCGCCTCCCAGGCGATGAGGGCCGCGCCGTGGGCCCCCAGGTATTCGGCATCCGCCAAGACGTAGATATCCACCCCGCCCAGAGCCTCCGACAAGGATTTGACGAACCCGATGTTGCGAGCGGCCCCGCCGCCCAGGACCACCGGATCCTCGATGCCGATGCGCCGCACCATCGCCGATACCCGGCTGGCCATGGCGTCGTGCACCGCCCGGGCGATGTCGGCCGGAGGCGTGTTGGCGTGGATGAGGCTCACCACCTCCGACTCGGCGAAGACCGTGCACTGAGCGTTCATGGGGATCGTCTCGGTGGAATCGAGAGACGCCTTGGCGAAGTCGTCCAGGTCCATCTCCAATGCCCGGCTCATTGCCTCCACGAAAGCGCCGGCCCCGGCGGCGCACTTCTCGTTGATGGCGAAGTCGACCACCTTGCCGTCGGCGCCCAGGCGGATGGCGCGGGCCTCGTCGGCGCCCACGTCGATGACGGTGCGCGCCCCAGGGTAGAGGTCGAAGACGCCCCGAGCGTCGGCGGCGATCTCGGTGGGCTGCTGGGCGGCGAAGGAGAGGGCCTTGCGCCCGGCGCCGGTGGCTGCCACCAGGTCGATGTCCCCGCGGCCGACCCCCGCGGCCGCTGCCGCCTCGGCCAAGCCCCGCTCGGCCGACTCCTCGTGGTCGAACCCCGACAGGACTGCCGCGCGAGCCACCAACTCGCCGTCCCTCATGAGCACGGCGTGCACGTTCTTGGCTCCTACGTCGATCCCCGCTACGATCATCCGTCTCCCCCTCGCCACTCGGTTGCGTCGAGCGCCAGCCCTCGGACCAGCGCCTTGGTGTTCACTTCCTCCGTGCCTTTCGGCACCATGCCCATCACCGCCTTCCGCAACGACTCCACCGACACCACGCCGGTCATGCCCGCGACGGCGCCGAGCGTGAGGATGTTGGCGGTCTGTCGCCGTCCGGTCGCTTCGACCGCCAGCCGCGTGAACGGTACCCCGAAGCTCGTGCCCGCGATCCGTGGTGGCTCAGTGACATTCTCGGAATCGTAGATAAGGATGCCGCCCGGACGCAGGAGCCGGACATACGCACTGACCGCCTCCTGGGACAGAGCGACGAGCAGGTCGGCGTGCTCCAATTCGGGATAGTCTATCGGACGATCGGAGATGATGACGTCGCTGCGGCTGTAGCCGCCGCGCGCCTCCGGGCCATACGACTGGGTCTGCACCACGTAGCGATGGTCGCGGGTGGCCGCCATGGCCAGGATGACGCCCATGAGGATCACGCCCTGGCCGCCGCTGCCGCCGAAGCGCACCTCGATGAAGTCGCGCGCCGCCAGCAGGCCGGCGCGCTCCGGAGCGGGGGAGCCGCAGTCGGCGCCCGCGGGGCGCCTGCGCCGGCAGGCCGGCGGGCGCCGCCGGCGCCCGGGCGCCCTCCGCGCCCCGCCGCGGCCTTCGACGCGGCCGCGCTCACGACGCGCTCTCCCGGGCCGCCTGCTCCGCCGCCTCCGCCTGAGCGCGGGCGACGACCGCCGCGTAGGCGCGCTGGAACTCGGGCGCGTCCGCGTCACGGTGCAGCACGCCGGTCACGATCTTGCCTGCCAGCTCCTCGGGCGAAAGCTGGGCGGCCTTGGCCTTCGAGATGGACCGGGCCTTCTCGTCGTCCAGCATGTCCACCACGTTGGCGGGGGCGTTCCGCTTGCCGTATTCCGTGGGACAGGGCACCACCGCCTCGATGAAGGCGAAGCCCGGGTGCTGGATCCCCTCCTTGATCATCCTCTCCATCGGCCGGATCTGGGCCGCCGTGCCCCGGGCCACGAAGCTCGCCCCTGCCGCCTCGACCAGCCGGCAGAGGTCGAAGGGCGGCTCCACCTGGCCGTAAGGAGCCGTGGTGGCGCGGTCGCCCAAGTCCATGGTGGGGGAGAGTTGGCCCCCGGTCATGCCGTACACCTGGTTGTTGAACAAGATGCAGGTGATGTCGATGTTGCGCCTGCAGGCGTGGATGAGGTGGTTGCCGCCGATGGCGGCCCCGTCGCCGTCGCCGGTGAGCACGATGACGGTGAAGTCGGGTCTGGCCATCTTGATGCCGGTGGCGAAGACCAGCGCCCGGCCGTGGATGGAGTGGACGGTGCCCACGTCGATATACCCGGTGGCCCGGCTCGAGCAGCCGATGCCGCCCACCACCACCGTCTTCTCGCGCTTGAGCCCCAGGTCGACCACGGCCCGCAGGAAGGCCCCGGTGACCATGCCGACGCCGCAGCCCGGGCACCAGATGTGCGGCAACCGCTCGGTGTGCAGGAGTTGATCGATCTCGAGGGCCATCAGCGTCTCCGGGGCGCGGACGGGCGCGCCGTCGCCGCGCTCCGGCCCCCGCCGTCGCGCTACACGCTCTCATACTTGCCCACCAGCTCGGTCACCCGGTCGAGGATCTCGCGCGGGGTGATCAGGGTCCCGTCGATCTTGCCCATGCTGATCACCGTCGTCCAGTTCTCCGCCATCTTGCGCACCTCGCGCGCATACTGGCCCAGGTTCAACTCGGGGATGAGCATGAACTCCACCCGCCGGGCCACCGTCTGGATGATCTCCACCGGCAGCGGGAACAGCGTGTAGAGGTGCAGCACCTCCACCGACAGCCCCTCCTGATCGGCCAGCTTCCAGGCAGCCCGGGCGCTGCGGGCGCAGGAGCCGTAGGCCACGATGCACACCCGGCCCTTGCCCTCGTTCTTGACGTCGTACAGGCAGAGCTCGTCCCGGTGGTTGCCCACCTTGTCGTAGAGCTCGCGGATGAACTTCTCGCTCTTCTCGGGATCGTTGGTCGGAAAGCCGGTCTCGTCGTGGATGAGTCCGGTCACGTGGGGATGGGTCTCCGAGCCGAGCACGTGCGGTGGATGCACCTCGCGCACCAGATCGGGATGGACGTATCCGGGGGTGAAATCGAAGTCGCCGCTGGTCAGCCGATAGCGACCGACCAGCTCGGGAGAGAAGCTCTCCCGCATGTGGCCCACCACCTCGTCGGCGAGCAGGATGACCGGGGTGCGGAAGCGCTGGGCGAAGCGCACGGCCGCCATGGTCAGACGGTACATGTCGGCCACGTTGGAGGCCGCCAGCACGATGGCCGGGTGATCGCCGTGCGTGCCCCAGCGGGCCTGCATGACGTCGCCCTGGGAGGGGGCCGTGGGGCGCCCGGTGGACGGCCCGGCCCGCATGACGTTCACGATCAGCAGCGGCGCCTCCACCATGATGGCGTAGCCGAGAGCCTCCTGCATGAGCGAGAAGCCGGGCCCGGAGGTGGCGGTCATGGCCAGTTCGCCGGTCAGCGAAGCGCCGATGCAGGCGCAGATGGAGGCGATCTCGTCCTCCATCTGCATGAAGACGCCGCCCACCCGTGGCAACTCGTAGGCCATGGCTTCCATGATCTCGGAGCTGGGGGTGATGGGGTAGCCGGCCAAGAAGCGCACGCCGGCGTCGAGGGCTCCCAGGGCGCAGGCGCGGTTTCCCTGAACCAGCAGGCTGCTCTGGTCGACTTTCTCCCGCAATAGGTGACTGTGCCAGAGTTCCATCTCTGCCCGGAAGTGTAGCACCGAGGCGCAGCCGCGGCTCATGCCCGCTCTGGAGGACGCCGGCATGCGCCCCGAGCGGCCGGCCGGCGGGATTCAGCTCGCGGAGGGTTCGCTCAGCGGCGCTCCGGAGATGTCGGGCGACCGCAGGTAGGCGATCACCACTTCGGCCAGTTTCTGCATGAGCAGATCCTGGGGAACCGCGCCCGGAGAGGTCACTCCCGACTGCGACCTCTGCACCTGTTCTTCCTGGGCAGCCTGCCACAGACGCGAGGCCACCCGAGCCGCCGACTCCGGATCCTGGTGCCCGATCTGGGCCGCGTGACGCATCAGGACCTCCACCTCGAGATTTTCGACCGAGGCCTTGTAGCGGTAGCCGCGCTGACGCACGACGGGATCGGTGGCTCCGTGGACCACGAAAGCTTCCAGCAGCCTCTCGTTCCCCTTGGTGACCGCGCGCTTGATGTCCACCAGACCTCGGACGGTCTCTTCGAGCGATAGCGTATCCCAGCCGACCTTGCCCACCCGTTCGCGTATCTGCGTCTCCTCGCGGCCATGCACCCTCTCCTGCACGGCATGGAGGAGAGCCGTCTTGTCGATGAAACGGGCGTAGAACGTGCCGATCGACGTCTCAGAGCGCCGAACGACCTCAGCCACGGTCAGCGCCTCAAATCCCTTAGTGCGAATGAGCGCCTCAGCCGTCTTGAGGATCCGCTCCAGGGAGTCGCGACTACGCTGCTGGCAAGGAGTCTTCACGGAATGTGCGGTTTCGACCACCGCGTGATTCTAGCACCACGGCGCATGAGCGACCACTTTCTAGAAGGCCCTTGACAATGGAATATAGATTCTATATTCTAACGACGCTGCTCGCCCGTCGGGCAGCCCACCCCCCTGGCTCCCGACGGGTTTGAGCGCTCCACCATGCGTTAGTACCCGGATCGAAAGGAATCGCAAGATGACTGATATGCGCAAAGAGATCGCCCTGCTGGCAGAAGAGTTGGGTGCCGGCCCCGCTACGCTGGTGCCGATGTTACGTGAGCTCACGCTGAGCTGGGGATCCATACCTGAGACCGCTTTGGCCGAGATCGCCACTGTTCTTCATGTAAGCTACGCCAAGACACACCGGGTCGCCTCGTTCTACAGCCGGTTGGACGGGCTCGACCGCGAGGCCGCGGCAGCCTGAGATCCTCCGCCGCGCGCCCGCGGCCATAGCGGCCATCGATCTCCCGGTAGACTAGTAGAAGCGGTAACGGAAGCACGAAAAGGAGCGGATATGTCGGAGACCGCCAGACTCGTGATCGATGGGGCCACGCACGATCTTCCGGTGGTTGTGGGGACGGAAGGAGAGCGGGCCGTCGACATATCGGGGCTCAGAGAAGCATCGGGCCACATCACTCTGGATGAAGGCTACAGCAACACGGGTTCGTGCCTGTCGGCCATAACCTTCACCGATGGCGAGAAGGGTATTCTCCGCTACCGGGGCATCCCCATCGAGCAGTTGGCGGAAAAGAGCACTTTCTTGGAGACGGCCTGGCTGCTTATCTACGGAGAGCTGCCGACTCGTGAGCAACTGAAGTGTTGGAGCGCGCTGTTCACCAAGCATGAGATGATCCACGAGGGCCTCTACCACCACTTCGATGGGTTTCCCTCTACCGGCCACCCCATGGCCATCCTATCGGCCATGATCAACGCGGCCAGCTGCTACGATCCCGGTCTGATGGAGATGGAGAGCCCGGCCACCATCCAGGTGGCGGCAGCGCGCCTCATCAGCAAGATCCGCACCATCGCCGCGGCCAGCTACAAGGCCTCGATCGGGCAGCCCATCATCTATCCCAAACCCCACCTCGATTACTGCACCAACTTCCTGCACATGATGTTCTCCATCCCGTTCGGCGACTACGAGCCTGACCCGGAAACGGTGGCCGCCCTCCAGCTTATCCTCATCCTGCACGCCGACCACGAGCAGAACTGCTCGGCCAGCACGGTGCGGATGGTGGCGTCATCGGGCGCCAACATGTACGCGAGCTGCGCGGCCGGCGTCTGCGCACTCTGGGGGCCGCTGCACGGCGGGGCCAACGCCGCGGTGGTGGAGATGCTCCAGGACCTCCACGACAACAACGTCGATCTGAACGACTACATCGCCCGAGTCAAGGACAAGAACTCGGCCCTCCGCCTCATGGGCTTCGGCCACCGCGTCTACAAGAACTACGACCCGCGGGCCAACATCATGAAGCGGGTTGCCGACAAGCTGCTCGGCAGGCTAAAGGTCCCCGACCCCTTGTTGGAGATCGCCAAGCGGCTCGAGGATGTGGCCTTGAGCGACGCGTACTTCATCGAGCGCCAGCTCTATCCAAACGTCGACTTCTACTCAGGAGTCATTCTGCGGGCGATGGGTATCCCGGTGAACATGTTCACGGTGATGTTCGCCATGGGGCGCATGCCGGGTTGGATCGCCAACTGGAAAGAGGTGCGCGACGGCGACAGCGCCCTCTACCGGCCCCGCCAGGTCTACGTGGGCGAGCCTCAGCGTGACTACGTGCCGATAGACGAGCGCGGAGGAGGCGGGTGCTTGGCTCCCGGTGGTGTCGACGCGGGGGCCCCGTGCCGGTAGGAACGGCGCCGCCGGCGCCGGCGGCGCCAACGGTACGTCGCGTACGTAGCCCCAGCGATCACCACCACTGCCCCCGCCGCCCAGGGAAGAACGGTCATCACCGTGATGAAACGTACCGCGTAGCTCGACCGGTCGAGCGTGCTGGCGCCCGCGACCAGCAGGGCGTCCAGGCGGTGCGCGCCGGCTGCGTTCCCCACGTTCACAGGCACCTCGCTCCGGCCAGGCTGCAACTCCACCTCCAGCCGGTCGCCGTCGGGAAGGGCTAGGCCTTCGCCGCTGAGCCGTACCTCCACCTTGAGCGGATAGTCGGCTCCATTGTCAACGACCAGCTTGATCACTCCTCGCTGACCGGTGATAGTCGTGGGACCGGCGGCGGCGAAGCTCACCTTGTCCAACTCGCTTTGGGCCAGCGCCCGAGCTTGGTCGGCGTACGCCAGCCCCACGCTCGCCACCTGCGGGCTGGTCTGTGGACGCCACCACCAGCGGCTCTCCGCCGTGTAGAGAAGCCGGTAGGCCGTCTCCACCGGAGCCCGAGTTACGTCGGCGGCGCCGGCCAGGTCGGCCACGGTCGCGTGGGCCGCCCGGAGATTGGCGAGCAGTGATCCCTCGATGTAGCCTTGGGGCCCGGGAGCGTCCCGGCTGAACAGCACCGGCCGCGTCGCCGGGGCGTGAGCGCGCAGAAGCTCCGTCAGCGTCAGGGTCTTCACCCAGTCAAGGCTCCCCAGAACCTCACCGATGGCCCGCACGTAGGCAGCTGGGAGGAATCGCGAAGTCCGCCCGGGGTGTGATCACGAAGGCCTCACTGGTCCCCGACGCGAGTTCCGCCGCCAGGCCGGCGAAGAACGCGCCGGCATCCCAGGGAGAGGTCATGAGAGAGCGGAGTCGGCTGTTGGCGAAGACCAGGGTGACCCGGTCGTTCTCGGTATCGCGCACCCGCACGGCCACGGTATCGCCGGCCACCTGCTCGGCGAGGTCTCGCGGCCAGCCTGCCATCCACGACCACATGGTCGATAGAGGCCTGCCCGTAGTAAGACAAGCTGGCGGTCGTCATGGCGAGATCGGGCGAATAGGCGCCGGTGAGCGTCGATCCCAGACCTAGGGTCTGTTGCAGTTCCTGCTTGCCCAGCTGGATCTGTTCGAAGCCGTCCCTCCATCCCTCCGCGGCGAGCACGCCCAGGTCGGGGCCCGCATAGGGACCGGCGGCTATCTCCACGGACTCCATGCCGGCCAGCTCTTTGAAGCCGGCCAAGGTCTGGGCGGCGTTCTTGACCGCCGGGTCGTCGGTGCCCACTTCCTGGCGCGCTCCGGAAGCGTCGAGACGAGCGTACCCATCGGCCATGTCCCGAAGCTGGGTCAGCAGGATGGGTTCCACCGCCAGAGTGAACCGCCAGCTGGGGAATCCGCCGGCAGAATCGAGCAGCGCGTTCAACCCGTCGGGGCTCTCGCTCGCGGGGGCGACTGCGTCTTCCAGTACCCGGTCGAAGAACACCCCACTCGAGTCCCGGTGCACGCCCAGAGCGACCGGCCAGACGAAGGCGATGTCGAGGGGCTGGTCCCGGGAAGCGGCCTTGCCGAGCCACACGGTACCGCTGGCCCGGGTCACTCCTCCGGAAATCGCCCGCACCGTGAGGAGGTAGGCGCCCGGTGCTCCCAGTGTCCCTCCTGGGAGAAGCATCGACGGTGACGGTCCACAGCGCCGGTTCGCGCCGCGTCCGCCGGCCCGCTCGCTAGAAAGGGCCAACTCCTGAGACAGAAGCGGCCTGCGGAAGTTGAGGGTCGCTCTGTCCCACCTGAGAGAACTCCGCGGGCCCGCCGATCCGCACCACAAGCAGAGCATTGGTCAGTTCCGCCGAGGATGCTCCCTTGATAGTCAGAGTGACCGCGTCGCTGACGAGACTCAGACCTCGGTCGACGTCGATGGTGAGCTGTCCGGCCGCCGCGGCCGCCGGCGGCGCCGGCAGGGCCGCGAGCAACAGAATCGCGACGGCCGTGAGCGCCGCAAGAGCCGCGCCTACCGCTGCGAAAGACAGGAGTAGCCGCCGACTCACGGTGACGAAGCGAAAGACGGGAAAACCGGCAGGCCTCATGGCGCCTCAGTGTAGCATGGAGGTCGGCGCCGTCCGGAAGCACCCCCGACGGACGCGAGAGATGGCCGCTCAGCCCGCAGGGACGGCTTCGGGCGACAGCCGCTTCACCAGCCGCAAAGCGCTGCCTTCGGCATCGCTGTCGGTCAGCTCCACCGAGTCGGCCAGAGCCCGGATGATCGTGAGCCCCAACCCGCCCTCGCTCATGGAGTCGCAGAGGCTGGAGGGCAGAATGCGGCGCCGGCCGTCGGGGTTGGAGACCGTGATCTCCCATGTGTCAGCTGTCGGGTGAAAGTCTAGGCGCAGAGTGGGAAACGGCTCTGCCGCGTCGCGGCCCGATTGCGGCGGGATTGTTCCGTCCGGCCCGGCGAAAAAGCAGGTGCAGGCCTCCGTGACCACCACCTTGAGATCGGCGATGACCTCTTCATCAAGAGCCTCCCGCGCTCCCAAGGCGCCGACGACAAGACGGCACAAGGCCACGTATTCCGCCTTGCAGGGAACGACGAGCGATACTGACGCCTGCGCGCCCCCTTGTAGGCCGGTCATGTGTTCCGCTGCCTGTGTCATGTGCATCCAAGAACCATCCGCACGTTGCTCCACTCCACTCTGATGTTACCCCCGGGCGGGCGAGGTCTAAACCGGGCGGGGCCGTGGACGCCCGTTCGCGAACCCCTGGCATCCTAATCCCAGGCCTGCACCATACCAAGGTCTTCGCCGCAGGTGGCACAGAGCCCCTGCTTCAGCCAAGACTTCTCGATCTTCGCCTCCTCTCGCCGGATAACCGTCCGCCCGCACGCCGGACAGACCGTGTGCCGGCCGGCATGGCCTTGTACGTTGCCCACGTAAACGAACTTCAGCCCCGCCGCCTTCCCGATGGTCATGCCTCGTTCCAGCGTCTTGATGGAGGTAGGAGGAAGGTAAGAAAGCTCGAAGTCCGGGATGAAGCGGGTCAGGTGCCAGGGAGTCCCCGGACCCAGGGTGTCGCGCACCCACATGGCCATGGCGTTCAGGCTGACGTCGTCGTCGTTGAGATCCGGGACGATGTTCGAGACCACCTCCACGTGACACCCGTGTACCTCCTTGGCCCGCGCGGTCATGGCGAAGGCCGGAGCCGGGTCCTTGACTTTGGTGAGACGGGCCCATGCCTCAGCCGAGGCGGCTTTCAGGTCGAACTTGAAGGCATCGATGACCGGAGCTACGTAGTCCAGGGCGGCTTCAGTGACATAGGCCGCGGTGATGAACGCCGTGTACAGGCCGGCTTCCTTGAAGGCCGCGCAGACGTCGTGCACGTACTCGATCCACACCACCGGATCGTTGTAGGTGAAGGCCACGCCAGAGAGCTTGTGCTTTCGGGCCATCGCTACCGCCTGCGCGGGAGTCAGTACCGGTAGCCGGGCGGTCTCGGTGCGGGCGCTCGCATGCGAGATCTGCCAGTTCTGACAGCCGGAGCAGAGCACGTTGCAGCCATAGCTGCCCAGGGAGAGAGCTCGGGTGCCGGGATGGAAGTGAAAGAGCGGCTTCTTCTCGATCTCGTCGCTGATGATGGAAGCGGGCCGGGCGTAGGTGAGACACGACCATACGGCCGTCGCGCACTCCGCGGGCTCTGCATAGACCCTCCGCGCCCTCCTTCACGACACAGTAGTGCGGGCACAGGGTGCAGCGGACCTTGCCGTCGCCGGTCTCTTCCCAGAAGAGCGCTTCGCCGCGTGGCGCCTTCGCGGCGGCCCCAGGCTCCGCCGTCACCCGAGGCCCCGCCGCGGCCGGGGGCCGCGCCGCGGCGCTCACCGCCCGCTCCGAGGCGGCAGATAGGGACGAACTCTGAAGACCGCACCCAGTTCGGCAGCAAGCTCGGCCACCGGTCCCACCGGAAGTCCGGGAATGCCGACCATGGTGACGGTGGTCTCCAATCCTGCCTGCACCGATTCGCGGATAAAATCAAGCACCTCGGCGAACGCACCCGGGTGGCTGGGATGGCACAGCTCATCATAGGAAGCGGCATCCGGCGCGTTCAGGCTCACCGAGATTCTATCCAGCCCAGCCGCGGCCAACTCCTCCACCACGGCACGGCCGGGGTGGAGGAGAGACGCGTGCCCGTTGGTGTCGACGCGCGACGTCAGACCGTTGGCGGCGAGCCAGCGCACTACCTTTAGAAGCACGTCGAGCTGTACCGTGGGCTCTCCCAGGCCGGTGAAGACTACCTCATGAGGTCTGACCACGCCGGCGGCAGGGTCGCCGGCCGGCTCGGTCACCCGCCCGGCGGCCGACTCGGCAAACTCCGCAGCCGCCTCAGGAGGCGTCCCCCGGCCCCTATCTCCGCGTCGAGCGCCGCGATAACGTCCCCAGCGGTCGGTTCGTCGCCTTCGCTCAGGTAGAGATTCGACCCGAAGAACTCCCACGTCGACTCCCGCAGGCAGAAGGCGCACGCCGACGAGCAACGACTGGTGAGGTTGACGTACAGATTCTTGCCGCCCCAGTACACATAGGTCGGTCGAGCGCCGGCCGGGCGCGTGGGCGCCGGACGCGCGCGTGGAACGAGGACGGCCGTGGCAGGTGTGAGCGTGGCGGGGTCGACCGGCGCGGCCGGAGGCCGCGCCGAGGCGCTCGGGCGAGTGGCCCGTCGGATGTACGTGGGGTCTGAAAGGCTCATAATCGAGCCAGAAGTATACCCGCCCGGGCCCCATTCTCGCCTAATTGTTAGACACGGCGGGTATAACCGTGGTATCAATTCATTGTGGGGAATGGCCATGCAGATCGGAGGGGCCCGGTTTCCACGCGCATATAAGTCCCGGTCGTAACCCGGACACGAATCCAGGAGGTAGAAGAGTTGAAGAGAAACCATTTCATGTTGATCGCGCTTCTTGTGCTGGCGCTCATCCTCGTTCCCGTCGTCGCGGCATGCGGGGGCACCGAGGAGACGACAACGACTGGAGTCGGGCGAGACGGCAACCACTGGGCCGGCGCCGATGACGTGGCCGCGATCGCGGACGCTGCCGTCGCGGCCGTAACCAAGTCGGCAGCCATCGAGACACCGAAGACCATCAAAGCCGGCTTCCTCCAGGCCGGGTCGGACACCTCCTTCCCGCCCATGGAGTTCTCGGACGAAAAAGGCGGCTACATCGGCTTTGACGTCGACCTGTGCACCGCCATCGCCAAGAAGATGGGTCTGGAACTCGAGACCGTGTCCACCGCGTGGGACGGCATCATCCCGGCCCTCATCGGCAACCGGTTCGACATCATCATGTCGGCCATGAGCATCACGCCCGAACGGCTGCAGCAGATCAGCTTCACCGACCCGTACCTGCCGGGCATCCTGGCCATCTCCACCCCCAAGGATAAGCCCATCAAAGACGGCCCCGGTCTATCGGGCAAGATCGTCGGCGTCCAGGTGGACACCACGGGCCAGTTCGCTGTCGAAGCCGTCACCGGTGTCAAGGAGATCAAGAAGTACGGCACCATCCTTGAGGCCTTCCAGGATCTCGCCGCCGGCCGAGTGGACGCCGTCGTCAATGACGATCCCGTGAACGCCTACATCATCGCGACCAACACCGACTACAAGGCGAAATTCGCGAACACCGGCCAGATCGTCACCGACAACAGCTACGGCTACGCCATCACGAAGGAGAACACCACTCTTCTCGCAGCCATGAACACCGCCCTCAAGGAGCTGCGTGCCGACGGTGTGTATGCCAAGATCCTCGCCAAGTGGGGCCTGATCGGCAACTAGAGACACCAACTCGGATAGTTTCGAACGATTAGTTGATCCTGGCGACGCGACGGGGGTCGAAGCTTCGGCTTTGGCCCCCGTTTTTGCGGGACCACCGGCCGGTCCTGTTTGAGATTTCAGCATAGAGGCGGGAGGCAGCTATGGGTGCGCTCGGGAACGCGTTCTTCAACGGTGAGATCTTCAAGGAGTCCATCTGGCTCCTTATCAAGACTCTGCCCATCGTGTTCGAGGTGCTCATCCTCGGCCTGGTCTGCTCTTACGTTTGGGGACTCATACTGTCGCTGATCCGACTTTCGCGCTTTCGTGTGCTCCGCGTCTTGGCCATCGCGTACATCGATTTCTTCCGCGGTCTACCGCTGCTCCTCCTCTTCATCTTCATCTACTACGGGCTGGGGATCGCCGGACTCCGGCTCAACTCCATCACCTCCGGCGTCCTTGGACTGACCCTCTGCTACGGTGCCTACTCGGCGGAGATCTTCCGAGCCGGTATCCAAGCCATCCACAAGGGACAGATGGAGGCGGCGCGTTCCCTCGGTATGACGAACGGCCAGGCAATGCGCTACGTGGTCCTGCCCCAAGCCGTCAAGCTGGTGGTCCCGCCCCTCACGAACGAGTTCATCGCCATGATCAAGGACACGTCCCTCATGTCGGTGATCGCGGTGCCGGAGCTGCTCTTCACCGCCAAGGAGAAGATGGGAGTGGCCGCCAACCCGACGCCGCTGACCGTGGCAGCCATCATCTACGTGGTCTTCACCATCCCGCTCATCCGGGTGGCCTCCCGGCTCGAGACTCGGCGTAGAAGGCGGCCGGGTGGTGGGATCAAGACGCCGGCCGGTCTCTCCCAAGCGGCCGAGATCGACCTCTTCACCGCCGATATCACCGCCCAGTTGCCCAAGGGAGGCGAAGGGCATTGAACGCCATGATCGAGCTGATCGACGTCCACAAGCGCTTCGGGCACCTGGAGGTGCTGAAGGGGGTCAATCTCACCGTCTCCAAGAAAGAAGTGGTGGTGGTCATCGGGCCGTCGGGCTCGGGCAAGTCCACCATGCTGCGTTGCATCAACGGCCTGGAGCCCATCCAGAAGGGCAAGGTGATCATCGAGGGCGAGGACCTACACGGTCCCAAGACCGATCCCAACAAGATCCGGCAGCGCATCGGCATGGTGTTCCAAAGCTTCAACCTCTTCCCACACAGGAACGCCCTCCAGAACGTGATGATGGCTCCCCTAAAGGTGCAGAAGAAGTCCAAGAGCGAGGCGGAGAAGATCGCCCTCGACCTGTTGGAGAAAGTGGGTCTGGCCGAGAAGGCCGGCGCTTTCCCGGACGAGCTATCGGGAGGTCAGCAGCAACGGGTGGCCATCGCCCGAGCGCTGGCCATGCAGCCCGACATGATGCTCTTCGACGAAGTCGACCTCCGCCCTCGACCCCGAACTGGTGGCGGAGGTGCTGGACGTCATGAAAGACCTCGCCGAAGCGGGCATGACCATGGTGGTGGTCACCCACGAGATGGGCTTCGCCCGCGAGGTGGGATCGAGGTTGGTCTTCATGGACGGCGGTGTGGTCGTGGAAGAAGGCGATCCCCGCGAGATGATCGTCAACCCGAAGGAGCCCAGCGACTCAGAAGTTCCTCAGCATGGTGCTGCTAGGACCCTCTGGGTCCTTCGGCCGGCCCGGTGCCCGGGTTGCCGGCCTGCAACCGGCTCCTGCGCCGGCGCCACCGCCATACTCCCCACCCAACGAGCGCCACTACTACCACGGCCAGCACGATGTAGAAGATCTCGTTGTAGCGGCTGAACTGCTCCTGCAGATTGCCCCAGGGATCCTCGCCCGCGGCCTTGCCCGCCCCATAGCCCAGGTATGCCAGGCCGGCGTTCCACGGGACCGAGCCCAGAAGGGAATAGAGCAAGAATTTGCCCACCGGCATCTTGGCTATCCCCGCAGGCAAAGAGATGAAGGTGCGCACTCCCGGCATCATGCGGGTGAAGAACACGGTCAGTTCGCCGCGGCGCTCGAACCAACGGTCGGCTTTGTCGAGATGGTGCGGAGAGACCAGCACGTAGCGCCCGTACTTGACGAACAGCGCCCGGCCCCCGTAGCGACCTACCGCGTAGGCGATGCTCGATCCCACGAGGTTGGCCACCGTCGCCACCACGATCACAGCCCATAGATGAGTGTGGCCCTGCGCCGCCAGAAACCCGCCGTAGGGGACGACGATCTCGCTGGGAATGGGGATGCAGGCGCTCTCGGCCACCATCGTCAAGAAGACGATCAAGCAGGCCGTGGTGCTCGCAGCAGCGGGATCAGCCAGTTTTGGAAGAAGCCCATGGCCGGTCATTGTACCGTAAGGCGTGTAGGCGCGGCGTCAGGCCACGATGGACAGCCCGGTGCACGACGAGCAGCGCGTCGCGCGTCGGCAACCCCGGCACTATTCCTAGAACTGAGGCAGGCCCAGATCGGCCGCTACCCGGCCGCGGATATCGGAGCTGCCGATGTCGACCACCTGGCCGCGCAGGTCGGCCGCGCCGAGGGCAGCCAGCCACCAGATGAGGGTGGCCGGCTGCTCCGGCGGACGCAGACTGGCCCTCTTCGTGCATGCGCCGGATCCTCTCGACGTCGGGAAACTCCTCCGGCGTCATACCCCGGATGGTCTCCTGCATGGGAGTGTCCACGACACCCGGGTACACCGTGTACACGCTGATGGGAAGCCCCTCGAGATCGAGCTCAGCCTGCAGATTGCGACCCAGGTAGTCGAGCCCCGACTTGGCCGCGCCATAGGCGCTCCAACCGGGCACCACATAGCGCGTTACTCCGGTCGACACGAGCACGACGGTGGCCCCGCGCGGGGGCGCGCCGCCCGCGCTCGCCGCGCCGGCGACCATGTCGGGGAGGAACGCCCGCAGCGTGTTGAAGGCTCCCACCAGATTCACCTGCACGCAGCCGGCCCACTGGTCGGGCGAGACCTCCCACACCTTGCCCGCCGGCTGGATCGCGCCGGCGGTCACCACCAGAACGTCGGGGGAGCCGGCCCAGTCCGTGGTCTCTGTCGCCAGGTTCTGTGTCGACGCCCAGTCGGCCACGTCGGCGGCCACGGCGAAGAGCGCGCCCGCCTTCTGCCCGGATCGACGCGGCCACCTCTTCGCAGTCCGAAGCCCGGCGGGCGGCCACGACCACCGTGGCTCCCGCCCGGGCGAGCAGTAGCGCTGCCGCCCGGCCGATCCCCCTTCCGCCCCCGACGATGACCGCGACCTTTCCGTCCAGGCGCCCGCTGCTCTCCCTCATGACTCCTCCAGCCGTCCCAATCCGTATTCGAAACACTCCCGCAATCGATCCTCCAGGTCTTCATACGCAGGTAGGGCGCCGCCGCCCTTCAGCCGGTGCCGGAGGTCCTGCTCCACCTGGCCGGCCAGGTGCGTGGTCTCGTCGTCGAGCCGGCGCATGAACTCTTCCGGTCCTAGTTGTTCACGCAGGGCGGCGAGATACTCGTGGCTTGCGGCGAAGGCCTCGGTGGGATCGGCGATGGCAGGCGACTGCAGATCCAAGAAATAGGCGGTGAAGGCCCGTTTGAAGAACAACCGCAGCGTTTGCAGAGACTCGGGAGCCGCGAGACCGCTCAGCGGGTGTACGCCACCTCTCGCCAAGAGGGATGGGGGGGTGGTCCTATCCGCCTGGAGCGATGGCCGCTGGGGAAGTAGACGAACTCGCCCGAGTCGTCGTCGAAAGCCACCTCGAGCTGCCCGTCGATGAGCCGCAGATCGAGCCACGCGCTTCGGAACACCAGCTCTCGCAGCCAGTACACCAGGCACTCCCCATGGAGAGTGAGCACGTCGTCGCCGCGCTGGAGAAGGTACTCGCCCATGGGGCTCACGGGGAATTCGATACCGCCCCCGGCCACCAACTGGACCAGATCGGCGCATTCGTCGTGACGCAGCATGCCCGGATCGACCAGACCCAGTTCCACCGCGGCCATCTCCACACGTTGGGAGAAGTCCACGCTGTTGAACCCGTAGCGGAAGCTACGGAACTCGAGGATGTAGTCCTCGCCGGAGGAGTAATTTGGGTGGGTATGTCGGTTTTCGGGCGACATTGACATCCCCTGAAACACTCGGTGATGACGCTACCGCATTTATTGTAGCAAGGAGTGGGCGCTTTGTTCCCGAACGCCGTCCTCGCTTGTACGAGTCTCGACGAAGATTCATAATGGGTCGCATGAAAACTCTCTCTCCGCCCGGTCGTGGCGGCTGTCGCCGCTCTGGTCCTCATCCTGGCGCTCGCCGGCCTGGCCGCCTGCGGCGGCGCGGTCGGCAACGTCGATCCCCAGACGGTCCTGACCCAAGCCTCGGCCAACATGAAGAAGATCCAGGGCTTCCACTTCGTCTACGAGGTGCACAAGCCGGCTTCCGCCAAGCCCGGCGCCGGGCTGGAGATCGCGCGCATCACCGGCGACGTGAACGCCCAGGGCAACATGCAGGCCACCATCGACGTGACCCAGGGCGGCAGTCCCGATGCGCTCGGGTTCGTGGCCGTGGGCGACACCCACTACATCCAGGACCCGACTGTCGCAGAAATGGCAGTCCGTCGCGGCCAAAGACAGCCCGGTGGGTAGCCTCAGCTTGAGCGCCGGCACCATCCAGATCCTCGACCGCATCACCGACACCTCGTATGTGGGCGAAGAGAGCAAGGGGGGCACGAAGACCTACCACATCGCCGGCAAGGTGGCGGCAGCAGAAGTGGCCGCGATCGCCGGAGCCGTCGACACCACCAACACCTTCCCCACCGACATCTGGGTGGGCGTGAGCGATGGCTTGGTCTATGAGGTCGACATCGCCGGAGCCGCGACCCCCACCGAGGATCCGAAGATCTGGCGGAGCATCGTCCTCTCCAATCTCGACACCTTCGTAGACATCAAGGCGCCTCAATAGCCGTGTCGGAACGGGCGGCCATGAGCGAGGCCGTGACCACCAAAGTCTCCCGCCGGGTGATACTCGCCATGACGGCGCTGTGCGCAGCCGTCTTCGTTGCCGCTCTCGATCAGACCATGGTCCTCACGGTCATGCCCTCCATCATGCGCTCGCTCTACATCAGCGTGCGCAACATCAACGACGCCGGGTGGATCATCACCGGCTACCTCCTGGGCTACACCGTAGCCATGCCCCTGTTCGGGCGCCTGGCCGACGTGTGGGGGCGCCGCCCCATGGCTCTCGTGGCCCTGCTGCTCTTCATGGTGGGAAGCGCCTTCTGCGTCTTCCTTGCCCGCCTCGACCTGTTCGTGGCCGCCCGCGTGGTCCAGGCGGCCGGCGGAGGGGCGCTGGTGCCCATCGCCATGGCCGCCGCCGCCGACATGTTCCCGCCGGGACGACGGGCCTTGGTGCTCGGCATCATTGGGGGGTCCGCGGAGGCCGGCGGCGTGCTCGGCCCCATCTACGGCGCCGGGCTCACCGCGCTGTGGAGTTGGCGCCTCATCTTCCTGGTAAACGTGCCCCTGTGCCTCTTCCTGATCGCCGTCTGCTGGCGCCTGCTTCGGCCCACAGGACTCCGCGTCTCCGGCGAAGTCGCCGACGATGCGGCGGAGCCTCGAATCCGCTCCCGCCGGCGGGAAGACGCGCTGGTGGCTGCGAGGGCAGGTCGACTACGTCGGAGCCGCCCTGATGGCTCTGGCCCTGGCCGGTGTCACCATCGGCCTGGGCACGGGCACGCAGACCGTCCAGAGCACGGCTCAGGCCGCCTCGACCCCGGTCAGATGGCCCTGGCTGGTGCTTAGCGCCGTGGCCTTCATCGCCTTCATCCTCTTCGAGCGCCGTCACCAGCGGCCCCTCATCCGCCTGGACTTCTTCAAGCGGCCCGCCTTCGCCGCTGCCAACTTCGCCCATTTCCTCGTGGGAGCGGCCTTGATCATCGGGATGGTGGAGATCCCGCTCTACGCCTACACGCTCTTCGACATGACCGAGATCCAGGGCGGCCTACTCCTCATCCGCCTGACGCTCATGATCCCGGTGGGAGCGGTCGTGGGGGGATGGCTGGCCGATCTCGTCGGCTACCGAATCACCGCCGTGCTTGGGTTCCTGACCGCCTGCGGCGGCTATCTCCTGGTCAGCCGCTGGTCGCTCGATCCGTCCGGTCTTGACGATGACCAGAGACCTGATGATCAGCGGCCTGGGCTTCGGCCTCGTCATCGGTCCCATCGGCGCCAGCGCGATCTCCTCCGCGGGAACGCAAGTGGATGGCCACCGGGTCGGCCCTGGTGACGGTCTCCCGGATGGTGGGGATGGTGGTGGGTCTCTCCGCCCTGAGCTCCTGGGGCGTGCGGCGCTTCAACGCGCTCGCTGCCAACATCACCACTCCCATAGTAAGGCCTTCCGGCCTGACCGACGCGCAATGGCAGGCCACGAAGGATGCGGCGGCGGCGGCCACGAAAGCGGCGGCTCACACCGTCTTCAGCGAGTTCTTCCTCATCGCCGCGATCGTGATCGGGGTCGCGGTGATACCGGCGCTCTTCTTCTACAAACACAAGTCCCGGGGGATCAGCCATCTTCCCTTTCATGCCCCACTGATGTAGAAAGCGAGGGTACCGTGAACGACGATCAACTTGACCTGGGAGCTCCGTTCGAGCCCGATCCTGCCGCTCCCGCGGAGGCTTCGCGAGTGGCCGTGTGCGACCTCGTGCCCGGCACCATGGTCGAGGGCGTCTACCTGCTCTCCGGCAAAGAGACCCGGCACACCAAAGCGGGCAAACCGTTCTTCAAGCTCAAGCTCAGCGACCGCACCGGCACCGTGGAGTGCACCGTGTGGGAGACCGAGACGTTGCAGGCCGGCGTCAAGGCCGGCGACCTCGTGCAGGTGGCCGCCCGAGTCTCGGAGTATCTGGGCAAACCTCAGATGGAAGCCTTCACCGTGGCGCTCGCGCCGCCCGGAGCGGCCCAGCCTCGCGATTTCCTGCCCTCCACCTACCGGGACATCGAGGAGCTGAGGGGCTTCCTACAGTTCCACATCGGGTCGGTGTACGACCGCGACTACAGCGCCCTCTTGCAGATCATCTTCGGAGACGCCGGTTTCTTCGAGATCTTCACCACGGCTCCCGCTGCCAAGCTCTACCACCACGCCTACCTCGGAGGGCTGGTGGAGCACACGGTGGCGGTGGCGGAGATGTGCGACTTCGTCTCCCAGCAGTACGGCCGGGTCGACCGCGATCTGTTGCTCACCGCCGCTCTTCTACACGATGTCGGCAAGACCAGGGAGCTTTCCTTCGAGACCGCCATCGACTTCACCGACGCGGGACGCTTCCTGGGTCACGTGATCCAGGGAGTCACGCTGGTGTCCGAGAAGGCCAAGGAGTTGCCGTCGTTCCCGGAGAGCAAGCTCCAACAGCTTCTGCACTGCATCGTGAGCCACCACGGGGAACTGGAGTGGGGATCGCCCAAGCGGCCGAAGACGATCGAGGCCCTCATCCTCCACCACGTCGACAATCTCGACGCCAAGGTGAAGGGTTTTCTGGAGATCGTCGATGGGTCGCGCGACGCCCCTTGGACCGATCTCCGTAACCTCTTCCGCAGACCGCTGCACGTGCCCCGGGCCACCCACCAAGAAGAGGACTTCCTGCCCCCCGGCGAGGACGAACCCGGCAGGTCCGGCTTCTAGGCGCCGGCTTCTACGCGTCTTCTTCGCGCAGGGTGGTCTCGATGGTCTGGATGATCTCGCTGTCGACGTCGGCAAATGCCGGCGTTCCGCCGGTGGCATTGGCCGGGTCCCGCCCCAGTAGAGCCGACTCGCCGGTCATCATGGCGTCAAAGGCCTTGGCCTTGAGACGGTTCCGCGTCATCTCGATGCGACTCCGCATGGCATCGTAGTCCACGCCGAGCTCCGAGGCCGCTTGCCGGCCGGTCTCGCCAACCTCGGCCTCCCCGATTGCCGGTTCGGCGACCGACCCCATCAGCATTTCCTCGGCAGCCACTCCGCCGCCCGGGGTAGCGAACGGCTCATCGAGCTCCATCCGGATGCGCCGGCGCGTCTCTTCGATGCGGGTCCTCAGATCGTCCGCCGCGACTGGACCGTCAGGGGCTGCCGGGAACGGCTCCTCCCCGGCCTCCGGCAGCGGCTCTTCGAGAAATTCCGGGATGTCGACGGACGGCAACTCGAACGCCTGCTCGGGCGCGGCCTCGGGCTCGCGGCTCGGGCTCGGGCTCGGGCGCGGCCGGCACCATGCCCGCTGGCGACAGCGGCTGAACACTTTTTGTCGGTATCTTCTGGGCTCGCTTGCGGGAGATGAGTAATCCCAGGGCAACGCCCACCGCGCACCCCAGGAGGAACCTTGCCAGGCCACCCATCGTGATCCCCCTCCTTGTCACCTGTCGATCTCCGCTGGTTTCGCTCGACCAGGTTAATTCTACCCTCACCGCCTATCGCCTGCCCTCGCGCGCATGACCATCGCGATCAGGCCTGGTCTTCTATCGGCCGGAATCGCGAAGCTTGACCCGGCTCAGCCCCTGTCTTGCCCCTCCCCGACGCAACGCCTAATCTCTTCAGGAACTCCTGGATGCGAGCCTCATGACCACTGTTCGTCGGGTGATAGAACTCTCGGTCTTGGAGATCCTCGGGCAGGTGACGCTGGGCGACATAGCCCCCGCTGTCGTGCGGATACTCATACCCTACCCCGTGGCCAAGACTCTTGGCTCCGGAGTATCCGGTGCTGCGCAGGAACACGGGGGGATGCTGGGCACCGTGCTGCTCGACCTCGTTCAAGGCCGCCTCGATGCCCGTGTAGGAGGCGTTGGACTTGGGAGCGCAACTGAGATAGGTCACCCCCTGGGCGAGGTTGATGCGGCACTCCGGCAGGCCGACGAACTCGACGGCGCGCGACACGGCCACGGCCACCTCCAAGGCGCGCGGATCGGCATTGCCCACGTCCTCGGAGGCAAAGACGATCAGGCGGCGGGCTATGAACTTGGGGTCCTCACCGCCGGTGAGCATAACGGCCAAGTAGTAGAGGGCGGCATCCGGGTCGGAGCCGCGCAGGCTCTTGATGAAGGCCGAGATGACGTCGTAGTGGGCGTCGGCTCCCTTGTCGTAGAGCACCAACTTGCGCTGAGCCGCTTCCTGAACCGTGGCCTCCTCCAGGCGCGTATGACCCTTGGATCGGGCCAGTATCAGAGAGCGCTCGAGGATGGTGAACGCGCGCCGGGCGTCGCCCAATCCCGGCCTCGGCGATAAGATCGAGCACCGGGCCGTCCACGACCGCACCGCCGTCCCCGACTCCGGCCGCGCCGGCCGCGCCCTCCCCGGCTCTCATCAGAGCCCGGTCGAGAAGGGTACGGATATCGGCCTTTGCGAGCGGCTGGAACTGGTACAGCTCGCAGCGGGAGATGAGCGCCGGGATGACCTCGAAATAGGGGTTCTCGGTGGAGGCCCCGATGAGGGTGACGATCCCGTCCTCGACCGCGTGCAGGAGCGCATCCTGCTGGGCCTTGGAGAACCGGTGGATCTCGTCGATGAAGAGCACGGTCCGCCGGCCGGTCTGAGCCCGCCCGTGCCTGGCCCCCTCGATGACCTTGCGCACCTCGGCCACCCCCGAACTGACGGCCGACAGCTCTTCGTACGCGGAGCCGGTCTCGGCTGCCACCAGACGGGCGACCGTGGTCTTGCCGGTACCGGGAGGGCCGAAGAAGATCATGGAGCTCACCGTGCCGGTTTCGAGAGCCACGCGCAGGGAACTGCCCTTGCCCATCAGGTGCTCCTGTCCGACGACGTCGTCCAGACGCCGCGGCCGCATGCGCGCCGCCAGCGGCGCGTTCTCCGAGAGATCGGCCTGCAGACCGGCGCTGAAGAGATCGCCTTCCTTCATGCCCGGATTCTAGCAGCGTGCGGCCCTGGCGACGGGCCCCACTTACAGAGAGGCGCTCTCATTGGCTAGAATGGCTCCGAACGCTCTGCGCAGGAGGTGAGCTTGCCCCGTCAAGTCCTAGTCCTGAACTCCACGTACGAGCCGGTGAACGTCTGCTCGACGCGGCGTGCGGTCGTGCTCTTGCTCAAGGGCAAGGCCGAAATGATCGAGGCCGGCAAAGGCACCATCCGTTCCGAGAGAACGGCCCTCGCCGCCCCGGTGGTGATCCGGCTCCACCACTACGTTCGCATGCCCCGAGCCGACAAACGGCGCCTCTCCAGACGGGCGATCCTGGCTCGTGACGGCTTCTCGCTGTCAGTACTGCGGCAGCACCCGGCACCTGACCATCGATCATGTCGTCCCCCGCAGTCGAGGGGGGCTGACCTCGTGGGACAACGTGGTCACTTCGTGCGCCCCCTGCAACGTGCGCAAGGGCGCCTGTCTGCCTTCAGAAGTGGGGATGTCGCCCTCTCGAAAGCCGCGACCGCCGTTGCCGGGGGATTTTGTGCTGGCGTCGCAGCGCGCCGTGCCCGATGCCTGGTTGCCCTACCTGGAATACGCCGTGGCCTAGAACGCGCGTAGCAGAACGGCCGCCGGCGCTACTCCAGGATCCGGTAGCTCCCCATGGCGAGGTACTTGTTCCTCCGCAGACGGAGCCGCTCGCCGGGGTCGAGCCGCTCCAACTCACTCAGCGCCAGTTGGACTTCGCGCATGACACGCTTGATCGTCACCCGATGATCGGTATGGGCGCCCCCCGTGGGCTCGGGAATGACCGCGTCGATCAGGCCCAGATCCAGCAGATCGCTTGCACCCAGCCGGAGCGCTTCGGCAGCCCGGGGTCCCTCAGCCGAGTCGCGCCACAGAAGAGCTGCGCATCCCTCGGGCGAGATGACCGAGTACACCGAGTTCTCCAGCATCAGCACCCGATCGGTGAGCGCCAAGGCCAAAGCCCCACCCGATCCCCCTTCTCCGGTCACCACGGCCACCGTCGGGACGGTGAGGTTGGCGAACACCTCCAGGCTCCGGGCGATAGCACCCGCCTGCCCGCCTTCTTCGGCGTCCTTGCCGGGGTAAGCGCCCGGGGTATCCACGAGAGTCACCACGGGCAGCCCGAACTTCTCCGCCAACCGGGCCAGCCGCACGGCCTTGCGATAGCCTTCCGGCCTACCCATGCCGAAGCTGCGCTCCTGCCTTTCCTTGAGGGTGTGCCCCTTTTGATGGCCTATCAGCACGATGCGCCGCTCGCCCAGAGTGCCCAACCCGCCCACGATGGCTTTGTCGTCACCATGCAGGCGATCACCCTGCAACTCCAAGAAGTCCGGCAGACTCTGCGCTATGTAGTCGAGAGTCTGGGGCCGTTCCTGATGACGGGCGATCTGCACCGTGTTCCAGGCCTGGACTGGAGGGCTTACTCGGCTCCGCCATCGGCCTCACCCCCCACTAGGAGCGACAGGCAGCGGGCCAGCCTCTCCTTCAGCTGCCGCCGGTCGACCACCAAGTCGATCTGGCCGTGCCTCAGTTGCGACTCCGACGAGCCGAAGTCGGCGGGCAGCTTCTCCCGGGTCGTCTGTTCGATGATCCGAGCCCCCGCGAAACGCATGACCGCCCCCGGCTCGGCCATGATGACGTCGGCCACCGTGGCGAAACTGGCCAGCACCCCACCGGTGGTGGGGTGAGTGAGGATGGAGATGTACGGCAGCCGCGCCTCACCCAGCAGCTGTACGGCCACCACGGTCTTGGCCATCTGCATCAGGGACAGCAGACCTTCCTGCATGCGGGCCCCGCCCGATGAAGCCACGACCACCAGCGGCATGCGCTGCTGCACGGCGGTCTGCGCCAGACGATGAAAGCGCTCTCCCACCACCGCGCCCATCGACCCGCCCATGAAGCGGAAGTCCATCACGCCCAGAGCCGCCGGCCGGCCGGCGATCCGGCAGGTCACGGCCACCATGGCCTCGGTCAGCCCGGTCTCAAGTTGCGCTTCGGAAAGTCGCTCCGGGTAAGGCCGGAGATCGAAGAAACCCAATGGATCGGTGGGGCGCAGCTCTTCCGCCATGAAGCTGACGCTGCCGGCGTCGGCGATCTGGGCCACCCGCGCGTGCGCGGGCAAAGGATAGTGATAGCCGCAATGCGGACACACCTGGAGCGATCTCTCCAGTTCGCCCTCGCCCAGGGAAGCACTGCACTTCTTGCAGCGTTCCCCGTCGACCGCCGGTGCGGCCGGGGGCTCTTTTCGTGTCACCTGTACGGTTACGTACTTGGCCATGCGCCCACCTGATGCTCATACAATGGACCGCGCGGGCGCCCGGACGCCCGGGCGCCGATCACGTCTCGAACGTGCGAAACACCAGGGCGGCATTGTGCCCGCCAAAACCGAAGCTGTTCGACATGGCTACTCTCACCTGTGCATCCCGGGCCACGTTGGGCACGTAGTCGAGATCGCACGAGGGGTCGGGGTTCTCGAGGTTGATGGTAGGGGCGACCTTGCCCGACCTCCATGCCCAGGATGGTCGCCGCCGCTTCAAGCGCGCCGGCCGCACCCAGGCAGTGGCCGAAGATGCTCTTGTTGGAGCTTATCATGACTTTGGCGGCCTGTGCGCCCAGCGACAGCTTGATGGCCTTGGTCTCCATGGCGTCGCCAAGGGGAGTGGAAGTGCCGTGGGCGTTGATGTAGTCCACCTCGGAGGGGTCGACGCCCGCGTCGCGCAAGGCCCTGCTCATGGCCACGGCAGCCGGCTCGCCGGTCTCGTCGGGTTCGGTGAGGTGGAACGCGTCCCCGCTCATGCCGTAGCCGACGATCTCGGCGTAGATGTGGGCGCCACGCTTGAGAGCGTGCTCCAGTTCCTCCAGCACCAGCACACCGCCGCCCTCGCCCATGACGAACCCATCGCGCTGGGCGTCGAACGGACGGCTCGCCTTCTCGGGCTCGTCGTTGCGGGTGGAGAGCGCCCGCAGGGCGGCGAAGGCCGACATGCCCACCTCGTTCACCGCCGCCTCGGCCCCGCCGGCGAACATGGCCGTGGCGTCACCGCGCCGGATGAGGGAGAAAGCGTCTCCCAGGGCGTTGGTGCCGGCGGCGCACGCGGTACAGGTGGCGTTGACCGGGCCCTTGAGCCCCAGAAGGATGGAGCTGCAGGCGGCAGCCATGTTGGGGATCATCATGGGGATGAAGAAGGGACTGACCCGGGTGGGGCCCTTCTCCCGGAGAATGCCGGTCTGCTCGAAGAAGGTGTACAGACCACCCACTCCCGAGCCGATCAGCGCCCCGACGGCGTAGGGATCTTCGTCCACCGGGTAGCCGGAGTCCTCCAGGGCCAGGGTGGCCGCCGCCGCCCCGTACTGGGCGTAGCGATCCATGCGCTTGGCCATCTTCCGGTCGATGAAGTCCAGGGGGTCGAAATCCCGCACTTCCGCCGCGATCTTCACCGGGTACTCCGTGGTGTCGAAGCGCTCGATGCGCCGCACGCCCGACCGACCGGCCAGAAGAGCCTCCAGGAACGGTCCCTTGCCGATGCCGATGGCCGAGACGACGCCCACGCCGGTGACGACCACCCGCTTCAGCTCGATCGTCCTCGTCGTGCCGGTCATGTCTGCGTACCTCCTGCGTCGTGCTAGATACCAAGGCCGCCGTCGACCGCCAGCACTGCCCCGGTGATGAACGAGGCCGAATCGCCGGCCAAGAAGGCCACTGCCTCGGCCACCCCCTCCGGCGTACCGATGCGACCCAGCGGGATCTGGCTGATGATGGCGTTCCGCGCCGTCTCGTCCAGCGCGGCCGTCATCTCCGTCTCGATATACCCGGGAGCGACCGCGTTGACCCGCACGTTGCGCGACGCCACTTCTCGGGCCAGCGACTTCGTGAGGCCGATCAGTCCGGCCTTGGCCGCCGAGTAGTTGGCCTGACCGGCGTTGCCGCGCCGGCCGACCACGCTGGAGATGCTCACGATGGAGCCCCGGCGTCGCTTGATCATACCGCGGAGAACCGCCTTGCTCATGAGGAAGGCCCCTTTGAGGTTCACCGCGAGCACGGCGTCCCAGTCGCTCTCGTCCATGACCAGCAGCAGCCCGTCGCGGGTGATGCCGGCGTTGTTGACCAGGATATCGACGGGCCCCAGCGCCGCCTCCACGGCGGCCACGGCTGCGCGCGCGTCCGCCTCCTTGGAGATGTCGGCCTTGACGAAGGTGGTGGCCCGACCGGTGGCCTGCTCGATCTCCAGGGCCGCATCGGCGCCGGTGTCCGCCGAGGTCGACGATGCCGACCTTGGCCCCGTCCTCGGCCAAGCGGAGGGCGATGGCCCGGCCGATGCCTCTGGCTCCGCCGGTGACCAGCGCCACCCGGTCCTCCAAGGGCATGCGCTCCTCCGTCATGTCAGACCTCCCGGTCCATCCAATATCGTCAGTCTCTCCATCAGCCGGCCGCGACGGCGTCGAGTGCCTTCCGCAGAGCCGTCGCCGTCCCCGGTGGCCGCCATCGGGAGATCGCGCGCGATCCGTCTTCATCAGCCCGGTCAACACGGTGCCCGGTCCGACTTCCAGTCCGCGGTCGGGCGCGTCGGGCCCCCGAAGGAGCGCCTCCATGCTCTGCGTGAACCTCACCGGCGACATCAACTGCCGGGCCAGAACGCCGGCCAGCTCGCCGGGCTCCGGATAGCGCACCTCGGTGGTGGAGAAGAACCTGCCCCTGCCCGTTCCGTCGCCACCCGGCACCTGGGCCGCGGTGGCGCCGTCGCCGAACACTACCCCGGCTAACGCCCGGAAAGGGACTCGGCCGCGCCGGCCATGAACGGCGGTGTGGAAGGCCCCCGAGACCGGCAGCGGCAGCACCCGCTTGGCGCCCCGCGCCTGCGCCAGTTCGCCGGCAGCGCGCGACCGACTCCACCGAGCCGGAGATGACCAGCTGGCCGGGCGAATTGTAGTTGGCCAGCCACACGTCGGACAGGGAGGCGCATACCTCTTCGACCACCTCGCTCTCCAGGCCGATGATGGCGGCCATCGTCCCGCCCCGCTCTCTCGGCGCAGGCCTGCATGGCCCGGCCGCGTTGCTCGACCACCCGCAGAGCGTCGGCGAAGTCCAGGTGGCCGGTCGCCACCAGGGCCGAGTACTCGCCGAGAGAGTGTCCGGCCGCCACCGAGAAAGAGGCGCCTTCTTCTTCGAGGACCCTCCACGCGGCCACGCTGCAGGTGAGTACGGCCAGCTGCGTGCGGTCGGTACGGGTGAGCTCCTCCATGGACCCGTGACGGCACAGCTCGCCGATGTCCCAGCCCAGCATCTCGCCGGCCTCGGCGAACGTCGCCCGGGCGATGGGATAGTCCCACAGGTACTCGGCCATGCCGGCCGACTGACTCCCCTGGCCCGGGAACAGAGATCAGCAAGCCTCCCACGTCAGCTCCATCTCAGCCGGCGCGGTCGCGCGCTTCGCGTCGCCGGCGCCGCTTCCCCGGCCCCACTCCAGCAGACAGGCGCCCCAGGTGAGCCCCGCGCCGAAGCCCATGAGAAGCACCAGATCGCCGTCTTTGAGCCGTCCCTCCGCCCGCGCCTCGCTCAGGCACAGGGGGATCGACGCACCCGAGGTGTTGCCGTAGCGCTGGAGGTTCGTGTAGATCTTGCTTTCGGGGATGCCGAGCTTCTTGGCCGCCGCCTCGATGATGCGCAGATTGGCCTGATGAGGGACGAACAGATCGATGTCGTCGACGGTCCGACCGCAGCGTTCCAGCACCCGGCCGGCGCAGGGGGCCACGACCCGGGTGGCGAACTTGTAGACCTCGGTGCCGTTCATCTTGACGCAGTGCTGGCGGGTCTCCACCGTCTCGTGCGACGCGGGCATCCGGGAGCCGCCGGCGGGTATGCCGAGGATCTCCGCCGCGGCGGCCGTCGCCGCCCAGGTCGAAGCCCAGGATCCGTCCGGAGTCGGGCGAACGACGCCGCGCGAGACCACGGCAGCCCCGGCGCCGTCGCCGAAGAGCACCGCGGTCGAGCGGTCCTCCCAGTCGAGGAAGCGGGAGAAGATCTCCGCGCCGACCACGAGCACCTGGTCGTGCAGTCCGGCCGCCACGACGCCCGTGGCCATGGCCAGCGCGTAGATGAAGCCGGTGCAGCCGGCCGAGAGATCGTAGGCCCCGGCGTTGACGCAACCGGCCATCGTAGGCGATGCGCGAAGCGGTCGCCGGCGTGAGCTGGTCGGGAGTGAGAGTGGCGGTGATGACCAGATCGATGTCTTCGGGAGACACGTCCGCATCGACGAGCGCCTCGCCGGGCGGCGATGATACCCAGATCGGACGAACTGATCCCGGGTTCGACGACCCGGCGCTCCCGTATGCCGGTCCTCTGCTGTATCCACTCGTCGGACGTGTCGAGGGTGGCGGCCAGGTCGTCGTTGGTGACGATCTTCTCGGGCACGTGCATGCCCAGACCGGTGATGGTGACAGGTCTTCCCAGCAAGGGCACGGCTCCGCGTCGAGGCATCGGCTAGGGCTCGACGATCGGCGAACGTGAGGGTGCCGCTGCAGACGAGGTCGGAGCCGACGAAGGCCTTCCCCTCACCCTTGCCGATCGGGCCCCGGCGTTCGGTCAGACGCGTCTCGAGGCGCAGGGTGTCGCCCGGCACCACCGGTCGGCGAAACCGCACGTTGTCCACCCCCGCGAAGAGGACGATCTTGCCCTGGGCTTCGGGCTGGGACAGGAGCGCGACAGCCCCGGTCTGCGCCAGAGCCTCCAGCTGCAGCACGCCCGGAAAGACCGGGTACCCGGGAAAGTGGCCCCTGAACACGTCGTCGGTGGCCAGGATGTCCTTCTCGGCGATCGCGTACTCCCCGGGCACCAGTTCCACCACTCGGTCGAGCAGAAGAAAGGGGTCCCGGTGAGGGAGTATCGTCTCGATCTGTGTTCTGTCCAGCACTTCTCCACCTGCCAAGCGGCACTACGTTGCGCCCCGGCTCCAAGGTGCTAGTATTGTCCAGGATGAGTCTGCCCTTTTCAAGGAAACCCTCCTTCTACAGGAAATAGCCGGCCGCTGATGCAGCTGCAACTCTCGTTGGCGGTGGCCGACAAGCTCCACGAGACCTTGCTGGTGCGCGGAGAACCGCTCGATGCGGTGGAAGCGGCCCGCCTGCTCATCGCCTCGCCGAACGCCCCAGTCGGCTCTGTGTAACGAGATTCTGGCCGCGCTCGTGCGCCATGATCGGCGGTTCTGCTGGGGGGCAGCGAGGAAGCGCGACCCGGCGCCTGCTCCGGCGGCTCCGCACGGGTCTCGCTCCGCCACTGGGAGGTGCCCGACCCCGATCTGGCCGACGTGCCCTTCGTGGCTCTCGACCTGGAGACGACCGGTGCCCGGCCGGGCGTCAGCAAGATCACCGAGATAGGGGCGGTACGGATCGAGGGCTTCCGCGAAGTGAAGTACTTCAGCACCCTCGTGAACCCCATGCGACCCATCCCGCCCATGATCACCCAGATCACCGGCATCACCCAGGAGATGGTGGCCGACGCTCCCCGCATCGAGGAGGTCATCCCGGAGCTGCTGGAGTTCCTCGAGGGGGCAGTCGTGGTGGCACACAACGCCCCGTTCGACGTCGGCTTTCTCAACTACGAGCTGCGGCGCCTCAAGGGCCGTCAGACTGGGCGAAGGGGCCATCGACACCCTGCCTCTGGCCCGGGCGCTGGCGCCGGGACTGCCCAACTACCGTCTGCACACGGTCGCCGAGGCCCTGGGCGCGCCGGTCGCTGCCTGCCACCGCGCCCTGGCCGACGCCCAAGCCGCGGGTCACGTCTTCGTCACCCTGGTGGGTCGGCTGCAGGAGCGGGGGGTCACCCGCCTGGGCGAAGCCCGCTCGTACGTGAGCCCCTCCTCGCGCTCCGCGGTCGAGAAGCTGCGGCTGACCCGCGATCTTCCCCGGGCTCCGGGCACGTATCGCTTCGTCGACAAAGACGGCCGCATCCTCTACGTGGGCAAGGCCGACCGGCTGCGCGAGCGGGTGCGCTCGCACTTCGTGGCCAGTGCCGACCATGCCCGCAAGGTCCGGCAGGCGGTGCGCCTGGTGGAGCGCATCGACTGGGACGAGACCTGCACGCCGCTGGAGGCGGTGGTCCGCGAGCAGCAGCTCATCCTCGAGCACCGCCCTCCCTGCAACCTGCACGGCGGCCGCCCGGAGAACTACGCGTACGTCAAGGCCGGGGGCTCCGGTCTGGGCCTCAACCTGCATGTGAGCTGCCGGGCGCCCAAGTGGCTGGCCGGATCGGGCGCAGCCTGTCCCGAGATCTCCATCGCCCGGCCGCCAGCCCTGATCTTGGGACCCTTCCGCGGCCGGGCGCGGCTGAGCGCGGCCCTGGACCTCCTGCAGCGCTGCTACCCCGTGCGCCGCTGCCCCCGGCGCCCCGACGGTCGGCCCTGCGTGCGAGGCGACGGCGGCCGTTGCCTCGCTCCTTGCGCCGGCGACCCCCAGGTGAGAGCGGCGCACGACAGCTCTGGTGATGGAGATCATCGGCTGGCTCACCGGCGGACTCCGACGTCGAACCTCCCCGATCCGCTGGAGCGCGCCGACGAAGTGATGAAGGCGCTGTCCCGGCAGCGGCGCTACGAAGAGGCCCAGGACCTGCGTGAGGCCTGCGACCACCTGCTCAGCATCCGCCGCTCGTACCAGTCGCTGGCCGAGGCGCGCGCGCTTCGCTTTGCCGCCCTGTGGCCGCTGACCGGCAACGGTGACGGTCCTCTGGTGCGGATGAACCTGGTGTGGAACGGCCGGCTGCGCGAGCCGGTGTCGCTCCATCCCTCCACTTTGGAGCAGGAGATCGGAGCGGCGCTCGCAGCTCTGTGGGACCGGAACGGCTCTCCCTCCGAATCGAGCGCCGCTCCACCCTTCGTGGCAGTGCCGCAGAAGGAACTCGACTCGCTCCTGGCCGTCCGGCGCTGGTTCCACGAGAGCCGACCAGACCGTCAGGGTGCTGCTCCCCGGGCCGTCGAGCCGACCACGAGCGCCTGCAGGCGCTGAAGGCTCAGCTCGTCGCTGAGGCGTTCCGGGTGCTGCGACTGGAGCCCGCCGCTCGCGGGGAAGCCGGCTAGGCTATCTAGACCGCTGCCACCTGGGTCTTGGGAAGCTGGATACCCTTGGCCTTCATCACCGCCGTAAGAAGACTGCGATCGATCTTCCCCTTGTAGATGGGGATGCCTTCCCTGACGCAGAGCTGGATGACATCGCGAGTCCCGGTGCCCAGCTCCTCCGCCAGTTCTTCGGGGGTGAAGTGGTTGGCCATGAGATCTCCTTTCCAGGCTTTAGAATCACCAAAAAGGCCACAAACAAAAAAGCCCAGCAGCACAAGCTGCCAGGCCCATTACGGGACTTCGACCACCGACACGGGTATGCGTTTGCCGTCACCCCCGAGCCGTTGTCGTTAAAGCTCCCTCATCGTCCCTATTGTATCCCTGCCGAGCGCCGAGGGCAACCATCGCGGCCACGAGCGTCAGGCTCGGCTCACGGCTCCTGCAGGTCCTCGCGCAGCAGCAGGAACTCCACCTCTTCGCCCGCCCGCACTCCCCGAGGTCCCCCGGGAACGAAGGCCAGGCCGTTCGCCCCCACCATCGAGCGGAGGATCCCCGATCCCTGAGCGCCCGTCGAACTGACGTGCCAGATGCCATCCTCGCGCCAGGCCCGCACCCTCACCACGTACACCCGCCCGTCGGGGTTGGCCACGTCTTCGGAGATGATGGCTCGATACGGAGGCCGGGTGGTCTTGCGATAGCCCATGAGACGGAGCAGCGCCGGTCGCACGAAAAGCTCGAAAGAGACCATGGCCGACACCGGGTTGCCGGGAAGCCCGAAGACCAGCGTGCCGTTCCGCACCCCGAACGCCAGCGGCTTGCCCGGCTTCATGGCCACGCCCCACAGACGTCCGCTCGACCCCGAGCTCGTCCTGCACGTCCTTCACGAAGTCGAACTCCCCCACCGACACCCCGCCCGAGGTGAGCAGCACGTCGTACTCCAGCCCCTGCTCGACGAGCCGGCGCGTGGCCTCGTAGTCGTCGGGCACGATGCCCAGCGTGGTCGCCTCGATCCCCAGCTGCTGGCACTGAGCCCGCAGCGAATAGCTGTTGGAGTTGCGGATCTGCCCTGGGCCCAGCGGTTGATCCACCTCGACCAGTTCGCTGCCGGTGGAGATGATGGCCACCCGCGGCCGGCGGTGAACCTGCACCGTCGGGAAGCCCAGGCTGGCGATAAGCCCGATCTCGGCCGGACCGAGCACGCTGCCGGCTCGCGAGCACCCTGTCGCCTTGCACCACGTCCTCGCCCGCGCGGCGGATGTTCTTGCCGGGCTTGACCGCCTCCATATATCAGGACGCGACCGCCCTTTTCGCACGGTCGACTCGGACTGCACCACCGCATCCGCCCCCTCGGGCAGAGGAGCGCCGGTCATGATCTTGGCCGCCTCTCCCGCCCCCAAGGAATGGGCGGCCACGTGGCCCGCGGGGATCGTCTCGCCGAGGAGCAAGTCCGCCGGGGACGTCCGCGCTTGCGTCGACCGTGTCGGCCGCCCTCACCGCGAAGCCGTCCATGGCTGAGTTGTCGAACGGGGGAACGCTGTGTGGAGCGACGATCTCCTGGGCCAGCACCGCCCCGAGCGCCTCGGCCAACAGGCGGGCTTCGACTGACAGTGGAGCGGCCTCGGCAAGCACCCGGGTCCTGGCCTCTTCTATGCTTATCATCTTGGCGGGCACGCGCGATTCCTTCGCTGCTGCTCTCCCGGCGAATACTTTGCACTCTGCGTATAAACCATTCGGGCGCTCTCGGCCGATAGGAAGCATAGCATGAGCGGAAAGAGCCAAGAACCACCACCCGAGACCGACATGAATGCGACCCCCAAACAGAGCAGCTCTCCTCCTGGAGCCCCTTCAGGGGAATGTGGACACGGTCCAGTCGAGAGCGGCGCGCCTGCAGACCATCCACGAGCTCGTCCGGTCCGACCGCTACCATGTCCCGGCCATGCTCGTCGCAGAACGGATGATCGAACGAGCAGCGACAGGGATCACGACCACGGAGATTGAGCCTGCGCCGGATCGGACCGGTCGCCCCCACCGGCTGCGATTTGCCTCCTCGTTCCCAGCGGCATAGAATTCACTGGCCGCAAGCGAACGGGGGTCTCACATGCCACTCACAATTCGCCGGCGCCTGGTGGACCGTGTCCGACAATGGAGGAAGATAGCGTACGCTGTCTGCGCCGGCCTCGTGATCATGGCCAGCGCTGTCGTCTTTCTTTCCGTCTCCTCACCGGCTTCCAGCGTGGAGCTGGCTTCCGGCCCCACCTTCTTCGACGGCAACCGCACCTTCCGTCTCGCGGAGGAGATGTGGCGCCTCTATCCCCAGCGCACGCTCGGGTCCGAAGACGCGGCCGGAGTCACCAACTGGTTGGCTGAGAAGCTGTCATCCATCTTGGGCATACCCAGCCTGAGACCGACACGTTCACAGCCCCCCTGGGCGACCAGGAGGTCACCCTGCGCAACGTGGCCGTCGTCCTGCAGGGCGCGAGCAAGGAGACCATCCTTGTCACCGCGCCACGGGACACTTCCACGATCGTCAAAGTGGATCCCCTGGCCTACACCAGCGGGACCGCGATCTTGGCCGATCTGGTGCAGGTCTTCGCAGCCCGTCCGCATCAGAAGACCCTCGTCTTCCTGTCGACCGAGGACGGCAACAACGGGGGCCTGGGCAGTCAGCCGCTTTCTCGACACGAGCGACGTGACGAACGATATCACCACCGTCCTTTCCATCCAGGGCTTGGGCAAGGAGCAGGCGCACTCGCTGCAGGTCGGGAGTGACCGCGTCGCAGAACACCACCCCGGGCTGGTACGTCCAGCTGACCAGCCGGGTGCTCGCCAAAGCCGGCCTGAACCTCCAGGTGCCCGGGATGCTCAGTCAGGCCGCCGACCACGCGTTGTCCCTCTCCCGCGGCGACCAAGTGGCCGGGCTGAGCCGGGGCATCGCCTCGCTCATGCTCTATGACGACGGACCCGGGCAACCCGACGGCTACCGGCCTCTCCACCCAGGGGGCGGCGATCGAGCGCCTGATCCTCTCCCTCGACACCGGCACTGAAGCCCCGCCCGACCCCGGCACCGCCCTGCTCCTCAAATCGGGCCGCTACCTCACCGACCGGGCCGTCACCCTCCTCGCCACCCTCATGCTCCTGCCCACCATCGCGGCTCTGCTCATCTGGCTGTTCTCTTCCCGCATCACCGGCCGCGCGGCCCTCATGCATCTCCGCAATCTCCTGTCGTTCGCGCTGCCGCTGGCGGTCGTCTTCGTGATCGCCTTCCTCCTTGCCCGCCTCGGCCTCATTCCCCGCTATCGCTTCCAGGTGCCGACCGTCGCCGGACCCGCCACTGAAGCCCGACTTGCGCCCACCCTGATCCTGATCTTGATCGGGGTGGCGACCTTCTTCGTCTCCCGCCACTTCCTGGGCTACCTCCGCCCCCGGGAGCAGAAGGCGGCCACCGAGATGGCCCGGCTCTGCACCGGGTTCCTCAGCCTCCTCATCGGACTGGTGCTCATGCTGTCCCGCTCGCCGTTCCTGATTGCTCCCCTGCCTCGCCGCCGCCTGGGCCTGGCCGCTGGCCACCTGCTTTGCCGAACCCGTCTACACCGGGGCCTTGTGGCGGCACCGCTTCACCTCCAACGCGCCCGTGCTCCTGCTCGGGCTGCTGACCCCGATCCTCCTCTACTCGTACGTGGCCGTGGCCGACGGGGTGGGATGGCTGAGCGCGTGGTGGTTCCTGCTGGTTCAGACCGTATCCGGAGCGTACGGCGTCCGCGGACCGGCCGCGGCGGTCTTCATCACCGCCGCGTTCCTCATCTTGCTCGGAGTCAAGCGGATGCGGGTGGTGCCGATCGAGACCCTGCAGGTCACCGACGAGCTGAGCCTGCTCGAGCCGCCGGTGCCGCGCGCGCGGCGCAAGCCGCGCGCGCCCTCACGCCCGCCGCTGTCACCCTGGAGCTGAGCCCGGGCGGCCGACGTGGACGCGCCCCATCCCCGCGCTGCCTCTACAGGTACTTCTTCTTCCAGAACACGAGCGCGAAGGCCAGCGAGATCACGAACGAGATCGCGATGGTGATGGTGAACGCGTGCCGGTAGCTCTGGAAGGGCACGCCCACGTTCATCCCGAAATACGAGGCCACGATCGTGGGGATCGAAAGGATGATGGTGAGCGAGGTGAGCAGCTTCAAGACCCGGTTCAGGTTGTTCGAGATCACCGAGGTGAACGCGTCCATCATGCCGGTGAGGATGTCGGTGTAGATGCGGGCCATCTCCGAGGCCTGCCTGTTCTCCACCATCACGTCCTCGAGCAGCTCCTCGTCCTCCTCGTACATCTGGACGGCCTTGGTGCGGAGCAGCTTCTGCAGCACCGCCTCGTTGGAACGCAGAGAGGTCGTGAAGTACACCAGGGCCTTCTGCAGCGCCAACAGATCGAAGATCTCGGCATTCTTCATCGAAGCCCGCAGTTCGCGCTCCAGCTTTTCGGTCTCGCGGTCGATGCGTCCCAGATAACGTTGATAGTACGCCGAGACCTGCTGCAGGATCTGCAGGAGGAACCGGGTCTTCTTGAAGGTGGCGAAACTGCGGACGGCGCCGCGCTCGAACTCGCCCAGGATGGGATTGGGCCTCAGGCAGGTGGTGATGAAGTAGTCGGGGTGCACCAGCATGCCCAGGGGGATGGTGTCGTATCCCTGATCGTCCTCGGCCCGCACGACGATGGGGATATCCACGATGACATGGGTGAGCCCATCCTCTACGTCTATCCGCGACTTCTCTTCCTCGTCCAAGGGACCTTTGAGCAGGTCGAGCGGGATGGACAGCTCGGCGCTGACCCGCGCGAGCTCCTCCTCTGTGGGACTGACCAGGTCGATCCAGGAGCCTGGCTCGAACTCCTCCGATCGCTCCAGACCTCCAGGGGTCGTTTTGAGAATGGCAAGCATGACGCACCCCCTCCCTTGCACGCCTTGAGATCTACGCAACCCGGCGCATGGCGCCGGAGCTTCGTGGATTCTCTCACGAAGGGCGGCCCGTCACTACCCCGCGAAGAGGGGGACGAAGATCGATGAAAGCGTCATGAGGATAACCAGAAGCACCGTCAGATAGGATATGGCGTTGAGCACTATCCCGTTCGTGTGCTCGCCCATGAGGTTCTTGTCATTTACCATGCGGAGCATCATGAGGAGCACGAACGGCAGCAGCACGCCGTTGCAGACCTGCGAGAAGTACATGACCTTGAGCAGCGGCATGCCCGGGATGAGGATGGGGAGCGCGCCCACGACCATGATGCCTCCAAAGAGCAGGTAGAACTGCTTTGCTTCGCCATACCGGTGATTCACGCCCGCCGGCCAACCCATGCCCTCGCAGACGTGGTAGGACGTCGACAGAGGCAGAATGCCCGACGAGAACAACCCCGCCGCCAGCAATCCCAACGCGAACAGCGTCTCGGCGTGGCCGCCGGCCAAGGGGGCGAGCGCCTGGGCAGCCTCAGCAGCCGACTGCACCTTGATGCCGGCTTTGAAAAGCGTGGAGGCACAGGTGATGATGATGAAAGCCGCCACCGCGACGGCCATGATCGACCCGACTATCACGTCGATGCGGGCGTAGGTCAGCTCCTCCCTCTTGATGGACTTCTCCACGGTTGAGGCCTGAATATAGAACTGCATCCAGGGGGCGATCGTCGTACCTACCAGACCGATGGCCAGCAACATGAAGCCGGACGACAGCTCAACGTGAGGGACTACCGTGGCCTTGGCGATCTCACCCCAAGCCGGCTTGGAAAGGAAGGCCGACACGATGTAGGTGATGTAGAAGAGACAGGCAACCAGGAACACCTTCTCCACCAAGCGATAGTTGCCTCTGAGGACCAGCAGGGCGATGGCCAAAGCTCCCAACGGGACGACGATGTACCTGGTAAGACCGAGCAACTCGGCGCCCGCCGCCACTCCGGCGAACTCGGACATGGTGTTGAACATGTTGGTTACGAGCGAGCGCGACCAGGATGTAGAAGGTCAGCTTGATACCGAAGTTCTCGCGGATCAGGTCTGCCAAGCCCTTGCCGGTGACGATGGCCATGCGCACGCACATCTCCTGGATGATCACCAGCGCGATGAGTATGGGGATCATCATCCACAAGAGCCCGTAGCCGTAGTGCGAGCCGGCGAGCGAGTAGGTGGTGATGCCACCGGGGTCGTTGTCCACATTGGAGGTGATTATCCCTGGGCCGATCACGGCCAGGAGCAGGAGGAGCCGGTTCCGGACGATGGCCCGGCCGAAGATGGTACGGACCCGGAGGAACCTCGCCGCCCCCCCGAGCCTCGGTTATCCGCGGCTTGCGCGCGCCCACGCCGGTGGCTCAGTGCTCAAGAGGTAGGTGCTCCCGCCAGTCGGCAGGCAGAAGCGTGTCGAGGGCATCGTCCACGGTGATGATGCCCACCAACACGCCCTCGTCGAGCACCGGAAGGGCCAACAGGTCGTACTTGGCTATGAGTCCGGCAGCCTCTTCCGCGTCGTCGCCGGCCTCGGCGGTCACCGGGTCGGGCCGGATGATACTCGCAAGGGGGTATCCGGAGACGCCACCAGAATGTCTCGCAGGTTGGTAACACCACTCAGCCCGCCTGAGTCGTCAACCGCGAAGATGGTGAATGCGTTCTCCGCCGGCAGCTCGATCGCGCTGATGCGCAACTCCTCCAGTGCCTGGCCGGTCGTGAGGCTCACGTGGACTGCCGCGAACTCCGAGGTCATGATGCCACCGGCGGAGTCCCGCTCGTGGTCCATGAGCTCCTTCACGTCCTCGGCCTCCTCCTCTTCCATGTGCTCCAGGATGTTGGCCGTCTCCTCGGGGACAGCTCCTGAAGCATGTCGGCGGCGTCATCGGGCTCCATAGCGGCGACCACATCAGGCACCCGCTCGTCTTCAATCGCCTCTAGAAGCTGGGCCTGCTCCCTCGGCTCGAACTCCTCGATGATGTCCGCAACGGTGTCGTCGTCGAGAGAATCGAAG
>CAWEJM010000020.1:0-17395 GCA_963809395.1 uncultured Actinomycetes bacterium | reverse complement strand
GCAAGGTCCGGCAGGCGGTACGCCTGGTGGAGCGTATCGACTGGGATGAGACCTGCACGCCACTGGAGGCGGTGGTCCGCGAGCAGCAGCTCATCCTGGAGCACCGACCTCCCTGCAACCTGCATGGGGGACGCCCCGAGAACTACGCGTACGTCAAGACCGGGGGCTCCGGTCTGGGCCTCAATCTGCATGTGAGCTGCCGGGCGCCCAAGTGGCTGGCCGGAACGGGCGCACCTGTCCCGAGATCTCCATCGCCCGGCCTCCAAGCCCCGATCTTGGGACCCTTCCGGGGCCGGGCACGGTTGAGCGCGGCCTTGGACCTCCTGCAACGCTGCTACCCGGTGCGCCGCTGCCCGCGGCGCCCCGACGGTCGGCCCTGTGTGCGGGGCGACGGTGGCCGTTGCCTCGCACCCTGCGCCGGCGACCCCCTGGTGAGAGCGGCGCACGACGGTCTCGTGATGGAGATCATAGGCTGGTTGACCGGCGGATCCGAGCCGAACCTCCCCCATCCTCTGGAACGCGCCGAGGAAGTGATGAAGGCGCTGTCTCGGCAGCGGCGCTACGAAGAGGCCCAGGATCTACGTGATGCCTGCGACCACTTGCTCAGCATCTGCCGCTCGTACCAGTCGCTGGTTGAGGCCCGCGCGCTTCGCTTTGCAGCCTTGTGGCCGCTGACCGGCAACGGTGACGGCCCCCTGGTGCGGATGAACCTGGTGTGGAACGGCCGGCTGTGCGAGCCGGTGTCGCTCCATCCATCCACTTTGGAGCAGGTGATAGGAGCGGCGCTCGCAGATCTGTGGGACCGGAACGGCTCTCCCTCCGAATCGAGCGCCGCTTTGCCCTTCGTGGCGGTGCCGCAGAAGGAACTCGACTCGCTCTTGGCCGTACGGCGCTGGTTCCACGAGACCGACCAGACTGTTAGGGTGCTACTCCCCGAGCCGTCGACCGACCACGAACGCCTCCAGGCACTGAAGGCTCAGCTCGTCGCTGAGGCATTCCGGGTGCTGCGAATGGAGCCCGCCGTTCGCGGGGAAGCCGGCTAGGCTATCTGGACCGCCGCCATCTGGGTCGAGGGAAGCTGAATACCCTTGGCCTTCATCACCGCCGTAAGAAGACTGCGATCGATCTTCCCCTTGTAGATGGGGATGCCTTCCCTGACGCACAGCTGGATAACATCGCGAGTCCCGGTGCCCAGCTCCTCCGCCAGTTCTTCGGGGGTGAAGTGGTTGGCCATGAGATCTCCTTTCCAGACTTTAGAATCACCAAAAAGGCCGCAAACGAAAAAAGCCCAGCAGCGCATGCTGCCAGGCCCACTACGGGACTTCGACCACCGGCACGGGTATGCGTTCGCCGTCACCCCCGAGCCGTTGTCCTAAAAGCTCCCTCATCGTCCGTATTGTATCCCTACCGGGCGCCGAGGACAACCATCGGCGACAGGCTCTCACGGCTCCTGCAAGTCCTCGCGCAGCAACAGGAATTCCACGCCTTCGCCCGCCCGCACTCCCCGAGGTCCCCCGGGAACGAATGCCAGGCCGTTCGCCCCCACCATCGAGCGGAGGATCCCCGATCCTTGAGCGCCCGTGGAGCTGACGTGCCACGTTCCATCCTCGCGCCAGGCCCGCACCCTCACCACGTAGCACCCGCCCGTCGGAATTAGCCACGTCTTCGGAGATGATGGCTCGATACGGAGGCCGGGTGGTCTTACGATAGCCCATGAGACGGAGCAGCGCCGGTCGCACGAAAAGCTCGAACGAGACCATCGCCGACACCGGGTTGCCTGGAAGCCCGAAGACCAGCGTGCCGTTCCGCACCCCGAAGGCCAGTGGCTTGCCCGGCTTCATGGCCACGCCCCACAACTTCCGCTGGACCCCTAGCTCGTCCTGCACGTCCTTCACAAAGTCGAACTCCCCGACAGAAACCCCGCCCGAGTGAGCAGCACGTCGTAACCCAGCCCTTGCTCGATCAGCCGGCGCGTGGCCTCATAATCGTCGGGCACGATGCCCAGCGTGGCCGCCTCGATCCCCAGTTGCTGGCACTGAGCGCGCAGCGAATAGCTGTTGGAGTTGCGGATCTGCCCTGGGCCCAACGGTTGATCCACTTCGACCAATTCGCTGCCGGTGGAGATAATCGCCACTCTCGGCTTGCGATGAACCTGCACGGTCGGAAAGCCCATGCTGGCGATAAGCCCGATTTCGGCCGGACCGAGCACGCTGCCGGCCGCAAGCACCCTGTCGCCTTGCACCACGTCCTCGCCCGCGCGGCGGATGTTCTTACCGGGCTTGACCGCCTCCATTATCAGGACGCGACCGCCCTTTTCGACCGCCGACTCGGACTGCACCACCGCATCCGCCCCGTCGGGGAGAGGAGCGCCGGTCATTATCTTGGCCACCTCTCCAACCCCCAAGGAATGGGCGGCTATGTGACCCGCGGGGATCGTCTCGCCGAGGAGCAAATCCGCGGGGGAGTCAGCGCTTGCATCGACCGTGTCGGCCGCCCTCACCGCGAAGCCGTCCATGGCTGAGTTGTCGAATGGTGGAACGCTGTGTGGAGCGACGATCTCCTGGGCCAGCACCGCCCCGAGCGCTTCGGCGAGAAGGCGGGGTTCGACTGCCGACGGGACGGCCTCGGCAAGCACCCGGGTCCTGGCCTCTTCTATGCTTATCATCTTGGCGGGCACGCGTAAGTCCTTTGCTGCTGCTCTCTCCGGCGAATAATTTGCACTCTCCGTATAAACTATTCGTGCCTCTCGGCCGATAGAAAGCATAGCATGAGCGGAAAGAGCCAACAGCTACCACCCGAGACAGACATGAATGCGACCCCTAAACAAAGCAGCTCTCTTCCTGGGGCCCCTTCAGGGGAACATGGACACGGTCCGTCGAGTGTCGCGCGCTTGCAGACTATCCAGGAGCTCGTCCGTTCCGACAACTATCATTTCCCTGCCATGCTCGTTGCAGAACGGATGATCGAACGAGCAACGTCAGGGATTCACAGCCACGGGGGTTAAGCCTGGGCCGGATCGGATCCGGCCACTCCTCCGCCGGCTGCGCGATTTGCCTCCTCGTTCCCAACGGCATAGAATTCACTGGCCGCAAGCGAACGGGGGTATAACATGCCACTCACAATTCGCCGGCGCCTGGTGGACCGTGTCCGACAATGGAGAAAGATAGCGTACGCTATCTGCGCCGGCCTCGTGATCATGGCCAGCGCTGTCGTCTTTCTTTCCGTCTCTTCACCGGCTTCCAGCGTGGAGCTTGCTTCCGGTCCCACTTTTTTCGATGGCAACCGCACGTTCCGTCTCGCGGAGGAGATGTCGCGCCTCTATCCCCAACGCACGCTCGGGTCCGAAGACGCGGCCGGAGCCACCTCCTGGCTAGCCGAGAAGCTGTCCTCCATCTTGGGCGTCGCTCCTGATACTGACACGTTCACGGCGACATTGGGCGACCAGGATGTTACCCTGCGCAACGTGAGCGTCATCCTGCGGGGCGGCAGAGAGACCATCCTCGTGACCGCGCCAAGAGACACCGCCACGATCGTCAAAGTGGACCCGTTGGCCTATACCAGCGGAACCGCCATCTTGACCGATCTAGTGCAAATCTTCGCAGCCCGTCCGCACCAGAAGACCCTGGTCTTCCTGTCGACCGAGGACGGCAACAACGGAGGTTTGGGCGTCAGTCGCTTTTTGGAGACGAGCGATGTGGCGAAGGATATCACCACCGTCCTCTCCTTCCAGGGCTTGGGCAAGGAGCAGGCCCACTCGCTGCGGGTGGCGGTGACCGCGTCGCAGAACACCACCCCGGGTTGGTACGTCCAGCTGACCAGCCGGGTGCTCGCCAAAGCCGGCCTTAACCTCCTGGTGCCCGGGATGCTCAGTCAAGCCACCGACCACGCGCTGTCCCTCTCCCGCGGCGACCAAGTGGCCGGGCTGAGCCGGGGCATCGCCTCGCTCATGCTCTATGACGACGGGCCGGGCAACCCGACGGCTACTGGGCTTTCCACCCAGGGGGCCGCGATCGAGCGCCTGATCCTCTCGTTAGACACGGGCACCGAAGCCCCGCCTGACCCAGGCACCGCTTTGCTCCTCAAGTCGGGTCGCTACCTCACCGACCGGGCCGTCACCTTCCTCGCCACCCTCATGCTCCTGCCCACCATCGCGGCTTTGCTCATCTGGTTGTTTTCTTCCCGCATAACCGGCCGCGCGGCCCTCCTGCATCTCCGCAATCTCTTGTCGTTCGCGCTGCCGCTGGCAGTCGTCTTCGTGATCGCCTTCCTCCTTTCCCGCCTCGGTCTCATTCCTCACTATCGCTTCCAGGTGCCCGCCGCCGCCGGACCCGCCACTGAAGCCCGACTTGGGCCTACCCTGATCCTGATCTTGATCGGGGTGGCAACCTTCTTCGTCTCCCGCCACTTTCTGGGCTACCTCCGCCCCCGCGAGCAGAAAGCCGCCACCGAGATGGCCCGGCTCTGCGCTGGGTTCCTCAGCCTCCTCATCGGGCTTGTTCTCATCCTGTCGCGGTCGCCGTTTCTATTGCTCCCCTGCCTGGCTGCTGCCTGGGCCTGGCCGCTGGCCACCTGTTTTGCCGAACCCGTCTACACCGGGGCCCTGTGGCGGCACCGCTTCACCTCCAACGCGCCCGTGCTCCTGCTCGGACTGCTGACCCCGATCCTCATCTATTCGTACGTGGCCGTGGCCGACGGCGTAGGGTGGCTGAGCACGTGGTGGTTCCTGCTGGTTCAGACAGTATCCGGAGCATACGGCGTGCGTGGACCGGCCGCGGCGGTATTCATCACCGCCGGGTTCCTGGTCTTACTCGGAGTCAAGCGGATGCGGGTGGTGCCGATCGAGACCCTGCAGGTCGCCGACGAGCTGAGCCTGCTCGAGCCTGCCGGTGCCGCGCGCGAGGCGCAAGCCGCGCGCGCCCTCACGGCCGCCGCTGTCACCCTGGAGATAGGACGCCCCCGGGTGTGCCCCGGTACGGCGCGCCGGCGTGGCGCGCCCATCGGCGGCCGTCCCTACAGGTACTTCTTCTTCCAGAACACGATGGCGAAGGCCAGCGAGATCGCGAACGAGATCGCGATAGTGATGGTAAACGCGTGCCGGTAACTCTGGAAGGGTACGGCCACATTCATCCCGAAATACGAGGCGACGATCGCTGGAATCGACAGGATGATGGTCAGCGAGGTCAGCAGTTTCAGGACCCGGTTCAGGTTGTTCGAGATCACCGAGGTAAACGCGTCCATCATGCCGGTAAGGATGTCGGTGTAGATGCGGGCCATCTCCGAGGCCTGCTTGTTCTCCACGATGACGTCCTCGAGCAGTTCCTCGTCCTCCTCGTACATCTGGACCGCCTTGGTGCGGAGCAGCTTCTGCAGCACTGCCTCGTTGGAGCGCAGAGAGGTAGAGAAGTACACCAGCGCCTTCTGCAGAGCCAGCAGATCGAAGATTTCCGCATTCTTCATCGAAGCACGGAGTTCGCGCTCCAACTTATCGGTTTCCCGGTCGATCCGGCCCAGGTAGCGCAGATAGAACGCCGCCACCTGCTGCAGGATCTGCAAGAGAAACCGGGTCTTCTTGAACGTGGCGAAGCTGCGAACGGAGCCGCGCTCGAACTCCCCCAAAATGGGATTGGGCCTCAGGCAGGTAGTGATGAAGTAGTCGGGGTGCACCAGCATCCCCAGCGGGATGGTGTCGTAGCCCTGATCCTCCCCTGTCCGCACCAAGACGGGGATGTCCACGATGACGTGGATCAGCCCATCCTCCACGTCTATCCGCGATTTCTCTTCCTCGTCCAGGGGGCCTTTGAGCAGGTCGAGCGGGATCGAGAGCTCCCCGCTGACGCGTCGCAACTCCTCCTCAGTGGGGCTGACCAGGTCGATCCAGGAGCCCGGCTCGAACTCATCCAGTCGGCTCCAGGCCCGTAGGGGTCGTTTTGAGAATGGCAAGCATGATTCTCCCCCTAACCCGTGAACAACGGCATGAAGATCGACGCGAGAGTCATGAGGATCACCAGCACGACGGTCAGATAGGAGATGACGTTCAGCACTATCCCATTCGTGTGCTCGCCCATGAGGTTCTTGTCGTTCACCATGCGCAGCATCATCAAGAGCACGAACGGCAGCAGCACCCCGTTGCACACTTGGGAGAAGTACATGACCTTGAGCAGCGGCATGCCCGGGATGAGGATAGGCAGGCGCACCCACGACCATGATGCCCGCGAAGAGCACGTAGAACTGCTTGGCCTCGGCGTATCGGTGGTTCACGCCCGCCGGCCAACCCATGCCCTCGCAGACGTGGTACGAGGTGGAAAGCGGCAAGATGCCCGACGAGAATAACCCCGCCGCCAGCAATCCCACCGCGAACAACGTCTCCGCGTGCCTCCCGGCCAGCGGCGCCAGCGCCTGCGCCGCCTCCGCGGCCGACTCCACTTTGATGCCCGCCTTGAAGAGGGTCGAGGCGCAGGTGATGATAATGAAGGCTGCCACCGCGACGGCCATGATCGAGCCGACGATCACGTCGATGCGCGCGTATGTCAACTCCTCCTTCTTGACGGCCTTCTCCACCGTCGAGGCCTGGATGTAGAACTGCATCCAGGGTGCGATGGTCGTACCGACCAGACCGATAGCCAGCAACATGAAGCCCGAAGACATCTCGACGTGGGGCACGACCGTGGCTTTCGCGATCTCACCCCAGGCCGGCTTCGACAGGAAGGCCGAGACGATGTACGTGATGTAGAAGAGGCAAGCGACGAGAAAAACCTTCTCCACCAGGCGGTAGTTGCCCCTGAGAACCAACAGGGCGATGGCGAGGGCTCCCAGCGGGACCACAATGTACCTGGTTAGACCCAGCAACTCGGCACCGGCCGCCACTCCTGCGAACTCCGACATGGTGTTGAACATGTTGGTGACCAGCAGCGCCACGAGAATGTAGAAGGTCATCTTGATCCCGAAGTTCTCGCGGATCAGGTCCGCCAAGCCCTTGCCGGTGACGATGGCCATGCGCACACACATCTCCTGGATGATGATGAGAGCGATCAAGATGGGGATCATCATCCACAGAAGACCGTAGCCGTAGTGGGAACCGGCAAGCGAGTAGGTGGTGATGCCACCGGGATCGTTGTCCACGTTGGAGGTGATGATCCCGGGACCGATGACGGCCAGGAGCAGCAGGAGTCGGTTCCGGACGATCGCCCGGCCAAAGATGGTGCGGACCCGGAGAAACCTCGCGCGCCCCGTTGAGCCGGATGTTCTCCGCGGGCTGCGCACGCTCATGCCGACGACCCCGTTCTCATGCGCCTGACTCAGTGCTCACGAGGTAGGTGCTCGCGCCAGTCGGGAGGCAGAAGGGTGTCCAGGGCGTCGTCCACGGTGATGATGCCCGCCAGCACGCCCTCGTCGAGCACTGGGAGGGCCAGCAGGTCATATTTGGCTATCAAGCGGGCGGCTTCTTCGGCATCGTCACCCGCCTGCGCGCTGACCGGGTCGGTCCGGATGATGGTGGAAAGCGGCGTGTCCGGAGGCGCCACCAAGATATCCCGCAGGTTGGTGACCCCCTTCAGCGCGCCCAGTTCGTCAACGACAAACACGGTGAATGTGTTCTCCGCGGGCAGTTCGACCGCGGTGGTGCGCAACTCTTCCAGTGCCTGGCCGGCCGTGAGATTGACGTTCACCGCCGCAAACTCTGACGTCATGATGCCGCCAGCGGAGTCGCGCTCGTGCTCCATGAGCTCCCTGACGTCCTCGGCCTCCTCGTCTTCCATCTGTTCCAGGATGCCGGCGGTCTCCTCCGCCGATAGTTCCTGCAGCATGTCGGCGGCATCGTCGGGCTCCATGGCCGCGACCACATCGGGCACCCGCTCTTCTTCGATGGCCTCCAACAACTGCGCCTGCTCCCTAGGTTCGAACTCTTCGATGATGTCGGCGACGGTGTCGTCGTCCAGAGAATCGAAGACCATGGAACGCTCCGATTGGCTCATCTCGCTGAGGATCTGAGCCAAGTCCGCGGTGTGAAGCTTTGCCAGCCGCTCCATCTGCACGTTGAGCTGGACGTTGGTCGCGGTGTAGTCGAGAGGCACCACCGACTCCCAGGGTACGATCGTGTCCCGCAGCTTCCAGAAAGGGAGGTGCCGGGCAAAGCGCAGAAAGCCAAGCCGTCTGAGCACGGCGGCGCCGCCTATGGCTACGCCGGTGACCCGCGCGGTGCGGCCGATCGTTCCCATGGCCACGTCGTTCACACGCACGACCTTGCGGCCGGAGACATCCACCATCTGCTTGTCGAGCACGTTCTTCCAGAGGAGGAGCTCGCGGTCGTGCAGTAGAGGTTCCTCAGTCGGAAGTGAAGCTTTGAGAATGAGGTTGGGGCCTTCCATGCCCAGCACTTCAGACCAGCTCACGAACAGAAGCGTGCGTTTGCCCATACCTTGCCGGCGGGTGCGCACGCGGATCTTCGTAACGACCGGATAGCTCGGTCCCATGTAGGCGGCCACATCCTGCAGCACGCCGACCCTCCGGTTGGCGCCGTCGAAGACGGAGTGGCCCAGGATTTCGCTCAGGTAGAACATATGGGGGATGGGGGATGCGGGCACCATGAGCTCTCACCTCGATATTCCCGGACCACACAGGTGCGTGACCGAGTGTATCGCAGGCGCCAACCGGCTGACCAGAGGCCGCGCCCACCGTGCTCGGCGCATTCTCTTGGGAAGCGCCTGACCGCTCGATCACGCGCTATCATTCAAGCTCATGAGACCCCGAGCCGAATCCGTCAAGCGCGACCTCCGCTCGTTCATCAAGGGCGACCTCGAGTTCGACCGGATCTCCCGCCAACTGTATGCGACCGACGCAGGGCTCAACCAGATCGAGCCCTTGGGCGTCGTCTCGCCCCGGGACGTCGACGATGTGACCCGCCTGGTCGCCTATGCGGCGGAACACGGTCTTCCTCTGGTCCCCCGAGGGATGGGCTCGGGATTGGCCGGAGGCGCGGTGGGCGCCGGCATCCAGGTGGATTTCACCCGGTATATGAACCGCATCCTCGAAGTGGCGCCCGACGGTTCCTGGGCAAGGGTGCAACCGGGGGTGGTCATGGCCTCCCTCAACCTGCACATGAAGAGATACGGGACCTTCTTCGCCCCCGACCCCTCCAGCGAGAACTACTGCAGCCTGGGCGGCATGATCGGCACCAACTCTTCCGGGGCCCGCACGGTGGCCTACGGCGGAACGAAGGACCACGTGCTGGCGCTCGACGTGGTGCTGGCCGACGGCAGCCTGTTCGAAGCCAGGCCGCTGCCTCTGGGATCTCCCGAGCTCACGGCCTTTTTGGCAGGCTCTACCGCCGCCGGTAGGGCCTTCGGCGCCATCCTGCCCGAGCTCCAAGCCAAACGAGACGCCATCCTTGCCGCCCTGCCCCGGGTGGTGAAGAACTGCTCGGGATATCGCATCGAGACGGTCCTGGACGGCGACGCCTCGTCTGCCCGCTCGGGCGCCAGTGGCTCCTCCGGCGCGGCGCCGGGCAGCGGCGCAGGCAGCGGCGCAGGCGGTGCCTCCGGCCAAAGCGCCCCGGCTCCGCGTCCGCCCACCTGCAGAAGCTGTTCGTGGGCGCCGAGGGAACGCTGGGGCTGATCACCGAGGCGACCCTCAATCTGATGCCGCTGCCGGCTAAGCGGGGCATCGCCATGGCCTACTTCCCGTCGGTGTTCGCCTCCGGGGAGGCGGTACCCGGGATCCTGGCCTTGTCACCCACGGCGGTAGAGATAATGGACTCCCGGTTCCTGGCCTTGGTGCGCTCGCACGACTCCCGCGTGGACGCCATGCTGCCGGCCCACACCGATACCGCCTTGCTCATCGAGTTCGAGGGAAGGGACGAGGCTGAACTGGACGAGAAGTTCGCCGCCCTCCGTCGCCACCTCCACGGCACCTCCGCCCTGCAGGTGGTCCGCGCCGCTAGCGCCGAAGAGACCGACCGCCTGTGGACCGTCCGCAAATCGGCCGTGGCCCTGGCCCTGCGCATGCCCGGGCCGCGCCGCGCCTTGCCCTTCATCGAAGACGTCACCGTGCACCCCACCGAGGTGCCCGGCTACGTGGACTTCCTCCAGAAGCTGTTCGACCGCCGAGGCGTCGACGCCGTCATGTACGGCCACGTGGGCGACGGCAACATCCACACCCGCCCCCTCCTCGACCCCAAAGACGCCTCCGATCTGCGCACCGTGCAGGCTCTCTACGCCGAGGTCTCCGAGTACGTCCTCGGCATCCGGGGCACCATGTCGGGCGAGCATGGGGACGGCCTGCTCCGCTCTCCTTACATCCGGCAGATGTACGGGGATGAGATCTACACCATCTTCTCTCGTATCAAGAATGCATTCGATCCTCAGGGAATGATGAACCCGGGGAAGAAAGTCGTGCCCCAAGAGGACAGCGGCCCCCGCCTCCGGGATCTCCGGTATGGGGCGGACTACCACACGCTGCCGCAGCGCCCGCGCCTCCATTTCCCAGACGGAGGATACGAGGGAGATATCGAAAGATGCCACGGCTGTGGGCAATGCAAGAGCGTGGTGGCGACCACCATGTGCCCCACCTACAAGGCCACCCGGCGCGAACACGCCTCCCCGCGGGCGAAGGCCAACCTGCTGCGGGCGATCATCACCGGCGACCTCGATCCGGAGAGCACCTACGGGATGGCCGCCGCCAAGACCGTTACCGACTACTGCATCGTCTGCGGCATGTGCGCGGTGGAGTGCCCATCGAACGTCAACATCCCCAAGCTGATGCTGGAAGCCAAGAGCCGGTATCGGGCGCGGCATCCGGCGAGGCCGGTGGAGTTCATCCTGGGGCATGCGGAGACGGTGTCGCGGCTCGGTCACTTCGCCGCGCCCCTGGCCAACCGACTGATGAATCGCCTCTGGTTGCGACGCCTGGCCGAGCCGCTGGTGGGCATCGACCGGCGACGGCCCATGGCGCCGTTCGCGCGGCAGACCTTCGCCGAGATGGTGGCGGCGCGGGCAAAGGGCCGGCGGCAGACGGAGGCGACCTCGGGCGCCGCTCCTGCTCCGACCGGCGCGCATGGGCCACCATCCGAACCGGTCGACGCCGGACCGGTGGTCGCCTACTTCTACGACCTCTACGCCAACTACAACGAGCCGGACTTGGCGCTCGTAGTCGAAAGGGTGTTAGCGGCCCACGGCGTCCGCGTCTTGCTTCCCGAGCAGCGGGCCAGCGGCATCCCGGAGATGCTCTACGGCTACGCCGGAAAGGCCCGGGAGGTAGCGGAGTTCAACATCCGCGCCGTCCTCCCGCTCATCCGGGGCGGAGCCGTGCTCCTCAGCTCCGAGCCAACGGCCACCTTTGCCTTCAAAGTCCACTACCCGGACTATCTCACCAGCTCCGAATGCTCGCTCGTGGCCAACGCCACCTGCGATCTGGGCGAGTTCCTGGTCCGGTATCGCGCCGATCATCCTGAGGCCGCGCCGGCCGCCGGGCCCCTGAGACGGGCGCCGCGGATCGCCGGCCGCGGGCGCCGGCGCAGGCTGAGCGCGCCTGCGCGCCGCACCACCGAGCCGGGCGCGCCCCTGCGCATCGCCTATCACCAGCCCTGCCACCTCAAGGCTCAGCAGATCGGCAACCCCGGACTGGAGCTCCTGCGCGAGATCCCCGGCGTGGAGGTCGTCGACCTGGCCGCCGGCTGCTGCGGCATGGCCGGCACCTTCGGCATGAAGGCCGGCACCTACGATCTCTCCATGCTCACCGGCAAGCCGCTGTTCGATCGGATCGCGGAGGTCGCTCCCGATCTCGTCGCCAGCGAATGCAGCACCTGCCGCATGCAGATCGCTCAGGGCACCGGGCTCGAGACCGTCCACCCGATCCGATTGCTGGCCGAGGCGTACGGCGCCGGCGCCTAACGTGGGGCGCGGGCCGCAAACCCGCGGCCCTATTTGCCGGAAAGGGGTAGCCGAGGGTCGCAGCGGCATTATCCAGACATGGGTCGCGGCCTTCGTGGAGTGGTGCAGACTGGATATTGGTTGTTAGGCGCCTTCCCATAGTCTCTCGGCAGGTGCTACAATCAGCGCCAGTATTCAGGTATCCTTTGGAGGTGCATATGAGCCCTGGTGTGAAGTTCTCGGAGGATGTCGTTCCTCTCGGGGACATGAAGGTCAATCCCGGCAAGATCGTGCGTCGCGTGGATGAGACCGGCCGCCCGGTGCTTCTCACCAGCCACGGGCGCGGTGTCGCTGTCGTGCAGGCGCTCTCGGAATACGAGGCGGCTCAGGAGGAGCGCGACTTCATGCGCGCCGTTGTTGCCGGTCTTGCGGATGTCGAGGCGGGACGTGTCGTACCGCTCGCGGATGTGAAGCGTCGTCTGGGTCTTGAGTAGTGGCCGGCCCGACTCGAATCGAGTTCGCACACTCTGCGCAAGACGACCTGCTCCACATCTTGGCCTGGTACTCCTCTCAGCAAGTGCCTGACGTCGGCAAGCGTTTGGTTGCGGCGATCATCGAGCGCGTGGAGCAGCTGGCCATGTTCCCGGACAACGGCAGGATCGTCCCGGAGTTCGAAACGCCGTGGCTCCGCGAGCTTGAGCTGCCGCCGTTTCGGATCGTCTATCGTCGCGATGAAGCCGGGGTCACAGTGATTCGGGTATGGCGCAGTGAGCGGCTGATGGGCCCCGACCTGCCCGGAAACGCCTAACAAGCGGATGCAGCAGACTCGGCGCGCGGTCGGGGTATCCTCGGGTCGGAACTGAGCGGAGGCGGCGCCTCGCTGCCGAGGCGCTACGTGTTCGAGGCACGCACCAAGTCATTCGACTGACGGGGGAGGCCATGGCCTCGGATTTGGGGTTCGTGGAGTACGTGTGCGATCAGATGCGCGACGCTGGAGCGGTCAGGTACCGCAAGATGTTCGGCGAGTTCGCTGTCTACTGCGACGACAAGGTGGTCGCACTCATCTGTGACGACTGCCTATACGTGCGGCCGACGCCTGGTGGACGGGAGTTCATAGGTGAACCCGTCGAGGCACCTCCCTATACCGGCTCGAGGGCTCACTTCCTCATCGAGGGCCGTATCGACGACCGCGAGTGGCTCACCGCGCTCACCGCGATTACGGCGCGTGAGGTTCCTACACCCAAGCCCAAGAGGCGACCGTCGGAGTAGGCTCTGTTGCTCGGCGTCGAACACCAGACAGAGCGCCGCAGTAGCAGCTGACCGACTAACCTCTACTTATCGGAGTAGAGCGTGCCTCCGCTTGCCCAATTCTCCCGGGGATGGTCCTCGATGATCACATCCACCTTGTCCACGGGAGCGCCCGACACCCGGGCCACCACCTCCGTGATCTCCTGGGCGAGTTGCCGCTTCTGCTCCGTGGTCCTACCGATAAGCATCTTCACGATCACCAGGGGCATAGCTTCCTCCTCGTTTGCTGGTTAAGGGAGCCGACGCTCGGCGCCCGCTCTCTCCATTGACGCCCTAGTCGCCGAATTCTCTCACCGCTTTCTCGAAATAGGGGGCGGCTTTCTGCAGATCAGCCGGGATCATCGCGGGGAAATAGTCAACCGCCGCCTCGAAGGCGAGGAAGAACGGCTCCGCTACCCTGACCATGTCTGACGGCTCCGCAACGTCCAGAACGATGAGGCCGGTGCGCTCCCCGTCCATGGTGGTGAAGTAGACGGCTTCGGGTTTAACGTGCCCGAGCAGCTTCTCAATCGTGGGGCCCAGCGTCCCCTCGCGCACCATGTCGTTCGCTACTTCCGTGGGCATCGACACTTTCATGATCATCCGCATGACACACCTCCGGTATGCTCGGCTGGGGAAGGTATCCCCACTGCCGAGGAGTACGGTTCCCAGAACGGCCACGGAGGATGCCTGGTCTGCGCCACCGGGCCGCCACGCGTGCGAACCCGTCCGTCTGACCAGGCCAGGGACCGGGCGGACGGGCGGTGCGGGTGCGGGGGTCCGCGTGAGACAATGCCGCCATAGAGGCATAGAGGCGGTCCACCCAGAGTAGGAGAGCCATGCCCACGGTTGTGGTGTCCAAGCTGCGCAAGGCGTTCGGCGAGACGGTCGCCGTCAAGGACGTGTCCTTCGAGGTGGAGCCGGGCGAGATCTTCGGCCTGCTCGGGCCGAACGGCGCCGGCAAGACCACCTGCCATCCGGGTGATGCTGGGCATCTACCTGCCCGACGCGGGCGAGGTGGACATCCTCGGGGGCCGGCTGGACGAGGCCAAGAAGAACCGCATCGGCTACCTGCCGGAGGAACGCGGCCTCTACCTGGACCAGAAGCTCGAACCCACCCTGGTCTATCTGGCCACGCTCAAGGGGCTCAGCGACGCGGAGGCCAAACGGCGCATGCCCGCCTGGCTCGAGCGGATGGACCTGCTGGACTACCGGGCGAAGAAGGTGAGCGAGCTGAGCAAGGGCATGCAGCAGAAGGCCCAGCTCATCGCCACGCTGGTGCACCAGCCGGAACTGATCGTGGTGGACGAACCCTTCAGCGGGCTCGACCCGGTGAACACGCGCCTGGTCAAGGACATCCTGGCCGAGCAGACGGCGGCCGGCCGCACCATCATCATGTCGACGCACCAGATGTACCAGGTGGAGGCGCTCTGCAGCCGCATCGCTCTCATAGACCACGGGCAGCACCGTGCTCTACGGAGCCGTGGACGAGATCAAGCGCAACTTCGCCGGCAACGCGGTCACCATCCACGGCGAGGGGGACTTCACCGGTCTTCCCGGGATCCTGGAGGCCCGCATGGAGGACGGCGACTGGCGGCTGTCCCTGGCCCCCGGCGCGCATCCGCAGGACGTGTTCCGTGCGCTGGCCCAGCGGCCCGACGTGAAGATCGACCGGTTCGAGCTGGCCGAGCCCTCCCTCGACGACATATTCATCTCGGTGGTGTCCGACCATGCATAAGCTCTGGCTGGTGGCGCGGCGCGAGTACCTCAGGTACACGAGGGCCAAAGGGTTCGTGCTGCTCACGCTGGGTCTGCCGGCGGGTCTGCTGCGTGGTGATGGCGATAAGCATCCTTGTTTCCGTGAACTCCGGGAAGGGCTCGACCACCGTGGGCTACGTGGATCAAGCGGGCGTGATCGGCACGGTCGCTCAGTCCGGAGGCGCCGCGGGCGCGGGCGCCGAGTCCACGTCCGGCACGACGCGGTTCGTGGCCTACGCCAACCTGACCGAGGCCCAACCGGCCCTCAGCGCGGGCGAGATCCAGGCCCTCTTCGTCCTGCCGCAGGACTACGTGGCCTCCGGCCGAGTCCAGGCCTACTACTGGACGAAGCGGCCGTCAGACAGCGTGCTGGAAGAGTTCAAGGGTCTCCTGCGGAGCAGCCTGGTGACCGGACAGCCGGAAGACGTGCGCGTGCGCGCGCTGGCGGGACCCACGGACGTGGTCATGCGCTCGCTCGACGGCAAAGGGGGTACCGGGACGCAAAGGGGCCTCGGCCTCATCATCCCCATGGCGCTGGGCTTGTTCTTCCTCTTCTCCATCATGTCCACGACCGGCTACCTGCTGCAGGCGGTGACCGAAGAGAAGGAGAACAGGACGGTGGAGGTCATGACCACCTCCCTCTCGGCCAACCAGCTGATCGGGGGCAAGACGGCCGGGATCGTAGCCGTGGCCCTTACGCAGGTCTTCGTCTGGGTGGCAGTGGGAGCGCTGGGACTCGTGGTCGGCGCCCGGTTCCTGGAGCCGCTGCGAGAGATGCACGTGTCGGCCTCGTTCGTGGTCACCATGGTCCTGTTCTTCGTGCCCTCGTACGTTCTGGCGGCGGGCATCATCGTGGCCCTGGGGGCGGTGGTGACCGATTTCCAGCAGGGCCAGCAGATATCCGGGGTGCTCATCACCTTCTTCCTCTTGCCGCTGTACTTGCTGGCCCTCGTGTTCGGGAACCCCAACAGTCCCGTCCTCGTGTTCTTCAGCCTGTTCCCCACCACCAGTTTCTCCATGGTGGCGTTCCGCTGGGGAGCCACGGCCATCCCCTTCTGGCAATTGGCGGTCGGGTGGGTCCTCCTGGTGCTCTCCGCGGCGGCCGTGGCGGTCATCGCGCCGCGCGTCTTCCGCCGGGGCATGCTGCGCTACGGAAAGCACATGAGCCTGCGTGGCGTCATGGAAGCCGCCCGCGCGAAGGGAGTCTGACGTGAGGCCGGCGAGGAGCGTCCGCATCGTCTGGCTCGTGGTCAGGCGCGAGTTCCTGACCACCGTCGGCAGGAAGTCGTTCTGGCTCAGCACCTTCCTGCTCCCGTTGGTGCTCGTGGTGCTCACCGTGGGCATGCAGGCGCTGGCCCAGCGCTCCCTGACGGAGACCGGCACGCTCACCCCCGCTCCCGGCGCGACCACCGTCGCCATCGGCTACGTGGACCGGTCCGGGCTCCTCCGCACCCTCCCGCCCGACCTGCCCGCGAACGCGCTCCGCCCCTTCGCGGACGAGGCGTCCGCACAGAGCGCACTTCGCCGCGGCGACGTGAGCACGTACTACGTCATCCCCGCCGACTACGTCCGGACCGGAGCCCTCTCGATCGTGACCACGGACTACCGGCCGCTGGCTCCCAACCAGGTCAGTCCTCTTGTCACGTACGCACTCAACTACGGACTCACCGGAGACCAGCGGGTGGCAGCCCTCCTCTTCGATCCGGCCCCACAGCTGGAGACCAAGTCCCTGGCGCCTGCGGAGCAAGGCCATTCCGCGACCGGCCCTCTGGCATTCGCCGTGCCCTACGCGGCGCTCTTCATCCTCTACCTGGTTCTGGTGATGAGCGGTGGCTTCATGCTGACCAGCGTCTCCAAGGAGAAGGAGAACCGGACGGCCGAGGTCCTGTTGGTGTCGCTCAAGGCGCGCGACCTGATGCTGGGCAAGATCGTGGGCCTGGCCGGCGTGGGCCTGCTGCAGATGACCATCTGGCTCGGCGTCGGCCTGCTGGGGCTGAGCCAGGCACGGCGGATGATCGAGAATGCCGGCGATTTCGGGCTGCCCGCCGGTTTCGTCCCGTGGACGCTGGCCTACTTCCTCCTGGGCTTCTTCCTCTACGCGGCGCTCTTCGCCATGCTCGGGGTGATGGCGTCGAGCCTGCGGCAGGCCAACCAGCTGATCTACGTGGCCATCATCCCGCTGATCATTCCCCTCATCTTGGCGACCACCCTCATCGAGCAACCCGACGCGGCGATTGTCGGTGGCATTGAGCCTCTTCCCGTTGACCTCGCCCGTGGCCATGGTCACGCGGCTGGCCGGAGGCCCGGTGCCGCTGTGGCAGTTGCTGCCGGGACTCGCGCTGCTCGCCGTCGGGGCGTACGCGGTGGTGCTGTTGGCGGCCCGATTCTTCCGGGTGGAGAACCTGCTCTCCAAGCAGCCCTTCAGCTGGCGCCGGATGGCCGGGCAGTTGCGCCCGGGCCGGTAGGCCCACCCGCTAGAGACCGCCGCT
>CAWEJM010000019.1:0-34333 GCA_963809395.1 uncultured Actinomycetes bacterium | reverse complement strand
CCGGCACCCCGAAGGAGCACTTATTTAAAGCCTGCAGTCCCCCGAAGCGCTTGCTTAAGTCCTTGACCTCCAGGATGTTCACGGCCGAGAGCGCCGGGCGGACCGGGGGGCGGGGGCGCTCGCACAGTTCGATGCGCGCTCCGGTAAGAGCCGGGGCTTTACGCTCCCTAAAGGTGGTGAGCTTCTTGCCCACGGTGGGGATGATCCCCTGGGGAAGGAGAAGGACCACCAAGGACGAGCACCCCGCCGAAGATCACCAACCTGACGTTACCGCCCCCCAGGGTGTTGTTGGCAAACTCGTTGAAGGGCTCGATGATAAAGGCCCCCAGGACCGGACCCCAGATGGTGCCTTTGCCCCCCAATAAAACGGCCAGGATGATCTGCACGCTAAAAAGAAGACCGAGCATGCCCAGGGGGTCGACGAAGGTCAGGTAGTAGCCGTAGACCGCCCCGGCCATGCCCACAAAGACGGCGCTCGCCACAAAGCCCAGCATCTTGTAGGTGGGGGTGTCGATGCCGATCGAACCGGCTTTGTCCTCATCTTCGCGCATGGCGATGAGACCCACCCCGAACTTGGTTTTGCGGATGCGGTAGGCCATGAAGGAGCGAGAGCCCGAGAAGGATGACAAGGGCGAAGTGGAAGGGCCAGTTCATATAGGCCCGGCCCCAGGTGGGAAGGGGCAGGGTCATGCCGGTGGTGCCGTTGGTAAGGGCATGCCAGTTCTGGGTGATTATGCGCACCAGAAGCAGGAAGCGACACGGTGATGATGGCAAAAGAGAATCCCCGGGTGCGCAGAGACAAGAGCCCTAAAAGAAAGGCGAAGAAGCCGGCCAAGAGACCGGCCAGGGGGATCCAGTAGAAGGGGGAGCCGCCCGATCTTGACCGAGCCGATGGCGGCCGTGTAGGCTCCCACCCCGATGAAGGCTCCTTGGGCCAGCGAGGGGTAGCCGGCAAAGCCGGTGATGATGTTGAGTCCCACCGCCCCCACGGCGATCACAAGCGAGATGATGACCATGTTCTGGTAGTAGCCGTTCCCGGTGAGAAGGGGAAAAGGGCGATAAATAAGGCAGACGATAAGGAGCGGGGCCCGGCGAGCCAGGCGACCGGCGCTCATGTTCCCGAGCCCCCTCATTGGGCCACGTCCTCTCGCAGCTTGGTGCCCAAGAGCCCCTGGGGGCGGACCACCAAGATGATGAAGATGAGGATGATGGAAAGAGCCGGGGACCACATCGGTGAGACGTAGGTGGCCACCAGGGACTCACCCACTCCCAGTATGACCGCCGCCACGAGCGCTCCCGGGACACTGCCCAGTCCGCCTAAGACCACGATGCTAAGAAGTCGCGTGATCCACAGGATCTGAGAACCCGGTACGAAGGTGCCCATGATGCTGATGATGGCGCCCCCGGCCCCGGCGCTCGCCGCCCCTAAGGCAAAGGTGACGGCCGCCACCATGGGGATGTTGACCCCCACCAGCCGGGCGGCGTCTTCGCTTGAGGCGCTGGCGCGGATGGAGCGGCCCAGCCAGGTGCGGGAGAAGACCAGCTGCAGGAGCCACCAGAATGACGATGGCCAGCACGCAGCCGAAGAGCAGTCCCTTGGGAAAGTAAAAAGAGCCCAGGTTGAAAGGAGGTGTCGACGTATCCCGGCCGGGTGGAGACCGAGTTGTTGCCCCAGATGAAACCCATGACCCCTTCAAAGAAGAAGGCCAGTCCGAAGGTCGAGTAAGACAGAGGTGGTGACCGGCGCCCGGCGAACCGGGCGCACGGTCACGAGAGTAAAGAGCCCAGCCGATCCCGTACATGACGATCATGGTGATGATCACCCCGATAAAGGGGTCCAGACCGACGTAGCGCCACAGGGTGTAGGTGACGAACGCGCCCAAGATCATAAGGGCACCGTGGGCGATGTTGATGATGCGCATCACCCCGAAGATCACCGTGAGGCCGGAAGCCAGGAGTGCGTAGACTCCGCCGACGAGCAGGCCGAGGATGAGCGTCTGCACAAGTGCGGTCATGTCGTCGATCCCTCGTCGGGGTTATCTAGTGGTAGAGATGGTTGTTTAGGGGCGTTGTACTTGGTGCCGGGTTTCCAGCCTTGGATGATGGTCTGGGTGGTGGCAGCCTCAGGAGGTAGAACCACCTGGACAACACCCGACTGCCATTGACCGATCATCATGTCGCCCAACGGTTTCCCGTCGGCATCCCAGGACAGCGGACCGAGGATGGTCTCCACCTTGTTGGTGTGCAGATAGTCGGCCAGCTTGTTCTGGTCGAGGCTGCCCACGGCGGTGACCGCGGCAGCCAGAACCTCGCCGGCGGCAAAGGCGTCGGCGGTGTCCTCAGCTATCGCGCCCGGGCCGAACATCTCGTGGTAACGCTTGACGAATTCCGCGTTGCCCGGAGTCTTGGCCGGTTCGGCATAACTGACGTGGTAGAAGATGCCCTCGGTATTCTCGATACCTATCGCCTGCGAATACTGATCGCCCTGGCCGGGAGCCGTGGTCTGGTAGAGCCACGCTGGCGTGAAGCCGGCTTTGAGCATGGCCCGCACCAGAGCTACGCCGTCCTCGAACACCGCGCCACTCGCCACCAGATCGGGTTTGGCGCCCTTCATGGCGTTGACGATCGAATCGAAGTCGGTCGTGCCTTCAGGATAGGTCGAGGTGTAGACGGTCTTGACGCCGGCAGCCTCGAGGATCTTCTGGATCCCTTGAACCACGGGAGCGGTGAACGGGTCGTCGATGGTGACGACAGCCATGGTTTTGGGACGCTGATCGGCGGGCAGCGCGGCGATGTAGTTGGCGAAGGCTTTCCCCGCGTCAGGAGCGAGAGCCTGCTGGGACATGAAGACCTTCTTGAAGCCGCGCGAATAGATCTCCGGAGACGCGCCGGCCGGAGTCACGTAGAGCATGTTGTTCTTCTCGGCGACGGCCGAGGAGGGCAGAACCAGCGCGGACGAGAACGTGCCCAGAAGCAGGTCGACTTTGTCCTGAGAGATCAGGGCGTTATAGTCGGCGACGATGATGTTCTGGTCGCTGGCATCGTCCTTGACGACCAACTCGACCGGGCGGCCCAAGAGCCCGCCGCTGGCGTTGACCATGTCGGCCCACACTTCGTAGCCCTGCTTGGCAGCGATCGCCCGGGACGCTTCTCGCTCCGGTCAGAGGCAGCGAGGTGCCGATCCTGATCGGCTTGGCGGCTACCGTGGTGCTGCTGCTGGCTGGAGCAGCGGTCGTGCTGCTGCTCGCCGGAGCAGCGGTCGTGCTGCTACTGGCTGGAGCAGCGGTGGTGGTGCTGGAGGTCTCGGTTCCGCCTCCGCACGCAACCGCGACCATGGCCACGGCCAACTACCAGAGCGAACACGAGTGCAAGAAGGATTGGTTTACGTTTCACATGGTCCCCCTTTTGAACGCTTTCCCGCCACACTGCGTAGCGAGGTCGCCTGTCTCACAGGCGACCGTGCGACTATAGTGCCGTCTTGCGCAGTCTGTCAATAGTAGTCGTCACTCCATTGTGTTGCTTGCGTCCGCATACATGGATGAGTAGTCGCGAGCCTAAGCCCTCTGCTCCTTGGGAGCGCCTCGTCGCATGCCAGCGAGGAGACGGCCGGTCGGGGAAGCGACCAGAAAATACCTGCTAAACAGCAGTCTTCTGCGAATCGCCACGCAGTCTGCCGGCGCCGCAGCAAGGACAGCGGCAGCCGCAACTGTCCGGACGCATAGGACGAACCGTACGAATGAGTGAGTACTCATTACCATTCGTGTAGGCAGATGCCGACACGGACAACGGAGCCATGAGGCACCATCGCGCACGGCCGTTCACGCCTCTGGACGCGCGCGTGGACAACCCTGCGAGAGACGACACCGATTGCGGGTGCCGGCGCCTACGCCGGAAGCCCGACCGGCTAGACGCGGACCCGCGGGTGGGACAGCGGCCGACCGCACCCGACGACGTTCGTACCCCCGATAGAAGAGCCACTTGGCCACCTCGGCCCCCAGAGCGTACACCGCCAGTATTCCCGCCAGAGCGGCGAAGAAGACAGCCGGGATGCGGGCCAGCCCCAACGGGCCGGCCAGAGGCGTGAACGGGATCACGATCACCGCGACGACCACGAGCACCGTGGCCGTGGCCAATCTCCAGTTGGGCGCGCTGCGGAAGAGTGGCCTGCGCGTGCGGATCACCAGAACGATCAGGGCCGCCGACGCCACCGACTCGATGAACCAGCCGGTCCGGAACTGGGCCTGGCTCGCGTGCAGCAGGAGAAGCAGCACCCCGAAGGTGGCGTAGTCGAAGACCGAGCTCAAGAGCCCGAAGACCAGCATGAAATTGCGGATGAAGTGGATGTCCCAGCGCCGCGGGACGGCCATCTGCTCGGGGTCCACGTTGTCGGAAGCGATGGTCATCTCGGGGAAGTCGGTCATGAGGTTGGTCAGCAGGATCTGCTTGGGCAGCAGGGGCAGGTAAGAGAGAAACAGCGAAGCGCCGGCCATGCTGAACATGTTGCCGAAGTTGGCGCTGGTGGCCATGAAGACGTACTTGAGGGTGTTGGCGAAGGTGCGCCTCCCCTCCATCACCCCTTGGCCGAGAACGGCCAGGTCCTTTTCCAAGAGGACGAAGTCGGCCGCCTCCTTGGCCACGTCGGCCGCGGTGTTCACCGAGAGCCCTACGTCGGCCGCGTGAAGCGCCGAAGCATCGTTGATGCCGTCGCCCATGTAGCCGACCACGTTGCCGGCCTTGCGCAGCGCCAGGATGATGCGCTCCTTCTGATTGGGCTCGATCTCGGCGAAGACGTCGACGGCGCCCACCTGGGTGAGCAACGCCTCGTCGCTCAACTCGTGAAGGTCCGTGGCGGTCATGACCTGGACGCCCGGCAGCCCCACCTGCCGGGCGACGCTGGCCGCCACCAGCGCGTTGTCGCCGGTGATCATCTTGACCTGCACGCCCAGGTTCCTCAGGCCCTGAAGGGTCTCGACGATCCCGGGTTTCGGCGGATCGGCGAACACGAGGAAGCCGAGGAAGGTCATCTCCTTCTCGTCCTCCCGGGAAATGACCGTGGTCGACCCCAGATCGCGCGACGCGACCGCCAGGACCCGGTAGCCCTCGGCGCTCAGGGCGGCGAAGCGCTCCTGGATGCCGGCGCGGGCCGCGGCCAGGTCGCCGGCGCCGCCCCGGGGCCTCAGCCGCGGCGGCGGCCGGCGCGGACCGAGCCGCCGCCGCGACGTTCCTCGACGCTCGTGCAGACCTCCAGCACGTTGGCGACCGTGCCCTTGGTGACCATGAAGTTGCTGGTCGCCTTTTCCCACCAGGATGCTCAGGCGCTTGCGCTGGAAGTCGTAGGGGACCTCGTCGAGTCTCGTGTAGCCGCCGATATCCAGCTCCTTGTAGCCCCGTATGGCGGCATCGATGGGGTTGCGGAAGCCGGTTTCGAAGAAGGCGTTGAGGTAGGCGAAGAGCAGCACCCGCTCGCTGTCGGCGCCGTTGACGTCCAGCGCCGAGTGCAGCCGCACCTCTCCCTCGGTCAGGGTCCCGGTCTTGTCGGAGCAGAGCACGTTCATGCTGCCCAGATTCTCGATGGCGGCCAGGCGCTTGACGATGACCTTCACGTCGGCCATGCGCTTCGCGCCGCGGGCCAGGTTGATGCTGATGATGGCCGGCAGCAGTTGCGGGGTGAGCCCCACCGCCAGCGCCATGGAGAACAGGAACGAGTCGAGTACCGGCCGGTGCAGAAAGACGTTGCTGGCGAAGATGACCAGCACCAGCACCATCGTCACTTCCAGCAGGAAGTAGCCGAAGCGGCGCACCCCGTGCTCGAACTCCGTCTCGGCGGCCCGCAACCGCAGCCTTTCCGAGACCTGGCCGAACTCCGTGTCCTTGGCCGTGTGGACCACCACCGCCGTCGCGCTGCCGCTGACCACGTGGGTGCCCATGAAGAGCGAGTTGGTGCGCTTGGCGAGCGGCGCCTCCGCCGGGATGACACCCGGCAGCTTCTCCACCGGGTAGGTCTCCCCCGTGAGCGTGGCCTCATCGGCAAAGAGCTCGTTCGATTCCAGGATCAGGCTGTCCCCGGGGATGAGGTCACCGGCCGTCAGGAGCACGATGTCGCCGGGCACGACCTGCTCCACCGGGATGTCCGTCGGACTGAGCCGTCTCGAAGCACCGTGGCGTTCACCTGCACGATGGCGAGCAGCCTCTGCACGATGTTCGTCGCCCCCCGCTCTTGCCAGAAGCTGAGGAGGCCGCTCACCACGACGATCCCCAGGATGATCCCGGCGTCCACCCGGTCGCCGAGGACCCAGAGACAGAGCGGCCGCGGCGATCAGGATCAGGATGATGGGACTCTTGAACTGCCGCAGGAGCAGAGTGAGCGTATCCGTCCGCTTGCCGGCGCGAAGAGTGTTGGGGCCGTAGCGCGCAAGCCGCGTGGCCGCTTCGGCGCTCTTCAGCCCCTCAGCGGAGGCCTCCAGGTCGGCAAGAACATCGGCTGTTGGTGTGCTCCAGAAGTTCAAAGCCGCCGTCCAGGTACGAGTGATTCGCCGAGGGTTAGAGTAGATCCGGTCATGACGACCGCCTTGACGCCACGGCGCCGCCAGGTTCCGATGATAGCGCATCGCCCGGCCGGCCGGGACCGGGCACGCGTGGAGTCGGTGACTCGACCGGTGTCAGCGCCACTCTGGCGTACTGCGCGGCCATGAAAGATGCCTGTCCTTCCCAATCGCCGCTCTGCCATGCCGAGAAGTAGCCCCAGGCCCGCGAGTATGAGCGCGCCCCGCTCTCGTCCGCTCTCCTCACTCAAGGCGCCGAAACGCCGCGTAGGTAAACTCCTGGGTTGCCCCACTCGGCGTCACGTGCTGCATCTGTAGGCTTCGGACAAGCTCGAACTCCGGACCCAGAAACTCGGAGAGCTTGCCGACGTCGTATCGCTCGACCGGCAGGCCGCTGCACCGATCAGGACCTCCCGGGCCGAAGGTCGCCATGACGACGTGTCCCCCGACCCGCAGAGCCTGTCGAAGGGAGTCGAGATACGCCTGTCGATCGGCCTCTTCGGTCAGGAAGTGAAACACAGCCCGGTCGTGCCACACGTCGACCTGCCGCGGTAGGCGTAGGTAGCGCGCATCCGCGACCTGCCACGTCACCCTGTCTGCGCGATCTCCCAGTCGCGCCCGGGCCACGTCCAAGGCCGCCTCGGAAATGTCTGCCACAATCACGTCGCTGTAGCCCTGATCCAGGAGCCGGTCGACAAGAAGCGAGGCCCCTCCTCCGATATCGACGATTCTGCTGTCCTTGGCCGGCGCAACTGCGCCGATCAAGTCCAGTCATGTAGCGGGTTCCGCCTCGAACCAGCCGACCTGGTCGGGGGCCTTGGTCGTCCACACCTTCTGCCAGTGCGCTTCCGGATCACCCATGGATACTCCCCTCGCAGCTACTTTCCCTGCCAGATCACCTTGCCGGTCTTGTCGATATAGCTTGGCGATCCTCCATACCCGTAGCTTACACAAGCGACACCCGCGGAGAAATCGAACCCCGCGATCTGATAGTCGATCGGAATGACGACGGTACCGGTCTTGTCGATGTAGCCGTACTTCATGACATCGTCGTTCTCCCCGACCCCCACCGCCGCCAGGCCCTCAGAGAAGCCGCCGGCCACGTTGAACCGCGGTTCGATGACCAAAGCACCAGACGCATCGACGTAGCCCGCGAGCGAGGCCGCCACGCCTTCGACTGCCTCGATCGTGTAGGCCGCGGACAGACCTTCGGAGAAGCCGCTGGAGATCGACAGACGCTCGCCGCCCTGTCCTTCCACTTCGGGCGGGACCCGGACTTGAACCGTTAACAGACATCGGCTTATTCCTGGTGACCGCCTAGAGCGCCGAAAAGCCCTGGCCTGCCCCGGCGGGCGGCAGCTATTGGCGACGTGGTCAAATCCACCAGCGGCCACGTCCATTGGCCGTCGTGGCAGCGTGCCTTCAAACAAGCGCGCCTCCTGGCACGGACAGCCTGCTTCCAGAGAACGGATTGCTTCGCGGTGTATCCGCCTAAAGCTGTGCCGTCACCTTCTCGACGTTCACCACCAGCGCGCCGCGAGCCCAGGGGAACGTGGCTTTCACCCGATCGGCCTCTTCGCCCGAGATGATGACGGTGCCTTTACCCTCGATCAGGCACCCCTGACCCGGCCCACGGGTCCCTTGGGCTTGCCTCGATGCGACAAGCAACTGGATGCGTGAGTCCCGGGCAAGGTTCTCCTCGGTTTGTCGAAGGAATCCGACCGGTACCAGCAAGCGGTCGCCTTCCAATCCCAACTGACGGACGTAGTCGCCCCACGTTGCGACAACATGCGGTCCGTCGATGGCGTCGGTCACGATCGTGACGAATTCCGTTAGCTCGAGTACCTCCCGACAGGTCCCATCAAGCATGCTCATGATTCTCTTCCTTCCCCTCTGTCAAGTGTGTCCTCCGAGGAGTATCCCCGCGTCTTTTCCGGCCAAACCCTGGGTCTCTCTACTGTAAGCAGGAAGTTCTTGCTGAATCCCTTGATGCCGAAAACCCCGTCCTCGTGGCCGGCCGCCGTGAGGGGCACCAGGGCCATGAAGTGCGCGATCACAGCCGCGAAGAACAGGACGACGGTGGCGATCACGCAAGCGCGATTGAAATGCGTGGCGATGGCGGCAATCAAGAGAGCCACGAACAGCGCCCACATCACGAGCGCCGCCCGTTTCCTGGTCCTGAGGGAGCGGTCATCCTGCGGACACAGCGAGTAGCTGATCTCCAAGGGCCTTCTGGCAGCGTAGTAGAGCAGGACAACGGGGAAGACGCCCCACAAGATGCCCACCCATATCCATCGCGGGTACCAGTAGAGTCTCGCATCGACACGCCGGCCGCCGGAGGCATCCCTCCCGCATTCCACGCAGAGATCAGGCAAACTCATCGGCGACGTACCGATGATCGCGTTCTTGTCAACGATCCAGTCCGACACGGGAGCCTCCCCCTACCGCGCGTCCAGTTCTCGACGTAGTCCAGCCTACCACCGATGATGTTCGCATCGAGAGGCGAATCCCGCGTTCCGGCAGAAGCGCAAGGAATCCTCACACATGTCAGGACGTTAGGCCCTAAGCAAGCGTTCTCATCCCATCTGCGAACCATCTGACGCGTCAGGTATTCTTCAGTCGGAGGATTGCGTGCATGTCGGACGAGAGGAGAATTCGATGGGCTGTCGAGAACAGGAACAGCCCAAGAGGGGGGATTAAAATGCATAAGAATATCTATGTGGTGATCTTCGTTGTGGTATTGATAGCCGTTATCGTTAGCCTAGATCTGCTGTTCTTCAGGCATCACTTCTGGGAACGGCTGATGTCGAATATCGGCATTGTTTTGGTGTTTGCAGCCTTCGGTCTGAGATTCCTAAAGAAGTGATGAGCTAAGCGGAGGCTGCACTTCTGCGACAATGACTCCTGGCACAATCTCGCCCCTGCCGGAAACAGGTGGAGGCGAGGACGTAGGACGAGCAGGGAGTGAATTCACCTGGGTGTCCCCTGGCCTTGAGCCGAACGAGCGACTAGGCTACATTCTGTCTGTGGCCCTACCCTGACTGGGGGGAGTCGATGAGAGGCCGGCATATCAGTCACGTCCGTCTCGTAGGCATCTGCCTAGCCTCGCTTCTGATCCCGCTTGCTCTTGTTGTGACCGCCTGCGAGGCAGGTGCCGTCGATACCGGCGCAGCCCCGAAGACCACCACAGGTACTGCCGCGGCGACGACCGCCTCGGCGGAAGACGAGACCACAAGCTCTCTCGCGGCCCCCGTGAGCGCGAACACCGACGGTCCCGACTGGTTGGGCACCACTTCCACCGGCACCGGCCCGGCCGACCTCTACTGCTCGGTGGCGTTCGCAGCATCGCGGCCGAAAGGCTTTGTGGCAGTCAGTCTCTTCAACGAGGCCGGAGAGTTCGTCGACAGTCGGAAAGGTCTGCCCTCCACATTCAAGGGCCTCGAGCCAGGGAAGTATCGCTTGGGCGCATTCGGTGTTGACACTGGCTACATCTCCCAGTGGTACGGCGGTCTGCCGGTGCAGGGTCATGACATATCCGAGTCCCAGGTCCTCGAGCTGCAGCCCGGGCAGAACTTCGCAGAGTTCGTGCTGCAGCCGGGCCTCAGCATCAAAGGGGAAGTGTCGTGGACCCAAGGGACCCCGCAAAGCGGATACATCCAGGCCTACGACTTGCAGCATCGCGACACGGGGCGGAGCACCGGGGTGGGGGGCACTTACGTTGTCGGAGGGCCAGAGTCTCTGATGGCCGGCACCGACTACACGTTTCTGATCGTCGGCCTGCTCCCCGGACGGTACAAGATTGGCGTCAGCTTCGACGCTGCCTTCAGCCCGCCGCAGTTCTGGGACGGCGGTGGGTCGTTCGAAGATGCACCCGCGATCGACCTGACGTCCGGTGACATCACGGGTATCCACGTCGAGCTTGGTGCCCTGCCGACCACCACGACGGCGACCACGAGCCTGCAGTGACTTCTATGGGCAGGCGTGACGACCATGATGCTCGAGGGCAGATCGTCGCTGACCCGTCGATCAACCGAGAAGTCTTTTAGCAGGAACGGCCGAAACGTCCGCAATGGCTGCGCCGTGGCCTCGCTCGGCGAATGAGGTAGTGGGCCTGCTGGATTTGGACCGAAGAACTGCGGATCCCTCAGTCTCGCGCATGACAAATCCCCGCTCTTGAAAGTATTGCCTGTCTACAGCCTTTTCCCGATGATTGGTTGAGAAGATCAGAATGAGGCGGACTTTGCACTTCTGCGTCAATGACCCGGGGGCTACTGTACGGTCTTCGAACGCGCCCCTACGGTTAGACCCACTCGGCGAACACCACGGGCTGCTCGCTGGCCGCATCCGAGAGTATCAGGACTGCCAGATCATCCGATTACCCTGAACCGTCCAGCGGCCGTCCGTCTTCTTCATGAGCACCACATCGCCCTCGCCGGCCGCCCCGTGACTCACATTTTCCGTGTAGAGAACGGCCGTGTCCTTCGCCTGGTTGAAGCCCACACGCGAGAGGTTGAGGAGCCCCTTAGAGCCAGGGTACTTCGCGTAGAAGTCATCCCAACCACTACTGGTGGAGAAGATCGATGCCAGCTCCTGCTCGCTTATCAGCGTGTACGGCACGCTGAGCGTGAATGCGCGCTCCAGGGCTGACGACGTCTGATTCTTGGCCTTGAAATCGCCCAAGATGTCATCGCCAAGGTCCGGCCAAGAACTCTTCATGGCACCGGTAGCAAGGCCGAGCGAACCGCCTGGGTAAGGTTTGACGGTGCTGTCATGGATGACGATCTGCGTCGGCTGAGTGGCGTCGATGTACGCGCTTTGGATCAGCGCGCTGTAGACGTCGTATTCATCGGCCGTGGCGGTGGTCTGGGCAGCGGTGGTCGCCGAGGTGGTGCTTGTGGTGGTCCCATCGCTTGCGCCGCACCCCGCTGCGATGAGGACCAGCAGAGTGGCAACAAGAACTGCGATCATCCTGCAAGGCTTCATCATCTACCCCCTCGAGAACGCCAATGTGACGTGCCTGCTCTGAACGGTGTTCCCATGAGGATAGGCGATCTGGAGGACCCTGGGGGGGCGCCTTTTCCGATGGCGGCTGGCGGATTTGAACCGACCCCCAGAGGCCTCCAGAGCGCCAAATCCCGGCTGCTGAGAACATGGCCTGTTTGCAGCCACTTCCCGATATTTGGTTGAGAAGGACCGGATGAGGCGGACTCTGCAATTCTGCGTCTATGAGTTCCGACTCATTGATCGGGTTGATAGTCCGATTTCCCTTGGCCTTAAGCCGCATGAGCGACTAGACTACATTCTGTCTATGGCCCCACCCTGATTGGGGGAGTCGATGAGAGGCGCGCATATCGGTCATGTCCGTCTCGTAGGCCTCTGCCTAGCCTCGCTTCTGATTCCGCTCACCTTTGCCGTGACCGCCTGTGGAACAGGTGCCGCGGATACCGGCAGCGCCTCGAAGACCAATACATCTACTGCCTCAGGGACCACCGCCTCGTCTGGAGACGCGACCGCAAGCTCCTTGCGGGTTCCCGTGAGCAGCGGCCACGAGGGGATGTGGGATACCACCACGACGACCGGCACCGGCCCGGTGGACCTCTACTGCTCTGTGTCGTTCGCGGCCTCGCCGCCGAAAAGCGCCGTGCATGTGAGCCTCTTCACCGAGGCAGGAGAGCAGATCGGCGCTCGGGACGGAATCGACGGTACGTCCCCCGGCTCCTACACCTTCAAGGGTCTCGAGCCGGGCAAGTATCGCCTGGCCGTGTTCGGGCTCGGGACCGGCTACGTGTCCCAGTGGTACGGAGGTCTCCCGGTGCAGGGACATGACATATCTGAGTCTCAGGTTCTCGAGCTCAAGCCCGGGCGGAATGTCGCCGAGTTCGTGCTAGAGCCGGGCCTCAGCATCAAAGGGGAGGTGTCGTGGACCCAAGGGAGCCCGACGAGCGGATACATCCTGGTCTACGACCTGCAGCATCGCGACACCGGGGGAGGCACCGCGTTCGGGGGAGGAACGATGAAGGCCGGCACCGGCTACCTGTTCCTTATCGTCGGCCTGCTCCCCGGGCGGTACAGGATCGGCGCCACTTTCGACTTGAACGACCTAGTGCCCCAGGTCTGGGACGGCGGTGGGTCGTTCGAGAATGCACCCGTTATCGACCTGACATCTGGCGACGTCGCGGGCATCCACGTCAAGCTGGGTGCGTTGCCGACTCTTGCGACGACGACCACTAGCCCGCAGTAGCTTCTACCGAGGTAGTGGGCGCTACCGGATTTGAACCGAAGAACTGCGGGTCCCGCAGCCTTGCGCACGCCAAATCCCTGGTCCGGCCCCTTCAGTGCGAGAATCAACGATGTGCGAAAAGGGTCCAATTTGCAGCGTCTTTCGGGCTATCTGTAGACAGTTAAGCGATGAGGCGGACTTCTTCCGGATCAAGGTCTATCAACCGTCGCTGCAGAGTGTGATCAGACGGAAAGGACCGGCCGCAGACGCCCGGCCAACGCCCTCTCTCCGCCCTCCTGGCCTCTGGGGCCGGTGCATGCTACTTTTGCCTTCGATCTCCGGCTGTATCGTCCCCAAGTTGGCCATCCTCGCGGGAGGCAGAGAATGAGCGGATCGCAGGATGAGAACGCTCTAGCGACCGGCTGGCACGTCTCGATCGGGGGGACGACGTACGGCCCCTATGACTGGTCCGCCGTCGTGGCCTGGGCTCGCGAGGGACGCTTCGGTCCCGATGATCTGGTCTGGCACGCCCGACTCCCCGGCTGGATCCCGGCGCGGGAAGTGCCGGGTCTCTTTCCCGTCCCAGACGGCCCCGGCTCCTTCGTCCCCCGCCGGCGCCGTCTGGAGCGGCGGGCCCTACTCCCCGGCCGCCCCCGCGCAGCCCGGGCGTCGCAGGCTCAGCGGCCTGAGCCTGGTCGCGATCTGCGTGGCGGCGGTCGTCGTGTTGGCTGGAGCCGGAATCGGAACCTGGCTGGCGGTACGCGACGGGGGCGGCACCACGAGCGGCACCACGGGCGGCAACGGCGAAACGCCCGTCACCGGCGAAGTCCGGGTGGAGAAGCTCAGCCTGGCAGGACGAGTGGTGCTTCCCGAAGGCGCCGCCCTCTCACCCGCCGACCTGGCCGTGCTCTCCGACACGAGCGAGGCGTCGTGCTCGACCGATGGAGCCTTTAAGGTCTCCGCGGTCCACGACCAAGGCGCCCGCACCGCGCTCCTGGTAGTCAACGCCAACCGCAATCCCGTGCTCATGGCCGTCGCCGCGTCGAGCACCGCGGACCTGGAGCCCTCGGTGGCCTCGACCGCCCGGGCGCTCGTCCTCTACGACCCGGCCTTCCTCAGCCTGCCCAAAGCGGCCTACGACCTCGCGGCAGAACGTCTCGAGTCTCACCCGGGCCTGCCCGACCTCGAGTCCGCCCTTTCCGATGCGCTCCGCTCGGATCCGTCCGACCCCGCTCGACGGCGACGTCCATCCCGAGATCTACGACCGCGCGGCTCAGATAGCCGCCGATCTTCTCTCCGGCATCGTAGAGATCGGCGACGAGGGCACCACCGCCCAGCCCGCGGCACTCGCTCTCCTCAGGCGGGTGGAAGACGTCGCGCCCGGGGCCGGGCCGACGCGGACCCGGACCCGACGCCGGTGCGGCGGGCGCCGGCGCGGCAGGCCTCCTGTTAGCGGCGACGCAGCCCGCGATCGCTGGTGGCCGCGGCCGGCCCCGGCGCCTTCGTGGACGTCATCGACGATCCCGAACACGCCACCTCCGAGGTGACGCTGGTCAACACCACCTGGGCGGCCTACACCGTGGGCTGGACCCTCACCACTCCCGAGGGCTCCTCGACCGGCAAGGCCTTCCTCCCGCGCTGCGCGCCCTGGCGGGTGGACGTCGACTCGCTCAAGATCGGTTGGCCTCCGGTGGGGTTCAAGCTGGAGAAGCTCGTGGACGTCGGCAACGGCCAGCTCTCCTTCCAGTTCCGGCGCAACAACGACTACATGGCCCTGGACGTCTGCGCCAACCTGGCCACTCTGATACTGGGGGCCGGGGCGGAATCCATCCGCAAGCTGGCCGGGGACGGTGTCAGCGCGGCGGCGCTCGCCAACACCGGTGGCGCCGTCCTCCAGTTCTCCAAGGAGCTGGGAGCCCTGGCCGGCCGCATGCAGGGACAGAGCTTCGGCGGGTGCGCCAAGGAACTCGGCGGTTTCCTCGCCGTGAGCGGCGGAAAAGTGGTGCTCGCCGTCTGGCCCTTCCTGCAGAACGAGATCAAGGAGGAGTTCGTCACCGTCCTCGGCACGGTGATCACCAGGAGGATGGCGGCCTTGGCGGTGCTCGGCTACGGATCGGTGGACCTCATCGCGCAGATAAAGGCCCTGGGAGATCCCGCGATCGCGAGCTACGACACCGGAGGCACGCAGGTGGCGGGACTATATCCCTTCGCCGTGGAGATGGAGCTTTCGGCCACTCCGAAGGAAGCCAAGACCTACGTCTTTCAGGTCACGGTCACCGGCGTGCCGCCCGACCTGAAGGTCCCCTTGGAGCTGGTGATCGATTTCGGCGACGGGAGCAAGAAGGAGAAAGTGCAGCCGGACATCGAGGCCGGACAGGCCGTGGTCGCGTTCAAGCACACCTACGGCGGAGAAGTGCCCAAGAAGGTGCAGGTGGTGCTTCAGACTGTGGCCGACAAGCCGGCTCTCCTGGCCTCCCGGGAGGCGGAGTTGACCGTGAAGACCGTCGGCCCGGACGAGCTGTGGTTCACCGTCATTTCCAGGAGGGCGGCAACTACAGTCTGACCGTGGATGGAGCCCCCGGACAACTGAGCTTCGATTTCCTCTTCAGGCTCGATCCCATAAACGTCTATGGCAACGGGAGAGCGCACGCGGAGTATTCGGACCCGTACGGGACCTGTACGTTCGAAGGCTTCTACGATGCGAGCAAGAAGACGCTTACCGGAAAGTACTCTTCGTCCTACACGATGTTCGACGAGTACGGTTCGGAACGCTCCGAGATCGGGACGGGTAGCCTCGATGGGACTCTGGTCTACCGTCCGAACGAGGTGCCAGAAAGGCCCAATATCTTCACCATGAAGGGGACGATCAAGTGCTCCGGACAGTCAACGTACATCGACCGCGATGGAAACGATACGGACGATTCCTACCAAAAGGCCTTTGAGATCAACTACAGCTTCGTCGCGAACGGGGATACGGGCTCACAGTAACTGGCGGTCCCGCAGCGGAGCAGGACCGCCGCGTCCCTCCCGGCCGCTACGCCAGCGGGTGCCGCCAGCGCAGCCCAGGAAAGCGCGCGAAGTGCCGGTCGGCCGTGATCAGCTCGCTACCGGTATCCATGGCCAGCGCCGCCAAATAGGCATCGGGTACCAGACGCCCATTCGCTCCCATGCGGCGGCACAGATCGAGGAACAGATTCCAGTGCCTAGGGCCCGGCTCTAGAAGCACCGCGTTCGGCAGGTTGCGCAGGGCTTCCACGGCCGCCTCCGCCGCGTCCCAAGGGGTCGGTTTCGCGAACACGCGGCGGTCGGTGACCAAACGCAGGAAGCCCGTGAGCACCACATCTGCCAGCCCGAAGGCCCGAGGGGTAGCGACTTCCTCCTCGATCCATCGCCGGAACTGCTCGTGCAGTGGCATATCGTCTCGATGGGCGTACACGAGCACGTTGACGTCCAGCAGGATCAGGAGTTCTCCTCCAGGGTCCTCAGGAACATCTCCGCGTCATTCTGATCGATAACCTCGAAGAGATCGTCCGGGTTGACTCCCGGCGCGAGGCCGGTTCCGTGGAACGTTGGGAATCTGAAAGGCGCGGTTGACACCTGCGAATCCCTCCTGGCAAGCGACTCCCGCAGAGCATCCTCGATCACAGAGGCAAGGGTCCGCCCCTCGGCCGCCGCGGTCTTCTTGAGCTCGGTGAAGAGCTGATCGTCCATGCGGATGGTGGTTCTCACGCACAAGAGCATACCCTCGTGGCATCTTTATGGCAACCGACGCGGCAGGTCCATTCCGTCGCTCACCCTACATCATGGCCGCCCACCCGTGAATGCAGCCAAAGTCCGACTTTGGCGCCGCAGTAGACAGCATATGTGCCGCGTGCGTCCGCTCGGGCTTCGGCGCTTTCGGGCGCCGGCGATCGGGCGCGGCTCAGGCCGAGACGCCCTCCAGCCTTAGAAGCTCCGCCAGAGCCCTCTCCCCCACCTCGAGCTGATCGGCGCTGGGCTCCGCCGTGGTGAGGTGCTTCTGGATGGTGCGTCCGGGCAGGAGCAACAACCGGGCGAGCACCGAATCGCCGTTCTTGGTGGCCCAGCGCAGGGCTTCGAGCGCCACTCCCAGGCTCACGGCGCCGGCGATGGCTGAGGCCGCGGGGGACTTGACACCCGAGCGCCCCCGGACGACCAGATTGGTGGCCACCGTCGCCAGCAGGTAGGGTCCGACCAGGTTGGAGCCGCAGCGGTCGTGCTCCTTGGTGGCCTCCGCCGCGTGGGCGGGCGATCCCCTGGTGACCGAGGCCGCCGTTGCCGCCGCGCCCTCTCCCGCGCGCGGCGCGCGTGCGCCCCGGTCCGCCTGCTCCGCGGCCCGCGTCGGCGCCCGTCCGCGAGTCTCCCGCGCCGCCGCGGCCAACTCCCGGCCGCCGATGACCTTATGCTCCGCTCCGTGATAGCCGGTGATCGACGAGCCCTTGAGGGCCAACACGGCCGGCACGAACGCCGCCAGGGCCCCACCGGCCTCCTGTATGAACGCCGACTTCGGCGCAAACGCCTTCACCGCCGAGTTCGCCGCGACCGACCCGGCCAGAGCCGCGATCACCCGCCCGCCCTCGAGCGGCAGCTCGGCCCGCGGCAACCGGGCCTTCACCTGGGCCAGCACGAGAAGTGTCTCTCCGAGCCGTCCCAGCCCTCTCAGCAGGGGGATCCCCTCTGCCGCGGGGTCCGCTCCCGCCCCTGCGCCCGGGGCCGCGGCGGCGCCCGGAGCGCCTCCACTCGGCGCCCCGGTCCGGCCGCCCACAAGCCGGGTCTTGCGCCCCGACACCAGGGTGATCTCACCGCTTGCTTCGCGGATGGCCGCCACCCAGTTGCGCTCCGAAAGCAGCACCAGTCCGTTCTTGAGAGCGATGCCACCCATGCGCGGGTGCGCCGGCGCAGGCATCCTAGATGATGTCATGCGTCCTCCTTCACACCAGCCGACGCCAGGATCGCGTACCCGGCCGTCGAAGACGACAGGCCTTCGTCGGGTATGGGGCGCCCGTCCGGCGGTGCGCTCGCAGCATACCGCGTCGCGGGGTCCGCCATCGCCGCCTGGGCCGCGGCCCGCGCCGCCCTGCGGCCCATCCCGGTCGCCAGCGCAGCCGCCCGGGCGGCCTCCGCCCGCCGGGCGGCCCCGATACGGTGCGGCACGTAGATGGCCAGCGTCAGCGCGATGGCCGCCAGACCGGCCACCAGGAACAACCGGGTGATCCCCAGTGCCGCTCCCAGCACCCCGCCCAGCAACAGGCCGCCGGTGGTGCCCATCTGGCCGAAGCCGGCCCGCACCGAGATCAGCCGTCCCTTGTCCGCCTCGCCGGGAACCTCCTGGAACATGGTGATGCTGGGCACGAACAGCCCGACGTTCGCCACCCCGGCCAATCCGATAAGCCCCACCGACAACCAGAACATCCCGCTGAAGCTCACCCCGATGAAGCACGCCCCCATCGCCACCAGCGAGAAGGCCACGTACCGGTTCTTGTCGCCCCGCAGCGAGAGCCGGCTGATGATGACCCCGCCTACGATCAGCCCGGAGGCAGTGATGACTTCCAGCGCCGCCAGCCCTCCCGCTCCCCGGTCGAAGACCTCCAGAGCCAGCCCGTAGGCGTTGGGCACGTTCATCATGACCACCGTGAGAGGGAGCACGGCGAACAACAGATTGGTGCGCAGACCCGGATGACGCCACAGGCGAGCGAACACCGCCGGAGCCTCGGCGATGAGGGGCCAGAGCTTGGGCGCCGCTCCTGACCCGGGCGCGCTCCTGCCCCGGGTGCCGCTCCTACGCCGGGCGCCTGCCAGGCCTCCGCCCCGGTCCTGCCCCTCGCGCCGCGCGTCAGCCCGATCGCCAGCTCCGCGCCCGCGCCGGCCGCGCCGGCCGCGCCGCCACGGCGGCGGCGCCCCCTGCCCGCGGCACCACCCGCGGCAGCCCCACCAACAGCAGCGCCGACAGCAGGTAGCTGGCGGCATCTATGGCGAAAGTGAGGGTATAGCCCACGTAGATCACCAGCACGCCCCCCACCAGGTAGCCGATGAGCTCCGCCCCATCGCGGGACACACTCAGGTAGGAGTTGGCCCGCACCAGCTTCTCCCTGGCCACCAGCTGCCCGATGAGCTTTATCTGCCCCGGGTTGAAGAGCGCCGAGAAGATCCCCATGAACGCCGCCACCACGTAGATGAGGCCCACCGCCTCCCGGGCCACGAAGGGCATGACGAAGATGAGCACCGCCCGGGCCAGGTCGGCCAGCACCATGAGGTTCTTGGCGCTGAAGCGGTCGAGCAGGGCCCCGCCGACGAAGCTGGTCACCACCAAGGGAAAGGTGGACACGGCCATGACGCCGCCCATGTGCAGCACCGAGCCGGTGAGCTTGTACACCATGAAGGCCAGGGCCACGGTGGACATCGACGTACCGATACTGGAGAGCCCTTGGGCGGCGAGAATCCGCCCGAGCAAGGGAAGGCGCATAGTCCCCCTACCGTGCCGCGTCACTCGAAAAGAACATTGCTCCAACAGATGTGGATTCTACCGAGCCGGGAGGAATCCTGGCGACGCGGCGACCGGCGGCGCCGTCGCCCTCCGGGTTACTCGACCTCCGCCGGGAGATCGCGCAAGAACTTGACCTTCTGGAACTCCACCCGGAAGTCGGCCGCTTCGCCCTGCTGGTACTTCTCGTCGTGTGTCTCGAGCAGGGCCAGGAACGTGTCCACCACCTGGGGATCGAACTGGATGCCCTTCTTGTCCTCCAGCTCCGCCTTGGCCACCGAGACGGGGAGCCGCTTCCGGTAGGGACGGTCGCTGACCATGGCCGAGTAGCTGTCGGCCACGCAGATGATGCGGCTGATGAAGGGGATCTCGTCGCCCGCCACCCCGTTGGGATAGCCGCTGCCGTCGTAGCGCTCGTGGTGATAGAGCACCACCTTGGCCAGTTCGTCGAACTGATCGATGTTGTTCAAGATCCTTTCCCCGTTCTGGCAGTGAGTCTCGACCAACGCCCAAGCGACCGGATCGAGTTTGCCCGGGGCATTGAGCACCTCGTCGGGCACCCCGATCTTGCCCACGTCGTGGAGCAGACTGGCCAGATGGGTGACGTTGATCTCGTGCTCTCCCAGCTCCAGCTTCTCGGCGATGTCGGTGGACCACTGGGCCACGGCGGCCGAATGGCGGGCGGTGTAGTTGTCCTTGAGGTCGAGGGCGGTCACCTGGCTGGCCACGGCCTGCAGGGCCAGGCGCTCGTTGCGCGCGGCCAGGCGGGCGTTGAGGACGGCCAGCTCCCGCTGGTGGGCGTAGGCCCGGAAGGCGTAGATGAGGCCCATGACCGGCAGCAGGCAGACCACGATGAGCAGGGTCGACTTGAGCAGCAGCGCCGGCGACCCCGCCCCGGCCGAGAGGACGTAGTAGCGGTAGATGAAGATCAGGCCGAGGCTGATGCTGAGGAAGAAGAAGTGGAAGGGGAGGAAGGGCCACACCCCTTCCCGCAAAAGCACCACAGGGCCCAAACCCCGGCGAAGCCACAGCACGGGGACATACAGAACATAGTTAAGAGCCTGGAAGAACACGCCAGCCGCGAGACCGATAACGGCAACAGTGATTGCCATCGCTGTCGCTGACCCACCAAGGTATGTAAGCAGAAGCGCGTAAACAAGACCTGTGCTGCCCGAGGCAATTCCCGCGACAGATGCGTAGCACAGGCTTCTGAGCAGCTGACCACGTCTAATCAGCCAAATCTGACTACAAACCGCTACCAGCAGCGCAGCCAGAGGACCGGCTATCGCCGCGCTAAGGAAGAAGGCTAGAAAACCGGCAGAAACCTCAAGTCCAGGTCGTACGCGCACCGGGTACTTCTCGGCTACAACGGCAACGAGTAGTAGAAGGACGAGCCCAGGCCAGGGAAGACCTGCAGGCGGGAGGAGGGTTCCGCCTTTCACCTGAACCACCGCGAGAAAAAACACCAAGCCCAGGCCAAGAGCCGCAAGCACAGCAACGTAGAGCCCGACCCAGTTGATCCTTGATAAGCTGAATCGAAGACTGGTCGGGCTCCCGACACTCACACTCTCTCCCCGGTTCAAGGGCACACCTACCGTGTTCGGAGCCTCCCTTCAGAGTATCGACCGGGGCAAGCAGAGCTTTAGTCGTATTTCTCCGCTGGCTACTACCAGGCTTTCAGATGCATTTCTCTCTCCTCTCGCGCCGCACCGATCGCGCCAGGCACCTTGACGGAGCCCGCCTGATCGAAGCCGAGTCTGCCCCACTCTCCCTTCTCCGAGATGGCTAACCCAATCGGTCCCATTCACCAACCGAGTCGCCTGCTTGAGGATTGAAGTCCCCCATTCGGACTCACCTCAAGCCCTAGCATTGTGGAATACACTCCGCTAGGACGCTTAGCGTAGAATGAAACATAGTGTTCTGTCAACAACCTTCCCGTTGAACTATCTTTAGACACCTCGTGATGCAGCCAATTAAGTGTGTACTTATACAAATAGTATACTATTGGCTCAAGACGAAAGAATTTTGTGGAAGATCCAAGGCGAGGACAGAAGGTACCGGGCCCTACTTCGTGTGCACGCAATCGACCAAGAGCGAGAGGCGCTGTATAGGTGAGGACGACGCGAGTCGACGTGCCGTCACGCGCTTGCCCTCGTGACGTCTCGGTGAAAGGCTAGGCTGACTGCCGAGCCGTGTCCAGAATAGTGACCCTCCGGGAGAGGGTCGTTACTCTAACGCAGCGATTTGATGGTCGCTCAGCCCTAAGCAACGGGCCGCCGGCAGAGGTCTTCCCCGGGCACCCTGCGCGAAATCGACGGGCCCGGGCCAGGCGAGGCCTAAAGCACCGCCTCCACCATGGCCTTGACGTTCTCGTACTTGGCGTCGATGGGCACGTCGCACCCCGACGACAGGATGAAACCGCCGGGGCCGATCTCGCGGATGAGCCGCTTGCAGTACTCGGTCACTTCCTCGGGGGTGCCGAGACTGAGCATGCCTGGCGGGACGTCTCCCATGATGCACATGTGGTCGCCCAGGATCTCCTTGGCTTTGAAGATGTCGGTCTTGCCGTCCAGGGAGAGCACGCACTTGGCCTTGGGCAGTTCGCGCAGGCGCTCGAGGTCGCGGGTCCAGTTGGCGTCGAAGTGCAGCACCGGGATGGCGCCCTCCTCTATCGCCGCTTCCACCATCTGCTTGTAGTAGGGGAAGACGAAGCGATTCCACAGCCGGGGGGAGACGAACTCGCCGGCCGAGCGCCAGCCGCCGATCCACAGGCCCATGAGATTCAAGCCCCGGATGACCCCCCGCATCTGCTCGATGAGCACGGGCAGCGCGGCATCCATGGCCGCTTGGACCTTGTCGGGGTGGCGGAAGAGGTCGAGCAGGAACTCCTTCATGGACCGTCCACCGCAGAAGTACTCGTAGGGGATGGTGGCCACCGCCGGTGTGAACGGAACCACGCCCTTGTCCCGACAAAAGGCCAGCGCCTCGGGAACGGTGCGTCGCCCAAGCGCCGAAGGCCTCGGCGATCCCGGGCAGGCGCTCGGCGTAGTAGCGGTCGAGCCAGGGCCCGAAGCCTTCTTCGACGATGGCGTCGTAGTCGGCCAAGGTCATGAGCTCCGTCTCGTCCACCTGCCACAGCTCGTTCTCGGGCAGGTCGCGGCCCGGGACCTTGACCTTTGAAAGCCACATCATGCTCAAGGAGCTCACGTGGTACGCGGGACTCTGGATGCCGTCGATGTCGCCGAGACTCGTGTAGGCCCCGATTATCGTCGGGTAGGAGACCGCGGGATCGGTGGCCAGCGCCGACATCTTGACCCCGAGCGCCCGGGCGGGCCAGGCCGGACCGTTGGGGACGACCGGCACCCGGTCGGGGGTCTTGAGGGCGACCGCATCGCGGATGCGTCGCTCGTGCACCTCGAAGAGCTTCTGTGTGGCCGCGTCTGGCATCTCAGCTCACCCCCAGGAACTTCTTGCCGGCGATCACTCCGTCTTGGGCGGTGCGGCAGTAGATGTCGGCGCCCACGTAGTCGGCGGTAGCCTGGTCCACCGGGCCGCCTCCCACCAGGATCTTCACCTGGTCCCTGAGCCCGGCGGCTTTGATGGTGGCGATGGCCTCCTTCATGTCCTCGAAGGCGGTGGTGAGAAGACAGCTCAGGCCCACCAGCTCCGGCTTGTGCTCCCGGATGGCGTCCACGAAGGCCTGATGCTCCACGTTCACGCCCAGGTTGATGATCTCGATGCCGTTGGAGCTCATGACCGTGGCCACGATGTCTTTGCCGAAGTCGTGGATATCGTTCTTGACCGTGCCGAGGACCATGGTGCCCAGTCTCTCCTGGGACTGGCCCTTCAGGCCTTCCTGCAGGGGAGCCCCGGCCTGCTTGAAGATGTCGGCGGCGTAGATGAGCTCGGACAGGAAGTATTCGTCCGCTTCGAAGCGTTCCCCCACGATGTTCATGCCCGCCTGCAGCTCCTGCAGGATGGATAGGGGCGTCTCGCCGGCGGCCAGTTCTTCCTCCACCAGCCGGATGACGGTAGCCTCCTCTAGGTCGCCCAAGCGCTTGGGCGAGGGGTGATGCTGGTCATGGGGCGGCTCCTTTCGCTTGTGTGACCGGCCGCCGCGGGTCGGCTCTTGTCCTCGGGGCCGAGATCGCCACTATCATAATGGTTTTAGGCGACAATATAATGAACAGGCCGACGTGCCGCCGTCGCTCGACGCGCGTGCACCGGCTGGTGACGTTCCACGGGACGAGGGGGCGGATGTGACGTGTGACCAGATGTCATCCCAAGAGCGTTGGGAAGCCCTGATTCGAGGCGAGCGACTCGATCGCGTTCCCTGCCTGCAGTTCATCCTCGGCCACACGGCCGTGGTGAACGGCAAGTCCATCGCCAAGGTGTATGACGACGCCGCCATGAGCCTTGCCTGCCAGCGAAACGCCATGCAGATGTACGGCTACGACGGCCTCGTGCTGCACGGCTGGGCCAACGCCGGTGGGGCCGAGTTCGGGGGCGAGATCGAATTCCCCTACCGCAAGTACACCGGCGCCCCCATGATGAAGAGGAACCCGGTGCAGAACGAGGACGACGCCTGGAATCTGAGGCCCCCGGAAGATCTCACCTCCGCGGGCACCATCCCCGTGGCCCTCGAATTCTCTCGACTGCAGTACGAAGCCGGGATGCCCGTGACCGTGCAGGTCGGTTCCCCCCTCACCTGGGCCGGTTCGGTGTGTGGGGAGGAGCGACTGATGCTCTGGATCATCAAGAAGCCCGATCTGGTGCATCACGTGCTGCGGGTGATCACCGATTTCATCCTGCAAGAAGGCCGCGTATTGGGTGAAGGAGTTTGGAGCCGAGCGGGTCATGGCCTTCGATCTCTGCATCGAGACCAACAAACTCTACTCCCCCAAACAGTTCGAAACGTTCGCCTTCCCCTACTTGAAGGAGATCCACGACCGGGTCACCGATATGGAAGTGGGCATCTTCTTGAGCCACATCTGTGGGGAACAGAACAAGAATTTGCCCCTGTGGTCCCAACTCAGCTACGGTAAACGGGGCATGATCAGCGTAGGCAGGGAGATCGCCCTGTCCGCCGCCGGCCAAGCGTTCCCGGCGAACGTCATCATGGGGAACGTGGACCCCGTCACCATGCAGGAAGGCACGCCCGAAGAAGTACGGGCTCTGTGCAGGGACTGCATCGAAGAAGGCAAGGACCATCCCGGCGGATACGCCCTGATGACCGGCTGCGAGGTGCCGCCGCAGGCGCCGCCTGTGAACGTCAGCCAGATGGTCACCGCGTGCCGCGACTACGGACGCTACTAGGAGGGAGGAGAAATGGCAGACGAAACGACCATCTTTGGGCGGCTCAAACAGGCCGTGATGGACGGTGACGAGGAAGCGGCACCGCGGGCGGCCAACGACGCGGTGGCGGCCGGCATCGATCCGCAGCGGGCCATCATGGAGGGCCTGGCCGCCGGCATGGCCGAGATGGGGCGCCTCTACGAAGAGGGCGAGTGCTACGTCCCCGAGTTGATGGTCGCTTCGGAAGCCCTCTATGCCGGCCTCGCTATCCTGCAGCCGCTTGTGGCCCAGTCGGCGGGAGCGAGCAGCAGCAAGGGCGTGGCCGTGATCGGCGCCGTCCAGGGCGACATCCACGACATCGGCAAGAACCTGGTGAAGATGATGCTGGAAGTCAACGGCTTCGAGATCCACGACCTGGGCCGCGACGTGGAGATGGAGAGATTCATAGAGGAGTGCCTGCGGGTCGACGCCGACCTCCTCTGCCTGTCGGCCCTCATGACCACCACCATCATCGCCATCAAGGACTACCTGCCCGAATTCAAGGCCAAACTGCCCAACACGAAGATCCTCATCGGGGGGGCGCCCCTCAACCAGCACCTGGCCGACGAGTGGGGCGCGGACGGCTACGGGGACAACGCCATGGACGCGGCCCGCGTGGCGCTCAAGCTCGTGGAGGCCTGACCATGTGGCGCGAGACGATGACAGGCGCGGAACGGATGGGGGCCCTCATGAAGGGCGAACGACCCGACCGCGTCCCGGTGATCCCCTTTGTCTTCGGCCATTGCGCCGTCGTCTGCGGCGAGCCGCTCGCCCGGGTCTTCGACGATGCCGAGCAGAGCTTCCGCTGCCAGATGCTCGCGGCCGAGATGTACGGCTATGACGGCGGCCCTCTCTATGCCTATGCCTCAGCTGGAGGTTGGGAGTTTGGGGGTGACATCGAGTTCCCCCTCAAGAAGTACTCGGGAGCTCCCGTGGTCACCCGCACCCCCATCCAGACCGAGGAAGACGTCTACGCGCTCCAGGTGCCGGAGGACATAACCAAGGCGGGCGCCCTCCCCATCGCCCTGGGCTTGGCCCGCAAGCAGGCCGAGTACGGCATGCCGGTCACCATGCAGGTCGGCTCTCCCCTCACCTGGGCGGGCTCCGTCATCGGCGAAGAGCGCCTGATGATGTGGCTCATCAGAAAGCCGGAGTTGGTCCATATCGTCTTGGAGAAGGTGGCCGACTTCTGCATCAAGGTGGCAGAGCATTACGTCCAGGAATTCGGAGCGGAGAGACTCACCGCGTTCCACGGAGCGGCGACCGAATCGAACATGCTCATCTCGCCCAAGCAGTTCGAGAGCTTCGTGCTCCCCTACCTGCAGAAGATCAACACCCGAGTGCTGGAACTCGGGCGTGGGCAGCTTCTTCATCCACATCTGCGGCGAGCAGAACAAGAACCTCAAGTACTGGCAGCAGGTCCCCGTGACCAAGCAGACCGTGATCAGCTTCGGCCGGGAAGTGGATCTGGCCACGGCCATGGAGATGTTCCCCGACCAGATCATCGCCGGCAACGTCGACCCCACCCTCATCCAGGAGGGCAAGGCCGAGGAGGTGCTCCAGCAGGCGCGGGAATGCATCGAGAAGGCCAAGTATCACAAGGGGGGCTACGTGCTCATGGCCGGCTGCGACGTGCCGCCGCAAGCGCCGCCGGTAAACGTGTTCCAGCTGGTCAAAGCCGCCCGGGAGTACGGGAGGTACTAGGTGACGTCGCCCCCACTCCGGCGCCGGCGCCGGTCCCCCGCGGCCGCACGGCGCCGCGGCCGCGGGCTGCTGCCGCCTGCGGCGTCACCTTTCAACCTTCGGGTCGGCGCGGGCCGGCCGAAGCGGGGCAGAGCCTGCTTGACGTCGCGCGCGCTCTCGGGGTGGAGATCGAAAGCGTCTGCGGCGGCAAAGGCGTCTGCGGGAAATGCCGCGTGCGCATCGAATCGGAGGCCGACAGCGTGTCGGCGCCGACGGAGGTCGAGTCGCGGGTCCTCGGCGCCGACGCCATCGCCGCCGGGATGCGGCTGGCCTGCCAGACGCTGGTGGCGGGGAACGTGCGGGTGTTCGTGCCCGAGGAGAGCCGGCGGACGCAGCAGGTGGTGCGCAAGGAGGCCGGCGACCGTACCGTGCCTCTCGATCCGGCCATCAGGCGCTACCACGTGACCCTCGAGGCGCCGACCCTGCAGGATCCCACGGCCGACGCCGAGCGGCTGCTGGCCGCGCTCGAGCAACAGCATGGAGTGACGGGCGTAGAGTTCGACCTGCCGGTCCTGCAGACCCTTCCGGATGTCGCCCGGCGCGCCAAGTGGGACCTGACGGTGATCGTGTGGCGGGGCGAGTCGGTGGTCGATGTCCGGCCCGCGGGAGACCGGCGCCGAACGCTTGGACTGGCGGTCGACGTGGGCACCACCACCATCGCCGCGTATCTGACCGATCTCGCCACCGGCGAGGTGCTGGCGACCGAATCGGCCATGAATCCTCAGGTGGCGTTCGGCGACGACGTCATCGCCCGCCTCTACCATGCGACCCACGACCCCGACGGCCTGGCCGAGCTCCACGAGGCGGTGATCGCCGAGGTCAACGGCTTGGCGAAGAAGGCCGTGGAGCGGAGCGGAGCCGCCCTCACCGACATCTTCGACGTGGTCATGGTCGGCAACACCGCCATGCACCACCTCTTTCTGCGTCTCGATACCCGCGCTCTCGGCGTGGCCCCCTTCACCCCCGCCGTGCAGGGGGCCGTCGACGCCGTGGCGTCCGATCTGGGCCTCGCCTTTCATCCCGGGTGCCGGCTGCACGTGCTGCCCGTAGAGGCCGGGTTCGTGGGAGCCGACAACGTCGGCGTGCTCATCGCCGAAGAGCCCTACGACCAGGATGAGGTGCTCCTCATCATCGACATCGGCACCAACGGCGAACTGGTGCTGGGCAACCGGCAGCGGATGCTCTCCACCTCCTGCGCCACCGGGCCGGCGTTCGAGGGTTCGCACATCGAGTTCGGCATGCGGGCCGCCCCGGGTGCCATCGAACGGATACGGATCGAGCCGGGCACCCTCGACGTGCGCTTCAAGGTCATCGGCCTCGAGGGCTGGCATACGAGCTACCCGGCCGGCGAGGTGGGGGCCCGCGGCATCTGCGGTTCGGGGATCATCGAGGCCGCGGCCGAGATGCTCAAGGCCGGAGTGATCCTGCCCAACGGCAATCTCGATCCCCAGCTCGTGCACGAACGAGTGATCCTGGAGGACGGCAGGCCGCGCAAGTTCGTGATCGCCTGGCCGGAGGAGACCGCTCTCGGACGGGGCATCACGGTGTCGCTCAAAGACATCCGGGCCATCCAGCTGGCGAAGGCGGCCCTCCGGGCCGGGGCCGAGATCCTGCTGCGCATCTACGGGGTCGAGAAGCCCGACCGCGTGATCCTGGCCGGCGCCTTCGGGACCTACATCGACAAGCACCACGCTCTGGCCATCGGCATGCTGCCCGACTGCGAGCCGGCGGTGGTGACGTCGGTCGGCAACGCTGCCGGCGACGGAGCCCGTTTCGCCCTCCTCAGCCTGGCGAAGCGCCGGGAAGCGGCCTGGGTGGCCGACAAGGTCGAGTACGTGGAGCTGGCCACCGATCCCGACTTCCAGAAGGAGTACGTGAAGGCGATGTCGTTCGACCCGACCTCCGCTTTGGAAGAAAGCAGAGAAACATGAGTCTAGTAAGAGTAGATCCTGATAGATGCACCCTTTGCGGGGCCTGCCTGGATGAATGTCCCTTTCGTCTGCTGGAAATGAAGACCACAGACTCCCTCCCCTCGCCGAGAGCCATCGACGTGCGTTCGGCGCAGGAACGCTGCATCAACTGCGGACACTGCGCGGCTGTTTGTCCCACCGCTGCGCTGACCGTGTATCCCACGCCACACTCCACCATTTTTGGTGGAACGCTTGGCAGGGGTTGTGCCGGAGCGCCAGGGGCCCGAGGATTGCCCACCCATCCGTCCGGAGCTTAAGGTCGGCCCGGAGCAAGTGGACCATCAACTTATGAGCAGACGTACACACCGGGCCTACAAGGACAGACCGGTACCGCGCGAAACGCTGGAAGAAGTAATACGGGTGGCCGGCTACGCTCCCACTCCCCATAACAGCCAATTGGCGAGATGGATCGTCATTAGCGACAGAACTGAGATCAGACGTATCGGCCAATCGGTCATAGATTTCATGAAGAATAGCGTTGGGACCGCGGAGACTGGTGCCGATCCTTCCTCCTGGGACTACCGCGGCACCGACTCCGACGTTATCGTAGATCTGTGGGAAAAAGGGGAAGACTCCATATTTCGCGGAGCCCCGCACCTGATCCTTGTCTATGGCCCCAGCCTGGCGGGGGGCCCTCGCGTGCCCGAAACACAGTTCACCATCAACGTGACCTTCCTTGAACTCGCGGCGTACGCTCGTGGGCTGGCGACAGTCTGGGTCGGATTCTTGATGGCGGCTTTCCAGCTGTGGCCCCCCGTGGCCGCGGCCATCGAACTCCCGGAGGGACAGGAGCTCTATGGCGCCATGGGCATCGGCTATCCCAAGAATACTTACAGGCGAATACCTTTAAGGAACCGACCCGAAATCACCTGGAGGTAAGCCACCTCCGGCCACCGTTCGCGGCTCGCCGCCGGCCAGAACCTCGCAGATCTCCCGGGCTACAGTTCCGCCACCGCGTGAAAGCCTTCGCGCACCGCGTCGATGATGAGTCGGGGCTTGAGGCAGTCACCGACCACCGTCACTCGGGGCGCCGCCGCCTTCAGAGCCTCGACCGCCGCGCGGCGAGGGGTCATACCCAGAGCCAGTACCACGGTGTCGCCCTCGATCTCGCTGCGTGCGCCCGCTGCGTCCGCCACGGTCACCCCGCTGTCGCAGACCGCCACCACCGTCGCTCCCGTCCGGACCTCCACCCCAGCCTCAGCGACCAGATCCAGGAGCATGCCCCGGTTGATGAAGTTGAAGTCGAGCGCTGCTTCGTCGAGCATCTCCACCACCACCACCTTCTTGCCCTTGCGGGCCAGATGGAGCGCGGTCTCGCAACCGATCCCGCCTCCTCCGGCCACTACGACCCGCTCGCCCGTTTCGACCAGATCGGCGCAGACATCGCCCGCCCAGACCACGGTCGCGATCTGCAGCCCGGGGATGTCTGGCCTGGCCGGGTCCGCGCCCACCGCCACCACAAGACGGTCGGGGCGCTCCGCGGCCACCGAGGCCGCATCGGCGGCCGCGCCCAGGCGAACGTCGATGGGCAGAGCGCCCACCCGCCGCACCAGATAGGCCAAGAACCGCTTCATCTCATCCTTGAAGGCCGGTCCCGAGGCGGCGATGAGATTGCCGCCCAAGCGGTCGCTCTTCTCGAACAGCACCACGTCATGGCCACGTTCGGCTGCTACGATGGCCGCCTGCATCCCGGCCGGGCCACCGCCGGCCACCACCACTTTCTGCCTGTGCGCCGTCGTCGGCGACGAACAAGCCAACTCCGTCTCGATCCCGCTCCGCGGATTGGTCGCACACCGCACCGGGATGAACCGGGCCACCCGGTTGAGACACTCGTTGCAGCGGATGCAGGGGATGACCTCGTCTTCCAGACCGTGGATCGTCTTGCCGGGCAGACAGGGGTCGGCGATGAGCGCCCGGGCCATCGCCACCATGTCGGCCTGCCCCTCCGCCACGATGCGTTCGGCCAACTCCATGTCCACGATGGCACCCACGGCCGTCACCGGCTTGCTCACCACCTGTTTGAGCTTGGCGGCGAAATGAACGTTCTTGCCCTGGGGCAGGAAGTAGGCTGGGTGGACATAGGGGATGAGCCTCAGCTCCCCCATGGTCCCGCACGAGGCGTGGAAGCAATCGATCTTGTCCTCGATGAGCTGGGCGAAGCGTATCCCTTCCTCCTGCGACAGCCCTCCCGACACCAGCTCGTCGGCGCTGAAGCGGTACTCGATGGCCAAGTCGGGGCCGCAGAGCTCCCGTATCCGCGTGAGCACCCTCAGAGGGAATCGAGCCCGGTTCTCCGGGCTGCCCCCGTACTCGTCGGTGCGCCGGTTCGTGCGCGGGGAGGTGAACTGGGCCAGCAACCAGCCGTGGCCGCCGTGAAGAAGGATCATGTCGAAACCGGCCTTCTTCACTCTGAGCGCGGCCGTGGCGTAGTTCTCGATCACCTGCTCGATCAGGTCGTGGTCCATCACCTGCACGTCGATCTTGCGCCCGAGCAATGCCTCGTGCAGTTGACTGGTCATCACAGAGGGAGCGATAGGCGCGCGGTCTCCGATGAGTCCGGGCATGGTCTGCCCTCCCCCGTGACACAGCTCGATGGAGGCCAGCGCCCCAAAGCGGTGGATGGCGTCGGCCACCCGGCTCAGGCCGGGGATCTTGTTGTCGTGGTCGAGGAAGAGCTGCCCGGCGTGGGTGATGCCGTAGTCGGAATCGATAGCGCTCTCCCCCACCGTCACGATGCCCGCTCCGCCCCGAGCTTTCGCCTTGTAGTAGTCCACCAGCTCCGTCGACACCGACCCGTCCACGTTGGCGAGACACACGAGGGTGGGCGCCGCCTCGATCCGGTTCTTGGTCGTGACCGGACCTATCCGCAACGGCTGGAGCAGGGCATCCCAACGGGCCATCGGTGGCGCCTCCTGGTTCGAACGTGATGGAGATGCGAGCCACGCGCGGCTCACCGGAGCCTCATTCTACGACACGCCAGGCGGCATGGAACCGCGCTTGACGAACGTTCCCTCCTGATACTCTCGAAACGCACGGCGCAGCTCCTCCTCGGTGTTCATGACGATGGGCCCCCGCCAGGCGATGGGTTCGCCCAGCGGCCGTCCGGACACGAGCAGGAACCGAGCCGGTTCCCGGTCCGTGGCGATCACCACCTGGTCTCCGTCGCTAAAAAGGATCGCGTTCTCTCGACCCACCTTCGCCGTGCCCCCTTCACCGAACTCACCGCTGCCTTCGATCACGTAGGCGAAGACGGTGTGCCCCCGGCGCACGGGGTGTGCGAAGCGGGAGCGGGCCGGCACCGAGATATCCAGATACTCCGGGTCGGTCATGATGTCCTGCACCGGCCCGGCGACGCCATTCACGGAGCCGCAGATGACGCGCGCGACCACGCCGCCGTCCAATTCGACCCGCGGGACCTGGCTGCTCTTCACCTCCTGGTAGCGAGGGTCCATCATCTTGTGCGCGGCCGGTAGGTTGGCCCAGAGCTGGAAGCCCCAGAGCAGCGTCGCGGCGTTGCCGGCAGCAGCGCTCGTCGGGTCGCCGGCCGCCGCAGCGCCGTGGGCGACGCCTCCCGGTCCCGGCCGCCGGGTCGCCATGCGGCATCTCCTGATGGATGATGCCGCTCCCGGCCGTCATCCACTGCACGTCGCCCGGCCCGATGACCCCGGAGTTGCCCATGCTGTCGCCATGCTCCACCTGCCCGTGCAGGATGTAGGTGATGGTCTCGATCCCCCTGTGGGGGTGCCAGGGGAACCCCGCGAGGTAGTCTGCCGGATCGGCCGAGTGAAAATCGTCCAGCAACAGGAACGGGTCGAGCTCCGGCGCCTCGCCGAACCCGAAGGCCCGCTTCAGACGGACCCCGGCTCCCTCAAGGGTGGGTCGAGCGGGGAAGATCCTCCTGACCGCTCGGGTCTCGGTCACGATACGCCTCCTTTTGCGGCGCGCGCTTTCTTCGGCTTCGCCTCCTTTGGCGGCAAAGCCCCAACGTACTCGACAGAGCGGCTCATCCACTCCTCCAGTACCTCCGGGTTGCTCCACACCGGCTCAGGCAACACGACGTATTCCTTCATCACCCGGCCCGGCATGGGTTCGAAGGGCAACGCGCCGGCCTCCGCCTGCGCGTCCGCTCGCTCCGCCTCCGACAGCCTGAGAACGATCTTCCGCCCATGCACTCCGGCAAACATGTTCCCGTTGACGAACAGCGTGAGACCGCCGAACATTCTCCGTTTCTCCACGAGGGGAAACGGTTCGGCGGCCTGCCCCAGTATGTCGCTCAGCTCAACTGACGCCTTTTCCCAGTCCACAGTCCCTCCCATCACATGAGACACCTCAAGTGTTGCCAGGCCTCCACCCACATTATGAACCAGTATATGGTGGTAGCATCAATAGGGGCCGCGACACTGGGATTTCCGGTGCTGCGCGCCGGTGCGACCTTTGTAGGATAGACTCAGCTATTGACCCGACCCACTCCGGGGCGGGACAATGGGGCGACGGAGACAAACACCGCCCCGTGGCGGCCTTGGGGGTGTGCAGTGAAGAGAAACATACTCGTCCTGTCGCTGATCGTGGCATGCACGCTCGTGCTTGCCTTCGCCATGGCGGCGACAGCCTGGGCGGAGACGGCGGCGCCGGCCGACCCGTGGCAGGTGCGAACCATTGCCACGCCCGTCACGGGGGTACAGCCTTCTTTCATCGCCGCCGGCGGCGGCCGCATCGCCTGGACGGGTGCGGCGGGAGAGAATTCCCGAATGTTCGTGTTCAACCTGTCCACGGGCGTGAACACCGTCATCCCGGTCACCCTTCCCGGTTCCTACTACAACCCCTGCGCCGACGGGCCCTGGATAGCCTACCAAGGCCACGGCGCCGGCGCTTACGACGATATCTACCTATACGACACCGCGACCGCAGCCGTGCGGCAGATCACCGACAACTCCTCGACCGGGGACTGGAACGATTGGAACCCCCGCATTCAAGGCGACCGGATCGTGTGGCAAAAAGCCATGCTCGGCTCCGCGGCCAAACCGGGGATCTATCTCTACGACATCGGCATGGAGACCACGTCGTTGATCATTGCGGGCGCCGAATACCGCGACCCCGACATTTGGGGCAACAGTGTGGTCTGCGTCAAGGACCCGCCCCCGAAAAGCGCGCTCAGCTCCGAGATCGTCCTGTACGACCTGGTCACCAAGCAGATGAAGACCATTGCGACCGGCGTCAAGGACAACGAGCACCCCCGTATCGATGCGGGCAGAATCGTGTGGGCTGCAGGCGACATCTGGGCTGGGGGCACAAATCCCTGGCCCACCTATTCCTACCAGATCAATCTATACGATGTCGCCACCGGCGTGACCACCCCCCTCACCAACAACATCGCCGGCAATCTCGGCCCCTCCCTCGAGGGCGACATAGTGGCCTGGCAAACCAAGCAGCCGGCGGGGATCATGTCCTACGAGTTCACGACCAAGGCCACGCGGCAGGTGTCGGCGCAGGGAGACGCGGCGGGGTACCCCGAGGTCGATGGCAACAGCATCGCTTGGTTTGACAGTAAGAGCCTCTACACGCGGTGCGCGGCTCCGAGGCAACCCTCTTCCCCGATGTACCCCTCGATCACCCCTACGCGGCGGCCATCGAGGGCATGGCCGACAAGAAGATAATCGAGGGCTACGACAACGGCAACTTCGGTCCGAACGACCTAGTCAACGCGCCAACAATTCGCCAAGATGATCGTGCTCACCATGGGCGTCACCGCGACCGAAAACGATACCTTCACGTTCGCCGACGCGGCTTCGATCGTCCACCCGACCGATGACCTCTACCCCTATCACTACGTATCCAAGGCCGCCCTCACCGGCCTCACCGAAGGTTATCCTGACGGCACCTTCCGACCCTTGACGAACATAACCCGCCAGCAGGTGATCACCATGATCGTGCGGGCAGGCAGTCAGGTTCTGGCGCCGCCGCCCGAGGGCTTCACCGGGGTCCTCGGCTACGCCAACCCCGCGCATGGCCAGAACATCAAGCTGGC
>CAWEJM010000018.1:0-192767 GCA_963809395.1 uncultured Actinomycetes bacterium | reverse complement strand
CTTGAGCCGCCCGAACAACCTCCGCCGGACCGCCGCCTTCTTGAGCCACTGGATCCCCTCCGTGGGGTTCAGCTCCTTCGGACAGGCTTCCACGCAGTTCATGATGGTGTGGCAGCGGTAGACACCGCGCTCGTTGTCGAAGCGCGGCAACCGTTCCTTGCGGGCCTCGTCACGCGAGTCGACCTCGAAGCGGAAGGCCTTGAGCAGCGCCGCCGGCCCCAGGTAGTTCTCCTCGCCCCACACCGACGGGCAGCTGGAATAGCAGGCGCCGCACAGGATGCAGTCGATGGGCATGTCGAGCTTCTTCCGCTCCTTGGGTGACTGCGCGATCTCCTTGTCCGGGTCCGGGGAGTTCCTGATGAGCCAGGGCTTGACGTACTCGTACTTGGCGAAGAAGTCGTCCATCTCGCAGACGAGGTCTTTCACCAGCGGCAGCCGGGGCATGGGGGCGACCGTCACCACATCGCCGCTGAGGTGCTTCACGTTTGTCTGGCAGGCCAGCCGGTACGCGCCGTTGATGTACATGGCGCAGCTGCCGCAGACCGAGGCCCGGCAGCAGTAGCGGAACGATAGGCTGCCGTCGAACTTCTCCTGGATGTAGAAGAGGCCTTCGAGCACGGTAAGGTTCCCCTCGTAGGGCACTTTGTGCTCGTCCCAATGGGGCTCCGGGTCCTTCTTGCTGCGGGGGTCTTGGCGCCTTATGCGAAATATGACGTCGGGCATCAGTATTTCCGCTCCTGTGGCTCGAAGGTGCCGAGGGTCACGGGCTTTGAATCCAGTCGCGGACCGGCCACTCCAGGCTGGTAGTAGGCCAGGGTGTGCTTGAGCCAGTTCGCGTCGTCCCGGGTGTTGTGGTCGGTGCGGAAGTGGGCGCCGCGAGACTCGGTCCGCGCCAGCGCGCCGGTGCCGATGGCCAAGGCCACGTCGACCATGCCCTCCAGTTCCACCGTGCGGATCATGTCCAGGTTGAAGACGCTCCCGGTCCAGCGCAGCCCGATCTTGTCCACCCGCTCCCGGATAGACAAGAGCTTGTCGACGCCCTCCTTCATCGTGGGTTCGTCACGGAAGACGCCGAAGTTCTCCTTCATGACCACCGTCATCTCCGCCCGCACGGCGTAGGCGTCCTCGGTGCCGGTCTTGGCGCCCAAGTCGTCGACCATGCTCTCCATGGCTTGGACCGCGGCGAACGCCGAGCGGGCGTTGGTCCGCTTGTCTGTCAGCCCGTCGAGATAGCGAGCCACCTCGGCACCCGCCCGCCGCCCGAACACGATGGTGTCGAGCAGGGAGTTCCCTCCCAACCGGTTGGCCCCGTGCACCGACACGCACGCGCACTCACCGGCCGCGTAGAGCCCGGGCATGATGCTGGCCCCGTTGATGTCGGTGTCGATGCCGCCCATGCTGTAGTGCTGACTGGGCACGATCGGTATCGGCGCTTCGATGGGATCCACTCCCTCGAAGTGGATGGCCAGATCGCGGATCCCCGGTAAACGTTCCAAGATCTTTTCCGCTCCCAAGTGCCGGAGATCGAGATACACGTAGCCTTGGCCGCCGATCCCCCGGCCTTCGTTGATCTCGGTCTGGATAGAGCGGGCGGTGATGTCCCGGGGGGCCAGTTCCATGGACTTGGGCGCGTACTTCTCCATGAAGCGCTCGCCCAGACCGTTGACGAGATAGCCGCCTTCACCGCGGGCCCCTTCGGTCATGAGGATGTTGGTGGAGAAGAGGCCGGTGGGGTGGAACTGGACGAACTCCATGTCCTTGAGCGGCACGCCGGCGTGGTAGGCCATGGCCATGCCGCCGCCGGTGTTGATGAGCGCGTTGGTGGAGTTGCTGTAGGTGCGGCCGGCGCCGCCTGTCGCGATGACCACGGCGTTGGCGGTGAAGGCCTCGAAACCGCCGCGGATCATGTCGTAGGACACCACGCCCTGGCACGCGGCCTTCGTGCACGATCAGCCGGGCCACGTACTGCTCCACGTAGAGCTTGATCTCGAGCCTGTAGGCCTGCTCGACCAGGGTGTGCAGCAGGTAGTGGCCGGTCTTGTCGGCCCCGTAGCAGCAGCGGGGATAGCCGGCGCCGCCGAAGGGCCGCTGGGCGATGCGGCCGTCGTCGTAGCGGCTGAACGGGCAGCCCCAATGGTCCATCTCGTAGATCACCCGGATGGCGTCCTGGGTCATCTGCATGACGGCGTCCTGGTCGCCCAGATAGTCGCCGCCTTTCACCGTGTCGAAGGCGTGCTTCTCCCAGGTGTCGTCCACGCTGCCCGGGTCGTTGGCCAGCGCCGCGTTGATGCCGCCCTGCGCGGCGCCGGAGTGGCTGCGGGCCGGATGGACCTGAGAGAGGATGGCCACGTCGACGCCGGCCATCTTGGCCTCGACGGCCGCGCGCAGGCCGGCCAGGCCCCCGCCCACGACGATCACGTCATGATGGATCATGTCTCGCTCACCTCACCTAACTGATCCAGGGCCAGAGGGCCCAGGTCCCGTATGCCATGGCCACGATCCCCACCACCCAAAGGACGATGGAGAGCACCATGGCCCGCTTGCGGGAGGTGAACCAATAGTCCATGAGCACCATGCGCAGGCCGTTCAAGGCGTGGAAGATACCGGCCGCCAACAGGATGATGTCGACGGCGATGAAGCCCGCGTGCGCGAGCCGGGTGCCGATATTCTCGTAGTCGAGCTCTCCGATGCTGAGGATGTGGGTGAAGATCAGGTGGATGGCCAGCAGACGATCAGCAGCACGGCCGTGATGCGCTGGAAGAGCCAGGACCACATGCCCCCTCGGTGCGTGGAGACGGTCTCGGCCCTCAACTCGTCACCCCTTTGCCCGTGATGATGAACGTGAAGGCCACCCAGGCAAAGACGGCGAAGCAGACCACCACCACCACCATCGCGGTCCAGAACATGATCTTGTGCCGTTTGACCCCGATGCCGAAGTCCATGAGGATGATCCGCACCCCGTTCAGCGCGTGATAGAGAACAGCTACCACCAGCGCCAGGTCGGCGAGCACCAGGACGGGGTTGTCGAACATCTTCATCATCGAGTTCAGCTTGTCGAACTGTCCGGTGGAGATGACGATGATGTGGGCGCCCAGATAGAAGACCAGAACGAGACCGCTGATCCGGAAGAGCAGCCAGGCCCACATGCCCGTCGCCTTCCAGAGACCGGCCCCCACGTTGGCCGTCTCGCGAGGTCCGCCGCTCAAGGGTCCACCTTCCTTTCGAACTTCTTGCGGCCCTCGGCGTAGAGGTCGCCACCGTACATGTCGTTGATGACCACCACCGGGAAGTCTTCCACCTGCAGCTCCCGGATGGCTTCCGGGCCCAGGTCCTCGTAGGCCACCACCTTGGCGGCCGTGATCCGCTGGGCGAGCAAGGCGCCGGCGCCGCCGGTGGCGCCCAGGTAGACCGCCTTGTTGCGCTTGAGAGCGTCCTTCACCGCCTGGTTGCGCAGCCCTTTGCCGATCATGCCCTTGAGACCCAGGTCGAGGAGCTTCGGCGAATAGGCGTCCATGCGGCCCGAGGTGGTCGGCCCGGCCGAGCCGATGACCTCACCCGGCTTCGGTGGCGTGGGACCGACGAAGTAGATGATCTGCCCCTTCAGGTCGACCGGCAGCGGCTCGCCCTTGTCGATGAGCTCCACCAGCCGCTTGTGCGCCGCGTCGCGCCCCGTGTAGATGGTGCCGGTGATGAGCAGGCGGTCACCGGCGTGCAGGCTCTCGACGACCTCGTCGGTGAGCGGCGGGGTGATCGTGCGGTCCATCAGAGCACCACCTCCTTGTGACGAGCCGAGTGGCACTGGATGTTGACCGCCACCGGCATGCTGGCGATATGGGCCGGAAGCTCCTCCACGAAGACGTCGATGACGGTGGTGGTGCCGCCCAGCCCGGCCGGTCCGATGCCCAGCGCGTTACAGCGGCGCTCCAGCTCATCCTCCAACTCGGCCAGCCGCGGGTCGGGATTGGTGGAGCCCACCTCGCGCAGCAGCGAGTGCTTGGCCAGATACGCCGCCTTCTCGAACGTCCCGCCGATGCCCACCCCCACGATGACGGGCGGACACGGGTTGGGTCCGGCCTTGCTGACCGTGTCCACGATGAAATCGATCGCGCCCTGGCGGCCCTGAGACGGCTTCAGCATGGCCAGCGCGCTCATGTTCTCGGCGCCTCCGCCCTTGGGAGCCACGATGACCCGCACCTTGTCACCGGGCACGATGCGGGTGTGGAGCATCGCCGGCGTGTTGTCACCGGTGTTCTTGCGGGCGCCGGTCGGATCGGCCACCGCCGACTTGCGCAGGTACCCCTCCGTGTAACCCCTGCGCACGCCCTCGTCGACGGCCTCTTCGAGACTGCCGCCCACGAGGTGCACGTCTTGGCCCACCTCCAGGAAGACCACAGCCAGACCGGTGTCCTGGCAGAGCGGCCGATCCGTGTCCTTGGCGAGCTTCGCGTTCTCGAGAAGCTGAGCGAGGATGTCTCTCCCGGTCTCGGATTCCTCGCTCTTCGCGGCCTTCTCGAAGAAGGCCACCACGTCATCGCCCAGATAGTTGCAGGCCGAGACGGCCAGACTCGCCACCGCCTCGGTGATCCGAGCGACGTCCAACTCCCTCATGCTGCCCTCCTCGGCTCGACCCGTGCCTCCCGAAACACCCTGCCCGCAACTCTACACTCTCCCGTCTTCCACCGGAAGACCGTGCGGCGGGCCGCGAGCCGCCTGTGGCACGGGCAGTGGCGGCCCTCCGCTGCCTCCGCTACACTAGGCGCCATGCGCATACTCTCCGGCATACAGCCTTCGGGCAGGCCTCATCTGGGCAACTACTTCGGGGCCATCCGCCAGTACATCTCGCTCCAGGCAGGCAACGAGCCCTTCTACTTCATCGCCAGCTACCACGCGCTCACCGCCGTGCAAGACCCACTGCTGCTGCGCGAATACACGCTCGGAGTGGCCCTTGACTTCCTCGCCCTGGGACTCGACCCGGAGCAGGCCACCCTTTTTGCCCAGCAGGACGTCCCCGAGGTCACCGAGTTGAGCTGGATCCTGTCCTGCGTCACTCCCATGGGGATGCTGGAACGAGCCGTCAGCTACAAGGACAAGATCGCGCAGGGCCTGACACCCACCCACGGCCTGTTCGCCTACCCCGTGCTTCAGGCGGCGGACATCCTCATCTACCTTTCGGATCTCGTGCCGGTAGGGCAGGACCAGAAGCAGCACATCGAGATGACCCGCGATATCGCCGGCAAGTTCAATCAGCAGTTCGGCGAAGTCTTTACCATCCCCGAGCCCCACATCCTGGACTCCACCGCCGTGGTCCCCGGCGTCGATGGGCGCAAGATGTCGAAGAGCTACGGCAACGAAGTCGGCATCTTCGACGAAGGGAAGATCCTCAAGAAGAAGGTCATGTCGATCGTCACCGACTCCAGGCCGGTCGAGGATCCCAAGGATCCCGCCGAGTCCACGCCCTTCTTGCTCCTGCGCTTGTTCGTTTCGCCGGAGGAGACGTCCGAGTGGGAGGCTCGCTACCAAGCGGGGGGGATGGGCTACGGCGAGGTCAAGAAACGCCTCCTGGAATCGATCGAAGAGTACTTTGCCCCGTTCCGGGAGCGGCGCCGCGAACTCGAAGCCGATCCCGACTACGTGATGGACGTTCTCACCGACGGGGGCAGGCGTGCCCGGGCCGTGGCCCAGCAGGTGATGCACAAGGTGCGAGAGGCTACGGGTTTGCCCACCACCTACTGACGTATGATCGTCGACCTCACCTGCCCCCTCAGCCCAGACACGCCGGTGTATCCAGGCGATCCACCCGTCACGCTCACAACGGTCCGCACTCATGGCGCCGATGGTTACGAGGTCACGCACCTCTGCATGGGATCGCACTCCGGCACCCACCTCGACGCCCCGCGCCACTTCTTTCCCGAAGGGGCTACGTTGGATGAGTATCCGATGGACCGGCTGGTCGGGCCTGGTGTGATCGTCGACGTGCGCCCGCAGACGGTCGGTTCCGCGCTCATCGATGCCGCGCTACTGTCCGAACGGCTGCGCCTGGCCGGGGCCGTGCCCGGCGATTTCATTCTTCTGTGGACCGGAGGCGCGTTTCTTTCGCCCGAGGCAGCCGCCGTGCTGCTCGACACCGGTACGACCTTGGTGGGCACCGACGGGTCCAGCCTCGATCCACCACCTCCCGTACCGTCGGATGGTCCGTCCGGACGGGCCGAGGTGGCCGACGACTGCGGAGGCCTATGCCGCGCACCGGCTCCTCCTGGGAAACGGGGTGCTTCTGGCCGAGCGGCTCTGCAATCTGGACCGATTGGGCCCCGGCCCGGTGACCTGCGCTTTCTTGCCTCTGGCCGTCGTTGGAACCGACGGGGCTCCGGTAAGGGCGATTGCCTGGCGCTAGCGATGCGGGCCGCCCGCGACCGGCGCGGGCCGCCCCATTCAGCTGGTGGTGGTAGTGGTGGTGGTTTCCTCCGACTGCGCACCGATCCGGATGGTGCCGTCATACCACGGCGGGCTGTAGATCAGGACGGGCTCGAAACCGACCCGGGCCTTGAACGTGAGCAAGAGGTCGAGCGAGGTGCTCCCAAGTAGGCTGCGCGGAAGCGGGCCTGAACGTGTCGGCTCGATGCGGACCACAGAGACGCCGACTGCGCAGGCGAAGTCGTTGGGATCGACCCGGATGGGCGAGGCTCCTCGGTTCTCCACCCGCACGTAGGCCTGAAAGAACGATTCGCCCGCGGCCGGAGCCGTGGGCGTCTGCTCGCTGAGCCGCTGAGTCGGCATGGCGGGCTGGAAGGTGGCCTGCAGAGCCCGCACTGTGACCACGGCGTCGCCGACTTCCACCGCCGCGCCCACTTGACCTTCAATGTCGCCCGACTCGGATCCCTGGCCGCCCGTCGAGGAAGTGGTCGATTCCCCGGTATCGGCACCAGAGCCAGAATCGCAACCCGTCGCCCACATCAGGCACGACAGTGCCACCACCAGTGCAACGCCCGCCAGCAGCAGACGCCGCCCGCGAGCGCGCGCCGGGTGCTTGGTCGACGGATATCAAGGCTGCGTCTGTGCACGGCCCCATCATACGCGTAGGACTTCGGGATTGACCATGTGCGGCACCGGTTCGCCCCGAACGGCCGCGATGGCATTCCGCGCGGCCGTCTCGGCCATTCGGCCCCTGGTCTCCACCGTGGCGCTCCCCAAGTGGGGGAGGAGGACCACGTTGTCGAGTTCGGCCAGGCCGGCGGCCAACTCGGGCTCCCGCTCATAGACGTCCAGACCGGCTCCGCCAAGATGCCGGCTGCGCAGAGACTCCACCAGCGCCGCCTCATCGATCACGGGGCCGCGCGAGGTATTCACCAGATACGACCCCTGCCGCATGAGCGCCAACTCGCGGGCCCCGATGAGGTGATGCGTGTCTGCGCTCAGAGGCACGTGAAGGCTCACGATATCCGCCTCAGCCAGCAACTGGTCGAGGCCCGGCCGGTATTCCCAGCGTGCGCCGGGCGGTATCTGCTCCGGGGGAAAGCGGCCCGCTCGGCTCGGCGTAGAGCACCCGCATGTCGAAGCCGAGAGAGCGTCGAGCCACCGCCTGCCCGATGCGCCCCATTCCCACGATGCCTAGGGTGGCACCCGCCACCGCCCGACCGAGCAACATGAAGGGGCCCCATCTCTCGAAACGCCCCTCGCGGACCATGCGGTCTCCCTCGACCACGCGGCGAGCCATGCTCAGGATCAAGGCCCAAGTGAGATCCGCGGTAGCGTCGGTGAGCACGCCCGGGGTGTTGGTGACCAGGATCCCCCGGGCCGTGGCCGCGGGAACATCGACGTTGTCGAAACCCACTGCCATGTTGGAGATGACTCGCAACTGCGGCCCCGCGGCGTCCATGACCGGTCCGTCGATGATCTCGGTGAGCAGGCTCAGGATCGCATCCACCCCGCTCGCGTCGCGCAGAAGCTGTGTCCCGGGCGAGGGGCTGGTCTTCGTCGCCGCCGGTCACGGCGAAAGCTTCGTGGACCAGGGAGAAGCCCGGCTCCGGAATGCGCCGGGTGAGCAGCAGTCGTGGTCGCGTCATGTAGCCGCCCTTTCGTCGTCGCGCCGCCGAGCAGGATCGTTCGCCGAGCGCTCATTCGCAGAGCGAGGCGCCCGTCGCCCGTGAAGTATATCCTTAGCTCATGCCTGGACAAGTTCGAGTAGGCACCTGCTCCTGGACGGACCCCACCATGGTGCGGGCCTGGTATCCAGCGGGCGTCCGCACCGCGGCAGACCGCCTGCGCTACTACGCCGCCCGCTTCGACACCGTGGAGGTGGACTCCAGCTTCTACGGGCTGCCCACGTCCGCGACCGCCCGGCTGTGGGCCGAGAGGACCCCGCCCGGCTTCGTCTTCCACATCAAGGCCTTCGGCATGCTCACCCGGCACGGGGTACGACCCCAGCAACTCCCGGCTCCGCTTCGGGCGGCGCACGACCTGGAGCTGGACCGCTACGGCCGCATCCTGCACCCGTCGGCGGAGCTGCGTAGGCAGGCCTTCTCCTTGTTCACGGAGGCCCTGGAGCCGCTGCGCGAGGAGGGCAAGCTGGGCCTGATCCTCATGCAGTTCCCGCCCTACTTCGTGGCCAACAAGTCGAATCGAGAGTACATCGCCCAGAGCGCCGGCCTGCTGGCGCCCGATCGAGTGGCGGTGGAATTCAGGCACGCTTCCTGGGTAGAGCAAGGGGAGGTGGAGTCCACCCTCGATCTACTCGCTTCGCTGGGCTTGACCTACGTGTGCGTCGACGAGCCTCGGTTGTCTGGACCGACCGTCCTCCCGCCGTTGGCGGCAGTTACCTCTGACGTGGCCTACGTCCGCTTTCACGGCCGGAACGCGGCCACCTGGAACGCCCGGGTTGTTTCGGCGGCCGAGCGCTTCAAGTACTTCTACTCCCCCGAGGAGTTGGCCGAATGGGTGGCACCGGTCCGCCACCTCCAGGAGCAGGCAGAGACCACCTACCTCATGTTCAACAACTGCTTCGCCGACTATGCGCCTCGCAACGCCCAGCAGATGCTGTCGCCTCGTAGACCGCCACCGAAGCGTCACCGAGTGAGGCTGCCCGCGACCATCTCCCTCGATCAGGGCGCCAGCATGACCTTCATGCACAACATGGCAACCGACCACAGGATGTCCCCGGGGACGTGCTGTTCGCACGTGGTATCGAAGAACAGGTCGCCCCGCGCCGGGAACTCGTCGTCCTCCCGCCAGAAGACCAGCGTCACGGGTAGGCGGGGAAGCGGCCGCAGTTCCGCTCCTGCGTCGCCGTAAGCCCGCGGCTCCCCGCCGAACCGGCCTGCCTGCTCTAGGAAGCCGTCCGCGTCGCGGGCAAAGCGGGCCGCCATCTGGTCCAGCGGCAGCACGTGAGAACCCTGGAGGTAGATGTGCCCCGATCTGAGGTCCGACGGTTTTACCAGCCGGCCCGCGGGCGGGATCCTCTGTGCGCCGAGCAAGTAGTAGAGGATGGACAGGCGCGAGAAGTAGCCCGCCTTGGTGAGGATCAGTTCGGAGTCCGCGCACGAGCCGCTCATCGCCCGCGACGCCGGAGTCACGACAACGGGAAGACCGAATACGCCGACGGTGTAACTGCCCTCCTCGGGGGAGTAGTCGGCCTCAGCCCGCTCGCAGACATCCCGCGGATCGCACGCCGCTAGAAGTTCCCAGCCTCTCGCCTCGCCCTGCATTCAGGGCCTCACGAGGCGGGCGCGAGGGCGCCGGCGGCGACGCCGGCGCGCCATTTCCGCCTCGGCTAGCGCCGGCGCGCGGCATCGCGGCCGGCCTCGGTGAGCAGAGCGTCCAACAACTCCGGCGGCGCAGCCCTGCGTTTGACGGGAGAACTGCTCGCGTCAGAGCCGGCCAGCAGCAGGGCGTCGTGCAGAAGCTTGAAATGCAGGGTGTCCCGGCGACGCGAATCAGCAGGCAGGTCCAGCAGTTCGCGCACCTCATTCATCAGACCCTGCGGATATCCGAGCTCCTTCAGGATCCCCATGGCGGCATCCGCCCGGTCGGGTTTCGCGCCCGGCTCGGCTCCCAACTCGGTCGACGAGGCGCCCTCGGCCTCCCCACGCGCAAGCCCGTGCAGGGCCGCGGCGGCCAGCACGACATTCGGATCGGCGTCGGGATTCTCGGCGAGCAGCACTTCCGCGTAGGCGAGCACCCTGCTTGTGTGCGCGATGCGCACGGCGTCAATCCCAGGCTCGGCCTCCACAGCCTGCATCAGCGCCGACTTGCGCAGGGCCGCCTTCATCTCGCCGTACTTCTTGAACTTCTCGTCGCCCAAGCATTCCTTCGCGTAGCGGCACCAGTCGACGCAGGACTGCGTAGCGGTCCGGATCACGGTGCGCGAGCAGCTGGGGCACCGGCCGGTCGCTTCGTCGCTCCAGACTTCCACGTCCGTGCCGCAATCCGGGCACGGCACCACTTCGATTGTGGGCTGAGCAAAAGCCGTCGCTCCGGAACACCGCTTCAACCCCATGGCAATCGCTCCCTCGTAGCCCCGCGTCCCTAACCCAGGGCCGTCTACGGTCAGATCTTGGGAAGATTCTTCATCGCTTCCTTGATCTTCTCTTCCGGATAAGCGTAGTCCTCAAGCTTGCCGTCCAGGTAGTTGTCGTAGGAGCCCATGTCGAAGTGACCGTGCCCGCTCATGTTGAAGAGGATCGTCTTCTCGTCTCCGGACTGCTTGCACTCCTCAGCCAACTGCCTGACCGCCGCGACAGCGTGGGCGCTCTCGGGAGCCGGGATGATCCCCTCCGAACGCGCAAAGCCGATTCCAGCGGAGAACACGTCGGTCTGCATCACCGATCGGGCTTCGACCAGGCCCAGGTGATACGCGTGCGACAGCATGGGAGCCATGCCGTGGTAGCGAAGACCGCCGGCGTGGATGCCGGGGGGGATGAAGTCGTGGCCCAGGGTGTCCATCTTGACCAGAGGCGTGAGTTTGGCGGTATCCCCATAGTCGAACGCGTAGAGGCCCTTGGTCATACTTGGGCAGGCAGCCGGTTCCACAGCGATCAGGCGGGTCTTCTTGCCTTTCTTGAGGTTCTCGCCCAGGAACGGGAAGGCGATGCCGGCGAAGTTGGATCCGCCGCCCACGCAACCGACCACGAAGTCGGGATAGGCGCCCGCCAGTTCCATCTGCTCGATGGATTCCTGGCCGATGACCGTCTGGTGAAGCAGCACGTGGCTGAGCACCGATCCTAGCGAGTAGTGGGTGTCGTCGCGCTTCGCGGCCACTTCGACCGCTTCGCTGATGGCGATACCCAGGCTGCCCGGAGAGTCAGGGTCTTGCGCCAGGATGGCCCGGCCGCACTCGGTGGTATCCGACGGGCTGGGGATCACTTCCGCGCCCCACACCCGGATCATGCTACGCCGGTAGGGCTTCTGGAAGTAGGAGACCTTCACCATGTAGACCAAGCACTCCATGCCGAAAAGCTGGCAGGCCAGCGAGAGCGCGGAGCCCCACTGCCCGGCGCCGGTCTCGGTGGTGAGCTTGGTGATGCCTTCCTGCTTGTTGTACCAAGCCTGGGCCACGGCCGTGTTGGGCTTGTGCGAGCCCGCGGGGCTCACGCCTTCGTATTTGAAGTAGATCTTGGCGGGAGTGCCCAGGGCCTTCTCCCATCGCGCGGCGCGGATCAGAGGAGTGGGGCGCCACAGCTTATAGATCTCCCGGACCTCATCGGGGATCTCGATCATACGTTCCGCCGACATCTCCTGCATGATGAGGCCCATCGGGAACAAGGGAGCCAGGTCGTCCGGACCTGCGGGCTGCAATGTTCCCGGGTGGAGGGGCGGCGGGGGGGGCACAGGAAGATCGGCCGCGACGTTATACCAGGCCGTCGGTATCCGGTCTTCCGGGAGCAGATACTTGATCGCCATGCCTTTTCTGCCTTTCCATCCTCTTTGGGGGGCGTACAGGGATGCAAAGTAACACAATGCCGGGGAACATGCATGTCGCGCGGTGAACGAGGGTATCCTAGGGGCGAGAAGAAGCCCCACCACCCGGTACCAGGAGGCGGAATGGCCACCCTTCCCCGATTGACCCCGGACTCGCTGGAGTTCGTGCTCCTCTCTTTCGAGGGACCCGATCAGTACGCCATGGCGGGCGGACTGGGCGTGCGCATGAAGGAGCTGGCGCTCGAGCTTGCCCGGCAGGGCTACCGCACGCACCTCGTATTTGTGGGCGATCCCCATCTGCCGGCTCAGGAGTCCCCGGTAGAGAACCTCACCCTTTACCGCTGGTCACAGTGGCTGTCGGCCCACTACCCGGCTGGAGTCTACCAAGGGGAGGAGGCGAAGCTCGTCGACTGGAACGAGCAACTTCCCGGTTTCGTGGTCTCGAAGCTCGTGGCGCCCGCCGCCGCGGGCGGGCGCCTCACCGCCATCCTGGCCGAGGAATGGCACACCGCTTACTCCACCTGCCAGCTGTCCGACCGGTTGTGGGCCGAGGGGCTGCGAGACAAAGCCATCATCCTCTGGAACGCCAACAACGTCATGGGGTTCGACCGCATCGACTGGCGGCGGCTCGACTTCTGCTCTCAGATAACCACCGTCTCCCGCTACATGAAGCACGTGATGTGGGAGCGGGCGGTCAACCCGCTGGTCATCCCGAACGGCATCCCCGGCGACCGGATACAGCGCGCCGATCCGGCGCTGATCGCCCGCCTGCGGGCCGCTTTCCCCGGGCGAGAGCTCATCTTCAAGATCGGGCGCTTTAGCCCCGACAAGCGCTGGAACATGGCCATGGATGCCGTGGCCGAAGAGAAGCGGCGCGGCCGCACTCTGGCCACCGTGATCCGAGGAGGCGTAGAGCCACACGGGATGGAGGTGCTGGCCAACGCCCGCGCCCAAGGTCTGACGGTGGTCGACCTGCGCCCGCCTCAGAGACCTGGACGAGGCCCTCGACGCGTTCGCAGCCGCTCCGCCGGCCGACGTCTACAACGTGAACGGCTTCATGAGCGACGAGCTCATCGCCCTCTTCTACTCTGGGGCCGACGCGGTGCTCGCCAACTCCGGCCACGAGCCGTTCGGCCTGGTGGGGCTCGAGGTGATGGCCGCCGCCGGTGTCGCCTTCGTCGGCTCCACCGGCGAGGACTACGCCGTTCCCTACCTCAACTCGGTGGTGCTCGACACCGACGACCCCACCGAGATCAACATCGCTCTCGACTATCTCCGGGCCCACCCAGAAGTGGTGACCCGCATCCGCGCCGACGCCCAGGAGACCGCGCGTAGTTTCAGCTGGGAGAACGTCATCGCCGGCAACCTGGTGGGGAAACTGGAGTATGTCTCCCTCCGCCAACTGGTGACTCCGCCTCACGACAGTGCCGCGAGCGCTATCGTGCCGGCGGCACCCACGGCCGCGGAGACCCCGGGCGCCGACTCCGACGGCCAGACTCCGACGCCTTGCCATACGGCGGCCAATCGGTGAGCCGGCGCCTCTCGGTCAAGCCGCAGACCCGCAAACCTCCCGGCTGAGAGGCGACCATGGCCGAGAACCTCGTCACCTATTGCGTCATCCATCAGCCCCGCCGTATCCGGCTGCCGGCGCAGGTCATCCCGACGGATACCGGCCCCGCGGCCATGGCTCCCTACCTGTTCGACGACGTGATGAACAAGCGCTACTTCGACAAGGTCGCCCGCTGGTGCTACCACCCGGCCACCGAGATGTTCCTGGACATGCTCGACAACGGTTTCAAGCTGGGGCTCGGCTTCTCGGTGAGCTTCCTCTGGCAATTGCGCCGCTGGGATCGCGCGCTGGCCGAGCGCTTCCGCCGGCTCGTGGCCCATCCCAACTGCGAGCTGGTGGGGGTGGAGCCCTACCACAGCTTCGCGTTCGCCATCGACATCAAGCTCTTCCAGAGGGAGATGCGCCGGGGCAAGGCCTACGCCGAGGAGTTCTTCGACAAGGAGATCCGGGTCACCGACACCACCGAGATGGTGATGAACAACGAGATCTACTACGCCCTTCTCCAGGCCGGCTACCGGGCGGGGATGCTCGACGGTAGGCCCTGGGTGATGGAGTGGCGCGAGCCCACCCACCTCTACGGCCATGGGGGGCGCGATCTAGCCTTGTTCTGCCGCCACCACGAGCTCTCCGACGACGTCGGATATCGCTTCAGCAACCGCACCTGGGCCGGTTATCCCCTCCATGCCGACACCTATGCCGCCAACCTGCGCAAGGCCTGGGGCGACTTCGTGTTCATCGGCTGGGATTTCGAGACTTTCGGCGAGCACCACAATCTCGACACCGGGATCTTCGAGTTCATGCGCAGTCTGCCCGCCCAGCTGACGAAGCGCGGTGTCCGCTGCCTCCTGCCGAGCGAGGCAGTGGAAGTGTTCGGCAAAGCGGACCGACCCGATCTGCCCCTGCCGGAGTTCGGGACCACCTGGGCCGGCTCCGGAGGGATGGAGTTCTTCCTGGGCAACACCTCCCAGCAGGCCATCTTCCGACTGATGCACTCGGTCCTTCACAAGGCGCGCCTCACCGGCGACCGCACTTTGGTCGATCTGGCCCTGTGGCTGCTGCAGTCCGACAACCTCCATCTCATCCAATGGGCCGGTCGGGCCGGAGGCTCGGAGGCCGAGGTCTCGGCCTACTTCACTCCCGACGAATGGTGGGATCTGGGTCCGGACAGGATCCTCACCGAGCAGCAGCGTGTGTACACGAACTTCGTCCGGGCGATGGATGCCTACGTCTGAGCCGCTGCATGTCGCCTTCGTCTGGCACATGCACCAGCCGTACTACCGGTCGGCCCTTACCGGCAGCGTTCGAGATGCCCTGGGCGCGGATGCACGCCCTCAAGGACTACCTCGACATGGTCGAGACGCTAGCCGCCTACCCCGACCTCCACCAGACCTTCAACCTGGTCCCCTCTCTCGTGGAGCAATTGGAGATCTACGCCTCCGGTGACTTCGTCGACGTGTACTGGGAGCACACCCTGAAGCCGGCCGCCGACCTCGACCCGGCCGAACGGACCTTCGTCGTGGAGCGTATGTGCGAACGCTCCGACCATCCCCGGCCGCGCTCCCATCCTCGCTACCTGGAGCTGGCGCGCAAGCGGGAGGCGCAGGCTTCCCAGGGCTGGGAAGCCTGCGCCCGCGCCTTCACGGTCGACGAACTCCGCGACCTGCAGGTGTGGTTCAACCTGGCCTGGTTCGACCCTCAGACCCTGGAGGCCGAGCCGCTGGCCGACCTGGTCCGTCGCGGCCGCGACTTCCGCGAAGAGGACAAGCAGGCGCTCGCCCACGTCCAGGCCGACATCCTCGCCCGCACGCTTGCCCGCCTACCGCGACGCTGCCGACCGCGGCCAGGTGGAACTGTCCACGTCGCCCTACTTCCACCCCATCCTTCCTTTGCTGGTCAACTCCGACTCGGCCCGCATCGCCGCCGCCGACACCCTCCTGCCTCCCAGGCGCTTCGCGCACCCCGAGGACGCCGCCGAGCAGGTCAAGCGCGCGATGGTCAAGCATGAGCGCGTCTTCGGTAAGCCACCCCGGGGCATGTGGTGCTCCGAGCAGGCCGTCGGCGAGGATGTCATCCCCCTCCTGCTCGACGCCGGCGTCACCTGGACCATCTCCGACGAGACCGTCCTGGCCCGTTCGCTCTCCGGCGCGGCCGCGCCACGAGCTGCGGCCGGCGGACGCTGCAGGTAGGGACCGCTCTCCGGCTCCCTCGACCCCTCGCGCCCTCTACGCACCGTACCGGCTGCGAACGGGAGGGGGGCGAGATTGCCATCGTCTTTCGAGACCACACTCTGTCCGACCTCATCGGCTTTGCCTATCAGTCCTGGGACTCCCGTGAGGCCGCCGCCGATCTACTCCGCCGGCTGCGCGAGATAGGCGCCACCCTGGCCTCCACGCCTTCGGTCGCGCCCGAGGCGGCGGCGTCCCGCTCTCCGCGACCGGCCGCTCGGACATCCCCTTGGTCACCATCGCTCTCGACGGCGAGAACGCCTGGGAATACTACCCACGCGACGGCCGCGACTTCCTTCGCTACCTCTACGAGGGCCTGAGCGCCGACCCGGCGTTGCGGTGCGTGACGATCTCCGAGCATCTGCGGGATTCGCCTCCCGCGCGGTCGCTGGGCTGGCTCCACACGGGTTCTTGGATCGGGGGAGACCTGCGCACGTGGAGTGGCGACCGAGCCCACAACGCAGCCTGGGACCTCCTTCACCAGGCCCGCGACCTGGCGGCCTCCCGTCGTGAGCCGGCCTCGGCACCGTCGTCGACGACCCTCGGTTCGCCGGCTGGTGGCTCGGGCGACAGCCCGAGCGGCGACCCCGGCGACTGCCCGAGGACGACGACGACCCGCCGCCGCTTGGCGCCACATCCTGATAGCCGAGGGCAGCGACTGGTTCTGGTGGTTCGGCGACCACCACCACACCGAGTTGGACCACGTGTGGGATCTGAACTTCCGCCGCCATCTGCAGGAAGTCTTTCGGTCCCTGGGGGAGCCGATCCCCACGGAGCTTTTCCTGCCCCTGCTGGAGGGGGGGTCAGCGACCCTGCCGACCCTCCCCCGAGGCCCAGTGGCTCCTATCATCGACGGTCTTCTGGGCGTCGGGCTCGACGACCCGGCCTCAGAATGGGGCGCCGCGGGGATTCCTCGTTCCGGACCTTCCCTCTACCATGCAACTGGCACGAGGGCACGAAGATAAGGGAGGCACGCTTCGGCTGGCATGGCGAACGCCTGTGCCTGCTCGTTGTGCCCGAACGCTCTTCTCTCCTCCTGGGCCTGGAGATGGAGCTCCGCATCCGTGGAATCATCGGGGAGGAAGATCTGGCCGTTCGACTAGCTCTGGAAGAGAATGGGCACGTGGGAGTAAGCTGCACAGAGTGCCCGGGCCTTTTGGCGGCGGCCGAAGCCGCTTGGGGAGACGTGGTCGAGGTGTCGCTTCCCATGGATGCCTCTACGATCGCCGATGGTAGCCCGATGGGTTTGGTGCTGCGCATCGGTCGCGAGGGGATGACCGAACACGTGTTCCATACGGCGGGTCTCGCCTCGTTGGGATGGGGAGGGAAATGAACGGACTGGACATCATCACCTTCCTCAGCGATTTTGGTCGGGACGGCGGATACGTCGCCGCCTGCGAGGCCGTCGTGGCTCGCGTGCAGCCGCACGCTCGAGTCCTGCACATATCTCATGAGGTCGCCGTAGGCGACGTCGCCGCGGGGGCTCTTATCCTGGAGCGAGTGGCGCCGCTCTGCCCACCCGCCGTGCACCTGGCGGTCATCGACCCTGGCGTGGGAACGGAACGCCGCCCACTGGCTCTGAGGACTACGCGGGGAGACGTCCTGGTCGGCCCAGACAATGGCCTGCTCCCGCGAGCCGCTGATGCCCTGGGGGGCTTGACCGGCGCTTGGATGCTCGACCCAGCCCGGGTGCGCTCCCGAGCCGGACTCCGCGGCAACTGCGTCTCGTCCACCTTTCACGGCCGCGACCTGTTCGCGCCCGGCGGCCGCTCTACTCTCCGCCGCTGTAGACCCGAATGAGTATGGGTCGACCTGTGGATTCGACCACACTGGTTCGGTTGCCTCCGACCACTTGGCAGGTCACGCCCCGGGGGGCTCGCGCAGAGGTGATCGAGATCGACCGCTTCGGCAATGTGGGTCTGGCCCTGCGCTTCGACGACCTCTTTCCCCGGGAGGGTACGCTTATCGTGGATGTCGAGGGAGAAGCGCTCCCCGAGTGGAGTGCCCGAGTGGTGCAGACATTCGGGGAACTAGGGACGGGAGAACTGGGAGTGTTCCGCGATTCATGGGGACAGGTCGCCCTCGCCCTCAATGCTGCCAGCGCCGCCCAACTACTCTCTGTCGAGCGGGGCATGATCGTCCGTCTGACGAGGGCGGAGGCCGGCTCATGAGACCCGCGGACCGCGGCAAGAAGCCCCCCTCCGGCGCGGCCGTCCGCCCGGCCCGTCGCCCATCTTCAGTGCCCCGGCCTGAACACTCCGTTGCAGCCACACCCCTGGCGGCTACACCCCAGGCGCTGCTGGCCCTCTACCGGCCTGATATTGCGCAGGTGCTCACCGGCGTACACGCCCCTTCCTATCGCCACGCGCAGGTCTACGAGCATCTGATCCGTCGACCGCTGCGGCCCTTCACCGAAGCGACCGCCCTGCCGGCCGACTCCCGAGATGCTCTCGCTGAACTCGGCGTGTCCACCCTCACGCTTGCCGACTCGCGCACGGCTCCAGATGGGGCGACGAAATTCTTGCTCGCGACGCACGATGGTACGCTTATCGAGTCCGTGATCATGCGTTACCGCGAACGGATCACCGCCTGTGTCTCCAGCCAGGTCGGCTGCCCGGTTGGGTGCCGGTTCTGCGCCACCGGGGCGATGGGTTTCCGTCGCGACCTGTCCACCGCGGAGATTGTCGACCAGGTTCGGACGGCGTCTGTCCTCGCCGCCGAGGAGGGCCGGCGGATCTCCAACCTTGTGTACATGGGCATGGGCGAACCCCTGCTGAACCTGCAGGCCGTCCTCGAATCTATCCGCATCCTTACCGACCCGAATGGACTCGGAATGGCCCACCGGGCGCTTTCGGTGTCTACCATCGGCATACCAAGTGGGATCCTCCGGTTGGCTCGCGCCGAGCCGCAGGTGAACCTCGCCGTCTCCCTGCACGCCGCCGACGACCGCACCCGGGCGCTTTTGGTCCCGAAAAGCTTCCGATACCCGCTTTCCGAGATCCTCGAAGCAGCCTGGAGCCATTTCGAACTCACCCATCGCAAGCTGCTTGTGGAGTACGTCTTGTTGGGCGGGATCAACGATTCGGTCGATGATGCCCGTCGCCTCGCGTCTTTGCTGAGAGGCCATGTGGTGGCCGTGAATCTCCTCGCCTGGAACCCTGTGCCTCAGCTTGGCGGGCGCCCCGGCCGACACGTGGGCGGAGACGAAGGTCGTCACGGCTCGCACCATCCGCGTTCCAGCCGTCCAGCCCGGCGGCGATAACGGCCTTTCGACGCGAGCTTCTCAGCGCCCGCATCGAAGCGGTCGTCAGGCAGAGCAAGGGAAGCGGGATACAGGCGGCCTGTGGCCAACTCGCCGGTCAACGCCAGTCGTATTGCGGAGAGCGCGCCCCGGGCGGAGTCGGGAATGAAGCCGGTGACGACCCGCAGGTCTCAGACTAGGTACCCGCGCTGCCGGTCTCAGAGCGGGCGCCCGCGCAGACCGTTTTCGGCGGAGGCTTCGGTCGCACTGAGCTGAAGGTTTGGCGGATGGTCGGACCTACGCGGTCACTCAGCCGCGGCACCGGTCTCGGCACGTGGCGTCCGAACTCTAGTACTCGATACCCTTCCGGGCCGGTACGCCTTGGGCGTAGGCGTGCTTTAGGCAACGCATCTCGGTTGCGGTGTCCGCGGCGTCGATGATCTCCGGCTTTGCGTCTCGCCCCGTGATGATGATGGACAAACGGGCAGGTTTGTCCACCAGCAAAGCAAGGACTTCATCGACCCCCACGTATCCCTCGGCCACCGCACAGTTGAGCTCATCCAGAATCAGCAGATCATATCGATCCGAGAGCGCGATCTCGCGGGAAACCTTCCATGCTTCTTGCGCCAGCATCCGCGGCTCGGACGGATCCTCCGCTAGCCACGTGTAACCTGATCCGATGCGAGTCACCTCGATATTCAAGCAGCTTTCGGCGGCGCGCACTTCCCCGTAGTTCCACGCGCCCTTGATGAACTGGACCACCGCGACCTCCAGACCGTGCCCACTCGCTCGCATCGCTGCGCCGAACGCCGCGGTAGTCTTTCCCTTGCCGTCGCCCGTGTGGACGATGATCCGTCCCCTGCCCAACATCGTGACCCACCCCTTGCCGTTGCTCAGCCATCCTGCCACGCAGCATCGCAGCATGTCATGGTGCTTTTTTCGTCCCTGGCGGATAATCCCCCGGCGAGTCCTATCCCCCTCACAGATTACAATGGAAAGAGGCCCGCTCGCAAAGACCTGTGGATTGAGGGAATGCTGACCAGACGCAGACTCATATGGATCGTCCTCTTGGTGCTTGTCGTGCTTTTGGCCCTCCCGGCGCCTATCGCCGAGAGGTACACGTCGCCAACCCAAGACGGACAATACCTCGTCAGCCCCCTGAGGTCCTACGGATTCATCATGATTCTCGCCCGAGTCGGTGGCACGGCCACCCTTGGCAGCTCCGGCAAGGCTTTGATCAAAGCCAAGAGCCTCTTCACGAGCGATAAAGTTCGACCGACGAAGGTGGAACTGCTCTATCTGCCGGATTCAAAACCCTACTCGTACATCTCCCGGTCGGGCGAGATGCTCTCGATAGTCGCTCCGCCTAGGCTCGTCTGGGAAGTCTGGGGCGCTGGGCCGCAACCGGATGTTATCGGCTTCCTCGATTACGTGTCTGGGGAGCAGATCGGGACGAGCGGCTCGGGTTCGCTCTGATCCGGCACCGAGCAGGTTTCGCCGGCAAGGGGTGGCACCGGCCCCTGCCCGCGGACAGAGGCGCCCCGTAAAGCGCCCAGAGAACCTGGGGCCGCCACGAGGGCAAGCATCACGTCTGCCGTGAACGGCGCCAACTACGACGGTGAGATCCTCGAACTCGATTCTCATCGTGTCCAGAAGGCCCGCCTGAAGCTGAAGCCCAAAGCGCTGGGCGGCCGCCACCGTGTCGATCACCAAGGCGGCGATACTGGCCGTATCCACATGGTCTTGCGCGATACCGCTGATCATCAGCCCTTGGTCTGAAACGAGAATCGCGGCCTTCATCCCCGGGATGCGCAGATACTCTCCCAGGGCCTGATTCAGAGGGTCGACTTGTGTCGGATCTTCGCATCCCTGCATTCAACTCTCCTCTACGATCCCCAGAGAGAAACAGGCCGTCGCTCCATCATATAGCAGGGGTCCGCTCCAGTCGGCTCCGAGTGGGTCAGCGTGTCAACACGTAGGTGATGGTGACGGTCGCGGTGACATCGAGACTCCCCGGACTGACAGGAGGCGCCGCCACCGAACTCCCAGAGGCAGCCTTGTCGGCGTACATCTGAGTGTAGACCGGGGTGAATGGGCTGCTCGATTCCGCTTTCGTTTATGATGGAGACCTCGCCGACTTTGACTCCCTGCGCGCTCGCGAGCGCCTCGGCCTTGGCCCGCGCGTTGGCGGCTGCCTTCTTCAAAGCCTCAACGACAGCGGCGCTGTCCTCGGCCAGTCTCCAGACGGGGCCGGAGATGTTCGTCGCCCCCGTCTCTACGGACGCGGCCAGCACTTTCCCGACGGTGCGCGCGTCTTTCAGTGTAACGGTGACCGTGTTCTGCGCCCGATAACCGGTCAGAGTCTCCTGGCCGGTCTTCGGATCGTAGGTGCGGATCGGATACACGGAGACGTTCGCCGTCTCGATGGCCGCGTCCTCCACGCCCTCGGCCTTGAGTCGGTCCATGACCTTCTGGACCGCCAGAGAGTTCGCGTCCAGTGATGCGCCGGGCTCGGGCGCGTCGGTCTCGACCGTGAGGGTCAAGACCGCTTCGTCCGGCGCGCTGGTCACCGTCGCCTTGCCGGATACTGTGATGGTATTGGGAGCCCCTGAACCGGCCGGCGTCTGCGCCGCCGGCGCGACGGTCTCGCGGCCGTCACCACACCCCGCCATGAACGTCGCCAGAGCGAGAACCGCCACGACGGCGATCGAGACTACCCACCCCGACAGTCCACCGCCAAAACGCCACGATCCCTGCCGGCGAGGCCTCCGGCTCTGGCTGTCTCCGGTGCCGCTCACCCGTCCCCGCCTGCCGCGTGACCCGCCGTGTTGCCAAAAGTGCCTGTCCATACCCGCCCCCTCCAATTTCAGATGCCCCGACCGTCACCGGGATGCCCTGCCAGTGCCCGACTAGCGTCACATGGGACGCGGGGCTCCACGGCTAGGGTTCCCGCCGGGGAGCGACCCTACCGGGCGCGGGCTACGAACCCAGTCTGCCTACCAGGCGCTGAAGCTCCTCGCCATCCTTGAAAGGCAGCTCGATCACGCCCCCGCTGCCCCGCCCCTTCACCCGGGGGATCACCCCGAGAGACGCAAAGAATGCGTCCCGCACCTCATTGACGATCTCTGGATCGAGCGGTGATTCCTTGCGCCTGCTTTCGGACCGCGATCCGTCGGTCAGGCGACGGACCTCTTCTTCGACCTGACGCACGGACAGCCCTTTGTCCACCACACGACGAGCGAGTTGCAGCTGTCGTCCCCGCTCAGTCAGGCCCAGAAGCGCGCGGCCGTGGCCCTCCGAAAGCGCCCCGCTTGATAGAGACTCTTGTATGCCGGCCGGCAGATCGAGCAGCCGTATCTTGTTCGCGATGGCCGAGCGGCTCTTGCCCACCCGCGCCGCAAGGTTCTCCTGGGTCACCCCGAGGTCCTCGAGAAGGACCTTGAGAGCGTACGCCTCGTCCACAGGGTTGAGTTGCTGACGAACGACGTTCTCGACCAGAGCAAGCTCGAGGCTCTCCACGTCGGAGGCGGCGCGGACGATCGCAGGTATGACGGTGAACCCTGCCTTCTGAGCCGCCCGCCACCGGCGCTCCCCGGCGATGAGCTCGTATCCACCCTCGACCTCTCGGACGATGACCGGCTGGACGACCCCGACCGAGGCGATAGACGTTGCCAGTTCATCAAGAGCCGCGGAGTCGAAGGCCCGACGTGGCTGCCGGGGATTGCGGCGTATGACGCTCACCGAGAGATCGATGACACCCCCGCCAGCGGCAGAGGTCGACGCGGCTGGTGATGCCTGTGATTCCAGAGCAGCCTCGTTCGCGGTCCCCTCGCCGAGAAGGGCCGCCAGTCCTCTGCCGAGAGCGGGTCTCTTAGCCATGGTTGACAACCTCCATTGCGAGATCGAAGTAAGCGTCGGAGCCGGCGCAATGCGGATCCAGCATCGAAACCGGGATGCCGTGGCTGGGCGCTTCGGCCAAGCGCACGTTGCGCGGCACCATCGTGCTGAAAGTCAGGTTCGGGAAATGGGTGCGGATCTCCAGCTCCACCTGCCGGGCGAGTGTGGTTCGCGGATCCATCATCGTGAGCACCAGTCCCGCTATCCGCAGGGACGGGTTGAGACGCTCCCTGACCGCCACGATCGTAGACATCAGCTGAGCCAAGCCCTCGAGAGCGTAGTACTCGGTCTGGACAGGGATTATGACTTGGTCGGCCGCGACCAGGGAGTTGACCGTCAGAAGCCCCAGGGAGGGAGGGCAGTCGATAAAGACGTAGGTGTATCCGAGCCCGGAGCCCACGATCTCGGCAAGAGCGTCCTTGAGCCTGAACTCGCGCCTCTCAAGAGCCGGGAAGCAGGACGCTGGCTCCGGCCATGTCCGGAGACGAAGGGGCCACGTCCAGGCCGGGTACCGAGGATTCCCTGATGACCGAGCCTAGGGTCTCCTCTCCCAGCAGCACCTCGAGGATGGTCGGCTCGCCCCTCGGGACGCGCACCGCCAGTCCGTGGGAAGCGTTCGCCTGCGCGTCCATGTCCACCAAGAGGACCCGCTCCCCCGACTGGGCCAAGCTCGCTGCCAGATTGACGGCGGTGGTGGTCTTGCCCACCCCGCCCTTCTGATTTGCGATGGCGTAGATCAGAGTCTTGCCCTTCCCACTATGCTCGTTGCGCCGCACGACGACCGGCACCGACCGGACGCCGCGCATCGGTCTCCTCCTCAGCCGCCGAGAGGTCGCTTTGCAGGGATTCCCGGGACGACGCGGATACTCGCCGGGCGTGACGCGGATCTTCCGGGCAACGTACACCCATCGATTCTGCGCACCCGCGAATGGCTGCAACCGCACCGCCTCGAGCAGGTCAGACCCCAGTATACCGAGAGCTTCTCTCGGCCTGAGTACGCTCTTGGTCCGATATTGCCCCCTTCATGGCCACCATGGTCCCGCCGACCACCAGCAGCGGGAGCGAGTACTCGGCCACCACCGGCAGCGCGGCCAGCGCGCGAGACACGACCACGTCGTGAGCCTCCCGGCCGACCGTGCGCCCGTATTCCTCGGCCCGGGCGCAGTAGACCTCGATGTTCCGCAAGGAGAGCGCCTCTGCGGCTCGCCCGATGTGGGCGCACTTCTTCCGCTGTGACTCCACCGCCACTATCTTGGCGCCGGCAAGAGCCAGCGCGAGGACCAGGGCCGGCAGACCCGCCCCGGAACCCAGGTCGACCAGGCTTCTCTGCCGAGGAGACGCAGCCCAGGTCGAGAAGCGACAGCGAGTCGAGGAAGTGGGTGCGCTCGATCTCCTGCGGGTCCGTGAGCCCGGTCACGTTGAATCCCGCCCCAAGAATGAGGTCGCCCAAGACGGCCAGGCGATGCTGGGCGGCCGCATCCAGGCCGCGGGCCGCGTAGGCGCTTGTTTCGGTCAGCTTCAGTTCGAGGCCTCGATCAACGATCCAGAGCGATCGTGTTCGCCTGGGGATCGGGGTCGGCGCGGAGCCGTTCGCCACGATGAAGGTGCACGAGCAGGACCGAGATATCCGCCGGAGAGACCCCCGGGACCCGGGAGGCCTGGCCGAGCGTGGCCGGACGGAGCCGGCTCAGCTTGTCCTTGGCCTCGTATGTCAGGCCTTCGAGTGGCCAGTACTCGAAGCCATCCGGGATGGGCAGCGTTTCGGTCGCGCGGTGCCGCTTGATCTCGGCCGTCTGTCGCCGGATGTAGCCCTCGTACCGCGCCTGGATCGCCAGTTGCTCGATCACCTCCGCGAGGCGCGGAGACGAGACGATCGCGATCCTCGGCGGAAACGAGCTCGAGCAGATCGTCAAAGGAAACCTGCGGCCGACGCAGGACTTTCGCGGCAGTCTGCGACTCTTCCAAGGGGGCCGTGCCCAGAGACTCCAGGAGCGTGTCGGTCTCCTCGCTGGATCTGACTTGGACTGTGTCGAGCAGTTCCGCGTACTCTCTGACCTTGGCTTGTTTCTCCTCCACCGCGGAGAGTTGCTCCGACGCTGAGCAGTCCGAGAGCATGCCCCAGATGGGAGAGCCTTTCCGCGGCGTTGTCGTGACGGAGAAGGAGGCGGTATTCCGCCCGCGACGTGAACATCCGGTACGGCTCGTCCACGCCCTTGGTCACCAGGTCGTCGATCAGGACGCCGATGTAGGCCTGGTCCCTGCGCAGGATGAACGGCGGCCTCGTTTCGAGACGTGGAGAGCGGCGTTGATCCCCGCCATCAGACCCTGCGCGGCGGCTTCCTCGTAGCCCGACGTCCCGTTGAGCTGTCCGGCGGAGAAGAGACCGCTCACCGCCTTGGTCTGCAGAGCCAGGGTGAGCTGTTGGGGAGGAAGATAGTCGTATTCGACGGCGTAGCCGGGGCGGACGAGACGCGCCCTGCTCGAGACCGGGCGTGGCGCGGATGATCATCTCCTGCACGAACACGGGAAGACTGGTGGTCAAGCCCTGCAGATACATCTCCTGCGTGGTGACGCCCTCCGGCTCGACAAACACCGGGATGGTGCTCCTTCTCCGGGAAGTTGATCAGCTTCCGGTCGATGGAGGGGCAGTACCTGGGACCCTTGCCGCTGACGGAGCCGCTCTTGAGCGGGCTGAGATGGAGATGCTTGGCCACCACCTCGTGAGTCGCGGCAGTGGTGTGCGTGAGATAGCAGGGCACCTGCCGACGTGGCGCCGGTAGCCTGCCAATGGGAGAACGACAGAGGCATCGCGTCGCCCGTCTGAGGAGCCATGCGCTCCGGGTCGATGGTGGTCCCGTCGATGCGCGGCGGAGTGGCCGACTGGAAGCGATCGAGTTCCAGACCGGCCTCGAGAAGGCTCCGCGACAGACGCTGCGCGGGAAGCTCGCCGACCCGTCCCGCCGCGTAGCTCCGATCGCCGATGACGATCTTTCCCCGCAAGAAGGTCCCTGTGGCCAGCACCACGGCGCGGGCTCGAAGCCGGCGACCGTCGGCGAGTTCGCACCGCCCTGATTGTTTCACGTGAAACATCGAGAGCGACCGCCTCACCTTGGACCAAGATGCGAGATTCGGGCGTCCGCGAGAGGACCACCTTCATCCAGTCTTCGTAGAGCCGCTTGTCGGCTTGGGCCCGCAGAGCCCTGACCGCGGGCCCTTTCGAAGTGTTCAGCATCTTGATCTGAATGAACGCCCGATCGGTGTTGCGACCCTGTTCGCCCCCCAGAGCGTCGACCTCGCGCGTCAGTTGGCCTTTGCCGACTCCTCCGACTGCCGGGTTGCAGGGCATGAGGGCGATGTTGTCCAGATGGAGCGTGACCATGGCGGTGCGGCAGCCCATGCGCGCGGCCGCCAGTGCCGCCTCACAGCCGGCGTGCCCGCCCCCGACAACGACAACGTCGTACGTCCACTCTCCATACCGCGCCGTCATCCGATTGCCCCGTCAACGACCCGGCCGGCCGGACGCGCCGGACGCGGTCGCGCGGTCATCCGGGTCCTCGATGAGTCCGATCCACACTCTCGAGACCTCCCTCGGAGACCTCGAGGCGGCGCTCCGCCAGCTCCTCCGCCACCTCCTCAGCCACGCGAGCCCCCGAACGGAGGCTCTCCACGTAACCTGCCGCGCCGGCGGCGCGCCCTGCCACCCATATCCACGGCTCTTCGCACGAGTCGAGTGTCAACCTGCCCCCTGGGGCGAGACTCGTCACGACGAGGGCGCGCACTGTGTGACCCAGTCGACTTGCGGGCCTCTCCGTGCCGAAGACCGAGCTGCCGGGCTCTTCGGTCTCCAGTCCGGCGACGCGTGCTCCCTCGGGAGATAGGTAGAACTCAGCCGTGGCCATACCATCGGGGGACAGAAGCGGAACCGGCGCACAGCCGCCCGCCTCGTCGTAGCACGATCTCGATCGATCCGCAGGTCGTCGGTCCAGTGGACAGCGGGAGGATAACTTTCCGGCCACGGTTCGAACGATCCGGCCCCAGTAGCGCGCGCCGTATCGTCGCGCGCCGTCGACGCCATCGCCGTCATGACAAGCCGGCTCACTTCGCAGGGCCTGCCGCGCCTCCTCAAGCTCCGCCGACAGTCTCGCTGGGCCACTTATCACTTGGCTCCCCCAAGATCCAGCGGACCAAGACGGTCGCGTGCGCCTTGCAGCCGCCCCTGGATGCGCCCAAGGCATCCGGCAGCGCGGAGCTGTGACTCGAGAACCTTGCCCCGACTTCCATCGCGACCTCCCGGAAAGCTCACGCCCATCGCCTCGAGGGCTTTCCGCAGTCCGTCCGCCGGGATCTCGCCATATCGTCCTCCGGGCAACACATCGGCTCCCACCGTGACATGGCCGCCCAGGCCGAGCCCTACTGCCAGAACAACGGCGTCCGCCTCGATCACTTCGCCGAACACGGTCTCGACTGCGACACGTCCATGCCCGGGGTCACCGGACCGTTCACTCTCTGCTGGTAGCACCCTCAAGTCCGTGACCAGACCCTGCCTGAACTGAAGACCCGGGATGCGTTCGAGAGCTCGCTTCGTTTCGATGCTTACCGCCCGTCTGTCCACGGTCAGAAGCGGAGCCCCATCGTCAGGGACCGAGGCTGCGTCGAGCCACGCCCCGCGGAGCGCAGCGGGCAGAGCCGCCATGGTCTCTCCGATCTCAGCCCAACCGCCCGACCCGACCACCAGCTCGGGACCATACCCGGGCAGACCCACTGCGTCCAACACACTGTTCAGAACCGTCACACGCACACCCTTGCAAGCAAGAACCGCCGCACACGCACAGCCCGAAACGCCGGCCCCGACCACGACGACGCTGGGCGACGCTCCGCCCGCCTCGCCGTGGACGCGTGCGCCCCGCTCCACCTGTGGGCATGCAAACATGCGCTTTCTCTCCTACTTGCCCAAGCAGAACCTGCTGAAGATCTCGTCCAGCAAGTCCGGAGTCAATTCTTCGCCGGTTATGCGCCCCAGTGCCTGCACGGCCCCCCTGATATCCTCGCAGACGAGCTCTTCGTCGCGGTGGCGGGCCGCGCCCGCCAGGGCTGCGCCCGCCCTGTCCGCCGCTTCGCTCACCAGGCCGCGCTGGCGCTCTGTCGCGAGAACCGGCTCCTCCAGATGCAGCCCCTCTCCGCCGGTGATGATCTGCTGGATGCGCGCACGCAGATCGTCAAGACCCTCTCCCGTGACCGCCGAGACCGCACACTCGTGGCGGCTCACGCTTCGGCCGACAATCCGACCGAGCCGTGCCCTCCCGTTCGCCCACCGCGCAAGGTCGCTCTTGTTCCCCACGACTATCGAGCGGGCCGGATCGAGGCTGCCAACCAGTCGCTCGTCCGCGTCGTCCCACGGGGCCGACAAATCGAACACAGCAAGAACCAGATCCGCCTGTTCCATGGCCCTGACCGACCGCTCCACCCCTAGTTGCTCGACGTGGTCGCCACCGCTGCGCATGCCCGCCGTATCCACCAGGTGGATGGGGATGCCCCCGATCTCCATGAGTTCCTCCACGGTGTCCCTCGTGGTCCCGGGTATGTCCGACACGATGGCCCGCTCCCTCATCAGAAGTGCGTTCAGGAGGGAACTCTTGCCCACGTTCGGTCTTGCCCACGATGGCGGTGCGTACCCCCTGCTCCAGCGCGCGGCCCAAGAAAGCCGTACGCAGAAGGCGAGCTAGATCGTCCTGCACCGAGGCCAGGCCCTCGGCCAGCGATCCCCAATCCAGCGGGTCCACGTCCTCGTCGGAGAAATCCACCGTGACTTCTATCTGCGCAAGAAGCCTCACCAGTTCTCTTCTGAGAAGACGAAGCTTCTCCGAAAGTCCGCCTTCGAGCTGCCGCACTGATGCTCTAAGCGCCCCCGAGCTTCGAGCGGCCACGATCGCGGCCACGCTCTCCGCCTGAGCCAGATCGATTCGCCCGTTCAAGAATGCCCGGCGCGTGAACTCCCCCGGCTCCGCCAGCCGGGCCCCCAAATGCACCATCAGCCGCAGTACGGCTCGCTGCGCGGCCAGCCCCCCGTGGCAATGCAGTTCGACCACGTCCTCGCGAGTGTACGAGCGCGGAGTCCGCATGACCGCCAGCAGTGCCTCGTCTACGGACTCCCCGCTGCGAGGATCGACGACGTGCCCGTACAGCAGACAGTAGGTCTCTCGCGGCAGCAGGGGTGTGCCTCGCGCAGGCTGGAATGCAGACTCGGCGATGGCGATCGCGTCCGGTCCGCTCATCCTCACGATGCCGATGGCGCCCGGTCCCGTCGCCGTGGAGACGGCCACGATGGTGTCCTCGCCCCACGTCGCGTCCCCGGCTCGGGTCGCGCCTTCTGGCTCCGCGACGCTGAGGACGGGCTCGACCCCCGCGAAGGATTGTCCGCACGACATATGGGGATCACCGGTCATGTGTGGCTTCACGCGCTAGCTCTCGAGTCCGAGATGATCAGAGGCGAAGATGATGCCAGAAAAGGCCCAGCGACCACGCCGGAGCCCGGCTGCCGACCCAGTCGAGCTACCCAGTCGGGTCCGCCAGAATCCGAGCGGATAGGCCGCGATTCAGCGCGCTGGAGAGATGACCACCGACCGGTTCGGCTCGCGCCCCTGGCTGGCCGTCACCACGTCGGCCCGGCCCTTGAGCGTCAAGTGAACGATCTTCCGCTCCGCCGGAGTCATGGGGGTGAGCTGCACCGGCCTGCCCCGTTTGGCGGCTTCTTGGGCCTTTCGGAGGGCTACGCGTTCAATCTGCCGCCGCCGGCGCTCCTTGTACCCTTCCGCGTCCAATTCCACGTGCTTGCGCGGGTGAGACCCCGGGAACACCGCGATGCTCGCGAGATACTCTACGGCATCGATGGTCTGCCCTCTTCGCCCGATGAAGATGCCCAGGTCTTCACCCGTGATCTCAGCGTGCAGCTCGTCGGGACCTTCGATGATCCGCACCTGCGCAACGAGGCCCAACTCGCTCAACACACGCTGCAGAAAGCCGCGGAGTCGCGCAGCTTCCGGTTTGTCCGCCAGCTCATCGTCCTCGGGCCTGCCGTAGACGCCGGGGTCTTCGTGCCTCTCCCGGTAGTCCTCGTCCTCGTACGTAGTCGTCGTCATCGAACTCGATCGTCGAGCAGTTCTTCGGGTTGGGTGTCGTTCTCGGGACCATAGAAATCGAAGGCGTCACCGACGAGTGCGACCTCGACCACCGCGTCGACCGCGCCCACGCCCATGAACCCCTCTTCCGGAGGGATGACGATCGTCACCTCATACTGGTCCTCGGCGAGTTCGCCGGGGGCGAAATCAAGTTCGGCCAGAGCCCTTTGGACGGCCTGCTCCACGGTCCGGCCGCTGGCTCTTGCTACCTGCTGCTTTCCCTTGTTGTCCCGTCTTTTGGCCACTGGTCTTGCCTCCACTCTTCCCAGCCGGTCGTGCCGGGGCCGCCTTCTCCTTCGCTGGAACCTTCTCCTTCACTGGAGCCGCGACCACAACGGCACGTGGACCGGCATCACCTTCTCGGCGACGAACTGCTGAGCGATAGTCCACAAGTTGGATGTGAACCAGTAGATGAACAAACCAGCAGGCCACTTACCTATGAACATGAAGATGCCAACGATTACCGGCATGAAGTAGGCGATCATCTTCTGCTGGCTCGGCACTATTCCTAGCAGTCTGCCACGAAGCCACGAACTGGCTCGCAATGTAAAGAAACATCAAGATGATGTTGAACTTGGTGATGTCCGATATCCACAGCCAACCCACCACGGGGTTCGACAAAGGCACCGGCCGCATTGCCAACGCCGTTCGACCTTCCCCGCGTTGTTCAGCATGATAGTAGAGACCGAAGAACACCGGCAGCTGCAGCAACAGGGGGAGACAGGAGCCGAAGGGGCTGACCTTGTTCTCCTGATAGAACTCCATGGTCTTCTGATTGAGCAGCTGGCGGTCGCTCTTGTACTTCTCCTGCAGAGCCTTGATCTGCGGCTGCAGCGCCTGCATCGCCCGCATGCTCTTGATCTGGCGCCAGGTCAGCGGGATGAGGACGATCCGCACGATCACGGTCAGCAGGACGATCGACCAGGACCAACTGATCCCTAGGTTCTCGTGCAAGAACTTGAGGATCGAGAAGAAGAAGTCCGCGAGAGGCGAGAAGAGACTGTAGATGCTCCCCATGCCGCCCCCTAGACCATGCCCGTCCGGTGGTCTCGGAGCCAGCGAGTCCGCGGCAGGGCTCGGGGACCGCTCAGGTCTTCCCTGGAACGAGGAGCGAACAGGGTCTGGCGCTCCACCGGGTCATAGCCCCCGTAGCTCAAGGGATTGCAGCGCAGAAGCCGCCATGACGGCCAGCACGAGACCGCGCAAGACGCCGTACTCGGTCAGAGCATCGATCGCGTACTGCGAGCAAGAGGGATGGTACTTGCACGACCGAGGGAGAGCGGGTGAGATGAACGCTCTGGTAGCCACGGATGCCCCAGACCAGCAAGGCTCTGGCCGGATTCCGGTGAACGTTCACGAGGACGGCCGACTGCTCTTCGCCGGAAGAGCACGAGCGAGGCCTTGCGGAAGACCTCCACCATCTTTGCCTCCACTGCCCTGAAACCTCCGGTTTCGAGCAGTTCGACGATCGGTGCGCGGGCGATCAGAACGAAGTCCATGTTCCCCCTGAGAGACTGGCCGTTTGCGCGAAAGGCCTCTCGCAAGACACGTTTGATGCGATTCCGGTCGACCGCGGTACCGAGTCGCTTGGAGACAGAGAACCCGACTCGCGGCCCACCAGCGACTTCTAGCCGCCCCAGGCGACGAGCGCTCGAAATAGTATAGGACGAGATACTTGTTGGCAACAGACCGGCCCGTGCGATAGACGCGGGCGAAATCCTCAGATCGTGACAGTCGGCCGCGAGACCGATTCACACCGGGCTACGCCGAAAGACGCTTGCGACCCTTGTCGCGCCTGCGCTTGAGCACAGCCCTGCCGGCGCGGGTGCTCATGCGGACTCGAAACCCGTGAGTCTTCTTGCGCTTTCGCTTGTTCGGTTGATACGTCCTCTTCACGTTCCCTCGCTTATCGCTCTAGCGCCGCAGACGCTCGTCACCCGCGGGCACGCTGTCAATACCGTCCATCGGCGCATCGCCGATCATCCCCGTAACACGCCGCTTGCCACGCGACCTGCGCGCACAAAGGGTGGCGAAGTATACAAGTCCGCTCTCCGCCCGTCAATCCTCGCTCGTCCACATACCTCGCGGTCGTGTCCGCAGTGCCACCGCACTCCGGGCAGCCTCTTGCCGCCCCCCTCTGCCGCGCTCCGCTCGTGTCCGGTCCCCGCTGCAAGCGTACACAGGCACCTGGGGATACTGTGGAAAACCCTCGCTCCGCTGTCCCCCTCGGCGCACCAGGAACCGGGCGCCGCTGTGGACCCAGCCCGGCATCCGACCGCTCCCAGCGCACGAGACAGGACGTCGGCCCTTCCCTCGGAGCCGGCGCTTGAGCTGTTCGCCAGACCCCATCGCCCGTCGATCGGCCCGATCCGCGGGCCCTTCTGCCTGGATTCTCTCGGCTACTCACCTGAGCGAAGCGTCGGCAGGACGCCGCCGAGGTACTCATCTCACCCCTCGGCAGGCCGTTCGACCTCTTCGCGGACTCCCGAGACCCGCCCGACCGTGGGTGCGAGAAATCGACTTTCCCCATTTTCAACAGAAAAGGTGGTCTATGCGGCCGTCGTGTTCCACTGTTCTACACGTTTTCCACACCTGTGGACGACGCTGTGGATAACCAATGGTTTATGCCTGCAAAATGACCATCTTCTCGTCAGGATACGGGGGCCTACTGCGATGCTATTCGAGGCAAAGATCTGCAGATTCCGCACTTCCGTTCCCGAGAAGCCTGTGGAAAATACCCCCTCTCGTCGCTACAATGGCCTGGTGCTTTCGGCACGTGCCGCCCTTCCCCCGCATGGGAGATCAACAGCTGACCATGGCCGCGGAACAGACCTTCTCGCAGCCGTCCGACGGACGGCGCCCACGGTGGCCTCGCCGCACCGCCTGAGCCCGCGACAGCGGAGACGGCCGGCCACGATGGGGAGCCACCCCGCATTGCCGTCTACGGTGACCCGCCCGCGCCTCCTCTGGTCATTCCCGTGACCGACTACCCGCTGACCGACGACCACGTGCCGGATCTCATCGAGGCGCTCACCGGCCGCGTGTACACGCCTGGCGCGCGAGCAAGGTGGCCGGTTGCCGCCGACGGTCGTTCGGGAGCTGGTGGAGAACCTCGTGCACGCTTCGTTCGCCGGGGTGGTCATCACCATCCTCGACCAAGGCAACACCATCCGCGTCAGCGACAGAGGGCCGGGCATCCCCGACAAGGACGCCGCCCTCCGCCCCGGCTTCACCTCCGCCGGCGCAGACGCCAAGCGCTTCATTCGGGGAGTTGGCTCCGGCTTCTCGGTGATCAAGGAGACCCTGGCCGGCTTGGGCGGAGTTCTTGAGATCGAAGACAACCTGGGTCGAGGGACGGTGGTCACTGCGCGGGTCCACCCGGTAGCCGACACGCCGCTCGCGCCCGCGACGGTCCCGGCCTATAATCTCCTCGAGCGCCAGCTTAAGACGTTGCTCCTGACGGTCGAGCTTGCTCCGGTCGGTCCGACCCGCATCGCCCAGGAGCTGGGCGTGTCTACCTCGACCGCCTACAGAGATCTTGTCTTGTTGGAGGATGCCGGTTTCGTCACCTCTCGGGCGACTGGGCACCGTTCGGTGACAGATGCGGGCTTGGCTTATCTGGATGCTGTGCTTTGAGGGGGCTGGACCTGCGCTCCGAGCGTAGGCTGGGTCTGAGCGCGAGCGCTGGGGCCGCGTCGACGGTGGAGAGAGGCGATGGTGGACACAAAGCGTGGCGATCCTATCTGGGAGGAAGCTCTCGAGCTCATCTCGCAGCAGGTGAACGAGGGCACCTTTCGGATCTGGTTCGAGCCGACCGCGGGGCTGGGTCTTGTCGACGACACCTACTCGGTAGGCGTCGCTTCCGACTTCGCGAAGGATTGGATCGAATCCCGCTTTCGAGCTCTCATATCCGACGCGGTCTCCCAGGTGGTGGGCGAGCCGGTGCGCTGTGACATCGTCGTCTCGCCCGAACTGTCTCGCTCGGTGGATCATGAAGAGACGGCGCCCGCCCCGACCCGAGACCGGCTCCGACGACCGGTCTCCCAACGCTGCGCCCCGCCGGCCGCCGGGATGCGTCCTCACCGGTGGACGAGGACAACAACGCCCGCGCGGGCGGGCGGGCCACCGGCCGGGCGGGCGCGGCTTCGGGTCATTCTCCTCTCAACGCAACGGCAGCCGCCTCCGGGTTGCTCGACAAGTACGCGTTCGACACGTTCGTCATCGGACCATCCAACCGCTTCGCCCACGCCGCCGCCCTCGCGGCAGCCGAGACTCCCGGGACCCAGTACAACCCCCTCTTCATCTACGGAGGCGTCGGGCTCGGCAAGACCCATCTCCTTCAGGCTATCGGCCAGTATGTCTTGCGCAACCACCCCGGGCTGAAGGTCCGCTATGTCACTCTGGAGACCGTTCACCAACGACTTCATCAACTCGGTCCGCGACGACAGCATGGAGGGTTTCAAGAACAAGTACCGGACCATCGATGTGCTCCTCATCGACGACATCCAGTTCCTGCAGAAGAAGGAGCAGACCCAGGAAGAGTTCTTCCACACGTTCAACACCCTCTACGACGCCGGCAAGCAGATCGTCATCACCTCCGACAGGCACCCGAAGGGCCTCGCCACCCTGGAGGACCGCTTGGTCTCTCGATTCGAGTGGGGCCTGATCACCGACATCCAACCTCCGGACCTCGAGACCCGGGTCGCCATCCTGCGAAAGAAGGTGCGCAGCGACGGCGTTACATCTGGCCGACGACGAAGTGCTTATGCTGATCGCCTCTCGGGTGCCGACGAACATCCGGGAGTTGGAGGGGTGTCTTACCCGGGTGGTGGCGTTCTCTTCGTTCACCAAGCGGCCCATCGACGTCGATCTGGCTCGAGAGGTGCTCAAGGATATCCCCGAGACTGCCTCCATCCGTATCACCATCGACCTCATCTTATCCACTGTAGCCGAGTTCACCGGTATCTCGGTCACAGAGATCACCGGCGACAAGCGCTCGCGGCCCGTGGTCGAGAGCCGTCATCTGGCCATGTATCTTGCCCGGGAACTGACCGACGCCAGCCTTCCGAAGATCGGCGACCGTATTGGAGGTAGAGATCACACCACCGTCCTCCACGCGGTGGACAAGATCACCAAACTCATGCGGGAAGACCGTGACATGTACAACCGAGTCCAGCGCATCACCACCAAGGTCAAGAGCGCGCGGTGAAACTCTTTCCACAGACTCTGTCAATAACCCCGGGACGGACTGTGCAGCTACCGTCACTCTTCTTCACCGAGGCGCTCCGCTCGTACTCGTCACGCGTCCGCGTCCCCCGGTCATCCACACCCATCCATACGTAACCACACGCCGTTTCCCCTGCTCCCGACCTATCCGTCACCGGTTGTTAACATCTTGCACACCCTCTATTACACCCACTCTATTTCTATATAAAGAATCTAGTAATAATAGGTCCCGATCCCCACCCAGACGAGTGAGGAGCATCGATGAAACTCATCACCAACAAAGCAGCGCTTGTCGAGTGTCTAGGGATCGTGAACAAGGCGGTCTCCTCGCGGAGTTCCATCCAGGTGCTGTCGGGAGTGCTTGTCGACGCTCGCGATGAAGGCATCGTGTTGTCGGCAACCGATATGGAGATCTCCATCAAGGCTCCTCTCGTGGGACGGGTCGAGCAAGCGGGTTCTTTGGTGGTACCTGCGCGAATAGCCACCGATATCGCCAGAAGTCTGCCCGCCGGGAGATGTGGTGATGGAGCAGCGCCCAGGTGAGACTCAGGTGGAGATCCGCGCCGGCGAGTCGCTATTCACCCTCCACTCTCTCCCGGCCGTCGATTTCCCTCAGATCCCAGCTTTCTCGGGAGAAGGTTTCTCGGTGAGCAAGCCCGCCTTTATCGAGACGGTCGATCGGGTTGCCCCATCCGCCTCTCGTGACGAGACCCGGCCCGTGCTCACAGGTGTTCTCATCCACTTCGCCAAGAACTCGGTGCGCATGGTGGCCACCGACAGCTACCGGCTCAGCGTCAAGGAGACCCCCGTCGAGTCCTCGCTGGCGGAGAAATTCCAGGCCATCGTGCCCGCCAGGACTCTCCTGGAGTTGTCCCGCATCGCCACAGCGGTGGCCGACGACACCATCACCATCCTCCCCACCGAGAATCAGATGCTGTTTCGGGTGGGCGGCATATCGCTTGTGTCGCGGCTTATCGACGGCCAGTTCCCCAACTACCGGCAACTCATCCCCGAGACATTCGACTACGAGGTCGCCGTCGACCATGACGAGCTCCTCGAAGCTATCCGCCGGGTCGGTCTGTCTGGCCCAGAAGAATGCTCCCCTCCGCCTACACTTCTCGAGCAACAACCTCACCGTTTCCGCGGAGTCTCAGGACGTGGGCAAGGCGCACGAGGCGATGCCCATCCAGTACTCGGGCGACGACCTGGCGATAGGTTTCAACCCCGAGTTCCTTGAGGCCGGCGTGGCCGCGGTGAAGGAATCCCCCGTGTATCTGCGGTTCATCAGCCCGCTCCGTCCAGGGCTGGTCAAGGGAGCGGGCGACGACTTTCTCTATCTGGTCATGCCTATCCGCCTGAACGACTAGGGATGCCTCCACCGAGCATGGCGGCCCCCACGCCCATCGCGGTCGACCTACCCATCACGCTGGGGCAGTTCGTCAAGTTGGCCGGGCTGGCGGCCACCGGAGGAGACGCGAAACGACTGGTCGTCTCGGGCTTGGTGCGCGTCAACGGTGAGGTCGACAGGCGGCGGGGCCACAAGCTGGCCTCGGGGGATATCGTAGAGGTGCAGGGGGCGGCGGCACAGGTGGTGCCGGGAGTGGCCGGTCCGGGAGACTGAGCGCTGCAGCCGAACGTGCGTTCTCGTCGTTCGCTGGAGGTCGAGTTGGGGCCCGGGCTGACGGTGCTCGTCGGGCCCAACGGAGCCGGCAAGACCACCGTCCTGGAGGCCGCCGCGTTGGTCCTTCATGGGTCGCTGCTTCGGCCGGGCACGGTGCGCGACCTGATCAACCGCGACGAGGACTTTCTCCGGGTCGAGATCGACTTGGAAGAGGCTGGGGCGACAGTCATCGCCGCCGCCGCCTTCTCCCGGGGGGGCGAACGTCGCCTGACTGCCGACGGCGCCCTTCTTGAGGATTCTTCGCGCTGGCGCGACGCGGTGCCGGTGCGGTCTTTCGTCCCCGATGACCTCCGTCTCATCAAGGGCAGTCCCCGGAGAAGGCGGGAGTACCTGGACGCGCTCGCGGGACGGTGCGATCCGGCTCATCTCGGCGCGCTGCGCCGGTACGAGGAGGCTCTGGCACAGCGCAACACGCTGCTCCGCACCGTACGGGGTGGCGCCGACGGCACCCAGTTCGCTCCCTGGGAGAAGATCCTCGCGCAGACCGGGCTCGCCGTTTCTCGCGGGCGGGCAGACGCGCTGGCGTCGTTCATCGCCTCCTTTCAGCGCACGCACGCAAACCTCACGGATGACCCCGTGGATTCGCTGCGATTGGTCTACCGCACCAACGTCGCCGACCTGGACGAGGAGGGCTATCAAGACCGGCTGGCCGAGATGCGGAGCGCCGACCAGCAGCGCACGTACACCCATCTGGGGCCGCACCGCGACGACCTGAGGCTTCTGCGGCGGGGACTGGACGTGCGCGACTGCGCCTCCCAGGGCGAGCAACGGGCGGCTCTGTTGGCGCTGGTGCTGGCCGAGTGGCAGTACATGTGCGATTCCCCCAGCAAGCCCTTGCTGCTCCTGGACGACGTGATGAGCGAGTTGGACGAGGACCGCAGGAGGGCCTTAGTGGCCCTCGTCCAGCGGGGCGGGCAGACGGTCATCACCACCACCGATCTGCGGTACTTCTCGCCCGAGGAGCTGCAGGAGGCGGCGGTGGTAGAGCTCTCGATGGACTGATGCGCGGATGAGCGGACCCGCGGACTTCGATCGTCTGGGCGACCTGCTGGGCGAGGCAGGCGGCGTGCCTGCCCGGGGCCGCCCGGGAGTGGGTCCCGGCGACCGGGACGCCGAGCTGTTGGCGGCGATCTGGCCCGAGGTGGTCGGCGACGAGGTGGCCGCGAACGCTCGGCCCGTCCAGCTGAAGCAGGGCAGACTGGTCGTCAGCGCGTCGTCAAGCGCGTGGGCACAGACCCTCCAGCTCATGGGCGACGCCATTGTCGCCCGCGTCAACGAGCGTCATGGGCGAACGGGTGGTGGAGGAGGTGGTCTTCCGGCACGCCGGCTGGGAGGAACGTTCCGCCGGGCGCCCCGTAGGCGGGCCAGGCGGTCGGGTCTCAGCGGGACGCCTCTCAGGCGGGCGCGGCGCCGGGTCAGGTGGGGGAGGATGGAGCCCTCTCGGCCGAACAGACAGCGGCTCTCGCCGAGGTGGAGGCGCTCGATCTCAGCCCCGAACTGCGGGACAAGATCGCGCACGCGATGAAGGCGGCGTTTGTCCGCGCACAGCAGGATTCTGTTCGCTGACAGCGTACGAGAGTAGGCCGGAAAAGGGCCCGTGTGCTATCATATGACCAACGTGGGTTGTACTTTCCACAGTGACAGGTCGGTCCTTCTTCCAGCCTTCCGGGAGCATCCTTATCACTCGCGTGGCATGCTGCCGCCGCGAGTCTGGGGTGTGCCTCGGACACGGAGCGCTTGCGCGAAGGCCGGGGAGGTCGGGCGGCGCGTGCGGAAAGCGAAAGAGGTCGAGCGGGTTTGGCAGAACACTCATATGACGTAGGCGACATCCAGGTTCTTGAGGGCCTCGCGCCCGTTCGCAAGCGGCCGGGCATGTACATCGGCTCCACCGGGCATCGGGGTCTGCACCACCTTGTGTACGAGGTCGTCGACAACTCCGTCGACGAAGCCCTGGCGAACTACTGCACCAGCATCGACATCACGATCTGCCCCGATTCCTCGGTCCGCGTGGTGGACAACGGGCGCGGCATCCCCGTCGGGCTCATGCCCGACCAGAACAACCGGCCGGCCGTCGAGATCGTCATGACGAAGCTTCATGCCGGGGGTAAGTTCGGAGGAGAGGGCTACAAAGTCTCCGGCGGACTCCACGGGGTAGGCGTGAGCGTCGTGAACGCTCTGTCGGAGTGGCTGACCGTGGAGGTGTGCCGAGACGGCTATCGCTATCCGCCAGAGCTACGCCCGGGGTGTGCCGGTCACCGATCTGGAGACCCTCGGTCCCTGCGGCGACTACCGCGGCACCACCATCCACTTTCGACCCGATACGGAGATCTTCGACGATCTCAATTTCAACTTCAGCACCCTCTCGCAGCGACTGCGCGAGGTGGCCTTTCTGAATCGTTCGCTGCGCGTCACCCTCACCGACGAGCGGGAAGAGCCAGGGGAGGCCGAAGGCTCGGCGCCGGGCGTCGACGATGACGACTACGGCTCGGTTGGAGCCGAGGGGAGCGCCGACCTCGCCGATTCCGGAGAGCGTCGCTCGGGCACCGCGGGTGATCCCTATTCCGGCCTGTCGCCGACCGACACCAAGCGCACCGAACCCCGTTCGGTCGCCTACTGCTACGACGGGGGCATCGTCGATTTCGTGAAGCACATCAACACGCACAAGGATGCCATCCACCCGCGGGTGATCCGTTTCGAGGGCCAAGAGGGCGACGACTACCTTGAGCTGGCCATGCAGTGGAACGCCGGCTACAACGACAACGTGTTCTCGTTCGCCAACAACATCAACACCCATGAGGGCGGCACCCACCTGTCCGGCTTCCGGGCCGCCATCACCCGCACGATGAACGACTACGCCCGCTCCAAAGGCTTCCTCAAGGAGAAAGAGGAGAATCTGAGCGGCGAGGACGTGCGCGAGGGGCTGGTGGCCATCCTCAGCGTCAAGCTACGCGAGCCCCAGTTCGAGGGTCAGACCAAGACCAAGCTGGGCAACTCCGAGATCCGCGGTTTCGTCGAGGGCGTGGTCAACCAGAAGTTCGCCGAATTCTTGGAAGAGAATCCTTCCGAGGCCAGGCAGATCATCAGCAAGACCGTGCAGGCGGCGCACGCCCGCATGGCCGCGCGCAAGGCCCGCGACCTCACCCGGCGCAAGAGCGTGCTGGAGAACACCACCCTGCCCGGCAAGCTGGCCGACTGTTCTATCCGCGACCCGGCTTCCTGCGAGCTCTACCTGGTGGAGGGTGATTCGGCCGGCGGCTCGGCGAAACAGGCGCGCGACCGGAGCTTCCAGGCCATCCTGCCGCTGCGGGGCAAGATCATCAACGTGGAGAAGGCCCGGCTCAACAAGATCCTCTCCAACACCGAGATCCAGGCCATCATCAGCGCGTGCGGCACCAGCCTGGCCGAGGAGTTCGACCTGACCGCCGCCCGCTACCACAAGCTCATCATCATGACCGACGCCGACGTCGACGGGGCCCACATCCGCACCCTCATCCTGACGTTCCTGTTCCGGAACATGGTGGAGTTGATCGACGCCGGCTACGTCTACATCGCCCAGCCGCCGCTCTACCGGGTCATGCACAAGCGCCAGGACTACTACGCCTTCAACGACGCTCAACTGGAGCAACTGTTCGAGCGGATCGGCCGGACCGGCATGACCATGCAGCGTTTCAAGGGTCTTGGGCGAGATGAACCCGGAGCAGCTGTGGGAGACCACCATGAACCCCGACAAGCGCACCCTGCTGCAGGTCACGGTGGACGACGCCGCCATCGCCGACGAGGTGTTCACCACGCTCATGGGCGACAAGGTGGAGCCGAGGCGTGACTTCATCACCGAGAACGCCCGCTACGTGCGCACCCTGGACGTGTAGGCCGTGGAGACTCTCGAGGGCCGCATAGAGCAGATCGAGATCGCGGACGAGATGCGCGCGTCCTACCTCGACTACGCCATGAGCGTGATCGTGGGGCGCGCTCTGCCCGACGTCCGCGACGGTCTCAAGCCGGTGCACCGGCGCGTGCTGTTCGGCATGCACGACTCCGGCATGCAGCCCAACCGGCCCTACCGCAAGTGCGCCCGCATCGTCGGGGATGTCATGGGTAATTTCCACCCCCACGGCGACCAGGCCATCTACGACGCCCTGGTGCGGATGGCCCAGGACTTCTCCATCCGCTATCTCCTGGTCGACGGGCACGGCAACTTCGGCTCCGTCGACGGCGACTCCGCGGCCGCCATGCGCTACACCGAATGCCGCCTGGCCCGCATCGCCACCGAGATGCTGCGCGACATCGACGCCGAGACGGTCGACTGGACGCCCAACTACGACGAGAGCCGGGAAGAGCCGACGGTGCTGCCGTCGCGCTTCCCCAACCTGCTGGTCAACGGCAGCTCGGGCATCGCCGTGGGCATGGCCACCAACATACCTCCGCACAACCTGCGCGAGACCATCGCGGCCACGGTGGCGCTCATCAACGACCCGTCGCTCACCAGCGGCGACCTCATGCGCTTCATCAAAGGGCCCGACTTCCCCACCGGCGGCCTGATCATGGGCAGCGCCGGCATCCGCGAGGGCTACGAGACCGGCCGGGGCCGGGTGGTGGTGCGCGCCAAGGCCCACACCGAGCCGCTCAAGCAGGGCAAGACCGCCATCATCGTCACCGAACTGCCGTATCAGGTGAACAAGGCGCTGCTCATCGAGAAGATCGCCGAGCTGGTGCGCGAGAAGAAGATCCCCGAGATCTCCGACCTGCGCGACGAGTCCGACCGCTCGGGCATGCGCGTCGTCATCGAACTGAAGCGCGAGGCCATCCCCAAGGTGGTGCTCAACAAGCTGTTCAAGCACAGCGCGATGCAGATCCACCTTCGGGGTCAACATGCTGGCCCTGGCGGACGGGGTGCCAAAGACCCTCTCGCTGCGCGACATGCTCCGCCACTACATCGCCCACCAGAAGGACGTCATCGTCCGCCGGACCCGGTTCGAGCTCGACAAGGCCAAGAAGCGGGCCCACATCCTCGAAGGGCTGCTGGTGGCCATCTCCAACCTGGACGAGGTCATCCGCATCATCCGCTCGAGCGAGGATGCCGACGCCGCCAAGATGGGCCTGATCGCCCGCTTCGGCCTCAGCGAGGAGCAGGCCCAGGCCATCGTCGACCTCCGTCTGCGCAACCTCACCGCCCTCGAGCGTCACAAGATCGAAGAGGAGCACCGCGACCTCATGGAGCGCATCGCCTACCTGGAGAGCCTGTTGGCCAGCGAAGCCATGATCTACGACGTGATCAAAGAGGAGCTGCTCGAGATCCAGCAGATGTACGGCGACGACCGCCGCACCGAGATCCTTCCCTCGGAAGACGAGATCGACATCGAGGACATGATCGCGGTGGAGGAGATGGTCATCTCCATCACCGCCTCCGGCTACGTCAAGCGTCTTCCGGTGTCGACCTATCGCACCCAGCACCGGGGCGGGATCGGGGTCATGGGCATGGACCTGAAAGAGGGCGACTACATCGAGCACCTCTTCATCACCACGACGCACCACTTCCTGCTCTTCATCACCTCCCGGGGCAAGATCTACCGGCAGAAGGTGCACGAGTTACCGCTGGGGAGCCGGCAGAGCAAAGGGCGGCACGTGGCCAACCTGCTGCCCCTGGCCCAGGGCGAGAAGATCAAGGCGGTCATCGCCACCAAGGACTACACCGACGCCAAGTACCTGGTCTTCGCCACCCAGAAGGGGATCGTCAAGAAGACCCGCTTCTTGGACTACGCCACTTCGCTGAAGGCCGACGGCATCATCGCCATCAACCTGGACGACGACGACGAACTGGTGGCGGTGCGGCACACCAGCGGCCACGACGACCTGATCCTGGTGTCGAGCGAGGGCAAGGCCATCCGCTTCCACGAGTACGACGTGCGGCCCACCGGCCGGAACACCATGGGCGTGCAGGGCATGCGCATGCCCGAGGGGCACGTACTGGTGGGCATGGCGGTGGCCGAGGACGACGCCGACATCTTCTGCGTCACCAGCGGCGGCTACGGCAAGCGTACACCGACCTCCAGCTATCCCACGCAGAAGCGGGGCGGCCAGGGGGTCATCACCATCAGGGACAGCCCCGACCGGGGTGACCTGGTGGGCGTGACCTCGGTGCGCAACAACCACGAACTGATGATCATCAGCCAGGACGGCACCGTCATCCGGGTACCGGTGGAGAGCGTGCGCACCACGGGGCGGAACACCATGGGCGTGCGGGTGATGAACCTGCGCGGCGCCGACAAGGTGTCGAGCATGGCCCGGGTGGTGGGGACTGCCAACGGCACCGGTGATGGCGCGGATGGCGGGGCATACGCCGGTGTGGTCGGCGCCGGTCCAGACGGCGACCAGATCGGCTCCGACCAGATCGAGTCCGAAGAGGACTTTGACCTCGGCCCGGACACTGCCGAAGAAGAATCCGGCGCCTACGACGCCGAGTAGATGGAGTAAGAAAGACCAGCCCGCCCGATGATCCCGGGCGGGCTGGTTAGGCCTCAGTCGTACGAGCCGCTGTTCCTCAAGCGTTCTCAAGCTGCGGTTTCTTACTTGCCTCCGCCGGCCACGTAGGCCGCCAAGGCTGTGATCTCCGCTGCCGACATCGAGCTGGTGAAACTGGGCATGCTGCCGGTGCCGCTCTTGATTACGGCCTCGATCGAAGATGCCGATCCCCCAACCCCTCCGGCGTGGCAGCCCTTGCAGTCTTTCGCGTAGAGTGCGGCTGCATCCACGGCCGCACCCGCCGCGGTCGTGGTGGTCTTGTCGTCGATGGTGGTCGTCGGCGCATTGGTCGTGGTGGTCTTGTCATCGATGGTGGTCGCGGCTCCCGCGGAAGTGGTCGTAGTGCTGCCACCGCAAGCGGCGGCGAATAGAACCACCGACGCCAGAATGAGGCACACGCATACTCCCAGGAGCCAAACTCGTTTATCGCGCATTCTCGCCCTCCTTTGGGCCGTTTGATTTACGGGGTCGATTCTTTCTTCTTCCCGAAAGGGTCATAGACTATTCGGTTCGATCCCAGGCGGGAGTGTACCAGTTACTCGCGGGTCTCAAACCCGTTGGCGCCTCGGGACCGGCCAAAGAGGGCTTCTGATATCATCTTCCCGGCAATAAGCGGGATATCGCTCGCTGGGAACAAGGAGCATGATCGATGTACTTCTGGTACTGGTCCCTCATCCTGCTGGTGCCGGCTCTGATCCTGGGTATCTACGCTCAGGCCAAGGTCAGTTCTAGCTTCAACCGCTACTCGCAGGTGCCGTCTGCTCGGGGTCTCACCGGCGCTCAGGCCGCCCGCCTGGTGCTCGATTCGGCCGGGCTCTCCGACGTGGGCATCGAGGTGGCCGGAAGCCGCCTTTCCGACCACTACGACCCCCGCTCGCGGACGCTCACCCTGAGCCCGGAGGTGGGCAACAGCAACTCGCTGGCCGCGCTGGGGGTGGCCGCGCACGAGGCCGGCCACGCCATGCAGCACGCCGACGGCTACGTGCCCTTCAAGTTCCGGAGCGCTCTGGTGCCGGTGGCCAACATCGGCACCAACTTCGGGTTCATCCTGTTCTTCGTGGGCCTGGTCTTCTTCCGTAGCGGGCTGCTGATGAACATCGGCATCGTGCTGTACGCGGCGGCGGTGCTCTTCACGCTGGTCACGCTGCCGGTGGAGTTCAACGCCTCGCGGCGGGCCATGGCGCAGCTCTCCGACCGCAGCATCCTGGTGGCCGACGAACTGACCGGGGCGAAGAAGGTCCTGAGCGCGGCCGCGCTCACCTATGTGGCGGCTGCGTCTGATGGCGATCCTGCAGCTGGTGCGGCTCATCCTCATCAGTCGCAGGTCGTAGCAAGGGGTCGGAGAGGGGGAGCTCATGTCCGTACCGCGGGTCCTGCTGGTCCCCACGCACCACACGGGTCTGGCCAACGCGGTGGCGGCGGCGGTGGCCGAGATCGTCACCGCCCAGGGACAGCGGGTCCGCTACCACCACCTTGGCCCCTCGAGCCCGGTCTCGTCGTGGGATCGCTGGGAGGGCGCGGCCTTTCTCGACCCCGCCCTCTACGGCGAGGAGGCCCTCCTCGGCCTGTACGACGTGGCCACCCGGGGCGCCCATCTCTCCCTGCTCTCGTCGAGCGGCGGTGTGCTCGATCGGAGGGAAGGGGTCGACTGGCTGCCCGCCGACGTGGCCCGCCTCTTGGACTGTCCGGTGGTCGTGGTCATGGACTGTCGGGGCTGGGGCACCGGTATCCGGGCGCTGGTGACCGGTCTCAAGTCTCACCTCGCCGGCCTCAACCTGGCCGGAGCGGTGCTGTCGGGGGTCGCCGATCGCGACCACCGCGAGCTGCTGCGGCGGGTGCTCGCCGAGGAGGACGTACCCGTTGTGGGCTGCCTTTTCGAGGGAGACGGGCCCGGTTGGGATGCGACGCCGCCCGGGGCGTGGGGGCTGCCGCTGGAGACGACGCTCCTGGAAGCGGTCTCTCGCCAGGTCGACATCAGCGGTCTGGAGGCCCTCGCCGGTCAGCGAGGGTTCCTGTCTTCGCAGAACTGGCTGATCGACCGGGGGGTCGGACGGCCCGCTGGTCGTGGTCGCGGGCGGGAAGGGCTTCACGCCCTGGAGCCGCGACTCCATCGAGGTGCTGCGCTCGGCCGGGGCCCAGGTCCGCCGCCTCGACCTGGTGGAGGACGACGCGCTGCCGGCGGAGACCGCCGGTCTGGTCCTGGCCGGCACCGTCTGGCCGGCGGACCTGCCGGACATCGCCATGAACCAGTCCTTGCTCCGCGATATGCGCGTGCGCATCAGCGAAGGTCTGCCCACCGTGGCCCTGGGCGGAGGGTCGCTGATCCTGCTCAGCAAGATCCAGGATTCGCTGGGGCGGACCGTGGAGCTGGCCGACGTGCTCCCTGCCGAAGGCGAGATCCTGTGGGATCTGGAGGAGCCGGCGTACGTGGAAGTGACCGCCGAGCGGGACAGCCTGCTGCTGGCGCGAGGGCGAGACCGTGACCGGGTGGGTGGTGACCGACGTCGAGATGCTCAACCGCAACGCCGGTTGGGATCCCCCCTTGACCGTGCGGGGCGTCGGGGCGCCCGGCGGACAGGCCGAGGGCGCGGCGACCGGCTCGCTCCTGTGCTCCCGGGTCTTCGTGCATCTGGCCGCCACGCCGGACATGGCCCCGCGGTTCGTGCGCCAGTGCGCCGCCTACGCGGCCGGTCGCTCCGCGCCGGAGCCGCGGTTGAGCCGGCCGAAGCGTCCGTGCGCCGGGCCTCTCGGGGTTGGTCAGCGCCGCGAGGAGTGCGGTAGCCTAGAAGCTCATCGAACGCTGCGTGACGTAGAGAGCTGGGCCAGGCGGCAACGCCCTGGCCGCGAAGAGGAGGCAACGTGGCGACTGCGAGCACCGACCCGGTCATCAAGCACTACCGGGAGCAGATCTCCGACAACGATCTCAAGATCTTGGAGGCCCTCAACAAGCGGGTCAAGCTGGTCAAGAGCCTCAAGGACTACAAGGAGGCCCAGGGCCTCAGCTTCTACGATGCCGCCCAGGAAGACTGGGTCGTCACGTACCTGTGCCGCGCGAACCGAGGCCCGCTGTCCAACGAGGGTCTGCGCGAGATCTACGCGCTGATCCTGCAGGTGGCCAAGCGCGAAGCGGCCGCCCTGGGAGAACAAAGCGGCGGTAAGCAGTGCGCCCGGCGCTCCCGCCCGGGGCGCTCCCGCGCAGGATCCGGCGCCGCTGTCGCGAAGCTCTTAGAAGTCCTCGCGGCGAGACCTCGTCGAGGAACTGCCTGAACTCCTTGACGATGTCCTCGATGTCTTCGACCTCCTGCTCGAACTCGATGCCGTTCGTCTCGAGCAGTTCCGTGGAGGCGAAGATGGGGGCGTCGGTCCGCACGGCCAGGGCGATGGCGTCCGAAGGCCGGGAGTCCACTCGTATCTCCTGGCCGCCCGCCTCGAGCTGAGCACCGCGTAGAAGGTGTTGTCGCGCAGTTCGGTGACCAGGACGCTGGCGACGTTGGCGGAGAGCTGCTCGATGATGGCCGCGAGCAGATCGTGGGTCATCGGGCGAGGCAGCTCGGCGTTCTGCAGTTTCATCAGGATGGCGGCCGCTTCCGGGTGTCCGATCCAGATGGGCAGAAAGCGGTTCTTTCCCTCCACCTTCAAGAGGACGATGGGCTGCTTGCTGGCCACATCGAAGCTGACGCCGTACACGGTGACTTTTTCGAAGCCTTGCATGGTCTCCTCGCTCCGGTATCCACCCCTAGGTTACCCCGAGCGGCCTCTTACGTCACCTGGCGCTCGGCTTCGACCAAGGCCTCCGGCCGGTCGGGGGCCTTCCTTGACATCACTTGGAATGCCGGTAAACTACCCGCGCATGGGCCTATAGCTCAGTTGGTTAGAGCGCACCCCTGATAAGGGTGAGGTCAGTGGTTCGAATCCACTTAGGCCCACCATCGACTTCCCGACCCGCAGGTTCCGAATCGTCCACGCGTGGGGGATTAGCTCAGTTGGGAGAGCGCCGCCTTTGCACGGCGGAGGTCGCCGGTTCGACCCCGGTATCCTCCACCTCCCTTGCAGGAGAGAGATCGCGGGAGAGACGTCGTTGATCTTCCATCGGATACTGGCCGCCACCGACGGCACCGAAGCCTCGTTGCGGGGCGTCGAGGTCGCCGCCCAGATGGTCGCGCGCTATCAGGCCGAGTTCATCCTGCTCACCGCGGTCTCGGTGCCGCAACACGTGGTGCTCGCCGCCAACATGGACGAACGGACGATCGAGAAGTACGTGGAGCGGATGGCCCAAGAGGCTCTCGGGTCCGCCGTCGCCGCTGCTGCGCCGCGAGGGCGTCGGCGCGGAGGTCAAGGTCGTCTTTGGCTCGGCCCCGGAAACCATTCTGGCGGAGATAGAGACCAGCGGGGCCGATCTGGTCGTCATGGGTCGCAGGAGCCGCAACGAGCCGAAGGACCTGGTGCTGGGCAGCGTCAGCGACCGCGTCGCCCGTCACGTCAAGGTGCCGATCCTGCTGGTCCCCTAGAGCTCCCGCCGTCGGCGGCCGTGCCCGCAGCGCCTCGCGTGCTGCCGCAGCGCTCTCGACCTTCGGTCCTCTCACAGCGGATATCGTCCGCCCTGGGTGAACAGTGCCATTTCACTTAGCATAATTTAGCAATACCTATTGCAAAAGCCGTTGCATTTCCCTTACACTGCAATTGAGCCCACATGACAGGACAGCGCACAGCCCCGCTTCCGCGTGTGACCGAGCACCAGAAAGCTCGTGTCAGGCTTCCGCTCCTCACCTTCCTGGCTCTTCTCGGTCCACCGCTCACCGGAGTGCGCTCCGCCTCCGTCTGGGTCTTCTACGTCGTCTTTGTCGTCCTCTACTCCCTGTGGTCTCTTCGCTTGTCACGCCACTTCTCCGGCGATCGCCGCCTGGGCTATCTGCTTGTGCCTCACCGACACCGCCATCCTCCTGCCGCTGCTGGTGTGGAGCTCCGCGGCGGCGATGCGGGTCATCCTCGCTCCTGGTATGCGCTGCCGGGCTGGCGGTCACCTACTGGGCCGATCGGGCACGGGCGGAGACCGCTGCCCGGGCTTCAGCCGGACCGCGTGCGCGGCGAGCGGCGATCGGCGTCGGCCCGCTCCGACAGGAGTCGGACGCGGAGACCGGCTTGGAGCGGGCGGTGCGCGTGCGCCTGCGGGTCTTCACCACCACCGGGGCTCGTTTCGGGCTGGTGGTGCTGCGCGTCGCTGCGCTTCGAGGAGACCGCGTCGTACTACGGCGAAGAAGCGTCGGAGCGGGTGCTCTCGGCCGTGAGCCGGCGAGGGCTGCGTCTTCTGGGCCCCGACGCCCAGCACTTCCCCCTTCCCGGCGGGCGGGTGGCCTTCCTGTTCGAGACCGAACCCGGAGCCGCTCGAGCGGACGTCGCAAGGAGGAAGCGGCATTCGGATGGAGCGATCCCTATGACGTCGAAGGCCTGGCCATGACCGCTCGGCCGCAAGGTGTGCGAGCATCTGATCGACGGGCACCGGGTCGAGTGCGTGGTGGGATGGGCGTCGGCTCCCGCCGATGGTCTGAACGCCGACGACCTCATGTACGCAGCCGAGAGCGGGGCCCAGAGCACGGCGGCGTTCCGGCGGGTGGCGGGCTCGCCGTTGCCGGTGCCGGAACGGGCGCGGGCGGCGGCCGGGTAGCGCCGGGGCCGCGCGGGGGCTGTGGTACAGTTCCCCGCATGGATCGTCCAGACCCTCAAGACCAAGACCATCGGCGTGCTCATGGGCGGCCTGTCCGGGGAGCGGGAGATCTCCCTGCGCTCGGGCGAGAACTGCCTGCGCGCCCTGCTGTCGCGCGGCTATCGGGCGGTGCGCATCGACGCCGTCCGCGACGTGGCTCAGCGCCTCGACGAAACAGGGGTCGAGGTCGCCTTCCTCGCGCTGCACGGACGCTACGGCGAGGACGGCACCATCCAGGGGCTGCTGGAGATGATGGGCATCCCCTACACCGGCTCCGGAGTCCTGGCTTCGGCGCTGGGGATGAACAAGATCGCGGCCAAGAAGGTGGTGCGGGGCAGCGGCGTGCCCACTCCCGACTACTGCGAGATCGGCGCGGACGAGCCGGCGGACTCGGTGGCCGCTCGGGTGGAAGCCGAGTTGGGCCTGCCCGTGATGCTGAAGCCGGTGGAAGAGGGTTCCAGCCTGGGAGTGTCCAAGTGCAAGCGGTCCGTCGAGCTTGCTGGCCTGCGTCGCGCAGGGGCGGGCCGAGTTCGGGGCGATGTTCGCCGAACGGTTCGTCTCCGGTCGGGAGATAACGGTGGGGGTGCTGGAGCGCGAGGGACGGCGCGAGGTCTCTGCCCATCCTGGAGCTGGTGCCCAAGAACGAGTTCTACGACTACGAGGCCAAGTACACCGAGGGCATGACGGAGTTCATCCTTCCCGCCCGCCTGGAGCCGGCCGTGGACGAGGAGGCGCAGACGGGTGGCGGTGGCGGCCTTCGAGGCCGTCGGCTGCCGGGGCTACGCCCGCGTGGACATGATGGTCGACCAGGCGGGGGTGCCCTGGTTCGTCGAGGTCAACACCTGCCCGGCATGACGGAGCTGTCGGATCTGCCGGCCCAGGCTCGGGCGGCGGGGCTCTCCTATGAAGACCTGGTGGAGACCATACTCCTCACCGCCGTTGCCTGAGGCCTCCGGCAAGGCTGTCGCGGGCGGGCGGCAAGCCGGGCCCGGGCCCGCGGGCGCAGCGGAGTCGGCCGCCCAAGCCCGGCCCGCGGCCGGCGCCGGCCCGGTGGACGCTCACGTCCACATCTTCCCCCCGGAGATCATCCGCGAGCGCGAGGCCTACCTGGGGCGGGACGCCTGGTTCGGCGCCCTGTACGGGTCCCCGGAGGCGCGCATGGTCGACCGCCGACGAGGTGGTGGCACACATGGACGCGGCCGGAGTGGAGCTGTCGGTCGTCTTCGGCTTCGCCTTCGCCGACCAGGGGCTGTGCCGGATGGTCAACGACTACGTCATCGAGGCCGTGGGCCGGCATCCCGGCCGGTTGGCCGGTCTGGCCTGCGTGTCGCCGGGCGCGCCGGGCGCCGTGGCCGAGTTGGAGCGATGCCTGGACGCCGGCCTGCGCGGGTGCGGCGAACTGATGCCCGACGGTCAGGGTTTCGGTGGCGAGCCTAGGCGCGGCGAGCGGCGCCGGGGCGGCGCCGCGGGGCAGCTCGCGCGCCCGCGCGCCCGGCGCTCCAGCGCCGGACGGCTTCGCCGCCATCGCCCGCTGTCTGGAGGAGCGCGACCTGCCTCTTCTCATCCACGCCAACGAGCCGGTGGGCCACCACTACCCGGGCAAGGGCCGCTTCACTCCGGAGGCCTGCTTCGCCTTGGCGCAGGCTCACCCGGCGTTGACCATCGTATTCGCGCACATGGGCGGCGGGCTCTTCCTGTACGAACTCATGCCCGAGGTGCGGAGGGCGCTCGCCCGCGTGTACTACGATACGTCGGCGGTCCCGTATCTGTATGGTCCGGATGTCTATGCAGTGGCCGTCTCGTGTGCCGGGGAAGGGAAGCTGATTTTTGGCAGCGATTATCCCCTCCTCTCTCCGGGAAGATACTTCGAAGGGTTTGGCGGATTGGCTCCCGGAGCCCGAGCGGCGGCGCTCGGCGACACTGCGCGAAAGGTGTTCAGAGCTATGAGCGATGGCGCCCATCACGGTCACGATCTGCGACGCCTCCTGGAGGGGCTGGTGGCCGGGGATATGGGCTTGGAGGACGTGCTGCAGAAGCTGCGGCTGCTTCAGGTGACGCAACTGGGCGAGTTCGCCCGTCTGGACACCAACCGCGACCTGCGCAAGGGCGTGCCCGAGGTCATCTACGCCCCTCGAAAGAGCGACCCCGATCTGGCATCCATCGTGCGCCACTTCCTGGCCGATCGGGGCCTGGCCCTCGTGAGCCGGCTGGAGCCGGATCGGGCAGAGGTGCTGCGGCAGGCTTTGACGGGCGGCACGGAAGCGGGTCGAGCGAGAGGGCTCGACCGAGCGACTCGCACGAGGAGGATGCCGTCGCCCCGTCGCCGGGCTGAGCTTCGACTACAACGCCGCCGCGGGCGTGCTGGCCGCACACACGCCTGTCGTACCGGCCGCCCGAGAAGCGGGGCTGCGTGGGTCTGATCACGGCCGGGACCTCCGACATACCGGTGGCCGAAGAGGCCGCCCTCGTCATCGTGCACATGGGCTGCGAAGTGGAGCGGGGCTACGACACCGGGGTGGCCGGGGTCCATCGCCTGCTCGAGCCGCTCACCCGCATGGTGGAGAAGGGCGCCGACGTCCTGGTAGTCGCCGCGGGCATGGAAGGCGCGCTACCCTCCGTGGTGGCGGGGCTGGTGGATATCCCGGTGATCGGGGTGCCTACCTCCACCGGCTACGGGATGGGCGGCGACGGCACGGGCGCGCTGTATTCCATTCTTCAGAGCTGCTCGCCCGGACTGGTGGCGGTGAACATCGACAACGGGGTAGGAGCGGGCGCGGCCGCGGCGCTCATCGCCCGACGACGTCGAGAGTGATCAAGGGACGGGGAGGCATCCATGGAGATCGGTCCGGATTCCAAGCCAAAGATCCAGATCGACGACCAGGAGCCGTTCGCTATCGCCCATGCGGTGATCGAAAGGGACGTTCTCCAATCGCGCCTTCGCCGGGTGACCGGGGCCGACGGTAGCGCCGTCCCGCTCCCGGTGGGGGCTCGGGTGACCCTGTACCAAGGGCCGGCCGTGGTCTTCGTCGGCCTGGTGGAGGAAGATCAGAGCGTCATCGATCTGATGTCGGCGGAGCCCGATGACCAAGCGGACTTCGAGGATATCCAGTCAGCGGTCGGCGCGAGAGAAGCCTCGGGGCGGCGTCGCCCGCAGCCCGAATCGATACTCCAGATGATCGGCGATGCGCGCGGCCGCGTGTCCGTCGCCGTAGGGATTGATGGCGGTGGCCATCGCGTCGTACCGGGCGCGATCGGTGAGCAACGCCAGCAGCTCCCGGGCGATGGTCGCGGTATCGGTGCCCACCAGGCGGGCGGTGCCCGCCTCTATGCCCTTCGGGTCTCTCGGTGGTGTCGCGCATCACCAGCACCGGCTTGCCCAGCGACGGCGCCTCTTCCTGGATCCCTCCCGAGTCGGTGATGACCACGTCCACGGCCTTCATCAGGTGGACGAACGGCCGGTAGGGCAGGGGCTCGGTGAAGACCACCTGATCGACGTCTCCCAGCGCGCCCTGAAAGGTCTTGCGCACCACCGGGTTGAGGTGGATGGGGAAGACGAACGTCGCCGCCGGCATCTGCTCGCACACCTGCTTGATGGCGAGGGCGACCCGCTCCATGGGCACTCCCCAACTCTCCCGGCGGTGGACGGTGACCAGCACCTTGGGACCGGGACGATCGAGGGCGGCTGCTATCGGGGGCTCCCAGGCGGGAGGAGCGGTAGCCGCCGTCGCCATCAGGGCGTCGATGACCGTGTTGCCGGTGACCAGGATGCGCTCCGGATCGGCGCCTTCGCGAAGCAAGGCCGCGCGCGCGCCCTGGGTCGGCGCATAGAGGACTTCGGCCAGTCGGTCGGCCAGCCGTCGGTTGATCTCCTCGGGATAGGGGCTGTAGATGTCGTTCGGTGCGCAGCCCGGCCTCCACGTGGGCCACCGGGATCATGCGGTAGAAGGCGGCCAGGGCGGCGGCGAACGTGGTGGTGGTGTCGCCGTGCACCATGACCAGGTCGGGCTTCGTCGGCCTCCAGCAAGGGGTCGATGCCGGCGAGCACGGCCGAGGTGATGTGGCCCAGCGACTGCCGCTCGCGCATGATCTTGAGGTCGTGGTCGACGGGCAGGGAGAAGGCCTCGATCACCTGGTCGAGCATCTCCCGGTGCTGTCCGGTGAGGCAGGTGACCACCCGGAAGACGCCGCGCCGCTTCAACTCCAGCACCACCGGAGCCATCTTGATGGCCTCCGGCCGGGTGCCGAAGGTGACGAACACGGTGCGGCAGGCGGCCGCTCACGCCTGGCAAGCGCTCCTTGTCTCGGGGTTCGGCGAACTCTATTCTGGGACTCTAGCCCAGGGCCGGGGGAAGAGCAAGCAGGGCGGCGGCGGCCCGCAGTAGGCAGCGCTAGGCTATTCCGATAGAATTCGGGAGGTTCGGTCCGCCGATACGACTATCTAGAAGGACGGTGGCGATGAGCCGCTTTCTCGACGAGCGAGGGCGCATCTTCGGCAAGGTGAACGTCGTCGACATCCTCGTGCTCCTCGTCATCATAGCCGTGGTCGCTTTCGCCGTCATGCGCATGACGGGCAGCAGCGCGACCACCGTGGCGGTGCGCGTCACCTACACCGTCAAAGCCATAAGGCAGGTGGCTATCCCTACACTCCAGACGGGCGCCGTCGTCCGGGATGACGGGGGGACGGTATTGGGGAAAGTGGCAGCCCCTATCTCGGTCAACCCCACCCTGGAGGAGTTCTTGACGCCCGAGGGAGAGCTCAAGGCCTTCGATTCCCCCGTCTTCAGCGACGTGGACATAGTCGTGACGGGTGAGGCTCGGGTCTCAGGAGCCAACGTGCGCATCGGCAGCACACTCCTGGCGAAGAATGAGAAGGTGATCCTGTTGGTGGGCGACAACAAGCTCCAGACGGAGATCACGAACGTGGAGCGGGGCGCGGGGGCGGTCAAGTAGCGGGCCTGGACCTGAAAGGGGCCCACATCATGACGGCGACGCGGCCATGAAGGCTGTCGAGGGTTCGCTTTTCTACCGGGCCGCCCTCGTGGATCGGGGCGGCGGCTCGGTGCTCACTTGTGGGCCGGTTCCTCCTCGCGCTGGCCAGAGTGCTGGTTCGGCTGTTCGGGGGCAGCGCGACCTTTGGGCTACGCCACGTAGGGTCGCGGCGCCTGGGGCGCCGCGGCCATCCTTTGAGCGTCTCTGGCCATCTCTCGGCCGTACCTGTGGGCGCGCGCCGCGCTGGGCGGCGGCGCGGTGGGGCGGGCCGTGCGGGCCGGCGGAGCAGGGGCCGCTCACTCGCAGTTCGCCGGCGGCCGCTGGGTGGTGGTCGCCGGGAGCGGGATCTTCGCCCTGGGCTGTGGGCGGTTGGTGCGCACCGCTGACCGGCTCCGGCGCCCCGGAGCTGGGGCTGGTGACGCCCGTCGTCCTCATACTGATCGGGGCGCTGACTCTTCTGGCCGGGCCCACGTTGATCCCTGCCTTTCGGGCGAGTCTGATCGGTGGGCGAGGCCGTCGGCTGGCGGGTGTCTCCGAGGTGGGGGCATCGCGGTAGATTGCCGTACGACCGGCGCAGGACGGGCCGCTCCAGCGCGTCTCCTGGCGCCGTCTGGGCGGCTTCCTGGGTGCGGCGGTAGTCCTGGCGCTGGCTGCGGTGGAGCGGTGGCCGGCCTGACCCCCGGCTTCGGGCGCGGTGGTCCTCGTGGTTCTGGTGCGTGGCCGCGGGTGCGTTCGCTGCTCGTGCTCTGGCGGCCGGAAGTGATGCTTCTGGCGGTGGCGGCCTTCCCGTGGCTGGATTGGGTGGCTCGCCGCACCTTGGGCGGCTTCGGTCCGGCCTGGGACGACGCCTTCCTGATCCTCTCCATCGCGGTCTTGCTGTGGTGCGTGATCGTGCTCCGCCGCTGGGAGCTCTGGACCGTGCCCATCGCTCTTCCCACCCTGCTGGCCCTGGCGGCGGCGATCGGTTCGGTGGTGGTGCGCGACGTTCCCGGCGACGTGGCCTTGTTTGCCTTGCGGGTCTTGTTCCAGCCCCTCCTCTTCTACTTCCTGGGCTTCCTCTTTCCCAAGAACAAGCGCTGGGTGCAGTGGGCGGTGGCCGTCTTCGTGCTGGCCAGCGTGGCTCTGGCCCTCCACGGGCTCTATCAGTACGTGACCCACGCCCCCATGCCGGCCCGCTGGGTGGACGTGCGCGAGACCGACATCGGTACCCGCGCCTACTCCATCATCGAGAACCCCAACGGTCTGGGCGCGTTCCTGCTGATGGGGACGCTGGTTTCGCTGAGCCTGGCTCTGGCTCGAGGTCTGCGCAGGCTCCACACGGCTGCGCATGGCCGCGGCGTGCGTCGTCCAACTGGGCGGGGTGGCGGTGACGTTCAGCCGGGGCGCCTGGCTCGGTCTGGGGGCGGGGATCCTGGCGCTCCTCATCATGGCCTACCGGCGCTACCTGGCGCCGCTCGTCGCCGTCGGCGTGGTGGGCTGGTTCGTGGCGCCGCAGGCCGTTCATCGACCGGCTGACGTTCGCCTTCAGTTCCGCCTACATCACCAAGAGCATGGAGGCCGGGCGGCTCTACGTGTGGAAGATGGCGCTGCAGTATATCGTCGCTCATCCCTGGTTCGGGCTGGGTCTGGGGACCTTCGGGGGCACCAGCGCGGTCACGTTCGGCTACGGGCGGCTGTGGGTGGACAACTTCTACCTCCAATTGGGGGCCGAGGGAGGATTGCTCCTCCTGGCCTTCTTCCTGTGGATCCTCTTGCGGGGCGGCCAAGGGGCTGGTCAAGGGCCACGGGATGACGCCGCGACCCCTATCTGCGCGCGCTCACCGCCGGCGTCTTCGGGGCCTTCGTCGCGGTGGCGGTGGCCAACGTGACCGCCAGCGTGTGGGAGACCCTGGTGGTGGGGGTGGGGTTCTGGTTCCTCGCCGGCCTGGCGACGTCGGCGGCGCTGCAGTGAGGGGTCGCCGCGCGGACGCTCCGGGCCGGCAGCGGACGGACGCCTCAGGGAGGAGCGCGTGAGAACGCTGCACGTCCTGCACGTCATCGGGGGCGGCGACACCGGCGGAGCCATGAGCCACCTGCTGCCGCTGCTGTCTGCGCTGGAGCGGGCGGGCTGTGACGTGCACCTGCTCTGCCTGGGTGAGGGTGGGCTGGCCGACGAAGCCCGGCGCCGGGGGCTGTCGGTCTCCGTGCTCCCCATGAGCCGCGCGTGGGATCCCTCGGGTGCTGCGGCCCCTGCGGCGCCTTGCTCGCCGGCGGGCCGGCGGCCGCCGGACCGGCGGCGCGCACGACGCGGCCGGACGCCGCGACGCGCGGCCCGCTGGGACGTCGTCCACACCCACGGCATGCGCGCCAATCTGCCGGTGCGACTGGCGATGCGCGGCCTGCGCCGGCCGGCCCTGCCTCTTCACGACCGTCCACTCCGACCTGCGGCTCGACTACGCCTCCGCCCACCTGGCCCGGCTCTACCAGGGTCTCGACCGGGCCACGCTGGGCTGGGTCGACACGGTCATCTGCGTGTCGGACGGTCTGCGCGCGCTGCTCGATCGAGCGGGGCTATCCGGCAGAGCGGCTGATCACGGTACGCTCGGGGCTCGAGACGCCGGCGGCGGCTGCGCCGGAGCGCGACGGGGCGGACGCCGCGCCGGCCCGACCGGTCGCACCGGACGCCGGCGCGCCGCGAGGCCCGAGTCGGCACCGTGGCCCGGCTGGTGCGCGGTGAAGGACATCGACCTGATGCTGGAGGTGGCGGGCTGCTGCGCCGAACGCATCCCGAGGTGGAGATGGTCATCGTGGGCGACGGACCGGAACGCGAGCGGCTGGAAGGGCGTGGCGACGAGCGCTGGGGCTGGATGGGGTGGTGCGCTTCACCGGTCGGCTGGACGACGTCGGCCCGGTGCTGGCCGGACTGGACGTGTATCTGGTCACCTCGGTGTTCGAAGGAGGAGTGTCGATGTCGGTGCTCGAGGCCATGGCGGCCGGCCTACCGGTGGTGACGACGGCCGCCGGCGGGGTGGCCGAGGCGGTGGTGGACGGCGAGACCGGCTACGTGGTGACGCGCGACCAGGAGCGGGGCGCGCTCGCCGCTGCGCTGGCCGAGCGCGCCGCCGCCCTGCTGGACGACCCGGAGCTGCGCGCCCGCATGGGCGCCGCCGGCGCCCGGCGCGTGCGCGACCAGTTCACGGTCGAGCGGACGGCCGCCGAACGCTCCGCGCCTACGAGCGCTGTCTGGCTGCCCGGGGCGAGCTGCTCTAGCCCGGACGAGAGAGGTCTCACATGCTTCGCGGAAAAGACATCGTCTGCATCTCGTCGCTCGACTGGGGCGCGATGTGGACCAGCAAGCAGCAGATCATGCACCGGCTGGCGCAGACCAACCGGGTGCTGTACGTGGAGGAGCCGGTCACCATGCTGGCGCCGCTCAAGGTCCCGGCCCGCTGGCGTCGCTGGGCGGCGGTGGCTCCGCGGCTGGAGCGGGTCGACGCCGGTCTGTGGACGCTCACCCCGCCTCCGCTGCTCCCGTTCGGGAACATGAGGCCGGAGTCAACCGCGCGAACCAGGCGGTGCTGGCCCAGTACGTCCGCTGGGCCATGGAGACGCCTCTAGTTCGACGAGGAGTACATCTTCTGGACCTATCTGCCCACCTCGGTGGCGTCTGCTCGACCGGCTGGGGCGTCGGCCGCGATGGTGCAGGCCGCGGCCGGCCGCGGCACGCCGCGGCGCGGCCGCGAGCGGCTCGGCGGCCGGCACCCTCCCTGGTGGTCTATCACTGCGTCGACGAGCACTCGGCCTTCCCCGGCTTCGTCGACTCCCGAGGTAGTCAAGGGCTACGACGACGAGCTCACCCGCCGGGCCGATCTGGTCATCACCACCTCGGAGAACCTGCGACGCTCGCGCGCTGCCGCTCAACCCGCACACCCACACCGTGCTCAACGCCGCCGACGTGGAGATCTTCAACCGGGCCCTCGACCCAGAACTGCCCCTCCCCGCCGATCTTGTCGCCATCCCCGCTCCGCGCCTGGGTGTGGTGGGCCTCCACGACTCCCGGCTGGACGTCGACGCGCTCGAGGCCCTGGCCCGGGCCGACGCCTCCTGGCAGATCGTGCTCATCGGTCCGGTCAAGCCCGGCCAGGTGGACGAGGCGCGGCTCCGCCGGCACCCCAACATCCATCTTCTGGGCGAGAAGCCCCGGGCCGAGCTGCCCGGGCTATCTCAAGGGGCTGGCCGTCGCCCTCGTGCCCTACAAGGCCAACGAACTGACGCGGAACATCTTTCCCCTGAAGCTCTTCGAGTACCTGGCCGCGGGGCTGCCGGTGGTCGTGGGCGGTCTGCCCGAACTGCACCGCTTCGACGGGACCATCGGGGTCGCCGACGGGCCCCAGGACTATCCCGGAGCTGGTGCGGCGGGCCATCGCCGAAGACGGACCGGAGGAGCGGGCGGCTCGAGTGGCGCTGGCGGCGGAGAACACCTGGGACCATCGGGTGGAGGAGATATCGCGTCCTGGTGGAGGAGGCCCTGGCGCGCGCGACGTGGAAACGGACGGTACGAGACCGATGAGGATCCTCCTTCCCACCATGCGCGACCCCGGCCAGATCGGCGGGCACGAGCACGCACATCGCCATGCTGGCCCGGGGGTTGGAGGAGCTCGGGCACGAGGCCCGGCCCTTCTATCTGGGGGCCACGATGCCCGGCACCGCTGCGCAAAGCCGGGCTGATCTGGCCGGCCGGGGCGCTCAACCGGCTGCGGACCGGCTGGGGGATGATGTACTCGGCCGAGAGCCCGGGCGCCGTCTGCTCGGCCTGCGCGCCACCGCGCGGGAACTCGCGCGGCGCGCGCGGACCGGCCGGCGCCCCTGGGAGGTGCTGAACGCCCAAGAGGTCTATTCCATCCCCCATCTTCGCCCGGTGGCCGACGAGTACGGCCTGCCGCTGGTGCTGACCCTGCACGGCTACCCGCTCTACGAGTCGGTATCCGAGGGCTACAGCACCGCCTCCCGGATGGGTCTCCACTACCTCATGCGGGCCGAGATGCGGGCCCTTCGCCTGGCCGACGCCATCGTCACCGTCGACACCCGGCTCTACCGGCACGCGTTGGGGCTGGTCCCCGAGCGGGCCGATTCCGTCTACACCCTCATGAACTTCGTCGACACCTCGGCCTTCGCGCCCTCCGACGATCCCGCCGAAGAGGAGCGACCTCCGGCGCGAACTGCGGGCTCGCGTGGGAGATCCCCGAGGACAAGATCGTGCTGCTCTGCCCCCGCCGGCTGGTGAAGAAGAACGGCGTCATCTATCCCTCGCTGGCCCTGGCCGCCATGGGGCCGGCCGACCGCGACCGCTTTCTGCTGCTCCACGCCGGCGAAGGGGGCGAGCGGGAGGAGATAGAGCGCATCGTCCGGGAGAATCATTTGGAGAAGAATGTCCGTCTCCTGGGCGGGCAGGGTCCGGACGCCATCCTCGAACTCTACCGCCTGGCGGACATCGTGCTGGTGCCGTCGGTGCACTCGGAGAACGTGGAGGAAGCGACCTCGCTCTCGGCGCTGGAGGCCATGGCGTCGGGCCGGCCCCTGATCGCGGGCGACGTGGGCGGCCTGGCCGAGATGGTGGTGGACGGCGAGACGGGCCTGCTGGTGCCGGCCGACGCCGAGGCGCTGGCGGCGGCCATCCTGCGGCTGGCCGCCGCCCCGGAACTGGGTGCCCGCATGGCCGCGCGCCGCCCGCGACTACGTGGTCGAGAACCACTCGCACCTGCGGGCCGCGGCCGCCTACGCGGAAGTCTACCGCGCGGGCGGCGGCCGCGCGACGTCGCCGGCGGACGCCGGCGGCTGCCGCGCGACCGGAGGCGCCGCCGCCGACGGCGGCCCCCTTGCGGCCGCCCAGCCGGTCGGCCACGCGGCCGCGGCCTGGCCGTCGCTCTCGGTGCTGGGTTTCCCCTCGACGTGGTCACGCTCGAGCAGGCGGCCCAGTGGGTCATCGCCGCGGCCGCCGAGCGAGCCGGCGATCGCCCGGCCGGCACGCACGCGCATGCGCCGTCTCGTTCAATCCCGAACTGGTCGATGCGGGCGCAGCACGACCCGGCCGCGGCCGAAGCGCTTCTGAATGCCGATCTCTGCTATCCGGACGGGGTCGGCGCCGTGTGGGCGGCCGGCCGGCAGGGCGCGCGGCCGCGCGGCCGGCCCGGCGCGGCCGGCGGGCACCGCCGACGGCGGCGCCGCGGCCGGGCGCGCCCGAGCGGGTCGCCGGCATCGACCTGGCCGCAGCGCGTGCTCGAACTGGCCGCCGAGCGGGGCCTGCCCGTGTACTTCCTGGGAGCGGCCGACGGGGTGGCCGAGGAGGCCGCCCGCCGGCAGGTCGAGCGCTTGCCCGGGTCTGCGCATCGCCGGGACCCACCACGGCTACTTCTCCTCCGGCCGAGGAGGACGAAGTGGTGCAGGCCGTCCGGGAGTCCGGGGCCCGGATCCTCCTGGTGGCCATGGGCGCGCCCCGGCAGGAGATGCTGCTCTTCCGTCACCGCGACCGAGCTGGGGGCGGCCGTCGGCCTGGGAGTGGGCGGCAGTTTCGACGTGTGGGCCGGGACGGTCAAGCGGGCGCCGGCGTGGACGCAGCGGGCCAAGGTGGAGTGGCTGTACCGGCTGGCGGCGGACCCTCGCCGGTTGCGGCGGCAGCTCGGCCCTTCCTCGGTACGCCGCGCAGGTGGTGCGCTGGTCTCCCGACGACTACGGACCGCCGCGCCGGGGGCGGGCGCGGCGCGGGCGCGAAGCGCCCGCGTGCCGGACGGCGACGCCCGGACGGGCGGCCCGGCGCGGCGACGGACCGGGCGGCGTCGCTTGAGATACCTCATCAGCGGCTACTACGGCGAGAAGAACGCCGGGGACGAAGCCATCCTGGCCGGCATCCTGCAGGAGATCGGCCGTCGGGACTCCGGAGGCCCGCTTCACCGTGCTCTCCTTCGATCCCGAGGACACCGAGCGCCGGCACGGCGACCGGGCGCGACCTGGAGGCCATCTCCACCAGCCTGCGCTCCCCGGCCCGCCTGCGGGCCGCCATGAAGGCCGCCGATCTGCTCATCAGCGGCGGAGGCAGCTTCCTGCACGAAGCCGACTTCGAGCTGTACGGCCGCTCGTTCCTCTTCCGCGAAGGCAAGCTCCGGCCGGTGCCGTACTTCCTCTCGGTCGTCCTCATGGCCCGAGCCGCCGGGTCTGCCGGTCATGTGGTACGCGCAAGGATTGGGACCGCTCCACACCCGCTCGGCCCGGCGCCTGGTGGCCGGGGCGGGCTCCGCCTCGCAGGTCGTCACCTGGCGCGACCAGGACTCCGCCCGCTTGGCCTACGAGGTGGGCGTGCGGGCTCCGGTGCAACTGGTGGTGCCCGATCCGGCCTACGCTCTGGAGCCGGCTCCGGCGGAGGAGGCGCAGGCCGAGCTGGCCCGCTCCGGGTCTGGCGCCCGGGACGCGGTACCTGGCCGTCTGTCCCCGGCCCTGGCTGGGGCGCACCGGCTATCTGGAGAGCCTGGGGGAGGCGCTGGAGAAGGTGGGGGCCGCTCTGGACCTGGAGATCGTGTTGGTGCCGCTTCCACGAAGTCCAAGACCCGCCGGTGTGCGAGACCTTGGCGGCGCGGCCGGGCTTCGCCGGCCGCGCCCGCTCTCTCCCCCCGGTGACTTCCCCCGCCCTGTTGGCCGCGATCCTGGGCGGCGCCGAACTGGTGGTGGCCATGCGCCTCCACAGCGGCATCCTGGCGGCCACCGCGGGCACCCCGGCGGTGATCATCGACTACGACCCCAAGACCCGGGCCTTCGCCGCCCAGACCGGGCAGACCCGTGGGCCGTGACGTCGACGACCTGGAGGGCGCGGCGGCCGGGCGTCGCGGCCCTGGTCGCGGCCATCATGGAGACCGCCGCCACCCTGCCGGCGCGACGCGCGGCGCTCGCGCGCGCGGTCGCGCCCCTCCGCGCCGAGGCCGGCCGGACCGCGCGACTGGCCGTGCAGCTGGCCTCCCAGTCAGCCTCCCGCAAACCGGACGTCCATCTGACGGCTCCGCCGGCCGGGCGCCTTTTCGGGGCCGCCTGTCGTGGCTCCGCCGGCAGCGGGACGGCGGATGAGCCGGACGCCTCCGACGCCGGTCAGCCGCCGGCCGCGACCGGCCTCGCCGGCTGGTCCCGCCGGCCGGCTTCTCCGCCCGACCCCGGCCGTTCGGTCCGCTCGGTCGTGGGCAAGGCCGCGCTCATCATCGTCGTGCGCCACCCTGGTGGGCCGGCTTCTCGGGCTGGTGCGCGACGTCGTCGTGGCCTACTTCTTCGGCGCCCAGGCCGACACCGACGCCTTCTTCCTTGCCTACAAGATCCCCTATCTGCTGGTGCTCATGGTGGCCGGCGCGCTCACCGCCACCTTCGTGCCCCTGTTCAGCTACCGATTGGCCACCGGGCGCAAGAAGGAGGCCTGGGACCTCTCCGTCAACATCGGCAACATCATCTGCGTGGTGCTGATCGTGGTCATCGGTCGTGTTCGTCGTTCTGGCGCCGTGGATCATCCCCCTCATAGGCTTCGGCTTCACGGCCGCCACGGCGGACAAGGGCCGTCTTCCTCTTCCGCATCCTCATGATCGGCTTCGTGTTCGACGGGACTCGCCGGCCTCGTCGTCGGCATGCTCAACTCGCTGCGGCGCTTCGCTCTGGCCGCCTTCGCTCCCGGCGGTGGGCACCGTGGTGACCCTGGTGATCACCGTCGCCTTCGCCCGCAGTCTGGGCATCACCGCGCTGGCCATCGGCTGCGTGCTGGGATCGGTCGCCGGGCTGGCCGTGCTCCTCCCCGGCCTACGCGACCAGGGTATCCGCTACCGTCCCCGCATCGACTGGCACGACCCGGGCGTGCGCGAGGTGGGGGCCATGGTCTGGCCCATCCTCATCGGCTCGGCGGTGGGCAAGATCAGCATCTTCGGCGACCAGATCCTGGGCTCCATGCTGGCAGTGGGGTCCATCTCCAGCCTCAGCTACGCCGAAAAGCTCTTCCAGCTCCCCCTGGGGCTGTTCGTCGCCGGGATAACGGTCCCCATCTTCCCCCTCCTCTCGGAGCAGGTGGCCGCCAATGCTCCCGAGCGGGTCAAGGCCACCGTCAACTTCTCCCTGCGCCTCATGGGCTTTCTGTTGGTGCCGGCCACGGTGGGCATCATCCTGCTGCGCTATCCGCATCATCGGCCTGATCCTCGAGCACGGGAAGTTCACCGCCGCCGACACCACCCGCACCGCATGGGCGCTTCTCTTCCTGTGCCTGGGGCTCTACGTCTACGCCGGCCGGGACACGCTCACCCGGGTCTTCTACGCCTATCACGACACCCGTACGCCGGTGAAGATCAGCGTGGCCACGGTGGTCATCAACGTCGGCTTGTCGTACCTGTTCATGCAGTTCCTGGGAGTGGGCGGCCTCGCTCTGGGGACGACCGTGGCGCTCACGATCAACTTCGTGGTGCTCATCTGGCTGCTGAGGCGCAAGATCGGACCGGTGGGTTTCGGGAGGACCTTCAGTTCTTTGCTCCGGGTGGCCGGGGTCTCGGCGGTGATGGGAGCGGTGGTGTGGACCGTCGATCACTTCCTCTCCGGGGCCATGCCGGCGACCACCGGGGGCAACGCCGTGCGGGTGGTCGTGGGGGTGGTGGTGGGGGCCGGCGTCTTCCTGTTGGTGTCCAGGCTTGTTAAAATGCCCGAGCTTGCCGAAATAACCGATATGCTGCGCGCGGTCCTCAAGCGGACGGCGCGGCGGCCCGCCGGACAGACCCCAGCGGGTAACGAGCCGGCAGGTGGCGGATCGCCGAGCGACAGGAGAAATCCGGCCGACGGCGTAAGCAGGTAGGTAGAGAATTATGGCCGCGACAGGATCCACCCACAAGGAAAGACACCTGGCGCAGCCGCCGGGGGGCTTCCGTGGCGCCGCTTCCGGGCAGACGGAAGCTTCGCCCTCCCATCTGGGTGGCGGCGGTTCTGCTGGTCGGTCGCTCTCTCCCTCCTCGTCTTCCCGGTGGCCCGCGGCTCCGCGGAGACGGCTGCCGTCTCGACTGCAGCCTGCGGCGACCGCGAGCGCCCGCCGTGGTGCCGATCCTCTTCCCGCTCGAGAACCGCATCACCTGGACCGACACCTTCGGCGCGGCGCGCTCGGGCGGCCGCACCCACGCCGGCAACGACCTGATGGCGCCGAAGATGACGCCCCTGCTGGCCGTGGTCGACGGCACGGTCGACTGGCTCAACCTCACCGGCAAGCTCTCCAGCTACAACAACCTTCCCTACTACAACATCCTGCTGCGCGGTGACGACGGCAACGACTACTTCTACATCCACCTCAACAACGACACTCCCGGCACCGACGACGGGCTGGGCGGGATCCAGTACGCCTACGCCCCCGGTCTCACCAACGGGACGCGCGTCCAGCGGGGCGACCTCATCGGCTACGTCGGCGACAGCGGCAACGCCGAGGACGCGGGCAGCCACCTGCACTTCGAGATCCATCTGGGCGGCTACGTGAGCGCCTCGGTCCGGCCAGACGCGCACGCCCAGCGCCATCGACCCGTACGCCAGCCTCAAGGCCGCCCCCACCCTGGCCGAGTGGATCGCGGCCGGCAAGCCGCCGCTGACCACCACGACGACCGTGCCCGGCGCCGCCACCACGACCACAACCGCGCCGACGACCACCACCACGACGACGCACGACAACCCGACCACCACGACGACCACCACGGCGCCGAAACCACCACGACCACCACGACAGCGCCGACACCCGACGACCACGACCACCACCGCGGCCGACACCTCGGTCCCGGGCTTCACCGACGTCCGCACCACCGACTGGTTCTACGCCGACTTCGCCCTGGCCCGGGCGGCCGGGGTCGTCACCGCCGCCGCCGACCAGCGGTTCCGCCCCTACGCGCAGGTGTCGCGGGCGCTGTTCGCCGTCTATCTGGTGCGCGCCATGGCGCCCGGCGAGTTGAACGGCTCGGCCGGTCGGCGACGGCCGCGTACGCCGCCGCCGCCGAGAGATCCCATCTTCAAGGACGTGCCCGCCACCTACTGGGCCTACAACGAGATAGAGGCCGCGGCTCGGCTGGGTCTGGTCCGCGGCACCGGCGACGGCACCGACTACTCTCCCGACGCCCTGATCACCCGGGCGCAGATGGCCACCATGATGTGCCGGGCCATGGGGTCCGACCCCAACGGTAACTGGGCGGGCGACGCCGCCGCGGCCTACCTCGCTCTATCGACGACGTGCCCAAGGGCTACTGGGCCCAGGGAGCGATGCTCATGGTCGACTACCTGGGCCTCATGTGCGGTGACGCCAAAGGCTGCTTCCGGCCCGAGGAGAACGCCAACCGGGCGCAGGCGATCACGGTGATGGCTCGGCTTCTGCGGCTGCTCGAAGGAGGCTCGAGCTCATAGCGGCGCGGCGAGCGCGCATACTCCGCCGGGGCGGGCCTTCGGCGTCACCGGCCGCGCTGGGCCTGCTCGGTGCCGTCGCGGGCGTCCTGCTCGACTGGCCGCGGTGCTCGCTGCTTGGCGCCGGCGCCCACTGCCGCGCTGGCCCATCCGTCCAGCTTCCCCGACGTCGCCGAGTCGCTCCCTGCTCACGACGCCATCGAGTATCTGGCCGGAGCGGGCATCATCTCCGGCTTCGAAGACGGCACCTTCGGCCCCGGGCTGACGCTCAAGCGGGGACAGGCCACCAAGATCCTGGTCCTGTGGCGGGGCGTGACCCCGGTCTCCGACGGGCCCCTCCTTCACCGACCTCGATGTGGTCTACCGCTCCTACGTGCAGACCGCGGCCGCCCAGGGCTGGATCACCGGCTTCGATGACGGCAGCTTCCGTCCCTACGCCACCCTCACGCGGCAGCAGATGGCCATCATCATGGTGCGGGCCATGGGCTGGGAGGCCGAGGCGCGTAAGCTGACCGACTCGCAGATCGACGACGACCCTGGCCGCCTTCTCCGACCGGCTGGAGGTGGCCGCCGTGGCTCGGCCCTACGTGGCTCTGGCCGTCGATCGGGGGCTGTTCGGCGGATCAGACGGCCTGCTCACGCCCCAGAGCGGCATCACCCGGGCCCAGTTCTGCCTGGTGGTCTTCCGGGCCGAACTGAATAGCCTGGCCGTCATTCAGCAGGTACGGTTCGCAAGTGACTACCCCGACAAGACCCGGGTGGTCATCGACCTGTCCCGGGCTCCGGGCACGGTCACGGCCGCGATCTCGGCCGACGGCACGCTCACCGTCGACTACACGGGCGGGGCCATCGGCGGTCTTCTCAGCCAAGCCGATCGACTCTCCGGAGGTCAAGACGCTCACCGCCCGTCAGTTCGCCTACAGCCCGCGGACCGTGCGCATCACCCTGGCCCTGGCCCGCTACCAGACCTTCCGGGTGATGTCGCTGGCACCCTCCGAGGACAAGGGCTACCGTATCGTGGTCGATGCCTACCGCCGGGTCGATGGTCCCCTGGGTGACGGGCCGCCTCTCATCTGCGTCGATCCGGGGCATGGGGGCGACCGACAGCGGGGCCGTCGGGGCCACCGGCACCAACGAGAAAGACCTCAACCTGAGCATCGCCCTGCTCCTGGCCCAGAACCTGCGCGGCGCCGGTCTTCGGGTCATCATGACCCGCGAGGACGACACCCTGCCCACCCTGCAGCAGCGGGCCGAGATCGCGAACACCGCCCTGGCCAGCCTGTTCGTCAGCGTCCACAACAACGCCGGCCGGCGACCCGCTGGCCAACGGCACCGAGACCTTCTACTGGGGAACACCCGAGAACTACTCCGCCGAAGGCAAGCTCTTGGCCGAGGCCATCCAGCGCAACCTGCTGGCCGCCATCGGCTCCACCGACCGGGGCGCGCGCACCCATTGGGTCAATCTGGTGGTGCTGGCCGAGACCCACATGACCGCCGCCCTGGCCGAGGTCGGTTTCGTCACCAATCCCGAGGAAGAAGCCAAGCTCAAGACCCCCGCCTACCAGCAGGCGGCCGCCCAGGGGATCGCCAACGGGGTCCTCGAGTACCTGAAGTGGTCGACGACGGTCTACACTAGCGAGTAACGATCAGCCGCACCTGTCGGCGCCCGGGACCGTGGGGCCGCGATTCCGACCGGGAGGTCTTTTTGTGAAGAATGATCGCGTCTGTTCTCGGCTGGCGCGAGCCGCCCGGCGCGAGGCCGCCGTTGTCGCGCCGCTCTGGCTCTCGCCGTCGCTGTCTGCTCGCCGGCCTTGTCTTCGCGCCCGCGGCCGACGCCGCGCCGGGCGACTTCGTCTTCACCGGCCGCGGCTGGGGCCACGGGGTGGGCATGAGTCAGTGGGGCGCCTGGCAGGCGGCCAAAGAAGGGGTCACCTTCGACAAGATCTTGGCCTTCTACTATCCCGGCACCACGCTCGAACCCCTGCTCCGACCCCGATGCCGAGGTGCGGGTGCGCATCTCCAGCCAGCCCTGGACGACCAACACCGTCGACTTCGTGCAGGTCGACCTCAAGCCGGTGGTGACTCCCGCGACCCTGGTCAAGCACACGGCCTCCGGAGACACGGTCGAGGTGCTCCCGGTGGGCACGTTCATCAACGTGCTCCGCAGCGACGGCAAGGTGCAGGTGGTCACCGCCGCCGGAAGCCAAGGTCCCTTCGACTACGTCGAGCTGCGGCCCGAGACGGCTTCCGCCGAGCCCGGTGGCGACGGCTCCAGCGGTGCCGCCGAAGGCCGGGTCGCCATCCAACTCAAGACCAGCGGCGCCACCTACGACTACCGCGAGTACTGGGGCGCCATGCGCGTCCAACCCGGCGACGAGCGCCGGCGAGCTCTGGGTCTACAACTACGTGCCGCTCGAGAAGTACGTGCGCAGCATCGCCGAGGTGGACTACGACTGGGCGATGCCCGGTTCCGCCGCCTACGCTCCCGAGGCCGTCAAGGCCCAGGCGGTCGCCGCCCGCACCTACGCCGTGGCCAAGAACGGCCCCTTGGCCGACAACCAGAACGACCAGTGCTACCGGGGCTACACGTTCGAGGCCAAGTATCCCGGCATCGCCCAGGCGGCCGAAGAGACGGCCGGGCTCATCCTCAGCTACCAGGGCAAGCCCATCACCGCCTACTTCTCCGCCCACTCCGGTGGATACACCACCGACGCGCCTGGTCGGGCGCCAGCCTCGGCCTACATCGCTGGCCCAGCCCGATCCCTGGAGCCTCAGGGCGCCGCCGACCAGCATGAGTTCCGCCGGCCCCGGCTAGAACTGGACCTACACCATCTCCGCCGGCCGACCTCTCCGCAAGGTCAACGGCAACCTCACCGACAGCTCGACCAGGAAGACGGTCGACGTGGGCCTGCTCACCCGGGTGGAGATCATCGCCCGCGACACCGCCGATCCCGAGAGCCACGCCAAGACCCTGCGTCTCACCGGCGAGAAGGGACGGCCACCGTCTCGGCCTCGTCCTTCCGAGCGCTCTTCGGCTACAGCGTGATGCGCTCCACGCTCATCCTCAGCATCACCGGCGGCGAGCCCCTGGCCCCGGGCGAGTTCTACGACGTGGGCCCCGGCCACCTCTACCACGACCAGATCGCCCGGATGGTCACCGCCGGGCTCATGAGCGGCTACGACAACGGGCTGTTCAAGCCTGACGGCTCGGTCACCCGCTGGCAGTTCGCCAAGATCGCGGTCAACCTCTACAACATCATGCATCCGGACGACCAGATCGCCGTGGTCAACGTGACCGACGCGCCGTTCGCCGACGTCCCCGTCAAGCCGGAGGAGACGGGCGACGTCTCCGACTGGGTGGCCGCCGCCAAGAAGGCCGGCCTGGTCACGGGGGTGACGTCCACCAGCTTCCAGCCCTACACCGTGGTCCGCCGCGACCAGATGGCCACCATGATGTGCCGGGCCCTCGGCTGGGAAGATGAGGCCGCTGCCCTGCCCGCCGACACGCCGGGCTTCGCCGACGTGCCCCCCACCAGCCCCCATTGGGCCGCCGCCACCTATCTCAAGCAACAGGGCATCATCCAGGGCTACTCGGGCCCTCCGGCGGGCGGCGCCGACGGTGCTGCGGGTGGAAGAGGCCATCAAGCGCCAGCACGTGGCCGTCATCCTCTGCCGGGTGCTCGATCTTCCGCGCTGACGGGCTTGCGGACGCTGAGGGGCTCGCGCAGAAAGGCCGAGGCCCCGGCCGGCGGACATACTTGCCTTGTCCGCCGGCCGGGGCCCCGGCTTGCTATGAGGGGTGCCTCGAGGACCTGAGGGGGTGGGTCGTCTCGAGGAGAGGAGCTGTTTCGTCGTCCAGTTTGTCGGTCGCCTACGTCGCGTCCTGCCTAGCCCAATCCCAGATCTTGTTTCCGCTGCAGGAACTCATCCCGATCGATCTCGCCTCGGGCGTAACGTTCCTCCAGGATCGCCAGCAGAGGGAGAGCGTTGCGGGTCGTCGGGGCTTGAGCCGTCGCCGGTCGGCGTCTCGGCTGAGGATGGCCCTGCGGGCATCGGGGCGACGAAGCTCGGTGTCCCGGTTGGCGCGGATATCCTGTTTCGCCTGCTGTGGAGGATCAGCGCCCTTATCCCCAGCACGAGCGCGGCGATCACCGCTACCCAAAGAATTGCCATGAGGACCATGCCCACTATGCCGCCTCCGCCCATGTGACGGTCCCAACCGTCAAAATGCTCCAGGGTTCCCTGACCATCGCATCATCGCGAATCACTCCTCGTCTCGGGCCACCAATGGACCCTTCGTTCTTGTCTGGCGCGACTATACTCGCCAGGGTATAAGGGGCCTCGTAAAGCGACGGGGCGTCCGTCGCGAGGACGCCTGCCCAGAGCAGTAGTAGCTATAATGGCTGTTATGCTTGCTGCCAGACCAGCCCGCGCCTTCCGCGTCAGACCTGCCGCCATCGTAGTCGTCGCCGCGTTGGCGTTCGTTCTCGCCCTCTGCGGCCTGGCGGCGATCTTTCCGACCGCTGGCCGCCGCGGCTGCAGCTGCTCTCTGCCGCCACGGCCGTTGCGGCCGCCGCCGCCCTACGGGCCGCTGGTGTCCGAACCCGTGGTCGGCCAGACCGACACCTTCTGGGCCGTCGCCTGGAACACGGGCGGCTACCGTCAGGTCGGCGCCACCGTGGTCCACGTGGGCGAGCACTGCGTCATCTACGTGGAGGACGGCCAAGTGGTGGCCCCCTTCACCGTCGAGCGGCTGGGAGGCGAGTTCGACTCTCGGGTGTACCCGCAACTCACCGCGGTCCTGGGGTCGGAGCCCTATCCCGGCATCGACGGCGAGCCTCGGGTGGTCATCCTTCTCTACGATTTCGAAGACCTGGCCGTCTCCGGCTACTTCGCACCGGCCGACATCGCGCCGGTCCCCGACGAGACCCACTCCAACCGCCGGGAGATGATCTATCTCGATACCGAGGCGGTAGCCGCCGAGCCGGAGAACGCGGGAGCGCTGGCGGCGCACGAGTTCGCCCACCTCATCGTCTACTACCGCGACTACATGCTCGACCCGTCGCCGGGCCGGGCCGCCGAGCCCTACTGGCTGGCGGAGGGCTTCGCCACCTACGCCGAGCATCTCGCCGGGTATGATGGTCGGACCAACAGCCAACTCCGCAGCTTCGCCAACGACACCGACGTCAATCTCACCGACATGGCTCGACTACCGGGCTCACTACGGGGCCTCCTACGCCTTCATGAGCTACCTGGCGGTGCGCGAAGGGCAGGGCTTCATCGGCGCCCTGGTGGACTATCCGGCCGACGGCGTCGCCGGCATCAACGATGTGCTCCGGGCTCGGGGAGCCGTCGAGACGTTCGACTCGCTCTTCGACGACTGGGTGGTGGCCAACTTTCTCGACGGCCGTCCCCCGGAGGTCGCTCCCTACAGCTATCCCGACATCAACGTGGCAGCCACCCCTCTCACCGTCAGCTGGGCCGCTGCCCAAGATCGGCTACCAGTACGTGGGCAATTTCGGCGCCGTCTACCTTGACTTTCCCGCCACTTCGCCGGAATCGGTGCTCAACGTGACCATCGACGGCGAGGGGAGCCCCCCTCTGCGGGCGGCGCTCATCTCCTGGGATTCCGCGGGCGTTCTGCCTCCGAGCGTCACCTTTCTCGACCATGACCGGCGGCGACGGGAGCGTCTCGGCCCCGGCCGGGCACGACCGGCACACGTTGGCCGTGTGGGCGCGCGGGGCGGTGGGCGAGGACGCGCTCTACAGCTTCCGCTACAGCGCGGCGGTCGACCCGCCCGGCGGCATCCAGTTCCTCGACCTGGCCGCGAGCGACCCCTACTATCCCTACGTGACCGAGTTGCTGGTCCGGCGCGTGATCAGCGGCAAGGAAATTCCGCCGGGATCGGGCCTCTGGTACTTCAAGGGCACCGACAACGTCCTGCGGGCCCAGTTCGCCAAGATGATCATGGAGGCCATCGGACTGCACACCCTGGCGATCGACAATCTCGACGAGCCCACGTTTAGCGACGTGCGCCTCACCCTACGACCAGTACGGCGAACCCGAGGCCTACCCCTACGACTATGTGGAGGAAGCGGCCGCGCTGGGCATCGTCACCGGCTACAGTGACGGCACCTTCCGGCCCTACAGCCCCATCACCCGGGGACAGTTGGTGCTCATGATCATCCGCGGCGCGGCGGCGGCCGGCAAGCCCTTGCCCGCGTACACCGGCAACGAGCAGGTGTTCGCCGACGTCACCCCCTCCCACCCGCTCTACCGCGAGATCATGACCGCGTACACCGCCGGTATCCTCGGCGGCAGCATCGGCAAGGACGGCCGTCTCTACTTCTACCCGTATTCCCCGGCCAGCCGCAACCACGTGGCCAAGATGACGGCCAACCTGGTGGACTACCTAGACGGTTTCGGGCAATAGCGCGCCGCATGCACCCTAGGCCGCGCCTCTCGGCGCGCGCCATCTGCCGCGGCTGCGGCCCGGGCTTCGCCCGGCTCATCGTCTATCATAGAGACCAATATGGCTAGATTTCGCCGCCCAATCGCGCACTCTCCGGGAGCCACCATGGAGCCGGGGGACGGCGCGCACGAAGACTCTGCCGCGACGCGGGGTCGACCTCGGCGGGCGGGAGCGTCGCTCTCGAAGGCGCCTCGTCTCGGGGCCGACCAGGCCGAGGCCGTGCTGGACGACGTCAGGTCCCCGAGCACGACCGCCGGCGCGAGCGCCGCCTGGTGGAGGCGGCCTGCCGGGGAGAGAACTCCGCCATCGAGGCCCTCTACCGCACGCACTTCGACACCATCTACCGCTACGTGCTTCTCCGCCTGGGCTCGCCATCGGCGGCCGAGGACGTCACCAGCCAGGTGTTCCTCGGGATGGTGCGGGGACTGGGCCGCTATCGCGACGAGGGTAAGCCTTTCGTGGCCTGGCTCTACGGCATAGCCCAGAAACAGATAGCCTTCTTCCAGCGCAGACAGAGCCGCGCGCCCGACCCCGTGGATCTCGACGCGGCCGCCGAGCTGGTCGCCAACAGCGCCGGCCCTCACGCCACCGCCGAACAGCGGGAGTTGCGGGTGGGCATCGCCCAAGCCCTCAGCAAGGTGCCCGAGGGGCAGCGCGAGGTCATCATGCTGCGCTACATCCTGTCGTTGTCGCTGGCCGAGACGGCCGCCGTCGTGGGCCGCACCGAGGGGGCGGTCAAGCAGCTCCAACTGCGGGGGTTGGCGACGCTCAAGGCGATCATGGGCCGGGAGGGCGCCGACCTGCACTGACCGGCGCCGGCTCCAGGGTGCCCGGCAGCGCCAGCGGCGGCTCCGTGGGCGCGCCCGCGCGGCCCCGGCCGCGGTGCGCGAGGCGCGCGCTCCGGCCTCTACCGGGCCGGCCGGGACGCGGTCAGGTACGAGTCGCTGTAGATCGTCTTGTTCATCAGCAGCTTCGGCCGTGAACACGGCGTTCATCAGCTCCTCGTCCAGCGGGTCGTGGATGCTGGCGTCCATGCCGTAGGCTATGGCCATCGCCACGAAGGTGCTGTTGAGCAGGCTGCGCTCCTTGGCGCCCTGGCTCAGGTTGCTCAGGCCCACGACGACGTGGGGCGCAGGGTCGGACAGCAGCCTGATCTGGGTGATGGTCTGCAGGACGATCTCGGGCGATTTCTGGTCGCAGTTCACCGGCAGGACGATGGGGTCGATGTAGATGTCCTCGATGGGCACGTCGGCCTCCATGGCGGCGGCGAGGGCAGCGCATGCCGATCTCGGCCTTGCCCTCCGCCGTGGCGGCCACCCCGTTCTCGTCGATGGCGAGGCAGATGATGCCGGCCTCGCACTCCTTCGCCAGGGCCATGAAGGCTGTGAGCTTGTCCTCCTGGCCGGTGGTGGAGTTGATGACGGCCTTGCCTCCCTTCGACGCCAGCACCAGACCCCGGCGGATCGTGTCGATGCTGGGGTTGTCGATCACCAGGGGCGCGTCCGTGACCTCGCGGACGACCTTGACCAGCCACTCCATGACGTCGCCGCGCTCAGCCTTGGGAACCCGCGTGCCGACGTTGATATCCAGAGCCGAGGCGCCCGCGGCCAGCTGCGGCAGCGCCATCTCCTGGACGGGCTTGGGGTCCTTGGCAGCGATAGCGTCGCCGATGGTCCTGAACATACCGTTGATGCGCTCTCCGATGACGAACATCCTGAACCTCCTGCCGGGTCGTGCCTACGCGACCAGGCTGTCGATAATGCGTTTGAGGGCCTGCGCCGTGGCCGGGTGGCGCACGACGATGATGTCGCTGCCTGCCTGCAGCAGCGTCGCGGCGGTCGCCAACTCCCAGATCACGCCCCGGGTCTGCTCGTTGCCCCAGGTCGGTTGCTCCTCGGCGGTGGCTTTGGCCTCCTTGGCCCGCCAGGCTTCCTGTCCGACCATGCAGATGACGGGCAGGGACATCATCTTGTCGCCGCCCAGCGCCGCCAGCCGGCCGCGCTCCTGGATCGAATAGATGTACTCCAAGCCGTAGCCGAGCGCTCCCGTGGTCTGGTACATGACCACGCGGTCCATGGGGAATCCCATTTCCGCCACCAGGATGTTGACCTGCTTGGCGATGTTGATGTCGACCGGGCTCTGGTTGATGAGGGAGTGCCCGTCGGCCTGGCAGGCGGCCACGAGGGTCTTGTAGTTGTCCTCGGTGGCGATGCCCACGAGACACTTTTCCCCGGCGGCGGCTTGGGTGCAGCGCGGCAGCACCTCGTTGTCCTTCTCGTCGTTCTCGCTCCCCCAGATGATGAGCGGCACGCCGACGGCTCCGCAGCACGTCCTTGACCGTCTGAGCGGCTTCTTCCGGCGAGCGGTCGCCGAGGTCGGGGTGAGTGCCCGCGAGCTTGAGGCACAGCATGTCGGCGCCCCACTCCTCGACACACCGGCGGGCCCAGTCGACGGGCGACAGGACGGCGTCGCCGAGGGCGGCCATGAGCGGGGCCGCCCACTCGTCCGGCGCTCGGTCCCAGATCTCCATGGCGACGACCGGGCGGTTCGGGGTCTGTCCCTCGTAGTTCATGAACGGTAGGCCGTTCGCCCCTCCCACGGTGACGGTCGAGGTACGGGTTCCCCCGTCCGCGGCGGTAGCGCCGATCGTGAGCGAGTTTATGGCGCCGGTCCACTTCTCGGCGGCATCTGACAACGAAGTCATGCTTCTCTCCTCTCAAGCAGGCGTTGCAGCAGGGCGTCGACGGCCACAGCCGCCGGTGCTCCCGCCGGTATGTCCAGCAGCGATGTCTGCTCCAACTCCAGCGTGGCCACGGTGGGGTCGTCGGGTATCCAGGCGATCACTTCGAGCCCCGTCGCGTCCAGCAGCGCCTGGACGTCGGCGGACACGTCGCTCCGGCCTCGGTTGAGCACTAGGTAGGCGTTGCCGATGTCGAGGTTGAGGCTTGTCATGAGCTCGGTGATCCGCATCGCCGTGCGGGCGCCCAGCAGGTTGGGCTCGCACACCACCAGCATCACCTCGACCCGTCCGTCCGTGCGGCGGCTGAGGTGCTCCAAGCCCGCCTCGTTATCGATCACCACGGCACGGTACTGGTCGCCCAGCCTGTTCAGGCAGGCGCGCAGCAGGTTGTTGATGTAACAGTAGCAGTCGGGCCCTTCCTGCCGCCCCATCACGACCAGGTCGAAGCCGACGGACTCGGTGATCTCTTGGGTGATGAGCCCCTCCACCCACTCGGCTTTGGACATGCCGGTGGGGACCTTCTCCGGGTCGGCCCGCAGCTCCTCGCGCAACTGGCCGATGGTGCGGCTGACTTCCACGCCCAGGCGCTCCCCCAGGCAGCTGTTCGGGTCGGCATCCACGGCGAGCAGGGGCTTGATCGCCCTGGTTCATCAGGCTGCGGCAGAGCAGGGCGGCCAGGGTCGTCTTCCCCGACCCGCCCTTACCGGCTAGGGCGATGCGCAAAGGCATGCCTAGTCTCCTTTCTCCTGCTCGGCGGGCGCGACTTTCGCCCTCTCGGCCACCACGGACGGGAACTTCTCGATATCCGTATGGGGCAGGAACAGGGTCGAAGAATACTCGTTCATGTACTTCGGGTGGGTGCTCAGCTCTATGGAGGTCATCGCGCCCGCGATACGCTCGTAGACGTACGCCATCGCCTCCTCGGAGAGCATGGCCATCTTGGCGCCCTGCACCGAGCCGTTGCCGATGAAGTCGAACCTGTCGTGAGGGAGGTCCGGCAGCAGGCCGATGGCGATGGCGCGGTCGATCTTGAGGTAGTTGCCGAAGCCGCCGGCGATGTAGACATGCTGCAGGTCCGGGAACGTCATGCCCACCTCATCCAGCAGGCACTCCGCGGCCATGTAGATGGATCCCTTGGTGTGGATCAGGTTGCTGATGTCGGCCTCGGTCAGGACGATCTCGCGGCCGAGCGCCGTCTCCTCGTGGGAGAACAGCAGGAACTCGCGGTCGCCCGATTCGCCGACGCGGAAGCGCCCGCCGCAGGCCTCCGGGATGTAGTTGCCCGTGCGGTCGATGCACCCCACCCGCAGCAACTCGCCGACCAGGTCGATCAGCCCCGACCCGCAGATGCCGAGTGGTTTGCCGTTGCCCACCACTTCGTACTCCACCACCTGCCCGCCGGGGCCCAGGGTGACGCGCTCGAGCGCGCCGGTGGTCGCCCGCATGCCGCTGCTGATGCCGCCGCCCTCGAAGGCCGGCCCGGCCGAGGCCGAGGCGCACATCAGCCAGTCGGAGTTGCCGAGCACCAGTTCGCCGTTGGTCCCCAGGTCGATCAGCAGCGAGACGTCCTCGGAGTGGGTCATCCCACTGACGAGCACGTCGGCCATCACATCGCCGCCCACGTAAGAGGACACCGAGGGAAGGGCCGCCAGCAGGCCCCGGGAGCTGATGCCGACGCCCACCTCCGCGGCGCGTACGACGGGAGGCAGCGAGACGACCGGCACGTAGGGGTCGCGCCGGATCTGGTTCGGGTCCAGCCCGAAGAGAAAGTGGGTCATGGTCGTGTTGCCGGCGCACATCACGTAGGTGACGTCGTTGAGCTTGACCTGGGCGTCGAGGATCACGCCGGTGATGAGTTCGTTGACGTCGGCGATCATCAGATCGTGCATCTCGTTGCGCCGCTCCTGCGTGGAGGCATACATGATCCGGGCGATGACGTCTTCGCCGTTGGCAGCCTGCGAGTTGTACTTTGCCTCGGTGGCCAGAGTCTCCGAAGTCCGCAGATCGACGAGGTGGGCGACGCACGTCGTCGTGCCCAGGTCGACCGCCACCCCGTAGTTCGAGGCGGAGGTATCGCCCGGCTCGACGTCCACGACTTCGGTGGTGCCATCGCGCCATCCCAGCAGCGCGGTGACCTGCCAGCCGCTGTCGCGGAGCAGGGTGGGCAGCGGCCTCAGCACCGAAAGGCCCATCTGCATGAGCGGAATAGTGCTGCGCCGCCGCAACTCCCGGAAGAGCCGCTCCTGATCGGAAGTGCTGTCCTGGGGAGACGGCGGAGGCAGAGCCACGAACTCCTTTCGAGAGAGCGGGCTGTAGCGGAAGGTCTTGCCCTCGCCCACGTGGTCGGACACCCGGCCGAACCGGATGGCGTCCTCCGTGGCCAGCTGCGGGCCCCGGGACTCGAGCGGCACCTCGACGACCACGTCCCCGTCCACGTGGGTCTGGCAGGCCAACGCGACTCCGCGCTGGATCTCCTGCCGGGTGAGGAACATGGTGGGATTGGTCGCCACCCAGCCCGACTTGACGATGACCCGGCACTTGCCGCAGACGCCATCGCCGCCGCAGACGTTGCTGATGGTCACGCCGGCGGCGGCCGCCGCGTCGAGCAGGCTCGTGCCCTGGTCTACCGAGACGGTCTTGTTATCGGGAAGAAAAGTGACGGAGCAGGATTTCAAGCGGCCTGCCACACCGTCTTCAGGTACTTGGCGATACCGCTGGCCTCACGGGGTCCCACCATGACTTCCCAGCCGGACTCTTCCTTCAGCGCCCCGCTCATGACCGCGATGTAGCCGGGGATGATGACCTTGCGGTGCCGCACCTTGAGACGTGACCTCATCGCTCTTCAAGAAGGCCGCTATCTTCTCGGCGGTCAGCTTGTCGGAGGCGAAGGCTGTTAGCACGGACGTGCCCTCGGTGTCGATCACGGCGATGTGGGCCGGCACGCGGCTGGCCTCGACCTCGCCCTCGACGGTGTAGTAGGTGAGCGAGAAGTTCGTCGTCACCAGCAGCGGCGAATCCGGCGTGGCTGCGCCCACATGCGTGAGCTTGGGCTCGACCTGGATGGGCTTGCGCGGGTCGGCGTACAGGTTCTGGGTCTCGGTGAGCAGCGGGAGGATCTGCTCCGGCTGATGGAGCGGAGTCAAGACGATGCCCGCGTACTTGGCCACGTACGAACAGCACGCGGCCAGATTCTCCAGCTCGTCGGTGCTGCGAGAGATCGGTCATGCAGGGGTAGCCCAGGGCGCGCACCTTCTTCTTGAGCGCCAGCTGCCGAACGGCCGTGAGCGCCTGCAGCGTGTCCAAGAGTGTCCCGCCGGTCAGGTCGAGCACCAAGTCTTCGACGCCGTCGGCCTTGATCTTCTCCGTAAGGGTCGCCAACTGGTCGAGGTCCGGCGCCGCCACTGCCAGGGGACAGCCGTTTCCTTTGGCGAGCGCGGACATGGCCTCCCAGTTCGACGGGTTGGCCGCGTGGATGAGCGGCCGATGCTGGGCGCAGATCTCGAGCGCCTTGGCGATGTGAGCGGGCTCGGTGGCGACCAGGACGATCGGCAGGTCGAGCGCCGCCACTGCCGTGACCGCCTTGGCGAAGGCGTCCATGTTGCCGCTGACGTTCTCGACCGCGACCACGTCGGCTGCGGATGTTCACGCCCACGCGCACGAAACTCAACTTGCCGATGGCCGCGACGCGCGCCGCCAGCGCGGCGTCGTCAAGGTCGTCGGGGACGATGACCCCGATGCCCGGCGGGTGGTAGAAGGACTCGTCGTGCCGGAACATCACCGTCTCGTTGCCGATCTCCAGCTTGCTCGGGCCGGCGCCGATGGCCACCAGCCGGATCGGCGGCGCCGCCGATCCCTCAAGCGCGGCCTTAGCTTCAGCCGTCACGTCCGGGCACAGGTCCAGGGTAGCCTGCTTGGCCGCCAGCTTCATCGCGAAGGCCAAGCAGGTGGGGCTGCCGCATTTCTGGCAGTTGGTCTTGGGCAGCAGTTTGAAGATGTCCAGCGCTTTCAGTGCCATGTGGCCCTCCTCGTCATGATCCCTTGTCGGCGGCGCCGAGCCTGGATCGATCTTAGAACAGAGACTCCATCTCGACGGCGGGATGGCCTACCTTCATGAGGTGCTCGAGCAGCTCCTCGCCGGTCGTGGCGATCGTCTCGTCGCCGATCTTGTCCAGCAGGTCGGGCACGCCTTCCTCTTGAGCCCGCGCCGTCGAAGCGGTCGCCGTAGAATTCCTTGAGGGCCTTCGGCATCCAGACCAGCCGCTTCAGGCCGCCGTCGGCGGCGATGAACTTGTGGCTGAGCACGTACTGCCGGCCGACGCCGAGGAAGCCGGGGGTCTGGTTGCCCCCGCCCACGGACCCGGCGAGCGTGGAGAAGTTCATCCCGCAGGGCGTCATGCCCGCGTGCTCCCGGTTCACGATCATGAAGCCGTTGCACTCGGGCACCAGGGCGAGGATGCATTCGAAACAACCGCACGAGGTCATCGGGTTGTCGATGACGGAGTAGAGGTTGACCGTCTCGATGTTCCGGTTGGAGGCGTTGTACACGAACTCGTTCACGTCGGCCCACTGGCCCTTGACGGCGTCGATGAGCTGCGCCTTCTTGACGGGGCGGTTGCTGCCGGTCGGGTCGATCTCGTAGGCGACCTTGCCGTCCAGCCAACTGACCGCGCCGCACAGGCCGAGCCGCTCGGGGCTGACGACGCAGATGTGGTTCGGAGCGAAAGACTGGCACAGGCTGCAGGAATAGAAGACGTCCACGCTCTCGTCGGTCATGCCGAGCAGGCGCTCGTCGCGCAGGGCGTAGGCGACCTTCGCCTCTTTCAGCAATTCGTCCACCTTGGCCTGATCGGAGATTATGGTGACCTGCACCTTGTCGACGATCTTGCTGTACAGGTTGTGGATCTGGCCGTGGATGATCGAGCCGAAGTGCTTCAGGCGGAAGCCGTTCGCGTAGGCTTCCTTGCTGACGCGCATCCACACGATGTCGCGCTGGCCCATGTGGAAGATGCCCATGGCGCAGTTCAGCCAGTCGTGCAACTTCCGCTCCATGAGCGGCTCGAAGTCCGTGTGCATGGCCCGCCCGGCGACCTCGACGAGGATGGCGAGCGGCAGTCCTTTGCCGACCTCCACCGAGTCGATATCGGGACCGATGACCTCGATCTGGCCGTCCTTCACTTCATCCATGCCGCGCATGCGGACGTACTCGAACGCCGTCGAGTACTTGCCGCCCAACTCGACCTGCGTGTCTTCCTTCCGCACGCGCTCTCCCTCGAACGCCGCGGAGTACGAGACGGGGATGTCGATCTTGGAGAGGGAGACCTTGACGCCGCGCACCTCGATGCAGCGGGGCACGATGTTCTCGTAGTTGAGCTCGCTGACGACGTGCTCGTAGGTGCAGATGCCGGTGGGCAGTATCTGCGGGATGTCGGTGTCGGCGATCACCGGGAAGCCCATGTCGATGGCGCCGGCGCCCGTCGCGTACTTGAAGTCGTCGACCTCGCCCAGCGTGAGCCCGAAGGCGAACACCCGGTTCTTGCAGTACTCGAGGCACTGCCGGGCCTTGCCGGGCGCGATGCCGCCGAACGTCATCGCCGCGCGGATGGCCCAGTTGAGCGGGTAGATGGCGCTGATAGTGTCGCGGCCGTAGGGGACGATGTAGGTGTCCCAGCCCATCTGGACGTTCTTCTCCATCAACTGGTCCACGATGCTGACCCCGTTGGTGGACGAGCCGGCGAAGACCATGATGTTGCGCTTCTGGAACTCGCGCACGATCTGCACGGCGGTGTCGGCGTCGGGGGCGGCGCCGATGATGGCCGCGAAGCCGGGCATGCGCCCGTCAACCAGCTGGATACCGAGTGTGCGGAGGATGGTGTCGGTGAAGAACCCGTTGCAGCCGTCCTGAGGCTCTTCCCCGCGGAAGTAGCGCAGGACGGTGATGATCTCCTCCGCCAGCAGAGTGGCGATGCCGGCGTCGAGCGTGGTACCGAGGTAGGGGAACCACAGCTCGTCGGTCGGCACCGGGCCCAGCAAGCTCCGCGCCTCGGCCAGGATGGGCTTGATCTGGCCCATCTTCTCCACTTTGAGGCCCATCAGCGCGTACGCCATGGGCAGGTAGTAGGCGGTATCTGGATACCCGACGGCCGCGTCTTCGCCCTTCGAATCCCGGGCCAGCTCGAAATCCGCTTCCGCCTGGCCGACCAATAGCATGCGCGCCCCGGATCGCGGCACTCGCTATTATCTTTGACATAGCTTCACCTTTGAAGTCGCTTCAGCTCGTTTCCCGGAACTCATTCCAGCCCGTCGGCCTTCTGGCTTTCGCCGACCTGGGCTCAACCCCGGCGCATGCTTTCGCGCCCGGTTCAACCACCTGCAGCGCCGCCAGGCCGGCCGCGCTGATCTCCCCTTTCGGCTCCGACGCCGCCTCCTCCAGGAACGACTTGGAGTACATCATGGGGCGCAGCTTGAGCGCCTCGCGCTTCTTGTCCATGTGCGCCATCATGAGCTGGGCGGCGCGGGTGGGATCGTCCTCGAACGAGAACTTGCCGCCCGCGAGCTCCTCCACGTCCTCGGTCAGGAACTTGGTCAGCTCGTCGCTGCCGAGCACCCGCATGGCCGGGCTGAAGTTCACGTACGCGCCGGAGGCCACGCAGTAGAACCCGATGGCGATGGCCTTCTCGCACATGGCCTCGGGCGCGGCGCCGGCGATCGGGAGGTCCGACAGCTTCTCGCCCAGACCGCCCTCGTTGATCATCTCGCAGAGGGCCACCAGGATGCGGCTGTTGTCGACGCACGAGCCCAGGTGCAGCACCGGCGGGATGCCGACGGCCTCGCAGATCTCCTGCAGCCCCTTGCCGGCATACTTGGCCGCCGCCTCGGGCTGGAGCAGCCCTTCCTTGGCGCAGGCCGTGGCGGCGCAGCCGGTCATGACGACCAGCACGTCGTTGGCGATCAGCTCCTTGACCATCTTGATGTGGCTGTCGTCCTGGGTCTTCTTGACCGTGTTGCAGCCGATGACGGCGGCGACGCCGCGCAGCCGGCCGGAGATGATCGCGTCGTTCAGCGGCCGGAACGTGGAACGGTAGCGTCCGCCCAGGTGCCAGAAGGTGTTCTGGACGGTGAAGCCCGCGACCAGGTCGGTCTTGCCCGGCGGGATGTCGACGGCGCGCCGGTTGGGGTAGTTCTCCACGGCGCGGCGGACGATCTCCTTGGCGATGTCCCAGGCGTGGGTCTCGTCGAACTGCACGTGCGTGGCGCCGGGGATCTTGGCCTTCTTGCTGGTGGTGATGACCTTGGTGTGGAAGCGCTGGGCGTGTTCCACGATGGCGGGCATGATGCACTGCACGTCGACCAGCATGACGTCCACCGCGCCGGTGGCGATGGCCAGTTCCTGGTGCAGGAAGTTGCCGACGACGGGAGCGCCCTGGCGCATCAGGATCTCGTTGGCCGTGCAGCAGATGCCGCCCACGATGATGCCCTTCGCGCCCTTCTCCTCGGCCAGCTTGATCAGCTCGGGGTCGCGGCTGGCCGCCACCACCATCTCCGACAGCGTCGGCTCGTGGCCGTGCACCACGATGTTGACGTAGTCCTCCTTGAGGACGCCGAGGTTCACCTGGCTGCGCACCGGCATCGGCGTGCCGAAGAGGATGTCGCCGAAGTCGGTGGCCAGCATCGCGCCGCCCCAGCCGTCGCCCATCGACGTGCGCATGCCGTGCATGATGAGGTTGACGTAGTCGGCGTCCACCCCCTCGTGCGTCCGGTGCATGGTCTCCACGATCTCGTGCTCGACGCCCACGGGGATCAGACCCGAGCTTGCGCCAGTTCTTGACCGTCGCCTCGGGCGCGCGCATCGCCGGGATAGCGGATCTCGCCCTCCTGCTGGTAGAACTCGGCTCAGGGCCAGATCGGCCAATTCGAGCGGCGATGTCGTTGATCTCGCGGCCCTCGGTCTTGACGCCCCATTCGCGGGCGAGCTCGAACAGCCGCTCGGGACTCTTGATCGAGTAACCCTGCGCCTCGCCCTTCGCCACCAGCTTGAGGGTCTTGACGATGTCGTGCCCGTGGTCGGAATGGGCCGCCGCTCCGGCCGCCACCTGGCGGATGAGGTGGCGCGCCGCGATGGTGGAGGCGGTCGCGCCGCAGATGCCGCGCGTCGCCCCCTTGCCCCGCAGGCTTAGCCGGCAGGGGCCCATCTCGCAGATGCGGCAGCAGACCCCCTTCTCTCCGTACTGGCAGCGATTGCCCTGTTCGACGTGTCGGTCGAATGCGGTTTCGATCCCTGCCGCCGCCATCTTCTCCAGTACCTCGACGGCCACTGGGTCGGCGCTCTGTACCTTCGTATCACTCATCGCAGCGTCACTTTCCGGGGCGTGCCGGCCCCTCCAGACTCTTCTCGATCTCGGTAACGATCGTGCCGATCGCTTTCTGCACCGCCTCGCTGGCGCCCCAGACCGACCTACCGGCGGTCTCCGCGTCGCGGATCAGGTCATCGTAGGGAACGAACCCGGCGAAGGGCATCCCGGGCAGCAGGTCCACCAGGAAGGCCTCGTCGCGGGGCGAACGGATCCTGTTGCCGATGAGGCTGATCTTCGTCAGCCCGATGTCCGCCGCCATGATCTGGATGCGGAGCGCCGTCTCCACACTGCGCCGGCCGGGTTCCACCACGATGAGGAGCCGGTCGATGCTGCGCAAGGTGCCACGGCCGAGGTGCTCGATCCCGGCCTCCATGTCCAGCACGAGGGCCGCGTCGTCCTCGAGAAGCAGGTGGGAGACGAGGGCGCGCAGGAGCGAGTTCTCGGGACAGTAACAGCCCGCGCCGCCCTTCTTGACCGCCCCCGCCACCAGAACCTTGATGCCGTCCACGTCGACCGCGTACTTCTCGGGGATGTCGGCCACGAAGGGGTTGAGTTGGAACATGCCCCCGGTCGTGCCGGGGCGCACCCCGGTCCGTTCCTCGATCAGGTCGTGCAGTTCCACGAGGGGGCGGATGGTCTCAGGGTGGGGGTAGCCGAGGCAGGCGGCGAGGTTGGAGTCCGGGTCGGCGTCGATGGCCACCACCTGTCGCCCGCGCGCCGCCAATTCTCTCGCGAGCAGCGCACTCACCGTGGTCTTGCCCACGCCGCCTTTTCCCGTGATCGCCAGCTTCATGGCTCTCGGCCTCGCCTCGTTCGCGGCAGCACTTGCGTCGGTCATCGTCTTGGCTCTCTTCATGTTCATGGCGAATGGGCGGCACGTGCGTCCCGCCCGGCTGCAGTGTACCCCCCACATGATACGTGCAAACGCACGCCCCAAGACGTGCCGGGGGCGGAAGGTGCATCAAAACGCGCCGCGTAGAGTACCTGAGTAATATGAACATGTCAATCATATTAAGGCGGTGTCGGCGAGTTGCGGCCGGGGTCGAGGACGAACGGCGTCTGTCCGCCGGGGCCTGGCAGAACCCAACAGTGGACGCATGCGGACTTCAGAGCGATAATGACGGCACTGGATCGTTTGTTCGGAGAACTGGGGTGGCTAAGATGAAGGCCGCGAACGCGGTCGGGCCGAGTCGGGAGGAACGGATAAAGAGACTCATAGCTCTCACCAATCTCGACCGCAAGGAAGCCGAGATGCACGTCGACATGGTCGATGGCAAGTCCGTCGGTGATTTGAAAGTCGTGACCCAGAAGAAGACGGTCGAGCGCGGCTAGCAAGATCGGCGGACATTCTGACTGCAGTTGAGGGGCCTCCGGGCCCCTTTTCTCGTTAGCAACGTAACTTTTCCGCCGCCCCGGCAATATAGCCTCTGATGAACCATGTTTAGGGGCATATTCAACAAGCGGCGAGCGGAATCCAAGGGCAAGCGCCAAGGGCGCGGGCCTTCTGTCGTTCCGGCCGCCCCGGCGAAGGACCGGCGCGACTCGCGCCGGATCCGTCGCCCGCCTCGACATCACCATCGACGAGTCTCTTATAGTCCTCAGCCGCGAGCTGTCCGGTCTGGCGCAGGCGCAGGTCTCCCAGGCCGCCAAGGAACGCGGCTGGGCTTCGCTGCAACGCGAACTCGAGCGTCGCCCGGTCCGGGCCGGTCGGCAAGGTCGCGAGCGTCCCGGCGGCGGCCGCGAAGGGCGGGGCTCGCGCGCCGACCGGCCAGCCAGCCGCCCGCCCGGCCCATTCGCGCACCTGGCGCTGGGCCCTGGGCTCCGCGGCCGCGGCAGTGGCCGTCATCGCCACCCTCCTCGGCACCTACGGCGGGGGCCTGCTCCAGACCGCCGATAACGACGACTCATCCGACCACCATCACTTCGGTGGTCAGCTCCGATACCACTGAGCCCGTCACCACCGTCACCACCGACGGCACCACCGTCAGCAGCGAGGGCCCCGGCACCACCGGCGCACCCAGCCCGGCACCACGCAGGGCCCGGGCGGCCCCGGCACCACGCACCACCGGCGGCACCGAGCACCACCGGCGCCACCGCCGGCGGCCCGAGCACGACCGCATCGGCCCCGGCACCACCAGCCCGCGGTCCCACGACCACTCAGCCCTCTTCGCCCAGCACCACCGGCGAGCAGCAATACACCGCCACCCAGCGCGAAGGCTCGGCCAAGACGGCGGCCCGCTGCCTTGGCCGACATGGTCATCACCGGCAACACTTCCGGCGCTCGGGCGCTGGTAGCCGCCGGGGCCCAGTCGTCGCTGGCGCAGATGATGATGTCTCTCAACGAGCCCTACGGCTACACGATCACCGGCGTGCAGTCGCTCGACCGGCGACACGGTGCGCGTGACCATGGGTATCAACGACAGGGTCGTCAACGGGCAAGGCGAATTGGTGGAGACCATCAAGCGCTTCGTCATCCAGGTCCGGGTGGACGAGCAAGGGCGCCGTCATAACCGCCATCAACGCGGGTTCGTGACGGGGGCCGCGATGACCATGAGACTTCGCCAACAGCCCCATCTACGATATGCTCGATCATCCGTGCAGCTGGTCTGCACTTTTCTATTGGTCTGAAACGGCCGCGGGCACTTGCCGCCCAAGGCCTCGACAGAGTTTGCCACTCCGCGTTGGTAGGCGCGGCTGTGAGCCCAAAAGCGAAAGGAGGTGACTCGTTCTTCTTCCTACTCACTACCGCTTCAAAAGTAGGAAACGGCAAGAACGATTTTTGCTATGAGTAAACAAGAAAAGAGGAGTGGAATCATGCAGAAACGCACCCTTAAGGTCGCGATTCTGGCCGTCCTCGCCATCATCCTGGTGTTGAGCTTCGCCGGTGTGGCCCTCGCGGACCAGACCTGGAGCGACCTGCCCGACACGGTGACCGCCAAGTACGGCATCACCGACAACCAGGTAGCGGCGATATCCGAAGGCTTCCCCGGTGGCCTCTGGAAACCATACCAGAGCGTCACCCGCGCACAGTTCACTAAGATGGCTGTGGCAGCTTTCAAGTATCCCCTTGGTGAATCCGGCCACCGCGTCCTACACGGACGTTCCCAAAGGCAGCTTCTACTATCAATACATCGAAGGCGCCAAGGCCGCCGGTATGGTCAACGGCACCTCGGCGACCACCTTCAACCCCAACGACCAACATCACCCGCGAGCAGGCCATCGCCATCGTCGCCCGTTACGTCGCCAAGGCTCAACGGCTACGACCTGGCCACCATGTACACGGCCGGCTGAGATCGATGGCTCTCCTGGCCCACTTCGGTGACAAGGCCAGCATCTCGCTCGACCTCAAGGACGAAGTCGCCTTCGCCTATGACATGGGCATCACCGAGGGCGACGACTTCGGCAACGTGGATCCGCTGGCCAACCTGACCCGTATCCAGGGTGCGGCGTTCCTGATCCGGGCCCAGGCTCATGGTCCCGCCGGCAACTGTGGACCCCGGCCAAGATCGAACTGGTCAGCGCCGACAAGAGCGAGAACCTGATCGGTCAGACCTACTCAGGTCACCTTCAAGGTCACCACGCTGACGGCCATCCGGCCGTCGGCGTGCTGGTCGACTTCGACACCCTGGTCGGCGCCGAGTTCTACGTTGGCAACATCTCGCCGCAAGCGGCCATGACCAACAGCTTCGGCGAAGTGACGGTCAACCTGATCTCCGCTGAGCCCGGCACGCAGCGCGTGTCCGCCGCGGTCGCCGGTGTGGCCGCCATCTACACCACCAGGTACTGGCTGGCTCTGGACGAGGTCTACACCACCGAGCGACCGCGTACCGCCCAGAACAACGTCGGCGTGGCGCACAGTGGGGCGTCCGCGTAGTCGTGTTCGGCCCCGGCCCGCGTTCCACCAGCCAGAGTGACTGGTACAACGCCATCGCACGGCAGCCTTCGATCCGACCAACATCAACGTGACGACGGCGTCGACGTCGTCTGCGACGACTGCAGCTTCGACTCCGACTCGCGATGCGACGACGGCTGCGGACCTACGCCGACGAGCTCGACATGGCCAAGTGCGGCTACAAGCCGCGGACCATGGCCGGCATCGACGTCGAGTGGGCCATCTACAACATGCTCGACAACCCGCTGACCAAGCTCACCAATGAGGCCGTACACCTCCGTCGGTAACATCATCAGCCGTCGACGGGGTGGCCATCACCGCCGCCAAGACCGCGGTGGGCAAGACCGACGCCAACGGCTTCAGCTCGATCAAGATCGACTCGGACAGTGACCGGTAAGACCTACACCGAGGCCGTCGCCGACTACGCCGGAAACCCGTATCCGGAGCAGCTGTTCAACCACGACACCTTCCAGGATCGAGCAGTCAGCACTTCATGACGACTGGGACGACCAGCCGATCGAGTGATGCCACCCAGGTCAAGACCTGGATCGCTCACACCATCGGCTGCGCCGGCCGGCCCGATCAGCTCCGGCCTATCAGCGCCGCCAACATCGGTGAAGAGAAGACCCTCACCATCACGCTGGTCGACACCTACGGCAACCCGGTCGCCGGCAAGTACGTCGAGTGGTTCATGCAGGGTGTCGGCTTCTTCCAGACCGATGACGCCGGCGACATCTCCGATCCGTAACGTGGCCGCCAACAACAAAGACTTCGACGTGACCAACGCCGCCGGTAAGGCGACCGCTGTTCGTCAAGTCCTACGATGCCGGCGAGCAGATCATCCACGCCAAAGTGCGCGACAAGGGCACCGGCGGCGCGGAAGGCACCTTCCTGACCTACACCGCTGAAGTGCAGTGGTTCGATGTCGACATCGCCACCTTCGACGACCATCACCACTCAGCGATGGTCTGGGTCGTAGAGCACTCCCGACTGACGACGAGTACCTCAATGACGTCTCGAACGAACAACGAAGCCCTGTCCACCAACGCGGTGAACGGCTCGCACACTTCATCCTGCACGTCTACGGTCTGAAGCTGGAATACGATCCGACCATCTGACGAGCCCGATGGTCAGACCCCGTCATCGACTCCGATCGCCCGGGTCCGCCTACGACGGCATCTTCGACTGCCAAGGACGCCGCCTACTTCGGTGGCATCCTCATGTGCTGCCACCCGCGAAGACCTTCGATCGTCCGACGACATGGTCGGGACGCAGTCAATACTCGTCGGAGTGCTCGACCGGCGCAATCGCCGACGTCATGGTCGACCTGCCGTGTGACGAGGACTAACGGCATCATCGAAGCCGATGACTCGGCGATTCTGACGAGACCGGTACCGCCAGGTCAAAGTCGCCGGTCGCTGGCTCACCCTCAGCTTCGAGGGCGCCTACACCGAGTACGACTACGACGACAACGGCTACAAGGAGCCCTTCGACGGCGAGCCCGGTATCTACCTGCCGCTGGCCGGTAAGACCGTCACCTTCACCAAGGTCAACGAGTACTCTGATCCTGCCGTTGCGTTGAGCGACCTTGCGGCGCTCGATCACGGCCGCCGTGGCCATGCGTGGGCGACTTCACTCCCAGCCACCGCTGTCGCCACCGACGCCGCTGGTAAAGGCCAGCGTGACCGTCACCTCCACCGTCAAGGGTCCGGAGACCATCAAGGCCGTCCGTCGACTGGGCGGGCAACCCGCACAACGGTCCGGCTCTGGCTGCGCGTACGCTAAGAAGACCTGGGTCGCCGGCACAGGTCTGCTGCCACCGACTCCACCGATCGTCACCATCGAGATCTGGATCGACGACGTAAGGTCGCCACCAACAAGCGGCGAGCTCGCGACGCGTACGCCTACGCCTACCTGGATCACGACTACGAGGACGACGCTCGGCGGCGACTCGACATGCTCAACTCGGCCCACGTCGAAGTGCACGTGAAAGATCGCTTACGGCAACGACCTGCCCGACTACGAGGTCGTCTACCTGCTCGAGACATCGACAGTCGGTGGGCGGAGCCAGACGCAGCCGACACCTACGTGCCGTTGGCGTACCTGGTCGACCAAGACACGAACAACGTTCTGCCGCTCGGACAGCCCCACTGCTAAGCCGTACGACACGAACGGCACCAGGCCGGATTCCAGACGAACCGGATCCGCTCAGTGACCCGTACGCGCTACATCGTGGCCCGGTGCGGCACCGATCACGACGCGTTCTTCTTCAACCAGTGGCTCGGCTCCAGCTCCTCGAACCTGACCGATAGCGTGCCCTTCTGGGCGAGAAGCGAATACGGTCAAGCCGGTATTCCCGAGTGGCCGCTCGGCCGCACGGACGGCAGCGATTTCGAAGACTACAACATGACGGACGGCGAGTACGACACCATCCAGGGCATCAACTACGACTCGGCTCCGTGGGATGTCGGTTGGTTCTACGATCTGAACGGTGACGGAGATCCGACATCATGCTCGGCCACCGACGGCGCCAAGGCCTGGACGCTCGACGGCTGGTTCTTCGCGCCCGAGCGCGGCAGACCGACCTGGTCGGGACTCTGCAGCCGAACCTGCTCACCGGTAGCAACGTCGACATCCAGTTGGCTGAGGACATCAGCGACGAGTGGGACGTCAACAAGTCCGACCTCCGCGTCATGATCTACGCTCCGGCCAAGGGTATCGTCAAGGAAGGTACGCCCATCTACTCGACTCAGATCCGCGTGATCTGGAGCGAGGAAGAGGCGAAGCCGACCACCCTCGTGCTCCAACAGAGCCCGGCGGGCGAGATGATTGGACCGGCGATCCTCTGAAGCTCCTGAGCGACACCGTCGACATGCGGGGCCAGATCCTCGACCAGTATGGCCGCGCGATGTACGTTGGCGACATGGTTGAGACCGTTGACCTTACCAAGACCGTCGGCCTTTCGAACTCGGCCTTCAAGATCATCGCCGAGGGCGACATCGCCAACATCTTCGGCGCCAATGTCAGGGACATCACTGACGGCAGCATCGATGAAGTCGGTATCGAGGCGGACGGCTGGGGGTATGATACGTGGAGTGGAATGCCACACACCATCATCACCTTCACCCTGTTCCTCGACGCTAACGGCAACGATCTTCCCGACGCGGGCGAGCTGCAGAGCAACAAGCTCGTCACCACTTTCGTGTATGGTCCGTGATCTGCTGATCTCGGAGTAGCTCCGCGAAAGTAGGGAAAGGGGGCCCGCCGCAAGGCGGGCCCCCTTTCATTGGTGGCCCCTGTGCCCCATGCTAGACTGGGTGTGTCCCGCGATGGCAGTTCAGCACCTCGGCCGCCCGGCGGTCCGGCGCCTGCCTTGTCTGGAGGGAGGCGAGAGATGAGATCGAAGATCACACCGGTTTCCACCACGATGGCGTTTGCTCTGGTTCTGGCCGTGGTGGTGTTCGGGGCCCTCACCGGCGTGGCCGCTGCCGCGCCACCCTGGACGGACGCTCCCGGTGACTGGTGGGTGGCCGAGTACGGGGTCACCGACACACAGGTGGGTACCGTCGCCGGCGGCTTCGAGAATGGTACCTTCGTACCCGGAGCGCCGGTCACCCGGGCGCAGTTCGCGAAGATGGTGGTGAGCGGGCTGGGCGTGTCCAGTGCAGATCCGGGCGTCTCCACGTTTGCGGATGTGGCTAAGGGCAGCGTCTTCTACGTGTTCGCGGAAGGCGCGAGTGCGGCCGGTCTGATCGAAGGCCGGACGACGCCGACGGGCAGGTTTTTCGACCCCAGCACTACCATCTCCAGGCAACAGGCCGATTCCATCCTGGGCCGGTATCTTTCCCGGGCGGAACTGGCCGCCACCGGGGCGATCTCAGGCTCCGGGGGCGGGTCCGGCTACGCGTCTCTGGCGGGATGGTACGCCGCCGAGGGTGCGGCGTATCTTGTCGCGTTCTCCGACGCCGGCGACCTCGCCGCCGACCACGCGGCCGCAGCCGCCTACTTGGTGTTTCACGGCGTCGTAAAGGGCACCGAGGGTCGGCTCTACCCGACGGCGACCCTCAGCCGGGCGCAGGCGGCGGTTCTGGTGCTGCGGGTGGCAGAGGAGGCTCGCAGCTTCGTCCCGGCCCTGCCGGCTCCCCCCACAGCCCTGGCGGTTGTACCGGCGAGCCCCGGAAATGATGCGACGCCGGTAGTGAACGGGCACATCGCGGCTGCCGGGACGGTCCGCGTTTACGACGCGTTCGGCGGAGCGCAGACCCAGGTGGCCGAGGTCGTGGTGGCCGCGGCCGGGGACTTCTCCGCTCCGCTCGCGACCGCCCTTGCCGACGGCAGCCACGTATTTACGGCGGACATCAGGACTGCCGGGGGGCTTGTCGGCGGTCTCCACTCCGGTCGCCTACCTGGTCGATACGGTGCCGCCCACCGGCGCCATCACGGCGCCGGTCGCGCCCGCCGGGCAGTCCGGCGCAACGGTCGACACGGCCCGGCCGGGTTTCGCCGTTACTGCCGCCGACGCCCGCTCGGGCGTGAAGCAGGTGGAGTTCCAGTATGCGGTCGACCAGAGCGTGCCGGTGTGGCAGTCCATCTCCACCGATCTCGTGCCGGATCCGGGGACGTCCTCGTATGCGGCGGCATGGCCCTCCACGGGTGCTCCTCCGGGGGCCTTGCCAACGGCCGGTACGTGTTCCGGGCCATCGTCACCGACAAGGCCGGTAACGCGGCGACCCTCGGACCGCTGGCGGTGACGGTGGATGTCAAGGAGCCTGCGTGGACCATCCTCCAGGAGCAGAGCCGGGTGGGTCTCGATCTGTGGACCGCCGGGCCCCTGATGGCTCCTTGGCAACGCGGTCGACATTCGGCTCAAGGTGGTCGATCTGTATGGGCGCGCGGTGTACGCGGGTGGTACCGTGCGGCACGTCACGTACCCGGCGCCGATCGGCGAGGTGGACTACAAGCTCATCGCCGAGTACGCGCTGGGGGAGCCGATCAAGCGCAGGTGTGGGATCTGTTCGGCCGCTCGGTGGATCGCCTCGGTTGGCTGGAGCACACGTTCACCGCCCCTGGAGCGGTGGAGGTGACCTTCACCACCTTCCTCGACCTCAACAACAACGGCCTTCCCGACCCGGGCGAGCTCCAGAGCGCTCCGTTGGTGACCACTTTCGTGGCTGCTCCCTGATCATCCTTACGTGGGAGTGAAGGTCGGAAAAGGTCTCAAGCGCACACCGGATCATGCCGATGAAACAGATATGGTGCCCCCGTGGGGTAGACTGTACGCATGCGAGGGAAGGAAGTCGAGTGATGTCTAGGAGATCCCAGGACTCTTGGGTCCATCGGCTTGATACGAGGCGTTCGTGGCCCGTCGTGACCAAACTGTTGACAGGCGCCTTGCTTGTGCTTGCGTTGCTCCTTGGCACCCTCGGGCCCGGATGGACGGGCGGTCAGGCGACGGCGTCGCCCACGTCTGCTCCTACCGGCGGTCAAGCATCCCTCACGCAAGTCCCCGTTCGTGGTGCGTCGATGCTGCCCTCAGGGCCGGCCCGCATCGCCATCAAGCTCCGCCCGGGAGCTCATCTTTCCTCCCACGGCGCCGCTCTCCCTGAGGATCAGAACCAGTCTTCGGCTTCCGACACGGCGGGCTTCGCCGCCGGCCCGGACGTTTCCGCCGTGGTGAGCCCGTCGGGGTCGAGTCGAGACCTCTCGGGGTTCAAGTTGCGCCAGCGGTCGGCCATCGGTGCCCTGGGGGTGCATGTTCTCGACGTGGCGGATCCGGCCACTCTGGACTCCACCCTTGCGAGTCTTCGTCTGGACCAGAATGTCCTGTGGGCCGAGAAGACGCAACCCGTATACGCGGCGCTGGTGCCGAACGACCCCTACTACGGTTCTCAGTGGGCCCCGCCGAAGATCGGTCTGCCGGCGGCCTGGAACACCACTACCGGCTCGGTGGCGGTGACTGTGGCAGTCATCGACACCGGCCTGGACCAGAACGTGGCCGACTTCGCGGGCCGCATCGTCTCGCCCTATGACATCTTGAGCGGCTCGGCGGTGTGGCCCGCTTGGGACGACACGGCCGGCCATGGCTCCGCGGTCGCCGGGGTGGCGGCCTCTCAGGGAAACAACGGTGGCGGCATGGCCGGAGCTGCCTGGAATGTCGGCATCATGCCGGTGAAGATCTCCACTGACGGGAGCGCCTGGGACTACGACCTGGCTGCAGGCGTCGTCTACGCGGTCGATCATGGGGCCAACGTGGTCAACATCAGCTTCGGCGGTCCCGGGGGCAGTTCGGCCATGCAGTCCGCGGTCAATTACGCCCTGTCCCACAACGTGGTGGTCGTGGCTTCGGCTGGCAACAGTGGCCCGGGCGCGGGTGTCTCCTACCCGGCCGCGTACTCCGGCGTCATCTCGGTGGGCGCGACGGACTCGAACGATGCCATCGCCTACTTCTCCTCCACAGGATCCGGCCTCGTCCTGTCGGCACCGGGTGTGAGCATCCTCACCTGGAATGTCTCCTCTTCTGAGACTGTTCCTGGTTACTGGAACGGCACCTCCTTCTCCTCGCCCATGGTGGCCGGGGTCGTCGCTCTCATGCGGTCGGTCAACTCAAGTCTGACCCCTTCGCAGGTCACGACCATCCTCGAGCAAACGGCTCTCGATCTCGGTACCGCTGGCTACGATCAGACGTACGGGTACGGGCGGGTGCGGGCCGACCTGGCGGTGGCCGCCTCGGCGACCGGGCAGCCGACCACCACCACGCCCACCACGCCGGGACTGGTCCTGACCCGCTACGAGCAGACCGATACCCGTCTCGCCTACTCCGGGAGCTGGAGCAATTCCAGCGGGACCGGCGACTCGGGCTACTCCGTGAAACAGAACTCTTCCACCGGAGTATCGATCACCGTCAGCTTCAACGGCACCAGCCTGACCTACATCGCTCGGATGGGCCGACAGTACGGCAAGGCCTGGGTGGCTCTCGACGGAGGTACTGCGGTCCTGGTCGATCTCTACCGTTCTGCGACCACTTACCAGCAGCCGGTCTGGAGTTCAGGGACGCTCGCTAACGGCCCCCACACAGTCACTATCACGAACAGCGGACTGAAGAACCCATCTGCCACATACCGCTACGTGAATCTCGACGCTTTCGACGTGAGGGGCACGGTCGAATCTGCTTCTGCTGTCTCCACAACGACCACAGCCTCGACCACCACGACGAGCAGCACGACTACCACCACTACAACTACCACCACCACGTCGAGCAGCACCACGACGAGCAGCACGACCACCTCGTCCACGACCACTACTACGCCCACGACACCCGCACCGGTCCTGACCCGCTTCGAGCAGACCGACACCCGCCTCGCCTACTCCGGCTCCTGGAGCAATTCCAGCGGGACCGGCGACTCGGGCTATTCCGTGAAACAGAGCTCTTCTTCCGGAGCCTCGGTCACCGTCAGCTTCACCGGGACGAGCCTGACCTACATCGCCCGGACGGGCAGACAGTACGGCAAGGTTTGGGTGGCTCTCGACGGAGGTACCGCGGTCCTGGTCGACCTCTACCGGTCTGCGACTGCCTATCAGCAGCCGGTCTGGAGTTCAGGGGCGCTCTCCAACAGCCCCCACACAGTCACCATCACGTGCAGTGGACAGAAGAACCCTTCGGCCATATACGGCTACGTGAATGTTGACGCGTTCGATGTAAGGGGTGCCCTGACACCGGCCGGGACGGTCACGCCCGCCGGCAGCACCCTGGGGGTCGGCGCGCAGGTCTAGTAGGTCCACTAGTGCGCGGCCAAGCGGCCGTCGAGTCCGCGCGAGAACGCCGGGCTGAGCAGACGCCGTCCCCTGCTTCTTCGGCGCCCTCGATCTTGGATCTCGGCTTCACAGCGAAGGATTCAGGGACGCCCCTGGCGAATGTTAGCCCATGCAAGCTATGATAGATTCGCGTTGCGGGTTGCTGCGCCGTGGCGGCGCGCCCGGACATTGGGGGGCGCGGCTGTGAGACCGATGAGGAAAGGTTGTCAAATGCAGAAGCGCACCCTTAAGGTCGTGGTTCTGTCCGTCCTCACCACCTTCTTGGTGCTTGGCTTCGCTGGTGTGGCTCTCGCGGCGCCAACCTGGAGCGACTTGCCCGAGTCGGTGACCACGAAGTACGGTATCACCGACAGCCAGATAAAGGGGATCTCCGCCGGCTACGGGACCCTCTGGAAGCCGTCCCAAGTCATCAACCGCGCCCAGTTTACGAAGATGGCCGTGACGGCCTTCGACGTGGAGTTGGCGAATTGGACCATCGCGTCTTTCAGAGACGTACCTAAGACCAGCATCTACTATCAGTGGATCGAAGGCGCGAGAGCCGCAGGTCTGGTCAACGGCATCACGTTGGCGACCTTCGGACCGACCGTCGATATCACCCGTGTCCAAGCGGTCGCCATCATCTCCCGATACATCGCCAAGACTAACGGCTACGACCTGGCCACGATGTATACGCCCGCTGAGATCGACGCTCTTCTCGCCAACTTCGGTGACAAAGCCAGCATCAGCTCGGACCTCAAGGCCGAAGTCGCCTTTGCGTATGACTTCGGTATCACCGAGGGCGACGCCAAGGGCAACATGGCTCCCGCGACCAAGCTCACCCGCATCCAGGCTGCGGCTTTCCTGATCCGCGCCCAAGGGAAAGTCCCCACGGCGGGTTCCACGCCGGCCAAGATCCAGCTGGTCTCTGCCGACAAGAGCGAGAATCTGATCGGCGTCTTCCGCGAAGTTACCTTCAAGGTCACGGACGCCGCCGGTGAGCCGGCGGCCGGAGTCCTGGTCGACTTCGATACCATTTTCGCCGACCCGTTCTACGTGGGCAACATCTCGCCGCAAGCAGCCATGACGAACAACTTCGGCGAAGTCAAGGTCAAGCTGATCTCGGCCGAGCCTGGTACGCAGCGCATGTCCGCAGCGGTAAAGGGTTTGGCTGCCACGTACGCGACGGCATACTGGCTGGCTCTCGACGAGGTTTACACCGTCGGGAGTACCCTTTCGGCTCAGAACAACGTCGGCGTCGCCCACGAGTGGGGCGTTCGCGTAGTGGTGTTCGGCCCCGGCCCGCGCTCCACCGCTCAGACCGACTGGTACAACGCAATCAGCACGGCTGCGTTCGATCCCACCAGTTTGAAGCAGAACGACGGTGTCGACTTCGGGGATTATTGGAGCTACGACTACGAGCTCGATGTCACCACCTGGACTGCGGCCGATAGCGACTATTGGGATATGGACATTCCCCCCGGCAGTTACAAGCCACGTACCATGGCCGGCATCAGTGTGGAGTGGAGCATCTACAACATCCTTGACGACCCAGGGACCAGCACGGTCAATGAGGCCTACACGTCCGTAGGCAACATCACCGCCGTCGACGGGGTGGCCATCACCGCCGCCAAGACCGCGACCGGCAAGACCGACGCGAATGGCTACAGCAAGATCAAGATCGAGTCCACCGTGACCGGTAAGACCTACACGCGGGCCATCGCCACCTACGTCGGCAACCCGTATCCGAAGATGCTGGTCGACCACGACACGATCGCGGGCGACGCATATCACGACTACGATTGGGATCCGCAGCCGGCATGGGGCTATGTTGACGTCAGTACCGATGACGAGGATCTGGCACTATGTCCCGGTAGCCCAGCAGCTGAAGACCTGGATCTCGCACACCTTGCCGCCCGTAGCTACCCGATCATTCCCGCCTACGTCGCCCCCAACATCGGTGAAGAGAGGACTCTCGTCATCACTCTGGTTGACACCAAGGGCAACCCCGTCGCCGGTCGCGAGGTGGAATGGACCATGCAAGGCGTGGGCTTCTTCCAGACCGACGACTCGCGCGACGTCTCCGACCAGGAGGGCCAGGGAAGCAAAGACTATGATGTCACCGACTCTGCCGGCAAAGCCACCGTGTTCGTGAAGTCCTACGAGCCGGGCGAGCAGATCGTGCACGCAAAAGTGCGCGACAAGGGCACGGGCGGCGCTGAAGGCACCTACCAGATGTACACGGCCGAGGTGCAGTGGCTGGACGCGAACGTGGTGACCTTCGATGATCCGACGACCACGCAACAGATGGTCTTCGATCGCGTGAGCACCCCCGCCGACGATGGGTACCCCAATGACATTCTTAAAGCGGTGCCTGTGAACGAGGCGGTTTCCTCCAACGTGGTTGGTGCTACGCACATCTTTACCTTGCACGCATACGGTCTGAAGCTGGAACTGGATCCAACGCCGAACGATCCCACCAAGCAGACTCCCTACATCGACGGTGACATGGCCGGGTCAGCCTACGACGGTATCTTCGATGCCAAGGACGCCGCCTATCTTGGCGGGATCTTGCTGGTGAACGCCACAAACCTGCACGTTCATACCACTCTGGACAGCGCCAATCTCGATGTCTCCGACTACCAGCCCGACATCTTGGTTGACGCGGGCGGCAAGATCCTGAGGAGCTGGGACTGTGACACCGTGTGGGTCCAAGGTCGCCAGATCACGCTCAGCTATGTCGGGGGCTACACCAAGTTCGACGTCAACGGAGACGGCGTGCTTGAGGAGTTCAGCGGCCGAACCGGTATCTACCTGCCGCTAAAGGATAAGACGGTCAGCTTCGACAAGGTAGACTCCGTATATCCCTATCCCGCCATGCCCAGCGTGGGCAGCATCACTACCCCCGTCGCTTCGGTCCTGACGAATGCCGCCGGCGAAGCTTCGGTGACGATCAACTCCAACGTGAAAGGTCCGGAGCGCATCAAGGCCACGTTGACCTGGCAAGGCAACCCGCACGGCGTTTTGAACGCTTGGGCCCAGAAGGCCTGGGTGGCCGGCAAGACCATCACGCCCGGCGATCTTAAGTTCTCAGTGTGGGTGGACGGAAGGAAGGTCGCCGACAACGCCGGGGCCATCGTAGACCCCGTCACACACACGTACGATGTGTTCGTGAGCCCGTACACCGGCCTCGAGCTTGGGTCCACTCACGTGGAAGTCCACGTGCAAGACCTGTTCGGCAACGACCTCGCCGACTACGAGGTGGTCTACCTCCTCAACAGCATAGGCCAGGTTATCGCAGATGATACCTACGTCCCGCTGGCCTACCTGACCGATGGCGATCCGACCGACCTATTGCCGGAGGGCGATCCCACCGGCGCTTACGATCAGAACGGGCCGCGGCCCGACTCCAACGAGCCCCGACAGACGGACGACCCGTTCGCCTACATCGTCGGCCCCGGGGGCACAGAGTCCTTTTTCTTCAACCAGTGGCTGGGCTCCAGCTCGTCAAGCCTGACGGGCGAAGCGCCCTATTGGGCGAGAACCGACGTTGGTCAACCGGGTGTCCCCTCCTGGCCGCTTGGCCGTTCGTTCGGCAGTGACTTCAGCGACTACAACATGTCCTACAACGACTACCTGGATCTCCAGTCCGCGCTAGGGACGATCTCCCCGTTGGATAAGGATATCTGGGGCTTCGACGGGCTCATAGGCAACGAGTATAATCCGCCGAACGACATCGGTCTCGCCACCGACGGCGCCAAGGCCTGGACGCTCGACAGTTTCTACACTCCGACCCCGGGCCTCGCCTCCAACCTGCTCACTGGTAGCAGGGTCGACATCCAGTTGGCCGACGAGAATATCGAGGGTCCGAATGCCAAACCGCGGATCGAGTCGATCCTGCGCGTCATGATCTACGCCCCGGCCGACGGTCTCGTGTTGGAAGGCGCTCCCATCTATTCCACCCAGGTGCATGTGCTCTGGGGGTACGTGCCGGTGCTTACCAGCATCAAGCTGACGCCTGACAAGCAGGTAAAGATCGCGGGCACGGTTGGGCCGGCGTCGGCCGGAGAACAAGCTACCGTAACCGTGCAGTTCCTCGATCAGTTCGGCAACCCGGTACCGAATCTGCCCCTCGGCACCTGGCTGAACGTGCTGAAGCTCGAGGGCACGCCACTTGACCCGCCAACGTGGCCCAGCAATGCTGACGCCACCGGTAAGGTGACGCTCACTTGGGCTCAGGCAAACACAACGTGGGGGGTTCAGCAACTCCGGGTCAGCACCGGCACGATCACGTCCAACAAGGTTCTTGTTGACTGGGCGCTTGACGACAGCTCGCACACCTACGTGGCGGCCGCTGTCAACACAGGTACTCTGATCCTCAAGAACTCGCCCACATTCACAGCTTGGGACGGCAAGATCGCCACGGGTCACTTGAACCCGGCGAGACGCCGGTATAGGCACCGCCACCTACAGTGCCATTGTGCCCGTCGTAGCCATGCCTGTGAGCATCACGTGGGGTGCGACCCCGGGTCAGCCGTTCTTCGTGAACTTCGCAGGAACCAACACCGACAACGCTCCGAACTGGGTCTACGGGAAGACACAATAGGCGCGAGCGCGGAGCCTATGCGCCGTTATTGGCCGATTCTGAGGGGGGCCCGCCGCAAGGTGGGCCCCTTTCTCATGCGGTGCGGCGCGGCGGGGAGGGCGGAGTGACAAGGGACGCAGACCCTCTCGAGGCGCTGCGCCGACCCAAGCTGGGGGCCTACTTTGCTGCGCGTGAGTGTCAGGAGGCCGCAGGTCCGTGTTAGACTGACCACGTTCTGCGCCGGCCCTTGGCTAGATGCTCCGGCTCTGGGAGGAGAGAGATGAGACTCAGCTCCAAGAAGATCGCAGCCGCTCGTCATCCTGTCCGGCGTCCTGCTCATCGCTTTGGCGGGCATCGCGCTTGCCGCTCCCCCCTGGCCCGACGCCAGCGATGCCTACTGGGTGGGATACAGCACTCCCGGTGGTCTGCAGATCACAAGCGCTAAAGTGGCGACCGTCGCCGGGCGGCTACGATGACGGTACCTTCAAACCGGCGAACCGCGGTCACCCGCGGGCAGTTCGCCAAGATGGCGGTGAACGGACTCGATCTCCTGCCGATGGACCCGGCCGTCGCCACCTTCAAGGACGTGGCCAAGGGCAGCACCTTCTACACCTTCATCGAGGGCGCGCGCGCGGAATCCCTCATCGGCGGCTACGCGACGCCCGACCGGTCTCTACTTCAGACCGGGCGACAACATCACCCGGCAGCAGACCAACACCATCCTGGGCCGGTATCTCTCGCAGGCGGAACTGGACGCCACCGGACGTCGATCCACGGCGTCGGGCCGAAGACGTACCTGTCGATGGAGGAGTGGTACCTGTGGGAGGGGTCGTTCTACATAGAGGGTTTTCTCGACGACGAGAAGATCGCCCCCGACCACAGAGCCGCGACTGCGTACCTTGTCTTCCGCGACGTGGTCCAGGGCTCGGGCGGCTATCTCAACCCGAACGCCACGCTCAACCGGGCGCAGGCTGCCGTGATGGTGCTGCAGGGTGGCTCAGGCCGCGCGGGACATCACCACGCTTCCGCCGGCTCCCGTGCTGCTGAACACCACGCCGCACAACAGCGGGCCGGTCAACTGGTGCCGCGACCCTCAACCGTTGATCGAGGGAACGGCCATACCGTTCGGCGAGGTGCACGTATACGACAACGGCGGCAGTGCCTGGATCGCCGCCGGCTTCGCCGATTCCACCGGCCATCGTCTCCCTTAGAGTCCAGGCGCCCCTTGCCGAAGGCGCGCACCTGTTCACCGCCAAGGTCAGGAATTCCTCGGGGCTGGTGTCGCAGGCTTCGACGGCGATCGCCTACATGCTCGACACCAAGCGACCCACGGTGACGATCGAATCGCCGACGAAAGCCGGGATCTACTACACCGAGGAGCCACAAGCCGCTGTTCACCGCCCTGCCGGTGGACGAACCCAAGACCGCCGGTGTCGAGGCGAGCGGCATTGCCGCCGTGGACTTCGTCTACGTCCCCTGGACCGAGATCCAGCCGACCGCGTGGGGCGCGTTCACTCTGATCTCCTCGAGCACGGCTCCCGCCTACGGAGCGGCGTACTCGGGCAGCGGCCTGGCGAACGGTCACTACCTCTTGGCCGTGCGGGCGACCGACCGGGCCGGTAACGAGAGCTTCCTCATGGACGGCATCGGGCTACGCGGCCGGCGTGACTCAGGAAGTGATCATCGACGACGCGCCGCCGGTGGTGACCATCACCGCGCCTCATCTCGGGCAGATGGTCCCGGATGCCGGCGCGCTCACCATCCTGTGGACGCTGACCGACGTGACGCCGCCCGACACGGTGAAGATCGAGTACTCCCATGACAACGGCGACAACTGGGCAACGATCGCCGACGCGGCCCCGAACGACGGCAGCTACGACTGGAGCGTTCCGGACCTCGTCGCGGACGACTCCGGCTACAAGATCCGGATCACCGCCGTCGACAAAGCGGGGGCTGAAGTCGGCGATGTGGCCGGGCACACCACGGTCGCCGTCTCGGGTGCGTTCACGGTCTACGACGAGCCTAAGGCGCCCACCACCGTCGTGGGCAGCGACACCGACGCCACCTTTGCGGGGGTAGACGGGCGCGACTTCCATGCCACGTGGACGGTCTCCGAGTCGGCCCACATCGCGTCGCAAGGCATCTTCATCCTTCCCGCGGGCCAATCCCTCAATCTGACGACAGCGCCGGTGGACGTGGCCGTGGAGACCATCGGCGACAACACCACCGCAGTCTGGACCGGTCTCGCCGGGGTGACGACGAGACAGCCGGGGGAATTCCCTGGTGGCCGGCGAATACAGGATCTGGGTCGTGGCGACGGATCTGGCCGGCCGGACGGCGGCCGCTTCCAGTCCGGCATTCCTGGTGGCATCGGACCCGGTGCCGGGGTAGACTACGGACACGAGCTACGATGCAAGGAGCACGATGTGTAGGATCCAGAGGCCGCGGCGCGGTCGAGGGTGGCGTCGGCCATCGTGTTTGCAGCGGCCTTCGTGGCCGGCCTGCTGCTATCGGCGGTGGCGCCGGGCGCGGCTCACGCCTACTCCTATAGTCCGGAGGAGATCGCCTTCGTCCAACTCTTGAACCAGTATCGGGTGAGTCAACGGTCTCGACCGGCTGCTGGTCTCCGACCTGCTTTCCGAGTCTTCCGCGAAACACAACCTCGACATGAGAAAGTATGGCTTCTTTGGCCACACCACTCTGGGCTCCGACTACTTCGTGGTGGGCGCGAGCCCGGGTGATCGCATGGTCATCTGCGGCTATCCTCAATTCGCTGCTTGGGGTGAGAACCTCGCGGCAGGCTACCCGAGCGCGGCCACAGTCTTTTCGGCCTGGAGGTACTCGGACTCTCACAATTCCAACATGCTGAGACCCTACGTGGAAGGTCATAGGTGTGAGCCTGGAAGCCGTTCTCGGCTCCGAGTGGGGCTGGCTACTGGACGACGGACTTTGGCGTCTTACGTGGACGGCACCGCTCACGAGGCGGGCGGTCTGGCGCCTCCCGACGTGACCAACCCGATCGTGACGATCACCAGCCCGGCTGAGGGCGCGGACCTATCGAGCGTCGTGAGCGTGAAGATGACGGCCACCGACAATCTCGCGGTGACACGCGTTGAGCTCTATGTCGAGGGAACGCTGGTAGGGACTGACACTTCCAGCCCCTACGTGATCGCATGGGACACCTCGGGCTTGAACCCGGGAACGTATGGCTTGGAAGCCCGGGCCTACGATGCTGCCGGCAACGTGGGGGTATCCGCGCGTTCGGTGCATGTGAGCAGCACGCCCGGCGCCACCACTACCACGATCAAGCCGGGCACGACCACGACCACGACGACTCCTCCGACCACCACCAGCACCACTACCACGGCCCCGCCGACCACCACCACTACCACGACGGCGTCTGGGGCACCTTTCCCGGATGTCCGCCCGGGCGGACAGTACTACTCCGAAATCAGTGATCTGGCGGCCGCCGGGGTTGTCTCCGGGAGCGCGGATGGGCTCTATCACCCCGAACGTAGCGTCACCCGGGCGCAGTTCGCCAAGATCGTGGTGCTCGGAATAGGCGCTCACACCGCGGCGGTCGACAACATGCTTCGTCCCTCGTTCGTCGACGTGCGCTTCGCTGGGAGCGACTATCCGTTCGACTACGTCGAAGAGGCGGCGGCCTTGGGCATCATCCAGGGGTACGCCGACGGCACTTTCCGGCCGGGCGCGATTCATCACCCGCGCTCAGGTTGGCTGCTGATGCTCGTCCGCGCCGGCGGAACGGATCTGGCGATCCCCCCGGCAGGGCCTTCCTTCCCGTTCACAGACGTGCCTGCATACGTCACGGGAAGCCGTGCGCGTGGCCTACTACAACCACCTGGTATCCGGCAAGACCCCGACCAGGTTCGACCCTTATGGGCTGGCGACCAGGGGTCAAGTGGCCAAGATGATCTATCGCGCTTCGGCAGGTCGCCGTCCATTGAAACGTGCTGCGGGCTGCCCGGCCTGGAAGCACACCTCTGCGCTTCCACTATCACGCAAACCATTCTCCTCAAGCGCTAAAGCAACGCACCCCGTTGTCGAAAATAGTTCTCAGATGGAACCCATCGGGCGGTCGTGCGGGGCTTGACGCCCGCTTGGCGTCCAGACACTCCAGGAGAAGAATCTTGGATACCTCCATCCGCATCAAGCAGCCTCGGCAGCGAAGCATCCAGGAGCAGCCCGACCGGCGATCCCGCTATGTTCCACCGGCGGGACGCACCGCGCGGGTGGCCGCGTTCGCGTTACTGGTCGTATGCTCCCTGCTTTTGTTCGGTGTGCTCGCCTCGCCGGCGCAGGCCGCGAGCTACAGCGCCGAGGAGATCGGCTTCGTACAGCTCATCAACGACTACCGGGTCAGCCAGGGACTGCAGCCCCTGCTGGTCTCGGACATGATCTCCGAAGCCAGCGATCGCCACAGTTCCGACATGGGCAAGTACGCGTTCTTCGACCACTACACCACGGGCGGTTCCGACTGGTTCGCCATCGGCGCGTCGCCGTGGGACCGGATGGCGGCCAGCGGCTACAACTTCAACACCTACAAGGGTGAGAACATCGCCGCGGGTTCGCTCTACAGCAGCGCTGCCGCCGTGTTCCAGGGCTGGAAGAACTCGCCCGGCCACAACACCAACATGCTGGGGGCCAACTTCAAGGTGATAGGCGTGTCGCTGGTCTACGTGGCCGGTTCGCCCTACGGCTACTACTGGACCACCGACTTTGGCGGCTACGTCGACTCCACGGCCCACAGCCTGGGCTCGGCTCCCGAGCCGACCACGACGACGACGGCCCCAGCGCCGACCACGACCACCGAGGCACCGACGACCACCACGACGTACGTGGCGCCGACCACCACGACGACCTGGCGCGGCCGACCACCACCACTGCCGCGGTCCGCCGCCGACCACCACGACCACCACGGTCTGCGCCGCCGACCGACCACCACCGACGACCGCCGGCGCCAACGACCACCACGACGCTGCGCCGCCCGACCACACCACGACGGCTCCCGCGCTGTCTCCGACATCCACCTTCTCCGATGTCGGCGTCGGCAGCTTGTACGCGGCCGAGATAGGGCTTCTGGCCGGCCGCGGGGTGGTCAACGGCTACGGTGACGGCACTTTCGGGCCGGATGACTCAGTCACCCGGCAGCAGTTCGCCAAGATGATCGTGCTCACCCTCGGCTACAGCGTGTCGCCGCTGAGTGCCAGTGGTTTCACCGACGTCGAGCGGCAGCTGGGGACGGGCGATCCGCTCTATCCGGGCGGCTACATAGCCGTGTGTGCGGCAGCCGGCATCACTCAAGGCAAGACTCTACGACACCTTCGGTCCCTACGACCAGATCACTCGGGCTCAGCTCATCACCATGGTGGCCCGGGCTGCTCGGCTGCCGACTCCGCCCTGGGGATACCAGCCGCCTTTCGCGAACTTCTCTCCCGACCACTATCCGTGGGCTGTCCGGGCGGCTTACGCCGGACTGCTCGACGGGATCGTGGACATGGGCCCCGGCTTCGACTTCTGGGCGCCGGCCACCCGGGCTGAGGTGTGCCTGCTGCTGGCCAGCCTGCTGGATCAATAGGGCCCGCCGACTGGGGCAGTCACATCTGTTCAGTTCCTTGGTGGGAATCTAGGTGATCCTGCTGTCACGCTGCAAAAGGGTCCAATACCGTCAGGGCGCCGAACTCTCGGCCGTCCTGAAGGTCTTGCGAGTAGAGCGTGCCGCATCCCGCGTCTAGTGCCGAGGCCACGATAAGACTGTCGTAGAAGCCGTATCCGGACTGTTCCTGAATGTCCAGAGCAGCACGGTAGAGCACCGCGGTGGGCGAGATGCGCCAGAGCGGGACCAAGACCTGCTCCAGATACTGCCGGCAGTCGGTGGCGGTCAACGGCACGTTGAACTTTCTCAAGGCCACGTTTAGGAACTCCTGAACCACTTGGTAGCTGATCACGCCCTGCCGGGTGGTCAGCGCCCTCTCGACCAGTTCACGCGCCTGCGCTCGGCGGAGCGGTACCCTCAGATCGAAGGTGTACACGAGTATGTTGGTGTCTAGGAAGAACTTGGCAGACCTACCGGGCACTGAGGTCGTCCCGAGTGAAGTCGTGACCCGGGCTCGCGTAGCTGAGCTTCTCCATCAGGTCATGGTAACCGTGCGCGGCACGCTCTTGCTCAGCGAACTGCGCCAGCCAAAGACGGAACTCAGCGTTCAGCGTGGTCCCGTGTCGTTCGGCCTCTTCGCGGGCCCGTGCGATGAGGCGCTCGTCCGCGCTCAACGTAACGTTCTTCAGCATGCTACTTCCCTTGGCCGCGGTGGTGTTGGTGCTAGTGTACACTAAGGTAGTGCGCACAAACACGGCCCGGGCCGAGCGCGCGATGCGACAGCCCCTTCTTCGCGAGCACCCCACACATCGGAGATACAGGCACGCCCCTGCGGGACCGGAGTCGACTTTACCGGCGCTTCAAGGCCATGAACGCTACTGCGTGGGCACGAACATCACCGTATCGGCCACTGCGCCATTTCTATCGCTGACGAGTCGCAAGAGATCGTACCGGGGTTCGAATCCCCCTCCGCTCATTTGCGGTAGCCGCGTCGAGTTCACGATACCGTTGCCAGGGTGACGAGGCCCCGCTGTCTATCCCATCCAGGTCCCGATCCCAGTCCAATGTCGCTCAGCGTACCTCCCGCGAAGGCCCTTCTGGTGGGCAAGCTCCAGAGCGGCCCGCATCCGAGCCTCACCGCCCTCAACGTAGAGCTCGTTGCCAATCGCCGAGAGACGATCGTCGCACCGCTCCCACTCCGAATCGCTATTCCCCTTCCCCTCCTCGGCAAGCTTGTTCACCCGTCGGTCAAGGGCCATGATCTCGCCGACAACCTCATCCAGGCTCCTACTTGCACCAAACTTGGTCGTTGTTGCCTCGCTCGTGGTCGTCGTGGGCGTCTCGATCGGCCGCGTCTCTCCCGACGTCAGATCCCACACCCGAAGCGTCTTGTCCATGGAGCCGGAGACGGCGCGCAGCCCGTCGGGGGTCACCGCGACTACGTTGATCGGGCTCTGATGGCCCTCCAGGGTACGCAGCGTCTCTCCCGAGGCCAGATCCCACACCCGGAGCGTCCCGTCCCCAGAAGCGGAGACGGCGTGCAGCCCATCGGGGGTCACCGCGACTGCGTTGATCGGGCCCTGATGGCCCGCCAGGGTGTGCAGCGTCTCTCCCGACGCCAGATCCCACACCCGGAGCGTCCCGTCCCGAGAAGCGGAGACGGCGCGCAGCCCGTCGGGGGTCACCGCGACTGCCTCGATCGGAGCTCGATGGCCCTCCAGGGTATGCAGCGTCTCTCCCGAGGCCAGATTCCACACCCGGAGCGTGTTATCCCAAGAGCCGGAGACGGCGCGTAGCCCGTCGGATGTCACCGCGACCACGTTGACCGGGTCTTGATGGCCCTCCAGGGTATGCAGCGTCTCTCCCGAGGCGAGATCCCACACCCGGAGCATCTTGTCCCCAGAGCCGGAGATGGCGTGCAGCCCGTCGGGGGTCACCGCCCGGCCACGATGATCGAGCCCTGTGGCCCTCCAGGGTGTGCAGAGTCTCTCCCGAGGCCAGATCCCACACCCGGAGCGTCCCGTCCCGAGCGCCGGAGATGGCGCGCAGCCCGTCAGGGGTCACCGCGACCCCCTTGACCTCGCCCTGTGGCCCTCCAGGGTATGCAGCGCCTCTCCCGACGCCAGGTCCCACACCCGGAGCAGTCTTGTCCCCAGAGCCGGAGATGGCGTGCAGCCCGTCGGGAGTCACCGCGACTGCCCGTGACGTAGCTCAGCCGGTGGCCCTCCAGGGTATGCAGCGTCTCTCCCGAGGCCAGATCCCACACCCGGAGCGTGCTGTCCGTGGAGCCGGAGACGGCGCGGCGCCCGTCGGGAGTCACCGCGACTACCTCGACTAGCCCTTGATGGCCGCGCAGGACGCGCAGCTCGATAGTGGTCTCCCGAACCTGGTGCTGACCACCCGCAAGTGCCGGGCTGCTCGGCCGACCTGAGTCGAGGTCGTCCGCGGCGTACGGAACAGGGGGTTGGCCAGACACTTCTCCGGTGGCTTCGTCAGCCCATATGAGCCTCTCAAGGCTCTGCAAGTCCGTCTGGCCAAGCGCGGCGGCAGCCATGGTTCGACGGCCGAGATCCACCTCCGGACCGCCGGTCTTGACTGCCTCGAGCGTCGCCACGACGCTAACCGGCAGTCCCAGCCCTTTCTGCCCAATGCTATTGATGGCCGTGCTGGCCGCGGCAAGACGGCCATCGGGACCGTGGCGGATGACCTCGGCCAGTGCCGGAAGCGCGGGTGCACCGATATTCACCAGCACCACGATGGCGGTACCCTCCTGGGGCGTCCCTAGCAGCTCGATGAGCGCTGGAACGGCGCGTTCCCCGAGAACTTGGAGCCCGAGACTCGCGTCGGCCCAGTCCTTCTGGTCCAGCTTGGCGATCAGGCCACGGACATCACCGCGCTCCACCAGCGATTTCACGCTGGGCTTGAACAGTCCCATGAGTGGCTCCCCTTTCACACGCTGGTCGCGGTCTCGGCACCCACCTCTCCCCCCACTCTACCACCCGATTTGGCCGGTAAAGAGTTCCTCCGGGTGTACAGGGCGGCCCAGACGCTATTGCGCTTTCGCAAACATGACCGATCGTCAGAAGAATACGTGCCACCTGTCCGTCTTGATCAGCAGCAAAGCCGCTGCGAGGATCAGATCGTCCGGTCCACCTTCGCCTCTGCCCAGATCGTGGGCGGCAATGTAGTCGCCTTCATCGTTTTGATGGATGATCCTACCCCGGCTCACCTTTAGCCAGGGATCGACGGGGCCTCCACCTCGAATCGGCGTTCGGCGACACAATACCCGGACCGTCCCCAGCGTGAGATCAGGCTGCCGACGCACGTTCCCTTGCCCCTGGCCGGTGCCCCGCCGTGCTTGAACACCTTCATCCGGGACTGGTCAAGGTTGCCGATATATGTCCGCTCACCGCTTTTATCCACGGCCCAAAAGAGACCGTTTCGCACGAACACCGTCCAGTCTGGCGAAGAAACAGAAGATCCCTCGTGCAATAGGAGCGTGAACTCCTCGGTGGGCTCTTTCAAGGCCTGTCGGGCTGAAACGCCCCCCATTCTCTGTAGCGCCTTGCGGGCTTTGTCCGCGAGGGAATTCTCAAAGCTGTCGGGGCGGTCGTCTTTGAGCTTCGTCACGGGTACGAGCAACTCGACCATCCGATCACGAAGCTGAGGGTCGCTCATTTGGGGTCCGAGGGAGGAGACGGTGTCTATGACGCCCATCCGATCCAGCTTGTAGTGCGGCATGACGGCTTCAAGCACGCGGCGCGCAAGTACCGGATCCTTCGCACGTTCCGCGATGTTGCGCAGTTGCCGGATGACGTAGGCGGCCTCGGGGCGAACCTCCAGGAGACGGAACAGCAGCTCCGTCGCCGGAACTCCGATGTTGCCGATCCGGCGGTAGATGGGGGCGCAACAGTATGGATCGTCTCTATTCGACCGCGCCTGCTCAAGTTCCCGCTCGAGCGCCTCCAGCTTGGCCTCGATCTCAGAGTCGATCATCTTCGCCCCCATTCATTCGCGGTCGGGCTCCCTGGCCTCATCCTACAGCCGCTCAGTTGGTGGGGCAATGCAGGTCGACCGCTCATTTGAAGCCCGGGTCGCGGCGTACTGAACAAACCCCGGTTCATCATGGGGCCCCCACGCGTCCCCGGTTGGGTCGGACGCCATTCTGGGCTGGCGACCGTGGCAAACAGCGGCGGTCCCGCCGAGAGAGCGGGACCGCACATGTCTGAAGGGCCCTATTGGAGCCAAGAACGCTACTGCGTAGGCACGAACATCACCGCGTCGGCCACCACGTAGCCGTTGGCCCCGGTGGCGAAGAGGGTGATGCTTCCCGTCCCGGTGCTGTAGCCGGCGGCGAAGTAGTAGCGGCCGAGCAAGAACCACGCTCCCCCGTTCAACCTCTGGTTGACGTAGCGCTTGTACGATCCGCTGGCGGTGTTGACGTTCACCTGGGCCCCCGAGGCCCGGTTACTGGCACTGGTCCAGCGCATGTAGACGTTGTAGTAGCCGGCCGACGGCAGCCGGGGCGTCCAGCGAGCCCAGCTCGTGGCTGTGGTGGCCGTGGCTACCTGATAGTTGTCGCCGTAATACCCAGGCGTGCTGGTGGAGCGACTCCAGTTTCCGCCGAGATCGTCCCCGCCGATGCTCTTGGCCGTGGGATTGTCAAGAATGATCCCGCTCTCGATCAGGGAGCTCCGCCGCCGCGGCTCGTATTCGCTACCCAGATAGCGACTCACCCGGCGCACGGTCATGCCGGTGCCGGGAGCTTCGTAGATGATGGGTGAGTTCCACGCGTCGCCGCCGGCGTAGATCACCACGTGTCCCGAGGTGCCGTCGTTCTTGACCAGCACGTCGCCCTCGCGCAGCAGGGAGCGGTCGCTCAGCCGGGACCACGGTCCCAGGCAGTTGAAGAACTCGTAGCTGGTGTAGCGGGGGGAGATCGAAGCATTCTCCCCATCTTCCTCTTGGTACAGCAAGGTCTTGGGCACTTCCCAGCACTTGAGGGCGAACCCGGAGCAATCCGGGACCCAGGCCTCCGCCGAGGTTCGGCGTCCAACTCTCCCGGCCCCAGGTATACGAGGTGCCGATGCCCGACTCCGCCCGGGCGATGATCTCCGCTCGGGTCATGCTGGGGATGGCCGCCTGGGCGGCGGGCACGGCGGGGCTGAGGGTCAGACCAAGAGCTGCCGCGAGGGCCGCCGCCAGCGCCGCGACCGTTGGCGCAGCCGCCGACCTGCCGGTGAACGCGGCTGCTCTGGTCGCGTGCCGTCTCATCGTCCCACCTCCACGGGATCGGCGGTTGTAGCGGAAGCGAAGCTATGCACCAGGATGCTGTAGCCGGCCTCGTCGGCCACCGGCTGGTAGACGCGGCCGTCGGGGGCGACAACGTACGGCTGACCGAGGTAGGCGAACGACGATTCAGTGAGGAGTATCGTGGCGGCCGGCGCGCCGCCGTTCGGCGGTGGTGGCAGCGGCAGCGCTCACGCTCCCAGGCACGGTCGCGCTCGGAGCGTATCTGGGTGAGCAACAGCGACGGCTGTCCGGGGGCCTGCGAGCCCGTGCCCAGGAGCCGGGCTCCGACGATCAGCCCACCCGTGCCGTCGCCGTCCACCGAGACCAGGTGCTCGATAGCCCGTCCGGGGGCGACGATGAGGCTCATCTGGGTTGTCTGCGACGCCTTGAGGCTCTTCTTGTCCAGTTTGGAGAGCTTGATCTCTGGGCCCTTGCCGGGTTTGAAGGTGATCTTGGCCACCCGACCGAGGTCGGTTCCGAGCGGCCGCCCGGCGAGCGCGCGAAGCGCGGCTCGCATGGGCTTGGCCGCCCCACCGGCTGCGGCGCGCAGGTCGGCGCCGGTGCACGCCGCCACCGCCGCTCGCGCCTCGGCCGTGGCAGCCTGAAGGCCGGCTGCGACTCCGGTCATGTCGACCGCGAAGACGCTCTCGTGCGCGACCTCCACACACGGTCCCACGTCGGTGGCGAAGAGACCGGTGACCACATCGGTCAGCTCGGGCAGCGCCGCGGCGCCCAGACTCGCGCCGCTCCAGTCGAGGGAGACGATCTGGCGGTCGGCGTCGCAGTCGAGCACGTAGAGTCGGGCGTCGTCCACGGCCAGGAAGCGCGGCTCGGCCAGCGCGAGCGGAGCGGCTGCCATGAACGCTCCAGTCGGATCCAGGAGCACCACTCGCTTGTTGACGGAATCGAGAATGGCGATACGGCCGTCGGGCGCCACCGCCACCGCCTCGGGACCGCGGGCCAGGCCTTCGCCGGGTGCCTCCAGGCCCACCTGGCCGTCGCCGCTGCCCCAGGGCAGAGTGACGAGCAGAGAGCCCGCGGAGGGCACCGGGCGATCGGCGGAAGGGGCGGCTGGGCCCGGCGGCTGCCGGGGCCGCTGGGGCCGCCGGGCCGGTCCGGATGGCGCCGCCACGCCGGTGACGGGGCCGCGCCGTCGGGCGCCGTCTCGACGCGGGTGCTATCGCCGCCGGTCCGGCTCCGAGCACGAACCCGGGCACGAACAGCGCGCAGGCCGCCACGGCGCACAGGCCGACGGCCGCCACCGCACTGAGCAGCGCCGCCAGGCTGTGACGCCGCCGTCGGCCGGCGCGCCTGCTCCTGCGCCCGCTTGGGCTGCCGCCTCCGAGCGGCCGCCCACCGGGCGGGCGCGTGCCCGGCGACAGGCCGCCGAACAGGCGCCATCGAGAGATCACGTCGGAACATGATGTCCTCCTTTGCCTCTGCTTGACACGATGGTCCGAGGCTAAGGAGGGCCGCCAACGGTGAACCATGAGACCAAGGGCTGGTATTGGCAGGCGCGGCGCGGGCGCCGGGCGGCGCGATCGATGGGGCTTCGCCGCTGGTCGCGCGGCGCCAGCGCCCGTGCGGTACACTCTCCGGGGCGCGGACGTCCGCGCCCCCGGGCGCCGGCGCCGGCCAGACCGTGCCCCCGTGCGCCGCCAATACAGGCAGGAGGCCTTTTTTGATCGTCCTATTCTTCGCCGACGTGATAGGCAAGCCGGGCCGCGACCTGCTGATCGCCAAGCTGCCCGAGCTTCGCAAGCGCTACGCCGCCGACGCCGTGATCGCCAACGGCGAGAACGTCACCGACGGCAAGGGCATCAGGCCCGCCCACGCCGAGGCGCTGCTCAGTGCCGGGGTGGACGTCATCACCACCGGCAACCACGTCTACAAGCAGCGCGACTCCTATCGCTACCTGGACGAGCAGCCGCGCATCATCCGGCCCTTCAACTTCCTCGACTCGAGCCCGGGGCGCGGAGTCACCGTCGTCGACACCTCCGGCGGGCGCCTGGGAGTGATCAATCTCAGCGGTCAGCTCTATCTCAACCCGGCCCGCTCCCCTTTCGAGGCAATAGGCCAGGCTTTGGAACAGCTCCACGGGGTGCGTAACGTCATCGTCGATCTCCATGCCGAGGCCACCAGCGAGAAAGTGGCCATGGGCTGGTATCTCGACGGCCAGGTGAGCGCGGTGATCGGCACCCACACCCACGTCCGCACCGCCGACGCTCACATCCTGCCCGGGGGCACCGCCTACATCACCGACGCGGGGATGTGTGGTCCGCGGGATTCTGTCATCGGCGTCAAGAAGGAACTCGTCCTCGAACGGTTCTTGACTCAGCTACCGGTGCGTTTCGAAGTGGCCTCCGGCAACGTGTGGCTGGAAGGGGTGGTGGTGGAGATCGGCGACGACGGCCGCGCCCTTCACATCGAGCCCTTCGAGGTGGGCGCCGACTCGTAGCGCGCCGGCCCCGGCCTGCGCCGGGCGCTCAGTAAGCCACGCAGAAGCGCTGCCGGATGTGCCGCGGCTCCTCCAGTTCGTCGATCATGGCCACCGCGTAGTCCTGCAGCGAGATGCGGCACTGGCCCTCGGCGTCCGTCAGCAGCTGGTCGCCGCCCAACCGGAACTTCCCCGTGCGCTCGCCCGGCTGCAGCATGGCCGCGGGGCTGAGGAAGGTCCAGTCGAGGTCGGGCTCCTTCCGCAGCAGGTAGAGGAACTCCCGGGTCCCCGTTGCGCCCGCCTTCCACGCCGCCGGGAAATCGGGCTGGTCGATCACCTGCTGGCCCGGGGCGACCTCCAGGCTCCCGGCTCCGCCCACTACCAGCAGGCGCTTGACCCCGGCCTTCTTGGTGGCGGCGATGATGGCCTTGGCTCCGGCCACTATGGTCTCGTAGTACGTCGGCAGCATCTCTGTCGGCATTGTAGGCGGCGATGACGGCTTCGTGACCGGCCAGCAGACCTGCCAAGGCGTCACGTCGAGGGCGTCACCCTTCTTCGCCGTCAGACCGGCGCGCTCGGGCAGCCGCTCCGGCCGACGCACGATCGCGGTCACTTCGTGCTTGCGGTCGAGTGCCTCCTCCAAGATGTGCGAGCCCACGAAACCCGTGGCTCCGATCAAAGCGATCTTCATTCTCGACTCCTTCTCGTCTCGAGGTTCAGATGCTGCCGCTCAGGTCGTGGAACACCAGCCCCGTCGGCAACTTGGGGTAGAAGAAGGTGGCCTTCTGGGGCATACGCTCGCCTCCGAGAGCCACCTGGCGTATCTGGTCCAGACCGGTGGGATTCATGAAGAACCCTGCCTGGAACTCGCCCGTCTCCAGACGGGCGAACGCGTCTTGGGTATCTTTGAAAAAGGTCACGTGCGTTTCCGCTGCCATATCGCCGGGGGTGATGCCGAGGACCTTCTCCAACACCAGGTTCTGCAGGATGGCGACGTCGAGCTCCTGGTAGGCGGGGCTGTGGTCCGGCGCCGCCTGCTCGGGCGGCCGCTTGGTCGGCGAGGAGCAGGCCGTAGATCCCGTCAAGCCCCGGCCCCCACAGGCCGAAGGCGCCCCGGGGATGGGCCGCGAGGTAGGCGGCGATGGCGGCTTGGGCGGCGGCGGCGTCGCACGGCCGCGCGGCGGCCGCCCGGGCCGGTCGGGCCGGCGGTCAGCCGTTCCACCGTGAAGGTCGGCGCCAATAGCCGGGGCAGCGCCGCCACGATATCCGGGTCGATGCCGGCGATCAGGCGATGGGTGCCGTAGATGGCCAGCCCCGGGTCGGACATGTTGCCGAAGTAGGCCAACAGATAGTCGGAGGCCAGGGGTTGCCCCGTCGAGGCGCATCGGCGCCTCGACACGAGCGTCGCCCTCGACACGGGCGCCGCGCTCTCCGTCGACCTCTTCCCGCCGGTGTTTCTGGTAGCGCAGGGCCGTCTCGTACCGATGATGGCCGTCGGCGATGACAAAACGGGCAGCCGCCAGATTTTGCCCCACCATCTCCAAGCAGGGCGGGGTCGGAGGTGGGCCACAGCTTTATGACCGTGCCCTCCTCGCCGGAGACGGTCGCGGCCGGCGCCTGGGCGCCCGGGCCGGCCTTCCAGGCAGTGGTGATCTCGTCGCCCGGCAGGTCGTACAGCAGGAAGACCGGGCTGAGGCTCATCTCGGTGGCCGTCATGAGGCGGTAGCGATCCTCCTTGGGTCCGGCGAGCGTGTACTCGTGCGGGAAGACGACGCCCTCGTCGAAATCGTAGAGCCGCATCAGAGCCAGGAAGCCGTGACGGATGGAGGCGCGGCCGTCGGGGCCGGTGAAGCTCTCCTCCACGAAGGTGATCGACGGGTCGGCATCGCGCACCAGGATGCCGCTCTCTTTCCACTGCGCGAGCTGGGCGGCGGCGCGGGTGTACCGGTCGTCGCACTCGTTGTCGCTGGGCGTGGTCATGCCCAGGTCCACGCGCACCACGTTGTGCCGGCTGCGGGCGTAGAGGCGGGACTGCAGGTCGGGTCCGATGACGTCGTACGGCGGAGCGACCAACTGGGTCAGCTCACCGGCCGTGGGGGCGTAGCGCCACGGGCGAAACGGGACCACGGTCTCCAAACGTCTCTCCTCGGGTCCGGGGAAGAGTGATGCGCGTTCCTCGAATGATAGCATCGTGGTCCGGCGCCGCTTCGATCGAGGACGACGAGAAAGCCTAGCGGATGATGGTTCTGGGTACCCTAATTGCGATGATCGTCTTCTGAGCAAGAAAGGGGAGTCTTTCGATGGCGAAGGTTGTCGGTAAACCCACGATCGAGCGACTCGTTGACGCGCTCGACGTCGAGAACACCAGCTGGGTTGGAGCCGAAATCAATTTTCATGTCGTGCCGGATCCAGGAGAAGAGTGGGCCAAAGACCTGACAGCCGGATGCCTGCTCGACGGAGTACCGGCGGAGGTGCCCGGGGCGGTTGCCTCGTTGCGCCAGTGGGACAAGGATCCCGAGAGCAGCTTCTACTGCTACGCTCCGGCGGGCTACCTGAAGGACGGCGTCAGGATGACCTTGCAGGTGCATCCGCGGGACAAGCGTGGCGAGCCCAAGCCCGATGTCGTTTGGCAGGGCGACTTTCAGGTGCGTCTCGAAGGCGACAAATACCACGTGGAGGAGATGGCGCCCTGATCGCCCGGGGTCGATAGTCGTAGGAAACGCAAGTGCCGCCCGGGTCGCCCGGCCGGCCGAAGAGAAGGAAGGTGAGCTCATGGGGATCATGGACAAACTGACCGCGGGAGCCGAGCGGGCTGCCAAAGAGGCGGAGAAGGCCTTCGAAAAAGGGAAGACCAAGGTCGGGGAACTGCAGATAGAGATGCAGATGGACGGCCTGGCCAAGAAGCTCGGGTATCTCGTGTTCGATTTCTATCGGGGCCGCGAGGTAGATCAGGCGGTGCGCCAAAGGATCCTCGACGACCTCTCCCGGCTCGAAGACCAGCTCCTGCAGGCCCGCGCCGAGGCGGCGGCGAGGGCCCAGGGCGCGCGCGGCGCCGCGCCGACGCGCCGGACCTGCCGACGCCGGCGCCGACGGAGCCGCCCGCTGGACCGGCCGACGCCGCCGGGCGCCGCGGCCGATGGCGGCAGCCGCCGCGGCCGACAACGGGGCCGACCCACTCCAGGGCGACGACGTCGCGCCGCCCGCGGCATCCTAGAGTAGCGGCCGCGTGGTCGCCGAGATCCACGATCTGAGCCGCTCGGATCTGATCCGGCTCCTGGCCGGCGATCCTCGGCTGCGCGCGCGCCTAGCGGCCGGGGAACGTCTTCGCGCCGAGACTCCCTTTCGCTATCCCGGACGTCGGGGGCCGGTGGTGGTCCAGTTGACCCCGGGTCCGGGGCCTGGTCCGGATGTCGTGCCCGGCGCATCCGCTGTGAGGCCGGTCCGTATCTCCGACGGGGGCGATCTCATCAAGAGCCTCGACGAACAGGGCATGGATCTTTCCATAGACATGATCCTCAGCAAGACCGTCTTCCACGCGGTCAAGCAGCATGAAGGCGGGACCATCGCGGGAGGAGAGGTCTGCCTCGATTCCACGTCTGACGCGGTCAGCGTCGATCTCTGGCGCTTCCTGCAGTTGGTGGGCGAGATCCTCGGGCTACGGCATTCGAAGTACAAGGATGCGCTCTTGCACCTCTCCCGCCGGCAAGACGCGCCCGATCTGATCGGCTGGGACGAGCGCTAGACGCGCCCGCCGCTCAAGCGCCGCGGCCGCCGCTCACCGGCTCCAGCTACCGCTCCACCGCCGGGGGCTCAGACCGTGGTTGTATAGGTCTCGAAGGCCGGCGGATGATCGAGGTGCCGCTTGACAGTGCAGTGCTCGGCAGCCCGGATCACCGCGTCGCGATACTTCTCGGGAAAACCAGCGGGCAGCTTGATCTCCAGGGATATCTTCGTGATGAGCTTCGTCTCGCGATCGCGCTCGGTGCGGAGGACGAGCCCGGCCCCTTCAGTAGGCAGATCGCGCTCCTGCAGGAAGCTCAGCACGTAGAATCCGGCGCACGTCCCTATCGAGATCAGGAACAGATCGAAGGGACCGGGCGCCGTGCCGTCGCCGCCGGCTCCGGTGGGCTGGTCGGTCTCGACCACGAATCCCTTGTAGCGGGCGTGGACCTTCTTGTTCCCAGGAAAGTAGACTTCCATATCCATGGCGGGGCTCCTTGGCGGGAGGTGTGTTCCGTCAAGGATAGCGTAGGCAGCCGGCTCAGGCGCCGCTGGGTTCGATGCGCTCCAACCGGGCTCTCTCGACGAGATCCAGACCCGCGTCTTTCGGAGATAGAGCGTCGAACTCGGCCAGCGCTTCCAGCATGCGGGCAAACCCCTCCTCGACGGCCAACGACAGGTAGGTCACCTGCGGCTGGTCGAGAAGAGCCGTCTGTTCGAGTCCGCATTCCGGGCACCAGAGGCGGACCCTCCAACGAGACTCATCTTCCCGCGACCAGTCGGCAGCCTGCATGAGCGGCGACGCGCACGAGCGACAGAAGATCTGGGGAACGACGGTGCGGGGCGTCTCGCTGTTCATGCCGTTGCTCACGATGCATCAGTCTCTCTCTGCGCCGTCGGGAAGGGTCGCGGTCGTGCGATCGATATCTCTCGGTAGTGCCACACCACTGGTATCGGCCGGGGAGAGGTTGGGGTTTAGCGCAGTTCCACCTTTGGTTGTATTCAACCCCGCCCTTTGCCCGGCTACCCTGCAGTTCCCCGGGTTGGGGAGAAGGGCTAACCGCATCAACAAGGAGGAGACAATGAACAGCGTGCATCTCATCGGACGACTGGCCACCGACGTGGAGGTCAAGGAGGTCAACGGCGGATCCAAGGTCAGCAGCTTTCATCCTGGCGGTCGACCGGAACGCGGAAGAGGCGGACTTCTTTCGGATCAAGGCCTGGAACTCGCAGGCCGAAGCCGCGGGAGACCACCTGGGCAAAGGCAGGCGGATAGCCGTGGAGGGCTCCCTGCGCCAGGACGTGTACGAGAAGGACGGAGAGGAACGCAAGGCCGTGTCGGTGGTGGCGAAGCGGCTCGAGTACCTGTAGCGGAACAATCCGGTCCGGCCCGGCGCCGGCCCACGGCGCCGGCGTCCAGCACCGCCGGCTCGTCAGCCACATACGACACAGCGAGAGCAACATGAGCGACGTTGACACCCTAGCTCCTATGTGAGGACACTGTGCCTACCGGTCGGCTCCTTGATCGGCATCTGCAGGAAATGTCGGTGATGCGACCGTCTGACGTCACAGAACAGCGGGCACGGACGCTGGCGGCGAAGCTCAGCCTGCCGCACCAGGGCTTCGTCTTGGGCCGGCCGCGTCTGCGCGCGCTGGTCGAACCGGTGCGGGGCGGGGGCGTGGTGTACGTGGTCGCGGGGCCCGGATACGGGAAGACGGCCTTCATCGTCGACCTGCTCTCGTCGGCGAGCGGCCGCACCGTCTACTACTCCGTGGACGAAGGCGATCGCGATCCGGTCCGCTTTCTCACCTATCTGATGGCGGGACTGGGCATGGAGCCTTCCAGCCGGCCGCCGTCACCGTCTCTGGGCTGGTCGGAACCCGGGGGAAACGATGGGGCCGTCCTTGAGCTTGCCGCCGAGGTGGTGGACTTCATGTCGGACCACGCCGGGCAGGAGACACTCGTAGCCATCGATGATCTCCACCTCATCGATTCGTCTCCCCAGGTGTTGAGTGCGCTCGAGTTGATCACTCGCGGCCTGCCTCCCGGTTGGACCATCCTTCTCTCTTCGCGCCGCCGCGTGCCGTCTACGCATCGACGGAGTGACGCTCGGGGGACGGTTGGTGTGGCTCAAGGGCCGGGAATTGCGCCTCACTCCGCGCGAGGTGGCCGCCTGGGCCCGGCAGAATTGGGCCGTGCAACTCCAACCGTCGGAGGCGCGCGCCCTGTGGCGGGTGACCGAGGGCTGGCCGGCGGCGCTGGTCTTGCTGGGCCAGCATCTGCTCTCTCGTGGCGCTGATGTGACCCGCAAGGACATCGTCGGGGTCATCGCCCGGGGCCGCGATCTCCGCGCATATTTGGAGCGGCACATTCTTTCGGGGTTGGATCCTCTTGCCGCCCAGACGATGCTCACCGCCGCCCTTCTCCCTCGGGTGATCTTTCCTCGGGACGAGGCTTTCCTGCCCGGACTACCGGGCCAAGCGGAAGCCATATTGGAGGACTTCGTCTCCCGGGGTTTCCTGGTGACGCGCGCGGGGCGCCGGAGCTACACCCTCCACCCTCTCTTGCGTGGCTTCGCCGAGCGAGAGGCTTGGCGGGGCGACAACGCGACCGGGCTGATAGGAAGGGCGGCCGAGCACCTGGAGCGCTGCGGCGAGCATCATCAGGCCGCGTCTCTCTACCTGCGCGCCGGTCGACTCGAGGACGCCGCCCGTCCCCTGCGAGCACTGGCCCTGTCCTCCCTGTACGCGGCGGTGAACTTCGCTGCGCGATGACTGGCTCGATCTGATCCCCGACGGCGCAACGCCGACGGCCTCGCCGACCCCTGGTTGCTCGTGGCCAAGGCGCGGGTCCTGCAGCAGCAGACCAAGTATGCCGATGCCGGGGTGCTCTACGAGCGGGCGGCCCGTCTTCTCTCCGCGGCGGGCGACAAGGAGGGGCTTCTTCCCGTCCTCTTGGGCTCCGCGTTCTGCCTCTTCAACCAAGGTCTGTGGGACGAGAGTCTGGCCGTCATGAAGCGCTGCCGGTCGCTGGCCGGCTCTCCCGAGGAGAAGGTGGAGGTGCTGATGGCCGAGGGGAACGTTCTCGTCAGTCTCTGCCGCTGGGACGAGGCCGTCGAGAACTGGGAACGGGCCCTCGCCATGGCGCCTGCCGACGGTCGCGCCTCTCTGACGCAGCGCGTCCACGTCCATCGGGCGAGGCTGTTCTACTCACTGGGCCACTACCGCCTGGCCAAACAGTGGGTGGAGAAGGCGATCGATCCCGGCTCCGGACCGCTGACTCCGGCTCACGCCATGGCGCTCAACGGCGCCGCGATCCTGGCCTATCTCACCGGAGACTACGAACGGCCGGCCGGTACGCCGACGAGTGCCTGCGACTGGTCCGAACGCGGGGCTAGGCTCTTGTCGAGACATCCAGCCTCTTGAACCAGGCGGCGGTGGCCCTGGGCAGGTGGGACTACAGGGGGGCTGTGGCCAAGATCAGAGAAGCGCAGGCGCTCGCCGCCAAGGCCGGGGATGCGGAGGAGAGCTTCTGGGCCGAAGACATGCTCGGAGACCTGTGCCGCCGGAACCAGAATGCCTCAGCGGGCTCTGGATCACCACAAGGCCGCCCTCGAGATCGTCGACAAGAACCGGTTGGCGGTGTTCGAGCGGGTTCGAGCGCTGGCGGCAATCGGCATGGACCTGGTCGTCTCTGGGCCGGGAGGCGGAGGCGCGGGTCTCGCTCGAAGAGACGGTGCGCGTCAGCCGACGGTGGGGCCTCATGAGTTCGCTGGCCCCGGCCCTCTTCTATCTCGGCTGGCTTCACGCCCGCGCGGGGAACGAGCACGAAGCCGCCCGCTCCCTGACCGAAGCCATGCGGCTGGCAGAGGAGCACGAGCACATCCACTTCTTCAGCCAGGAAGCCTCTGTGGCGGTGCCGATCCTGGCCCTCTGCGACCGATTTGAGGCCGGGTCCTTTCGTGCGGGAGAAGATCGTCCCTCTTCTTCCCGAACGGCTCCAGAACTACTTCCAGAAGCTGACAACCGGCAGGACCTATCCCACCGACGTCCCGCTCGGACCCTCCCGGCGGCGGGGCCTTGCTACGCAAGCGCCCGCGCCGGCTCCCACGGACCAACTCGACCCCCGGGACGCTGGAAGGGATCGAGGCCCTCACCGATCGCGAGCGAGAGGTCCTCAAGATGATCGCCCTGGGCATGCCCAACAAGGTGATCGGGGCCAAGCTCTTCATCTCGGAGAAGACGGTGAAGACGCACGCCAACCATATCTTCCGCAAGTTGGGTGTGGCCAGCCGCCTGCAGGCCACGTTGGTCTTTCAGAGCTACCAGCGGGCCCGCAGGGCGGGGCCGGCAAGGCGGCGCACCTGAGGGTAGGCCGGCCGAGAGCAGGCCGATCACCGCGTGGCGCCGCGGGGCCGCCGGCCGATCTCGCCGGCGCTGTCTCAACGACAAGACGAGCCGCCCCTGGGCCGGCCGGGGCGGGCCGGGACTCCCATGGGGCGGCTCATGCGAGATGGGGGCCTAAGAGTGCGGCCTGATCTTCACGCTGACGGTGCTGCCTACTTCTCGAGCTGCAGAGGGATCTCGACCACGTCGATCTGAGAGCCGTCCTTCGGCGACTCCGCGAACACGATGAGAGCGCCCGGGCCGGCCTGGTCGACCGTGAAGGGAATGGTCACGTCGAAGGTGCCGCGGGTGCCGGTGCCGGAGGTGGCGGTCACGACCTGGTCGGCGACGATGAGGCCGTCCCAGTCGACCACGTTGATCCGGAAGACGGCCTCGAAGACGTTGGCCGTGCCGGTGACGCGCAGGGGGCTGCTGACCGTGTCGCCCAGGGTGGGCGATTCGACCAGGATGGCCGGGGACAGGTCTTCGTAGTCGGCCCGGCTCATCGGATGGTCGAGGATGAGCCCCTCTCCTCCGAGGACGTCGATCGCTTCGCCGTCGAGCTTGAAGTTGACGCCCTCCACGGTCGGGAACTGGGTGAGGGTGAAGACCACTTCGGCCAGCCGCATCATCATCGAGAGGCTGCCGCCGCCCGACGCGTACTCCTTCGAAAGGTCTACGGTGGCCACCCCGTCCTTCGATGCTGAGGCCCAGGAAGGTCGTCCCCTCGGGGATGTTGCTGACCATGCCCGCCGCCTTCTCCTCGGCGGTGGGGCCCTTCAGAAGGGCCTTCATGGCCGCGGCGCCCACTTCCTGGGTCTTGGGGACGACCCGGGCGGCGGCGCACATCTTCTCGTCGCGGGAGTAGTAGACGTTGACCGTCATCGTGTCTTTGCCGGCGGTGGTGGTCGTTTGTGACGGTACGGTGGTGGTGGTCTCCTCGGGAGACAGTCGTGACGCGTGCGGACGTGGTCTGCGCGCCCTCGGTCGTGCTGACCGTGCCTCCGTCGCCCACGTCGTCGCTGACCCCGCAGCCGGCAGCGACCACCGTCACGGCGACCAGCGCCAAGACCAGCAGTCCGACTGTCAGGACGAATGAGAGACACGGTCCCGGGGCGCGTGGGTCATCTCTCGCCCGCGGGCCTCGCTTGATCGATCGCCCAGTGAGAATCTCATGGCTTCCGCCTCCTTCGAACTGAACCCTGTATAGGTCCATGTTTGACCGCCGACTTCACGGACCTGCCGCGATCAGGTAACGATCGTGTTACAGAAGGCACGCGGCAGGCTGCCGGCGGAGGCCGCGCGCTGCCGTCAGGAGCTGGGTCAGTCGCCGACCGGCAGGATGAGCACGAAGCGGGCGCCGCCGCCGGGGGCATTGGCCGCGGTCAGGTCTCCGCCCAGCAGACGGGCGTTCTCGCGAGCGATGGCCAGGCCCAGTCCGCTTCCGCGGCTGGACGCGCGGCTGGGGTCGGCCTTGTAGAAGCGGTCGAAGATGTGGGGCAGGTGCTCGACGGGAATGCCCGGGCCGGTGTCGGTGACGCGACCTGGATGAGGTCGACCGAGCGGCTCGGCGGCAGGCTCGCCGGCCTCCGGCGCCGGCGACGCGCCGCACCTCGATGGTCACGGGCGCCGCTCCGTGCCGCAGAGCGTTCTCCACCAGGTTCACGATGATGCGCTCCACGCGCCGCTTGTCGGTGCGGACGATGGCGCCGGCCTGCACGGCTCGTCGGCGCCGCCGGTCGCCTGGGCTGCGCCGGCTCGCGACCGGGCTGCGTGTCCGCCACGCTCACCGCGTCGGACCAGCCGTGGGCCTGCACCAGTCGGACGAGGAACGTCTGTCAGATCCACCGGCTCCATCGACCGTCTCGGCCGCCTGGGCATCGAGCCGGCTGATCTCGAGCAGGTCGTCGACCAGCTGGCGCAGACGGGCGATGTCGGTGCTGACCAACAGGGCAAGGCGGGTGACCTCGGGGGGGCAGCCGGCCGGATCGGCCTCCAGCCGGGCTCTTGAGCAAGGAAGCTTCGCCCACCAGCGCAGACACGGGAGTGCGCAACTCATGGGTCACGTCGGCCACGAAGCGGCGCTCGCGGGCCTGTCCGGCCTCCAGATCGAGCATCTTCGCCCTGAGGTTCTCGGTCATCTGGTTGAACGAAGCCGCCAGCACCCCGAATTCGTCGGCGCCCACCGGCAACCGGATGTCCAGGTCGCCCTGAGACACCAGGACGGCGGCCTTGCTCGCGGCGCGAACCGGTCCCAGCAGCCGCCGGGCCAGCCAGTACCCGGCGATGGCTCCGAGCACGGCCAGGATCACTGCCGCCGATGATGAGGATGTTTCGCAGCCTGGCCAGATCGGCCAGGCGATCGCCCTGTGGGTAGAAGAAGTACAGGGCGATCGTCCGCGGACCGTACCTGGCCGCCGACGGCTATCGTGGGTTGCCCGGCCATCGTGATCATCTGGTATCCGATGCGGCCCTCGGCCACCTTGGCGGCCAATTCGGGGGTGACCAATCCCCGTGTCACCTGGGGGCCGGAGACGTAGGTCTCGGATCCCGCCTCGATCGAGCGTGGCGAAATCGCCCCGGATCTGGAGGGCTTCCAGCAGCCGGTTGTAGTCGGCCGCCTCCGGCGCGGCCGGGAGCATGGAGTCGGCGAGGAAGAGATTGAAGCGGGATTGAGCCAAGGCCTTGTCGAGGGCCTCGTCATCCTGGGCGGTCTTGGTGATGAAGTAGGCCGACAGGGCGAGGGCCAGAGCGGTCACCACCACCGCGGCCACGAAGACGAGAGCCACTCGGCGGCGGAGCGAGTGACGGGCCCGGGGATGTGGCGGCCTCGATCAGCCATCGGCCGGCCATCCCGATGCCGCCGTCGGTCATCAGGACGCTCTCGTGGCGGTCGGCCCGATAGCCTACCCCGCGCACCGTGAGGATGAGGAGCGGATGGGCGGGGTCCTCCTCGATCTTGGCCCGCAGCCGCTGCACGTGCACGTCCACCAGCCGGCTATCGCCCAGGTAGGAGTAGCCCCACACCAGCTCGAGCAGCTGATCCCGAGTGAGCACCTGGCCGGCGTGGCGCGCCAGTTCGTAGAGCAGGCGGAACTCGGTGACGGTGAGAGGGATGTCCTCGGAGCCTCGACGCACGACGAAGGCGCCGGGGTCTATGGTGAGGGGTCCGAGATTCAGAGGCCGGGGTGCGGGGGCAGGCCCGCGGAGGGCGACGCTCCCGCGCCGCGATCCGGCCGCGCTGCCGTCGGTCCGTCGCCGCCGTCGCGTCGCCGCCGGCGCGCCCATCGGCCGGCCCGGCCTCCGCGGCCACCAGCTCCGCACCGAGGCTCTGCGCAACACCGACCGCACCCGGGCGATCAACTCGGGGAATTCGAAGGGCTTGGTCACGTAGTCGTCGGCGCCCGACTCCAGCCCTACCACCACGTCCACCGTGGACGAGCGGGCGGTCAGCATGATGATGGGGACCAGAGAGGTCTTGCGCAGCTCCCGGCAGACGGCGAAGCCGTCCAGGCCGGGCAGCATGATGTCGAGCAGCACCAGATCCGGTCGGTGGGAGGCGAAAGCCACCAGGGCGGCGGGGCCGTCCTCGGCGGCCACCACTCGGAAGCCTTCTCCCTCCAGTCCGAGGCGGATCACCTCGCGCAGGGAAGGGTCGTCCTCCACGATGAGCAGGAGTTCGTCCACGCCTGGATTATCCCCGGCGCGACGCCGGCGAGTCCAGCCCCGCGGCGCCGTGGCGGGGCGCGGATGCCGACGGGCGCCGGGGCCGCGCGAAACGCCCCGGAGAGGGCCGCTCTTAGCGTACGACGAGCCCGCTGTCGGGACGTGCTTTGACCGTGCGGGCAAGCGAGATGTGCGATAGAGCTTGCGCAGCCGATATGTTGGGTGCTAGCATCTCGCGGTACACCATATCTTGTACGTAGCCGTGCGGACGGTGCCGAAAGCGCGCCGGTGTGTGTACGCTGCCAGGAGCCGGGGAATCGGCCAGATCTTGAAGAGAGCGAGGGATTCGTGAACTGCCCATATTGCGGTCTTCCCGACAGTCGGGTGGTCGATTCGCGCGAGACGGAGAGTCAAGGAAGCCATCCGGCGGCGGAGGGAGTGCACCGCGTGCGGGCAGCGGTTCACCACCTACGAGAAGATCGAGGAGATCCCCATCACGGTGGTGAAGCGCGACGGCAGCACCGAGCTCTTCCACCCCGACAAGCTGCTGCGAGGTCTCATGCGGGCCTGCACCAAGCGGAACGTGCCGGTGGAGCGTCTGGAGGAGATCGTGGCCGACATCGAGCGGCAGCTGAGAGAGGAATCGGCGTACCAAGTCACGTCCGAGCGGGTCGGTAAGATGGCTCTGGAGCGCCTGCAAGGGGTCGATCTGGTGGCCTACGTCCGCTTTGCCTCGGTCTACCGCCAGTTCGAGAGCGTCGAGGGATTCAAACAGGAACTGGAACAGCTTGCGAAAGAGGGGATCAGATGACCGTCGCCGAGCTGCGGGCCCTGTCGGCCGAGTTGGAGAAGAGGCTCTCCCCCAGCGCGAAGAAGGTCCTGGAGAAGCGGTACCTCAAGCGGACCGAGAGCGGCGAGCCGCTCGAGGCTCCGGCCGACATGTTCGCCCGGGTGGCGGAGAACATCGCGCAGGCCGATCTCCTCTACCATCCGGAGGCGTCGCTCGACGGCACCATCGCCGAGTTCTTCGCGGTCATGGCCGGGCTGGAGTTCCTGCCCAATACGCCGACGCTCATGAACGCCGGTCGCGAGCTGCAGCAGCTGTCGGCGTGCTTCGTCCTCCCGGTGGAGGACAGCATGAACTCGATCTTCAGCGCCATCCGGGACGCCGCCCTGGTGCACCAGTCGGGCGGAGGGACGGGTTTCAGCTTCAGCCGCCTGCGGCCCAAGAACGACCTGGTGCGCTCCACCATGGGCGTGGCCAGCGGGCCGGTCTCGTTCATGCGCGTGTTCGACATGGCCACCGAGACCATCAAGCAGGGAGGCACCCGGCGGGGCGCCAACATGGGCATCCTGCGCGTGGACCACCCCGATATCGTGGAGTTCATCCGGGCCAAGGAAGACGAGCACATCCTCAACAACTTCAACATCTCGGTGGGGGTCACCGAGGAGTTCATGGGGGCCGTGCTCACCGGCGACGACTACGCTCTGCGCAACCCGCGCGACCACGTCGAAGTGGGGCGGCTGAACGCCCGCGAGATCTTCGACCTCATCGTCAGCCTGGCCTGGAAGAACGGCGAGCCGGGCATCGTCTTTCTCGATCGGCTGAACCGCGACAATCCCACGCCGAAGCTGGGCGAGATCGAGTCGACAAACCCGTGCATCACCGGCGACACCCTCGTCTACACCGACCGGGGCCTGGCGCGGGCGCTCGACCTGTTCCTGGAAGGGGAGCCGCTTCGGGTGGCCGTGGATGGGCGGATGGCGGCTGCCGCGGCGCGGCGGTGCCGATGGCCGGCGGGGGCGTTGGCGCCGAGGCTGCGAGCCCAGCGGCGGACGTCGACGGCCGCCGGCGCCGGGCGGAGCCTCGTCGACTCCTCCCCCGTCTTCTACAGCGGTCACAAGCCGGTGGTGCGGATCACCACCAGAGAAGGCTACGAGCTGCGGGCCACTCCTGACCACCGGATCATGACCGAGCGGGGCTGGGTGGCCGCGGGCGAGCTGCACGCCGGGCGACGAGGTGCACGTGCTGGATCGCAAGGGCGGGTTCGGCAGCGAGGGCTCGCTCGAGCTGGGGAGGGTCTTGGGCTGGCTGGTGGGCGACGGCACCGTCAAGTCCGACCGGGCGGTGCTGTCGTTCTGGGGCGAGGAACGGGAGCTGGCGCCGGCGTTCCGGGAAGCGGTGGAAGCGGTGGTGCGGCCGTCCCGCGGCGGCGGTGTGCTCGCGCCACCGGCGTCGCCGTGGCCGAGCGCAACGAGACCCGGGTCCAGTCGGCGCGGCTGCGCGAGATCGCCGAGGAATACGGCCTGGTTGACGAGAAGCTCATGGTGCCCGGAGCCTGTCCTGCGGGGCTGCGAGGACATGCAGCGCGGGTTCCTGCAGGCGCTGTTCACGGCGGATGGGACGGTGCTGAATCGGCCGCGGAACGCGCCGGCGATGCCGGCTCTCCTCGGTGAGCCTCGACTTGCTCCAAGATGTCCAGCGGATGCTCCTCAACTTCGGCATCTTCAGCCGCATCTTCCGCGATCGCAAGCGGGGGAAGAAGATCGCGCTTGCTTGCCCGACGGCAAGGGTGGTCGAAGGAGTACCCCGTTCGGCCCGTACCACGAGCTTCGTGTAGGCAGCGGAAGCTTGTTCCGCTTCGCCCGAGAGATCGGCGTTCTTGAGCAGCGCGAAGTCCGCGGCGCTGCGCCGGGCCGTCGACAGGCTACACACGCGGACCCAATCGGGAGAAGTTCGTCGCTCGGGTGGAGGCTGTCATTCCCGAAGGGGTCGAGCCCGTCTTCGATCTGACCGAACCCTTGACCCATTCGTTCATCGCGAACGGCCTTGTGATCGCGAACTGCGGCGAACAGCCGCTTTTGCCCTACGAAAGCTGCAACCTCGGGTCGATAAATCTTGCCATCATGGTCAAAGACGGCGCCGTCGATTGGGAGCGGCTGCGCCGGGTTACGCGCACGGCCGTCCACTTCCTCGACAACGTCATCGACATGAACCGCTATCCCCTGCCCGAGATCGGGACGATGACCAAGAGCAACCGCAAGATCGGCCTGGGGGTCATGGGCTGGGCCGACCTGCTGGTGGAGCTGGGCATCGGCTACGATTCCGAACGAGGCCATCCGGCTGGGGCACGAGCTGATGGGCTTCGTCCACGAGGAGGCCATCAAGGCCTCCGAAGAGTTGGCGCGCGACCGGGGCGTGTTCCCGAACTGGGAGGAGAGCACGTGGGGAGCCAAGGGGCGGCGGGTGCGCAACGCTACCCTCACCACCATCGCTCCCACCGGCACCATCTCCATCATCGCCGACTGTTCCAGCGGCGTGGAGCCCATCTTCGCCCTGGCCTACATCCGCAACGTGATGGACAACACCGAACTGCCCGAGGCTCACCCGGCGCTCGAGCAGGTGCTGAAGGATCGCGGGCTCTACTCCGACGACCTCATGAAGAGCGTGGCGACGATCGGCGGCCTCCACGAGCTGGAGGTGCCCGACGATCTCAAGAAGGTGTTCGTCACCGCCCACGACGTGTCTCCCGAATGGCACATCCGCATGCAGGCGGCCTTCCAGGACCACGTCGACAACGCCGTCTCGAAGACGGTGAACTTCCCCAACCAGGCCCGGCCCGAAGACGTGGAGCGCGTCTACCTGCTGGCGTACGAGCTGGGGGTCAAGGGAGTCACCATCTACCGCGACGGCTCCCGACAGGAGCAGGTGCTCAACATCGGCGAGGTCAAGCGGAAAGGCGCCGAGAGCGGCGAGGCGGTACAGATGGAGCTCGGCCCGCGGGGCACGGCCGTCATGCCGGTGCGGCCCAGCCGCTCTCCGGTACTGCGCGGCGAGACCCGGGAGAAGGTCACCGGCTGCGGCAGCCTCTACGTCACCGTCAACGAGGACGACTTCGGCCCCCGCGAGATCTTCGCCAACATGGGCAAGGCCGGCGGCTGCGCCTCGGCGTCCAGCGAGGCCATCGGCCGGCTCATCTCCCTGGCCTTCCGCTACGGGGTGCCGCCGGACAAGATCGTCAAGCAGCTCAGGGGTATCCGCTGCCACGTGCCGCTGGGGTTCGGGCCCAACCAGATCCTGTCCTGCCCCGACGCCATCGGGAAGGCGCTGGCCGACAAGTACCATCTGGGCGGCGGAAACGGCAGCAAGGCTGTGGGGCAGCTGGAGATGCCCCTCGCGCTTGCGCAGGGAGCCTGCCCGGAGTGCGGCGGCGCGGTCGAGCACGAGGGCGGCTGCGTGGTCTGCCGCTCCTGCGGCTACTCGAAGTGCGCGTAGGGCGGGCGGGAGGGCGCGCAGTGGCGATCTTCATGGACATCGAGCTGGTCTGCATCGACGAGGCGGAGCCGCCGGACGCCTTTGAGGTGGCGTTCGACGTCATCTACGCGGGCGAGACCTGGTGCCGCTCGCTGGTGTGCGTCGAGACTGCGATGGCCGCCCGGCTGGAGCGCGACGAGCGCGCCGTGATCGGCGCCGCCCGCGACGCTCTGCTGGAGCTGCTGGCCGTCGAGGCGGCGCCGGTCTCGCTTCATCTCCGCTTGGCGCCCGAGGGCACCACCATCCTGGCCCGGGGCACGCCGGGCGGGTAGGCGCGCGAGCACGTCACCGCGCGCCGCGCCAGGCCGGACGCCTACGCGGCACGATCCACTCGTTGGTCCAGGCCGGGCGCGCCGGCGCCTGGCCGGCGTCGAGCAGCGCGACCCACTCCTCGTCGGTCAGCCGCTCCGCCAGCGGCACGGTGAACTCGTAGTAGGCGTAGGACGCGCCGGCGAACAGTCGCAGCTTCCCGTCGAGCTCGAACGCGGCATAGAGCACCAGTGGATACCCGGTCGCCTCCTCCAGCGCCTTGCCGGAGTTGTAGCTGGTGTGAACATCCGCAGCCAGGGCGCTCTTCTCGGCGGTGGGGGAGAGCGTTCGCCCCTCTTCAGCGTCGTTGAACTGCTCCAGCCTCTCCAGGTAGCCCCCGTACTCGGCGATGGTGGTGCGCTCGTCCAGAGTCAGCTCCGTGCCGGCCAGTTCCTTCTCGGCGATCGCCTGCAGCGTCTCGGCCAGGCCGATCATGGTCTCCAGCTTGTTCGAGGACTCGGGATCGACCAGACCGTAGTCGATGAGCCCCTGGCGTAGCGTGGTGGCCAGTTCGGCGATCTTGGCGTAGAAGGCCGGATAGGGCTCGACGTATCCGGGCGTCTCCGGCTCCTCCCCGCCGTCACCCTCGGCGGTCACCGACTGCTTCGCGTAGAGGATGGTGTCGTGCCGCAACTCGGTCCAACTCCCCAGGGCCGTGTTGAGGCTCTTGCGCGCCCATACCCGCGACTTCATGAAGTCCGGGGCGCCCTCGGCAGGAAACGCCATCACCTCACGGAGCGAATCCAACCACCCGGTGTACAGGTTGGCCGGCCACAGGTCGGAACTCCGGTCGCTGAACTCCTTGTTCACCTTCTTGATCTGACTCTCCCAGTTCTTGTACTTGTCCTGGGCAAAGTCTTGCTTCTCTATCCTATAGGCCTGATCCGAACCCAGTACCGTCATGATGTCGAGACCCATGGGCAGATCCCGCTTCGCCTCCGGAGGCTGCTCTTCGCCCACAGAGGGCCACACCAACTGCTGGAAGGCGTAGGAATCAGGGATGTATCGCTGTCCCATCACCCGGAAACTGCGCTCGTTCGCAGCTCGATCGGCGGTGCCCCCGCTGGTGGGGACGGTCGCCGAAAGGATCTTGGGAGCGGGAAGCTTGTTCAACTCTTCCCGTACGGCCGCGATCTTGCCGGCGTCGGCCAGAGCATCGGGAGCGGGTTGGGCGGTGCCGAACACCTGGGTGAGTACCTTCTCCATGTCGTCCACGGTGAGGTCGTCGGCGCGGCCGACCAGGAAGCTGGTGGGCTCATACACGGCCATCCAGGCCTCCCTGGCCGAACCCGCCAGCGACGACGAGACCAGGATCGCCCGGCGGGTCAGGCTTGCGGCCAGCTCCTCGGTGATGTCGGGGTCGCGCGGGTTGATGAAGAAGCCGGTGTGGCCGTACCACATCATGGCTTTGAAGTAGCGCTTGAGATTCTCGCTGCGGGTGTAATGGCCCCGAGGCTTGTACTGGCTGTAGTCCTCGGTGTAGCCGAGGATCGGCGACTTCTCGGGACCGCCGGCCGCCTCGATCAGGGCCAGTTCGGCGCCGACCTCATCGCCGACCACGTCCGGGGCCGTGTTCGCTCCCTTGAGCAGCGAGTTGGCGACGGAGAAGTAGGCCATGTTGAGGCGGGCATCCTCCTTGATGGCCGGATCGGTCGCGGTGTTCCATTGGTCGGAAGCGGCCGCGTAGAGGGCCTCGGTCATGACCTGGGCCTGCTCGAAAAGCGCCTTCTCCTCCATGCGCTGGAGCAGGGTGTCGAAGAGGCCGTGGTAGGCGTTGAGGACCGAGTCGGTGGTCACCAGGAGCGGCAGACCCTGGTAGCGGGCGCCTTCGTACACCTGCCAGAACTTCCAGGACTGCTCGCCGGCGGGCGGGGCGACGGCCACGAAGCTCTGACGGGCCAGGACCTGCTTCTGCGCGTCCGACAGCGTGGCCGAACCGAGATTGGTGACCGCGCTGAGATCGACCGGCTGAGGATCGAGATAGCCCGGTTCGTCGTAGGGGCCCACAAGACCTGCTCCCGGCTTGGCCCCCGGCTCGGTCCCGGCTCGGCCCCGGGACTGCCTGTCGAAGTGCTGCTGGTGACGGCGCCGGAAGGTGCAGTCGACGAGGTGGTGCTGGTCTGGGCCTTCCCGCAACCGCTCGCGACGAGACTCGCGACCAGGATGATCGCGACGGCGATCAGCGCGCGAAGAGCGCCTGGTGCGGCCCGCGTGGCGCGTGGCCTCCGAGCGCGCCCTTCTGTGGCCGTCGAGTCGATGGAGTGCATGCCCACCCGTTTCATGACCGCCTCCTCTGCGTTCGCGTCCTGCTACGCGGCGTCCGGATAGACGTCCTCACCTGCCATGTTTGACCGTGAATGTCACGTCCCCGCCACGGACGTGTAACGATCTGGTCACAGACGCGGCCCGCCGGGCGGCCGCGGGTGGTAGTCACTGCGAAGTTCCCGCGTCCACCGCTGTGAACCCGAAGCCGTTCCAGCGGTAGGTGGTGGTCTGGGTGGCGGCCTCTCCCCCGGCAGTCTCTTCGGTAAGCACGACCAGGTCGCCGGCGCCCCGGCCGGTGTTTCCCGCGTCGGCGCTCGTTGCCGGCGACTATCCGGAGCGAGAGCGGCCGCGGTCGGAGGACGCTGGTGACCAGCCGCTCCCGATACTCTCCGCCGACGTACGCGAACAGTCCCAGGTGACGTCCGTCGCTCCCGTCCAAGAGGGCCACCACTTCGGGCAGGCCGCTACCGTCGGCGTCGCCGAGGCAGGCTTCGACCACCTGCCACTTCTCCCGGCTGTGATAGACGACAGGGCCATCGGTGATGGTGAGACGGCGGGTCGACTTTTCGAGGAGCACGCGTTCGCCGGTGCCGTCGCCGTCAAGGTCGATGACGACGGCCGTGCCGGGAGATAAGAACGTCTCCGGTGCCGCCCGGGATTACCGGGGGCTGCGAGCAGCCCGCCAAGAGGGCGGCCTACAACGAGGACGACCGCCAAGAGGGCGGCTACGCTGACCAGGGGCGCCGCGCCGGCCAGGCGCCCCGCCAAGCCGGCCGCTGGGAAGGCCGAGGGGGCGCGCGCCGGCACCGGAGTCGTCCGACCCTACCCGGCGGCCTGCCGGGCCCGGTAGTCTTCGATGGCGGCCTGGAGACCGTCGGCCGCCAGGTTGGAGCAGTGCATCTTGGCCGGTGGCAATCCGCCGAGCGCCTCGGCCACGGCCTTGTTGGAGATGGCCGAAGCTTCGTCCAGCTTCTTACCCTTGGCCATCTCGGTCACCATGCTGGAGGTGGCCACCGCGGCGCCGCATCCCAGGGTCTGGAACTTGACGTCTTCGAGCGCGTCGTCCTTGACCTTGATGGTGATGCGCATCATGTCTCCGCACTGGGGGTTGCCCACTTCGCCCACGCCGTCGGCATCCTCGATGACGCCTACGTTGCGGGGGTTGCGGAAGTGGTCCATGACGAGTTCTGAATACATATCAGTTCCTTTGCTTGCAGACGCAGTTGGCGCACCAGATCGGCGACATCTCCCGCAACCTCGCCACGATCGGGGGAAAGACCTTGATGAACTGGTCGATATCCTCAGGCGTCGTGCTTCGCCCCAAGGTCATGCGCAGCGATCCATGGGCCGCTTCCACCGGTATGCCGAGCGCGATCAGCACGTGGCTGGGTTCGAGAGAGCCTGTGGTGCAGGCGGAGCCGGAGGACACGCAGATGCCCTCCATGTCGAGCATGAGGATCATCGACTCGCCTTCGATGCCGTCCAGTCGGACGTTGAGGTTGTTGGCCAGCCGGCGGACCGGGTCTCCGTTGAGATAGATGGCCTCGATGCTCGCCTCCAAACCGGCCCACAGGCGGTCGCGCAAGGCGGCTTCGCGGGCCGCGTCGTCGGCCATCTGGGCAGTGGCCAGCTCGAGCGCCTTCGCCATCCCCACGATCCCGGGGACGTTGAGCGTGCCGGCGCGGCGGCCCTTCTCCTGGCCTCCGCCGTGGAACAGCGGGCTTATCCGGGTGCGTTTGCGCAGGTACATCAGCCCGATCCCTTTGGGCCCGTAGAACTTGTGCCCGCTCATGGAGAGCATGTCCACGCCCAACTCGTTGACATCGAGCGGGAGCTTGCCGGCCGTCTGGACGGCGTCGGAGTGGAAGAGCACCCCGGCTTCGCGCACGACCTTGCCGATCTCGGCGATAGGCTGGATGGTGCCCACCTCGTTGTTGGCATGCATGATCGATGACCAGGATGGTGTCGGGACGGATGGCCCGGCGTACGTCCTCCGGGTCGACCAAGCCGCCGCCGTCGACCGGCACGCGGGTGACCTCGTATCCGCGTTTCTCCAGGTAGTCCACGCTCTCGAGGACGGCATGATGCTCGACCGTCGAGGTGATCAGGTGGCGACCCTTCTTGCCGTGGGCATCGGCCGTGCCGAGGACGGCCCAGTTGTCGGATTCGGTGCCGCCGCTGGTGAAGTAGATCTCCTCGGGCTCGGCGCCGATGGCCTGGGCGATGGACTCCCGGGCCTCTTGAACGGCCTGGGCGGCCGTCAGCCCCAAGCTGTAGACGGTGGAAGGATTGCCGTACTGCTCGGTGTGCCAGGGCAGCATGGCCGTCACCACGGCCGGGTCGGCCGGAGTGGTGGACGCATGGTCCAGATAGATCACGTCGCCACCCCCGCGGCTTCTGGGGCCTTCGTGACCGCTGGGGCCGCGGGCGGTCGCCTGGGGCTCGCGGGCGGTCGCCGGGGTCACCGGGGCGCTCAGGTGTATGGCCCAGTCGGGGCACATGTCTTTGCACAAGCCGCAGGAGTTGCAGGCTTCGGGCTTGGCGAGAAAGGGCGTGCCATCGTCGCGGACGCCGATGGCGCCTTTGGGACAGAAATGGCTGCAGATGCCGCACCTCTTGCAGCGCGCCGCATCGAACACGGGCAGCTGCTTCTCGGTGATGTCACTGGTGGTGGCCACGGGGTCATTGTATATCAGCCGGGGCGGCTCGGGCAGCCCGGCGGCTTCAGGCGCGGGTGGGCAGGGCCGTGATCAGGAGCGGGCGCGAAGCCAAGCTGAAGCTTCGGAACTCGAGGCGGAAGCAGCGTTCCGCCACCTCCAGCGACAAAGCCCCGGTCCCGCAGGCGGGAGAGACGAACGACAAAGCCAGCACCTCGTCTACCGAGAGCGCCCCTGTCTTCTCCAAGGCTTCGGCACCGGTGAGGATCCGGCGCGCGATCTCCTCGGGCTCCAGAGTGAGGGCGCGGTCGTCGTTAGGTACGGCTCCCCAGGCCAGCAAGCCGCCTTCGGCCGCGAAAGCGGCGAAGGCTTCGCGCTGAGTGATCACTGAGTCGAGGTAGTCGGCGGCATCGAACGACAGAAGATCGAACGGCAGGCTGATGACGCTCTCCCAGTCGGTCCCGCCGCAGATATGGATGCCGGTGAGGCAGTCGAGGGGCGCCAGGCATTCTTCCAGCAGGGGATAGCACAACTCGGGGGGCACATTCACGAAGGCCGAGCCCAGTTGGGCCATGTAGGGTTCGTCGAACACGATCACCGGGACGGACGTGGGCGACCAGAGTCGCAACAGATCCTGCTGCCAGCGGGCCTTGGCAGTCAGAAGGGCAGTGGCAAGCTCGCGCTGCGTGTCGTCGAAGAGGAGGCCCCGCCGGTCTTCGCGGAGGACGGTCAGGCCGAAGGACACGGGACCGGTCACCTGGCCCTTGACGAAGGAAGGCGCGCTGCCGGCCTCGGTGAGCGCGCGCAGAGCCGACTCGAAGCGCGGGAATGCCGGCGGCTCGGTCGGGGGAGATGGCGAAGAGGGCCGGGTCGTCCTGCTCCAGCTTCTCGAGGAAGGCGGCCACCTCGTCGGCGGGCGGGTCATCGGTGACGTAGAAGCGCTGCTGCTCAGTGTCGACGACCGCTCCGGGGAAGCCCTCGGCATACTGCACGTACATGTTCTCGAGGAACGAACGGCGGGGGAGTTGCGGCCAGGCCGGGATCTCCGGAGTCCAGCGCAGGATGAGCTCCATGGCCTGCTGGGGGTCCTCGCAAGGGAGGGAGCCGACCGCCATCGCCGCACAGCGGGGCGGGGCGCGGCGGGTCGCCGGCGGCCGCTCCGGCACCCACGCCGATCTTGCCGAGTCCTCGGATCCTGGTCACGCGCTCGTCACTTCTGCCACCGCTCCTGCCGACGTCGATCGCGGCACGCCGTACCACGTGAACCCGGTCCGCACCCAGCCGTGGCGCTTGCGTAGGCGGGTCTTCACCTCCCGGCGCAGAGCCTCGGCCCGGTCGACATCCGCCTGGGTGGCCGGGCGTCCCCCGAACAGTACAGCGTCGGCTCGATCGATCAGGGCGAGGTCCGGGTCGATGCCCAGGTGGGCGTCAAGGATGTAGAGCACCTCTTCGAGAGTATGCGAGGAGGACGCAGCCACACCGTAGTCCGAAAGCTCGGCTCGGAGCAGGTGAAGCGAGGCCTGGAGCCGCTGCTCCAGCGGCCCTCGGCGCAGGCGCCTGCGCCGCCAGAGGCCGCGGGTGATCGGCCAACCCGCCAGCACCACCACCAGTCCTGCCACCCAAGGCAACCAGGCAGCGTTGCTCAGCCAGCCCTGCGTTCCGGCTCCGCCGGTCTCTTGGCCGGTGACGCCGCCTTCGGGGAGCGGGTTGCGCGGGGGCTGGGTGGGTAGGGTCCCGGGCTCTGAGGGGCTCGTGTCGACAAAGGGGTTGATGAATCCCGGGCTGGTGGAGGAAGCTCCCGCCGTGGGGATGCTCCGCCCAGGAGTGGGGTCGAATGCCACCCACCCGACTCCGGGGAAGTAGACCTCCACCCAGGCGTGAGCATTGTTCGTGCTCACCACGTACGCGTCCGGGCCGTCCGGCTCGCCGGTCGCGAATCCGACCGCCACCCGCGCCGGTATGCCGTTGTAGCGGAGGAGCAGGGCCATGGCGCCGGCGAAGTGCTGGCAGTAACCCGAGCGGGTGTCGAAGAGGAAGGCCGCGTACGGTGAGGAGTAGTCGCTGGGCGGCGGGGCGAGCGAGTAATCGAAGAACGACCGCAGGTATCTCTCCACGTGCAGAGTGATGTCGTAGGGATCGGTCGCGTCGCCGATGATCTGTTGGTTGAGCGCGTACAGGCCCACCCACTGCCAGCCGTCCGGCCCCGTGTCCGGCATCATGCTCCGCCACGCGGCCTCCTTGTCGGGGCCGGCGATCTCATCGACCCGGGGGAACGGTAGGGTCAGGTAGCGACTCACGGTTTCGGGGTAATCGGCGCCCAGGCCGACGAGATCGGTGGGCTTGAGCTCGGGGATGACCGCGGTGAGGGTGTATTCGAGGCTTGGCCCCAGAGCTTTGTTCACATGCAGGGCGCGCATGTCGTTCATGCGCAGGGCGAGTTCCTGATCGATGCTGAGGGAGAGCGGATCGCCTCCGGCAAAGAGGTAGTTGGTGTAGACGGACTGCACCTGGAAGACTTCGGTGACGGTCTTGGCCCGCGGGTGTGGGATGGGCCTTGGTGACGGAGTACGCGAATGAGCTGCCGGTCTGTACCGGCGCGCAGCCTCCTGAGGAAGGCCTGCGAGGTGACCCAAGCGCTGCCGGTGAAGGTGTCGAGAGCGTTGGCCCGCCAGTAGGAGGGGGCCGGTGACTCGACCCTCATGATGACCACGTTCTTGCCCGGATCGAGGAGGCCGGGGTAGTTCTGCAGCCAGTTGAAGCTGTACACGGAACCGTTCTGGCGGAAGGGATCCCAGGCCCGCCAGTCCTGCCAGGGCGTCGCCACGGCTGAGGGGGCCGCTCCGAGCAGGGCCAGAGCCAGGAAGATAGCGACCACGCCCACCGCTCCGCCGGCCAGGACGTCCCGGAGCCGCCACCTCGCGCGTTCGATCCCTCGGGAGAAGACGAGCAGGCAGGCAGCCAGGATCAGGAACACGAGCGCGAGCCACAGCACCCGGGAGGCAGAGTCGACCGTGAGGCTGAACCCAAGGAGCACCAGAGTCAACACGAGGGCCGGGACGGCCTTGCGCAGGCTCAGAGCGAGGAAGGCGGCCAACCCGATCATCCAGTACACCGAGACGGCCAGCAGGAGCCGCAGCTCCGGGGCGTCGGCCAAGGTGAGGGGAAAGAACTTGGCTACGTACGTCGTCACTCCCGTGCGCAACGCCTCGAGGTAGAAGTGGTACTGGCCGCCTGCCCCTTCCACAAGGGTCGGAACGGGCATGGTCGTGCGCAAGAGAAGATAGGCGCCCAGAGGAAGCAGTACGATGCCCAGGGGCCACAGCTTGCGGTAGACGAGTCCGGGCGCCCCCGCGATGGTCGCGGCGACGACCGCGCGCAACAGGAGCGTCGACATCGATGGTTGGACCACTCGGTCGAGAGCCAAGGCGGCGGCCACGGCCAGGCCGAGGAAGCAGACGAAATAGAAGAACTTCGGCAGGATCTTCATCGGGAACCTGCCCGCCGGTGACCGGTTTGCCACAGAGACAACGACCGGACCAGATCATCGCCGCGGCTGAGGGTCATACAGGGGATGCCTGCCGAAGACAGCGACAGGAGGAGAGCGCGGGTCTCGACGGGGAGTTCGGCGCCCGCCGTGGCGGCGGGCGCCCCCCCGTCGGCCGACATACCGGGAGGCGCGGCGCCGTAGAGCACGGCCTTGCCACCGGTGCCTGCGAGCGCGTCGCCGCGGCGCGGAGGCAGGAAGGGCAGGAGAGGGGCGGCGGCCCCGGCCGCCGCCCCGCCAAACGACCCTCCCACCACATACAGGAGCGCCAGACGTACCCTGTCCTCACGGAGCCCGATGAGCGTGCGCATCAGTTGCTGATCGAGCGACATACTTACCACGGTCACGGTCTGAGCCCGAAGCAGGTGAGAGCCGTCCGTGCGCAGGTGGCGCAGGGCGTTGACCAGCGGGGCCGAGGCGTTCGGCTGCGCCTCGGCCAGAGCTTCCAGGAGGGTGCGGCGCCCGCTGCCGTCGGCGGTGAGGCGCACCTGCCGCCAATTCCGTTCGTGGCAGAGCAGACTGACACTGCGGTTGGCGCGCAGGGCGAAGTCGGCCACGCTGCCCGCGGCGCGCACCGCCAGCTCGAAGTTGGTGTCGGGCGCGTGGCCCAGAAGTTGGGCGGCTGTGCCGTCGAGCAGTAGGGTGATGTCGCTACCGGCGGGCTCGTCCATCTCCCGCAGCATCAAGATGCCGGTCTTGGCGGTGCTCTTCCAATCGACGTGACTGAGCGGCTCACCGGGTTGGTGGGGCCGGACGCCTCGGAACTCCGAGGCGCCGGGAGTGAGCAGGCCGTGCTGTCCGCTCCAGTCATGCCTCAGGCCTATGTCGGGATAGAGCGCGCAAGATTCGAGGAACGCGATCCGGGGGTAGACGGTCACCGGGAGGGGACCGCTCACCCGGTGACCGGCGCGCGCGATCCCCAGAGGGTCTTCTGCCACCGCTTGGGTCGGAGGGAGGAAGTGCACTCCCCGCTGCGCCGCGCCTGAGCGGATCTTGAGCACGCGTCCCCCTCGGGGGGCCAGACTGTCGACCTCCAGTTCGAGGCCCTCGCTGCTCAGCCCCGCCAACGAGCTACGCAGCGTCAGCTGCGGCCCGGGCAAGAAAGACGCATTCTTGACCCGATACGTGAATTCGGGCTCGTCGCCGGCTACCGGCCGCTCCGGAGTGACCGCTCTCTCGACCTGGATCCGTCGGCCGGTCACAAGAACCAGCAACCACGACACGACCACGGCAGCCAGGAACGCGAACGCGAACAGGTACAGCTCCCAGGTGCCGACCACCCGCCCGGCCACGTAGGCTCCGGCAGCGAGGCCGAGGAGGGCGTATCCGCGGCTCGTAGGACGAGGCACGGTCTAACCCCCGCTTTGGGGTACTGGGACCGTCTCGAGGAGCTTGGCCACGACGGTCTCCGCGCCGACCCCGTGCACCTTGGCATCGGCGGAGAGCATGATGCGGTGGGCCAGCACGCGAACGGCCAAGTCCTTGATGTCCTTGGGCACCACGAAATCGCGGCCCCGGAGAAGCGCAAGAGCCTTGGCCGCTCGGACGAGCGCGATCCCGGCCCGGGGGCTGGCCCCGAGATAGATGTCATGCTGTCCGCGAGTGGCGGTAAGGATGTCGACGACGTAGCGGCGAAGGGCGGGAGCGACCCGCACCCGGGTGACGGCTTGAGTCATGGCGAGCACCTCGGAGCCGTCCAGCACCGGCCGCAGTTCGGACAGCGGGTTGTGTGAGGTCTGCTCGTGGATGATGGCCTCCTCCGCCGCCGCGGCGGGGTAGCCGAGATTGAGGCGCATCATGAACCGGTCGAGCTGGGCCTCGGGCAGAGGGTAGGTGCCCTCGTATTCGATGGGGTTCTGGGTGGCGATGACCATGAACGGTGGCTCGAGGAGATGGGTGAAGTTGTCGACGGTCGCCTGCCGTTCTTCCATGCACTCGAGCAGGCTGGACTGGGTCTTGGGCGAGGCTCGGTTGATCTCGTCGGCCAGGACGATGTTGGCGAAGATGGGTCCGGGCCGGAATTCGAACTCGCCGTTCTTCTGGTTGAAGACGCTGACGCCGGTGACGTCGCTGGGGAGCAGATCGGGGGTGAACTGGATACGGGCGAACCGGCAGTCGATGGACCGGGCCAGGGACTTGGCGAGCAGGGTCTTGCCGACGCCGGGGAAGTCCTCCACGATCACGTGCCCGCCGGCCAGCAAGGCGACCACGCACGCACGAATAACCTCCTCCTTGCCCAGGATCACGGAGGCGATGCTGGCGGCGATGCGCGCGGCCTGGCGGGCGACTTCCTGCATCTCGTCGTCCGCCGCGCGGGGCCGGGGGCTGTGGCGAGTGCCGCGACTGGGTCTGACGGTCGCCGAGGCCGGGCCGAAGTCGGCGCGGCCGCGGACGCCGGGGACCCCGCGGGTGCCGGCCGCGTCAACGGCGTCGGCAGCCGCGAACGGGTCGGCGGAATCGTAGATCCTATCGGGCATGGTGCATCTCCCATTCTGTGAGCCAGTACGTGGCGGGTTTGTTTGCTATCTGGATGAGGCCTCGGCTGCGGCATCGACCTCGGCCTCAGTGGTGGCGTGGCCGACGCTAAGACGTACGAGGCCGGTCTCCAAGGTTCCGGCGACGCGGTGAGCCTCCGGGGCGCAGTGCAGACCGGCCCGGACGGCGATGTCGAACTCCTTGTCGAGGATGTGGGCGACCTGGCTGGAGGCCAGGCCCTCGACGGCCAGGGATACGATGGGCGCCACGGCCGGGATCGCCGGACCGTCGGGACCGGAAAGTGCCCCGGCGCGGCCCGGGTCGGCCAGGCGCGGCGGCGGGGCCGTAGAGGCGCACGCCATCGAGGTCGGCGAGGCGGTCGCGCAGGCGGCGCGCAAGCGCGCACTCGCGGGCGCCGCGCGCGGCCACACCTTCTCGGTTGAGAACGGCGATTCCCGCGCCCAGCCCGGCGATGCCGGGGCTGTTCGGGGTACCGGCCTCGAAGCGGTCGGGGCATTCCGTGGGTTGTTCCAAGGACTCCGAGCGGCTGCCGGTGCCGCCTTCGATGAGGGTGCCGAGCTCCAGCCCCGGCGCCAGGTACAGGGCGCCGACGCCCTGCGGTCCCAGCAGGCCCTTGTGGCCGGAGACGGCCAGAAGGGTGATGCCCATGGCTTCCACGTCGATGGGGAAGACCCCGGCGGTCTGGGCGGCGTCGACCAGGAACGGGATCCCGCGCTCGCGCCAGGCGGGGGCCGATCTCGGCCACGGGCAGGATGGTGCCCAGGACGTTGGAGGCGTGTGTCAGCACCACCAGCGCGGTCTCGGGCCGGACGGCAGCGAGAATGTCGTCGGGATCGGTAGTGCCGTCGCTGGAACAACGGACGCGGGTGACCTCGACGCCGGCCTTGGCCAGAGCGGCGAGGGGCCGGGCGACGGCGTTGTGCTCCAGCGACGAGGTGACGACGTGGGTCCTGGCGGCGCGCCCGCTGCGGCGCGCCCCCGCCCGCCCGGCGCCCGCGCCTGGACCGGGGATCGTCGCGCCGATAACTCCCTCGGTTGCCAGCAGACCTTTGATGGCGATGTTCAATGCATGGGTGGCGTTGAGCGTGAAGATCACCCGCGACTCGTCACGGATGTTGAAGAGATCGGCGACGGCGCGGCGCGTCCGCAACAGGCTACGGGAGGCCTGCAGCGACAGTTCGTAGGCGCCGCGGCTGGGATTGGCGCAAACGTCGCTGAGGGCCTGAGTTACCGCCTCGACCACCTCATGAGGCTTTGGACACGAAGTGGCGGCGTTGTCGAGATAGATCATGCATCGCTCCGCGCGGGGGTGTCCCGGTGCATTGTACCTTTCCCGGGCGGAACGGTCAGCGCGACCACGCAACGACGATCACCAGGCCGGCGACTCTCCTTGAAGTTCGCCCTGTACACGACTAGACTACGCCGGCACAAAGGCGATGAGGGGAACGAGTGGGCGTTGCTCTTCTCCTGAGCGAGCCGGGGACGGTGCGAGCCCGGCGGGAACCTGCGTCCGAATATCATCCCCGAGCCCCAAGCCGAACGGCCAGGCCGGCCGGCCCTGACAGGCGGGCGCGTCCGCTGCCGCGGGTCAGTCCCCGTCCCTACGCGCTCCGGTTCCGCGGCGAGATTCGCCGGCAGGCGCAGCGCGGGGCGGGGCGTATTTGTTTGTGAAGCACGCGGAGCGGCGCCACTCACCGGCGGGTGGCCGTGAGCAGTAGGAGGAGCGCATGACCGGCAGGTATCGACCAGTGGACACAGGACAGAGCTTCCCCGCCCTGGAGGAGCGGATCCTTGGCTGGTGGAAAGAACGCTCGCATTTTTGAGAAGAGCCTCGAACTGCGCGCCGGAAACCCGGAATGGGTGTTCTACGAAGGTCCCCCAACGGCCAACGGCAAACCCGGCGTCCATCACGTGCTGGCTCGCGTGTTCAAGGATATCTATCCGCGCTTCAAGACCATGCGCGGCTACCACGTGGGGCGCAAGGGCGGCTGGGACTGTCACGGCCTGCCGGTGGAGCTGGAGATCGAGAAGCGTCTGGGCTTCGACCACAAGGAGCAGATCGAGACCTACGGCGTGGCCGAGTTCAACCGGCTGTGCCGGGAGTCGGTGACCGCCTACGTGGACGACTGGAACCGCATGACCGAGCGCATCGGCATGTGGCTCGACCTGGACGACGCCTACTTGACCATGACCGACGGCTACATCGAGTCGGTGTGGTGGATCCTGGCGGAGTTCTGCCAAGCAGGGGCTGCTGTACGAGGGATACAAGGTGGTGCCGTATTGCCCCCGGTGCGGGACGGCGCTGTCGTCGCACGAGGTGGCGTCGGGCTATCAGATGGTCACCGATCCGTCGGTGTTCGTGCGCTTCCCGCTGGTGCGCCGGATGCCGGCGCGGGGCCGCGGCCGGCGCGGGCGGAGCCCCGCCGCCCGAGGTCGCCGCCCGACGGCCTCCCGGTCAGCCTCCTGGTCTGGACCACCACGCCCTGGACCCTCATCTCCAACGTGGCCGCGGCCGTGGGCGCCGACATCCAGTACGCTCGAGCCCGGCTGGGCGACGAGTACCTCATCCTGGCCGCCGATCTGGTGGGCGCCGTTCTCGGGCCCGAGGCGACCGTCGAGGAGACCTTCCCCGGCTCGGCGCTGGTCGGTCGCCGCTACCGGGCGCCGTACGAGTTCGTCACTCCCGACAAGCCGGCCTGGCGGGTCATCGCCGCCGACTTCGTGGCCACCGACGAGGGGACCGGCATCGTCCACATCGCCCCGGCCTTCGGCGCCGACGACATGGTCGCGGGCCAGGCCAACGACCTGCCCGTGATCATGCCGGTGGACGAAGAGGCCCGCTTCACCGCCGAGGTCACGCCCTGGGCGGGCGTGTTCGTCAAGGACGCCGACGCCGGGATCATGGACGAGCTGGAATCCCGCGGCCTGCTCTTCGGCCGCCAGCCCTACGAGCACAACTACCCCCACTGCTGGCGCTGCGACACCCCCCTCATCTACTACGCCAAGACCTCCTGGTACGTCCGCACCACCGCCCGCAAGGAAGCGGTGCTGGCCGCCAACGAGGAGGTCACCTGGTATCCCGACCACCTCAAGCACGGCCGCTTCGGCAAGTGGCTGGAGAACAACATCGACTGGTCGCTCTCCCGCGACCGCTACTGGGGCACGCCCGCTGCCGGTGTGGCGCTGCGAGAACGGCCACGACACCGTGGTCGGCTCCCGGGCCCAGCTGGGCGAGCTGGCCGGCCGCGACCTCTCCGAACTCGAACTCCACCGTCCCTACGTGGACGAGGTCACCTTCGCCTGCCCCGAATGCGGCGCCGAGGCGCGCCGGGTGGCCGCGGTCATCGACGCCTGGTTCGACTCCGGCTCCATGCCGGTGGCGCAGTGGCACTATCCCTTCGAGAACCAGGAGATGTGGGAGAAGCGCTTCCCGGCCGACTTCATCTGCGAGGCCATCGACCAGACCCGGGGCTGGTTCTACAGCCTGCTCGCCATCAGCGCGCTGCTCACCGGCCACACCTCCTACCGCAACGTGCTCTGCCTGGGCCACATCCTCGACAACGACGGCCGCAAGATGTCCAAACGCCTGGGCAACGTGGTCGACCCCTGGGCCATCCTCGACAAGCAGGGCGCCGACGCGCTGCGCTGGTACCTGTTCACGGTCAGCTCCCCCTGGCTTCGCCCGCCGCTTCGGTCCCGAGAACGTGGACGAGGTGATCCGCAAGTTCATCCTCACCCTCTGGAACACCTACTCCTTCTACACGCTGTACGCGAACATCGACGGCTTCGATCCCGCCGAGCACGACGTCCCCGTGGCCGAGCGCACCCTCATGGACCGCTGGATCCTGGGCGACCTCCACCTCCTGGTGCGCAAGGTGACCGCCGAACTCGACCAGTACGACGCCTTCGCCGCCGGCCGGGCCATCGCCGACTTCGTGGACGAGCTCTCCAACTGGTACGTGCGCCGTTCCCGCCGCCGCTTCTGGAAGAGCGAGGCCGACGCCGACAAGATCGCCGCCTACCTGACCCTGAACGAGTGCCTGGTGACCCTCGCGGAGCTACTCGCGCCTTTCACGCCGTTCCTTGCCGAGGAGCTCTATCAAAATCTGGTGGCCGAACGTTCTCCGGAGGCGCCGGAGTCGGTGCATCTCGTGGATTGGCCGGTGGCCGACGAAGCCCTGATCGACGAGGATCTCTCCTTCCGCATGGCCGTGGCCCGCCAAGTGGTGAACATGGGCCGCGCGGCCCGGAACTCGGCCCAGATCAAGACCCGGCAGCCCATCGAGGTGGCCGTGGTGGCCGCCGGTGACCGGCAGCGTGCCGCGGTCGAGAGCCTGAGCCGCCGTGGTGGCCGAGGAGTTGAACGTGAAAGCCATCGAATACGTGGCTTCGGCGAGCGAGCTGGTGAACTACGTCGTCAAGCCCAACTATCGCACCCTGGGTCCCAAGTTCGGCAAGAACATGCCGGCGGTAGCGACTGCCGTCGCCGCCTTACCCGCCGACGAGACCGGCGACCGGCTGGGCAGCGGTCGCTCGGTGATGGTGAAGGTGGAGGGCCGGGAATACGAGTTCACCCCCGACGACTTCGTCGTGGAAGCCCACGAGCGCGATGGCTTTCGGGTGGAGCGCGAGGGCGGGCTGGCGGTGGCCATCTCGACGCGCCTCAGCCCGGACGCTGCTCCGCGAAGGCCTGGCCCGCGAACTGGTGCACCACATCCAGAACACTCGCAAAGCCGCGGACTTCCAGATCGACGACCGCATCCACCTGCGCGTCTTCGGCCCCGCTGAGATCGCCGAGATGCTGTCCGTGCACGGCGACTGGGTCAAGAAGGAGACGCTGGCGGTGAGCTTGGAGGTGAGCATCCCCGACGTGCCAGAGGTCCCGCCGAGCGGCGCGGCTGTGGCGATGAGGCGCCCGATGGCGACGGCGCCGCGACCCCGGCGCCTCCTACCGCGAAGACCTCAAGGTCAATGGCCTGCCGGTGACGGTGGAGGTGACGAGGGCCTGAGGGGAACACGGCGCCCCCCGGGGGCAGCCTCCGGCGTGCTAGTTGTCGTCGTCGGAGTGTTCAGCTGCACCTTGTAGTTCTTCAGCCGTGTCTGATCATCCCCGGTAGTGGCGGCGATGCCGCGATCGAGGACCTTGTTGGCCTCGGTGAGGTTCTTCTCGTTGTTGTACATCACCGACAGATTCAGATAGGCGACGGTCAAAGTCGGATCGGCCGCGATGGCCTTCTCGTACTCGGCTTTGGCCTCGTCATCTCTTGCCGGCGTCGCGGAGCACGTTGGCGTAGTTGTTGCGCGTCATGGGATCGTCCTTATCTGCAGCATCTTCAGATAGGTGGCCGCCGCCTCGTCGTAGTTGTTGGAGTTGTACTGGGCGACGGCGAGAGCCTGCAGGGCGGCCAGGTCGGTTGGGACTGGCGTCCACGGCCTTTTGCAGATCGGGCAACTCCGCCGCGTATTCCTCGGCCGTCTTGCCTCCCATCCACTATCCTGGTGGTATTGGTGCTGGCTGCCGCGGTGGAGGCGGTGCCCCGGTGGAGCCGTGGTGGAGGTGCTGCGCTGCGCAGTGGTCGATCCGACTATGGCCGCCTTGGCGGAGCATCCGGACGCGACCAGGGCCAGGGCGGCGACCACGACCACGAGGAACACGAGGATCCGGGCCTTTCTTGGTGACCTACTCATTGCATCTCTCTCTTCTTCACGATGTTCTCTTGTCACGATGCATGTCACGTGAACCTCGGAGTCTCACGGCACCAGCACGTCGAGCGCGTGCGGATCGATCTCCACCACCGCGGGGAGCCGGCCCGCCAGTTCGCCGTCGGTCTGATACCACACCACGTCATCGTCTGCGATCGGCGCCAACTCGGCCCGCTCTGCGCGCAAGTAGATGACGTTCGAATTGCGCAGGTGGAGCCCACTCGGCACTCCCATCCAGAAGACGGCCAGACTCGGCCGGGTGGTTCCGGTGAAGAGTAGCAGGTCGAGCAGACCATCGGTGGGATCGGCGCCGGGCGTGACCCCGAAGCGGCCACCGTAATAGCTGGCTGTTGCCGGCCACGAAGAAGGTGGTCCGATATTCCTCCCCGTCGGCCCGCACCAGAAAGACCTGAGGGCTCTCGGCGAATCCGGCTTTGACTCCGGTGGTGAAGAAGGCCAGCTCCTTGAAGCGTCTCTTCGCGCGAGGGTCGATGTTCCGCACGGTGAGGGCGTCGACACCGGCGCCCATCATCAGCACGAAGCGACGCCCGTTCACCCGGCCCATGTCCAGCGAGATGGTCTTGCCGCCGGCGATGACGGCTGCAGGCACGCTCGACTCGGAAGGGCAGCCCCAATTCGAGGGCCAGCACGTTCACGGTGCCGGCCGGCACGATGCCCAATGTGGCTTTGCGGCTGCTCGCGCCGGTGCTCCGGCCCCCGCAGCAGCTGCTGCCCATCGCGGCGTCACCCTGGCCGGCCGCGCGACCGCCGGCCATTCCGTTGGCCACCTCGTTGATGGTTCCGTCTCCCCCCACGGCCACGATGATGTCGGCATCGGTCGCGAAGCGCTGAGCGATCGCCATGGCATCCTTGGGGTGGTGCGTGGCATGGAGCTCCACTTCCAGTCCTCGCTCGACCAGTTCCTGCTCTACCGCCGAGGCGATCACGCCTGCCTCGCCCTCTACCCGAAGCGGGGTTGAAGATGACGATCGTCCTCATGTCCGCGGCACTCGCCGGAGTCCGCCGGGCTGCGGGGCGCGCTGAGTGCGCGTCCTCGCCGGGCTGCCGGCTCTCGCCGGCCGACGTGGGCGCCAAGGGGTTCGACCGTACGTGTGCGCGTCCGCCCTCCGACGCCCTCGAGGGACGCGTATTCGCTGTAGCCGGCGGCTTGAGCCAAGTCGACCGCGTGGGCGAAGTCGCGGCCCACCTCGTCCGGCCTGGTGCGCATCCGAGCCGAAGGTGATGCCCACCCCGGCGTCGCACAGCCGGCGAAGGATGTCGAGGGTCGGGTAGGCCTCGCCTACCGGTCTGTGCAGCCCGGCGGTGTTGATCTCGACCAGCACGCCGGCCCGGGCGATGCGGTCCACCAAGTGGTCGAGCTCGACCTTGAGAATGCGCGTGGGCCGGTAGCCGAACTTCTTCACCAGGTCGAGGTGGCCCAGGATGGTGAAGAGACCGGATTCGGCCGCGTCGCCCACCAGATCGAAGTACTCGGCCCACACCTCGTCGATATCGTGGTCGGCATAGTGGTCGCATCTGGCGCGGGTCGTCGAAGCCCCAGGTTCCCAGGTGGTGGACCGAGCCGATGGCGTAGTCGAACGGATGGCTCGTCGAGGAGGGAGCCGACCTCGGAGACGGTCTGGGGCCGATAGTCGGCCTCCACCCCAAGCAGGACGTATCCGGGGAAGCGAGACTTGAGCGCTTCCACCTCGGCCACATAGTCGGCCAGGTCGCACACGCCCATGGAGAGCCCGGAGTCGGGCTCGGGCAGCAGCGGGAGGTGGTCGGCGATGCCGATGCCGGCAGAGGCCTTTGGCTCGGGCCGCTTCCACGTACTCGACCGGTCCAGGCCGCGTGGCGTGGCCGCAGCGGGCGGTGTGGGTGTGGTAGTCGGGCAGGAGCATGTCAGCTTCCTCGGCACGACAGCTTGCGACGTCGCGGGCGCTCCGCCGCCGGGGGCCGGCGAGCGCCTCGGTATCGAGAAGGATGGTGTAGGGACCGTCGTTGACCAGCGACACCGTCATGTGTGCCCCGAACCGTCCGGCGGCGGTGCGAACTCCCAGGCGCTCCAAGGCCAGGCGGAACTCTTCCACCAGCGCCTCGGCCGGCGCCGGGTCGGCGGCCTCGGTGAACGATGGCCGCCGTGCCGCGGCGGCAGTCGGCATACAGCGTGAACTGGCTGATCACCAACGCCGCTCCTCCGGTGTCGAGCAGCGATAGGTTCGATTTGCCGTCCGCGTCGGGGAAGATGCGCAGGTTGGCCACCTTTTCCGCGAGATGCCATCGGCGGTCTTCGGCTGCCCGACTCGCCTCGCGCCGTGCGCACCGTTCCCGCCGGGGTCCACATCGTCGCGTCCCACGCCCAGGAAGATCAGCAGGCCGCCATCCACCGTCGCCCACCGTCTGTCCATCGACCTCGACCGAGGCGCACGTGACCCGTTGGACGACGGCCCGCATCAGGCGGCCTCTTCCACGCCGACCAAGGTGTCTCCCAGCGCCCATCGGGAAGGAACCGCTCGAGCTGCACCCGGACGAACCGGTTCATGAGAGAGTCGTCGCCGGTGACGAGGACCTCCACGTAGTTGCCGGTCAGTCCCACCAGCCGGCCGTCATCGGCCCGCTCTCTCAAGACCAGCGCCCGTTGCTCGCTTCCCGAAAGACGTTCTTGGAACGCCGCATTCTTACGCTCACCTAACTCCCGCAGGAGCAGACTACGCGCATGGATGATCTCGGGGCGGACCTTGGGACTCATGGCCGAAGCGGCCGTGCCCGGCCGATCGCTGTAACTGAACACGTGAAAGTAGGTGAGGGGCGAATGCTCCATGAAGGCATGGGTCTCTTCGAACTCCTCGTCGGTCTCACCGGGAAAGCCCGCTATCACGTCGGCTCCAAGCGCGGCATCCGGGAAGCGCCGGGCCAATCGCGGTGATGATACCCAGGTAGTCGGCCGCCGTGTAGGGCCGGTTCATACGTCGCAGCACGAGATCGGCTCCGCTCTGCAACGGCAGATGGAAGTGATGCGCCACTCGCTCTCCCATGCTCTCAAGAGTATCGAGAAGCAAGGAGTCGACCTCCAAGGGCTCGATAGAGCTCAGACGATAGCGGGGCGGACCGCCATTCTTCGCCAGCTGGGCCAGCAGATCGGCAAGAGTGCCCTCGCCGGTGTCGCGCCCCCAGCTTCCCAGATTGACCCCGGTGAGTACAACCTCCCGGAAATCTCGGGCAGCCAGCAGGCGCACCTGTTCCAGCACGTGCGCGCGGGGCATGCTGCGCGCCGGGCCGCGGGCCAGCGGGATGATGCAGTAGCTGCAGCGCGAATCGCATCCGGTCTGGATCTTGAGAAAGGCCCGGGTGTAGCCGTAGAAGTGGGAGATGAACTCGCCCTCGAACACGGGGTGGTCGGGGTACGGCGACACGGAGGTGAGCGGCGACTGGGGCGGCGCGAGGGAGCGTCGCGAGGCGACGGCCCGAGCCGGGATCGTCGGCTCCCGGCCGCGGCCCAAGCCTGGCCGCGCGCTCGGCTCCAAGCCTGGCCAGGTAATCGCCCAGTCGCAACTTCTCGATGTTGCCCAACACCAGGTCGACTCCGGGGATCGCGGCCACCGCCTCGGGGTCCACCTGAGCGTAGCAGCCGGTCACCGCCACCACGCAGCCGGGATCGAGCCGCTTGGCGAGACGGATCTCGTGCCGGCAGGTGCGATCGCTCTTGGCCGTCACCGTGCAGGTGTTGACGACTCGGACGTCGGCAGGATCGTCCCACTCCACCAGACGGTAGCCCGACGATACCAGGGCTTCCTGCATCTGGGCGGTCTCGCACTGGTTGAGTTTGCAGCCGATGGTGCGGAAGGCCACCGTGGTCGGCGTCGCATGATCGCTATCGAGAGGAGGCATCAAATGGCCGATTGCTCGATTGTTCGCCCGTATTCTGGCCCTAGGAGGGCCGGCCACTGGAGGACTGAGGGATGTTAGCATATAGACCGCTTGCCTCCGGCAGGCCTAGCCATGTGGAGCTTAGGGGGGTCGTGAGTCCCGTTCCCGTTGTTTCCGGTCCCGAACAGAGCCCGATGATGCAGGAGCCATGGTACCGGCGCCTGACCCCCGACCTCCTGCGCCGCGACCGGATGGCCGGACAGGCCGTCCGCTTCATCATCGTGGGCCTCGTGAACACGGCCGTCGATCTGGTCGCCTTCTACCTCCTGGGGCTGATCCCGGGTATGCCCGAGGTGGCAGCCAAGGGTCTCTCGTACGTCCTGGGTATCTGCAACAGTTTCGTATGGAACAAGTACTGGACCTTTGGCGCGCGCCGTTCGGCGCGGGGCAGGCGCGAATTCGCCGTGTTCTTCGCCGTGAACCTGCCGCCGCTGGCCGTCAACATGGTGGTCTTCACCTTGCTCGGCCTGTGGGTGGGCGAGGGCACGTTTGTGGTGCGCATGGCCAAGGCATTCGCGGCCGCTGTGGTGTCGGTGGTCTGGAACTTCTTCGGCAGCCGCTACCTGGCGTTCAGGCACACGGCCCTCAAGGGGAGACAAGATGGCTGAGCCGCCGCGCCGTGGCGTCGACAGCGCCCCGCCGGCGCCTATGCCGGCGCCCGCGCCGGCGGGTGGGCCGCCCCGCTACTCCATCGTCATCCCCATCCACAACGAGGCCGAGTGTCTTGCCGACGAGGTGGCCGAGTTGGTGGGCGAGATGGATGCTCGGGGGGTCGACTACGAGCTTCTCCTGGCCGAGAACGGCAGCTCCGACGACACGCCGGCCATCGCCGAGGCCCTGGCCGCGGCCAATCCCCGCATCCGCGCCCTGCGCGTCCCCGTGCCCGACTACGGGGCCGCCATGAAGACCGGCATGCTCACCGGCCGGGGCGACTTCATCGTCAACTTCGACATCGATTTCCACGACGTGGACTTCATGCTCGAAGCCGGTGACCTGCTGGCAGGCGCCGGCCCCGCGCGGCGCCGGCGACCCGCTCGCCCCGTGCGGCGCCGTGGTGGGCAGCAAGCTGATGCAGGGCGCGGACGACCGGCGCTCGCCGGCCCGGCACATGATCTCGCTGGGGTTCACCACCATCCTGCGCCTGCTCTTCGACCGCGCATGGACGACACTCATGGCATGAAGGTGCTGCGGCGCGACGTGGTGCAGCGTTTCGCGCCGCAGACGGTGATGACCCGCGACCTCTTCGACACCGAGTTGATCATCCGGGCGCGCCGCGGCGGGGTGACGGTCAAGGCCCTTCCGGTCACGGTCGAGGAGAAAAGGAAACCGCGTTCGTCTATAGTACGTCGCATACCACGTACCATGAAGGGTCTGCTGCGGCTGCGGCTGGTCTTGTGGAAGGAAGGGAATGCTGGGTCCTGAGCGCGAAGATCGGGTGGAGAAGAAGAGCATCTGGGATTGGATCCCCACGTTGCTCGCCTTCTTGGCCATCTACACCACCCTCTTCATCTTCTTCAAGCCCAATCTGCTCTTCAGCCTCACCACGACGGCGGGCGGCGACACCGGGGCGCATCACTATCCCGCTCAGTACCTCATCCAGGAGCTGCTGCCCCACTTCCGTCTGACCGGATGGGCGCCGGGCTGGTATGCCGGCATGCCCATGCTCACCTTCTACTTCCCCTTCCCGTTCCTGCTCATCGCCATCCTCGACTGGTTCATCCCCTATCTGGTGGCATTCAAGATAGTGACGGTGCTGGGAGTGTTCGCGCTGCCTGCCACCGCCTACGCGATGGGCCGGTTGTGGCGGGTGCGGCGGCCGTTCCCGATCATGGCGGCGATCTTCGCGCTGGTCTTCCTCCTCATGGAGAGCTACTCCATCTACGGGGCCAACATCCTCAGCACCCTGGCCGGTGAGTTCGGCTACATGCTGAGCTTCGCCCTCGTGTTCCTGTTCCTGGGCACCATGTACCGGGGGATGGAGAAGCCGCATTTCAACATGCTCTTCGTGCTCAACTGCCTCATCCTCATGGCCCTGGTGCTGTCGCACATCGTGACCACGGTGGTACTGGTGTGCATCATCCCGGGACTTCTGCTCGTCACTCCCCGGTGGCGGTCGCTCGGGTACCTGGCGGCCGTGGCCGTCGTGGGCTTCTGCCTGACCGCTTTCTGGTCGCTTCCGTTCGCCGCCAATCTGGAGTGGACGGCGCACATGGCCTGGACTCAGCTTCGCTCCGTCCACGATCTCTTGCCCGTTCAGCTTCTTCCCGCCGCCGCCTTGGGCTTGGTCGGCATGGCCTACGCGGTGGCGCGTAAGGAGAAGAGGCTGCTGCCGCTGGCGTGGATCACCGTCGTCACCCTGGTGCTCTTCTGGGTAATGCCCAACGGTCGCCTGTGGAACGCCCGCATCCTGCCCTTCTTCTACATCTCCATCCACCTGTGGGCCGCCTACGGCGCGACGTGGCTGGTGCGCCCCTTCATGGTGATGATGCGGGATCTGTTCCGGCTGCGCGGCATCACGGCGCGGCGTATCTACGTGCCGGTGACGGCCATCGTACTGGGAGCGGTCATCATCGTCACCAGCACCACGGCGGCGGGATGGATCAAGTGGAACTACTCCGGCTACGAGGGCAAGGCCAAGTGGACGCAGTACAAAGAGATCAACGACTACATCGCCACGCTGACCCCCGGCCGGGTGATGGTGGAGCACGGGCAGAAGATCGACGAGTTCGGCACGCCCCGGGCCTTCGAGATCATCCCCTACTGGACCGGGCTTGCCCACCATGGAAGGCACCTTGATGGAGGCCTCCTTCACGGCTCCGTTCCACTTCATCAACCAGGCCGAGCTCTCCAAGGACGCGAGCAACGCCATCATCGGCGTCAAGTATCCCTCGCGCAACGTGCCCCAGGGGATCACCCATCTGCAGCTCATGAACATCCCCTACCTACTGACCTTCTCACCCGAAGTGACCGGCGAGGTCACCGCCGACCCGCGCGCCGAGCTGCTGGCGACGTTCGGTGACTACAACGTCTTTCGCATCGTCGGGACCACCGGCTACGTCGAGGTGATGAAGAATCAGCCGGTGCGGGTCAGTCGTCCCGCAGCGCGAGTGGCGCGACATGGCCGTCGACTGGTATCTCAATGCCGGCGACCTGGAGACCCCTATCGTGCTGGACAAGGGTGAGGCTGCACTCAAGCAGTTCGCCTCCATCACGCCGGACCAGGCCGCCAACCCGCCCGTGGTGCCCATCAACACCGAGGGCCGCGTCACCGGCGAGCAGCTGGAGAACGAGAGCCTCTCCTTCGACACCACGGCCATCGGGCAGCCGCATTGGATCAAGATCTCGTACTTCCCCAACTGGCACGTGAAGGGCGCCGAAGGACCGTACCTGGTGTCGCCCTCGTTCATGATGGTCATCCCCACGCAGAGCCACGTCACCCTCTACTACGGGCGCACCGCGGCCAACACGGTGGGGCAGACGCTGGAAGTGCTGGCTTTGCTCTTGCTGCTGAGCTTGACCGTGTGGCGCGCCATACTCTGGCGCCGGCGCAGGCGCCTGGCCGGCGCCGTGCAGGAATCGGGTTCGATCGTGGACGCCGACTTCGCGGAGCGCGGCTCCTGATCGCGAGCTCGGATGCGGGCGCAGACCTTGCGACGGGGCGCAGCTCCGATGACGGCGCCTGGGCGCGCGATCCTGAGGACGGCGCTCGCATCGACGAGGGAACCGGCGCCGATTGCGACGAGCGGCCGGACGCCTAGACCGGTTTCCGCAGCGGCTTCGGGATGCCGGATTCGCACGGCACCCCGGTCTGGCACAGACCGCAGCCGTAACCGTCGAAGCCGAACTCTCGACGCACGTACTCCTCGGTCACCGTCGGAGATGACGGGCGCAGGCTTCCTTGTCGCGCCCCTCTTTGGCTGACCGAGCCCACCGGGCATCGTTTCGCGCAGGCCGCACATGTTCCCCGGGCGAAGAACAGGCAATAGGCGAAAGGATCGGCGTAGGGTCTCGGCGTCGGCGGGATGATGGCCCGCACGATCACCGACCCGAATCTGACCGCCTGCCCCCGCTCGGTGATCAAACCACCGGCCAAGCCGAAGGTGCCCAGACCGGAGATGTAGGCCACGTGGCGCTCCGACCAGGTGGACGCGCGCCCGTATGCTGGCGGATTCTCGCTCGCCCCACTCCGGGAGCAGACCGGGGGCGACGGCCGGGTATCCGCGCGCGGCCAGGGCATCCACCAGGGCCACGTGCAAGGCGCGGTTGCCGGCCTGGCCGAAGATCCGGGCCCGGGCCCAGGGCTCGGAGGGAAGGCCGGTCTCTCGCGCGGTTGGCGGCCTTCGTGGCCTCGGTGTGGCAGAGGGCCCAACTGATCACCGGTGAGTTCGCCGGGGTCCGTCGGGCGCGCCGTGCACCGTCGCGCCGAGCCCGAGCGCGAAGGCTTCCGCCGGGGTCCAGTGGAACGGGCCGATGTGCTCCTTGAGGCCGGCGTACAGGTCGTCGGCGCCGCTGGAATACCCCACGAGGAAACCGTCCCACGCTCTGCCGGTCGTGCCCGGACCCAGGGTGTTGTTCTCGGGAACGGCCAGGAAATCCGCGATGGATCGCTCCACGAAGGCGCGCAGATCGGCGTCGCCGCGCGCGCCCGCGTCCGGGGCGCTCACGTCTCGTCGCCCGGGGGCGGACATCGGCACGGGCGCAGTCGCGGGCGCGGCCATGCAGGGCACGACCCACACCCGGCGAGTCCGCGGACCGTCGAACTCGGCCAGATAGATGCTCTGCCAGGTGCCCAGCCGCAGCCGGCCGTTCTCGACCGGTACGAGCACATGACTGCCCATGAGGCTGGCCTTGATGTGCGCGTCGGAATTGCCCTCGCCGTGGCGATAGCCCGCCTCGCGGGGGACGAGGCGCGCCAGCCCCTCGACCATGTCGCGGATCACCGCAGGGGTCGGCGTTCTCGTTGATCGTGACGCCGGCGGTGGTGTGAGGCACGAAGATGCTCACCATGCCGGTCAACGCCGGCTCAGACTCGGCGACGGCCTGCTGCACTCGCTCGGTGATGTCCACCAGGACCTCGCGGGAGGGGGTGGAGACGCTGATCTCGATCAAGGCGCTGCCACCTCCCCGGCTTCAGCCGGCGCAAAGGACCGTGGATCGTGAGGTGGAGGTAAGGGGACTCGAACCCCTGGCCTCCGCGATGCGAACGCGGCGCTCTCCCAACTGAGCTATACCCCCGATCGACGAACAGCCGGTCGCCATGGCGGCGACGGCCGGGTATTTATAGCACACGGGGGCTCAGCATCATCCTTGCTCCAGCTGCGTTTCACGATTCTTCCGGAAGGGTGATCTATGCCGAGTGTGGCTGCGTGTACGAGTCTTCCCCCGAGGATGATGATGGAGCCGCGATGTCTGGGCTGCGTTTCACGAATTGAGCTGAACAGGCCGACGAGAGGCTTGGGCCGTCGTCCGTTCCATCGGCTAGAATGAAGTCGATGCCTACGTCTGCCGTTTGACACTAGATGAGGCGGTGTTGGCCGATCCCTTCTGCGGCAGAGAATCGGATTGCGAAGCTCTTGCGGTGTTCTGGATCCGCTTGCGGCAAGACTTCTCGACGTATATCCTGCGGCGAGATGACACCGAGTGCGACCCGTGCTCGGTCGCGCCAGGTTTGAACGGCGAGCGCCATCCGCGGCGAGTGGCTGAGCGTCCGAGGCAGCCTGACGTCGCCCGTCTGCGTATCTGGCCGCGAAGTCCGGCCCGGAGCCGTACTACTCGACGCCGAGGTCGCGGTCGTGTGACCAAGACTGCCCGATCGAGGTGGGAACCTGCTGAGCCGGGATTCAGAGGTCACGGGTCCCTGGAATGAGGTCCGCGTCTAGACGCCGACCTCTCGGCACCTCATCCCCACGCGTATCCAGAAAGCGGTCGCTGGCCTCTCTGCCCCGAACCTCTGAGCTGAGGCGTGACGCCCCGATCTCGTCGGCGATCCCGTCGGCGGAGAACGAATGCCGCGCGGCTCCGAAACGCGAGCTGGTGACCGGGTTTTCGAGACGATGGTCAATCCAACTCGCCGGGCGCTATCGACGCGCACTGGCGCTGGACGGCGCTAAGCGGCCCGCGACTCCGGCGGCTGGTCTCCCACCACACGAGAGCGCGAGGCGGCTCGGAAACGCCATCGGAGCGGACTACTCGCTCTTGAGCTGCTTCTTGAGGAACGGCTCTATCAGATCGATGGGGATCGGGAAGACGGTGGTCGAGTTCTTCTCGGTGGCGATCTCGGCCAGGGTCTGCAGGTAGCGCAACTGGATGGCGGCCGGGTTCCTCGACAGTACCTCGGCGGCCTGGGCGAGTTTCTCCGAAGCCTGGAATTCGCCCTCGGCGGCGATGACCTTGGCCCGCCGTTCCCGCTCGGCTTCCGCCTGCCGGGCCATGGCCCGCTGCATGTTGGGAGGGATCTCCACGTCCTTGATCTCCACCACGCTGACCTTCACGCCCCAGGGCTCCGTCTGTTCGTCGATGATCTCCTGCAGGCGGGCGTTCAGCTTGTCTCGCTCGGTAAGCAGATGGTCGAGATCGGACTGGCCCAGGACGCTCCGCAGCGTGGTCTGAGCGATCTGGGAGGTGGCGACTATGTAGTTCTGCACTTCCACCACGGCCTTCGACGGGTCGACGACCCGGAAGTAAGCCACGGCGTTGACCTTGGCCGGCACGTTGTCCTTGGTGATGACCTCCTGGGCCGGCACCTCAAAGGTGATCGTGCGCAGGTCGATGCGCACCACCCGGTCGACGATGGGAATGATCAGGAAGATGCCCGGTCCCTTGGGTGGGCTCAACCGTCCCAGCCGGAAGATCACCCCCCGCTGGTACTCGGGAAACACCTTGATGGCCGCCGACAGGATGATGATCAGCAAGACCACCACGATGACGATCACCGCTACTACACCTGAATTCATGGCCTCTCCTTAGGTCTTTTCGTCCCGCGCGCCTGGGGTATCGGCGTCGGACACGCCGTGTCGCCGCACGATCACTGTGAGCCCCTCGGTCCTTAGTACCACTATTGGTTGGTCTTTAAGCAGGTCGCCTCCTTCGGCCCTGGCCTTCCAGATCTCTCCACGAAGCCGCACCTGCCCCTGAGGGCTCAGCGGCGAGATCGCGACCCCGGTGGCTCCCGCCATGCTCTCCGTACCCGTGGCGTGGGGACGGCGCATGGCTTGAGCGACCTTCCGGATCACAAACATGAAGAAGGCGAGCACTACCACCGCCGCGACGGTCAGTACCGGCCAGCTTACCTTGAGAAACGAGGCTGAGGTATCGAACAGCAGCATACCGCCTGCGATAAGGGCCGCGGTCCCGCCGATGGCCAACGCGCCGTGGCTCTGGATCTTGATCTCGGCCACGTAGAGAATCATGGCCAGCACCACCAGGGCGATCCCCACCAGGCTGACCGGCAGCACGTGGAGCGCGTAGAAGGCCAGCAGCAGACAGATGACGCCCGCGATGCCGGATACTCCCAGGCCGGGAGTGGCGAACTCCAGGATGATCCCCAAGATCCCGATGGTCAAGAGGATGTAGGCGATGTCGGGATTGGCGATGGCGTGGAGGAAGCGCTGGATCCAACCCATGCTGACTTCGTTGACGGGCGCGCCGGCGGTGTGGAGCGTGAGGCCCTTGGGGGTGGTCACGTAGCCGTCGATGGCTTGGAGGAGTGCGGGCAGGTCGGCGGCCACGAAGTCGACGACGTTCTGGCGCTCGGCGTCTTCGGCGGTGAGCGAGACCGACTGGCGCACCGCCTGTTCGGCCCACACGGCGTTGCGGCCGTGGGTGGTGGCCAGGCCCTTGATGTAGGCGGCGGCGTCGTTGGTGACCTTGGCCTTCATGACCTCGTCCATCCCGCCGCTGAGCGACACCGGGGTGGCCGCGCCCAGATTGGTCTGTGGCGCCATCGCCGCCACGTCGGCGCCCATGAGGATGTAGACGCCCGGCCGAGGCTGCTCGGGCCCCCTGCGGGTAGACGTAGAAGACGATGGGGATGGCAGCGTCGATCTCGGCCTGGATGATGTCGCGCATGGCGGTGTCGAGACCGCCGGGAGTGTCGATTTGGACGACGAGCGCCGCCGCCCGAGCATCGGCGGCGGCCTTGATGGTCTTGACCAGGTAGCCGGACACGGCCGGATCGATGATGCCCTTGACCCGCGTGACCCAGACCGGCGCGCCGCCGCCGGCCGTCTGCGGCTGGGCCGCCGCTGGGGCGCCCGGGGAGTTGCGGCGCCGCGGTCTGAGCGGTCGCCGCAGCCGCGACCGCCGGGAAGGGCATCGCTGCCGGCGCCAGCCAGCGCCACGAGCGCGACCATCAGCAGGGTCGCGCTCGCCAGTTCGCACCGGGTTCAAGAGGCTCTTCGGCGCGTCCACGTCGCTGGGCTTGGGGCAGGATCATTTCGGAGCACCCGCCGCACCAGTGCTTCCACCTGGGTGATAAGCGACAGGAGGCCTCGCAGGTCGGCACGCATGAGAAACAGCTGCCCGTCTTCGCGTACCCGCTCGAAGCCGTTGGCCTCCAGAAACCCGAGGGAGAAGAACTGGCAGTGGTCGTCGTGCTCGGGGCTGCCGGCGAGACTGGCGATGGCATACACTTCTTGCGCCTCTCGTTCTTTGAGCTGCGCCAAGGCCTTGTGGAGCAACCGCTTCGCCTGCGCCGCCCGTGGTTTCCCTCCGACCGGAGGCAGAAGAGCAGCACCGCGCCGACCGGGAGCGGGGCAAAAGGCAGGTCACGCAACCGAGGCACGGCCGCGGCTGGGGCGTAGCTGATAGATGCCACGACGTGCGGGACGCGGGCTGGGGCCGCGCGCAGCATGCTGACGCCGGCGGCCGGCGCTCGGGCCGGCGCCGGACCGTTGCCCGCGAGAAGGAGGCCGGTGCTGCCCCAGGTGGGCTCCAGGCTCGTCATCCACTGGCGGCGCCTCTCGCCGGCGAGCTCCGGGTTCTTCGGGCCGCTGCCTGTGGTCTGCCACCACGCGCACGAGCGACAGGCGACCGGGAGTAGCTCCTGGCGGAAGGCACAGAGAGGAAGGTAGTCGGGCACGCCCTAGCCCTCCTTCGGGGTACCGACCTCCATCGGTCCGGCGATCGCGTCGACGAAGAGGGTGACCGTCCCCAGGTCGAGGCTGAGAAGGCCGGACACCCTTTGACGCACGGCCTCTTCCACGTCGCGGGCCAGTTCCGGTATTGCCGATCCCCAGGCCACCCGGGCGTGGATCTCCACGTCGACCGACCCGGGTTGGGCGTCTCTGATGATCACACCCCCGGTGTGCACATCGCGCACGCGGGAGGACAGCCCTTTCCAGGCGGAAGCGTGGAGGTCGACGATGCCGGGGACGGAGCGGGCGGCGTCGGCCACATAGGTAGCCACCACCTCGTGAGAGAGCGAGGGTCTGCTCTTCGTCGGCGAATGCAGTCGGGGTGACCGGCAGGTCTCCGGACAGCCGCTCATCCTGCGTCTGAGTCATGGGCGCCCCCTGTTCGAGTCCGTGGCTCCGGTGCCGCTCAATAACCCCGACAAGTTTATACCAATCGCCACAGGGTCGCCTCCGGTCTGGTCAGCAGACGGAACGGGACGAAACTGGTGCCGATACCCCGCGAGACGACAAGCAGGCCTTCACCCCAGGCGTAGACCCCGGCCAGGTACCTCGCTCCTCTCCTTGTTGAGGGGGGCCAAGCCGTCACGGCCGGGCAGACGCAGCTGCCCGCCGTGAGTGTGGCCGGCGAAGGCCAGCGGAAAGAGCCTGGGCCAGTGGGGATCCAGGAGCGGGTGGCTCGTGGATGAGCAGGATGGGAAAGTCGCGGTCCCCGCCGGCCCCGGGCGCGACCGCGCTCCGGGCGGCCTGCGCCGGGGCGTCATCGAGCAAGCCCGAACCCTCCGCTGGGATAGTCGGCGCCGCAGAGGACGACGCGGGAGCCCTCGCGGGGAGGCAGGGCGACGCATCGGTCGCGCAGCAGGGTGATGCCCGTCTGCTCCCAGAGGGCGCTCGTGTCTCGCGGATGCGCCAGGGGGCCCTTGCCGATGCCGTACTCGTGATTCCCGGTGACGGCGAAGATCCCCAGTGCCGGCCGCAGACGGGCGAGCATGTCCAGGCAGGTGCCGCTGCGCTCCGGGTCGCCGAGCACGTCGCCGGTGAGGAACACGAGGTCGGGTGCCAGGGGGGCGGCCCAACGTACGACCTTCTCCAAGCTGCGTTCGTTGGTCGGGAACAGGCCGGCGTGCACGTCGGAGAGGTGGAGAATGGTCAGGCCCGACCACTCGGGCGGAAGTCCGGGAACCGAGAGCACGGCCTGGCGGCACTTCACCCACTGAGCCTCGAAGATCATGTAGGCGGCCGCGGCGGCGCCGGCGGCCGCCCCCCAGCCCAGCAGGCGCAGCGCGGCCCGGGGGCGCGCCGCGCCGGCGCGGGCGCGGCGCCCGCTGGGGACGCCTTCACGGCCTCGGGGACGTCGGTGGCTGCGGTGACGGCTCATGCTGGGTATGGTAGCGCGACTGGAGTGGCGTCGGTGGTATGTTATGCGGCGACATGGGCCCTCTTCATATTCCACCCGAAGCGCATCCCGCGTCCCGCGCCGACTCGCTGCCCGTCGATGACGAGCGCTGGCTGTCCTGCGTCACCGACATGGCCGCCGCGGGTAAGGAGGCCGTGCAGCCGCTCTACGGCAGGGCCGCGGGCCGCGTCGTTCTTGGGCGAGGGGCCGGTGGCGATCGCACCATGGAGATCGATCGCGTCTGCGAGGAAGCGATACACGAGGTGCTGAGGGTCCAGGCGCCATTTCCCCATCTGCTGATATCGGAGGAGTCCGGGATCAGCGGTCGCGCGGACGCCCTCTGGCGGGTGGTGGTCGATCCGCTGGACGGTAGTCTCAACGCGAAGCGCGGCCTCGAGCCGTTCGGTGCCTCCATCGCTGTGGCCAACGGACCCACTCTGGGAGACGCTGCGCGTGGGCTACATCGAGGACTATCCTGAGACCTCATACCTTCAGCGCGGTCAAGGGGTCCGGGTTGCTTGCGGCAGGTGCGCCGGGAGAGACGATCGATCCACACCGTTTCGAAAGCGACCTCGTCGAGATCGTCCTGCTCGAAGCGGGCCGGCCCGACCGTCATCACTTCGAGTACCATGATCTGAGCGCGATGGGCGGCGGAAGGACGGAGCCAGGACATGCGTATCCGTCAGATCGGCTCTCTGGCCCTCTCGCTGTGCTACGTGGCGGTGGGGGTCGCCGACATGCTGGTGGCAGCCGTCCGCTCCCGGTCGGTGGACATCGCCGCCGGGCTTCTCATTCTCTCCGAAGCCGGAGGTGGCGCCGCCACCCTGGGCGGGGAAGATGTCCTGGCTCAGCCCCTCGACCTCGAGAAGCGATGCGCGTTCGTTGCCTGGCGGGCCGGGCTCGACGGCGAGAAGATCGTTGCGCGCGCCCACGGTCTGCGCGAGGCTATGAAGCTCGCTGCAGAATGAAGCCTTGCTCTAGTCCACTCCTAGCAGCCTGTCGGCGGCCTCGAGCGCGCGTAACTGGATTTCCGGACTTGGATCGTCGAGGCAGCGGCGGAGGACATCCAGGGCCGAAGGGTTGCCCACGTGCTCGAGCGTGTCGATGACTCCCATCTTCAGGTCGAGGTCGTCGGCGGCTTCGAACACCCGCGAAAGCTGAGCCGGTTCCAGGAAGGCCAGCATGTCCACGCGCTGGTCGGCCGGAAGGGCCAGGAGGTCGTCCGCGGTCTTGATCTTCATGTGCAGGCTGGAGAGTGAATCCTCGGGCGTCCCGGCGCGGGCGGTCAGAGTCTCCGCCTCCAAGCGCTCTTCAGGCGGTACCTCCCGGGTAGGCTCCTCTTCGTAGAACGAAGCCGGCCAGGCTGGGATCTCTTCGCGAGGCGGTGGCTCGCCGATCTCCCACTTCTCCAATTCGTCCGTCCACACCGATGGTTCGCTGATCTCGGTCACGGCCGGCGCGGCGATCGTTTCGTCCGTGACTTCCGCGGGCGCAGTCGTCTCTCCGGGCTCCGTTGCCTCTACGGTTGCGGCTGTCTCCACAGGCTCCACGGTCTCCGCTGTTGCAGTCGTCTCCGTCCGGGCTCCGAGGGCGTCGCGTCGATGAGGGTTTCCGCCGCCGGGCCCGCGGAAGCCTCCGCGGTCAGGCCGGTGTCGGCGTCCGCGGGCTTGGCCTTGAGCTGCAGCCCGGCCGCGTACTGCCTGATCCCATTGAGGCGCACGCGGGCCCGTTCGCCGGCCTTGTGGTCCTTGGGAAGCACGACCTTCCCGGCCTCTTCGAGAATCTTCTCCGGCCGGAAGACCTCGAGCCGCTTGGTATCATCGGTCGTGAGATCGCCCCATCCTTGGAGGATGCCCATGATGACCGTGCGCAGCGGGTCGTCGAGTGGAGCCGTATCTCGTCTGAGCCCGGCTCCGGCTCGTGACGGCCGCAGTCGCTGCGCCGGCAGTGGCGGGCGCAGTCGCCGACGCGATCGACGGCCCCGTGGCAGGCTTCTTCGGCGCGGTCCACCGGGCTCGTCCGCCGGCCTTGTCGGCCGTCGCGACAGACCGGGTCGCGGCGGGAGCCGCGGTCCGACCTTTGCGCTTCACGAGGATGAGCAGCACCAGCAGAAGCAGCACCACCACGATGACGGCCGGTAGAATATAGGGGCTCCCGAATAGCTCTGGCATCTCCATCCACCCTTCCTGGAGGTTCGCACAGCACATCCATATATACTATCTGCCCACGAGGAACGCCAGCACAGGTTTGTCGGCCGCACCGCGGAGAAGGTGTTCTGACCCATGATCGATACCCATTCTCACCTGCTTCCAGGACTGGACGACGGCTCTCCCGACGTGGGGACCAGTCTGCGGATGGCGGCCGAGGCGGTGGCCGCCGGCGTGAGCACGATCGTGTGCACACCCCACCTGAGAGAACTGGACGCGTCGCTTGTCGACCGAGCCCGCGGCGCCATCGAGGAGATGAGGACTGCGCTCGTGGCCGCCAAGATCGAACTGCGCCTCGTCCTTGGCTTTGAGGTCGATCTGAGCGTTGTCGCCATCGCCGGGAGCGACGAGCTTCGGTCGCTTGCGATCGAAGGCAGCGAGGGCGCCATTCTTATCGAGACGCCCCATTGGGGCTGGCCGTTCTTCGCACGGGAGACGATCTTCCGCCTCAGCACGGCCGGCTTCTTGCCGATCCTAGCGCATCCGGAACGGAACGACCGCATCCAGCGCTCTCCCTCGCTGCTGACCGAGTGCCTGGAAGCCGGCGCCGTGGCTCAGGCCACGGCGGCCAGCCTGGGCGATTTCGGTCGCTCCAGCAGACAGGCGTTCCATCGCCATCTCTTCCGAGGGGAGATCAGCCTGCTCGCCTCCGACGCCCACTCCCACCGCCGCTCGAGTTGGACGATGGCTCCCCTGGTGGCGGAGCTGCGCAACCGGATATCGGAGGACGACCTGAACACGCTGGTCACGGTCAATCCGGGAATCCTACTCTCGGGGGGCAAGCCGCCGACCGTGATGCCGACCGTCGTGGAGTCAACGTGGCACAAGGCGGTGCGGCGACTGGGTCGCGGAGCCTAGCTACGACCCCTTAGTCGCCGTCGAGGCGCCCGTACTGGTCCTCGAGTCGGACGATGTCATCCTCGCCCAAGTAGTCGCCCGACTGCACCTCGATGATCTCCAGTGGCGTCGTCCCCGGGTTTGAGAGCCGGTGAGGGGTGCCCACGGGCACGTAGGTGGATTCGTCCTCGCCTAGCCGGAATACCTCTGTCACCGCAGGTCACCTCCGCGACGCCTCGTACCACCACCCAATGTTCCGCTCGATGTTCGTGCAGTTGCAGGCTCAGGCTGGCCCCCGGGTCGACCACGATGTGCTTCACCTGGAAGCGCTCGCCGCTGTCGATAGAGTCGAACCGCCCCCAGGGGCGATGTACCCGGCGATGGTGAAGCGTGAGGCTCTTGTCGTGGTCGTGGACGCGGGCCACCAGCTTCTTGAGGTCGTGGGTCTTGTCCTTGTGTGCCACCAGCACGGCATCGGCGGTCTCTACGACCACCAGATCCTCCCCGCCGAGGACCGCGACCAGCCGCGAATCGAGCGTGCACCAGGCTATCCCGGGTGTCTTCAAGAATGACGTTTCCCCGGGCCACATTGCCCGACGTCGTCCTTGGCAGAAACCGCCCACAGGGCTCCCCATGCCCCGATGTCCGACCAGCCGCAATCAAGGGGCACCACCACCGCCTGGGCCGATGTGGCGGACGGATCGAGATCCTCCATGACGGCGTAGTCGATCGACTCCGAGGGGCAGGCGGAAAAGGCCGTCTTGTCGACGCGCACGAAACGATCATCGGCTCTCGCGCCCGCGATGGCGGCCCGGCAGGCGGCGCCGATCTTGGGCCGGTGTAGGTCGATAGCGGCGAGCCAGACCGAGCGCTTCATCATGAAGATGCCGCTGTTCCAGAGATAGTCGCCACCGGCCAGGTAGCGCTCGGCGGTGGCCGCATCGGGCTTCTCGGTGAAACCCGCCAGAACGCGGGCCGTCGCCGTCCCGGGCGCCGGCCCCCCGACTCGGATGTAGCCGTAACCGGTCTCGGCCCGGTCCGGGACGATTCCGAAGGTGACCAGCAGCCCCGCCTCCGCTTGACGCGCGCCTTCGGCGACGGCCACATGAAAGGCCGGGATATCCCGGATGAGATGGTCGGCGGCCATGACCAGCAGGATCGGGTCGTCACCGGAGTCGGCGAGCACCAGAGCCGCCAGAGTCAAAGCCGGGGCGGTGTTGCGCCCAACGGGCTCCAGCACGATGCGCGGCTCGGCGGCGTCGATCTCCCGGAACTGGTCGGCCACCAAGAACCGGTATTCCTCGTTGGTGACCACCACCGTCCGGGCGGCCGTCGGCGCGGCCGTGAAGCCGCGCAGCCGCACGGCGGTCTCCTGCAGGAGGGAGCAAGGGCTCGTCAGAGCGAGAAGTTGCTTGGGATGGCTCTGGCGGGACGCCGGCCACAGTCTGGTGCCGGAGCCCCCGGCGAGGATGATCGGTTGGATGGTCAACCTGCCCTCCCATCGATCCACTGTACGATGCACCATCGCGCCGGCGGCCGAGCCGATATATACTCTACGACAATTATGGTGAACCTGTTAGGAAAGACTCGCACGAAAAAGCGCCGGTCGTGGAAGCGCTGGCTGGCCAACTTGATGATAGTGGCCGGCGTTCTGCTGCTCGCCTACCCGCTGGGCACCTGGGGCTACACGTGGTTCCAGCAACGCGCGCTCCGGCAGGAACTGGCCCAGGCCAGCCCTCAGATCACCTCGCAGGGCGCAGACCTCAGCGGCGCCGACTTCGTCCCCGTGGAGGTCAGCACCACCACTAGCACGGAAGCCTCAGCCGGCGCCACCACAACGACGACGGCTTCAGCGGAAGCGGTCGCCGCCGCGGCGGCCGCGGCCGAGTACTACGCCCAGTTGGCGGCGTTCCGAGCGGCGTCCGAGGCTTTTGAGAGTTCGGTGACCGGTCAGACCGGCAAGCCCATCGGCAGGATCGTCATCCCCAGCATCGGCGTAGATGTGATCATGGTGGAGGGCACCGGCACCGGCGACCTGCGCGAGGGGCCGGGGCACTGGCCGGAGACTCCCTTTCCGGGCCAGGGGGGCAACTTCGTGGTATCCGGCCACCGTACGACGTACGGTGCACCCTTCCGCAAGCTCAACAAGGTGGAGGTCGGCGACGAGATCGACCTGGTGCTTCCCTACGGCGTCGCCCGCTATACCGTGACCCGGGTGGTCATCGTGCTCCCCACGGAGGTGGACGAAGTGGCCCAACTGGGCCGAGAGCAGGTCTCGCTGGCGGCCTGCCACCCGCTCTACAGCGCGAAGCAGCGGATCGTGGTGCAGGGCGATCTAACCAGCTTCAAGCTTATCGAACCCTGATGAGCGTCGACCTCTTCGTGGACTACCTCACCGAGGTCAGTCCGGAGATCGACGAGAAACTGCACGGATACCTGGCCGGAGTGCCGGAGGGTAGCCCGCTTCACCGCTATCTCTACGGCATCCTGGACGAGTTCATCGCTCGGGGAGGCAAGAGGGTACGTCCGGCCATGGCCATGCTGGCCTGCGAGGCCGTGGGCGGAGAACCACGGAAGGCTCTGGGCAGCGGATGCGCGATCGAGTTCTTCCACGCGGCGGCCCTCATCCACGACGACATCATGGACGCCAGCATCCTGCGGCGCGACCAGAAGTGCGCGCACATCCTTCACGGCGAGCCTCTGGCCATCAACGCCGGCGACTATGCTCTGGGACTGGTCTGCACCATCGTGGTGCGCGACCCGCTGCTCGACGACCGCACCAAGCTGGCGGTGCTCGACGTCATCGGGGAGATGAGCGCCCGCACGGTCGAAGGGCAGGCTCTCGACGTCGGCTGGGTACGCGACGACGTCTACGACCTTACCCCCGACGACTACCTCAACATGGCTCTCGGCAAGACCGGGTACTACTCCGGCATCGCTCCGCTCAAGGTGGGAGCGATCGTCGGCGGGGCCACGGACGCGGAGAGAAGGGCGCTTGAAGGCTTTGGGAAGAATTCCTCCATCGCTTTTCAGATCCAGGACGATCTCCTCAATATCCTCGGTGACGAACGCACCATGGGCAAGGACCACCTCACCGACGTGCTGGAGAGCAAGCGCACGCTCATGGTGATCCACTGCCTGGCGGCGGCGGAGCCGGCGGACAGAGACCGTCTGGTCGCCTTGCTGAGAGCAGGGGCATGGGAAGACGCGAGAGCAGGCGGCCGAAGTGGTCGAGCATCATGCATCGCTACGATTCGATGGGATATGCCCGCTCGCTGGCCCGGGAGCTCATCATGGAGGCGCGGTCGTATCTGGACGTGATGCGCGAGTCGCGGGCGCGGACGTGCTGGCGTCGATGGCGGATTTCTTCCTGGAGAGGGAGAAGTAGTGGACGAGGCGAGACTGAGGGCATTGCGGGAGCTGCCGTCGGTGGAAGAACTGGCCGGTGGCGCCGAGGCGGAGCGCTTCTTGAGGAATACCCACGGGCACAAGTGATCGAGGCCATCCGCACCGTCATCGAGACGGCGCGGACCTCCATTCTCGCGGGAAAGGAGCCGGGGCCTCTGCCGCGGCTGCCGGCGGTGAGACCGGCGGCACTCCCGACTCCGCGGCCGCGACGGGGCGCTTCCTGGCCGAGGCCGCGGTGCTGCTTGCGTCTTGGGCCCGGCCGGGACTGAGGCGGGTGCTCAATCTGACCGGCGTGGTGATCCACACCAACTTGGGCCGCTCCTGCCTGGCCGAAAGCGCGGTGGAGCGGGTCGCGGAGGTCGCTCGTTCGTACAGCAACCTGGAATACGACCTGGAGATGGGCGCCCGGGGCGACCGCGAGGCTCACGTGGAAGCGCTGCTCACCCGCCTGACCGGGGCCGAGGCTGCGTTTGCCGTCAACAACAACGCCGGAGCGGTACTGCTGCTGCTGATGGGGCTGGCGGCCGGGCGCGAGGTGCTGGTGTCGCGGGGCCAACTGGTGGAGATCGGGGGGTCGTTCCGCCTGCCCGACATCATGCGGGCCGGGGGCGTGCGCCTGGTGGAGGTGGGAACCACCAATCGCACCCGTATCGAAGACTACGAGGCGGCCATCACCGGCGACACCGCTTTGCTGCTGCGCGTGCACACCTCCAACTACCGCATCATGGGCTTCGCCGAGGAGGCCGGGCTCGACGAGCTGGTGGCTCTCGGCCGGCGCCGGGGCGTGGCAGTCGCCGACGATCTGGGGAGCGGGGCCTTGCTGGAGTTGGAGGCGTTCGCCGGGGAGCCGACGGTGGCGGCATCGCTGCGGGCGGGCGTGGACGTGGTCTGCTTCAGTGGGGACAAGTTGCTGGGGGGTCCGCAGGCCGGGATCCTGCTGGGTCGGTCTGAAGCGATCGATCGTCTGCGGAAGCATCCGGTGGCTCGGGCCCTGCGCCTAGACAAGATGACCCTGGCCGCCCTGGAGGCGACTCTGCTGCTCTACGCCGACCCGGAGAGGGCGCGACGGGATATTCCGACGCTGCGGTTCCTCAGCCGCACCCCGGCAGAGACGGCCGCATTGGCCGTCTCCCTGCAGGCCGCCATCGAGCGGCGCTGCGCCGACGGGCTTCATCCTCGAGGTGGAGGAGTCGAGCGCCCGGGCCGGCGGCGGCTCGATGCCGCTGGCCGAATTGCCTTCGCATGCCGTGCGGATGCGGATTCCCGAGCCGCCGACGGGCGCCGACAGCGGGGTCCCGCGGGCCACGAGGCTCAGCGCGTCGGCGCTGGAGGCGGAACTGCGCCGGGCCCCGATCCCGGTGGTGGCCCGAGTGTCGCAGGATAGCCTGCATCTGGACGTTCTGGCCCTCGACGAGGGCGACATCGAGGCTGTGGCCGAGAGCGTTGCCTGGGCTGCCGAGCGGGTGGTAGCGGCGGCCGGCGCCGGGCGGCCGGCGCCGGGCCCGGACCGCTAGCGGGCGGCGGGGCGGAAGACGTGTCGGAGCGGAAGGCGATGGCCGGCAGCCTGGACCCGGCGACGAAACGGAGGGCGCGGCGGCCACCCGTCCCCTTACCCTGGGCACCGCCGGACACATAGACCACGGCAAGACCACGCTCGTCAAGGCCCTGACCGGCCGCGACACCGACCGACTCAAAGAAGAGAAGGAACGCGGTATCAGCATCGAGTTGGGCTTCGCTGAGTTGGCGCTTCCCAGCGGCCGGCGCTGAGCGTCGTCGACGTTCCCGGACACGAACGGTTCGTCAAGACCATGGTGGCCGGCGCCACCGGCATCGACCTCTTCCTGCTGGTGGTGGCCGCCGACGACGGCGTCATGCCCCAGACCCGCGAGCATCTGCGCATCATCGAGCTGCTCGGGATCCCGGCGGGGATGGTCGCCCTCACCAAGATCGACATGGTGGAGCCCGACCTGGCCGACTTGGCCCGCGCCGACGTGGAGGAGTTCCTCGCCTCCACCCGCTACGCCGAGGCGCCCATCGTGCTGGTGAGCGGCGTGACCGGCGAGGGGCTGCCCGAGCTTCTGGCGACGCTCGACGGTCTGGGGGCGTCGGTACCGCCGCGGCCCGCCTATCCGGCGACGCGCATGCCGGTCGACCGGGTCTTTTCTCTCAAGGGAGTGGGGACCGTGATCACCGGCACCCTGTGGTCGGGGAGCCTCAGCGCCGAAGATCACGGTCGCGATCCTTCCGGCCCGCGCGGCCCGGGGCTCCTCCGAGCTGCGAGACGTGCGCGTGCGCAGCGTCGAGGTCCACGACCGGGAAGTGACCGTCGCCACCGGCGGCCAGCGGGTGGCCCTCAACCTCACCGGCATCGACCGGCACCAGGTCTCCCGGGGACAGTGGGTGGTGAAAGATCCCTCCATCGAGCCCACCTATCTGGCCGACGTGCGCCTGGTCCTGCTCCCCGATTCCCCTGCGCCGCTCCCTCGGGTCTCGCGCGCCCGCGTGGACCACGGCACCGCCGAAATCCTGGCCAAGGTAGTGCTGGCCGACCGGGAATCCCTTGAACCGGGCGGTTCCTGCTACGCGCAGGTGCGATTCGAGGAGCGCATCCTCGTCTACCCCGGCGATCAGTTCATCCTCCGCTCGGTCACTCCGGTGACCACCATCGGCGGCGGCCGGGTGGTCGATCCCGCGCCTCACAAGCACGGCACCGGACCTCGGTGGCACGACCGGCTGGCCCTCCTGGAGCAGGGACCGCCGGACGCTATCGCCGACCTCTTGCTGGAAGAATCGTTCCCGCTGGGCCTGGTGCGCGGGAGACTGGAAGCCAGTCCTTACCTATGGCGATCAGCCACCGCCGAGATCGGCGCGGCAGTCGCCGGCCTGCTGGCCGACGGCCGCGCCCTACCCGCGGGCGCCGGGACGGGCGCCCAAGCTCCGGCGGCGCCGGTTCCTCGCGCGGCGCCGGGCGCCGAGGCTGCAGCCGGCGCAGCAGCCGGCGTCGTTGAAAGACCAGCCGGTGCGCAACAGCGCCTTTTCCACGGCCCGTCGCTGCTTGCCCTGTCCGAAGCCACACTGGTCACCCTGCGCGCCCGGGCGGAGACCGACTCGCTGAACCCCTACCTGACCCTGGGTGAGCTGCGGCGCGAGCTGGCCGGCGGCAAGGAATGGCCGGCGCTCGACGCCGCCCTCGAGCGGCTGCAGGGCGCCGGCGAGGCGGTGCGCACCGAGCACGGCTATCGCTGGGCCGGAGCCGCCGCGGCCCCGGATGCGGGTCAAAGCGAGGCGATCGAGCGGCTGCTGGGGCAGTTTGGCGCGGCCGGAGCCGCGACGGCAGTCGCCTCGGCGCCCGGCGCTCCCATCGCCGCCGAGAGCCCCAGCGTGACCGTGGCGGCCGAGGCGACGGGACTCGCCCTCGTGAGGCCCAAAAGATCGTCGACGCTCTCGTGCGCCAGGGCCGGTTGGTCAAGGTGGGCGAAGACCTCTACTATCCGCCGGACCGTCTCGACGCCCTCATGGGCCGGCTGGCCGCGGCCATGGAAACGGCGGGCCAACTCACTTTGGCCGAAGCCCGCGACCTGCTCGGCACCTCGCGCCGGTACGCTCAGGCCCTGCTGGAGCACATGGACTCCGAAGGCTTGACGCTCAGGGTGGGGGAGGCGCGGCGCCTGCGGCGCCGCCGCCGCTGACCGGCGTCCGGACGCCGTCACTGCGTTATACTCCCCCGCGACCTGAAGAAGGGGGTCTCATTTGCGGCTCTTATTGGTGGAAGACGACCCGGGTATCGGTCGCTTTCTTCGCCAGGGTCTTCTCGAGGCCGGCTACGAGGTTGATTGGGAGAGCGACGGTGCCGTGGGCTCGAGCGCGCTCGCTCCGGCATGCACGATCTTCTCATCCTCGACGTCCTCCTGCCCGGCATCAGCGGGCTGGAACTGCTTTCCGGCGCTCGGGCCGGGGGCATCGATTCGCCGGTGCTTCTGCTGACGGCTCTCGACACGGTCGACGATCGCGTGCGCGGCCTGGACGCGGGGGCGGACGACTATCTCGTCAAACCCTTTGCCTTCCCGGAGTTGCTCGCACGGGTGCGCGCCCTGCTTCGACGGCCGCCGCCGGATGTCGCGCCGGTGCTCTGCGTGGGTTCCATTGAGATGGATGTCGTGCGCCGCGAGGTCCGCGAAAGCGGTCGCCCTGTCCCGTTGAGCCGGCGGGAGTTCGCCCTTCTCGAATACATGATGCGTCACCCAGGCGAAGTACTCACCCGCACCCAAATCGCCGAGCGGGTATGGGGTTTCGACTTCTATAACGAGTCCAACGTCGTGGACGTGTATGTCGGTTACCTGCGGCGGAAACTTGGCCACGGCCAGAGCCGATCGGTGATTCGCACGGTACGAGGCATGGGTTTCGTGCTGGAAGAAGAAGATGGCTCGAACGGAGCCTGACTCGGGAAGGCGATTGCTCGGCACGCTGCGCCAGCGGGTGGTCGCCTCCTTCGTCATCCTGGTGGGGATAAGTCTGCTCGGGGTCGGTACCTACGTCTACTTTCAGATGGAGCACCGCCTCACGCAGGAGGTCGATTCCAGCCTGCGGGCGGCCGCTTCTCAGGCGCTCCTGTCTCTCGAGGAGGACGGCGGTCGGCTCATCTTCCGGAGGACCGAGTCTGCGTCCACAGAGAGCGAGATCGAGGCCGGTTTCGCTCTTCGGGTGCTCTCGGTCGGCGGCGAGCAGTGGGATTGGGCCGGGCAAGCTATCGTCGGACTGCCCGTTCCTCCCACTCTCCGGCTACCTGACCGTGAACGCTTCCGGGAATAACTGGCGGGTTCTGACCGAAGTGGTCGCAGGGGCCGGCGGACAGCCGCGGGGTTGGATCCAGGTCGGCCAGATCCCTCCAGCCTACCGAGGGCTTGCTCCAAACCCTGCGGACGCAGCTGTACCTGGTTCTTCCCATCGCTCTCGTGCTGGCGGCCATCGCCGGCTATCTGCTGGCCGGCCGGACGCTTCGCCCTCTGATCCGCATCTCGCAGGTGGCGGACGCGATTCGCCCTGGGGACTTCGGCCTGCGCATCCGGTACCGAGGAGCCGGGCGACGAGATCGGGAGGCTGGCCGGGGCCTTCGACCGGATGCTCGACAGGGTGGAGCAGGCTTTCGCGCGAGAGCGCCGCTTCACCTCGGATGCCTCTCATGAGCTGCGTACTCCCTTGACGGCCATCAAAGGGGGGATAGGGGTGACGCTTTCGCGGCAGAGGACTCCCGCGGAGTACGAGGCGGCCCTGCAGGACCTGGAAGGTCAGGTGGACAGGCTGATCCGCTTGAGTACGGGACTGCTCACCGTCGCTCGGGCGGGCAGGCCCAGAAGTGAAGAACCGGAGACCGTCGATCTCAGCGATCTGCTGGGAGCCACCGTTCAGCAGGTGGATCCGCTTGCCCGCGAGAAGGAGATCGCGATCGAGACGGATGTACCTGCGGATCTCTGCGTCACCGGCTTCGCCGAGGATCTTGCTCGCGTGTTCCTGAACCTGTTTGCGAACGCCATCAGCTTCACCCCGTCTTCAGGTCGTATCCGCCTCTCGGCTCAAGTCGTTTCTCAGGCCAGGACCACGTCGGTGCGCATCGATCTCGCCGACACCGGACCGGGGATCGCCGCCGACGATCTCCCTCATATCTTCGAGCCTTTCTATCGGGGAGGCGGGTCGCGCTCGCGGACGGATGGAGGCTCGGGTCTCGGGCTTGCGATCGCGCGGGACATCGTATTGGCGCACGGCGGCTCGTTGGACGTCGTGAGCGCACTGGGGAAAGGCAGCACGTTCACGGTTCGGCTGGCGGCGCTTCCGTGCCAGGTTTCGGAGGGCGCGGCAGCTTCCCGGCGGACCCGCCCTGGACGGCGCCCGCGGAAAGTATGAGAGCATTCTTAGACATTTGTCATCGTTCTCTTAGGACTACCCCGTAAACTACCGTCGGCCGAGCCCCGATATTGCCTGCAGGGCCGCAACAGATGCGGCTTCTCGCAAGGAAGGACGCGGATGAAGATCAAAGCGAGTCTGTTCATGCCGGTTCTCGCGGCGCTGACCATCATGGCCATCGTGAGCACCGGGATCGCGCTGGGCCAATTGCACAATGGCGCTCCTTGGGTGACGCTTCTCAGCTCGATGCCGCGCGCCGAAGCGGCTGTGGCGGCTGACCTCGTCACCGTGGCCGATTCCGGTCTGCTTGGAGCCGATCTTGGTCAATTGCAGCAGCCGATCGCTCAGCCCGCCTCTTCCATCCAACCAGTCCAGACCGGAGTAAGACCGGCGGCTCCCGGCCGGCGACCGGAAGCCACGGCGAATACTCCCAGCCCGCGCGTTTCAAACGACTCGCCGGAGCCGGGTGTGAAGGCCGGCGACCCGGACCTGGGGACACCGGCTGACGGTCCGCTTCCGGCGGAGGAAGACCCTGTTATCGGGGCAGGGGATGGCGATCTGCTCCAAGGTTCGGTGAACGGTCGATCCGAGGACGATCCGAAAGTCGAGGGACCTGCTACACAGCTGGTAGCAGCGAACTTCGGCCAAGAAACCGAATCGGCCTCTCTCGGGGTCGAGGAGCACGACGCCCAGACGGCTCAAAGCGCCGGAGACGACTAGGTAGATCTGTAGAGAGGGTCGCCGCGGAGGTTGCCGCCATCCGCCGGCGCGATAGGCAACCACATTCGGCGGCCAGCGTCACCTCGGAAGACCTGCTCAGGCAGCAGGGCTCGCCAGGAGACAGCCACGACTTGGCCGGGTGCATAAAGACCGGCCCCAACCTTGGAGGTAAGAACCCAGTATGAAACGAAAACGCTACCTTGCATTGGGCTTAGTGCTAGTCGGAGCAGCGGCCATCGGGCTCGCCGGGTGGGGATACGCCGGACCGGCGAGTGCCCATCCGGGTAACACATGCGATCCGGGGCCGGGTCACGGTCTTCCGGGCTGTCACGTAGACGCCACCCCCACCACTGGCTCCGCCCACACCCACCACAGCCGCACCTACACCTGCCACTGATGCGCCCACGACTACCACTGACGCACCCACGACCACCACCAGTACTGCATCCACAACGACCACCACTTCCACCACGAGCACAACGGGTTCAACCACGAGCACGACGGAAGCGCCTGGAGGAAGCAGCTTCAGCGACGTGCTGCCCTCGTACGCCTACTACACACAGATCGGCGACCTGGCTGCTCGGCAGGTGATCAGCGGCTATCCAGACGGAACCTTCAAACCGGACCTTCCGGTGACCCGGCAGCTGTTCGCCAAGATGATCGTGAAGGCTCTAGGATTCACGGTGACCGGGAGTGAGCAGTGTCCCTTCACCGATGTGGTCAGCGGCCAGGATGAAGATCCCTTCTTCCCCGACAAGTATGTGGCCGTCTGCGCCGCCCGGGCATCACCGAAGGCAAGACCCCCTCGACATTTGCCCCCTACGACAACATCACCCGCCAGCAGCTCGTCACCATGGTGGTACGCGCGGCGCACTTGTCCGACCCCGCCGGGGACTTCGCTCCGCCCTTCGTGCCCGGCCAGTTCTTCCCCGAAGAGCACTATCTCAACGCGCGCATGGCTGCCTACGCCGGTCTCTTCAGAGGGCTCTCCACGGCCGGGTCCGGCTACTTCCTGGCCCCTGCCACCCGGGGCGAGGTGGCCGTCATGCTCTATAACCTCCTGCACCGGTAGTCACGCCAAAGGCCAACTTCGGCCACGAACGGAGGGCTTCCGGGTCCATGTGGGCCGGCCGCGACGCCAGAGGTGTCGCGGCCGGCCCACAAATGGTTACGCGGGGCGCAAAACGGGGTAGATCGCAAAGGGCACGCATCCCTGTAGGAAAGAGGCCACGCTATTTGTCGGTACGTTATTGACATAAGCAGTTTACTCAGGTATACATTCCCGGCCCTGCGATACGTGTACTAGACTCGGCGATCGGCGTCACCTCGGAAGAGCTGCTCAGGTGGCGGGGCTCCCAGAGGGCAACGACGACTCGGCCGGGTGAACGAGAATCGGCCCCAAGTTGGAGGAAGAACGCCATATGAAACGGAAACGGTATCTTGCAGTGGGTTTAGTGATCGTCACGGCAGTGGCCATCGGGCTTCTCGGTTGGGCATATGCTGGCCCGGCGACGGCCCATCCGGGCAACACGTGCAATCCGGAAGCGGGTCACGGCACTCCCGGCTGCCACGTAGGGGCCACCACCACCACCAAGGCGCCGACCACCACCACTAAGGCGCCCACCACTACCACCAAAGCCCCGACCACTACTACCAAGGCGCCCACCACTACCACCAAAGCGCCGAACACGACTACCACAGGCAGCACCGGTACCACCGCCGGCAATACCACCACGACTGCGTCGAGCACCAGCACGAGCGTGACCTTGGTCGCCCGCGGCGACTAGTTTCAGCGATGTGCCTGCGACTCATCCCTACTGCCAAGCAGATCGCCGATGTGGTCGCGCAACAGATCATGAGCGGCAATGCGGATGGGACCTTCAAGCCGGATCTTCCGGTGACCCGCCAAGACTTCGCGAAGATGATCGTGAAGGCTCTGGGCGTCGCGGTGACCGGGAGTGAGACGTCTCCCTTCACCGACGTCGTCGGCGGCAAGGATGCCGATCCCTTCTTCCCGGACAAGTACGTGGCCGTCTGCTTCGCCCAAGGCATAACTGTGGGCAAGACCGCGACGACATTCGCTCCCGCCGAGGAACTCACCCGCCAGCAACTCATTAGCATGGTGGTACGCGCGGCGAAATTGTCCGATCCGGCCGCCGACTTCACTCCGCCCTTCACGGTGGGCCAGTTCGTTCCCGATGAGCACTACGCCAACGCCCGCAAGGCGGCGTCTTCCGGGCTTCTTGCCGGCCTACAAGCCGTAGACTCCAGCTTACGACTTCCTGGCCCCCGCCACCCGGGGCGAAGTGGCTGTCGTACTCGACAACCTCCTTCTCCTGCCCAAGAAGTAGCCACTCCGACGGCCGGCATCGGCCACTGACGGAGGGTTTCCGGGCCCGTGTGAGCCGGCGGCGACAGCAGAGACTGTCGCCGCCGGCTCACACAATTTCTGGGCGAGCATCGTCCTTGCCACGTTGGTCCGCCTCAGCGACTATCATGGGTAGCGTCTCGCGCGGAGCGGCGTTCGGTCTGGTGGCCGGCCCGGTCTTCAAAACCGGTGTTGGGCGGTAGTCCCGTCCAGGGTGGGTTCGATTCCCATGCCGCTCCGCCACGGTGTTTTGCATGGGTTTCTCAGAGAGACTGCAGGCCGCCGTACGCAGATTGCCCCCGGCCTCTCCACAGTCCAATCGGCTGCGTCGGCTGCGTCAGATGCATGGTCTACGGACGAAGATCGCCATCAAGAGCACTGTCTTCCATGGATCGGGCACAGATAGCAGAGCATAGGCGCCCAGCCTGCGGGGGAACTGCGAAGCAGCGCCGGTAGACGGAGGGCGGCGAGCGCTAGTATGGAAGCAGTGGGGACTGTGTGCCGGGTGAGAACTGCATCGGGGAAGGAGTGAACGATGTCACTGTTTGGAGCACCGAACGTCGCTAAGATGGCGGCCGAACGGGACGTCAAAGGCCTATGCAGGGCACTGGAGTATGGAAAGGACACCGGTGTACCCACATCAGCCGCCCAGGCCCTAGGTAAGATTGGTGACCCTCGAGCCGTGGAACCTCTGTCCGCCGCGCTCAACCACACCTATGAAGGCGTCAGATGGGAAGCGGCCAGCGCCCTGGGCAAGCTGGGCGACCCTCGAGCTGTCGAGGCCCTTATCGCGGCGTTGGGCGACAGCGACTCAGATGTTCGGTCTGAGGTAGTGTGGGTTCTGTCGCAGATTGGCGGCGTCCGGGCCGTCGACCCCATCGTCGCTGTGCTCAACGACACCGATAGGGGCGTGCGTCAATCGGCCGCCGGTGCCCTGGGCAGGATAGGCGGCCCCCGAGCTCTGGACCTCCTCGTCACCGCGCTCAACGACACCGATAGCGGTGTACGGAACATGGCCGCAGGTGCGTTGGGCGAGATTGGCGGCCCTCGAGCGGTGGAGCCCCTCATCGCCGCGCTCAACGACACAGAGGAACACGTACGCAGAGAGGCGGTGGCAGCTCTGGCCAAGATGCATCACGCTCTATCGGAGGCGTCGGATCGGGTTCGTGTGGACCAGGCCCTCGCGGATTTCGAGCGTCGTGGAGAGACCGCGGCTCCTCCCGAAGTGGTCCCGACCGCTGCAAGCGAGCCATCGCGCCACGCCTATGCGATGGTCTTGCTAGGCGAGAGCGTCCTCGGGGACCCCTGGTCGGATGCCCACGCAGCGTCGCTCGTTCGGCAGCGGGGCGATCAACTCGGATACCCGGTCAGTCTGCTCGGCTCGGTTGACTGTACGGGGCCCTTTCCGACCGACGCCGACACCTACGTGATCGCGACTGCGCTGCAGGCATGCGAGAAGCTCGGGATCCCCTTTGAGTCTTCTCGCGACCAGATCACGTTTCAGCCCGTGTCCCGCTCCGGCCGCAGGGTGGGTCTGATCACCATCGAGGTGAGTAGAACCGCTGCAACCGAAGAGGCTGCTACGCCGCCCGATGGAGAGGCGCCGGCCCTTGACCCAGAAGTAGACAAGCTGCTGAGGGAGCAAGGGTTCGAGCCCACCCCCATTCTCTGCAGCGGTTGCGGGCAGAGAATGTGGCGATATCCCGATAGATTGGCTAGGTCGGGCGCTGCCCTTTTCGGCAACGTGTGCCTCCCCTGTAAGGCCGTACTCTGTAACCAGTGCATCAAGGTCGGTGGTCCCACACCGTGTCCGCAATGCGGCGTGTCGACTGGTCCGGCAGGTCGAGCGGAACTCCTACAAATCGGATGTGCGCTGTGAGTGGCGCCACCCGAGCGTCCGATGCGACCAGAACCGTTCGCCGGGGCTATCTCGGCCACCGCGGGGTGAGCCACGAATGAGCTACCCTCACCCAAGGCGTCGCCCAAACGCGCACCAAAGGCCATTGGAACCATGCGGTACCGGGGGTTCGAATCCCCCCCTCTGACTGGAAGAGAACATTCCTCAGACATGTGTAACTTAGGTACCGGAACTCACGTGTAACACGGGTACCGGGACTTGACACAGATGCATAGTCTATTGCCTTGGACAACGCTTCGCGGGAAACCGCGCGGCGGCACCCAATTCGCCCGTGGCTTCGGTCTTGCTTTGATTGTATCCTCTAGATGCAAATGCCTCGTGCCGCGAAAGGAGTGCTCATGTCACTCGTCCAGCTTCGGGGTCTGCAGAAGACGTACAAGACCGGCAAGGTAGAGTTCGAGGCACTCAAGGGGGTCGATCTCGACATCGAAGAGGGCCAACTCGTGGCTATCGTGGGACCCTCGGGCTCAGGCAAATCGACGATGCTCAACATGATCACGGGCATCGACCGACCCACCGGTGGCAGCGTTACGATCGCCGGTGATCGCATCGACCAGATGAAGGAAGACAAGCTCGCCGCCTGGCGGGGCGCCAACATCGGGATCGTCTTCCAGTTCTTCCAGCTCTTTCCCACGCTGACCGCGCTCGAGAACGTCATGCTCCCCATGGACTTCCTCCGGCGCGGGAGTGTCGCTGAGCGCAAGGAGCGCGCCCGCGAGCGACTGGAGCTCGTGGGGCTTGGCGACAAGGTCGACAACCTGCCGTCGGAGCTCTCCGGCGGTCAGCAACAGCGTGTCGCGATCGCCCGGGCGCTCGTCAACGAGCCCAAGGTCCTCATCGGAGACGAGCCCACCGGCAACCTGGACTCCAAGACCGAGGCCGCCATGTTCGAGCTGTTCGACGAGCTCAACAGGCAGGGCAAGACGGTCATCTACGTCACGCACAGCCCGACCCTTGCCGCCAAAGCCCGTGTCAAGGTGGAGTTGGTCGACGGACAACTCGTTCAGGCCTAGGGGGGTCCCCCTATGTCAGCGCTGCTGAAGAAGTCGTGGAGGGACCTCTCCCGGCGCAAGGCGCGCACCATCTTCACGATCATCACCGTCGCCCTCGGAGTGATGGGCATCGGGCTGTTCGCGATCACACCGCTCGCCGACCGTGCGGTCCAAGCGGAGCTCAAAGCCGAGAAGATGCACAACATCGGCGTTCGCGTGACCGATGTGCCGCTCACCGCCGAACAGCTCAATGATCTGGAGTCCCTGGACAACGTCGACCAGATGTCCCCGCAGGCCGAGCTACTCGGTGACGATCGAGATCGGCGGCAGGCGCGAGAGGGCGCTTCTGGTCGGTATCCCCGACTATGCCGATCAAGCGGTCGACGTAGTCCGTATCACCTCGGGCGAGGTGCCCCGGGGCATGCAGGTCCTGACCGACCAGGGCAACGAAGCCAACGCCGTCATCTCTCTGTCCGAAGGCGACGACATCACCGTGCAAGACCCGACGGGCACCACGAACCGCCTGCGTGTCACGGGGGTCGGCAAGAACTTCATCCACAGCGTGGCCACGCGCGGCGGTGTGGCCGTCTTCTACACCAGCCTGGACGCGATCGAGCAGGTCAGCGGCCGGACCGGGTTCACGAACTTGAACTTCACCCTGAAGGACACCGATCCGGATGCGATGGACAAGACCGTGGAGGTCATCCGCGACTACCTGGTGGCCAACACGTCGGTCGTGGCGTTCGACAACTTGGCCGACGTGCGCGAGGAGGGATTCTGGGAGGGTCGGGAGATCTTCTCGCAGATCATGAACTTCATGGCGATACTGGCGTTCATGATCCTGTTCGTGAGCCTCTTCCTCATCGCCAACACCATGAACACCATCGTCTCCGAACAGACCCGAGAGATCGCGATGATGAAGGCGATCGGTGCGACTCGGGGCACGGTGTTCCGGTCCTTCCTGACTACATCCGCGCTGATCGGCTTCGTTGGAGCGGGCATCGGCGCGGGGCTCGGTATCCTCGTCGCGAGTGTGGTCGAACGCACATTCGCGAAGCAGAGCTTCGGGTTCGACGCGGCCTTCGACGTGCACTGGCCGACCGTCGGCATCAGCCTGGCTGTCGGCGTGGGTGTCGTCGTCTTGGCGTCGCTGCCGGCGCTCTTCCGGACGCTCCGCGTCTCGGTCGTGGAAGGCCTGGAGAGTCATGGCATCTCGGCTGACTACGGCCGCACCTTCCTCGATCGCAGTCTCATGGGCATCCGCGGCATCCCCCGAGTAGTCCAGATGGGCATCCGCAACGCGTTCCGCCGCAAAGGAAGGAGCATCTCGACGATCCTGCAGGTCGCCTTCGCGGTCGCCGTCGTGATCGCCATGCTCAACGGGGGCGACGGGTTCATCGACATGACGGTCCGCGCCTACGACCCCTGGACCTGGGACCTGCGGACGACCGTAGCAGACAACCCGAGCGACCCCATGACCGTCGACAAGGCCGCTCGCATCGAGGGCATCGAAGGGGTGAAGTCGGCCGAGCCGGTCTACCGTACCGTCGCCAAGATCAACGACCGCACCGTGTCCCTCTACGGGTACGTGCAGGACACACACGCGCTCGACAATCGACGCGACGCTTGCTGAAGAACGGTCAGGGTCGTTGGTGGACTCCGGACGAAGCCAAAGCAGCCAAACGCGTTGTCGTCGTCGGCGATGCGCTGTCCCGATTCGAGGACATCGAGCTCGGTGACACCATCGAGCTCATGACGGCCACCGGCGCTCACAAGTTCGAGGTCATCGGCATCGACACTGCTTTCACGGAGAACGGCCAGTTCGTCTACGCTCCCCTGGAGGCGGTACAGGCGATCCTGCAGAAGGGCGACGGAGTCAACGGCTTCTTCATCCAGACCGATAGCCGCCAGCACGACGAGATCGACGCGACATCCCGCCGGATCTCCGATGAATTGGAGGCACTGGGCTACCGAGCCGACGTCACCGTCAACTACGTGGCGGCCGCACAGAACGTCGCCCAGAACGAGGCGATCGCCGAGATGTTCCTGATGGTGAGCTTCATCGTGGTGCTCATCGTGCTCATTGGGCTCATGAGCACGCTCGTGATGAACATCCTGGACCGCACCACGGAGATCGGGATGCTCCGGTGCATCGGAGCCCAGTCGAAGGACGTGCGGCGCGTCTTCTCGTCAGAAGGACTCTTCCTGGCGTTCCTGGGGTGGATCGTGGGCCTTCCGCTGGGCTATGTCGTGTACCAGATCATCGTCGCCGCGATGGCAAGCGGGATGAAGCTCACGATGCCCGACAAGTACGCCTTGATCTACGTCGGCTGGTCGCTCGTCTTCGCCATGGTCGGCACGCTGATCGTGATCTTCTTCCCTCTCCGGCGCGCCACCAACATGAAGCCCGGCGACGCACTCAGGTACGAATAGATATCGTCTGTCGGCTCGAGCAAGATCATGCGGGGCGCGGCGGGATACGCATCAAAGAGACAGGTAGCACGAACGTGAATCCCGGCTCTGGAGCGCGGTCAGCGAGCGCCCGATACGGCGATACGATCATCGCGGCATGGGACGTCTTTCGGATGAGTGACCGAGATGGGACGAAATAGACTCCGCTACGTCTTTCACGATTGCGGCATGCTTCTGCATCTCCGCCACGGCTCCGCGCTCCACGGGTGCCACAACTACGAGCGCGCCCCTGACTTCTGCCCTGGCGTTCCAGATAGGAGCGGCGACTGCGCACACCCCGAAGTACTCGCCAAAGTCGTAGGCTACGCCCTCCTGTGCCACCTGCTGTAGTTCCTTCTGCAGTTGCAGTAGGTCTCGCTTGTGAAGTTCAGACCGCCGGTATTTCCAGGCAAGAAAGTGCTGTCTCTGCTCTTCGGGTGAAAAGGCCAAGAAGACCTTGCCGGATGCGCTCGCCAGATCATCTACTTCGTGACCGACGTGCATCACCGGCTTGAACGGCTGAGGCGTGTAAACGACGTCTACTGTGACGGAGCGGGTATGGGCTTGTACAACGAGGTAGGCAGTTTCTCCTGTCCGCTCCATAAGGGTCTGTAGATACGGTTTGACCACACGGACGAGCTCCGAGTACGAATCAAGAAGAATCGTGCAGGGAAGCAAGGATGGTCCCAGGCAAAAGGCGTTGCTCGATCGCTCGAAGGTAAGAAACCGCTCGGTCTCCAGTGTTCTTACCAGGCGGTAAGCGGTTGCTTTGTGAAAGCCGGTAGCTTCGACTATCTCGTCCAAGGACCACTCAGGATGCTCGGGCGTGAAGAGACCGATAATGCGCAGGCCGCGGGACAGCGAACGGACGACGATACTTTCATCCTTGATTGGTTGCCTAGGTCTGCCGCCTACGCTGCTGTTGCGTCTCCGTGGCGGCTCGCCAGCGGGCGCGATCGTACTTCGTGATTCGGCCCACCCCTGAGGTAACTCCTTCTCCATCAACTGCTCCTGATTCTCCTTTGTCGGACTCCACGCGGCTGTCTTCGTTGGTCCGGTACGCTTGACACGGCTTTGCGCGCCATGGTATCAACGAACAACTAGAATGATATAGGTTTTGAAAATAGTGAGATAGCGCGGACCTCGAGTTGCTCGTTTTGTCCTTGGTTGTAGCGAAGGCACTTTTGGGAAGCGAGGAGGGGAGACGTGTCGAATGCTGCAGCGCTGAAGAGAGTGTTCGAACCGCTTCAGGTTCGAAATACGGTGTTCAGGAACCGAATCGTCAAGAGCCCGCAGGACATGAACCTTGCGGATTTCTCCGACGGAAGCATTACGCAGGACCTGCTCGACTTCTACGGCGGCCTGGCCAAGGGAGGCGTTGGCGCAATCATCGTTGAACAGTCAATCGTCGACCCGGGTGGCGACCGTGATGGCACGATCTCCATATATGACGACAAGTTTCTCCCGGGAATGACGCGACTGGCCGCTGCTGCGCATGAACATGGTTGCCCGATCATCATGCAGATCAACCACCTAGCGGCCTTCGCCCATTTCCCGCCGAATGGCAGGCATGAGGACTTTCAGACAGTCGCGCCGTCGGCGCTAAGCGAAGAGCAAAGACGACAAGTCTATCTAGGCATACCGGCTCGAAGCCCCCGGGCGCTGACCATCACGGAGATAGAGGAGATCGTCGACCGTTTTGCCCGCGCCGCCGAGCGAGCCAAGAGGGCAGGATTCGACGGGATCGAGCTTCACGGCGATCATTACTACCTGATAAACGCATTCCTGTCTCGGGTCTACAACAAAAGGGACGACGAGTACGGATGCCACAGTTTGGAGAACCGAGCCCGCTTCCCGGTTGAGGTCGTAAGAGCGTGCAGGGAGCGTGTCGGCGATGACTTCATCGTGGGGCAGAAGCTGAAAGGAGCCGAATACGGCGATCCGCTGGGTACGACGGTCGAGGAGGCCAAGGAGTTTGCCAAGATGCTCGAGGCCGCCGGGGCGGACTACTTCAACATTACCGTCGACGGTTACTTCGACCGTTCGGGTGACCCCGGTCATTGGCGAGTAGTCATACCCGAGCAGATGTTCTACCCTGAACCGCCGAGCCCCCTGGATAAGGATCTCGAAGGTATGCGGCGCTCTCCTGCTTTCGCTGTCATCCCGGCGGCTTCTGCCATAAAGAAAGTGGTTTCGGTACCCGTGGGCGCCGTAGGTGGCCTGGACGTTCACATAGGCGAAAAGGCACTGCGGGCCGGAGACCTCGACTTCATCATCATGGGAAGGCGACTTCTCGCCGACCCGGACTACCCCTCCAAGATACAGCAGGGCAGAGAAGAGGAAGTACGGCCATGCGTCCGCTGCGTCACATGCGAGACGAGGATGGTTGAGTACCAGGGTCTGCGATGTGCGGTTAACGCCTCGATCGGGCGAGGGTCCAAATCAGAGTTCGAGGCGGTGGCCAAGCCCAAAAAGGTGGTCGTCGTAGGAGCCGGTCCGGCCGGGTTGGAAGCAGCGAGGGTCATGGCTTCGCGTGGTCACAAGGTCAGCATCTACGAGAAGGAGCCGTATATCGGAGGCGCCGTCAATATGTCTGCGCTTGTCCGCGGCAGCGACATCTTCCTTCTGCCGGAGCTGATCGATTTCTACAAGCGGGAGATGGTGAGGCTCGGCGTAGACGTGAACGTCGGGAAAGAATTCACCCCGGCCCTGGCTGACGAGGCCGGGGCAGACGCCATCGTGGTAGCCGTGGGGGGAGTGCCAGACAGACTCGACATACCGGGCGCTGATCGAAAGAATGTTGTTTCGAGCGCCGAACTGAGAGAGAAGGCCAATGCTGCCTTGAGACTCCTGGGCCCCAAGGCGCTTGCCCGGGCAACCAAGATGTGGCTGCCGGTCGGCAAACGGGTAACGGTCATTGGCGGCGGAATCCAAGGATGCGAGACGGCCGAGTTCCTGGTGAAGCGCGGGCGACACGTCACGATCGTGGAGAACACTGACAAGATCGCCATGGAAATACCGATGCTCGTGCGCGTCCTTCTCCTCCCCTGGCTGGCGAAGAAGGGCGTGGAGATCGTCACCGAGGTTCGCTACAGGGAGATCACGGAGAAAGGTCTGGTAATCGAGAAAGACGGGGAAGACGAGGACGATCCCCTCGGACACTGTCGTGGTCGCATTGCCTTTGAAACCGAACAAACAGATGGCGGAAGCTTTCGCCGGGAAAGCCAGTGTAGTGGAGGCTATCGGCGATTGCTCTGAGCCCGGGCTCATTATCGATGCGATCGCCGCCGGCTTTGAGTTAGGACGCGCGGTGTGAGATACGACGGGATCATTTCACCGAACCGCGACTGACGGGACCACAATTACACCATATGGGGGTGATGCCCAAAGACAAGCAACAGGGTCTGCAAGGGGTTTCACTGCAAACAGCCGGGAGTGTGTCAAAGCCCTCCATTTTGGGCAACTCGGCCTGACGATCCCGGGGCTCTTGCCGAGGTGCACCGTCCGTGGGTGAGCGCTTCGATTTCAGCAAAGACGAAGGAGAAGGGGGGAACCGAGGATGGCAGAGAAATGGCAGAAGGATCACGAGAATCAACCGAGCAGTCTTCGCGGAAGGACCGTCAGCCGTCGTGAGTTCTTGAAGATCGCCGGCGTTGCCGGCGCGGCGGTGGGTATGGGAGCAGGCCTGGGCGGCCTGCTGAGCGCCTGCGGCGGCACGGAAGAGACCACCACCACGACCGCCGCGGCCCAGACCACTACCACGGCGGGCGCCACTACCACCACCGCTGGCCCAGCCACACCACTTCCGTCTCCGCCGGGCCCGAAGCCGGTCGGGAGATCAAGATCGGCAACCCGACGCCACAGACCGGCTACCTGGCCAGCTTTGGCGCCTACGAAAAGTGGTCGACTGGGCTCAGTGCCGGAATTCTGGGCGATGGGGTGGTGCTCGGTGACGGCAAGAAGCACAAGATCTCGATAATCCAGCGTGACACGCAGTCCGACTCCAACCGGGCGGGCCAAGTCACCGGAGACCTGATCAGCAACGATAAGGTGGACATGATCGTAGCCTCCGGCACCCCGGACACCGATAACCCCGCGGCCGACCAGGCAGAGGCTCTCGGCTGCCCGATGCTGTTCACCAACAACCCCGTAGAGGCCTTCGTCTTCGGCCGGGGCAATACTATGGACACCGTCGAGAAATACGTGTACGGCTTGGTCTTTTCGATCGCTCAAGAGGTGATCATCGAGCCCCAAGCCTATGCCAAGGTCCCGAACAACAAGAGCGTGGGCCTTCTCTTCGCCAACGACGCGGATGGCAATGCTTGGGCGCCCACGCTGCAGAAGGGGTTTACGGAGCAGGGCTACCAGGTGACGCTACCCGACCTGTACCCGACTCCGTCCGAAGACTTCACGTCGCAGATCGCAATCTTCAAGAAGAATGCCTGCGAGATATGCGTAAGCTCGTCCAACCCGCCGGACTTCGTCAACTTCTGGAAGCAGTCCATGCAGCAGGGATACAAGCCCAAGCTGGTCTTCTGCGGCGGGAAGGCCTTCGGAGACTTCTCTTTCCCGAATTCCCTAGGGGACACCTCCGTCGGCTTCATGGCGTGTTGGCTCCTCCATCGCACCTTCCCGTTCACAGACTCGCTGACGGGCCTGACCGTCCCGCAGTTGTGCGAGAAGTACGAGGCGGACACCGGCCTGCAATGGAGCGAGAACTGCGGCGTCCAGTCCAAGCTGAGCTGGGCCCTCGACGTGCTGAAGCGGACCAAGAACGTCGACGACAAGGAGTCCATCCTAGAGGCCGTCAAGACGACGAAAATGGAGACGGTTTACGGCCCCGTCGACTTCACCGCTCCGGTCGACCCGACCGTCAAGACCAGTCGGCGCCTAAATCAGAACCTCTATCTGATGGCGGATGCCACCTCGCAGTGCGTGTTCGCGAAAGATGCGAAGCCGAACCCGGTCACCAAGTGGAAGTATGAGATGAACGTCGTGGCGGTGGATGGGGTCCCCAACCTCCCGACCTATCAGACCATCGAGCAGAACTACTCCTAGTCGTCGCCGATCAGTGACGGAGACAAGGCCTGGCCGGTCGTCTCCGCGGGCGAGTCTCTGAGCCCTGGCGGGGCTCGGGGGATATGTTCGTCAAATAGCAGTTCGCGTTCAGCTACGTCGGGGAGGGGCCGCCCTTCGGGGCGGCCCCTCCCTAGCCTTTCGGCGCCCGTCTGGGTTGTGGATCATCCGGGCTCCCAGCCCGTCAAGCAGCGGTGCGAGTTGTGCTGAGCCGTGTCCGGTCACGACGACAATGTCGTCGATCCCCGCCTGGCAAACCGAACGGACTACCCGCTCGATCACCGAAAAGGGCCCGAGAGGTAGCAGGGGCTTGCTCATGCCCATGCGCGAGGATCTGCCCGCCGCCAGAATGATGGCGGCCACACAGGCGCCTGAGCTCATCGGCCCCGGTTTGCCCTCGCCTGGATCAACTGAGCGGCGATGCTCACCGCGATCTCCTCGGGCGTCTCCGACCCGATGGAAAGACCGATGGGCGCATGTACCCGGGCGAGGTCATCGGGAGAGAAACCCTCCTCTTGAAGCGCCCGGAAGGTCTCCGCTACCTTCTTCTTGCTCCCGATCATGCCGACGTAGCCGGCTCTGGTCCGGAGGGCCTGTTCCAGAACGGTCCGGTCGTGGAGATGGCCCCTGGTCATGATGACGATGTAGCTGTCTTCGTCAACGTAGAGCCCGCCGAAGGCCCCGGCGAAGGAGTCGGGAACCACCAGGCGATCGGCGCTGGGAAAGCGCCCGCGACTGGCAAAATCCGCCCGGTCGTCCACCACCACGGTGAAGAAGTCGACCAGGCCGAGCAGCGACACCAGCCTCACGCCACAATGCCCCGCTCCGAAGACGTAGGCCGTGCCCCGCATGCCGAGGGGCTGAACGTAGATTCTCGAGGTCTTGTCGGCGGTCACCTGCCGGTTGACTCCTCCTCCCCCGGTCAACTCTTCCACGAGCTCGGGGGGGCAGACCGGAGGACCGACGACGGTGCCGCTCGAGTCGACGAGACACCTGCCCGCCGCACGCCCTGCGCGACCGGCCTGGGGATCTGTTTCGGGAACGATGGTCACCAGCCAGCCCTTGCGGCCGTTGCGCAAGAGATCCAGCGCTGCGCGGAAGAGATCCTGCGCGGCCGCGTCGGCTGGGTCGACGCAGTCGATGAACGCCAGCCCGCTGCCGCCGCAGATCATTCCCAACCGCGCCGAATCGGCGCTGGTGAGGGTGTAGTCCATGAGGAATGGTTCCCCGGTTGCCAGCACTGTGAGGGCATGCCTGATAGCGGCGGCCTCCAGCGCGCCTCCTCCTATGGTCCCGGCGATGGAGCCGTCGGTTCGTACCAGCATAGAGGCGCCGGCATGACGGGGCGCGGAGCCCCGGCTGTCGATAATGGTCGCCCAAGCGAAGCTCTCTCCGGCTTCAAGCAGAGACAACCCCGCGCTTGCCGTTTCCGGATTCATTCCTCATCCTCCCGGATGTATGCGATTGTTCTCTCTGCAAGCTGGAAGGGACAGAGTCGTCACTGTACCATTGGCACCTATTCAAATGGCCAAAGTGGCCCTTCAGCACACTGTTTCCAGGGGCTTAAGAATGCGTGACTATCAGCTCTACATCGACGGGAAGTGGACCCAAGGCCGGGACGGAAAGACCTTCCCTTCCATCAATCCGTTCAACCAGGAGCCATGGGCGACCATCACCGAGGCCTCGGAGTCAGACTTGCGCGCCGCTGTTGAAGCGGCGCGCCGCGCGTTTCGCGAGACCTGGCGAGATACTCCCGGGATTGCCCGCGCCGCCCTGTTGCAGCGTTTGGCCGAAGCCCTCGAGGAGTCGGCCGACGACATGGCCCTGCTTGAAAGCACCGACAACGGCAAGATAATCCGCGAGACCCGGGGGCAGATGATGTTTGCCGGGCGTCTGTTCCGCTTCTATTCCGGCTTCGCCGACAAACTCTGCGGCACGGTCATCCCCGTCGACCACAAGGATGTCTTTGACTATGCCATTCTCGAGCCGCTCGGCGTGGTCGCCCTGATCACGCCTTGGAACTCGCCCATCGTGCTGCTGGCCAGCAAGCTTGCTCCGGCACTCGCGGCCGGTAACTGCGTGGTCGTGAAACCTTCGGAGCACGCCTCGGTGACCACGCTTGAGTTCTGCAGGCTGGTCGAAAAGGCGGGCTTTCCCCCCGGAGTCTTCAACGTGGTGACGGGAGGAGCGGAAACAGGACGTGCGCTCGTCACGGCCGGCGGGGTCAGCAGAGCGTCCTTGTACCGGCCGGAGATCAAGGGGGGATGGCCGCGTCGGCCGCAGCACGACGGATACAGTATCCCGCGCTCGCCCTCGCGGTGACTCTGGAGCAGGCGATCGAGGACCCTGGGTCCGACCAAGGGACAGTCCACCGGCAGGACGAAGAACGCCTCTACGTCTTCCCCCAGCGCAGTCACTCCCGCCTGGACAGAGGAGAACATCCCCAGCTCCCAGTCTGGGTTGCGGACCATCCGGGCCCCGAGCCCGTCGAGCACCGGTGCGAGATGTTCCGCGCCGTGCCCGGTCACAACGAGGATGTCGTCGACCCCCGCCTGGGAAACCGAACGGACTACCCGTTCGATCACCGAGCCGGAACCGAGAGGCAGAAGGGCCTTGCTCGTGCCCATGCGCGAGGATCTGCCCGCCGCCAGAACAATGGCGGCTACACCGGCGTCTGAGCTCATCGGCCCCGGTTTGCCCTCACCTGGATCAACTGAGCGGCAATGCTCATCGCGATCTCCTCCGGCGTCTCCGCCCCGATGGAAAGACCGATCGGCGCATGCACCCGGGCGAGATCGTCGGGAGAGAACCCCTCCTCCTGAAGCGCCCGGAAGGTCTCCGCTACCTTCTTCTTGCTTCCGATCATGCCGACGTAGCCGGCTCTGGTGCGGAGGGCCTGTTCCAGGACGGTCCGGTCGTGGAGATGGCCCCTGGTCATGATGACGATGTAGCTGTCTTCGTCGACGGAGAGGTCGCCGAAGGCCCCGGCGAAGGAGTCGGGAACCACGATGCGATCCGCGCTGGGAAAGCGCTCGCGATTGGCAAAATCCGCCCGGTCGTCCACGACCACCGTGAAGAAGTCGACCAGGCTGAGCACGGACACAAGCCTCTCGCCACAGTGTCCCGCTCCGAACACATAGGCCGTCCCCCGCATGCCGAGGGGCTGAACGTAGGTTCTCGAGGTGCTCTGTCGCTGCGGCTCATCCGCCGGTTGACCCCTCCTCCCCTGGTCAGCTCCTCCACGAGCTCGGGGGGACAGACCGGGGGACCGATGACGGTGCCGCTCGAGTCGACGAGACACCTGCCCGCCGCACGCCCTGCGCGGCCCGTCTGGGGATCGGTTTCGGGAACGATGGTCACCAGCCAGCCCTTGCGGCCGCTCCGCAAGAGATCCAGCGCGCCGCGGAAGAGATCCTGCGCGGCCGCGTCGGCAGGGTCGACGTAGTCGATGAACGCGAGCCCGCTGCCGCCGCAGATCATTCCCAGCCGGGCCGAATCGGCGCTGGTGAGGTTGTAGTCCATGAGGAATGGTTCCCCGGTTGCCAGCACCGTGAGGGCATGCCTGATGGCGGCGGCCTCCAGCGCGCCTCCTCCGATGGTCCCGGCGATGGAGCCGTCGGTTCTTACCAGCATGGAGGCGCCGGCATGACGGGGCGAAGAGCCCCGACTGTCGATAATGGTCGCCCAAGCGAAGCTCTCTCCGGCTTCAAGCAGAGACAAGCCCGCGCTTGCCGTTTCCGGATTCATTCCTCATCCTCCCGGAGGTATGCGATTGTTCTCTTTGCAGGCTGGAAGGGACAGAGTCGTCACTGTACCATTGGCATCTATTCAAATGGCCAAAGTGGCCCTTCAGCACACTGTCTCCAGGGGCTCAAGAATGCGTGACTATCAACTCTACATCGACGGGAAGTGGACCCAAGGCCGGGACGGAAAGACCTTCCCTTCCATCAATCCGTTCAGCCAGGAGCCATGGGCGACCATCACCGAGGCCTCCGAGTCAGACGTGCGCGCCGCCGTTGAAGCGGCGCGCCGCGCGTTCCGCGAAGTCTGGCGGGATACTCCCGGGATCGCCCGCGCCGCCCTGTTGCAGCGTTTGGCCGAAGTCCTCGAGGAGTCGGCCGGCGAGATGGCCCTGCTCGAAAGCTCCGACAACGGCAAGATAATCCGCGAGACCCGGGGACAGATGATGTTCGCCGGGCGTCTGTTCCGCTTCTATTCCGGCTTCGCCGACAAACTTTGCGGAACGGTCATCCCGGTCGACCACAAGGATGTCTTTGACTACGCAATTCTCGAGCCGCTCGGCGTGGTCGCCCTGATCACGCCCTGGAACTCGCCCATCGTACTGCTGGCCAGCAAGCTGGCCCCGGCGCTGGCGGCCGGCAACTGTGTGGTCGTGAAGCCTTCGGAACACGCCTCGGTGACCACGCTGGAGTTCTGCAGGCTGGTCGAGAAGGCGGGCTTTCCCCCCGGAGTCTTCAACGTGGTGACGGGAGGAGCGGAAACGGGACGTGCGCTGGTCACGGCCGGCGGGGTCAACAAGGTCAGCTTCACCGGCGGTGCGGCTGCCGGCCGGGAGATCGCGGCCGCCGCCGGACGGAATCTCATACCGGTGCTGCTCGAGCTGGGAGGAAAGTCGCCCAACATCATCTTCGACGATGCCGACCTCGACAAGGCCATCATCGAAGCCCTGGCCGGCATCTTCGGCGCCACCGGCCAGACCTGCATCGCCGGCTCGCGCCTGCTGGTGCACCGGCCCGTACATGACGAGGTGGTGGACCGGCTGGCAGACCGGGCCCGGCGCATCCGTCTGGGAGATCCCACCGACCCGGCGACAGAGATGGGCACCGCCGCCAACGAACCGCAGTTTCGTCGCATCCTGGCAAGCATCGAGGCGGCGAAGAAGGAGGGGGCGCGCCTGGTCGCCGGGGAAATATCCGGATGTACACCTGATGGTCGCCCTGATTGGTGAGCGCCCAGAAGAGGTGACGGATATGGATCGCTCAGTGGATGCAGAGGTGATTTCATCTACCTTCGATGAGCCAGTTACCTCGCATGTGCGGGTGGCCGAAATGGCTTTGGAGCGCGCCAAACGCCTGGTTGAAATCGGGCGGCATGTGGTGATCTTGATGGACTCGATCACCCGGCTGGCGCGCGCCTATAACCTGGTGGTAACCCCATCTGGCCGGACGCTTTCGGGCGGGATCGACCCCTCGGCGTTATATCCGCCCAAACGTTTCTTCGAGCACGGCGCGCAATATTGAAGAGGGCGGTTCGCTGTCCATTGTCGCCACATGCCTGGTCGATACCGGCTCGCGCATGGATGATGTCGTGTACGAGGAGTTCAAGGGCACAGGGAACATGGAACTGCACCTGTCACGTCGTTTGCAAGAACGGCGCGTTTTCCCGGCCATTGATATTGAGCGCTCGTCTACCCGGCGTGAAGAGCTGCTCCTCGGCCCTGATATCACTCCACGCGTCTCGGTTGATGCGACGGATGTATGATCAAATGGTTGCCGGCCCGCCGTTTGGCGCGGGCCTGGATCCAGCTACCACGACCGAGGCTATCCTCCAACGCATCCAGCGCACCGAAAACAACCAGCGCTTCTTGGAGACCTTAAACGAGGAATAAACGTGAGTGAAAACCCATCCCCGCTAAAGCATGCGGTCCCAAAAAAGCAAACAGAGGCCGCTGAACTTTCTGCGGCTGGCGCACAAAAGGGTGGGAAAAAGGGTGCAGCCTCATCAATAGCAGAACGATTAATTCTCGGGGGAGCCTGGCTGATCGCTTTAGGCCTGGTGTTTTTTGCTGCCTATTTGGGCTGGACACTGCGGATAAAAACAGCCGCTCCGGCGACTATCGCGGTCGAAAGTACGCAAGCGGTCGTGCCAACCCAACCTGGACCGGTGAATGAGGTAGTAGATTTGCCTGCCCTGGCGCAAGCTACATTGGTAAATGCAATTCCCCGGCGAGCTTTGCTGCATACGATCATCCCTACCCGTTCTCGGCAGGATGCGATTGACTACACAGTAAGCACCGGGGATTCAATCTTTGGTATTGCGCAGAAATACTCCCTGGAACCCGAATCCATTTTGTGGGCGAATTACGACCAACTGAATGATAACCCTGATATGCTCAACCCGGGCATGACGCTCAAGATCCCGCCGACCAATGGCGTGCTCTACCAGTGGCAAGCTGGCGATCAACTTACCAACGTGGCTGCCAAGTTCGATGCCAAGATCGACGATATTGTCAGTTTTCCCGGTAACCGATTGGATCTTTCAAACCCTCAGATCCAACCCAATGCCTGGGTGATGGTCCCCGACGGACATCGCGAGTTCAAGCAGTGGATTGTTCCGGAGATCCCGCGCGGGAATGCTGGGGTCAACAAGACTGTGCTTCGGGCCAGGGGCCTGCGAGGGCGATTACACCAACGGCTATAATGGCGGCGGTTCGTTCATCTGGCCGACGAGCGAGTCATTATCTGTCCGGGAATGATTACTGGTCAGGTCATCTGGGGATCGATATTGCCGGGGCGGTGGGCGATGGGGTGTTCGCCGCAGACAGCGGCGTGGTGGTGTATTCTGGTTGGTCTAACGGTGGTTATGGCTATATGATCATGGTTGACCACGGCGCTACCGGTTACCGAACTCTTTATGCCCAT
>CAWEJM010000017.1:0-27317 GCA_963809395.1 uncultured Actinomycetes bacterium | reverse complement strand
CGACAGGCGGGGACTCGGGAACGCGATCAAGAGCATGGGTCTTAGACCCGGAGGATGGCTATGGAGAACAGGGCTCCGGTAAAGCTGGACCTTAAGAAGCAGCTGAAGCACCTCTATCTGCCGTCGGCGAAAGAGGTGACGGTCGTCGACGTCCCGGAGATGAAGTTCATCGCCGTGGACGGGCGGATCGAGCCGGACGCGACCCCTGGCACCTCACCGGGTTTCGCCGAGGCGATCGGCGCTCTGCTACGGGTTCGCATACACTCTCAAGTTCATGTCCAAGCTCCGGCCGGTGGACCCCATCGACTACACGGTCATGGCGCTCGAGGGGTTTTGGACGACACCGGCGGGGGGAGCCGATTACGCCAGCTTCAGCGATTGGCCGTGGACGCTCATGATCATGCAGCCCGACCACATCAGCCGGGAGATGTTCGCCGAAGCGCTGGTCGAGCTGAGGAAGAAGCGCGACAAGGTCGAGCGGCGCGGGGGGGCGCCGCGGGCGAGGGGGGTGGCTCAGCAGTGCTTGACCGGGTGCGCTTCGAGAACTTTCGCGAGGGGCTCTGCCTGCAGATCATGCACATCGGCCCCTACGCCGACGAACCGCGCACGCTCGAGAAGATGGCGACTTTCGCAGAGGCGCGGGGTTACGTCTTCCGCGGGCGCCATCACGAGATCTATCTCGGCGATCCCCGCACGGCCAAGCCGGAGAATCTCAAGACAGTGCTCCGGCACGCGGTTCTCCCAGCCGAGTGAAGGACGCGCCCGCCGCGGGCTCCGCGCTGGGCAGGTGGCATCTTTGGCTGCTCGCGGCGCTGGCTGCTGGTCTGTTTGCCTGCTTTCTGTGGATCGCACATGAAGCTGGCGCCGGTTCGGCCCTCGGAGCCTGGGACGGCCGCGTCACCGACGCTCTGGTCGGCGCCCGCACCTCCGGCTGGGACCGCGTCTTCTGGTGTTTTACGTTGCTGGGGAATACCCCGGTCATGGCTGCGCTCGCCTTCTTGGTCGTCGTCCTCCTCCTAGCCTGGGGCCGACGTGCGCGGGCTATCTTGGTGGGGGGCGCTTTGGCCTCTACGTGGGGGATATCGAGCCTGGTCAAGGCTGTAGTCCAGAGCGCCCGTCCTCCGGAGGCCGTCGCCCTGATCAAGCAGCCCGGCTCGTTCAGCCTGCCTTCCGGACACGCGTTCTTGACCCCGTCGTTCTCGGGGCTGCTGGTGTTCTTGGCTTTTCGGGGGATCGGCTTCGGGCAGCCTCGTGTTACGGGTAGGTGGCGACAGTGGCTGCCCATGCCGGTTGTTGTGCTGGTCGGCGGCAACGGTGGTGGGCCTCGTAGGTTTGTCCCGGGTCTACCTGGGGGTCCACTGGGCCTCCGACGTTCTTGCCGGCTGGTGTCTCGGCGGAGCGTGGCTGGCCTTCCTGCTCGGCGTCTTCCTAACTTGGGAGCGCGGTAGCCGGCCGCTGCGCGACAAGAGGCCTTGGAGGGGGAGAGCGACGCGCGCGACGGTGGCGGCCGCACTGGTGCTGGTGACAGCGGTCGCGGTGCTCGTGACGGCTTGGGCCGATCCGCTGCTCAGCTAGGTCTTGCCACCGGATGCGGAACTTCCACGCGCCTTACGGACAACTTATGCCGATAGGGAGTATCATGCCCCCTTCATAAGGAGGACCGTGTCGCAGATTCATCTCCAGCCTCGCACCGGGGCTGTCACATATTCTCTGCCCGCCAAACAACACTCTGCCGAGCAACCGGGTTTTCAAGCCGCTAGCGACCGACGCTGGCCGATTTGGTGGGCGAGGCTGGGCTTAACCGCCGCCGCCGCGGCTATGCTGCCCCCCATCCGCAGGCGCTCAGCGACTGGGAAGGCCGGGAGAACATGTTGATGTCGGCGCTGGGGGTGGGGTTCGTCCTGGTTTTGTTCCTCACCTGGTCACACGAGGCCATGGGAAGATCGACCGAATGCCGCGGATGCATGTCGTACGCGTCGCCATGACCTTCGGTGCGTCCTGCGTGGCGCTGGGCATCTTCATGCTGGGCGCCCAGGCCGATCCTGCGCATGCCCGGACGAAGGTCGCGGACCTTCCCCAAGCCCTGTGGCCACTGGTTCACGGCGGCGAGCGTTCTGCCATCCATCATGACCACCTAGGATCTGCTGCCCCGGTTCTCCGCCAAGCTGAGTGGAGCCGCACAGGCTCCGGTGAGCCTGATCTTCCTGGGCAATGGGGCTCGAACTGCTTGAGGCTTTCGCCGCGGCACAGTGGCACGTGGCCGATAGGGTCACCCCGAGGACGGCCCTGCGTGCATTCGCCCGAGGGGTGATGAACCGGCCCTACCCATCGGCGCCCGTCCTGCCGAGCTTCCTCGACGGCAAGCTTCACGACGTGGCCTTCCAGAGGACCGATGACGGCGGATCTTCGCGGCGGCGCCACCATGCGCGCTGGTGGCTCACCGACTTTACGGTCGAGGGCAAACAGGTATGGGTGGCCACCGCCTCCTTCGACGCGGGAGTGGGGATCTCGCGCATCTTTCCTCTGCCCATCCATCACATCCATCCGGACATCGACGCGGAGCGCGACTACATCGTCCGCTCGGTGGTCGCGGCCGGACGGGTGCAGGTGACCCAAGAAGTGCAGGTCACCGAGCCCATGACCGGCAAGAACGCCGCCGGCGACCGCTTCTTCACGCAGGGCACCGCCTTCGTTCTGGCATAGCGCTCCGGGACCGCGCCCCGGCCCGGCGGGCTGCTACGGCGACCAGGCTCGGAAGCGGCGCCCGTCCTTGTGACACATCAGTTGCAGCACCTGACGCCCGGTCATGACCCCCGACGGCAGGCCGCCGCCCGGCGCCACCCACTGGCCGACCATGTAGAAGGAGTCGAGTCCCGGTAAGGTCTTGCGCATCTCGCGGGTGAGGTTGGCCGGGGTCGGCAACCAGCCCTCGAAGCTGCCCCGCCAGTTGCCGGTGTATCGCTCGAAGGTGGTGGGAGTGGAGACGTCCACGACTTCCACTAGGTCCGCCAGCCCGGGGAAGCGGCGATCGAGGGTCTTGACCACCGCGTCGGCGATCGCCTTCTTCTCCGCCTCGTACGCAACCCGGTCCTGCGCCAGCTCTTTCCAGTGGTCGTAGTCGACGTCGAACATGCAGGTGATCGTAGTCTTGCCGGCTGGGGCCATCGTGGGGTCGTAGTTGTGGATGTGGTAGGGGAAGCGGCTGATGGTCCGGCCTCCGATCTGCAGGGGCTTCTCCAGCCCGATGCTGGCGCCGATCGCCAGGCGGGGCTCGTCGGCGAAGTCCCGGTCCACTCCCACGCCCACGAAGACCAGCGGGGGGAAGGGGGTGAAGTCTGCGAACCAGCCGCGTACCACGTCGTCGACGTAGCGGCCCTTCAGCATGTCGAAGATGGTCGCATGGCCGTCGGCCGCCGACACCACCACGTCGAACCGTTCCTCGCGGCCGTCGACCAGACGGACGCCCACGGCGCGATCATTCTCGACCAAGATCTCCGAGACTCTGACCCCGTAGTCGATCTTCCCGCCCAGGTCCAGGAAACGTTTCTCCACCGCCCGGGCCAGGGGTAGAGAGCCGCCGATGGGATAGCCGGCCTGCCGCCCGTGGAACCACACCAGGGTCATGAGCAGGACGAAGGCCGACATCTCCGGGAGCCACACCTGGCCGAAGGCCTCGCGGAGGTAGGGGTTCTGGAAGCGCTCCACAAATCGGGCGATGGTGAGGGAGTTCCACTTGCGCATAGGGCCGAGGAAACCGACCATCTTGGGCATCATCCGAAGCGTGGTTCCCAGTCCCATAAGTTCCCGAGGCGGGAGGTCGGAGGGCAGCTCTCTCTTGGCCAGCCGCCGGCCGTCGCCCAGGAACTTCCGCAGGAGCGGAGCGTCCTCGGGGGCGATAGCGACCAGGTGCTCTTCCAGACGGTCGAGGTCGGTGTAGAAGACGACGGTCGGGCCGTCGGGGAACTCCACCCGGGTGAACTCGTCGAGGTCGATGATCTCCAGACCCTGGATCAGGCCGACCTCGCGCCACAACTTGTACAGGCTGGTGCCCGGTCGCGAGCCCGTGAGCCAGTCGATGCAGCAGTCGATTGTGTAGCCCTTGCGGTCCCAGGAGGTGCAGAGGCCGCCTGGCTTGGAGTGCATCTCGTAGATGTGGGCCCGGTAGCCGTTCATCTGCGCGTAGCAGCCTGCCGAGAGGCCGGCGATGCCCGCCCCGATGATGGCCACAGTCTTCGCGTCGCCCGTGGTCTTGTCGGTCTTTACGTTCGCCCCTTCGGCCATGGTAGCCTCCTCGCTAGCGAATCCGCGCCGCGTCTGGCGTCTCTGCGCGTCAGGTTTGATTGTAGAAGAGAGCGAAGGGTCCCGCCAGTTTGTCCAAGTTGCTCTAAAATCGGATCCAGGGTCGAGTTCGCGAAGTGAATCGCACCAGATCGGAAGGTGGGCGTGCCATGACAGCGCGGAGATCGAGAAGGGACTACCGACCGGGGGCGAGGCGGGCGAGAGCAACCGTCGGTGCGTTGCTGGTCGCCCTGGTTGTGGTCGGAGCGGCTGTGTTCGGAGTCGGCTGCGGGATCAATACCGGGCCCACTCAGGAGCTGGCCGTCGACGAGCCCCTCGGCTCGGCCGCCGTGACCGATGTGGAAGTGAACATGGGAGCGGGCAAACTGACCGTGAGTCCCGGGGGGACCGGCCTGGTCTCTGGGCTGATCCGTTACAACGTCGAATCGTGGAGGCCGACAGTCACGCGGTCCGATTCTCGTCTCACTATCAAGCAGGGTGGTCAGAAGGGCCTGTCGGGCCTCGGGAGCGACATCGTCAACGAGTGGCAACTGCAACTCGGCAGCGCGCCCATGAGGCTCAAGATCTCTGCCGGGGCCTACGAAGGCGCCTACGACCTGAGCGGTCTGGTGTTGCAGGGACTGACCGTCAAGGACGGGGCCGCCAAGGTGCAAGTTTCTTTCAACTCGCCCAATCCCGGTCAGATGGAGCGTCTGCAATATGAGACCGGGGCGTCCACCGTGACGCTGCTCGGTCTGGCCGACGCCAACTTCAAGACCATGGACTTCAAAGGTGGAGCCGGGTCGTACACGCTGGACTTCTCGGGGCAGCTGCGTACCGACGCCACCGTGCGCGCCAAGGCCGGCGTGGGGACCATGCGCATAGTCGTCCCTGCGCAAACTGCTGCCCGGGTGACCGTCGAGGCAAGTCTGACCGACGTCTCGGTGGAAGGCTCATGGACCGCCAACGGCAAGACCTACAGCACGCCGGCCGCGGCAGGAGATCAGCAGGCCAAGGCGCTGAACATCGTGGTCGACATGAGCGTCGGCTCGCTCAAGCTCATCACGAAATGAGGCTGCAGGCGGTGGAGATCCGGGGAGATGAGTTCCCCGATCACGAGGCCTACCCGTTCAACATCGCCCCTTTGCAGGGCCGGCAGGAACTCAGGTTCGACCGGAGCATCAGCTTCTTCGTTGGCGAGAATGGATCGGGCAAATCGACCCTCATCGATGCGATAGCACGGCGCTGCGGGCTGCACGTATGGGCTGAGCCCAAGCGGGGCGCGGCGCCGCCGGCCTACAGGCCGGGGGCGCCCGCCCGCCCGCCCGGTCGGTTGAGCGACTACGTCCGCGTCACCGTGGCCGGAGGCCCGGTACGGGGAGGGATGTTCAGCGCTGAATCCTTCCGCGAATGGGCCGAATTCCTCGACGACGTGAGCCAGATCGACCCCGGTCAGGCCAAGTACCAGGGGGGCCTGGGTCTCACCAGGAAGTCGCACGGAGAGGGCCTTCTCGCCTACTTCCGCGGCCGCTATCAGATCCCGGGGCTGTACTTCTTGGACGAACCCGAGTCTGCGCTCTCTCCCGGCCAGCCAGGTCGATCTGCTGCGCTTCTGGACGAGTACGGCCGCCGCGGCCACGCCCAGTTCATCGTTGCCACTCACTCGCCCATACTGATGGCGCTGAGGGAGGCGCAGGTCTTCCACTTCGGCGACTCCGCCATTGAGGAGACCCGATACGAGGACACTCCTCACTATCGGCTATACCGGGACTTCATGGCCGATCCGGGATCGTTTCTCGCGGGATAGGGGCGGCGATCGACGACCGGATTCTGACGGCGAACGGGGCGGGCCGGTGTACCCGGCCCGCCCCGTTCGCCTCATTCATTCCCACGTCGGCCGCATCCAGTCGCGGGACCCGCCAAGCGGCAGCCGCGTTACTTGATCGTCAGCGTGACCGTGAAGGTCTTCTCTGGAGCTACGCTCTCCCAGGGCCGCGAGTACACAAGCTTGACGAGCGCCTCTCCGGCGGCCGCGGCCTTGAACGTGAAGGTGTATGTTCCCCCGGCGCCTACGACCGCGCCATCAGACGCCTCAGTCGAATACGCGGGCTCGCCGATCTTCTCAAAGAGGGCCGCATCCTTCTCGGCAAGAGCGGCGGTCCAGGCGAAGCCGGTGGTGGGGTTGCCGGGGATGATCACTTCGATGGTGTCGCCGACTTTGACCGTATAGGCCTTGCCGTTGTCGGCTTCTCCTAGCTTGAGTGGGCCGCCGGCCGCACTCGCGGAGGAGCCACACCCCGCGGATGTGATCGCGACCAGCGCCACGACAATCATCAGAACAGTCACTGCCATTGCCCTTGAGTACCACGATCTCCTGTCCATCGTTCCTTCCCTCTCTTGTAGCCGACTGACGCCCTTGAGACGCAGGAGTCGCGCGCAAGGTTTCGGAGGGCTATCTCACGGTGAGGTCGATCTGAAAGGTCTCGGTCGGTGCCTCGTCGACCCCCGGTGCGAGGTAGACGAATTTGACGACCATCTCACCCTTGTCCACCGCCTGGAAGGTGAAGGTCAGCATCCCTCCGGCTCCCGCGGCGCTGGGATTGTCCGACACAAAAGCCGGTTCTCCCACCTGCGCGAGGAGTGACGCCTCGGGATCGGGATCGTCCAACTCCCAGGAGTAGCCGGTACTGGGATTGGCCTCTAGGGCTATGTCGAAGGTGCCGCCTGCTTGGATCGCGAAGCTTCCCCCGTTGTCCGCCTGGGTGAGGTGGAGGGATTGGGGCGCGGCGCTTTCTCCGGCGCTGGTGTCGGTCGACAGGTCCGATGCCGTGTCGGCGGGCGTGTCGGAGCCGCAGGCCGCCAGGAAGGCGAAAGCCAGCAGCAGAACCAGAAGAAGAAGGGGGCCGAGGAGTAGCCCTGCCTTCGCCCGAACATATGCACGCCTGATCATCTGTGGTGACCTCCGGGTCTAGGTGGCCGGTCCGCCGTCCGGTTGGCTCTCCGGCCCGGCCTGGGCTTTGCGGGCGGCCGCTCGACGGAAGGCCCGGCGGCGCCGCCATATCATCAAAGCCAGCAGCACGACGATACCCACCGCGGTGCTGACTATCACCAGCGCCGACATCCCCTGGATCGCCATTGCCACCAGGTTGGCGATAAGGGTGATGCCCCACAGGATGAGAGTGGTGCGGGTCTGCGACAGGCCGCGGGCGAGCAGTCCGTGATGCAGGTGGTCCTTTCCCGGGGTGGACAAGGGGTTCTGGCGGCGGACAAGGCGGCGGAGGACCACCTGGAGCGTATCGATCAGCGGCACCAAGAACGGCACCAAGAGGAACACCAACGTGGGGAAGAGGGCGAAGATGGTGGTGATCTTGAGGGCGCCCAAGATACTGGAGGCGGCGAGCACGTAGCCGAAGAAATAGGCGCCGCTATCGCCCATGATGATCCGAGAAGGCGGGAAGTTGTGCCGCAGGAAGCCGAGGGCGGCCCCGGCCAACGCGGCGAGCAGAAGAGTGGCGGCAGCCCTGGTCTCGAACTGAGCCGACACGGCGAGGAGGCTCATGGCCGTGATGAAGCTGACCCCTCCAGCCAGGCCGTCGACGCCGTCTATCAGATTGACGGCGTTGGTGATGCCGACGATCCACACCAGGGTGAGCAGCACGGAGATCGTGCCGGCGAAACTGCCCCCAAAGGCCACCTCGATGTGGATGCCCGTGCTCACCAACAACAGGCCGGCCACCAACTGTACCAAGATGCGGAACACCGGTGGCAACCCGAACTGGTCGTCGATGAAGCCGGCCATGATCAAGAACGACCCGCCCAGCAAGATGGCGAGTACCTGGACCTGCACCGCCTCGATGACGATGGGGCGGAGGAGGGTGGCGATCACCAGGGCGACGATCACCGACGTGAAAATGGCCAAGCCACCGGCGTTGGGGAGCGGCTCCTTGTTGAGGCGGCGGGAGTTGGGCTCGTCCGCCCAGCCGACCTCCAGAGAGAACAGACGGACGCGGGGCATGAAACGCCACGCCGCCAGGGCCGCGATGATGAAGGTGAGGATGACCGTCACCCAACCCAACCGGCCTGGCGCGGCGATTCCAAGCGCTTTGAGGAAGTCGACTATGGGATCGAGCACGCTGGAGATTGTAACCTCGTAGATCCTTCGCGTCTCACCATCGGACGCATCGTATCATCGGGAAAGAGGCCTCGCTGAGCGCGGAGGGCCGGGCAGGCGTCTCCGAGTCGCGCGAGGTGCCGTGATTCACAGGGCGGTCGGGTTCGACCGAAGTGTACGCGAATCGGGCTGGTGAGGTACCCTTTCGCGGGAAATCATCGGCCCGCCGGGCCTCGACAGATTGGAAGCGCGCTCCAGCATGAAGAACAGCGAAACGTTCAGGATCGGCGCTCGATCCCTGTGGAACCGAACCAGGGGCTGGCCGATATGCCTGTCGTTTGAGGTGACCCACTCCTGCGTGGCCGACTGTGTCCACTGCGACAAGGGCGGCGTCAAACAGGAGACCGACCTGATGAGCCTCGCCGACTATCGGCGGTACTCGCAGACGCTCAAGCCGGGGCTCTGCCAGATGTCCGGCGGCGAGCCCCTTATGCGCGCCGACTTGGAGGACATCATCCGGGCGGTCAAGCGGCCCGGCGGGCTGCCTATGGTGGTGTGCGTGAGCAACTTCTGGCTCATGACCGAGGAACGGTATCTTTCTCTCAACGAGGCAGGTGTCTCTCTCTTCTCGATCTCTCTCGACTTCCCCGACGAGCGCCACGACGACTTTCGCAGCCTCCCGGGGCTCTTTGCCAAGATGAGCGAACTTATCCCGCACCTCGTGCGTACGTACGGGCGGGAGAATATCGTGCTCAACTCCGCGCTCACCCATGCCAACTTTGCCGAGATACCCGGCCTGGTGGCCAAAGCCGAGGAGTGGGGGACCAAGATCTCCTTCAGCGCCTACAGCAGCCTGCGCACCGGGGACCTGAGCCTGTGCATCAACGCCCCCGACGACCTGGCCCTGCTGCGCCGCCACATCGACTATCTCAAAGAGCACAAGCGCCGGTCGGCGAGCATCCTCAACTCCGACTACATCCTCGACCAGACTTACCGCTTCTTCGCCGAGGGGGGAATGAAAGGTTGTCAGGCGGGGCGGCGTTTCCTGGTGGTGCGCCCGGACGGCCTCATCAACGCCTGCTCGATGTTCCCGGACAAGCGGTACGGTTCGCGGAAGGAGGCATTTGAGGGCTTCAAGAGCACGCGCGAACGCTGCGACCAGTGCTACGTGGCCATCAGGGCTGGTACCGAGCGTTCGCTGGTTAGACTCCTGCGGGAGAACATCGGTCTGACCTCCAGCACGCCCGGCTTCACGAAAGCGGGGGAGTAGCGGAGATCAGGCGGCACCGGAGATCGGGTCTCCGTCGGCTGCGACGGCTTGGCCGCCTCCCCAGCTACCCGTCGGCTAGTGTTTCCGCCGCATCAGTTTAAGAGCCGCCCAGTCGTGGTCCAGCGCGGCGACCTTGACGTCCACCATGCCGCTGGTGAGAGCGATGCGGCGGATGGTGTTCTCGTTCAAGTCCCCCGGCAATCCGCCTCCACCGCGGGCCGATGACTGCTTGATCCACGAGATCCAGAGGCTGCCGCTAGGGGCCAACTTGTCCCGTAGTTGGGTGAAAACCCGCGCCAACTCAGCCCGACTGCGCGCGAAGTAGTGTATGTAGTCGAGTTGCTCGTCCAGAGAGGCGATCTCGTCCGCTTCGGCCAACACGGTGTAGCCCTCGGGTAGGGGCAGCAGTAGGTCGGCGTCGTCTTCGGGAGGGGCTATGATGGCGCCGGCTGCTCCGGGGCGCAGCCCCAGCTTCCTATGGAGCGGGTTCTCGGCAACGGCGTCGTGTTCCTCTTCAGGCATGGTGTCTCCGCACGTGGTAAGGGTCCGGCGGTCCGCTAGGACTGCGTTTCCAGCCATCTTAGCATCGCGCGCCTGGGTATGGACTAAGACCGTGGACTGCTCTACGCTTAAGCCGTGTGCTTGTCGCCGGTGCCGGCTGTGTCGTGTCCCGAGGAGGAAGCTGATGTTCTGCGCCGAGTGTGGTCAGCCCATCGATGAGGGCAAGGCCTTCTGCAAGGCCTGTGGTACCCCCGCCCTTGAGATTCCTGGCTCGGTCGCCGAGCAGTCGTCAGCCCTGGCCGCGACCGAAGTCAAGCCGCCAGCGGGCACGGCGACAGCTCTGCCGGCCGACTCTCCGACCGGTGCGGTGACCAAGCCGGAAGTCTGGGGGACTCCGGTTGGGCCGCTACCGGTCGCGCCGCCGCCTCTTCCCCCGCCACCCCCTCCGGCGCCGCGGTTCACGCCGCCGCCTCCCCGCCGCCCGGTCGCGCCCCGCCGCCGCCACCCGCCCCGAGAATCATGGCGCCACCGCCGCCTACGTCGGCGCCGCAGGGCTACGGTGCGACTTGGCAGCCTCCGGCGCCGCCCCCGGCGCCGCGAAGCCGCACCGGTCTCCTTGTCGGCATCATAGCGGCGGTCGTCGTGGTGCTGGCGGGAGCAGGGGTAGGGGCCTATCTCCTGCTGCGGGGCGACGACACCGCCAAGACCACGACCACCGTGGTCGGGTCGTCGAGCACGACCGTGGCAAAGAGCACGACCACCGGCGCTCAGACCACGACCACCAGCGCCCAGACGACGACCACCGTCGCCGGCAGTACCACCACCCAGACGATCCCGGATCTGAGCACCTCCACGAGCGCTTCGACCACCAGCACCACTGCTGGGCAGACGCTGGAGGACTACCTGACGGCCACGGACGCCATCGTTCTGTTACTACAGGACGACGACGTGCGGATCCCGCAACTAGCGACACAGATCAACAACACGGCTCCTCATGTGCCACAGGCGGTGTATGACGAGCTGCAGTCCATGATGGGGCAACTCGACGCCACCTACACCAGCCTGGGGGAGGTCTTCGCGCCGCCGGAGTTCCAAGAATCGAACGGCTGGCTGCTAGAAGCCGGTACCGCCATGGGTACCCGCATCTACGCGACCATCCAAGGCATCGAGGCCATGTGGGACGCGAACACGGTGAGCGCGGGGACGACGCACTTCGACGAGGGTCGCGTCGCTCGCGACCAGTACCGAGCTGCGCTCCAGAAGTACCACGACACGGTGCCGATCGACTAGGACTTCTGCGGGCCACTCGGCCGGCGAATCCGCGGCCTTCCTGCAACGCTGCGGCCTTGCATCTCTCTGGTTAATCGTATATCGTAGATTAACGATTAACTACGGGAGGCCTTGATGGGCGACGAACTACAGAGCACGAGTCAGGATACCGGCTGTGACGAAGAACTGGCCAGACTGGCCAAGGCCATCGCGCACCCGGCTCGGATTCGCATATTGCGTCTGCTGGGCCAGGGTCCGGGGTGCCGGTGCAGCGTGCTCTTTCATGAGATCCCTCTGGCTCAGTCGACGATCTCGCAGCATCTGAAGGTGCTCAGGGAGGCAGGTCTGATCGAGGGTGAGGTGGATCTGCCCCAGATCTGCTACTGCGCCAGGACCGACGCGCTGCTCCGCCTGAAGCAACTCGTGTCGACGCTCTAATCGGTCCTGCCCAAGAGATTCCACGCATGAGTGGTTGAGAAGGAGTCGCGACCTATGATCAAAGTTCAAGTTTTCGATCCTCCCATGTGTTGTTCCACCGGCATCTGCGGGCCCTCTGTTGACCCGGATCTAGCGCGCTTCGCTTCCGACCTCGACTGGCTGAAGGGTCAGGGGGTCGCCGTCGAGCGCTTCAATCTGTCGCAGCAGCCGGGCGTGTTCGCCGGGGATGCGGACGTGAGGGTGGTTCTCGAGGCCAAGGGCGAGGCCGGCCTGCCTCTCGTGAGGGTGGACGGAGAATTCAGGAGCAGCGGCGCGTACCCGTCGCGCGAGGAGTTGGCCGCGTGGGCCGGTCTCGAAGAGCCTGCTTGCTGAGGGGTGCTTCCATGACCATCCCCATCCAGGATCAGACCCGCATCCTCTTCTTCACCGGCAAGGGTGGCGTAGGCAAGACGTCGGCGGCCTGCGCCACGGCGATCGGCCTGGCCGATGCCGGCAAACAGGTGTTGCTCGTCAGCACCGATCCCGCATCGAACCTCGACGAGGTGTTGGGCGTGAGACTCACTTCTCGGCCCACGTCCGTGCCCGGCGCGCCCGGCCTTTTCGCCCTGAACATCGACCCCGAGAAGGCCGCGCACGCCTACCGGGAGCGGATCGTCGCTCCCTACCGGGGCGTTCTTCCCGAGGCAGTGGTCACCAGCATCGAGGAGCAGCTGTCCGGCGCCTGCACGATGGAGGTGGCGGCCTTCGATGAGTTCTCCGAGTTGCTTGGCGATCCTCAAGTCACTCGCGGATTCGACCACGTGATCTTCGACACGGCACCCACGGGGCACACGCTTCGCTTGCTGGAATTGCCGGCTGCGTGGTCGACCTTCATGGACACCAACGTCGGCGGCACCTCCTGCCTTGGCCCCCTCTCCGGGCTGAAGGACCAGCGGGAGCTGTACGCCGCAGCGAACACGGCTCTTCGTGACGGGGCGCAGACCACCCTCGTGTTGGTGGCCCGTCCGGACGACCCGTCCTTGAACGAGGCGGAGCGCACCCGGAGCGAGTTGTCGCAACTCGGCATCGGCAACGTACGGTTGATCCTCAACGGCCTCTTCCGAGCCGGCGACCCGAACGACGGCATCGCTGCCGCCATGGAGGCTCGCGAACGCGTCTCGCTCGACAGCATGCCCGAGGGTCTCCGAGCACTTTCCCGGGTCGAGGTTCCCTTGCGGCCATTTGCACTTCTCGGCATGGAGGCCCTTCGTAGGATGGGCGCGAACGGGGGTGGTCCGGCCCCGGTTGAGCCGGCGGCCGAGAGCGTCTTCAACGGCGACAGTCTGGAACAGCTCGTTGACGAGATCGCTGCCAGCGGAGCGGGCGTGATCATGACGATGGGCAAGGGGGGCGTCGGCAAGACGGCCGTGGCGGCGCACATCGCTGCCAAGTTGGCGCGCATGGGCAAGCAGGTGACGCTGACGACGACGGACCCGGCCGCCCACGTCGCGGCCGCGGTCGGCGAAGAGTTGGCCAATCTGCGGGTGACGCGCATCGACCCCGCCCTCGAGATACGCCGGTATACCGAGGAGGTGCTGGCCACCGCGGGGCAGGGTCTCGACAGCCAAGGCCGCGCGTTGCTCGAGGAGGACCTGCGCTCTCCGTGCACCGAGGAGATCGCGGTCTTTCGGGCCTTCGCCGACACCGTCGCAGAGGGTGAGGAGCAGTTCGTCGTCATCGACACGGCGCCTACCGGCCACACCTTGCTGCTGCTCGACGCCGCGGAGGCCTACCATCGCGAGGTGCTTCGTAAACCCAGTGGCAGCTCGGAGGCTGTGCAGCGCCTCTTGCCGCGGTTGCGGGACCCGTCTTTCACTCATATTCTGCTTGTCACCCTCCCTGAGGCGACGCCCATCCACGAAGCGATGCAATTGGAGCGCGACCTCGAACGCGCCGGCATCACGCCATTCGCCTGGGTGGTCAACCAGAGTCTGACGCCTCTCAGGATCACCGATCCCCTGCTTCGAGCCCGTCGAAGCCAAGAGGCCGTGTATCTGCAGGAGATTGCGGGCCACGCCGCCCGCATGGTGTTGGAGCCGTGGCGGCCATGAAGCGTCTGTCGTTTCTCGATCGGTTCTTGACCCTGTGGATCTTTCTGGCCATGGGGGTCGGAGTGGCGGCGGGATACTTCTGGCCCCAGATCGGCAAGGCCATACAGAGCGCATCCATCGGCACCACCTCCATCCCCATCGCCGTCGGCCTGATCGTCATGATGTATCCGCCGCTGGCCAAGGTCCGCTATGAAGAATTGGGGGATGTCTTCAGAAACTGGAAGATCCTGGGACTCTCGCTGGTGCAGAACTGGATCATCGGCCCGATCCTGATGTTCTTCCTGGCCATCCTGCTCCTATCCGACAAGCCGGCCCTCATGCAGGGCGTCATCATGATCGGCTTGGCCCGTTGCATCGCCATGGTCATCGTCTGGAATGAGCTGGCCAAGGGCGACAGCGAGTATGCCGCCGGGTTGGTGGCTTTCAACTCGGTCTTTCAAGTGCTGTTCTACTCCGTGTACGCCTACGTGTTCATCACCGTATTGCCCCATGCGTTCGGGATGCAGGGCGCGGCGGTGGACGTGAGCATCGGCGAGATAGCCAAAAGCGTGGGCATCTACCTGGGCGTCCCCTTCGCCGCGGGGATCCTCACCCGTTTCACGCTGCTCCGCTTCAAGACCAAGGACTGGTATCACGAAAAGTTCATCCCCCGCATCAGCCCCATCACTCTGATCGCTCTACTGTTCACGATCCTGGTCATGTTCTCGCTCAAAGGGAAGATAATCGTGCAGTTGCCGCTGGACGTGGTCCGGGTGGCTGTTCCTCTGCTCATATACTTCGTGATCATGTTCTTCGTCAGCTTCTACATGGGCAAACGGGTGGGTGCCGACTACCGCAAAAGCACTACGCTGGCCTTCACCGCCGCCTCCAACAACTTCGAACTGGCCATAGCCGTGGCCGTGGCGGTCTTTGGCCTGAGCTCGGCCCAGGCGTTTGCCGCCGTCATCGGGCCTCTCGTGGAGGTGCCCGTCATGATCGGCCTGGTGAACGTGGCCTTCTTCTTCCAAAGGCGCTATTGGCCGGCGACGACCGGAGCGTCCGTCGAGCCGGTCACGAGCGGGGTGGACCTAGGCTGCCCCACCATGGTCGATCAACACACACTGACCCGGCAGGACGGGGCGGACGCTGACCGACTGTAGCCCGGTTTTCGGGCCTGTGGAAACCTGTGCTGGATTGCAGGGCGCCCTGGAAGAGGTAGTGCGCCGGATTGGGGGTTTGACTCGATGGTGAATGACACAAAAAGACGTGTTCTCTTCTCATGTACCGGGAACTCGAGGAGGAGCGATGAAAGAACTGGATCAAGAAGTCGTGCGTGAGGCGGTGCGCTCGCGCTACGCGGGTATAGCCGAGGCGGCAGGGGGGACGCTTTCGTGCTGCTGTGGACCGATGGACGGGGTCGTCGCCGACGAGATCCAGACTTCGAGTAGGCTCGGATACAGCGAGGAGGAGTTGGCTTCGGTGCCCGAGGGAGCGAATCTAGGCTTGGGCTGCGGCAACCCGCAGGCCATCGCGGCGCTGAGAGCCGGCGAAGCGGTGCTCGACCTGGGGGCCGGGCGCCGGTTTTGACTGCTTCCTGGCCGCGCGCGCGGTGGGCCCGGCGGGGTTGGTGATAGGAGTCGATATGACTCCGGAGATGGTGGCCAGGGCGCGGGAGAACGCGCGCAGGGCCGGCTATGGCAACGTCGACTTTCGTCTGGGCGAGATCGAGCACCTGCCCGTGGCCGACGCGTCGGTGGACGTGATCATCTCCAACTGCGTGATCAACCTGTCGCCGGACAAGCCGGCCGTCTTCCGCGAGGCCTTCCGGGTGCTGAAGCCGGGTGGGCGGATCGCGGTAAGCGACGTGGTGGCGACGGCTGCCCTGCCGGACGAGTGGTTGGACAACATGCGCCTTCTGTCGGCCTGCGTCTCGGGCGCGGCCACGGTGGACGAAGTCGAGGCTATGCTGACGGCCGCCGGTTTCGTCGAGATCGATATCAGGCCGATGGAGGAGAGCCGGGAGTTCATCCGCGACTGGGAGCCAGGGACGCGGCTGGAAGACTACGTGTTGTCCGCGAGCATACAGGCCGTGAGGCCGTGACGCTCATCATCATTGCTCCAGCTGCGTTTCACGATTCTTCCGCAACTATGGTGAGCGTCACGGCCGTTGGTTGGTCGCGCCCGCTGGGCCGCGCGACGGCCCCGGCTGCTGAGCTCTCGTAGTTCGGGAGGAGTCGCTCGCATGGCCACGATTGCCCTGATATCCGACATCCACGGGAACAGCCTGGCGCTCCGAGCGGTGCTCGACGACATCCGGGATCGCGAGATCGGGGCGACGTACTGTCTGGGCGATCTCGTAGGCTACGGGCCCGATCCCAACGGAGTGATCGACCTCATCCGCGGCGCGGACATCCCTACGATCATGGGGAACTACGATGACGGCATAGGTTGGGAGCGAGGAGACTGCGGTTGTTTCTACGCTACGGCGGAAGCCAAGCGTCTGGGGGCGGCCTCGTATGCTTTCACGGTCCGCGAGGTGACGGACGATCGCAAGGCCTTCCTGCGCGGGCTACCTGGGGAGCTGCACCTGACGCTGGGCGGGGCGCGCCTTCACCTCGTCCACGGCAGCCCCCGCAAGATCAACGAGTACCTTCTGCGTGACCGTGACGAGCGGACATTTGCGCGACTCGCCCAGACGGAGACCGACGACGTCCTCATCTTTGGCCACACTCACGACCTGTGGCATCGGACTATCGGTGGAGTTCTTTTCGTCAACGTGGGCTCCGTGGGCCGCCCCAAGGACGGCGACCCGCGGGCCATGTACACCGTGCTGCGATCCGGGGCGGGAAGACATGTCGAAGTAGAGGTAGTCCGGGTCGTCTACGACGTGGAAACCACGGCCCAGGCGATCGTAGCTGCCGGTCTGCCCGTGGAACTTGCAGAAGCCGTGCGGAAGGGAGCATAGCGGTGTCCCCTGAGGGCCCGGCGGAACCTCTCCGGGAGCGGCCGCCGACTCAGATGGAGAGCCGCGATGACCGGCCCGAATCGAGCCGGCGCAGGCGAAGCGAATTGCCCACTACCAGCAGGCTGCTGGCCGCCATGGCCCCGGCGGCGATGATGGGGCTGATGAGCCCGGCAGCCGCGAGAGGCACGGCGACCAGGTTGTAGGCGAATGCCCAGCCGAGATTCTCTCGGATGTTGCGCCGGGTATGGGTAGAAAGCCGGAGGAACCAAGGCACCAGCGTGAGATCGCTCCGGGTGAGGATCACGTCGGCCGTCTCTCCTGCCAGGTCGGTCCCTTCCGCCATTGCGATAGCCAGGTCCGACTGCGCCAGAGCGGGCGCGTCGTTTACACCATCCCCGACCATCGCCACGACCCCGTCTTCCTGCTGCCATCGCCGGATCTGCGCGGCCTTCTCCGCCGGGTCCAGGCCGCCTGCATAGTCGTCAACACCGACTTCCCCGGCTATCGAGCGGACCGTACGAGGATCGTCGCCCGACAGCATGGCCGCCTTCACTCCCATCCCGGCGAGATCTCTGAGAGCCTGCCCGGCCGACGGGTTCGGCTCGTCCCGGAGAACGATCAATCCGACCACAGTGTTGTCCCGGCCGACCCAGGCTACGGTACTTCCCCTATCTGCGTATTTCTGGGCGGCGCGTATGCCGGTCTCAGCGGCCACCCCGGGCTCGCCGACCTCGCCGGTCAGGGCAGCCTCGCCGGTCGCGATGGATTGAGGATCGAGGCCGAGATACGCGAGCGAACCCACCATCACCCGCTGGTCCCCGAGTCCGGTGACCCGCGCATCGGCACCCTGGCCCCGCTTGACGTGAAAGTCCACCGCCGCGGGCAGAACGCCCGGGCAGGACGCAACTATCGCCCGGGCCACCGGGTGCTCGGAAAACTGCTCCACCGCGGCCGCGGCGCGCAGCAGGTCGGTATCGGCGCGACCGGTTCCGCTGGGTCCCCAATCCCTTTGATCCAGGGCAACGACCTTTTCCACCGACATGCGTCCCCGAGTGATGGTGCCGGTCTTGTCGAACACGATCCTCTTGACGGTGGCGGCGAGCTCCAGAGCCACCGGGTTCCGCACCACCATGCCCGCGCGGGCGGCCATGCCGAGGGTGACGGTGAGGGCGAGTGGGGTAGCCAGCCCCAGCGCACAGGGGCAGGCCACCACCAGCACGGCTACCGCCGCCACCACCGAGCCGGACGCCGGTTGGCCGAGGACCAGTCTCACACCAAGGGAGAGCACCGCCACGCCCAGGATGCCGAACGTGAAGTATGCGGAGGCTCGGTCGGCCAAGCGCTGGATGGGCGGCTTCGCAGCCAGAGTCTCCTCCATCAGACGGGAGATCTGGGACAGTCTGCTCCCCGATGCGGGCTCCACGACCCGCGCGACCAGGGAGCCGTCGACCAGCAGCGTCCCCGCGCTCAGTGTGTCGGCGGCCGCTTTGTTCACCGGCACCGATTCTCCGGTGAGCAAGGACTCGTCTACAGCTGCGGCTCCCTCGAGCACGAGAGAATCCGCGGGAACACGCTCCCCCTGTTTGATCAGGATCTCGTCTCCTCTGCCGAGAGCGGCGGCATCAGTCTTGACCCAGGCTTCCCCCTCACGGATCCAGGTGACGTCAGGCTGCAGAGTGAGGAGCGCGTTGATGTCGCGGCGGGCCCTGCTTCCCCCGATGGATTCCAGGTAGCGTCCGATCATGACGAAGGTGGTGATCATCCCCACCGAATCGAAGTAGGCGGCGCCCGAACCCGTGAGGGTGACGTAGACGCTATAGCCGAAGGCCGACACGGTGCCCAGGGTCACCAGCGTGTCCATGGTGGCGGTGCGGGCCAGCGAGGCTCGCCAAGCTCCGCGCAGAAATGAGAAACCGCCGACCAGGAGCACGGGGGCGGTCAGACCCATCGCCAGATACTGGAGGTCGCGCACTCCCGGGCTGGAGTAGTCGCCGACTGAATAGCTGGGGTAGAGCTGGGCCAGATAGATCATCATGACCTGCATCCCGAAGGCGGCGGCGACGATAAGCTGAAGAAGGATGCCCTCTTGTCGCTTTTCGACGGCAGCTTCCTTGCGGTCGGAGAGGAGATGGGCGTGGTAACCAAGTCCTTCGAGCTTTGCGAGCAGCTTCTTGGGATCGGCTTGCGACGGGTCGTAGCTGACGCGGCCTCGTTCGGAGGCGAAGCTGACATCGACACCTCGCACCCCCGTTTGATGCCGGAGCAGCCCTTCTGCTGCGGTCGCGCACCCGGCGCACCACATGCCCTTGAGGGAAAAATAGGCGGTTTCGCCGGAGCCGACGAGAGAGCTCAGGGCCGGGCGGCGTGCCGCGGTCTTAGCGAGTATCTGGTCGAGGAGCCCGCTCTCGTGCGCCAACTCGTACACCCGAGCGCAGCCTTCGCAGCAGAAACCCTTCTCCTCGTCGCCCAGCACCCGCGTCACCGGTGGGGCGACGCGGAGCCCGCAGAGCGCGCAGGCGGCCGGCCGCCTGCCCGGCGCGGCGGATAGGCGGCGCCGGGCGGCGCCGGGCCGCTCAGGGGACAACCGGCCTACCACAGCATCAGCCCCCCGAGGTGGACCGATGGCGCGACCCCCAGCGTGGCCAAACCGCGAAGGCACAGCTGGATCCCGATCAGCACCACCAACACCCCGGCCGCCCGCATGAGCCACAGTCGCCTGGCGGGGTCGAGCGACCCTACCCCAGTCTGTATGATCGCCAATGCCGGAAACGTCGCGACGCCGAACACCAGCATGCAGAGAGCGCCGCCTGCCGCACTGCCGGTGCTGGCCGCCACGAGGAGCGCGCCGTATACCAGCCCACAGGGAAGTAGACCGTTGAGGGCTCCGAGCAAGGCTGCGCCAGACAGCCCGGGCCGGCGGAGCGCCCACCCGGCCGTTCTGCCCCACCACCGGGCTGCGTGCTCTCGGGCGACGCCGGGCAGGAGTCCGGCATATCCCAGCCCCATCGCCAACACCGCCAGTCCCAAGACGATCCCCACGACGGCTCCCAGGGTTGTCACTTTCGTTGCCAGTCCCAGGAGCGAGCCGGCGGCGCCTACGACAGCTCCCAGCGCCGCGTACACCGCGACCCGGGTCGCGTGGTAGACAAGGGTAGGCACCACCAGAAAGTGCGGAACGGGTCGCCGGGTGGCCGCCGGACGGCGGGCGCCTGCTCCGCTCCGCTCCGCCCCGGCGATGTCGCGTCTCGTCCTGGCTCCGCCACGTCCCGTCCCGGCAGCGACCGGGCAGTCCGCTGCTCCCGCAGCCGGATCCCGACGAGTGCGACCAACGGTCCGCACATGCCCAGGCAATGCCCCAATCCGCCTAGGAGGCCGGCCACGAAAAGGGCTCCGAGAGTGCCTCCCGCTGCCACTAACGAGTCCGACCTGTCACCGGGTCTTCATCGAGAACCGGAATTCGCCGCTCGCCGCATCTGTCGGCAGCACCTCGATGAGCGCCTCCCAGTCGCCGGCCATCGTGAACATCACCGGGGTCGCGTAGAGGCCGGGACTCTGCTCGACGGCCTGGGGACGATTGGGCGGCATGGCCATAGCCGGCATGCTCATGTCACAACTCACCCGCGCTCCGGCGACCGGCCGGCCCTGGCCGTCGACGATCGAGATCGAGAACTCGGCCTGCTGCATCGGAGCGGGAGGATAGGGGCTCACGCGAAGGGTGACGGTCAGATCTCCCAAAGTTTGAGGCGGAAATGCGCCTGATTCGCCGCCTGGGGTCTGCCCGGAGGCACATCCCCAAGGACCGGCAAACGCTAGACTCAGAAACACCACGAGGACAAGGATCAGGACGGTCGAGGGAATCGGGAGCGTCGTCGTACCGGCGTCGGCCGAGCTCCGGGGCTGCCTAGGGAGCAAATCAGTCGACCTCGCGGAAGGTACGCGTTTCCAGCATCTCCGGGCGCAGATCGGCGAACTCGCGCAGGATCTTGTCCTCGGCTGAGGCCGACTTTCTGTGGTTCTCCAGATCCTCCCAGTGGTCCCATACGCTCTCCACCACCACTCGAATACGGCCGGGGATGTCCAATGAATAGATGGCGCGAGCCGTCGTATAGCCCGGCTCCGCGGGCAGAAGGACGCGCAAGAACCCCAGCACCCGCTCGAGCGAGGACCCGACCTCGAGCTCGGTCTGCCGCTCCGGCGAGATGTCGAAACTCACCTGGTAGACGTAGGCCACCCTCTTCTCCTTCTCGGCCGCCGGCCGCCGTCTGGCATCACGGGCGCGCCGGGCGTCCATAACACGTCTCACGGCGTCCACTGCAAGATCAAGTACACGAGCCAGACGATCAGCACTCCCGGCAAAGCGATCAATACCACCCACGGGAGCCCGCCTCCCGCCTCCTCGATCTCCTTGTTGAAGCTATCGATGTACCCATCGGGCCGCACGTCCTCGTGATGGCCGTCCTCGTCCGCCTCCCGATGGCCTTGGCTCCCGGGCAGGATGCGCGAGCGCTGAGGAAGCGCGAAGGCCAGCGCGAAGATGAGCAGCACCACTGCGCCCCCGATAATGCCGATGATCTCCGGTCCCATGCGCAGCGCGTTCTGCGTCATGACCCACCTCTCTTCTTCCCGGGCCAGGGCTCCGGCTCCTTTTCGTCCAACATCCGGTACTTCGGCTCCTCGATGTTTCGGAACTGTCCTTTCCTCCAGCCCCAGACCAAGAAAGCGATCCCGATGAAGGCCATGAAGATCATCCACGCCACCAGAAACCAGACACCCAGCGACATCACGGCACCGCCTGCGCACCGCCCGCGGGGCCCGCGGGAGCGACCGGGAGCAACTGCTGCGTGTACATCACCACGTTCCACACGTCGGAGTCGGAGAGGAAGCGGGCGAACGGCGGCATCACGCTCTCCGGCACGCCATCCCACACTCGCCAGAAGAGGTAGTTGACGGACACGCCGGCGGGTAGGGGCGCCGGTCCTCCGCTGGGGCTCTTGGCGCTCCCGTCGCCGTCGCCCTGTCCGCTGAAGCCGTGGCAAGTGGTGCAGTAGGTCTCGTAGACGTCGGCGCCTCTAGCCAGAGAGATGTCATGCCCCTCGGCCTTCCAGTTGTCCGGACTCAAGGTGGAGAAGTCGGTGGCCACGTTACCGTTCCCGGCGACGCTGGCGTTCACCGGATTGCCCAGGCGGAACGACTCGACGATGTACTTGATCGCGTCCCAGCGCTGATCCATGGGGAGGAACTCGCCCCAACTGGGCATCGCCGTGCCCTTGACCCCGAAGGTGACCCGGGCCAGGGCGTTGCCCTCATCTCCCTCCACCAGCGGTTTCCCAGCGTCCTCTTGCAGATTGCGCGGCTTGGGGTTGAGATATTGGCCGTCCCAACCCTTGCCGTCTCCCGCCAACCCGTGGCACAGGGCGCAGTTCTTCAAGTAGACGAGTTGGCCGCGCGCGTAGGAAGCGGTGCTGGGGATCTTCTGGGTCTTGTAGATGTCGGGGAGGTTGAAATCCTGGCCATCGGGGAGCAACTCCGGCGGCGTCTCGGTCTGCGTGAAGACGGAGCGGATGTAGTGCACCAGCGCCCAGCGATCGTCCTCGGAGTACTGGGACTTCCACACCGGCATCGCGCTCCAGGGCAGGCCCTCGCTGATGCGCCAGAAGTAGTCGGCGTCTGAGTAGAGCGGCTTGGCCAGGGTCCCGTAGAGCGAAGTATCGCTGAAATCCGGGGGCGACGGCTGCAGGCCGTCGCCGTAGGGCCCGTCGCCTTTCGCAGAGTCGCCGTGGCACACCAAGCACTCCCGGGTGAAGATCTGCTTGCCCCGGTCGAGGGTATCCAGAGTCAGCGGCACGGGATTGGTGAGGTCGGCATACTCGGCGCGGAGAGGTCACCCTCATTGGGATCGCGCATCACCGGCTTGGCGAAGGTCTCCTTGATGTAGGCGATCACCTTCCAGCGTTGGTCTTCAGTGAGCTGCAGCCGCCAGGTGGGCATCACCGTGCCCGGCAATCCCTCAGACACGTGCCAGAAGAACTGATCGTCGGGCATGGAGCGGAAGGGCTCCTGCTTGTAGTCGGCGGGCGTCACCGACAGGGTGCCGGCGTAGGTGCCGAGTCCGTTACCCGAACAGCCGTGGCAGGTCTGGCAGCGTTGGATGTAGATTTCCTTGCCCTCCTGGAGGCCCGAGGCCGTCCAGTCGGGCCATCCGTGCGGCGTATCGCCCCCGGGGAGGGCGGTGGGGAGCTTCAGCGGACTTACCTTTCCCGCGTACGGCGCCGGCGGCGTGATCATGCGGCTCTGGGCCACCCGGTCGCCCAGGGCGAAGAGGTAGGCGGCGATGGCCTTGAGTTGGTCGTCGACGAGAAAGTCGAACTTGGGCATGATCGAGTTCGGTGAGAAATCGCGCGGATTCTTCAGATGGGCGATCTCCCAGGCCTCTCCCCGCTTGCGCCCTACATAGGAGAGATCGGGGCCGGTGCGCTCGGAGCCGAGGATCATCGGATTGTCGAAGGCATAGTTGCCTCCCTCCGACACCGCTCCCATGGCCGTGTCCTCGAGCCGCACGTACTGGGTGTGACAGTAGTTGCATCCGTTGCTGTAGAACAGCTTGCGTCCTTGGGCCTCAAGCCCCGCATACTCTTGGGCGTTCAGCGTCGGGGCAGGGTTCCACACGATCTTGGGGACAAACACCACCACTGAGACGACGGCGAAGAAGACGATCAACCCTCCGATGATGATAAGCCTGAAAGTCATCCTCATGGCACGCTCGCCTTCAATCCTCGACCGCGAGCGCGGCCGACGACGGGACCGGGGCCGGGGCGGAGTCGGCGCTCGCGGTCCGAGGCGCCGCGCCGGAGGCCGCCTTGAGCGGCTCGGGATGCTGCACCGGCTTGCGTTTCGCCACGGTGGCAAACATGTTATAGCCGAAGAGCAAGAAGCTGATAACCAGCAGGGCTCCACCGCCGGCCCGCATGGCCATATAGGACCGCAGGCCGGGCAGAACGCTATACACAGGCAGTCCTCCCTGCACCCAAGACGAGCCCTGTACCAATCCGGTGAGCAAGAAGCCAAGGAAGAAGAAGAGGAACCCCACCAAGTAGACACTGTACTGAACATTGGCCATGAGGCGGCTATAGATCTTGCAGTCGTACATGCGCGGGATCACGTAGTACATCCCGCCCATGATCACCGAAGAGGAGAAGAACAGCAGGGCCAGGTGGGCGTGACCGGGGACATACTGGGTGAAGTGGGTCAGCAAGTTGACGCTGCGCAGGGCCTCGTGCGAGCCCTGGAACGACACCAGGATGTACGCCAGCCAGCCCGTGATCATGAAGCGGAGTGGGATGCTGCTGAAGAAGCGGTTCCAGTTGCCCCTCATAGTGAGGAAGATGTTGGCCAAGAAGGCTGTGACCGGTAGCACCATGCCGATGCTGTCGGCCACCGCCACCGTCTTCAGCCAGTAGGGGATCGGCGCCCAGAGCAGGTGGTGCGCTCCCACTCCCGTGTAGAAGAAGATGATCCCCCAGAACGCGATGAGCGACAGGAAGTGGCTATAGAGCGGGGTGCGCGTCTCCCTGGGGACCACGTAGTAGACCACGGCCAGCAGACCGGTGGTGAACCACAGACCGAGGACGTTGTGTCCGTAGAACCAGTTGAAGATGGCGTCGTTGACTCCCGTGAGCGCGCCGGTGGGCGGCGCCCACATCACGTTGCCGATGAAGTAAAGCAGCGGCATCCAGATGACCGTGCCGGTGATGTACCAAAGCGACACGTACATCTTCCGCTCCACCCGGTGGTGGATAGTCATGAGCACGTTCGCCGCTCCCAGTAGAAGCACGGCCATGACGGCCACGTCCACCGCCCACACCATCTCCGCGTATTCGCGACTCTGGGTATGAGCCGTCAGTATTCCGACGATGCCCACCAGGACGGCGCCGTTCCACAGAACCATGGTCAGATTGCCGAGCCTCTCGCTCCAGAGCCGGCGGCCGGTCAGCCGGGGAACGATGTAGAGCATGAGGCCCATCATGCCGCCCGACAGCCAGGCGAACATCACGGTGTTGGTGTGCGCCTGACGAAGGCGGCCGAATACCAGGGGACCGAAGCCGTGCACCAGATCGGGAAAGACGAACTCGATGGCCAGGACGATACCCATGAGACCGCCGACGACCAGCCAACCGGCAGCGGTCAGCATGAAGTTCCTGCCCGCGCTGTTCTCCCTGCTGAACAAGCCCACCCCCGTAGCAAGCAGCGACAAGAAGACTCTGCATCAGCCAGAGCGGCGCGCGAAATCGGCGCGCCTTCCTGCCGCGCGACGCCCGGGGCGCGGCCAGACCCATTCTTCTACGACCGGGAACCGCAGTCAAGCCCCGGCGACCCGCGCGGCTCGGCGACCGACCCCGGCCTCACCGGGAGCCAAGAACTATCGACAGGCGAGCCGGTGGTGGTTTCGGAAGAATCGCACCGCGCAGCTGGAGAAACCACCACCGGCTCGCCGCCACGCGCGCAGCTGGAGAAACCACCATCGGTTCGCCGGGTCCGGCATTCATGATAGGATTCCGGACTTGGTTGTAGTTATTTTCACGCACCGGCGTTCTACTGCTGCAACGTAGTTTCCTGGCAACACTCTGCGACACTGGAGGAGACGGTATGGAAGTGCTGGATCAAGGGGTCAACCCGATGTTCATGGATCCCGATCCGGACAAGGCGCGCGAGTTCTTCCGCAAGAAGCCGCGGGCCATGGTCGACAAGCGGATGACCGAGAAGGAAGCGGTAGACAAGTTCGTTCCCGATGGCAGCTACCTCGCGATCGGCGGCTTCGGGGCCAACCGTATTCCCAACGCCATCGTCCACGAGATCGTCAGACAACGGCGCAAGAATCTGGGCTTTCTTGGCCACACGTCTACGCACGATTTCCAGGTGCTCTGCGCCGGCAAGGTCTTCAACCGGCTTGATTCCGCCTATGTCGTAGGGCTGGAGGCCCGCGGACTATCCCCCAACGCCCGGCGCTACATGGAGTCCGGAGAGGTCCAGGTGACCGAATGGAGCAACTACGCGCTGGCCGCCCGGCTGAAGGCCGCCGCCGAGGGCGTCTCCTTCGGGCTCATCCGCTCCATGCTCGGGACCGACACCTTCAAGATGTCCGCCGCCAAGGTCATCGAGTGCCCCTTCACCGGCAAGAAGTTCGCGGCCGTGCCGGCCATCTGGCCCGATGTGGCGGCCATCCACGTGCACGAGGCCGACATGTACGGCAACTCTGTGATCCGCGGCATCTCCGTGGCCGACCTGGAGCTGTCCCGGGCTGCCAAACGCCTGATCATCACCACGGAGCGCCTGGTCAGCAACTCCGTGATCCGCGAGGATCCCACGTCTACCTCTATCCCGTTCTACTTGGTGGACGCCGTGGTCGAGGTCCCCTACGGCAGCTATCCGGGCAACATGCCGTATCTCTACTTCTCGGACGAGGAGCATCTCGCCCAGTGGATGAAGGTGGAGAAGGATCCGGAGGCGTTCGAGAAGTTCCTCGAGCACTACATCTACGGCGTCTCCGACTTCGAGGAGTATCTGGAGCGCTGCGGTGGCCTGAAGAGGATCGAAGAGCTGCAGAAGCTTGAGAACCTGGTCGAGGACTGACGGACGCTTGACGGCGAAGGAGCTTAGAGATATGGCACCCGAATACAACACGATGGAACTGATGATCTCCGTGGCCTCCCGGTACCTGGAGGACGGCAAGACCGTGGCGGTCGGCACCGGCGCTCCCTGCGCCGCGGCCATGCTGGCGCAAAAGACCTGCTCTCCCAACCTGATCATTCTCTTCGAGGCCGGCGGGGTAGCTCCCCAGTTGCCCCAAATGCCCATCTCGGTGGGAGACTCCCGCACCTTTCACAAGGCGGTGATGGCGGCCGGCATGGCCGAGATGATGACCACCTGCGCCCGGGGCCAGGTGGACTACGCTTTTCTGGGCGGCGCTCAGATCGACAAGTACGGCAACATCAACTCCACCTGTGTGGGCGACTACTACAAGCCCAAGGTCCGCTTTCCCGGGAGCGGCGGGGCCAACGATTTCGCCTCGCTCTGCTGGCGTACCATGATCATGACGGTACACAGCAAGACCCGGTTCGTGGAGAAGTGCGACTTCATCACCTCGCCCGGCTTCCTGACGGGCGCCGGTGCCCGGGAGGCGGCCGGACTGCCCGAGGGCGGTCCCTACAAGATCGTCACCGATCTGGCAGTCATGGCCTTCGACGAGAGGACCAAGGCCATGCTGGTCGAGTCACTGCACCCGGGTGTGGAACTGGACAAGGTGAAAGCCGAGACGGGCTTCGAGCTGATCATCCCCAAGGAGATCGGCCGCACGGCGGCTCCGAGCGAGGACGAGCTATGTATCCTGCGCAACGAGGTGGACCCGCTGAAGCTGGTGAT
>CAWEJM010000016.1:0-35249 GCA_963809395.1 uncultured Actinomycetes bacterium | reverse complement strand
GGCCGCGGCCCCAGTCGGCCAAGAACTAGCGACAGGCGAGCCGGTGGTGGTTTCGGAAGAATCGCACCGCGCAGCTGGAGAAACCACCACCGGCTCGCCGGAGCCCCCGTCTCGCCGGGTCCGGCATGATAGGATTCCGAACTTGGTTGTAGTTATTTTCACGCACCGGCGTTCTACTGCTGCAACGTAGTTCCCTGGCAACACTCTGCGACACTGGAGGAGACGGTATGGAAGTGCTGGATCAAGGGGTCAACCCGATGTTCATGGATCCCGATCCGGACAAGGCGCGCGAGTTCTTTCGCAAGAAGCCGCGGGCCATGGTCGACAAGCGGATGACCGAGAAGGAAGCGGTAGACAAGTTCGTTCCCGATGGCAGCTACCTCGCGATCGGCGGCTTCGGGGCCAACCGTATTCCCAACGCCATCGTCCACGAGATCGTCAGACAACGGCGCAAGAATCTGGGCTTTCTTGGCCACACGTCTACGCACGATTTCCAGGTGCTGTGCGCCGGCAAGGTCTTCAACCGTCTTGACTCCGCCTATGTCGTAGGGCTGGAAGCCCGCGGACTATCCCCCAACGCCCGGCGCTACATGGAGTCCGGAGAGGTCCAGGTGACCGAATGGAGCAACTACGCGCTGGCCGCCCGGCTGAAGGCCGCCGCCGAGGGCGTCTCCTTCGGGCTCATCCGCTCCATGCTCGGGACCGACACCTTCAAGATGTCCGCCGCCAAGGTCATCGAGTGCCCCTTCACCGGCAAGAAGTTCGCGGCCGTGCCGGCCATCTGGCCCGATGTGGCGGCTATCCACGTGCACGAGGCCGACATGTACGGCAACTCTGTGATCCGCGGCATCTCCGTGGCCGACCTGGAGCTGTCCCGGGCTGCCAAACGCCTGATCATCACCACGGAGCGCCTGGTCAGCAACTCCGTGATCCGCGAGGATCCCACGTCTACCTCTATCCCGTTCTACTTGGTGGACGCCGTGGTCGAGGTCCCCTACGGCAGCTATCCAGGCAACATGCCGTATCTCTACTTCTCGGACGAGGAGCATCTCGCCCAGTGGATGAAGGTGGAGAAGGATCCGGAGGCGTTCGAGAAGTTCCTCGAGCACTACATCTACGGCGTCTCCGACTTCGAGGAGTATCTGGAGCGCTGCGGTGGCCTGAAGAGGATCGAAGAGCTGCAGAAGCTCGAGAACCTGGTCGAGGACTGACGGACGCTTGACGGCGAAGGAGCTTAGAGATATGGCACCCGAATACAACACGATGGAACTGATGATCTCCGTGGCCTCCCGGTACCTGGAGGACGGCAAGACCGTGGCGGTCGGCACCGGCGCTCCCTGCGCCGCGGCCATGCTGGCGCAGAAGACCTGCTCTCCCAACCTGATCATCCTCTTCGAGGCCGGCGGGGTGGCTCCCCAGTTGCCCCAAATGCCCATCTCGGTGGGAGACTCCCGCACCTTTCACAAGGCGGTGATGGCGGCCGGCATGGCCGAGATGATGACCACCTGTGCCCGGGGCCAGGTGGACTACGCTTTTCTGGGCGGCGCTCAGATCGACAAGTACGGCAACATCAACTCCACCTGCGTGGGCGACTACTACAAGCCCAAGGTCCGCTTTCCCGGGAGCGGCGGGGCCAACGATTTCGCCTCGCTCTGCTGGCGTACCATGATCATGACGGTACACAGCAAGACCCGGTTCGTGGAGAAGTGCGACTTCATCACCTCGCCCGGCTTCCTGACGGGCGCCGGTGCCCGGGAGGCGGCCGGACTGCCCGAGGGCGGTCCCTACAAGATCGTCACCGATCTGGCAGTCATGGCCTTCGACGAGAAGACCAAGGCCATGCTGGTCGAGTCACTGCACCCGGGTGTGGAACTGGACAAGGTGAAAGCCGAGACGGGCTTCGAGCTGATCATCCCCAAGGAGATCGGCCGCACGGCGGCTCCGAGCGAGGACGAGCTGTGTATCCTGCGCAACGAGGTGGACCCGCTGAAGCTGGTGATCGGGCGGGGGCTGAGCTGGAGTGGTTCCTTGTCCCAGCTGCGCAGTCGCAACCCATGGTCCCTTGTCCCAGCTGCGCGCAAAAGCCTGCGCGACTCTTCCTTCAAGGAACCATCCGCTCCAGCTCACCACCGGCGACTGTCTCTTGGCGCCGCAACGGCACGATCGGCCACGCTCTCGGCCTGAAGAAGTCGGCCGCTGGGTACACAGGGCCCGAGAGGCCCTGGTCCTTGCGCCCAGGTCGACTGGGTGGGCTCGGTCCCGGGCGGGACGCGTGGAACGATAGGGGGCGCACTATGCGCGAGTGGCACGGCACCAAGCCGGCCTCACTGGCCGGCTACCTGGAGGCGATGAGCTTCGCGATCTTCACGGCAGGCATCAATTGGAAGGTCGTCGACGCGAAATGGGATGGCATCCGGGAGGCCTTCGCCGACTTCGATGTCGAGACTGTCGCCGCGATGAGCCCGGCCGATGTCGACCGGCTGGCTGAAGATCGCCGGGTGATCAGGAACCGCCGCAAGATCGAGGGCATCATCGACAATGCCGGGAGACTGTTGGAGTTGGACAAAGCCCCCGGCGGATTCGCAGGGTACCTGAGTTCGCGGGGGGCCTTCGAGGAGACAGTCGCCGACCTAAAGCGGAACTTCCGGTTTGTCGGCGATTCCTCGGCCTACTACTTCCTGGCCGCCGTTGGCGAACCGGTGCCCGGGTTGGGACAAGCCCGGCCACGCGGCGAGCGGAGCGAAGCCAAGAACCTAAGACCAGGAGAGTAGGGGGCCGCCCGACCCTGATGCGGGGGGTGCATCGTCGTTGCGGAAGCGTCGCGAGACCTTGAGCGCCAAGCTGGAGCAGCGATGATGCACCCCTCGCTCGGTCAGCGAGAGGCGCGGCCCCCTACTCGACAAACCCTTCGATGACGTACGTCCACCCGGCCTTCTTGTCCCGGTGCAGCTTGATGTAGCTGCGCTTCTCGGCGTCCACCAGCAGGTTGCTGAAGCTGCGGTAGCCGTAGGCCGATTCGTTGAACGACGGCTTCTTGCGCTGCATGGTGTCTTTGACCATGGAGGCGAAGATGGGGTCCTTGTTCTCCCGGATGAGGGCCGCGATAGATTCCAGCAGCAGGTCGAAGACCTCTTTCTTCTCCGGGGGGATGTCGACGGCCTGGGGACCGAGGCTGGCAGGCGCGGGCTGTTTCTCCAGATCTTCGTAGAAGATGAACTCGTCGCAGTTGCTGGCCAGCAGATCGGAGGTGGACTGTTTCATGCCCAGGCCGATCACATGCTTGCCGTTCTCCTTGAGTTTCGAGACGAGGGGAGAGAAGTCGGAATCACCCGACACGATCACGAAGGTATCGATGTGCTCCTTGGACCAGGCCAGGTCCATGGCGTCCACGGCCAAGCGGATGTCGGCCGAGTTCTTGCCTGTCATCTGCCGGCGGGGGATCTCGATCAGTTCGATGGCGTTCTCATGCAGCGGCCTGGTGTACTGCTTGTATTCTCCCCAATCGGCGTAGGCCTTCTTGACGATGACCTTGCCTTTCTCCACCAGACGCTCGAGGATCTTGTGGATGTCGAACTCCCCGCGCCGGTGCTTGAACCCGATGGCCAGGTTCTCGAAGTCGATGAAGACGGCCAGGGTGCGTTCGGTCTCGCTCATGTGGTTATCGGTGCTCCTTCCCCAAAAATGCACCAAGAGGTGTGCTCTAGGGATGAATTCTTGCACGTTTCCCCTATTCCTGGTACTCGCGGGGTCTCTCGCTCGACGGCAGTCATTCACTGAAGTCGTCGTCTGCGTAGCAATACCGCCAGTTCTCGCCCGGCTCGGCCGAGCGGATCACGGTGTGCCCGGTGGCGTGGGCGTGCTTAGTGGCGTGTCTGCCGATGGACTGGTCGCAACACCCGATATGCCCGCATTCCAGGCACTTACGCAGATGCATCCATTGCTGTCCCGTAGCGAGGCATTCTTCGCAGCCGCGGGTGCGCGCCTCAGGTTCGGGAACGGGAACGGTCGCCATATGCCGGCATTGGCCCACGGATACTCTCCTTTTCGGTAGATCGCGCTGAGGCTTCAGCCGCGGGGCGGCGGGGCCGGCCGGGTGTACCCGAGCCCACGAGAGTCCCAACCACCATGCGTGCATGCCACCCGGTAGATGCTGCGGAGAAAATCGAGGAGGGTCCCCCGGGGATCGTCGCAGGCGCGCACCGCTTCGTAGGGCATGATCCATTCCCCCATCGTTTCCACCCAGCCCGCGTGGACGGGCTCTATGGGCGCCGATTCACAGCCCGGCGGTCGCGGGACCAAGTAGCCGTAGAAGCCGGCCTGGGGAAGGTTGTCGTCACCAGCCCAAAAGCCGGCGTTCATGTGTTCAGCATCGAGGTCGTAACGCATTATGTAGCCGCGATCTTCGGGAGCTACCTGTTGCCTGCCGTTGAAGAGCAGTACCGCGAAGTCGAACGAGCCCCACCAAAACTGTACGCCGGTCCGGGCGAAGAACTCCGAGCGGAACTCCTCGAACACGCCGTTGACCGCGGAGAGGATGCGATGAAAGCGCTGCGCCTGTTCCGGTTCGAGCGTGCAGTCGCGGGTGTTCTCGGAGAAGGGCGTGGTGTCGGCTATCTCCTGCGGCTTCTCCCAGAGGTCCAGATCGAGGTCCAGCCGCCGGAGCTCTTTCCTGAATCCCGCCCAGATATCGGCGACGCAACGTCCGGAGCTGAGCGGCACCGAGCCGGCTCGACCGTCACTCGAGCGCAGCCACAGCTGAGAGTCGAACACGTCGATACCCATGGAGATGGTTCGGGTGCCCTCGGGGATCGGCCCGGTGCCGAACCCGCGGGGGTGAAGGTAGAGGCAGGTGTGTAGCCACTCCGGTTGGGGGGGAGCCAGCGCCAGCCGGGCCTTGCCGACCATCTGGGCGCACATGTGGAGCGTCTTCTTGGTGGGCGCCCACTCTTCGTAAGGGAGGGCGGGCCAGGGCTCATTGCTCGTCATCACTCCTCCTGTTCCGGTTCAGAGCAGCTCCAGGAAGCTCTCCATGGCCTGGATGGACTTCTCCTGTTGTGGTCCCCCACGGGCGAGGGCATCGCCGTCGATGGCCAAGAAGGGGATCCCGGCCTCCATGAAGGCGGCCCGTACCACCGGCACCGAGCCCAGCCCGTGCCGGCAGCCCCAATGATTGAAATGCACGGCCCCATCCACCTTGAGCTGCTTTGCCAGGGCGACGTTGAGCCGGGCGCGCCGGGCCGAAGTGCCCCAGAGGGTGTGGTCTGTGAGCCGCTTGGCCAGGCCCGGGAACGGATCGTCGGGATCGACGGTCTCCAGATGCATCTGGCCCATCTCTTCGAAGATCACCACAGCTTCGTGCCTCTCCAGGAGCTCGAAGAGGTCTTTGTCGTGGTGGGGCACGGTATGGAGCCACAGCAGGCGCTTAAGCTTGCGACCGCCGTCCAGGACTGGTGCCATGAGGTCGCGCCGGCCTCGCTCGGTGAGCAGGCGCTCGAAGTCCTTGGCGCCCTCTTCGGTCCCCCAGAGGAGTTGTCCCAAGAACACGGTGGCGAAGGTACGGCGCCCGTTCATCTCGATGCGGCTGGCCAGGCGCTCTTCCATGATGTGGCCCCAGGCGGCGGAAGCCCGATTGGATAGCCGGATGGCCTTTTCGAGGTCGGGGGTGCGGCCGGTCCAGCGGCCGATGTCGTCGTGCAACTGCCGCAGCTGTTCGGCCACGTCGGCCACCACGGCGGGCTCGGCTTCGCCCTCGTCGGGCGGCAGCGGCACCCGGATCTCTCGGAAGGGCACGTTGTGCTTGGTGGCCAGCAACTCCAGGAGGCACTCCTTTCCCAGGCAGAGGGGCGTGGTGCCCAGGCACATGGAGGGAGCGGGAAGCATGTCGTTCTCGACGGCCGCCAGGGCGATGCGGTGGTAGCTGCACACGTCGCGCGCCAGCGGCATGCGCGCGGCGGCGGACTCGACCGGGTCGCGTAGGTCGCTGCCGGTGAGGGTGGCGGAGCCGATCTCCGGGATCATGGGGGTGATGCCGTAGGAGCTGAGCAGCTCGGTGGGGAAGAGATAGGAGACCCAGGGCACGATGGCCCCGGGCTTGAACAGGTCCAGCGAGGCGCTGAGAGCATGCAGCTCCAGGTAGCGGCGGGCGGTGCGGGACTGCAGGGCCTTCCACCGGATCTGCGACAAGTAGGCGGTGCGGATGAGGGAGGCGCTGAGGGAATTGCCGGTGACGTCGGCCATGCCGGGCATGGTGGCTAGTCCTCCTCGTCCGCGAGGCCATCGTCCAGAAGGTCGTCGTCGAGCAACTGGGCCTCCAGGAACGCCTCCACCCGGGTGCGGAGCGGGCCGCTTGCCTCGAACGGGAAGCCCACCTCGATCTCCAGATAGGGGAGACCGCGCTCTTCGGCCAATCGCGAGACCAGCAGAGCGTCGTACGCCCCAGGGTCGCAGAAGCTCTGGCGGGCGTAGATCACCGACGAGGGTCGGGTCTCGTCGAGGCGCCGGATCAGGTGGTCGCGCCGGTCGGCGGTGGAGCGACGCGGGCACATGCCGATGGTCAGCAGCGCGGCGGCGATCGCCGGGTAGTCGTCGGCGGCCTCAGCCCCGGCGGTGGTCGCCCAGGTCCTTGCGGTCGTCGCCCCAGCTCCGGCTCCAGGCGCCGCCAGAACCGCCAGCGGCTTCCTGCGTTCGGGCGACGTGCACGAATCAAGGCCGGCGATTCCAGCTCCGAGTTGTCCGATCAGGCGCAGTAGTGAGTCATCGCTGAGCGGTCCGGCTACCACGAACACCCCACCGGGGCGCGGGGCCGAGGGGTACTCCAAGCCGGATGGTTCTACCCGAGCGGGGTCGCTCGCGCTCGCGCCCAGGTGGCCCGCGCCCAGCGGCGCCGGCGTTCCGCGCCAGCCTGTCCCCGAGCCACTCCTCCATCCGGGCCAGGTCGGCAGCCAACGTTCGAACGGCGCCTTCCCCCGACGTGCGGGGCATCGAAAGCACGAACACGCGGCCGGGGTAGGTGGCCTCCAAGAGATCACCCATCCTGCGCATCGCGTCGCAGCCTCCCGGCACCAGCAGACAGTCGTCCCTTCGGCGCGCGGTCGAGCAGCACGTCGGCGGCGGCGACCAGTTGAGTGACGTACGGGCAGGTCATGGGGTGGATGCTGAGGGCGGCGCGCCGGGCCGGCGCCGCCGGATCCTGCAAGTAGTCGCCCAACCAACGAGGCGAGTAGCCGCTGCGGGCCACGAGCTCGGTGGGGAGCAGGTTGCAGGTGTAGTAGGCATTTGCCATTCGAACGGGTAGCTTAGGGCTCCGAGCGCCAGAAGGCAAGTGCGGCCACTTGTCTTGGCGCCCAAGTGTGCGATATTTAGCCGCGGAACCTTACCCACGGAATCTCGGGACGGCGCGCGTCGGCCACGGGGGAGGGCGAGTGTCAGACATCAAGACCACAATCGCTCGCAGAGCCGCTCAGGAGCTTCGAGACGGCCTGGTGATCAATCTGGGGATCGGGATCCCGGGCCTGGTGGCTGACTATGTCCCCGAAGGGGCAGACGTCGTCATCCACACCCAGAATGGAGCCATAGGCGTGGGGCCGGCGCCGCAGTCCTTCTGCGCGGATCCCGACCGGGCCAACGCAAGCGGCCGGCCGATCACGCTCCGGTCCGGAGGTAGTTACTTCGATACGAGCACCTCCTTCGCCATGATCCGGGGCGGCCATGTGGACATGTGTTTCCTGGGCACGCTGCAGGTGGACGGGGAGGGCGACATAGCCAGCTACGAGATCCCCGGCAGGACGGTGGCCGGCATGGGCGGGGCGATGGATTTGCTGGCCGGGGCCAAGATCGTCAACGTGTGCACCGAGCACTGCTCCAAGGACGGCTCGCCCAAGCTGGTCAAGAAGTGTACGTATCCGCTCACCGGAGCGGGCGAGGCCGACGTGATCATCACCGAACGGGCGCTGTTCCGGCGCTACCCCGGCAAGGGCTTCGTGCTTGAGGAAGTCGCCTGTGGCTACAGCCTCGATGACATCGCCGAGTGCACGGAGATGGACTACGCGGTTTCCGACACGGTGAAAATGGAGGCCTATGGCCCCGAGGCAGACGGATAGCCCCTTGACCGCGTCCGGCGCCGAAGGCCTGTGAAGCCCTCGCCCCACCGATTCTCCAGAGGGGCGCTGCGGCACGTCTTGGTGGTCCTCGCGGTGGTGTTCTGGATCGGCGCCGTCGTGTATCCCGATCCGCGTCCGTTCGTCACTTCTTTGGCCCGCTTGAAGAACCCGCCGGTGGACGCGCAGGCGGTGGCCGGTATCGCCGCCGGCCTGCCGCGCGACTACAAGACTATCGAGGACTTCTCCTTGCAGTACGTGGTCTACAAGCCGGCCTGGACCGTGTACGGCCTACCTTGGTACTTCCCGACGGTGAGCGAGGCGGTGCGCGATCGGGCCGGTGACTGTCAGGCCAGGGCGATAATCGCGGCCAGCATCTTCGAGGCCAAAGGGATGCCGTACACCTTGCGCTACTCGTTCGACCACGTCTGGGTGGACTATCCCGGCAAGCAGTTCGCCGACATGGAGGATCCGGCGACGTCCTTCGTCGCCGACTCGGGGAAGGGATGGCTGGCCAGCCTGCCGGACCGGATCCCGCTGTGGTCGATCATCAAGGTGCGCGTCGCCTACCACTGGACGCCCATGCCGCTCGCGCAGAAGATCATCCTCTTGATGGGGTCGCTGCTGATAATCGGCTACGGGGAACGGCGGCTGCTGCGCAGGATGGCGCGAGCCGTGTGGCCTCGGCGCAGTCCCTTCGTCAGGCTACCTTCGACGAGGACTGGGATTCGCCGGCTTCTGGGTTAGCGCAGCTAGGTCGACTAGCGTCAGCAGCCTGCTAGCGAGCCGGCCTGTTCCGCGTGGGGTGCTTGCGCAGCCACCACTCGGACGCCACGGCCAGGGCGGCGAGAGTACCGATGACGATCACGTTTTCCATGGGACCCCCTGCGGTCGGGTGCACGGTCCTGGTGCTGGTCAGGTGTTCTCCGTCCTCCTCGCGTCTCCTGCCTCACTCAACCGCCGTTCCAGCTCGGCGATCTTCTCCCGCAGCTCTCTCACTTCCGCCGAACCGGCATCGGCTACGCGAGGCGCTGCGCCCAAGTCGGCCGCCCGGCGCGGGCCGCCCGCGGTCTCCATCGACTCCATGGCCACCATGGGCTCGTACTCGTTCTCCCGCACCAGCAGGCTGAGGATGTCCCAGCGGCTGTAGAGGCCGGTGATGTTGATGATCCCCCGGGCCATCTCGTTCACCTTGAGGTCGATGTCGCCGTAGACGATGGTCTCCACGTCCCGCACCGGTCCCGTCGACTATCTCCCCGAACGGGTTGATGATGGCGCTACCACCAAAGCTCTGATAGAAGCTGGTGTTGTCGTAGAAATCCTTGGGCCGCTTCTCCGGCGGGATGTAGCTGGACGCGAGGACGCACCAGCAGGCGCCGTTGACGGCCACGGCCGTGGTCGTGGCCGGTGTGACCCAGGGCAGCTCCTCGGCTCCGCCCAGGTATCCCGGCCACAGGGAGCAGTTCACCTTCGTGCCCTGGACGATGTAGCACTGGTGGAGAAGCGGCTGGTTGTGCTCACCACAGATCAGGCCGCTGATCTTGCCGAAGTCCATCTCGGGGATGCGCAGGTTCGCGCCGCCGTTGCCCCGGGTGTGGATCATCAGCTCCTGGACGGTGATGTTGATCTTCCGATGCGTCCCCAGGATCTCGCCCCGGTTGTTGATGTAGAGGATCGAGTTGTACTGCCGCCCGCCGTACTTCTTGTCCCGCTCGTTGATCCCGATGACCACGTTGGCGTTGGCTTGGCGCGCCGCCTTGCACAGGATCTCGGTCTCCTCGCTCGGCACCTCGATGCCATGGCGCAGGTACTCGGCCCAGATGCTCGTGTACTCCGGGCCCTTCTCCAACTGGAGGGCGAAGTGGCAGTAACCGGGGAGGTGGAGCTCGGGGAAGACGATCAGCGTGGCCCCGTTGGACGCCGCCTCCTTGATCTGCCTGACGGTGTTGTCGAGCGTGGCGAGCGAGTCAAAGTAGACGGGCTTGTCGCGGTATTCGGGAGCGACCTGCACCGCGGCCGCGGTGAACTTCGGGTATTCCTTGAGCACGACGTCGCTCCTTGTTCGATCCGGCCTCGAGTCGCCGGTTCAGTCGGCCGGGACGACGTCTACCCTGGGCGAAGCTCTCCGGCAAGCGCCGGTCGCTGCTTGCAGCCGCCCCGAGCGTCCACTAAACTGAAGGACCATGGAGAGCAGAACAGGATTCCAGGCTCGCCCCGCCGCCGGCCGGTTCGCCGTGCCGGATGATCGCGCACGCCATGCTCTCGTTCTCGACCTCCTCCTGCTGCTCCCCCGCTAGGGGGAGATACTCGCGTAGCCGGCGCCATCCGGCATGTCAGCAGCCATCATCGGTAGGAGAGCCAGGAGGTTAGAGAGCCATGTCCCCGACCAACACATCCGCGACGACGCATCCGCGGCTCGGGTGCACCGGCGCCGGCAAGCGGTCGTCGCAATATCGGCAGACCGGTCGTCTTCTTCGACACCACGCTGCGCGACGGCGAGCAGTCGCCCGGCAGCAGTCTGAACGCGTCGGAGAAGCTGGAGATCGCCCATCAGCTGGTGCGCCTGGGCGTCGACGTGATCGAAGCCGGCTTTCCCGCCAGCAGCCCCGGCGATTTCGACGCCGTCCAGGCCATCGCCCGCGAAGTGAAGGGCGCCGTCATCTGCGGCCTGGCCCGCTGCATCGAGAGCGACATCCGCACCTGCTGGGAGGCCATCAAGGACGCCGAGCGCCCGCGCATCCACACCTTCTGCTCGACCTCCGACATCCACCTCGAGCACCAGATGCGCAAGACCCGCCCGGAGGTGCTCGCGCTCACCCGGGAGATGGTCGAGTTGGCCGTTTCGCTCTGCCCGGAGGACGTGGAGTTCTCCGCCATGGACGCCACCCGCTCCGACGTGGATTTCCTGGCCGAGGTGCTGGAGACCGCCATCCAGGCGGGGGCTACCACGATCAACGTGCCCGACACGGTGGGCTACTCCCTGCCTACTGAGTACGCGGCCCTCATGGACCAGCTCTTCGAGAAGGCGCCCAGCCTGGAGAACGTGGTGCTGAGCGTCCACTGTCACAACGATTTGGGCGTGGCCACGGCCAACTCCCTGGCCGCCGTGGAGCGGGGGGCCACCCAGGTCGAGGTGGCGGTCAACGGCCTGGGCGAGCGGGCCGGCAACGCCGCGCTCGAAGAGGTGGCTATGGCTCTGGTCACCCGCCGCGACATCATCCAGCGGCCGACGAACATCGTCACCACCGAGATCTTCCGCGCCAGTCGCATGGTGTCGAGCTTCACCGGCCACATGGTGCAGGCCAACAAGGCGATCGTGGGCAAGAATGCCTTCGCCCATGAATCCGGTATCCACCAGGACGGGCTGCTGAAGGAGCGTTCCACCTACGAGATCATGCAGGCCGAAGACATCGGCCTGACCGAGTCCGACATCGTGCTGGGCAAGCACTCGGGCCGCCATGCGCTACGGTCGCACCTGACCGAGCTCGGGATCCATCTGGAAGGGGCGGAGCTGGACGAGGCCTTCCGCCGTTTCAAAGAGACGGCCGACAGGAAGAAGGAGGTCACCTCCGCCGATCTGGAGGCCCTGGTGGGCGAGGAGATCCGGGAGCGCGAGGATGTCTATTCGCTGGATCATTTCTACGTCTCAGCGGGTACGGAGATCATCTCCTCCAGCCAGGTGGGGGTGAGCAAACAAGGCGAACAGCAGGCCGGGAAGGCATTCTCAGGCGGATCGGTGGAGTCGATCTTCATGGCCATCGACGACGCCGTGGGCGTGAGCGGGAAGCTCTTGGACTACCAAGTGCGCTCCATCACTTCAGGGAAGGACTCCCTGGGGGAAGTGCGGGTGGTGGTTGAGGTCGACGGCAAGCGGTACGCCGGCCAGGCGGTGGCGATCGATGTGCTGGAAGCATCGGCAAAGGCCTACGTGCGGGCCCTGAACAGCGTGGCGACGAAGCGGGAGGCCGGCGGCGCCCGCGGCGACCGGGTATACCTGTAGCGGCCCCCGCGGCCCGCGTCCTGATGGGGCGAGAGCCACGGAAATGAGAGGTGCGACCTCGATGATCGATAGCAGCGGACCTAACACTGGAGCGACCGGACCATTCGGCGCTTGGACGACGATCGACTTGCCCGGCGGTCCGAGCCGGGTCGCGGATCTAGGCGCCCTGGCCCGGGCGACCGGGCGCGATCTCGGGCGGTTGCCCTACTCCATCCGTATCCTCCTGGAGAACGGTCTCCGGCATTGCGGCCTCGGAGTAGTGGAGGAAGACGATGTGCTGGCCCTCCTCGATTGGGACCCCACTTCCGCGGAACGCCCGGAGTTCGCCTTCATGCCCGGGCGGGTCTTGCTGCAGGACTTCACCGGTGTGCCCTGCGTGGTCGACTTGGCCGCGCTGCGCTCTGCTATCGCCCGGAGTGGGGGCGACCCGGCGCTGATCGATCCCAGCGTGCCGGTGGACTTGGTCATCGACCACTCTGTGCAGGTGGACTGTTGCGCCATGGCCGACGCCTGCAGCATTAACATGGGGTTGGAAATGGAGCGAAACGCCGAGCGCTATTCGCTGCTGCGCTGGGCCCAGGGCGAATTCGGCAACTTGCGGGTGATGCCACCCGGAACCGGCATCTGCCACCAGGTGAACTTGGAGTTTCTGGCCCAAGTGGTGCGCCGCGATGCGCCCGCCTGCGGGGCGGGCGCCACTGGCGCGGGCGCATCGGCGAGCGGAGCTCCCTGGGCGTATCCCGACACGGTCATCGGCACCGATTCTCACACCACCATGATCAACGGCCTGGGCGTACTGGGTTGGGGAGTGGGGGGCATCGAGGCCGAGGCGGTCATGCTGGGACAGCCGTATTTCATGCTGGTGCCCCAGGTAGTGGGCGTCCGTCTCGTGGGCGGGCTGCCGGCCGGCGCCACGGCCACCGATCTCGTGCTCACCGTCACCGAGTTGCTGCGCGGCGTGGGTGTGGTCGGCCGGTTCGTCGAGTTCTGCGGTCCTGGTGCCGAAAGCCTCGGCCTGCCCGACCGGGCTACGGTCGCCAACATGGCCCCGGAGTATGGAGCCACCTGTGGATTCTTCCCGGTCGACGGCGAGACCATCGCCTACCTGCGGCAGACCGGGCGCTCCGACGACGTATCTGCTCGCGTCGACGCCTATTGTCGCGCCCAACATCTGTGGCGAGAGCCGGGCTCGTCCGATCCCGAATACTCGTGGGTGGTGGAACTCGACCTCTCCGATGTCCGCCCCAGTTTGGCCGGTCCGCGGCGGCCGCAGGAGCGGGTGCAACTTGAAAACGTGAAGGAAGGGTTCCATCAGAATCTGCCCGCCCTGAGTCAAGGCAGAGCTCAGGTGATTAAGGCTAAGGTAGAGCTTGATGGGAAACGGGAGACGATCCGCGACGGGAGCGTGGTCATCGCGTCCATCACCAGTTGCACGAACACCTCGAATCCTGCGTTGATGCTGGCGGCCGGACTGCTGGCCCGCAACGCGGTCCGGCTGGGGCTCAAGCCGCCGGCCGTGGGTGCGCACCAGCTTGGCCCCGGGATCGCGGGCGGTGACCGGCTACTTGGCCGAGGCGGGGTTGCTCGAGCCGTTGGAGGAGCTGGGCTTCGCCACCGTGGGCTACGGGTGCGCGACCTGCATCGGCAACAGCGGGCCGCTCCCTCAAGACTTGGCCCGGGCGATCGAAGAGAACGGGCTGGTGGTCGCGGCCGTTCTGAGCGGCAACCGGAACTTCGAAGCCCGCATCCATCCGCTCGTGCGGGCGAACTACCTGTCCTCGCCGCCATTGGTGGTGGCCTACGCTCTCGCCGGCACCGTGAGACATCGACCTGACCCAAGAGCCTCTGGGCACTCGCGCCGATGGACGGCCGGTGTACCTGCGCGACCTCTGGCCGTCCGAGGAAGAAGTGGCGGAACTAGCGGGCAAGGCGCTCCGTCCCGACGTGTTCCAAGCGGAGTACGCGGCCGCGCTGAAAGGCACGCAGGCCTGGCGATCGATGGCCGTGCCGAAGGGCGCGCTCTATCGATGGGATGCGGCCTCCACCTACGTGCGGGAGCCGCCGTTCTTCGAGGGGTTTGCGGCCGAGCCGGTGCCTCCCGACGACGTGCACGGGGCCCGAGTGCTGGGCATCTTCGGCGACTCGGTCACCACCGATCATATCTCGCCGGCTGGATCCATCGACCCCGAGAGTCCGGCGGGACGTTACCTGCTCGCACAGGGGGTCGATCAGTGCGACTTCAACACCTACGGCGCCCGCCGTGGCAATCACGAGGTCCTGCTGCGAGGCACTTTCGCCAACGTCCGCCTGCGCAATCTGATGGCCGGGGGCCGTGAGGGTGGCTGGACCACCCACCATCCCTCCGGGGAGATACTGCCGATCTACGACGCCGCCATGCGCTATCAGGAGGCGTCGGTGCCGCTGGTGATCTTCGCCGGCAAGGAGTACGGCGCCGGCAGCTCGCGCGACTGGGCGGCCAAAGGCACGGCTCTGCTGGGCGTGCGGGCTGTGATAGCCGAGAGCTTCGAGCGCATCCATCGCAGCAACCTGGTGGGGATGGGCGTGCTGCCTCTGGAACTGGAGCCGGGGATGACCGTGGAGAGCCTCGGATTGGATGGCTCGGAGTCGGTGGATATCAAGGGGATCGGGGCCGGCTTGTCGCCGGGAGCGAGCGTTGTGGTGACGGTGCATCGGGCGGCCGGAGACGATCTCACCCTCGCCTGCCGGGCGCGGCTGGACTCGACCGTCGACGTGGAGTATTTCGTCCATGGCGGCGTACTGCCCCGAGTGCTCCGGCTGAAGCTGGCGGAGTAGGGAGGAAAGGTGGCAGCGCTTGCCAAGCCTCGGTATCGCGTCGTGGGGGACAGGGAGCGTTACGACGAACGGGACAACGTCCAGTCCCGCAACACCTTGGGGCCGGGTACCAAGGACTACGACGACTTCTACGCCAGGCATCCCGAGTGGCAGGCGAAGGACGATGCCATCCGGGCACTGCCGGGCATGGGTCAAGTGGGCAGCCCACTGGATCTCCCCTTCCTGGGCACGCAGTACGAGTTTCTGGCCCGGCTGGGCCTCGCCGACCGGGTCGACGGCCCGGTGGCTCCGACGAAGCAGGCGATCTCGCCCGAACGGGCGGCCGAGAAGGTCAAGGGCTTCGCGAAACACCTGGGTGCAGACTTAGTGCGGATCGGGTCGCTGAATCCGCTCAACGTCTACACCCACGTAGGCAAGACCTGGCACGACCCTGCCCGCTCCTTCGGCCAACCGATCGAGGTTCCTCACAACAGTGCCATCAGCGTGGCCGTGGGCATCGACCCGGCATGCTGGAGACCGGTCCGGTGCTGTCCGAGGTGGTCGAAATCATGCGGGTCTACGTCAGGCTGGCCACCATATCGGTGACCCTGGCCGAGTACATCCGCGCGCTCGGCTATCCGGCGCGCGCTAACGTGATGCCGAACTACCAGGTCCTCTGCGTCCCGATAGCGATCGACGCGGGGATGGGTGAGCTGGGACGGCACGGGTTGCTGCTCACCAAGGAACTGGGCAGCGCCCTCAAGTTGGCCACAGTGACCACCGACCTGCCTCTGGCCTACGATCCGCCCCGGGACGTCGGCGCGGAAGAGTTCTGCAAAGACTGCAAGATCTGCGCCGAGAGCTGCCCCAGTGGGGCCATCAGCCGAGGCGATCCGAAGGCGGTGCGCGGGGTGGAGAAGTGGGCGATCAATCCCGAGGCCTGCTTCACCGTGTGGAACGAGACCGGGACGGACTGCGGCGTCTGCGTGGCGTCGTGTCCGTGGACGAACCCCCGGACGCGTTTCCATCGCCTGATGGTGGAGATAGCGTCGCGGAAGCGCAAGGCCGGGTGGTGGATGAGCCGGGCCGACAAGCTCTTCTACGGCCGCTTCAACGCCGGACCGCTGCCGTCGTGGTTCGAGGAGCCCGATCCGGCCTGGAAGAAGTACCGGCGACTGCTGTGACCGCCATTCAAGCCACCATCCTGGGACTGGTCCAAGGGTTGACCGAGTTCTTGCCTGTCTCCAGCTCCGGGCATCTGATCCTGGTTCCCTGGCTGTTCGGCTGGCACCTCAACATGTCGCTTGACCTCCAGAAGACTTTCGACGTCGCCTTGCATCTGGGGACGTTCATGGCCGTCGTGGTGCTCATGCGCCTCGACGTATGGAGGGTGCTGAAGGCGTTCTTCGGTAGCCTCTGGCGGCGCAAGATCGAGACGGCCGATGAAAAGCTGGCCTGGCTCCTGCTGGTCAGCACCATTCCCGCCGGACTGGTGGTGTCGCATTCGAGAAGGCCATCGAGGACCAACTGGGCCGGCCGCTACTCATCGCCATCTTGATGATCGCTTTCGGCGCCGTCATGTGGGCGGTCGACTCGCTGTTTGCCCGGACCAAGAACCTTGGATCGCTGCGCTGGTATCACGCCTTGTTCGTGGGGGTGGCTCAAGCCTTGGCCCTGGCCCCCGGAGTGTCGCGCTCGGGGGTCACCCTGAGCGCTCTCCGCGGTCTCCGGATAAGCCGGGAGGCGGCGGTGCGCTACTCGTTCCTGCTCACCATCCCGATAATCGGCGGGAGCGCGGCATACAAGGGGTTGAAGGTGGCCGCCGGGGGTGGCTTGCCGGCAGGCACGGGCGAACCCTTCTTAATTGGAACTGTCACAGCCGCGATCAGCGGATTTGTGGCTGCCTGGTTCCTGCTCCGCTACGTGCGCACCCACTCTCTCCGGCCCTTTGTGTGGTACCGCTTCGCCTTGGGAGTGCTGGTGCTGGTACTGATCGTCGCGGGGCTCCGCGCGGCCGGGGCGGCGTGAAGCCTCACGCCTTCCTTGCGGTGACGCCGGCGACGAGAAGCAGTGGGCCGATCCTGTAGATATCGTGCCACTCGACGGCGGCGAACCCGGCCTCCCGCAGCATGGTGCCGATCTCGACCGGCGTGTGAAACCGCTCCCTGCGCTTGCGGGTAGCGAAGAAGACCCGTTGCAGCGGAATGACGAAGTGGTCGGCGAGAAGGAACGAGCCGCCCGGTGACGAGCGCCCTCGCCGACCTCGCGGAGCCCCTTGCCCTGGTCGGCCCAGTGGTGAAAGGAGATGGTGGAAAGGACTAGATCGAAATGTCCGTCGGCGAAGGGGAGTTCCTCGGCCTGCGCCCGGGCGAAACGGAGCCTGTCGGGGAACGGATTGGCGGCCTCGGCCATATTGATCATCTCTGCCGAGGCATCCACGCCCACGAGCTCGGCCTGCGGGAAACGCTGAGCGACGACGCGGAGAAGGGCGCCGGTACCGCAGCCGACGTCGAGGACGCGTGCCGGGTCGGGCGAGAGGCCTGCGGCCACGTGCACCACGCCTCGGTGGACCGGCCCAAAGAAGATCCGCTGGGTCCAGCTGCGGTCGTACGTGGCGGCCCACCGGTCGAAGTGCTCGACGTCGCGACGGTTGCTACGGTGGGAAGCGTCGCGTTTGCCGAGAGCGGTTCCCATCTTCAAGCGAGACCTTGCAGTGAATCGACCACCACCGTGTCCACGCGCATCGCTCCTCGTACTGAATTCCCCACGACGATCTCGTCCGCCCGAAGCAGCTCGTCCAGCGTGAGCGACCGCTCCGCCGCTCCCTTCTCTCGCAGGAAGTCCGCCCGCCAGATGCCGGGAAGCAGCCCGTCCTCCACCGGCGGCGTGACCCAGGAGTCGCCGAAACGGGCGAAGACGTTCGTGATCGCGCCTTCGGTCACCCGCCCGAGATGGTTGAGAAAGAGCGCCTCCTGGCAGCCGCAGGCCCGCGCCCGCTCGCGTTCGCTGTCGTACAGGTAGCGGGCCGTGGTCTTGTGGGAGAGGAGACGGTCATGGGATCGGTGCGAAAGGGGGAGACCATGAGGGCGATCGGCTCCGACGCTCTCTCCGGCACCGGACGGGTGGTCAGGCGAAGCTCCCCGTCCGCGGGAAGATCCAGCCGGACGACTAGCGACTTGACGGCGCCGTCGCCGACCGCGTCGCCAGCCCCGACCAGCGCCGACAGCTCGCGTTCTGCGGCGGCCCGGTCGAAAGTGAGCCCCAGCTCCGCGGCCGATGCCGCCATGCGGTCGAGGTGTTGGCGAGGTAGCGGTAGCGGGAGAGGATGGCGCGCGGCGTCGGCGCCTCTGCGCGCGCCGCGCCCGGTCCGGCGCCTGGCCGGCGTCGCGCGCCTCCGGAGCCGCCGTCGCCTGCGGCCTCCAGCAGGATGGTCTCGAACAGCCCGATAGAGGCGGCGCGAACCCGCTCGGCGGCCGGCACCGGCTCCCATCGACTCCCGGTCCGAGGCAGGGCGAAGGTGGCCTTGGTCAGAGTCTCCTGGTATTCCTCCTCGGGGTCGGAGTCCCAGACGATGCCCGCTCCGACGCCCAGCCGGAAGGAGCCGCGTTCGTGCACCAGGGTGCGGATGGCCAGATTGCAGGTGAAATCGCCGCCGGGCAGGAACAGCCCCACCGTGCCGGTGTAGACGCCCCGCGGCTCGGTCTCCAGCTCGCTGATGATCTCCATGGTGTGATGCTTGGGCGCGCCGGTGATGGAGGCGCCCGGGAAGGTGGCCGTCATGATCTCGCGAGGCGTGGCGCCACGGCGCACGTTCCCGGTGACGGTGCTCGCCATCTGCCATACGGTGCGATACGGCTCCACCGCGAACAGACGCAGGCACGTGGATGGTGCCGGCGCGGCTCACTCTGCCCAGATCGTTGCGCACCATGTCGACGATCATCAGGTTCTCGGCCCGGTCCTTCTCCGAGCGGATCAGCTCGCGGGCGAGCGCGGCGTCGTCTGCCGGGCTGTCGCCCCGGGGCCGAGTCCCCTTCATCGGCATGCTCTCGACCAGCGCTCCCGCCGTCTCAGGAACAGTTCGGGGGAGAGGCTGAGGATCTGGGTTTCTCCGAGATCGAGAAAGGACGCGTAGGGGACCGGTTGGCGCACGACGAGGGCGAGGAAGTAGTCGAGGGGGTCGACATCGAGGTCGAAACGGGCCCGCACGGTGTAGTTGACCTGGTAGGTGTCGCCCGCGGCTATCAGCTCCCTGATGCGGTGTATCGCCCTGACGAACTCCGGCCGGGACACACTCAGCTTGGGCTCAGTCGCCGCGATCATGCGCGCCACCCGGGACGTATCCACCGCGGCGAGCAGGCGGCCCCATTCGTCATCCGAGAATCGCCGCGCCGATTCCTCAGGGTATGCCGCCATCCAGGCGAGAGGTAGCGAATCCGGGGTCTTGACGGTCAGTCCGAAAGCGGCTCCGGCCTCGTAGGCGACGTAACCGGCGACGTAGCAGCCCCGGGCCTGTTCGGCCCCGATCTCGTCGAGGAGCGCCGGGACCTCGTCGGCAGTCCGCGCGATCAGGACGCGGCTCGGATCGGAGAGGATCAGCGCCCCGTCCGCGCCATCCGTCGCTCCCTGGCCGCCGCGTGGCTCCATCAGCCAGCCGCCACCGGCGAAGATGGCCGTGCCCATCGTCTTCGGAACCATCATCGTCGGCGGCTGGTCCGCGGGTGGGTCACCTGTGCCGAACCGGTCTCGGCAACGCACTACGAGGTGTAGCCGGCGAAGCTCTCGATGACCGTCTGGGCTTTGGGGATCTCCAGTTGCCCCATGACCTTGTCCATGGCGGTGATCATGGGCGGCGGCCCGACGATGTAGTAGGTCCAGGTCCCGGGATCGGCCAGCTCGGCCCGGACGATATCGGCGGTGATGAACCCGCCATATCCCTTCCAGTTCTCCGTCGGCTTGGTGATCACATGCACCACCCGCAGTCCGGCGATCGCCCGCTCGAACTCGTCGAACTCCTCTTTGTAGACGATGCCATCCTCAGTCATGCTCCCGTAGAACACGACAAGTTCTTGTCCCTCTATCCTGCCGGCGCCGCCCGTGTCGGCCAGATACCGCAGCATGCTGCGCACGGGGGTGACTCCTATGCCTCCGGTGAGGAAGGCTATCTTGGGCACCTCGTATCCGAAGAGGAAACGGCCGTAGGGACCTTGGATCTCCACCTCCGCCCCCAAGGGGAGCGCGTCCAAAGCGTTCTTGAAATCCGACCCTGTGAGTCTGGTGGTCAGTTCGATGAACGACTCGGTGGGGGAGTCGGCGTGGCTGAAGTGATGGTCGAGCGGCCCGCCCGGGGAGGGGATGGTCACCGTGTACCACTGCCCGGCCTTGAACCCATACTCCGGCGGCCGGGAGAAGCGATAGCTGGTGGTGTCGCTGCTGCGCGGGATCTTCTCCAGGAGTGTGCTGATGAAGGTCATGGCTGCCATGGACGTGGGACCTCCTGTTCGGGCTGGCGGGGGAGGGGCCCCGTTCCTGCGTTCTTCGCGGGCCTGCCTTCCTTCGGGATAGAATAGCAGTCGACCGCCATTGGGGGCCGCGGGCCTCGGCGATGACCGCCGGCCGCAGGCCGCAGTGACAGGAGGACTTATGGAAGACGCGCTAGCGCCGCAGGTACACGCCGGCCCGGACCGCACGCCGGTGGTGGCGGCCCGCTGTACGGACTACGAGTTCGAGGCCGTGCAGGCGGCTCTGCGCCAGGTACTCGCACCGCTGGGAGGCATGGCGGCGTTCGTGCGTCCGGGCGAGCGCATCGTCCTTAAGCCCAACCTTCTTCTGGGGGTGGCGCCCGAATTGGCGATCACCACTCACCCCGCGGTAGTGGCCGCGGTGGCGGTGGAGGTGCGGGAGGCGGGGGCCCATCCGGTAGTGGTGGAGAGCCCGGGTGCCGGCATCGTGCACGTGAAGTCGGTCATCGAGCGGATCTATCGCAAGACCGGTCTGCGCGAAGCCGCCGAGCGATACGGCTTCGAACTCAGTCTCGATATGGAATGGGGGCCGGTCTCGGTCCCCGATGCTCGTCTGATGCGCCGGCTGGAGGTGATGAACCCCATCCGGGGGGCAGTCGGGGTTATCAACCTGGCCAAGTTCAAGACCCACGCGTTCATGACTTTCACCGGGGCGACCAAGAACATGTTCGGGGTGATCCCCGGGCTGAACAAAGTGGCTTTTCACGGCAAGTTCCCCGACCCCCTCCGCTTTGCCGACATGCTGCTCGACGTGGCCGGGTTCGTGCGTCCCCGCCTCAGCATCGTCGACGCCATTGTGGGTCTGGAAGGCAAAGGTCCCGGCACGGGCGGCAAGGCCCGACCTCTCGGCTTCCTGCTTGCGGGGACCGACACGGTGGCGATGGACGTGGCCTGTTGCCGTATCGCCCGGATCGACCCAGGGGCGGTCCCGGTACTGGTGGCCGCTCGGGAGAGAGGCCTGTGGAGCGGGCGCGCGGCAGATATCGACACGGTGGGGGTGCCGGTGGCCGACCTGCTGGTCACGGACTTCCTGCTGCCGGCGCGCCACACCAGGGAGAGGGGCGACAGCCCGGTGGGCTTTGTGGAGCACCTGGCCAGGCCGATCCTGCGGGGCGGGTTCAGCCCCGGCCGCGGCCCAAGAAGGGCCGCTGCACGCTCTGCAAATCGTGCGAGCAGATTTGCCCGGGCAAGGCCATACACATGGACATCCAGGGCCGGGTGGCCAAGGTCGACGACGCTCTGTGTATCCGCTGCTACTGCTGCCATGAGGTCTGCCCGTCGGCGGCCATCGACCTGGAGTTCACCGGGCTGGGCCGCGCGGTGCATCGGCTGAGGCTGGTGTGAGAAGCGGCGCGACCAGCGCCGGCGGGCCTGCGGCGGCCGGCGCCCCGGGTCGCGCCCGGGCGGGCGTGCAGGCGCCGCCTTCGGGGCGCACGACGAGCGCCCGCATCCGGCTGGTCGCCCTCGACCTGGACGGGGTCGTCTACCGAGGCAATATGGTGCTGCCGGGGGTGGTCGCGGCTTTGGAGGACGTGCTCCGGCGCGGACTCGACCTGCGCTACGTCAGCAACAACTCCACCGCCCACCGGGAGACGGTGTCGGAGCGCCTGGCGGGCATGGGAGTTCCGGCTGGGGTGGAGCGGGTTCTCACTTCGGGTTTCGTGACCGGGCGCTGGCTGAGGGCGCGCCTGCCAGCCGGCGCGCCGGTGATGGTGGTCGGCGAGGCAGGGTTGATGCGCGAGCTGCGCGAAGCCGGCCTGGACGCCTACCATACGGGAGAGCCCGGTCGAGCCCAGGTCGGCGGACCGGCGGCCCCGCCTGCCGCGGGTCCGGCCGCGCCTCCAGCCGCCGTGGTGGTGGGCATGGACCGCACGTTCTCCTTCGACATCCTGGCGGCGGCGCAGGCCGCCATCATGGGGGGCGCGATCTTCGTGGCCACCAACCGTGACGCCACCTTTCCAACGCCGGACGGCGTGATGCCCGGCGCGGGGGCCATCGTAGCGGCGGTGGCCACCGCCGCCCAGACCGAACCGGTGCAGATGGGCAAACCGTCTTTGCCGCTGGCCGAGATCTTGGCGACCATTACGGGCATCCCTTCGTCTCAGACCCTCTTCATAGGAGATCGCCTGAGTACCGACATCGCCATGGGCCGCGCGGCGGGCATGACCACCGCGCTGGTCATGACGGGAGTGACCGGCGAGGCCTACCTGGATCGGGTACGCTTCGCGGACGCGGCGAGTGCCGAGGGGGCTCGAAGGGGCCGACAGGTAAAGAGCCGAAGGGGCCGCGGGCGGAGCCGGCGGCGCCGCGCTCCCCGACTACGTGTTGGCCGACCTGGGGGAGCTGTCCGCCTTACTCGATCGCCTTACCTAGCGGCCCTCCGACCAGGAGGCGGCGCATGAGCTATCTCGGGCGCAAGGCGCAGAAGGCGGCTATCCTCCGTTGCCAATGGCACCCCGAGCGACTCCGCGGTGGCCAAGTAGCAGGCGTCGTACGCGCTCAGCCGTAGCTTCACAGCGATCTCTATGGTCCGATCTCCCGGGAACCGTCTCCGCACGGGAGTGACCAGCTTGAGCGCGGTCGCGAAGGCGGCTTGGGCGGCTTCCAGGGAGACCCCACCCCTGATTGCCAACTGGGCCAAGAAGTTCGCGATCTCATAGAAGATGAGAGTCGGTGCCTGCCAGTCGGGATCTATCGAGTGAAGCAAGCGGGCCTGGCCGGTCTTCTCGCTTTCTACCAAGAGGTAGGCGAGGACGTTGGCGTCGACGACCAGCATCGGCTACATACGACCCTCTGCGAGTGCCCACTCTAGCCATTCGGAGGTGATTGGGAACGCAGGCTTGATCGGCGGCGGAATCCCAGACTCCTCCGCCGACCCGGGGTCGAGGGCAGCCTCCAGTATCGCGATCGCCTGGCGGTTCATGGACCGATGATCGCGCTCAGCCGCTTCGCGAAGACGCTGATGAAGCTCGGGTGGCATGTCTTTGATGAGCAGCGAAGGCATGTGGAGAGTATATAGCATTCATTTACCTTTGCAATAGCGATTCGCAGTTGCGCCGAGGGGCGTGCAGGACGGTTTCTGTTCCATCGCTGCAGACTATCCGGCGGGACGGCGGCCAGCCATACAACTTTGGGTGGAAGAGGCCCCTCGGCGCCTCTTGACAAGCGCCTGCTCTTTAGTCTACTATCTCAATCAGGTTAGTGTAGTTAAGTTGCCAGCGATGGTTGGCTGCGAGTGGGCGGACGGGTCGCCCCGCGGTGGCAAGTAGGGATGCATGGTGTTTTCTCAGAAATCTGAATACGCGGTGCGGGCGGCGCTCGAACTGGCGAAAAGACAAGGCTCCGGTCCGGTCAAGGCGGCTGTGATCGCCTCCGCCCAGTCCATCCCGTTGCGGTTCTTGGAGAACATCCTGGGCCAACTCCGGCAGGCCGGTATTGTCGAGTCGGTGCGGGGCAAAGAAGGGGGCTATCTCCTGGGCCGGCCGGCCCGCGACCTGACGGTAGGCGAAGTGATGCGCGGGATCCAAGTTGCTATGTCGGCGATCGACTGTGCGGACGCGGGGCCCGGACGCGATTGCGCGTTGCGCCCCGGTTGCGTGCTGCTCCCCATGTGGGAACGGGCGCACAGGGCAATGATGGACGTGTACGACACTACAAGTCTCCAAGACCTCGTCGAACAAGAACGAGCCGCCAGTGAATGTGAAGCCCCCAACTACGCCATATAGCCCGCCCGGAAGCGGCCCCGTGGGAAGTGGCCGCCTCGGGCCCAGCCCCGCGGGTCACTGAGGCTCGGCGGCGATGCGAATGCACGAGCGCCCAGCGGGGCGCGGCCGCGGCAATGCGCGGCCAGGTCGATCAGCATCCACGACGGCCACGGCGGTCACGAGAAAGGTTTTGACATGACAGACTTCGATCTCAATAGCTACGGCATAGACACTCTGGCGCTGCACGCCGGGCACACGCCCGACCAGGAGACGCTCTCCCGGGCGGTGCCGCTCTATCAGACGTCAAGCTACGTGTTCCGCGACACCGATCACGCGGCGGACCTCTTCGCCCTCCGAGCGTTCGGCAACATCTACACGCGGCTCATGAACCCCACCACCGACGTGCTCGAGAAGCGGCTGGCCGCCATCCACGGCGCGGCGGGCGCGGTGGCGACTGCTTCCGGACAGGCGGCCATCTTCTACGCCATCGCCGCCATCACGTCGGCCGGGCAGAACTTCGTGACCGGTGACAAGCTCTACGGCGGCACCTACACCCAGTTCAGCTACCCGCTCAAGCGGTTCGGGATCGAGGCCCGCTTCGTCGACTCGAGCGATCCGGCCAACTTCGAGCGGGCCATCGACGAGAACACCCGGCTGCTCTACACCGAGTCCATCGGGAATCCGAAGGGGAACGTGGACGATTTCTCGGCCATCGCCGAGATCGCCCACAGGCACAAGCTGCCGTTCATCGTCGACAACACGGTGACGCCGCCGCCACTCTTCAACCCCTTCGATTTCGGCGCCGACATCGCCGTGTACTCGCTCACCAAGATGATCGGCGGCCACGGGACCTCCATCGGGGGCGCGATCGTCGAGAAGGGTGACTTCGACTGGAAGGCGGCCGGCAAGTATCCGGAGATAACGGAACCAGATCTTGCCTACCACGGGGTGAACTTCTGGGACGCGTTCGGTAACCACGAGAAGGCGGTTGCTCCCGGACTGGCCTACGTGCTCAAGATCCGCACCGGCCTGCTGCGCGACCTGGGCGCGGCCATCTCGCCGTTCAACTCCTGGCTCTTCATCCAGGGCCTGGAGACGCTTCCTCTGCGCGCTCGTGCCCACAGCGCCAACGCCCTCGAGGTGGCGAAGCTCCTCAAGAGCCATCCGGCCGTGAGCTCGGTGGACTACGCCGGTCTCCCCGACCATCCCGACCACGCCCGGGCCCAACGCTATCTGCCCCTGGGGCCGGGAGCAGTGCTCGGCTTCGGGATCAAAGGCGGGCTCGAGGCGGGCAAGAAGTTCATCGACTCGGTGAAACTGGCCTCGCACCTGGCCAACATCCTGGACGCGAAGACCCTGGTGATCCATCCGGCCAGCACCACCCACTCGCAGCTGACCCCCGAGGAGCAACTGAAGGCGGGAGTGACGCCCGATCTGGTGCGCGTCTCGGTGGGCCTCGAGGACATCGAAGACATCATCGCCGACCTCGATCAGGCGCTCGCGGCGTCCCAAGAGATCGTCTAGCGCGAACGTTTCGCGGGAAGGACCTGAGAATGTCTACTGTATTCAGCGACAACTCCCTATCCATCGGGCGGACGCCGCTGGTGCGGCTGAACCGGGTGGGCGGCAAGACCAGCGCCCGCCTCCTGGCCAAGATCGAGGGACGTAACCCGGCGTACTCGGTGAAGTGCCGGATCGGGGCGTCGATGATCTGGGACGCCGAGGAGAGGGGGCTGATCAAGCCGCACACCGAGATCGTCGAGCCCACCAGCGGCAACACCGGGATCGCCCTGGCCTACGTCTGCGCGGCCCGGGGCTACAAGCTGACCCTGACCATGCCCGAGACCATGAGCCTGGAGCGGCGAAAGGTGCTGGCCTTCTTCGGCGCCAACCTGCTCCTGACCCCCGGCTCCGAAGGCATGAAGGGAGCGATCGCCGCAGCCGAAGCTCTGGCCGCCGGCGACCCCGAGCGCTACTTCATGCCCCAGCAGTTCAACAACCCGGCCAACCCGGCCATCCACGAGAAGACCACCGGTCCGGAGATCTGGGACGACACCGACGGACAGGTGGACGTGCTGGTGGCCGGCGTGGGCACGGGGGGGACGATCACCGGCGTCTCCCGCTACTTCGAGCACGTCAAGGGGCAGGCGCTCTATTCGGTGGCGGTGGAGCCGGCGGCCAGTCCGGTGATCAGCCAGAAGCTGGCCGGTCTGGATCTCAAGCCGGGACCGCACAAGATCCAGGGGATCGGCGCCGGATTCATCCCGGGCAACCTCGATCTGTCCATCGTCGACCGGGTGGAAGCGGTGGAGAACGACGAGGCCATGGAGATGGCCCGCCGCCTGGCCCGCGAGGAGGGCATCCTGTGCGGGATATCGAGCGGCGCGGCGACGGCGGCGGCCGTGCGCTTGGCACAGCTCGCCCGAGTTCGCCGGCAAGACCATCGTGGTCATCCTGCCCGACGCCGGCGAGCGGTATCTTTCTACCGAGCTGTTCGACGAGAAGTATCTAGGGGTGCGGTAGGCGGCGCCGGTTGGCGGCGCCCCATACACGGAGGGACGCATGAAGGAGCAGGACAGATACTCGCGGCAGACCATCTTCCCGGGCATCGGCCCGGAGGGGCAGCGCCGGCTGGGCGACGGTTTCGCCGTGGTGGTGGGCTGCGGGGCGCTGGGCACGGTCATCGCCAGCGCGCTGGTGCGGGCCGGGGTGGGGCGGGTGCGGGTGATCGACCGCGACTTCATCGAGTACCACAACCTGCAGCGCCAGCTGCTCTACACCGAGCGCGACATCGAGGAGAGCCTGCCCAAGGCGGTGGCGGCCGAGCGGCACCTGCGGGAGGCCAACTCCGCCGTCGAGGTGGAGGGCGTGGTCGCCGACTTCAGCCGCACCAACGCCGAGAAGCTGGTGGAGGGCGCCGACGTCATCGTCGACGGGCTCGACAACTTCGAGACCCGCTTTCTCATCAACGACGTGGCCCTCAAGCTGCGCATCCCCTGGGTCTACGGCGGCGCCATCGGGTCCTCCGGCATGACGGCCACCTTCCTGCCCGACGAACGCCCCTGCTTCCGCTGCATGGTCAGCTCGCCCCCCGCCGGTGGGACCATGACCTGCGACACGGCCGGAGTGGTGAACGCCGTCCCCTGGATCATCGGGTCGCTGGAGGCGGCCGAGGCGCTCAAGATCCTGATCGGCGACGACGCGCGGCCCGGTGAGCCGCGAGCTGGTGGTGCTGGACGTCTGGCAGCGGTCGTTCGAGTCGCTGCCGCTGGCGGACTTCGCCCGGGCCGATTGCCCGGCCTGCCAGGGAACCTACGAATTCCTCCAGGGCAGGCCGCGCACCCGGGTCACCAGCCTGTGCGGCCAGAATGCCGTCCAGATCTGGAACGCTGCCGCGGTGGGCATGCCGCTGGCCCAGATCAAGGAGCGTCTGAGCGCCCTCGGCCCGGTGGAAGGCAGCGAGCAGATGGTGCGCTTCCCGGTGGGGGAGCAGGAGCTGGTGATCTTCTACGACGGCCGGACCATCGTGCGGGGCACCCGGGACGAGAAGGTGGCCAAGGCCCTCTACGCCAAGTACGTGGGGATGTAGGCCGAGGCCTGACCGTCCATCGCGCCCCAGGTAGCTCCCCAGCCCCTCCCGCAGCGGCGTCGTCCGGAACTCCGGGAACCGTTCCGCCAGCAGCCGCCGGTCGGCGTCGGTGACGGCGCCGCCCTGGCTCACGAAGTCCACCGCGTCCGGGGTCAGCGGCCGGCCCGGGCAGATGCTGCAGCAGCGCCCCCTGGACCTTGCCGACTGTCTTGGGGATGTGCAGGATCGGCCGGCTGCGCCCCATGGCCCGCAGCGCCAGCCGCAGGAACTCGTTGAGAGTGACCACGTCCGGACCGCCGACGCCGAAGGTGGTGTCGCCGCTCTTCTCCGGGTTGGTCGACGATGAGCGCGAACAGGCGCCCGATATCCTCGACGAAGAGCGGGGTGAGCGGATCGTTCCCGGGCCCGAAGATGGGCACGAACGGCAGCCGGTCGGAGTAGTGGAGGATGCGGTTCAGAGCCGCGTCGTCGGGCCCGTACGCCCAACTGCCGCGCACGATGGTCCAGTCCAGGCCGCTGCCTCGGATGGCCTCCTCCGCCTGCCACTTGGCCTGGTCCCAGGAGTAGGGGCTGTCGGGCGACACCGAGATGCCGCTCATGTAGAGGAAGCGGGGCGCGCCGTTCGGGAAGCGGGCCATGGCCGGGCCGGCCGTGGGCTCCCCGTAGGCCTGGGCGATCGGCTCCCAGCAGGTTGAGGGTGCCGTTGCGGTCGACCTCCATGTAGGTGAGGCCTTGGGCGGGGTCCTCCACCGGTGCGCCGGCGAACTGGGCCGCCTGGATGACCGCGTCGACGCCGTGCACCGCCGGCCGCAGGGTGGCGGGCTTGGTGACGTCGGCCTGGACGAAGGTCAGCCGGCCCTCGGCCAGGGCGCGCCGCCCGCTCTCATGGGCGGCGAACTTCGTCATCGCCCGGCCGTGTCGAGCGGCTCATGGCCCGCACGCTGTGGCCCGAATCGAGCAGATGGCGGGTGATCGTGCCGCCCACGAATCCGGTGGCTCCCGAAACCAGGATGTCCGTCATCCTCGCTCGCCGTCGCCTAGGCGCGAAGCCTCCCACAGATCGCCGGTCTTCTCCAGCCGCGCGATCGCCGTCTTGATGGTGAACCCGCGCCCGTCGCGCAGCGTCTCCAACTCCTCCCAGGAGACCGGCATCGAGACCGTCGCCTCCGGGGTGGGTCGGGCGACGTACGGCGGCACGATGGTGGCGCCCGGCGACATGCGCAGGGCGTCGAGGTAGACGCGTCCCTCGCGCTTGTTCTTGCGGATCTGGGTGGTGAGCAGGGTGGGGTTGCGCGCCGCCACCTCCGCGAACAGCTCCTCCAGCTGGGCGCGCGCCTGCGTCGTAGTCGAGGTCGCCGTCCAGGCGGAAGGCCAGGTGCAGCCCGCGCTTGCCCGAGGTCTTCACCACCGGGTCCAGACCGGCCGCCCGGAGCTGCTCGCGCAGGAGCAACGCCACCTCGGCCGCCCGCTGGAAGGGCGTCGCGGCTCCTGCGCGCCGGCGCCGCTCCGCGGCGCGCGCCGCCTCGTGGGTCGGCGCGGCCGGTCGCCCCGCGGCCGTCCTCCGCGTCGTCCTCCGGCGGATCCACGTCGAGCACCATGAGGTCGGGATGATCGGGGTCGGCGACCCGCGACATCTGGGTGTGGAAGGTGATCGTGCCCTGATTCACCAGATAGAGCAGGTCGGCCTCATCCTCCACCAGAGGGTAGTGGACGATCTTCTGGTGGTCCTTGCGCTCCACCGGGAACGTGCGGAGCCAGTGCGGGAAATACGAGGAGGCGTTCTTCTGAAAGAATGATCCGTCTTCTATCCCTTCCGGCCACCGCTCCAGGGTGAGGGGCCGATCCTTGAGGTGGGGGAGGAGGTAGGGAGCCACCCGCAGGTAGTAGTCGAGCACCTCGGCCTTGGTGTAGCCGGGCTCGGGGTAGTAGACGCGGTCGAGGTGGGTGAAGGCGACCTCCTTCTCCCCGAGGCGGAACGGGGCCACGTGCGGGGCCCGGACTGCGGGGTCGGCCTCACTGCGTCGCGCTCCCGCCGTCGGCGGCGATCTGCTCGATGGAGCGGCCCGAGGCCACCGAGTCCGGGGCTTCCAGCTCGACGTCGTATCCGGGTCGGGCGGCGTCGTCGCGGTGCTTCAGGAGGAGCCAGTTCTTGTCCCCGCGCCCCTTCATCTGCACCAGCACCCAGCTGCCGGTCAGCTTGTGCCCGTGGAGGATGAACTTCAGCTCGCCGGCGGCGACCGCCGCCTCGGGGTCGACCGGCGCGCGCGCCGGTTCGTCGGGGCCGGCGCCGGCCTGCCGCCGGCGCGGCTGCGCGCGCGGGCGCCCGCCCCGGCCGGCTCTCCAGGCTGGTGTCGGGCTCCCAGTAGCCGAAGTCCCACAGCATCACGGTGCCGCCCCCGTACTCGCCCTCGGGGATGGTGCCTTCGAACGCGGCGTACTCGAGGGGATGGTCCTCGATCATGACGGCCAGCCGCTTCTCGGCCGGGTCGAGCGACGGTCCCTTGGGAACGGCCCAGGATTTGAGAACACCCCCCATCTCCAGCCGCAAGATCGTAGTGGAGGCGCGAAGCCGCGTGTTTCTGCACGACGAACACCGGTCGCGCCGGCCGCTCGGCGCCCGGCGTGTCGCCTCGGCCCGCCGGCCGGTTCGGCGGTGCGGGCGAAGTCGCGGCGCCGGCGATACTCGGCCAGGGCCTCGCCGGTCCCGCGGTCGGGTCTCGTGCCGGACTCGGTCTCCTGGGGTTGGCTCATCGGCACGTTGCCTCGCCTTCGCGTGTCGGGCTCGACATCGGGCACGCTGCCGCCTATCTTCCCGGCGTCGGCTGGGCGCTGCGCCCTACGCTCTGATGCCCGGCTGTGCCGGGCGCAGCCCTCGTCGCGCGGCCGGCGCGCTATAGTGGACGCCGATCATGAGTTTCTGGGCCCAGAACGAGAGACATTTCATCGACGCCGGGGTGTCGGTCCTGGTGCTGGTGGTCGCCTGGCTGATCTACCGGGGCCTCAAGCACGCCATCGACCGCTTCTCGCGGCGGCGCAACCTGGCCCAGGACGACCCGGGCGCCGAGACCCGCTTCCGCATGATCGAGCGTCTCTCGGTCGTGGTCCTCTTCTTCGTGGCCGTCGGCCTGGTCTTCTGGATCATGGACGTCTCGGCGCTCAAACGGGTGGCCGTGGGGATGTTCGCGTCGGCCGGAGTGGCGGGCATCGCTCTGGGCTTCGCCGCCCAGACCACCATGGCCAACCTGGTCTCGGGGATCATCATCGCCTTCGTGCAGCCCATCCGCCTGGGCGACAGCGTGGAGATCGACGGCGAATACGGCACGGTCGAGTCCATCGGCCTCTTCTACACCAACATCCGCACCTGGGACAACCGGCGGCTGGTCATCCCCAACAAGCTCCTCTCCGATCGGACCATCCGCAACTACACGCTGGTCGACCCGCAGATGCCGGCCCTGGTGGTGCTGCGGCTGGACTACGGCGCCGACGTGGAGGCGGTGCGCGCCCTGCTGCTGGCCGAGGCCCGGGCGCATCCGGCCTGTTCTTCGCCGATCCCGAGCCCTCGGTGCAGGTGGTCGACGCCGACGACGTGGGCGTCTCGGTGCGGCTGATGGCCTGGGCGGCCACCCAGGCCGACGCCTGGAGCCTGGCCGTCGACGTGCGGGAGAGCGTGGTGCAGGAAGCTGGCCGAATCGGGGACTCCCGTGGGGGTGCGCTGGAGCCGCATCATGCCCGAGACCCAGACCCGGTGAGCGAGCTCCGGTGGGCCGCGGCGATGACGAGCTCCGGTCAGCGACCTTCCGGTCAGCGCCGAGCGGCCGCCGACGAACCGTCCCCGCGCGGAAGATCTGGGGCCTCGACCGCAACGTCTTCTTCGCCGGGGTCTCGTCCTTCTTCATGGACGTCAGCTCCGAGATGGTCTACTCGCTCGTGCCCATCTTCCTGTCGTCGGTGCTGGGGGTCAACAAGTCGCTCATCGGGGTGATCGAGGGGATCGCCGAGACGACGGCCAGCATGCTCAAGATGTTCGCCGGCTGGCTGAGCGACAAGCTGGGGCGGCGCAAGCCCCTGATGGTCTTCGGCTACGGCATCTCCACCCTCAGCCGGCCCCTGCTGGCCCTGGCCGGCGGCTGGGGGATGGTGCTGGGGTCCCGCTTCGTCGACCGCTTCGGCAAGGGGGTGCGGACCGCGCCGCGGGACGCCATCGTGGCCGACTCGTGCGACAAGAGCGAACTGGGGCGCTCGTTCGGTTTCCACCGGGCGATGGACCAGTTCGGGGCGGTGATCGGCCCGGCCATCGCCTTCCTGGTGCTGACGCTGCGCCCGGGCGGCTACCGCACGGTGTTCTGGATCTCGATGATCCCCGGGGTCCTCTGCGTGGTCGTCATCGTGTTCTTCATCCACGACAGGCGGAAGGAGGCCGGCGGAGAGCGGCCGGGCGCGCCTGCGGCGGCCGGCCGCACCGGCGGGCAGCGACGCCGACCGGACGCCGCCGCGGGCGCCGCGTCGGCCGCGGCGACGGCCGACGGCTGCGGGAGCGGCTCGGGCGGCCTGCGCGGCCCCCTGCTCGCCTACCTGCTCGTCACCGGCGGTCTTCTCGCTGGGCAACTCCTCCGACGCCTTCCTGATCCTGCGGGCGCGGGACCTGCAGGTGGCGACGGTGATGATCCCGGTGCTCTACCTGATGTTCAACCTGATCTACTCGGCTGCTGTCGATCCCGGCGGGGCTGCTCGCCGACCGCATCGGCAGGCGCAAGGTGGCGCTGATCGGCTTCGCGGTCTTCGCCGGCGCCTATGCCTGGATGGCGATGGCCCGCTCGCAGGCCGCGGCCTGGGGAGTCTTCGCGGTCTACGGCGTCTACATGGCCATCGCCGACGGGAACGGCCGGGCGCTCCTGGCCGAGTTCTCGTCCGGGGCGCGGCGCGGGACGGCCTTCGGCGCCTACCACATGGTGGTGGGGCTGGCGGCGCTGCCGGCGAGCGTCATCGCCGGCCTGCTCTACGACCAGGTGTCGCCGGCGGCGCCCTTCTGGGTGGGAGCGGGCGGCGCCGTGCTGGCCGGGGTCCTGATGCTGGCGCTGGTGCCCGAGCCGCGGGGGAGACGCCAGCTGCCTAGGACGCGGCGCAGCGAGCCGGGCCCAGCGCCCGGAGTATGATTGCGTAACAGCGCGTCGTCGAAGAAACAAATAGCCACATTGACCGCCATAGAACTGACAGAACGTCGATAACGTCATGAGCTGCAACTGGCGGCGTCCTTCCCACCTGGCCCAAAGCGCGTGCGCGCATCGCCTGTATTCGCTCGACGAATGCGATAAAACGAATGGCTGCAGCGGCCCCTCAGTCTGCTTGACTCTCGGCTCAGAGGCCCTCGCTACGCTGTCTCCCGCCCTGACCCAGCCGCTCGAGGATGCCCGGTATCTCCCGATGGTCGCGGATGACGAAGTCGGCCTCGGGCGGTTCCGGGTGGTCGACCGCGCCGGCGCAGCGGATGGCGACCATGCCCATCGCCTTCGCCCCGGCGATGTCGGTGCGGGGCGTGTCGCCCACGTGGGCCGCCTCGGCCGGGCTCGGCGCCGAGCCCGCCAGGGTGCGTCTCGAACATCCGCCGGTCGGGTTTGGGGTAGCCGGTCTCGTCGGAGAAGGTGAGACGCCGAGAAGTACTCCAGCAGCCCGTCCTTCTCCAGGAACTCCCGCAGATGCCGCCCGGGCGTGAGGCTGGTGTCGGAGATGATGCCCAAGGCGGTAGCCGGCGGCGGCCAGGCGGGGATGGTCTCGGCGCACACCGGGCAGCGAGCTGAAGGGCGCCCAGAGCGAGGCGTTCTCGATCTCGAGGACGGTCTGCGCGATCAGGCTCGTCATCGACCGCGTCCGCGATCGACGGCGAAGTGCTCGAGGAAGATAGGGCCCTGCTCGCGGGCGCCGAAATGGCGCCCCCGGTCCAGGCCGCCATGTACGCGTCGAACCCGGAGCGGTAGGCCTCTGCAGCTCGTCTTCGGACGGGTGGACGCCGCCCGAGGCCGAGCATGCTCGCCGAAGAGCCTGCAGCCGTCGGCGGCCGCGGCTTGTCCATCGTCCCGCCGTCGGCCGAGTAGAGGGTGTTCCAGAAGTCGAAGGTCAGCGCGGTGATCGGCATGCGAGCGCTCGGTGGTCGGCTCACGGCGGTTCTCCTATTGCTGTTTGCAGGGCTCGACGGCTCAGCCAGGAAAGTATAAAGGTTGCATGAAGCGGTCACGGCCCTGCGCGTCGGCGGGCGCCTCACCGTCCGGCTCGGGGCGGACCCGATAGGTCGGGGTGGCACATGTTGGTATCCTTTCGACAGAGAGACTCAAGTCCCTGAAGTCCTGGGGCTCTTCGCCCTTGCTCTGTGGTCGTTCTCGCCGGCGTCTTCGCCCGCCGCGCGCCGGCAGCCGAGGCAGCGGGCTTCAGCGACGTGCCTGATCGCATCCCTATCACGTCCAGATCGAGACGCTTGCTCAACTCGGCATCATAGCGGGTACTCGGACGGGACTTTCCGCCCGAACGCGCCTGTCACCCGGCAGCAGTTCGCCAAGATGGTGATCCTGGCCATGCGCATCGCGTGAGCGAGGACGACAAGTGCGCCTTCGCCGACGTCAAGAAGAGCGGAGCGACGTCGCTCTATCCCGACAACTACGTGGCCGCGGCCGCTCGGGAGAACATCGTCACCGGCTACCCGGGCTCGTACGGGCCCGTCTTCAAGCCGGACGCCTCGATCACCCTGGCGCAGATGGTCACCATGGGCACCCGGGCCGCCAACGGCCGCTGTACGTGCCGCCCGATTCCTACAAGTCGGCCTGGGGCAGCTTCGACACCACGCACTCCATCATCGCCCGGGTGGCCCAGTACAACGGGCTGCTGCGCGAACTGGCGCCCGCCGGGACGACGCTCAACTCTCTGTCGCCCTGGAGCACCGCCACCCGGGGCGCAGGCGGCGGCCCTGCTCTTCAACATCATGGGCACCGACACAGCCGGGCTCAACGGCCGCTTCCTGGGCGACTCCAGCGACCTGGTGCGCTACTTCCGCGAGCACGACCGGGGCAACGACGGCAAGTTCACGCGTGCCGCTGGAGGACTCTGGCGAAGCTGTACGTGAAGTACGGCAAGCGCTTCGGCATCCGGGCCGACATGGCCTGGGCCCAGATGATCCACGAGACCGGCTACGGCCAGTACGGCGGCGATGTGGCGCCCGAGCAGAACAACATGGTCGGCATCGGAGCGACCGGGGGCAGGCGTGCCGGGCAACTCCTTCGCCACGGCCGAATTGGGCGTGATCGCTCACTACGCGCACCTGGCCTGGTACGTCTATCCCGACCATCTGTCCGATCCCTACTGCGTCGGGTGGAGCAGCCCGCCGACGGTCCCATCACCACGCCGGAGACCCTCGGCACTTCGTCCAGGAAGGCGGCGCGTCCGCACAAGGGCAACGTGCGCACCGTGTACGACCTGAGCGGCAAGTGGGCCGTGGGCCCGGACTACGGGGCCGCCATCCAGAAGAAGGCGGCGGGTATCTCGCTCTCGTACGGGCTCTGGTAG
>CAWEJM010000015.1:0-38281 GCA_963809395.1 uncultured Actinomycetes bacterium | reverse complement strand
CGAACGCCCGGAGCGTGAAGCCTCGGTCCCGCCGGCGAGCGACCCACCCATATGCAGCCGCGCCCACCCGTAGCTTGGGAGGAATCGCGATACGCTATCGCGCAGCCGGGAAGCTACGGGTGAGACCGTGGCCTAGTGCCAACCCCTTCGTAGGCGAAGCCCATCTCAGCCAAGCCGGCGCCATCCAGCGCATTGCGCCCATCGATGACGATCGGCCGGGCCATGACCTGTTTCACCCGGGCCCAATCCAGCGCCAGGAATTCCTCCCATTCCGTGACCAGCACGCAGGCGTCGGCGCCGTCGAGGGCTTCCAGGGGCGAGCGGGCGTAGACCATGGTGGGGAGCAGAGCGCGCATGTTCTCGGTGGCCACGGGGTCGTATCCGACCACCTGGGCTCCTTCGGCCAGGAGTCTGCTGGCCAGGACGATGGACGAAGCCTGGCGGATGTCGTCGGTGTTGGGCTTGAAGGCCAGGCCCAGCAGGGCGACCCGCTTGCCGCGCAGCTCATCCCCCAGGTGGCGCTTGAGCTTGCCGATCACCCGGCGCTTCTGGAGCTCGTTGACCTCGATGACGGCGTTCAGCAGCTGAAAGTGGTAGCCGGAGTTGCCGGCGATCTGCTTGAGCGCGGACACGTCCTTGGGGAAGCAGCTGCCCCCGTAGCCGATGCCGGCCTGCAGGAAGTGCGGGCCGATGCGATGGTCCAGCCCCATTCCCTGGGCGACGACCGTCACATCGGCGCCGGTGGCCTCGCAGACGTTGGCGATCTCGTTGATGAAGCTGATCTTGGTGGCCAGGAAGGCGTTCGAAGCGTACTTGATCATCTCGGCCGAGGCCACGTCGGTAGTCAGCACCGGGCAGTCGACCCCCCGATAGAGCTGGGCGACCCGTTCGGCGACGTCGGGCGCGTCCGCCCCGATCACCACCCGGTCGGCGTGCATGAAGTCCGCGATGGCCGTGCCTTCGCGCAGGAACTCGGGATTGGAGGCGTAGGCGATGTGCCGGTAGCCGCGTTGGGCCAGTTCCGCCTGGACGAGCGCTCCGGTCCCCACCGGGACGGTCGACTTGGTGACCAGGACGTGCTCGCCCTCGTCGGGCGGGAGGTTGTCCACCGCCTGCCAGATGCGGGAGAGATCGGCGTCGCCGGAATACGTGGGAGGAGTGTCGACGCAGACGAAGATGAACTCGCCCGTCGTATAGGCGTAGGCCGGATCGGTGGTGAACTCGATCCGCTCCCGGTTGGCGGCGATGAGCTCGGCCAGTCCCGGTTCGTAGATGGGCACCTCGCCTTGGCGCAGCCGGCTCGATCTTGCCGGCGTCGAGGTCCATGGCGACGATGTCGATGGCCCAACTCGGCCATGCAGGCGGCCGTCACCAGCCCGACGTATCCCGCTCCGACCACGGTCAGCTTACTCACAGAAACGACCTCCTTGTTGTCCCGACGCGAATGCGGCGCGCTAGCCCACCCCCAGGAAGCTCAGGATGGCCCGGGTAAGGCCGGCGACGATCTTGTCTTGGTAGGCGGCGGTCGCAAGCAGCCGGTCTTCGGCGGCATTGGTCATGAACCCGATCTCGGGGATTATCGCCGGCACGTCCGACCAGTTGAAGCCGCTCATGTCGCTCCGGGCGTCGATCCCGCGGTCGTTGGCGCCGGTGGCGGCGATCAGCTCGCGCTGGGCCAGGGAAGCGGCCTTCTTGGATGCTACCGCGATATCGTCCGTCCAGCCCTTGATCGAGACCGGATAGAGCACGTGAATGCCGGCGGTGGCGGCAGTGGTGGCGCCGTCGGCGTGGACGCGGACGAAGAGATCGGCGCCGGCTCTATTGGCTATCTCGGCCCGCTGGATGTTGGAGAGGTTGACGTCTTGCGTAGTGCGGGTCATGACGACTTTTATCCCGCGCGCCTCGAGAGCATCCCGGAGCTTGAGGGACACGGCCAGGACCAGCACGCTCTCCGGGGTGCCCGTGGCCACGCCGGAAGTGCCGTCGCTGACCTTGGCCTTCTTGTCGCTCGATCCGGGGCCGACCGGTTCCAGGCTGGAATCGCCGTGGGCCTGATGGCCGGGGTCGATCACCACGACCTTGCCGGTGTGGGCTGCCGTGGTGGAGGTGGAGTGGGGCGCGGAGGTTGTTGAGCCGGCCGGGGTCGTGGTCGTGACGCCTGCCGTCGTGGTGACATGCGCGGTGGTGGTCGCGTGCGCCGTGGTGGTGGCGCCGCCGGTAGTGGTCGCCGTGGCGGAGGTGTTGGCGGTCGCCGAGGTGGCGCCCGAAGAAGCGGCGGTCGACGAGGCTGTTGTGCCCCCCGCGGACGACGCCGCAGTCGAGGAGGCGCGCCCCTCAAGGTCGACGAGGTGCCGGGCCCGTTCCGCCATCGGGGCCATTGTCGGCTTGGCTCCCGGAGGTATGAATGGTCAACATCACGGCCACGACTACCGCTGCGACGAAGACGGCTCCACCGAGGACGGCGGCCGCCACGCGCAGCTGCCTGCCGTGGGCCCGCTTGGCTTGAAAACGGTCGGATCAGCTCCAGAGTCTCTCGCTCCCGCGAGGGTGGCCGGGTCATCAGTCGGGAGCCGCTTGGGCGGCGGACGCGTCGCGCGCCGGCGCGGCGCGCACCGGCGCCTGCCGGCCCAGTGCCTCGCGCACGAGCGCCATCGCCTCACTGGGGGAACCGGCATACCAGACGCCCTCGGTGCCCTCGTCGTTCTGCAGGCGCCAGCCGGAGAGGATCACCACCGGCCGCCCGATCTTGGCAGCCAGGCCGATCTCGGCCAGGGTGCCGTAGCTTCCCCCGATGGCTATCACGGCATCGCCTGAGCTGACCACGGCCAGATTGCGGGCGTGTCCCATGCCGGTAGTGAGAACGTGATCGAGATAGGGATTGGCGAGCGCGCGGTCATGCCCGGGAAGGATGCCGATGGTGGCGCCTCCGGCCTCTTGGGCGCCGCGGGCGGCGGCCTCCATGACCCCGGCCAGGCCGCCGCAGACCAGCGTCGCCCCTTCTCGGGCCACGAGCCGTCCGACTTCTTCGGCCAGCGCATACTCCGCGGCGCCGCACCGGCCGCCGCCGATCACCGAGATGTACAGTGGCTCCATGCCGCTAGGATAGCACCGCCCCGCGCCGCCGCCGCGCGGACGCCGCGGCGGACGTCGCCACAGGGAACGGCCGCGCGAGACCTCGTCACAGCATCGCCGTCAGCAGCCGCAGCGCCAGCTCCTTGTCGAGAGGCTCGTTCCAGTTGCCGCACTTGGGCGATTGGATGCAGGAGGGGCAGCCGCTTTCGCAGGGGCAATCCCGCACCAGCGCTCGGGCATCGCGTACCCACTCGGGGAAACGCTCGAAGCCCTGACGGGAGATCCCCACTCCTCCGGCGTGGCCGTCGTAGATGAAGATGGTGGGCTGCTCGGTCTGGCTGTGCACGGGGGTGGACAATCCGCCGATGTCCCAGCGGTCGCACATGGCGAAGAGCGGCAGGAGGGCGATGAGCGCATGCTCCACGGCATGGATGGCGCCGGGAAGGCGCAGGAGATCGCTCTCGGTGGACAGCAATTCGGCGGGAATGGTGAACCACATGGCCTCGGTGACGAACTCCTGGGTGGGCAGGTCGAGCTCTTCGGTGCCCAGTACCTCGTCGCTTCCCAGACGTTTCTTCTGGAAGGCGACCACCCGGCTGCTCACCACGATCTCTCCCAGATGAAGGGACAAAGGGCCGTGGGTGATCTGGAGGCTCTCGCCGAGGATACGGGTGTCGGTCTCCCGTCGTGGCAGCGTCTGATAGGTGTCCCAGAAGGGCCGCACCAGAGCGACGTGACCATCGAGGTCGAGCTTGGTGACGAGATAGGTATCGCCCATGTGCAGGTAGACGGCTCCCGGATGCAGAGCCGAGAAGGCGGTCTCGGCTCCCTCGGTGCCGACGATGTCACCCGTATCTTCCTCCACGATGGTGTACTGCTCGCCCGCGGTGGACCGGAGGCCGATCTTGGCCGCCGGGAAGCCCGAGTCGCTGAAGAACCACGCTCCGTTCGTGTGGCGCAGCAGACCCTCAGCCACTCCTCGCTCCAGACCCTCCGGAAGCCGCGGACCGAAGAACTGCTCGTCGTCGGCCATCAGCGGGCCTTCGTAGGCGGCGGCGGCCAGATGGCGGGTGTGGATGAAAGGGTTGGCGAAGTCGATGGTGGCCGCTTCTACTTCGCGGCCCAGCAGCTCGTTCGGGTGCTTGACGAAGAACTGCTCCAGAGCGTCGTTGCCGGCCACGAATATGCCCAGGCTCTGGCCCTTCCCTCGGCCGGCCCGGCCCCACTGCTGCCAGAGGCTGGCCATGGTCCCCGGGTAGCCCACGGTGATGGCGGCGTCCAGCGCTCCGATGTCGATGCCCAGTTCGAGCGCGCTGGTGCTGACCACGGCCAATAGTTGGCCGCTGAACAGCTTGGTCTCGATGACCCGGCGCTGCTCGGGGGTGTAGCCGGCGCGATAGGGAGACAGGCGCTCGGCCAGGCGGGGATCGGTCTCCTTGAGACGGTCGGCGGTCTGCTGGTAGATGACCTCGGCGCTCCGGCGCGACTTGGTGAAACAGATGGAGCGGATGCCATTGCGGACCAGTTCGCTCAGCAGTTCGGCCGCCTCGCTGTTGGAGCTGCGCCTGAGATTCAGGTCCTCCTGCACCAGGGGCGGTTCCCAGAAGACGATCTTGCGGGCTCCGACGGGCGCTCCGTCGCCGCTGATGTGGGTCACTTCCAGCCCGGTGAGGTGCTCGGCATGCTCGCGGGCGTTCCGGATGGTGGCCGAGGCCAGGATGAAGCGCGGCTCGGCCCCGTAGAAGGAGGCCACCCGGCGCAGGCGGCGCAGCACGTTGGCCACGTTGCTGCCGAACACCCCGCGGTAGGTGTGGGCCTCGTCGATGACCACGTACTTGAGGTTGAAGAGGAAGTCGTCCCAGCGCTCGTGCCGGGGAAGGAGGCTGAGGTGGATCATGTCGGGGTTGGTGAGGAGCACCCGGGCCTTCTGCCGGGCCGCGTAGCGGGCGGCGGTGGGGGTATCGCCGTCGTAGGTGGCCACTTCCACCTGCTTCCCGGCCAGGAGACGGATGCGGCGCAGTTGGTCCTGGGCCAGCGCCTTGGTGGGGTAGAGATAGATGGCCCGGGCATGCGGATCGCGGAGCAGGCCGTCGAGCACCGGCAGGTTGAAGCACAGGCTCTTGCCGGAGGCCGTACCGGTGGTGACCATGAAGTGGCCGCCGTCCTGGGAAGCTTCCCAGCATTCGGCCTGGTGCGTCCACAGCTTGGTGATGCCCTGGGCGGCCAGAGCATCGGCGAGTTGGAGGTGAAGACCGGCCGGCATCGGGGCGGCCTTGCCGGCGCGCCCGGGCAGTACCGTCTCGGCTTCCACCTGGGGGAACCGGTCGGGAGAGAGAAGCTCGAACAATCCCGGTCTCATCCGCGCCTGCCTAGAGAAGATCGTTCCCAATCGCCCAACCCGCCTTCCATCGCCCGTCCGTCATACGATCGGGAGGAGCGTACCGGCGCCGGGTCGGAGGGGCCATACAACTAAGGTTGTAGGGCGGCGGGGGGACCGCTGCGCAGGGTGATCTCCACGATCTGCGGCCGGGCGAAGAAACGGATCGGCGGGAAGTATGGTGCCTATGCCGTTGGACACTATCACCGTCGTGGCCTCGGTCACAACCAGTCCCGTGCGGTATTTCTGCCCGTATTCCGAGGGCAGGGATGGGGCCCACAGGCCGAAGAAGGTCACCTGGCCGCCGTGCGTGTGTCCCGACAGGACCAGGTCGACGGCACCGATCGGCAACTCCTCCGCGTAGTCGGGGTTGTGGGAAACCAGGAGGACGAAGTCGCCGGCGCTGGTGCCTTCCACGGTGGGAGCGAGGTCGGGGGTGTCCTCCTGATAGTCGCCCACTCCGCCGACTCGGATGCGCCCGCCCGCCTTTTCGACCCACACCGCCCGGTTGTCGAGTAGGGTGATGCCGGCGCTTTGCACGGCTTCGATGGCGGGAGTGAGATCGCCTGCGATGTCACTGCCGCTGCCCTCACTGCCGCCACTGCGGTCGCTGGGGCGATACTCGCCGTAGTCGTGGTTGCCGAGCACCGCGAACCGTCCCAGGGGCGCCTGCAGGTGGGCGAGTTCGGCGAAGCAGGAGGCCTCGTAGTCGGTGTTCGCGTACACGTAGTCGCCGCCCAGCACGACCAGGTCGGGCTCAAGCGCGTTGACCCGCTCTACCAGCTTACGGACCCGGTCCTGGGAGAAGAACGCTCCCCGGTGGATGTCGGTGAGAAGCACGATCGCGGGTGCCGTCGAACGCGGCCGGCACGTCCGGGCTGGTGATAGTGAATCGTTTGACCTCGATCCGGTACGTTTCGGCGTACCCGTAGCCGACGATCCCGGCCACCACCACGAAGACGGCGAGCGCCAGGACCCACCATCTCTTCCAGCGCGGTCTCCGCGCCTTCGGGGGCCCGACAGACGCGCCGGTTCGAGGTAGCTCTACCGTGGCACGCGGACCAGGTCGCGCTCGACCAGCAGCTCCGCGATCTGCACCGCGTTGAGCGCTGCTCCCTTGCGCAGGTTGTCGGCCACTATCCACATGTTCAAGGCGTTCTCCACCGTGGGATCGAGGCGGATGCGGCCCACGTAGGTGGCGTCCTTGCCCGAGGCCACGATGGGCATGGGATAGACACGGTTCGCCGGATCGTCGGCCACCTGGACGCCGGGGGCCGCGGCCAGCAACTCGCGGGCCCGCTCGACGCTCAGCGGCCGGGCGAACTGCAGGTTGACCGCCTCGGAATGGCCGTTCTGCACGGGCACGCGCACGCAGGTGGCCGTCACCGCGATGCTGGGGTCGCCCATGATCTTCTTGGTCTCGTCCACCATCTTCTGCTCTTCCTTGGTGGAGCCGTCCTCCAGGAAGACGTCTATGTGGGGCAGGCAGTTGAACGCGATCTGGTGCGGGTAGACGCTGATGGAGGGTGCTTCTCCGGCCAGAATCTGACCGGTCTGATCGATCAGCTCTTTGATCGCCTTGGCTCCCGTGCCCGACACCGCCTGGTAGGTGGAGACCACCACCCGGGTGATCGCGGCTTCGTCGTGCAGAGGCTTCATCACCACCACCATCTGGATGGTGGAGCAGTTGGGATTGGCGATGATCCCCTTGTGCCAGTCGACGTCGTGCGGGTTGACCTCGGGGACCACCAGGGGCACGGCAGGGTCCATGCGCCAGGCGGAGGAGTTGTCGACCACCACGCAGCCGGCGTCGCGCGCCATAGGGGCGAACTTGAGCGAGGTGCCGCCGCCCGCGGAGAAGAGAGCCAGGTCGATACCCTTGAAGCTGTCGGCGGTGAGCTCCTGGCAGATCACCTCGCTCGCCGCAGTAGTCGAGCACGAGTGCCGGCGGATTTCGCCGTGGCCAGAGCCACCAGCTCTTTGACGGGAAAGCCACGCTCGGCCAGGATGCTCCTCATCGCCCGACCCACGGCGCCTGTGGCGCCTGCCACCGCTACACGGTATTCCTTGCTCACGACCCCTCCTTGCCCTGACGTCTGGCGTGGAGATTCTAACATTCGGACGCGATTGCCGGTCGGAACCCGGTCCGGCCCGGTCCGGCCTACGGACCATGGTTCCATACAACGGGATAGCCCGACACTTCGTCCGCCGGTCGGTTGTCCGCCTTCGAGGTGCTTGTGTTTCCTAGTGCGTGCTTCTCACAACCTCAAGGAGGGGGTTCAATGTCAGAGCAAGACACGCGCACTCCGGCTGAACAGGAAGGCGAAGGTCCGCTGACCGGAAAGGCCGTCAGCCGTCGCGCAGTTCCTGAAGATGGCCGGGATCGCCGGTGCGGCGATTGGCGTGGGCGCCGGCCTGGGCGGCCTGCTGGCGGCCTGCGGCGGCGAAGCCGAAACCACCACCACGACGGCGGGCGGCGCCACCACTACCACCGCCGCCGGCGCGACCACGACCAGTGCCGGGGCCACCACCACGGTGTCCGCCGGTGCGGAAGCCGGCGCCGAGATCAAATGCGGCTACGTGCTTCCCATCACCGGGGCCATGGCTGCCTTCGGCGCCGCGGCCTCGTGGGAGATCGACTACTTCAACAAGAACGTGTGGAAAGACGGCATGGTCCTGGGCGACGGCAAGCTGCACAAGATCACGGTCCTGGTGCAGGACATGCAGTCGGACTCCAACCGGGCCGCGCAGGTGGCCGGAGACCTTATCACCAACTCGAAAGTCACCCTGATCGGCGCCAGCGCGAGCGCCGCCAACGTGATCCCGGTGCGCGACCAGGCCGAAGCTCTGGAATGCCCGTGCATCACCTACGACTGCCCGGGCGACGCCTGGAACGACGGCCAGCCGGAGGGTGGCTTCAAGTGGTGCTGGCATACCTGGTTCATCTTCAAGGACATGGCCGCCAACTTCTTCGGCATGTGGGGCAAGATTCCCAACAACAAGAAGATCGGGGCGCTCTTCCCGAACAACGCCGACGGCATAGCCTTCGCGACCGGCCTTCCGCCGGCCTTCCAGGCGACTGGCTTCACCTATGTCGACCCGGGTCGTTTCGAGGACGGCACCGAGGACTACTCGGCGATCATCTCTCAGTTCAAGAAGGAAGGCGTGGAGATCATCTCGGAGTGTGCAACCCGCCGGACTTCTCCAACTTCTGGAAGCAGGCGCTGCAGCAGGGCTTCAAGCCCAAGATCTCCACCCAACCCAAGGCTCTGCTGTTCCCGGACGGGGTCGAGGCGCTGGGCGATCTCGGCGCCGGCCAGACGGTCGAGACCTGGTTCCATCCCAAGTTCCCCTTCAAGAGTGACGTCACCGGTCTGACCGCCCAGGAGGTCGCCGACAAGTTCTCGGCCGACAACAGCCGGCAGTGGACGCAGCCCGTCTGCTTCTTCGGCCAGTTCGAGGTGTGGACCGACATCCTGAAGCGGGCCAAGGATCCGACGGACAAGAACTCCATCATCGAGGCCACGAAGCAGACCAACCTGATGACCATCGGCGGTCCGGTCGACTGGAGCGTGAACCCCGAGCCGTACTCCGGCTGGTGGAACTTCTCCCGCAAGCCGATCACCGGTGGCCAGTGGGTCAAGGGCAAGGGCAAGTACAAGTACGACCTGGAGATCGTCGGCCAACGTCACCGATCCGGACATCCCGACCACCGCCGAGATGATGGCGATAGTCTAGCCGGCGTAGCCAGATCTAGAAGGACTCCTGCCGGTGGGGCGGGGCGGGCGCGGCGCGCCCGCCCCGCCCCGCCGCCTTTCCAGGGCGCGCCGGCGCTCAGAGTGCGGCGCGTATCGCTCGTTCCACCGCGCCGGGTCGTAGGGACGTCTGATCGCCGCGGCGAAGCCGTGTTGCTCGTGACCGCGGACGTCGGAGTCGCTGCAGACGATCACCGGCGCCTTGAAACCATGACCGCGAAGGGCGGCCTTCTGATCCAGGCCGCTCGACCCATCAGGGGCGATCAGGTCTACTATCGCGAGAGCGAAGGGTCGGCCCTCCGTGGCCGCGGCGGTCATAGCGGGGGCCGCTTCGCCGGGCGAGCCGCATCTGACCGCCTCATATCCCAGCGTGGACAGGATGCGGATCAGCTCCGTCCCCGAGGACTCCGCAGCGTCGATCGATGAGGACCCGGGCCGCTGCGCCGGCTTCGGCGGCGCCGGCAGGGTCACCACCGGCGTCGCCGACGGGGTGGGCGCGCATGCCGGCGCCGGCAGCGAGGTCGCACGCAGCCAGGCGTTCCTCCAACTGGGCCAGCCGCTTCTCCAACGTGAGGTCTTCGGCCATGACGATGGTGGTCGAGGCGCCTCCGACGAGGTCCCTGAAGGAGGTGGCCACCAGGCGGACCTCCACCTGGGCGCCGTCCCGTCTCGGCAACGAGGTCTCGTAAGGGCCGGGAGCACATGGCGGCGCAGGTCCCCCATCGTGGTCGCCGGCAGCGAACGGGGAAGACGGTTAAGGACTTGCGACGTCTTCCAGCCGAACAGCCTCTCCGCGGCCTTGTTCCACATGGTGATGCGGCCCCCGGTATCCAGGACCATGGTCGCCACCGGGGCCAGCGAGATAACGGCCTCCAGGTCGGCCACGGCGTCACCGCGGGCCTGCTCGGCCCGTATGCGCGAGACCGCGCTGCCCGCCGTCGCACCCAGGCTGCGCAGGCCGGCTCGGAGGCTGGCGGGGATATCCGGGTAGGTGGAGGAGCCCACCATCATCATCGCGACCAGTTGGCTCCGATGGAGTATCGGGATCACCACCAGGGACCGGGGAGCGCCGGCGACCTCTCCCAGGCAGGCAGGCAGGCTGCCGGCGCGCTGTCCTCGGCTCCCGGCGCCGCCGCAGCGCTGTGCTCGGCCCGCTATTCGCGCCGGTGCAACACCGCGGTCGACTCCACGCTGAGATCGGCGAGGGCCTTCACACATTCCGGGGCAAGATTGCGCTGGAGGACCAACGTGTGTTTCCCGGTCGCCTTGTCGATCAGGAACACGCACCCGGAGTCGATGGCTTCCACGCGCAGGGCCGCGTCGAGGACTTCCCGAAGGGCCTTGCGTACGTTCTGGGCAGCCAGTAGTGCGGCTCGCAGGTCGGCGCTGATGCGGGCGAGACTCTCCGCCCGTTTCTGCTCGGTGATGTCCTCCACCACCTCGATGAAGCCTGTCGGGCCGGTTGTCCGGGCCCATCACCGGGTGGGCTCGTACTCGGGCCGCAGAACCGGGTCCCGTCGTCCCGCAGGCCCTCCGTCTCGGCTCTCGTGCGCCTCGCCGGTGGCCAGGGCCAGGCGCCCAGGGCAATGAGGACAGGGCTCGTCCCGCTTCTCGAACTCGCGGTAGCACTTCTTGCCCAGGAGCGCGACCATCGACTTGCCGTAGAGACGCTCGTTCGCTCGGTTGACCATGACCAGGTCGAAATCGACCGAGATGAAGTTCATCCCCGGCTCGGTGTCGGGGGCGATGGCCTCGAAGCGATCCTCGTTCATGCGCGGATTGTATCTATTCCGGGCGGAAGCGCCACACGGCGAGCGCGAAGACCACCACTATCCAGGTCCACACGATCCCCATCGGAGCGAGCACGTTCCCGGCTCCCCAGCCCTTGAGGATGATGCCGTGGAGAGAATCCACCACCCAGGCGGTGGGCAGGAAGTGGGCCACCCGGGAGAAGGAGCCGCTGGTGATCTCCAAGGGGAACCAGGCTCCCCCCAGGACGGCCAGCAGCTGGGCGGAGATGACCGTGGTGGCGATGACTGCCTGCTCGGAGCGGAAGGCCGAGGAGATGAGGAGGCCGAACGACGCCGCCAGCACGGACAGCGAGACCATGACCATCAGCAGCGCGAGCGGGCTGCGCAGGTAGTCGACCCCGAAGGCGAACTGGCCCAGCAGGATGAGGAACAGCTGCTGCAGGAAGGTGATGATCACCATGGCCAGCATCTTGCCGCCGATGATCTGCCGGCCCCGGACTCCCGTGGCGCTGAGCCGGCGCAGCAGGCCCTGGCGCCGCTCCCAGGCCAGGCCGGTGGCCACCGTGAGGAGGCTGAAGAGCACCCAGTTGACCAGAGAGCCTGCCGAGGCCTGCTCGAAGCCTCCCGCGATCTGTACGGTGGCGTTCGCGGAATCGCTGGTCTTGACGGTGACGGCCGGCGCCGCCAGCGCGGCGGCGGCCAGGGTTCCCGCGGAGCCGAGGAGGGCTTGGTCGAGCGCCTGCCCGGTCTGGAGGGAGACCTGTTCGGCCGCGGTCTTGGCCACCAGGAGGCGGCTGTTCAACTCTCCCACCGCGGCCTGCACGGCCTGCGACAGCGACTGGGCGCCGCTCGAGGTCTGGATGCGCACGAACGCGAGGGTCACCGGCTTGCCCGCGTCGAGCGCGGCGCCGTAGCCCGCGGGGATGACCAGGGCGGCGGCGACCTTCTGGTCCTGGACCGCGGCGTCGACCTCACCGGCGGTCATGGTCTTCAGCTCGACGATGGGCGAGGCCTTCAGCTGCTCGACGAGCCGCGTGGAGGCCGCAGTCCCGTCGGCGTCGGCCACCGCCAGCGGAAGACGGCCGGGTCCGCTGTTGGCTCCGCCGAAGATCAGGCCCAGGAAGACCGTGAAGACCACCGGCAACACGATGGTGAAGAGCGCCGCCAGCCGGTCCCGGCGGGTCTGGAGCAGTTCCTTGGTGGCTATGTGCCACACGCGCCTCACGCGTAGCGCCTCCGGAAGAAGAGCGTGGCCAGGGCGAAGAAGACCACGGCGAAGGCCAGCGCGGCGGCCACCGGCAGAGCGATGCTGCTCCACGATCCCCCGTACAGGAGGTGGTCCCAGCCCTCGAGCAGCCAGCCGTTGGGTGTGAATCTGCGGACCAGCGCGAGGGTGCCGCCGACGTTGACCGTGCCCATGAAGTTGCCGCCGATCAAGGCCAGGAACACGAAGACGGCGCTGCTCACGGCGCCCGCCTGGGCCGGGGTCTTGGCGAACGAGATCATGAGCAAGGCCAGCGACGTGGCGACGAACGCTCCGCAGAGGGTGAGCACGATCACCGGTCCCGATCTCTCCCCAGTGCGCTCCGAAGAGCAGCCATCCGGCGAGCAGGAGGATGACCGATTGGATGAGGACCACCAGGAAGACGGCGATGTACTTGCCGCCCAGGATCACGCTGCGCGGCGTCGGGGTGGTGAACAGGCGCGGGAGCGTGCCCTGCCGGTGCTCGTCGATGATGCTGCGCGCCGGGGTGGAGGCCCCGAAGAGCATGAAGAAGATCATCATGCCCACCAGCACCTGGCTGGCGACGTTGGGGTCCTTGCGGGTCTGCGGCGCCCGTCGTCGGGGCACGGGCCTCGAGGACGACCGGGGCTTCGGCCTGGGCCGCCTGGGTGAAGGTCGCGGCGGCTTTCGTGGCCACGTCGGCAAGCGCGGCGGGGTCGGTGATCCCGGCGGAGGCGGCCAACTGGGCGGAGGTCAGGGCTGCCGCTCGGGCGCCGTTCATGGTCTGGATCACCGACTGCACCACCGCGGTGGCGATCGCTGGTCCGACGGTCAGGGTCGGGTCCTTGTAGACCTGCACCTCGGCGGCAGCCGCTGCGCGCCCTGGCCGGAGGCGCCCTGGCCCGGCGCGGCGCCCGCATCAGGGCCGCGGAAAGCCCGGCCGGGATGATGACGGCCACCTCGGCGTCGCCGTTGTCGACGGCAGTCCGGGCGGCCTCGGGAGTGTCGACCAGCTTGACGGTCAGTAGGTCGGCGAGCCCGGGGCTGGTGAGGGCGGCGGTGAGGGTGGCGCCGGCGGTCTGGGGGCGCCGGCGGCGGGCGTGCCCGCCCCGGCGCCGCTATCCTGGTCGACCACCACGGTCTTCACCGCCGGGATGATGAAGTTGCCTCCTCCTCCGAAAGCGGCGCCCAGAGCGCGTGGCCAGCAGCAGCGGAGCCACCAGCATCATCGCCAGTCCGGCGACGTTGCGGTAGACGTGGCGGGTGTCTTTCCAGGCGATACTGAGGGCCCGCATGCTCGGCTCCGCCGCGCCCGCTCAGTCCCTGAGCGCCCGGCCGGTGAGGTGCAGGAACACCGTCTCCAGGTTGGGCTCGGCCAGGTCGATCTTCGTGATGCGCGCTCCCAGCGCCCTGACGCTGTCGAACAGCAGGGGCGTCAGCGTATTGGCGTCTTCGGCCAGGAGCCACACCCGTCCGTCCTCCGGTTCGGAGACCGAGGCCACCCCGGGAAGGCCGCGCCAGCGCTCGGCCAGCGTAGCGGCTTCGCGGTCCACCACCAGGTCGATCCGAGTCTGCTCGCCCACCAGCTTCACCAGCTCCGCGTGCGTGCCCACGGCGACCATGGCGCCCCGGTCCATGATGCCGATGCGGTGGGACAGCTCCTGAGCCTCTTCCATGTAGTGGGTGGTGTAGAGCACGGTCACGCCCGCCGGCGTTGAGATCCTTGACCCCATCGAGGATGGAGCGGCGGCTCTGCGGATCGATGCCCACGGTGGGCTCGTCGAGGTAGAGGAAGCGCGGCTTGTGCAGCAGGGCGGCGCCGATGTTCACCCGGCGCTTCATGCCCCCGGAGTACTTGTCGACCCGGTCCTTCTGCCTGTCGGTCAGGCCGATCAGCTCGAGCACCTCGTCGACCCGCTTGCTCGAGCGCAGCCCCGCTCATCCCGTACATCCGGCCCCAGAACAGGAGATTCTCCCGGCCGCTCAGGTCTTCGTACAGGGCGATGTCTTGAGGGACCACCCCGATGAGCGCCTTGACCTTCTCCGGTTCCCGAGACACCGAGAACCCGGCCACCCGCGCTTCTCCACTGTCGGCCTTGAGCAGGCAGGAGAGGATGGAGATGGTGGTGGTCTTGCCGGCTCCGTTGGGGCCCAGGAGGCTGAATATCTCGCCCTCTTGGATCTGGAACGAGACCCCGTCGACGGCGACCGGGCCCTTGGGCGGATCGAATTGCTTGCGGAGTTCTTCCACCACGATCGCGTCCACTGTGCCCCTTTCCCCCTTCAGCCGGTGCGTGTGGCTATACTCTACCCGAACCGCTGGAACGCGGATAGCGGCAACTTCGGCGTCGGCCGGCCTACAGACCCGTGAGAGTGAGCATTTGACGAGATCTTCTTCCAGCCCCAAACGGGCGCAATTCGCCGATCTGGGCCGGGCGCTTCTCTTTCTCCGACCCTACTCTCCCCAGGCCACGGGCGCGTTGATCTCCCTCCTGGCGGTGACCGGCGCTACCCTGGCGTCGCCCTTGCTCATCCGGGTCCTCATCGACCGGGGCATCAGGGGAGGGGAGTGGCGCTGGATCGTCATCTCCTCGGCCGCGCTGCTCGGAGTGGCGGTGGTGCGCGGGCTGTTCAACTTCCTGCAAGGCTATCTGGCGGAGAAGGCCAGCCAGGGAGTGGCCTTCGACCTGCGCAACGCGCTCTTCGGCAAGCTCCAAAACCTGTCCTTCAGCTATCACGACGGGGTGCAGACCGGCCAGCTTATGACCCGCATCACCTCGGACGTGGAGAACGTGCGGCAGTTCTCGGGACAGGGGCTGCTCAACCTGCTGTCGGCGTCGCTCACCATGATAGGGACGGTGATCGTGCTGGTGATCTTGAACGTGCGCCTGGCCGGCGTGTCGTTCGCCATGGTACCGGTGATCTTCGGCATCTTCGGCGTGCTCGTGACCCGCGTCTTCCCGCTCTTTCGTCTGATCCAACAGAGGCTGGGGACGCTCAACACCGTCCTGCAGGAGAACCTGGCCGGAGTGGCGGTGGTCAAAGCCTTCACTCGCGAGCCCTACGAGCGGGACCGCTACGAAGGCGCCAACGCCGATCTCCTCGGCGAGAGCCTACGGGTGATAGCGGCGCTGTCGGCGGCCTTTCCCGTCATCTTCTTGGTGGCGAATCTCGGGAACCTGGCCGTGGTCTGGTATGGGGGCGATCAGGTGATCGCCCAGAGGCTCAGCCTGGGGACGCTGGTGGCCTTCACCACCTATCTCTCGTTCCTGCTCATGCCGGTCTTCCAACTGGGTTTCATCACGGCCATGATGTCCCGGGCCGGGGCGAGCGCCGCCCGGGTGTTCGAGGTCTTGGACGCCGAGAGTGAGGTGGCGGACCGCCCGGGCGCCCCGGAGCTGGGACCCATCGAGGGACGCATCACCTTCGACCACGTGTCGTTCCGGTACGCGGGCCAGGAGGAGACCATCCTGGACGACATCAGCTTCGAGATAGAGCCCGGTCAGACCGTGGCCCTGGTGGGCACCACCGGCTCGGGCAAGTCCAGCCTCATCAACCTGATCCCCCGGTTCTACGACGCGCGGCGCGGGAGCCATCCGCATCGACGGGGTCGATATCCGCGAGGTCACGCTGTCGTCGCTGCGCTCCCGCATCGGGATCGCGTTGCAGGAGTCCACCCTGTTCGGGGGGACCATCCGGGACAACATCGCCTTCGGCCGTCCCGAGGCCACGATGGAGGAGATCGTGGCCGCCGCCGAAGCCGCGCAGGCGCACGACTTCATCATGGGCTTCCCCGACGGGTACGACACGGTGGTGGGCGAGCGCGGGGTCACGCTCTCGGGCGGACAGCGGCAGCGTCTTTCCATCGCCCGCACCCTCCTGGTGGATCCCCGGATACTGCTCCTGGACGACGCCACCAGCTCGGTCGACGCCGAGACCGAATACCGCCTGCAGCAGGCTCTCGAAGGACTGATGCAGGGGCGGACGTCGCTCGTCATCGCTCACCGGGTGTCCACGGTGCGGAGGGCCGACCGGATCCTGGTGCTCGACGGGGGCAAAGTGGTGGCCGACGGAGCGCACGACGATCTGCTGTGCAGCAGCCCGCTGTACGGGGAGATCGTGGATTCCCAGCTGGCGTAACGGGACGGCCGGCGCGGGCCGCCGGGGCGGGCCTGCCGGAAGCGCCCCCGGTCGGCGCGCCGGCCGGCCAAGGCGGCGGCGCCCCTGACGGACAAGGCGCCGCCGGCGTCCGCGGAGACCGGCCATGAGAGGCGGGCACGGACCCTTCCACGGACTGAGCGTCGGGGCCGAGAAGGAGCGGCCGGCCGACACCGGCAAGGTGCTGAGGCGGCTGTGGGGCTACATGAGCGACATGCGGCCGGCGCTCCTCGCGGCCCTGCTGGTGGTGCTGGTGGGCGCGGCCGCGACGGCGGCGGGGCCGTACCTCATCGGGAGAGCCATCGACACCGCCATCACCCGCGGCGACGCATCCCTGCTGACGACGCTGATGATCCTCCTGCTGGCCTCCTATGTGGTCGGCTATCTGGCCAATGCGGGTCAATTCCGGCTTATCGGGAGGATAGGCCAGCGTCTGCTGGCCCGTTTCCGCACTCAGGTATTCGTCGCCGTCCAGCGCCTGGACAAGCAGTTCTTCGACCGGCACGGCACCGGCGACCTGATGAGCCGGCTCGTCAACGACGTCCAGGCCCTCGACCAATTGTTCTCCCAGGGACTCACCCAGACGTTGGGCGGTCTGTTCGGCTCTGTTGGGGATCGTAGGGGTGATGCTGGCCCTGGAGTGGCGCCTGGCCCTGGCCTCGTTCGTGGTGATCCCGCTGACCTTTGTCGTCACCGCTCTGTTCGCGCGCCTGGCCCGGCGCTCGTTCCGGCGCACCAGGCAGACCATCGGCGATGTGAGCGCCAACCTCCAGGAGGATATCGCCGCCGTGCGGGTCACCCAGGCCTTCAACCGTGGCGAGGCTACCACCGAGCGCTTCCGCGAGGTCAACGCCATGAACCGCGACGCGAACGTGGCGGCGGTAGGTGTGACCAGCGCGTTCTCGCCGGTGCTCGACGTGCTGGGGACGCTGGCCACCGCCATCGTCGCTTTCTACGGCGGGCTATCTGGCCCTGCGGAACCCGCCGGCGGTGAGCGTGGGCGTGGTGGTCGCCTTTCTGGCCTACGTGCAGCAGTTCTTCCGGCCCATCCAGGCCCTCTCCTCGTTCTACGCCCAGGTGCAGTCGGCGCTGGCGGCGGCGGAGCGCATCCTCGACCTGGTGGACCGGGAGCCGCGGGTGGCCGATAGGCCGGGGGCGCGTTCGCTGGACGAGGCGGTCGCCGGATCGGCGGCGGGACCGATGGTGCCGGTAAGGCGCCCGACGCCCCGGACGCCGGCCGGGCCCAGCGGCGCCGCTACTCACCGGCCGCGTGACCTTCGACCACGTGTCGTTCTCGTATCTGCCCAACGAGCCGGTGCTCGAAGACCTGAGTTTCGAGGCCGTACCCGGGCAGACGGTGGCCATCGTGGGGCCCACCGGCGCCGGCAAGACCACCATCGTCAGCCTGCTGCTCCGCTTCTACGACGTGGACGGCGGCTCGGTCTTGATCGACGGCGTCGACGTGCGCGACGTCACCCAGGAATCGCTGCGCGGCCGGATAGGGCTGGTGCTCCAGGAACCGTTCCTCTTCTCGGGGAGCATCAGAGAGAACATCCGCTACGGGCGTCTGGAGGCCACCGACGGAGAGGTGGAAGAAGCGGCCCGGATCGCGGGGGCGCACGCGTTCATCGGCAACCTCGCCCAGGGCTACGACCAACCCGTGGGCGAGCGGGGCGGGAATCTAAGCCAGGGTCAGAGACAGCTCATCTCCTTCGCGCGGGCCATCCTCCGCGATCCCCGGATACTGGTGCTCGACGAGGCCACCGCCAGCGTGGACTCGCGCACGGAGGCCACCATCCAGCAGGCGCTCGAACGGATGATGGCCGGGCGGACCACCTTGGTGATCGCCCACCGTCTCTCGACCATCCGGCGCGCCGACCAGATCCTGGTCATCGACGAGGGCAGGCTCAAGGAGCAAGGCACGCACGAAGAGCTTCTTGCTCGTGGCGGGATGTATTCCGACCTCTATCGGCGCCAGTTCCGCCTGCAAGAGGACGAACAGGAGGAGGGCGTCAGGCACTGCGCCCCGGCGTGAGGCACGGCGCCGGCAGCACCGTCCGAGCCGCGGCGGGCACCAGCGCACCTAGCTGAAGACCTCTTCCCGGTTGACCATGCCCTCGTGAAGCCGGAAGGCCGCGTGGAGGGCCTTGACGGCGGTCTCCACGTGCTGCTTGCGGATCACGCAGCTGATCTTGATGGTGCTGGTGGAGATCATCTCGATGTTGATGCCGTTCTCGGCCAGCACCTCGAACATCTTGGCCGCCACGCCCGGGTAGGTCTTCATCCCTGCTCCGACCAAGCGTGACCTTGGCCACCTCTTTGTCGGTGTCGAACGAGGTGAAGCCGAGCTCGCCCTGCAGGTCGCCGAGCACCCGGGAGATCTTGGGCAGGTCGTCTTCCGAGGCGGTGAACGAGATGTCGGTGGTGCCTCCCGCGGAGACGTTCTGGATGATCACGTCGAGGTTCACGTGAGCCTTCGCCAGCGCGGTGAAGATCTTGGCGGCCACGCCCACTATGTCGGGGAGATCGTGGATGGTCACCTTGGCGTCGTCGAGAGCGAAGGTGACACCGGAGATTATCGCCTGTTCCATGCTTGAATCATCCTGTCCTATCCAGGTGCCGGGGGCTGTGGTGAAACTCGAACGGATGTGGAGCGGCACGTCGAAGCGGCGGGCCACCTCGACGCTGCGGGCCATCATCACCTTGGCCCCGCTCGCCGCCAGTTCGAGCAGTTCCTCGTTGGAGATGAAGTCCAGTTTGCGCGCCTCGGGCACGACGCGCGGATCGGTGGTGAAGACGCCCTCCACGTCGGTGTAGATCTCGCACACCTCGGCTCCCAGGGCGGCCGCCAGGGCCACCGCCGTGGTGTCGGAGCCGCCGCGTCCCAGAGTGGTGACGTCCTGGGCGGTGGACACCCCTTGAAAGCCGGCCACCAGGACGATCTTGTCCTCGTCGAGCGCCTTGCGGATGCGACCGGGCTTGATGTCGAGGATCTTGGCCTTGGTATGCACCGTGTCGGTGACGATGCCGGCCTGCGACCCGGTGAGCGAGATGGCGTCGTAGCCCAGATCGTGGATGGCCATGGCCAGCAGGGCCGCCGAGATGCGCTCTCCGGTGGAGAGGAGCATGTCCATCTCCCGCGCCGGGGGATCGTCGGAGATCTCCTTGGCCATCTCGATGAGCTCGTCGGTGGTGTCGCCCCGGGCGGAGACCACGGCCACCACCGGGTGTCCGGCTTTGCGGGCCTCCACGATGATGTTGGCCACCCGTTTGATGCAGGTGGCGTCGGCCACCGAACTACCCCCGAACTTCATCACCACGATGTTGGTGCGCTCGGCCTTGCGCTCGGGACCGCCGATGACGATGTACTCCTCTTGCTCCGCCAATGGGATCAGTGCTCCTTTCTAGAGCTCCCGCCGACCGGTCAGGGCCCGGCCCAGGGTGACCTCGTCGGCGTACTCGAGATCGCCGCCCATGGGCAGGCCGGCGGCCGGCCGGGTGATGCGCAGGGAGCCGCCGGCAACCTGCGGGCGAAGTTCCTCGGCGATGTACAGAGCGGTGGCCTCACCGGCCATGTTGGGGTTGGTGGCCACGATGACCTCGTGGACCTCTTCCGACGACCGTACCCGCTCGAACAGCTCGGCAAGATGCAGCTTCTGCGGTCCGACGCCGTCCAGAGGGGAGAGCGCTCCTCCAAGAACGTGATACAGGCCTCGATACTCGTGGGTGCGTTCGACGCTGATGATGTCGCCCGGCTCCTCGACCACGCAGATGATGGTGGATGTCTCGACGGGCGTCCAGGCAGATCGAGCACAACTCCTGCTCGGTGAGATTGAAGCAGCGGCTGCAGAAGCGCACCGTCTCTTTGACGTCGATGAGCGCCTGCGCCAGCGGCAGGGCGTCCTCGGGCGAGAGCTTGAGCAGGTGGAACGCCAGGCGCTGGGCCGTCTTGGGACCCACCCCGGGGAGCTTGCTCAGCTCGTCGATGAGCCTCTGGACGGTGGGGCTGAACATGCGCCTACTGCTGGGGGCCGACGGGCGTCTGCGGCCCGGGTCAGAAGGGCAGACCGGGGATGTTGAGACCCGAGGTGATGCCGCCCAGCTTCTTGTTGGCCAGCTCCTGCGCCGAACGGAGGGCTTCGTTGGTGGCGGCCATGATCATGTCTTCGAGCATCTCCACATCCTCGGGGTCGACCGCGGCCGGGTCGATCTTGATGCTCTTCAGCTCGATCGCGCCGGTGACCTGGACGGTCACCATGCCTCCGCCCGCGGAAGCCTCTACCACCTCATTGGCCAGGTCCTCCTGCATCTTGGCCATGTCGGCCTGCATCTTCTGGACCTGCTTCATCATCTTCTGGTAGTTCGGGTTCGGGTTCACTGGCGTCTCCTCGGCTCTTCTAGCGCGCGGGCCCGTCGTCGATGACCCGGGCGTCGAACTCCTGCTTGAGCACCCGGATCAGCTCGTCCTTGCTCAGGATTCTAGCATCTTCCTCTTCGCCGGCCGGTTGGGCGGTAGGCTCGACCGCCATCCGGGTAGTGACGCGAAGCTCCCTGCCGGTGACCTCGCGCAGGGCGTCGGCGATCACCCGGGGATTGTCGCCGCGCGCGACCTGGTTGGCCTGGAAGCTGTAGCCGGCGGGGAACTTGATGACCAACTCGTTGCCCTCGAGGCTTTCCGGGCGTCCCTCGGCCGAGCACCGCCGACAGACCGGCCTGACGCTTCTTGACCGCTTCGAGGACCAGGGGCCAGGCTCGTCTGAGGTGGTCGATGTCGGGCTGCACGGTGGACGGAGCCGGTGTGGCGGTCTGCGGCCTCGGGGGCGGGTCGGCGCCGGCGGTCGGCACCGGCGGCCTCGGCGCTCGGCGGCGCGTCGTCGGCGGGCCGGGTCGCCCGCGCGGCTGGGGCGCGTCCGGTGCGGCGCGGCGCGGCCGTGGCGGCTCGGCGTCGCGCCGGCGGCGCGCCCGCGAGCGCCGGCGTCGTCGCGGCCGCCGCGGCCGCGGGAACAGCTACCGACTCCGGCCTCGCGGCCGCCCCCGCGCCCAGGGCGGTCATCTTGATCAGCGTCAGCTCCAACTCCAGTCGGGGATCGGACCCCTGCCGGATGGCCCGCAGGGCCTCGCCCAGGAGGTCGATGAAGGTCACGGTGCGCGCCGTCGAGACCCGGCCGGCCTGGCTGCGCAGCGTGTCCAGCTGCTCCTCGGTCAGGGCGATGCTGGCCGGCATGTCGTCGGTGTGCTTGACCACGTAGAGGTCGCGCAGGTGGCCGAGCAGATCCTTCATGAACTGGCCGTAGTCGGTCGCCCCCTGGCTCAGCCGCTCCACGAAGAGCAGGGCCCCTCGTGTGTCGTGCTCGTGAACGAGATCGACGATCTCGAACAGCAGGTCGTGCTGGACGATGCCCAGGATGTCGAGAGTCTCCTGCAGAGAGATCTTGCCGCCGGAGTAGGTGGCCAGTTGGTCGAGGATGCCGATGGCGTCGCGGAAGCTGCCTCCGGCCGCCCGGGCGATGACCGTGAGGGACGTCTCGGCCACCTCGATGCCCTCCTGCGGCGGCGACCGTCCCGAGGACGCCGACCACCTCCATGATCGAGGGCCGGCGGAAGTCGAAACGCTGGCACCGGGACAGGATGGTGGCAGGCACCTTGTGCGGCTCGGTGGTGGCCAGCACGAAGACGGCGTGGACCGGCGGCTCCTCCAGGGTCTTGAGCAGGGCGTTGAAGGCCTCGGGCGTGAGCATGTGGACCTCGTCCACGATGTACACCTTCATGCGCCCTTCCACCGGGGAGAAGTGCACCTTGTCCCGCAGGTCGCGGATGTCGTCGATGCCCCGGTTGGAGGCGGCGTCCATCTCCACCACGTCCATCGCGCTGCCGCGGCGGATGGCCTGGCAATGCGGACAGGTGCCGTCGGGCTCGGCGGTGGCCTTGCCCTGCCCGGCGTCGCAGTTGAGGGCCATGGCCAGGATCTTGGCGGTGGAGGTCTTGCCGGTGCCGCGCGGACCGGTGAAGAGATACGCGTGGCTGACGCGGTCGTTCTTGATGGCGTTGACGAGCGTGCGGGCCACGTGGTCCTGCCCGATGATGTCTTCGAAGCGTGCCGGCCGGTACTTGCGGTACAGGGAAACAGACATGCGCCCGATGACTCCTTCGCCGCGCTGGCGGCCTCCGCCAAGGTCGACATGCCCTCTCGGGAGCGCCGCGGCGGCGAGAGCGGCCGGCGGCGACGAGGGGCGCGTCTTGGGTCAAAAAGGACCGTGCACCCACCTTTGAAGACGAACCTCCGAGCGCCCGCCGGTAGCCGGCTCAAGCCAAGCTACCCCGCGGCACATGGAAGAGTCCGCTTAGGGCTGCTACCTTCCGGTCCTGACCCGGTTCACGGATTTCCATTGCGCAGGACCTGGCCGTCAACACCACACGCCGACGTCAGACCTCACAGGCCCGCTCCTGGGGTGGGAATTCCGTCCCGCTAAAGCGGATTGCGGGTACAGGGCACCGCTAGCTCCCCACCTAGCACGGTCGCCGGGAGTATACAGCAGGCCGGCGCGGCCGGCGCCGCGCCGCTCTAGGTGGAAGTCGTCGTCGTGGGCGTGATCGCCGTCGCCTCGTCGAGCAACGGCGCCAGTTGGGCGATGAACTGGTCGAGGAGGGTGGCCGCCCGGTCGGGTCCGTCCGAGGGCGCTCCCAGGGTGGCGACGATCGCCCGTGCGTCGGCCAGGGTCTGCGCCACGGTGCCGGTGGCCACGTCTCGGCCCAGGTTGAGCGTGGAATAGACATCTCTCATGGCGCGTGTCGGCCAGGCCAGATCACCGGTGCTGAGGGCTTTGCGACACGTGAGTGCCTGGGTGCGGGCCCGCAGCCCGTAGAAGATCCCCATCCGGGGGTCGGTCTGCGAGGCCTGCTGGTCGCTCAGGTAGACGGCCAGATTGTGCTGGATGGTGGCGGTCTTCGCCAACTCCCTGTCGTAGTCGGACATCATCTGGGGCAAGGTGGTTGTGGTTCCGCCCCCGCTCGTGGTGGTGCTCGTCGCGGCGCTGGAACTCGTGCTCGCCGTCGACGCGGTGGTAGTCGTTTGCCCCGATGAGCCGGAGGCGCAGCCGGCCGCGACCGCCAAGAGGGCCAGGAGCAGCAGCAAGCAGACCGTTGCCGGTCGCGCTGACAACGTGCGCAGGTTCAAAGCGGTCTCCTTCTAGATGTATGGCGGAGTGGGAGGGATTCGAACCCTCGAGACGAGTTACCCCCGCCTACACGATTTCCAGTCGTGCTCCTTAAGCCAGCTCGGACACCACTCCGCGGCGCACACGGCTTCAAGCAAGGCGCGATTATAGCCTAGGGTCATTCGAAACGAGCATCAGGCCAGGTGGGCTGTCCGCCCACGATGACCGTCCAGACGATCAGCGTCACCCCGGCCAGGAAGGTCCCGGGGACGATCAAAGCCCCGATGGGATCCCGGGTGACCTCGGAAGGGGGGATGGTCCAGAAGCTGACCGCGCTCAGCACCACGCTGGCGCCGATGGCTGGGATCATCTGCTGTCCGCCCACCCCCAGATACACGATCACGAAACCGTACGTGGCCAGAGAGCCCAGCACGAAGAGCAGCCGTTCTCCCCCCGATATGCGCTGCACCGGAGCCTTGGCCGACGAGGAGGATGGCCAAGCTGGCAAGGAAGAAGCCGATCCCCAGAAGGAGATAGCCGAGCCGCACATCGAGAAAGACGATCTTGGCGGCAAACTCGCCCTCGGCGAAGATCTCGGGCATCGCCCGTTGCACGGCCCGGCCGGCGATGTGGATGCCGTGACCGATCATGCCGATTCCCAGGCCCAACCAGAACGTCCAAGCGGAAGGGCTGGAGATGACGGAGTAGACGTTGAGCGACCCCCGGGCCGACTGCGTCACCACCAGGAACAGGCGGGTGAAGGCGAAGGCGCTAAGGGCCGGCAGGATCACCAGGAACACCAGATCGACGGGGGGGAGCGCCCAGGACCCAGTGGGGATGGCCGCCCGGTCTCGCAGACCCTGGAACAACTCCCAGGCCAGCAGGGACATCATGAGCCAGAAGACGCTCCGGGCCACGGGAGCCGTCGTCCTCACCTGGCTTGTACTGAGCTCTCACCTTGGTCCTCAACCCCTCTTCGCGGGCAGCGCCAGACGCGGCCTTGCTGGCTGCGTCAGTCATTCTATCGCGGTTATGCGGCGTGCGCGCCGGCATACGGCGCCGGCGCCGTCTGCCGCACCTCGCCGGCCCCGCCGGCCGCCTCAGACGATGAAGGGGAGAAGGGCCTTGCGCTTGGCGGGGTAGTCGGGGAACTCGTCCCGGTACCAGCGATGGGTCTTGACTGCCCGAGGAGCCAGGTTGGCCACCGTCCAGACGAAGAAAGCCAGGGCTCCGGGGTTCCAACACGCCAGCGCCCAGCCGCCCCACTCGACCATCTCGCCCAGGTAGTTGGGGCAGGAAACGAAGCGATACCCGCCCCCGTAGGGGATCTTGTAGCCGGTCTCCCCGCTCCGGCGGAGCCCGATCAGCACCTGGTCGGAGTGCTGGTTGAGGACGTACCCGAACCAGAAGAGAAGCGCGCCGGCGACGAACCGGGGATCGAGCAGCCACGAAGTCTGCAGCTCGGGTCCCAGCGCGAACAGGTAACGGGCGTTGAGATACCCGTTGCCGACGTTGAAGCACGCTCCCATGGCTATGACCGACACGGTGATGCTGGGGCGGCTGCTGCGAACGCGGAAGGGATAGACAAGCGAGCGGTGCACGTAGTGCGCCATCCAGAACAGCAGGAACACAAGCGCCACCGGATCGGACTTCCGTTCGCTCAGACCGTAGATGACGAGGAAGGTGATGAGGGAGGGTGACTCCATGAGCACCCAACCCCAACGCGCGCTTATCCGCGGGCCCCAGCCGCCCCGCGTGAAGCGGCCGTAGGGGGCGGTCACAAAGAAGAGGGCCAAGAACGTGACGGCCGCGAGGGCCATCCAGGCGATGACGAGCCAGTGATAGAAGGTCGCTTCGTCCACTGCTCGACTTATACCACCCGGCGCCCTTCGTAGCCAGGGCGCCCGCATCTAGGCCCCTAGCGCCAGCAGCCTGCTAGCGCGGTCAGGCGCAGAGGTTGTACGCTGAGATGATGCAGCAGATCCTTGCCATCGTCACTCCTACGTTCTTCACCATCGCTCTCGGCTATCTGTTCGGCAGGCTCAGCCGGTCGGGCACCGCGGCGCTCATCGACGTCGCCATGTACATCGCCGTGCCGTGCCTGGTGTTCACGTCGATGCTCTCCAGCCCCATCGTGATCGGCGATGCGGCGAAGTTGTGGGCTTCGTGTCTGCTCGTCATGGCCGGTACGTTCCTCGCTAGCTCGGTTCGCCTTCGGCTTCGGCCGGACCAAACACTCGGCCCTCTACCTGCCGATCGTCTTCGCGAACTTGGTGAACATCCCCTTTCCCATTATCTACATGGCTTTCGGCGCCAAGGGGTTGGCCAACGCCGCCCTCTTCTACATGCCGAGCGGCATCCTGATCTACTCGCTCGGCATCTACATCGCCGCCGGACAGAAGGGGCTCAGGCAGGGGCTCAAGGAGGCGGTGCGCACGCCTCTCATCTATGCGGCCCTGTTCGGTCTGGCGCTGAATCTGGCCGGGGTGACTATCCCCACGCTCATGATGAATTCGCTCAAGTTCCTGGGCCAGGCGGGTATCCCTCTCCTCCTGCTGGTCCTGGGCATGAACATCTCCCGGATACGGCCGTCGCACCTCCCGCTGACGCTGGTGGCGAGCGTACTGCGCGTGGGCGGGGGCTTTGCCCTCGGTCTGCTCGCCGTGTGGCTGCTGGGACTGACCGGGACCCCCCGGGCGGTGGTGCTTTTCGAGGCGGCCATGCCCTCAGCCATCTTTACTGCCATCGCAGCAGTGAAGTATGAGAACGAAGCCGAGTTGGTATCCTCGGTAGTGTTGGTGACGACACTTGCCAGCGTGGTGGTCATCCCCGCGCTGCTGTACTACCTTACGTAGGAAGGAACCGATCGTGGGAAGCAAGACCGGAGATCGCAGCATAGTCGCCCAAGGGATCGCCCGCTACTACGGCGATGTGAAGGCGGTCGACGGCGTGGACCTGAGCATCGGCTCCGGGCAGATCTTCGGCTTTCTCGGTCCCAACGGCTCGGGCAAGACCACCTTGGTCAAAGTGTTCACGACCATCCTGGCTCCCACCGCCGGCACTGCCCGCGTGGCCGGGTTCGATGTGGTGCGAGGATCAGCAGGAGGTCCGCTCCCGTATCGGAGTCGCCCTTCAGGAGGTAGGCCTCGACCCGCTCATGACGGCGCGCGAGATGTTGGTGCTGCAGTCTCGTCTCTTCGCCGACCAGCGCGGCCGACGCTCAAGCCACGGCCGAACGGCTCTTGGTCACGGTGGGTCTGGCGGACGTCGAATCGAAGAAACGGGTGGGGCAGTACTCGGGAGGCATGAAGCGCCGGCTCGATCTGGCCCTTGCCCTGGTCAACGATCCGGACATCCTCTTCCTCGACGAGCCCACCACCGGCCTCGATCCTGTCAGCCGTCTCGCCATCTGGGAGGAGGTCCGCCGCCTCAACGAGGACCTGGGGATGACCATCTTTCTCACCACGCAGTACCTGGAAGAGGCCGACAAGCTGGCGGACGAGGTGGCCATCATCGACCGGGGCAAGATCGTGGCCCAAGGGTCTCCCCAGAAGCTCAAGAAGGAGATCGGGAACGAGGTGGTGACCCTCACCTTCGCTTCGCGCGAGCTGGCCGAGCGAGCGGGCGCGGCGCTGGCGGCGCTGGCGCCCGAGCGACAGCTGTCGGGGCGGGAGCTGCTCTGCTACTTCTCCGCGGCCGCCGACAAATTGGCGGGCCTGGTGCGGGCCCTGGATGAGGCCGGGATACCGCTCGAGGGTCTCACGCTCAACGAGCCGACCCTCGACGACGTCTTCTTGAGAGCTACCGGTCAGCGCCTGACCGGCAGGGAGGAGGCCCCGGCATGACCGACGTCCTGCTCCTCATCGCGCGTTCGCTGCGCAACAGCCTGCGCACGCCGGCGGCCCTGATCCCCAACATAGCCATCAGCGTGTTCTTCCTGTTCGTGTTCAACTCGGGTCTCTCGTCGGTGGCAGGCCTTCCCGGCTTCAAGGGCTCGTACCTGGCCTTCATCATCCCGGTGTCCATCGTTTCGGCTTCGGTGGGCGGGGCGGGCACGGCCGGTCAGGCGCTGATCCGCGACCTCGAGTCGGGATATTTCACCAAGCTGCTGCTCACTCCCACCTCGCGGTTGGCGCTGGTGTGGGGGCCGATGGTCGCAGGCGCCGTGCTCCTCGTCGGCCAGGTGATACTCATCCTGGTGCTGGGACTGGCCCTGGGCCTGAGAGCCGCCGCTGGGCCGGGAGGCCTCATCGTGGTGCTGCTCTTTGCCTTTCTGTGGGGCATGGCGTTCGCCGGCTACGCCGTCTTCATCGCGCTCAAGACCAAGAACGGAGCGGCGGCCGAAGCGGCTACCTTCGCCTTCTTCCCCCTGATCTTCCTGTCGACCACCTTCGTGCCCAAGCAATACATCGGCGCCACCTGGCTGAAGTGGGCGGCCACGGTCAATCCCACCACCTACATCTACGACGCCATGCGGTCGCTGCTCATCGACGGATGGCAGGCGCGGCCGCTGCTGATCGGCGTCGGGGTGATCCTCGCCTTCGCGACGCTCACCGGGGCGCTGGCCCTGCGGCAGGCCCGCCGGGCGACCCAACTGGCGTGAGCGAGGACTTCACCCCCTTCCTTCGCTCGGGTGCGCCCTTCCGGACGGCGGCGGTGCTGTTCGATTTCGACGGCACTCTCACCAGGCCGGAACTGCTCGACCTGTCTGCCATCCAGAGGGCGATCGGCTGTCCGCCCGAGAAAGGCATCTTGGAGTACCTTCGCGACATCGAGGATCTCGACGTGCGGCGCCGTTACGAGGACGTGATGCTCCAGGCGGAGGCCGAGGCGGCCGACCGGGCCGAACCCAACGACGGAGCCGAGGACCTGGTCGCTTTTCTCCGCGAGCAGCGAGATCCCCATGGCCATCATCACGCGCAATGCCGGCGCGATGGTGGAGCGGGCGCTCAAGCGCTTTTCCAGGTTGAATCTGGCCGATTTTGCCCTGATCGTCTCGCGCGACTTCCCACTGAGTCCCAAACCCTTCCCGGACGGCGTCCTGTACGTGGCCGAGAAGCTAGGCGTGGAGATCGGCGAACTGCTGGTCATCGGCGACCATGACTTCGACATCGAAGCGGGCGCGCGGGCTGGGGCTCTGACGATGTTCGTGCGAAACGTTCCCGGCGAGCTCCTTCCCGAGACTTCACCCGACTTCGTGGTACAGAATCTGGAGGCGGCGCGCCGGATCATCCGGTACGGCCTGCCCCTTCCCATCGGCAAGCTGCCGGCCGACCTGCTGCAGGAGAGCCTGGCGGGCATCGTTTCGGCCGACCCCGCGGTGCTCGTCGGCGCCGGGATCGGGGAGGACGCGGCTGTCGTGGACATCGCGGACGCCGAGGTGGTGGTGCTGGCTTCCGACCCCATCACCTTGGCCACCGACTCCCTGGCGCGCTACGCCGTGCTGGCCAACGCCAACGACGTGGCCACCAGCGGGGCCACCCCCCGGTGGCTGCTCACCACCTTGCTCTTCCCGCCGGGTTCCACCCCGTCGGAGGTGGTCGCGGTGGCGCGCGACATACAGGCGGTGTGCGCGGAATACGGCATCTCGCTGTGCGGCGGGCATACGGAGATCACGGACGCGGTCTCGCGGCCGCTGGTGGTAGGGACCATGGCGGGGACCGCCCTAAGGCGGCACCTTGTCGACAAGCGGGAGATGCGAGAGGGCGACCTGATCCTGATGACAAAGGGGGTGGCGATCGAGGGCACCGGCCTCGTCGCTCGGGAGTTCGGGACCCGACTGGCCCGCGCGGGGATGACGGAGACGGAGATCGCCGAGTGCGCCGGATTCCTGGATCGAGTGGGGATCCTCGACGAGGCCCGCATCGCCCGGTCGTTCGCGGGAGTGACCGCCATGCACGACGTGACGGAAGGCGGGTTGGCCACGGCGGTCGGGGAGCTGGGCGCAGCCGGCGGCCGCCGGCTGCGCCTCCACATGGAGAAGATCCCGGTGTACCCGCAGACCCGGCGCATCTGTGCCGCCATGGGCCTCGATCCCCTGGGCTTGATCGGCTCGGGCAGCCTGCTCATCACCTGCGCGCCGGCGGACGCCGGCGCGCTCATGGGTGCTATCGTCGCCGAAGGTATCGAGATCACCGCCATCGGCGAAGTGCTGGGACGGGGTGACGGGATCGAGGCGCTGCGCGACGGTGTGCCCGCGGAGTGGCCCCATTTCGATCGCGACGAGGTCTCGCGCGTGAGCCGCTGAGCGTGGCCTCTGGTCGAATCACCTCATCACCTCGTGGCGCTGCGGCTGGCCCACGGCTTTCGCTCGCTCGGCAGGCGCAACTACCGGCTGTTCTGGTTCGGACAACTGGTGTCTCTCGCCGGCACCTGGATGCAGGACGTGGCTCTAAGCTGGCTGGTGCTCACGATCACCCAGTCGCCGGTCGCGCTGGGCTGGACCATGACCATCCGCTTCCTGCCCGCGCTGCTCTTCTCCCTCTACGGCGGAGTGCTGGCCGATCGTCTGCCCAAGCGCCAGACCATCATCGTCGCTCAATGCGTGCAGTTGCTGGTGGCGCTCACGTTGGCCATCCTCACCTCCACCGACCTCATCACCGTGGCGCTCATCTACACGCTGGCCGGAGTCCGCGGCCTGGTCGACGCCGTCGACGGGCCTACTCGGCAGGCCTTCATCCCCGAGATGGTAGGCACCGCCGACCTGTCCAACGCGGTAGCCCTGAACTCCACCCAGTTCAACGCCGCCCGCATCGTCGGGCCGGCCGTGGGCGCGCTGGTGATCAGCACCCTGGGCATCGCCGCCTGCTTCTTCCTCAACGCGGCCAGCTTTCTGGCGGTGATCCTGGCGCTGTTCGCCATGCGGTCGAGCGAGCTGTTCCCGGTGTCCCGGCCCCCCGCGGAGAGGGTCTGGAGTCAGATCCGGGGCGGTCTGCGTTACGCCCGCTCGTCTCCCGAAGTGATGGTGATCTTCATCGCCATGGGCGCTGTCGGGTACCTTCGGCTACAACTTCCAGACCATGCTACCGCTGGTCACCAAGTACCTGCTCAGCTCGGGTGCTTCCACCCTGGCCCTCCTGACCACCTCCATGGGGGCGGGGTCGGTGGTGGCCGGGCTGGCCGTCGCCTTCCGGGGGCGGCCCACTCAGCGATTGCTGCTGGTCTCGGCGGGCTGCTTCGTGGTCCTCCTATTCCTGGTGGGACTGTCGGAGAGGCGCCTGGTGACCATGGGATTGATGTTCGTGGTGGGGCTGTGTGGAGTGCTCTTCATGACCACGGCCAATACCCGGCTGCAGCTCCTGGTCCCGGGACACATGAGGGGACGGGTCATGGGCATATACTTCGTGCTGTTCATAGGCACCACCCCCATCGGGAGCATGCTGATCGGACAATTGGCTGCGCACCTCGGGGTGCGGACGATGGTGCTGACGATGGCCGGTCTCTGCGCCGCCGGGGTAGTGATGGCCATCCTCTACGCGCGCCGGCAGGGCAAAGGCGTGGAGGTTGTCGGGGAATCGGCCTAGGAGCTGTCTCCGGGATACGGCCAGACGGGCTGCCCGGCGGTGCTCGCCCGCGGTGATGCTACGATTCGTCAGTAAGTACTTCCCGACCGCCAATCCCTTTCGCACGGAGGTTCGTGGCATGCGCTTCATCGACGCCCACCTGCATACCGACATGATCGAAGACAACCAACTGCAGAAGCTGGTCATGATGGGCATGGAAGCAGCCATCGTCCCCAGCCCCCATATGTTCTTGGGCAGCAAAGACGCCGACAGCGTGCTCCTCATGTGGGAGCGCTTCTTGGGCATGGAGACCACCACCGCCAAGACCCTGGGTTTCGAGCTCTTCACTTCGCTCTCGGTGCCCTTCTTCGGCGTGAACCACGCCGACGCCGAGAAGTGCCTGGCCAAGACTGCCCGACTTCCTCAAAGCGGATCGAGCCGTGGCCCTGGGGGAGATCGGTCTCGACACCGGTACCCAGTTCGAGATCGACCTCTTCCGCGAGCACCTGAGGATCGCCAAAGCCCACGACCTGCCCGTCATCCTCCACACCCCCATCCGCCTGGCCCCCCAGGGAGAGACGGTACTGCCCAAAGTCCTCGAGATCATCAAAGAAGAAGGCTTCCCGGTGGAGAAGTGCGTGTTCGACCACGCCGGCGAAGCCACTCTCGACTGGCGCATGAAGACCGGGGGCATGGTGGGTCTCTCCATCTGCTGGGACAAGATGCCCCCCGAGCCGGCCGCTCAGTACGTCATCGACAACCCCGACAAGCGCGACAAGATCATCATCAACTCCGAGCTGGGCGGGGAAGGCAACGACTACTTCATGGTCCCCCGGGTGATGCTGGCCATGAGACTGTTCGGCCTCGACAAGGCCACCATCGACCAGGTCTGCTGGGACAATCCCAAGGACTTCTTCGACCTGCCGGTGGACTGAGAGGCATGGGTACGAGGCGCGGGGCTTGCCCTAGGTAGAAAGTGAAGCCGGCTCTGGTCCCGTCCCGACGATCGGCGAGTCCGACGCCATCGGCGCGTCCAACCCGGCTGTCCAAGCTGCGCGTCTTCGTCAGCCGCGACTTTCTCCGCTACCTGGGGCCGGGCTTCATCGTCACGGTGGGGTTCATCGATCCCGGCAACTGGGCCACCAACGTCGCCGGGGGAAGCCAGTTCGGCTATTCGCTGCTCTGGGTGATAACCCTGGCCACGCTGATGCTCATCCTGTTCCAGAGCATGTCGGCCCGGCTGGGCATCGTGACCGGTCACAGCCTGGCCTACAACGTACGGCAGCGGTTCTCTCGGCCTTGGACCGGTCTTTTCGGGGGCAGCATCGTGCTGGCCTGCATCGCCACCGACGTGGCCGAACTGCTGGGAGGAGCCCTCGGCTTTCGCCTGCTCTTCGGGCTGCCGCTGGTGGTCGGTGGGGCGATCACCATGGTGCTCAAGATCGCTCTGATCATGACCGGTCGCTATCGCCATATCGAGCGGGTGATCGTCGTCATCATCGGCATCGTCGCGGCCTGCTATCTGGTGGAGCTGGCCCTGGTGAAGCCCGATTGGGCTACCGCCGCCCGGGATGCGTTCGTACCCCGCCTCGACACCGCCGCCATCGCCGTCGCCATCGGGATGCTGGGGGCGGTGGTCATGCCGCACAACCTCTATCTGCACTCCAACGTGGTGCTCCATCGCGACCAGCCCGTCGACGACGAAGGTCGGCGGAGGCTGATCACGCTACGAATTCGGCGATACCGCCCTGGCCATGGGCATGGGATGGTTGATCAACTGCGCCATGGTGATCGTGGCCGCTGCCGTCTTCTTCCGCCACGGAGTCACGGTGAACAGCCTCGACCAGGCCTCCGCCACGTTGGAGCCGCTGGCCGGCAACTTGGCCCGCCTGGTGTTCGGCATCGGCCTGCTGCTGGCGGGCCTCGGTTCCAGCTTCACCTCGGCCATGGCGGAAGTGAACGTGCTCACCGCCTATCTGGGCCGCCCGGAGGACCCCCGTACCAAGTTCTACCGCGTCGGGCTCTTCGTGCTGGCGCTACCGGCCCTCGCCGTGATCGCTTCGGGCGCCGATTCCTACAAGGTGCTGATCTTCAGCCAAGTGGCGCTGAGTATCCAGCTTCCCCTGACCATCCTGCCCCTGGTGCTGCTTGTCTCCGATCGCAGGGTGATGGGGGCATTCGCAAGCGGACGGGTGGAACGGACGCTCGCCGTCGCCGCGGGCGTGATAGTCACGGCTCTAAACGTGCTCTTCCTCTACAATCTCGGCGGAGGTTCTTTCTGATGTACGAACAGATCCTGGTGCCTCTCAAGTGGGATCCGAGCGACGACGCCGTGGCCGAGCAGGCGGGCGCGCTCGCGCGCCTGTCCGGCGGGCAGGTGACCCTGATGCACGTGGTGCACAGTCACTCCCGGGACGAGTCCGCCTACCGGGTTGAGCTGGCGCGGGACCACCTGGCCGGCGAGGCGGCGCGGATCGCCGCTCGGGGGGTCCAGGTAGGCATCAGGGTAGTGGTGGGAGAGCCGGCCGAAAGCATCACGGCAGTGGCCGGGAGATCGGCGCCGATCTCATCGTCATGGCCACGCACGGGCACAGCGGAATGCGCCACGTCATCATGGGCTCGGTCACCGAAGATGTCATACGGCGGGGTGACACGCCCGTGCTGCTGGTGCGGCCCAGAGCGGGCTAGGTCGCGGTCTGGCCAGGCGACCGATGCAGGACGGGGAGCACCTCGCACCCTCGCCGCGGTCAGGGCTCGGTCGTCACATATGCCTTCAAGCACGCGTTGGCGTTGGCGTCCCAATACGTCGTCAGATCGGACCAGTCCGCACCGTCCGAACTGACGTAGCTTTGCCCAGGCTCCGCCGTGGCTGCGCTGGAGAAGTTCTCGATAGGGTATTCGACCGCTATCGGGCTGTCCGTCCCCGGCGATGTGACCTTCACCGCCACCACGAAGGGCCGGCCGCTCGTCAGCGCGACCGGCTCCGCGAGCGGCACGGTGTGATAGCCCATATAGTCAAGGGTGCCGCTGGTGTTGAGCGTCAAAGCCTCGAGGCTGGGGCCGGCATAGACCTCGTAGCTCGTGCCCGGGGCCAAAGCATAGAAGCCGGCGGCGCTTAGCCATGAGGTCTCCTCGGCGGTGAAGACGTTGGCGAACCATCCGGTGGGGTCCTCATAGCCCATGCCGTTCACATCACCCAGAGGGTCGTATTGGTAGATCCCGCTGTAGTTGTCGGTCGACTCTGCCTTGTCGACCATCCCCATGAGGTCGCTGCGACCGAAGATGGTGTCGTAGTAGGACACGTAGAAGTAGCCGCCGTCGCCGAACCCGGTGCCCCAGCTGTTCTTTACCAGAAAGGCCCCGTCGCCGAGCGGGCTTCACGGGGAAGTTGGAGGCGGGATAGTCGTCGTCCCAGCCGATGGCAAGGACTGCGTGGTTGGCGTTCGAGTAGCCGAAGTAGTAGTAGCTTGCCGTCGACGCATCGAAGTAGATGGAGTCGGCCGCCGCCTCGTACCAGCCCATGGCGACGTAGACTCCGCCGTACTCGCATGATGGCCCGCTTGAGATTGTCGTTGTCGAGGGCCGACCCGCGAGCCGGGATCCAGTTGACCTCCTGCACGTGCATCAGCGGGCTCAACCCGGCCGGCGTGTAGCTGTCACCGTACGTGTCCGCGCTCTCATCGACCGGGCCGCCCCAGCGGACCAGGTAGGCGGTGGACATCACGATGTTCCCGCCCCAGTTGTAGGGGTCGTCACCGTTGTAGAAGCCGCTGTTGAGGACCATGTTGTCCTCCGAGAAGTCCCAGCTCTCACCGGGCATCAGCGAGGATTCGAGCGAACCCAATGTGGCGAACGACCAACAGGTACCGTAGGGGTTCTGGTCTTTCACCGCCGTGATCTTCCCCGGCGCCCGCAAGTCGTAGCTCGCCGGCATGGTCTCGAGCGTGCCTTGGTCGTCGCTCCCCGGCGGCGACAAGAGGTCGCTGAGCGTGGGCACCTGGACGCCTTGTATGTACGTGAAGTCCTGCGAGGTCGGTCGTATCCCCAGGGCGTGCCCGGCGACCGCGATGGACGCGTCTATCGCCGGACGGAGCAGCGAAGTCGAGGAAGGCCCGATTCAGCGGCGCAAGGACCGGCAATTCCAACCCGGCCTGAGTGGGGACCGTGTTGGCCCCGGTGATGGCCGTGCCCAGCAGGGCCTCGGCCGCCTTTTCGGCAGCCTCCCTCGACCCCTCCGGCAGTGTCAGCGGGGTGGCCTGCTTGTCCGCGCTGCAGGAAACGAGGATCCCTGCGCACGCCAGGATGATCAGCAGGAATATGACTGCTCTCAGGCGCATGTGATCACACTGAACCCTACTACTGTGAACGGCGGGCGTCAACGGGGGGAACCGAGGTTGTGGCGGATGTTCGCCGATAGTAGAGTGTTGGTTAGGAGCCTGCCCGAAAAGGAGGTGTGAGCCAATGGAACGGATCTCAAGGATCTCGCAGGTCTTAGCCATCGCCTTTGTGGTAGTGGCTCTCGTCGCGCTGGCGGGTGTTGTCGCCGTCGGGTGTGGAGGGTCGGATCAGAAACAGGCCAAAGCTGATCTCAATACGTCGCTCGCCGATCTCGGGACCATGTTCACCGGGATGAAGAACCAGGCCGCGACCTTGACGGTGGGGGACCTCAAGAAGACTCAACCCCTGGCGGAGGCCTTCGACAAGGTGATCGAAGCCGGTGGCCGGGTGTCCGGGGTGGACGTCACCGCGTTTCAAACCGCATTCAAAGGCCTGCGCGCCGCCGTGTTCGCCCTGCCGGACGACACCACCATCGGGGCAGCGATCATGCAACTGATGCCTCTGGCCCTGGCGGCCCTACAGTCCGGACAAGCCCTGCAGCAGTCCGCCGCACCCTAGGATCGTGCCGTGCTCGGTGTTCTGTCATTTGAGGGTCTGAATACAGCGGAGGAGCATGCGCTCACTCAGGCCGTGACCGGTCTTGGGCGGGCTCCCGAGAACGACGTACGTCTCGAATCTTCTACCGTCTCCCGTTTCCATGCCCGCATATTTTCGGATGAGGCTGGAAGCCGCGTTATCGATCTAGGCAGCGGGAACGGCACCCGGGTCGATGGCGTCGAGCTGGAGGTCAAGGTCGAGCAGCCTCTCGGCGATGGCGCACTGATCGAGATAGGGCCTTTCGCCCTTAGATTCCACAAGCGCTCGGAAGGGTCCGTCGTCGGGGGGGCCGAGGAGAGGATCGAGGAGAGGGTCGAGGCGGCCGGCCCCAAGGGCGTCGCGAAGGCCACGGTGCTCTTGGCCCCGGTTTCCCCGGCTCGGCTCGTGGTCACCACGCCCGGGGGCACGACCGAGACGACTCTACGGGGCGCTACCCTGACCCTGGGACGCGATCCGGCCAGCGACATAGCCGTGGATTCCGACGCCGTGTCCCGTCGCCACGCGCGGCTGGATCGTCGCGATTCAGGGCTGGGAGATCACCGATCTGGGCAGCACCAACGGTCTGCGCTTCCAGGGTAAATCGATCCAGAACATGCCGCTTGCGAACGGCGACGTGGTCTACATCGGGCGTTCGGTCACGCTTGAGTTCCGAGATCCTGACGCTGCCCGTGCCGCGGGGTTCGGGGGAGCTCAGGGCCTTGGCTGGGGTCGCGATGCGGCGGGCGGACCATCCCAAGTCCGGTCCCCGGTCTTCGAGGTGCCCTCTAAGGGGGCCCTCGTGCTGGGCCGCAGCGACAACGCGGACGTCTCCCTGCATAGCCCCCAGGTTTCCCGGGCTCACGCCCAGATCGTGAGGCGCGGCGCCGACGTCTACCTCCAGGATCTCGGCAGTTCCGCCGGCACCTACGTCAATGGGCAGCTCGTCGGGGAGCATCGGCTGAAAGATGGGGAGATCGTCCGCATCGGGCCCAGTCGCTTGGTGATGGAGCAGGGGCGATTGCGAGTGGTCGACGAAGAAGGCAACCTCCGCATCGACGCTCTCCACCTCTCTCGGGTGGTGGGCAAGGGTCTGCACATTCTGCAGGACGTTTCTCTCTCCATCTACCCGCAGGAGTTCGTGGCCATCGTGGGGGCCAGCGGCTCGGGCAAGTCGACACTGCTCAACGCTCTGTGCGGCTTTCGTCCGGCCAGCTCGGGAACAGTGTTGTTCAACGGCATCGACCTCTATCACAACTTCGATGCCTACCGCAACGATCTCGGTTACGTTCCCCAGGACGACATAATCCACCGGGAGCTTCCCGTCCGCCGTGCCCTCGATTACGCTGCACGCCTCAGGATGCCGGGCGACACCTCGACTGCTGAAGCGGCTGCAGAGGGTCGAGGAGGTGTTGGAGGATCTCGACCTTCGGGCCTGTGCCGACGCGGGCCGTCCGCCAATTGAAGCGGCGGACAGCGCAAGCGCGTGTCCATCGGCGTGGAACTGCTGACCCGGCCCAGTCTCTTCTTCCTGGACGAGGCCACCTCGGGCCTGGACCCGGGCACGGAGCGCAGATGATGAAGCTCCTCCGCCGCCTCGCCGACCAAGGGCGCACCGTCGTCCTCATCACCCACGCGACCAAGAACGTCATGACCTGCGACAAGGTGGTCTTCCTTGCGCGCGGCGGCCACCTGGCCTACTACGGGCCCCCGGATGAGGCGCTCCGCTATTTCGGAGTAGGCGATTTCGACGAGATCTATGGCCGCCTGGAGCAAGGCGATCCCAAGGAATGGCGCAGCAGGTTCCGCGCGTCGAAGATCTACCGGGAGAACGTCGACGCTCGATTGGCCGAGGTGAATCCGCCGGCAGGCGGTGGCGCTTCGGTTGGGGCCGCGCCCGCGCCCGCTTTCGCGGCTGCCGCACGCGCTGCAGGCCCGCCACCCCCGGGTGTTCCGCCGCCCTGGTCGGGGGGACCGATCGGCAGCCGGGAAAGGAGCGTCTGGGAAGCGCCAGCGAGTCCCGACCTGGCGCCAGTTCGTCATCCTTTCCCAGCGCTACCTGGACACGATCTGGCGCGACAAGAAGACTGCCGGCCTTCTGTTCGCCATCGCCCCCTTCTTGGGGGCCCTAGACTTCATCGTATGGAAGCGCGATGTCTTGAAAATCCCCAGACCGGGAGCGCGGTCAAGGCGCTCACCATGCTGTTCATGGTGTCGCTCATCACGGTCTTGGTGGGCACCATCACTTCCGTAAGAGAGATCGTCAAGGAGGATGCCATCTACCGGCGCGAGCGCATGGTCGGATTGCGCGTGATGCCGTACGTAGGCTCCAAGGTCGCGATCGGCTTCCTGTTTGCCCTGTACAGCGCCCTCATG
>CAWEJM010000014.1:0-26153 GCA_963809395.1 uncultured Actinomycetes bacterium | reverse complement strand
GCTACGAGGAGTTGCAGTCGGGCCGGACCGCCGGCTGGACGTGCGCCGTCGGTGTAGGCGTAGTCACCCGCGCCATCCTTCAAGATACTGGCGAGGTCTTTCCCTGCTCGGTGGTCCTGGACGGTGAGTATGGCCAGCGGGGGCTGAGCATGTCGGTCCCGGTCGTGCTCGGCAAGAAGGGCGTACAGGAGATCCTGGAATGGGAACTGGCGCCGGACGAGCAGGCGGGACTCAAGCGCACTGCCGGCGTGCTCAAGGCCGCGGCCGAGATCGTGGACGAAAACTTGTCGTGACGGCCACGGGAAACGTTCGCAAGCGACATGGCGCCGCCCCGCGCCGCGGGAGAGAGACATGAAAGACACGAGCCGGCGATTCGAAAAGTTGCTGGAACCGGGAATGATCGGCCCGGTCAAGACGCGCAACCGGATCATCAAGACGGCCAACGGGACTTCCTACGTGGAGCCGGATCAGACCGTCGGACCACGCATGATCGCCTACTACGAGCGCCTGGCCAGAGGCGGGGTCGGCTTCCTGGTGGTGGAGTCGTGCGGGGTGGAGTACCCGCTGGGGATACAGCACGTGCACTACCAGCCCGACGGCAGCTACCAGGGAGTGCAGTTGCACATGGACGACGACCGGTTCATCCCGGGGTACGCTCGGTTGACCGAGGCGGTGCACAAGCTCGGCTGCCCGGTGTCGATCCAGTTCCAGCACGCTGGCCCCTGGAACCCCACGGGCCTCTTGCCGCGAGACATGAAGATCAGGGACGTCAAGTGCGCCTCAGCAGTGACCGAGGCCGAGTTGCCCGGCCCCGACTTCCTACCCTGCAGGGCGATGACCAGAGCCGAGGTTGAAGACCAGATCGACTTCTGGGCCTCGGCGGCCGAGCGGGCCTGGAGGGCCGGCTTCGACGCCTGCGAGATCAACCACGGTACTGCCCATCAGGGCAACACTTTCTTGTCGCGTATCTGGAACAAACGCGAGGATGAATACGGTCCCCGATCGTACGAGGACCGCACTCGCTTCATCCGCAACATCATCAAGGAGGCCAAGCGGCGTTGCGGGCCCCACTTCGCCGTACACGCCTTGATCAACATCGTGGAGTACAACCATCCGCTGGCGACCACCATGGACGAGGGCGCCGAGATGGCCAAGCTGGTGGCCGAGGTGGCCGACGGCATCAACTGCCGGGCGGAGCGGTACGGCCACCGCGGCGGGCTCCTCCAGCCCGACCGGCTCTACTACCCAGAGCCGCCGTACGATCTTCCGTCCGAGCTGGATTGGAGCCGGAGGGGCGACGGAGCCACGGTTCCGCTGGTGGAGGCGGTCAAGCGCAAGGGGGTCACCGTCCCGGTGTGGACCGCCTGCCGGATCGACGCCGAGATGGGCGAAGAGTACCTGCGCAAGGGCAGTCTCGACTTCGTGGGGATGACGCGGCGCCTGCTCGCCGATCCGGAATACCCCAACAAGGTGCGGGAGGGGCGCCTCGACGATGTCCGCACCTGCCTCGGCTGCCTGCACTGTTTCGACATGCGCAACAAGAACAAAAAGCTGGAGTGCCGCGTCAACGGTACCCTGGGCCGGGAGATCATGCCTGAGTACCAGTCACGGCCGGCGGAGCGCCGTAAGAAGGTGCTGGTCGTGGGCGGTGGGCCTTGTGGCATGGAGGCGGCGCGGGTGGCGGCTCAGCGAGGGCATGAGGTAGCGCTCTACGAGAAGGCCCCGCGGCTAGGCGGGTTGGTTCCCCTGGCCGCTATCGTGAAGGACTGCGAGACTCCAGAACTCGGTGATTTTGTGCGCTATCAGGAGACACAGTTGCGCAAGAGCAAGGTGGCGGTGCACGTGGGCAAGGCGGTGACTCCCGAGATAGTGCGGATGGAGAAGCCCGATGCCTTGGTGATCGCCGCCGGCGCGGTACACACGGACTTCGACCTGCCGGGCGCAGGCCGGAGTAGCGTGATACGCACGGAGAAGCTGTACGCCATGCTGGACTTCTTCCTGAAGCTCTTCAACTCCGGGCGGCTTCAGAAGCTCACCCACCTGTGGATGCCGGTCGGAAAGACCGTGGTGGTCATGGGAGGCACGTTGCACGGTTGCGAGCTGGCCGAGTTCTTGGTCAAAAGGCATAGAAGGGTGGTCATTGCTCACAACGGCCCGGCGTCGGAACTGGGCAACGAGATGGGGATAGACGACCTGGCGAATCTCTGGCCGTGGTTCAAGCAGAAGCATGTCTCCCTTTGGTCCGACGTGGAATACCGGGAGATCGTGAGCGATGGATTGAAGGTGCAACAGCCGGACAAGCGCTCGTACGTCCTTGAGGGCAAGAACATCGTGAACACCCAGGACTGGGGACCCAATGCGGCGTTGGTCGAGCAGCTCTCGCCGCTGGTGGCCGAGATTCACGTGGCCGGTAGCTGCCGGGAACCGGGTCTGATGGCGGAGGCGGTGCGCGAAGGCGTGCTTGCCGGCTGCGCCGTCTGACCGGGGAAGGGGAGAAGGCATGTTCGAACTGTTGGAAGGCGCCACGCCCTATCGGGAAGAGGACGCCGAAGAGTACCTGAGGCGCAGGTGGTGGAGTGGGCTGACGTTCGGCGACCTGCTGGACCGGGCGGCCGATATCCATCCAGACAAGGAAGCCTTTGTAGACCGGAAGAACCGACTAACCTACGGCCAGGCACGCGAAAAGGCCGACCGGCTGGCGATCGGCCTGATGAAGCTGGGCATCGAACCGCTCGACCGCGTGCTGGTGCAACTGCCGAACTGGACTGAGTTCGTGTTCGCCTACTTCGCCCTCCAGAAGATCGGCGCCATCCCCGTGCTCCTGATCGATCGCTACCGTCAACACGACATCGAACGATTGGCCGACATCACCGGGGCCCGGGCTTGGATCGTGGCGCTGCAGTACCAGAAAGTGGACTATCTTCCTATCGTCCATGACGTGCTGCAGCAGTGTCCGCTGATCGCACATGTCATCACGGTCCGGGGCGAGGTGGACGAGCCGGGTTTCGAGCCTCGAGCGGTTGATCGCGGAGAACGAGCCTACCGATGTGGATCGGGCCTTGCTGGCGGAGCGCGGCCCGGACCCGATGCAGGTGGCTCACATGGGGCCCACCGGGGGAACGACCGGGGAGCCGAAGATAGTGCCGCGTACCCACAACAGTCTGGGCTGTGCCGTCGAGTATTGCTCCAAATCGTGGGATCAGCACTGCCAGGACATCAACCTGATCGTGGGCTCCATCAGCCACGATCTCTCCTTCACCAAGGGCTTCATGGGCAGCGTGATCACGCTAGGCACGATCGTGATGCTGGACACTACGGACGCCCAGATCATCTGCGAGACCATCGAACGCGAGCGGGTCACCTCGGTCATTTGGGTGCCGACTCTGGCGCAACGCCTGCTCCAGTACGAGGATATCGGCAGGTTCGACCTGAGCAGTCTGAGAAAGATGCACAGCGCCGGGGGAGCGGCTCATCCCGGGCTGGTCCGGGATGTCTTCAGCAGGCTCGACATGAGATTCTACAACGGCTACGGTGCCACCGAAGGCATGACCTGCATCACGCGCAGCAATGATGAGGTGGAGACGGTCTGCTGCACGGTGGGCAGGCCCACCTGTCCAAGCGACACCTACAAAGTGGTCGATCTCGACGGGAACACCCTGCCGCCCAACACGCCCGGCGAATTGCTGGTCAAGGGCCCGAGCGTGTTCACCGGCTACTACGCGAACCCCGGGGAGAACGCCAAGGCCTTCGATGAAGACGGCTTCTTCAAGACCGGGGATATCGCCACCATCAGTGAAAAGGGCTACATCACCATCACCGGACGCTTGAAGGAGATGATCAACCGTGGCGGCGAGAGCATCAGCGCCACCGTGATCGAAGGTCTCATCGTCCGGCATCCGGAGGTCGCCGTGGTGGCCGTCATAGCGATGCCCGACCCGCTGATGGGGGAGCGCGTCTGCGCGTACATCGAGCCGACGCCGGGCACTCGGCCGACCTTCGAGGGCATCATCGCTTTTCTGCGGGAGCAGAAAGCTTCCGTGCAAGAGCTCCCGGAGCGGATAGAATTCATCGATACCATGCCGTATTCGGGCGTCCAAAAACTCGACAAGCACGCCCTCCGAGAAGATATCAAGAAGAAGCTCGGGGCCGAGGCCCTCGCCGGTCAGGCGCCGAAGGCATAGCGCGTTCGCGCCCAAGCATCGCCGACCTCAGTCCCGTTCGATCACAAAGGAGCGACATTGTCAGCGAAAGAGATCCGATTCCATGGCCGTGGAGGCCAGGGAGCAGTGCTGGCGGCCAGGATGCTGGCTTCCGCATGCGCCGCGGAGGGCAAGTGCGTCGCCAGCTTTCCCATGTACGGATTCGAGCGCCGGGGGATGCCGGTGGTCGCCTTCACCCGCTTTGACGATCAGCCGATCCGGGAGAAGACCCAGATCTACACGCCCGATTGCGTGATGGTTGTCGACCCGACGTTGCTGGCGCTGAAGAATCTCTTCGACGGGCTGAAACCTGGGGGGGTGCTGATCCTGAACAGCGCGAAGCCCCTTGAAGGACACCCGCATGCCAACCTGAAGAAAGCGGGCATCATAAATGCGACCCAGGTGGCGCTGTGTGAGATCGGCCGCGACATCCCCAACACCTGTCTTATCGGCGCCCTAGCGAAGACCACCGGATGGGTGAGGCTGGAATCGGTGCTGCAGGGGCTGGCAGAGTACCTGGAAGGCGACATGCTCAAGAGGAACATCCGCAACGCCGAACGCGGATTCCACGAAGTCGAGGTGACGACATGGTAGAGACGGAGCACGAGCGCATCTTCCAGACTGAGGCCAGTTGGTCGGACGCGAGCGGCCCGCTGCTGTGCCTTCACACGGGGGAATGGCGCACGGAAAGGCCTGTCTTCGACAAAGAACAGTGCAATGCCTGCGGGTTCTGTCTCATATTCTGTCCGCCTCAGTGCGTCGTCGACGATGAGGACGGGATCCATTTCCAGGCCGATCTGGACTACTGCAAGGGATGCGGCGTGTGTGCCCGAGAGTGCCCCAAAGGGGCGATAACCATGGCCCCCGAAGGAGACTACGCTGATGACTGTCGCGTTGGATAAGCAGACAAAAGTGATAACGGGCAACGCCGCGGCGGCCTATGCCGCGCTGTTGTGCCGGCCCGACGTGGTAGCTGCGTATCCCATCACCCCGCAGAGCGAGGTGATCGAGCAACTGGCCAAGTTCCACGCCGACGGGCTGCTGGATTGCCAGTACGTCACCGTGGAGGGCGAGAACTCAGCCCAGAACGTGGTGTGCGCGGCGACCATGGCCGGCGGCCGGGCGTTCACGGCCACCTCGTCCTACGGGTTGGTCTACATGTACGACGCCATGTTCAACACGGCGGGGTATCGAGCGCCGGTAGTGATGATCAACGTCAACCGGGAGCCGCCGGGGATCCACGCGGTCTGCTCCGGGCAGCAGGACATGATCTCTGTACGGGATACGGGCTGGGTGCAACTGATCGTCGAGAATTGCCAGGAGATACTGGATACCACCATCATGGCCTTCCGCACTGGCCGAGGACTACGATATCCAGTTGCCGGTGATCGTCAACTACGACGGCTACTACCTCTCCTTTCTGGCCGAATCGGTGCAGATCCCTGCCGGAGCCGAGGTCGACCGCTACCTGGAGGTGTTGAAGAGCCAGCCGCCTCGACCCAGGCTGATGCCGGGTGAGCCCTTGGGATGCGGCAGTCACGGCATCGGCATGGGGTACGTGGAACTGCGCAAGAAGCACATGGCAGCCTTGGAGCGCGTCAAGCCCAAGATCGACGAGATCGACCGGGAGTTTCTTGAGGCTTTCGGTCGCAGCTATGGCGGCCAGATAGAGGAGTACCGCACCGAGGACGCCGATATCGTGCTGGTCACCAGCGGCAGCGCCGTCGGAACTGCGCGGACGGTGGTGGACGCCAAGCGCGAAGCGGGCATCAAGGTCGGTTTGGTGAAGCTGCGGCTCTACCGGCCCTTCCCGGTGGAGCGGCTCAGCCAGGCGCTCAAGGGCAAAAAGGCCATCGGCGTGCTGGATCGCAGCATCTGTTTCGGTTGGAACTGCGGACCGCTGTATATGGAAACCTGCGCGCTCGTGCCCCGGATCGGCATCGTGCCCATGTTGAGCTTCATCGACGGTTTGGCCAACATGGATATCACCCAGGAGCACATCGGCCGCATGATCGACGATATTCACCAGGCATCCCAGGGGCACGCCTATCAGGAAGTCACATGGTTGCCATAATGCTAGCGAGGGCGAGACATGGCTGAACAACGGAAAAGACTGCCCAAGGTATGCGAGTACTATCAAGACGAGGATCAGTTCTCACCAGGGGTGGCCTTTTGCGCGGGATGCGCACTCGAGCTGAACCTGAGGTTAATCTCGAAAGTGTTGGGCAAGGATATTGTCTTCGTCGGCACTCCCTCGTGCTCCGCGCCGGTGCTGCATGGACAAAATGTGGCCGCATGGCACCGGCATGCCTACTACGCCTGCACCATGACAGGCGTGGCCTCTAGCGCCTCCGGGCTGACCCGCTACTACCAGCAAGCTGGGATCGACGCCACCGTGGTGTGCTATACGGGGGACGGCTGTGCCCAGGACGTCGGCTTCCAGACCCTGAGCGGGGCGGCCGAGCGCAACGAAAAGATGATCTACATCTGTTACGACAACGAAGGCTACATGAACACGGGTATCCAGCAGAGCAGCGCCACTCCCTACGGCGCGTCGACCAGCACGACGCCAGCGGGCAGCGCCAGCCAGGGGAAGACCACCGGTTCAAAGAACATGCCGCTGGTGATGGCGATGCACGACATTCCCTATGTGGCCACCGCGACCCTCAGCCACTTGGAGGACTACGCCAAGAAGCTGGTCAAGGCCAAAGCCAAGGCCAAAGAGGGCTTCGTTTATCTGCACGTCTTTTGCCCGTGCGTGGTCGGCTGGAGGATCCCCACGGATGGTTCCATCCAGGTGTGCCGGGACGCCGTGAGGACCAACTACTTCCCCCTCTGGGAGGTGGAGGACGGCAAGCTACCGCATCACGCAGAAGGTCGGCGACCCGAAACCTGTTGGCGAACTGACGAAGACGCTGGGCAAGTTCAAACACCTGCGCGCTGAAGACCTGGCGATCCTGCAGGGACAGTTGGACAAGCGCTTCAAAGCTCTCCAGGCATTGTGTGCCGGTTCGGAATGAGCGCTCACGTGCGCGGCGGCCGTCTCCAAAACATGTCGTAGATCTGCTTGCCCCCTGAAAGCACGGCCAAAGCCAGCGCCACCCAGAGCATGTAGAGCGAGACGGTGACCCACGTCTTGAGATCGAGTATGCCCGAGACCAGGAACAGCATCATGGCCAAGCTCTGCACCACCATCTTGGACTTGCCAAAGGCGTTTGACGACCGCACCTGCTTGTTGCGCAGCGTGATACTGGCGCCGACGGCCATCAGGACCAACTCGAGCCCGATGACGACGAGGATGATCTGGATCACCAAATAGTGGTGGCCTATCCAAGCCATCACGGCGCCCACGATCAGCTTGTCGGCGACCGGATCCATGAGGGTGCCAAGGGGGGTGATCTGGTCGCGGGTACGGGCCATTGCCCCATCGATGAAATCGGTGCAAATGCCGGCGATGAACACCCCGAGAGCCCACCAGCGATGATCGTAGTACAGGAGGACGAGGACCACCGGTATGAGGATGAACCGGGCCACCGTGAGATGGTTCGGGCGTACGCTTCGGGGGAAGGCCCGTAGCCAGGTCTTCTCCACCAGTCTGTCGGTGAAGCGCTGGACGGTCGGAGTCATCATGTTCTGCGGTGTCGTCATTCGGCATTCTGGCATCGTACTGCCAGAAGCCGCTTCGTACTGTCCGACAACGGCGTTCTGGCCAAAACCCCTATGCTATGATGACCCGCGGTAAGTGAATGTTTACACAGCTTCGGGAGCCACACATGAAGACACCTGATCTCAGCCTTTCCGATCTCGGTTCGTACTTCCCCGACGACTTCACTCCCGAGCAGCGCGCCAAGGCTCAGACCATCTTTCTCAAAGAACTGGCCGCCAGCGCCCACAAGTTCTACCGCGGCAAGATCGTGAGCATGCCCAAGGCCGGCATCTACGGTTTCAACTGGTTCAACGTGTACTACACCCCCGGCGTGTCCATGGTCTCCACCTCCATCCGCGACGACAACGATCTCTCGTTCGACCTCAGTAACCGCGGCAACCTGGTGGCCGTGGTGTCCGACTCCACTCGGGTTCTTGGCGACGGCGATTGCACTCCTCCCGGTGGTCTGGGCGTCATGGAGGGCAAAGCCTTCCTCATGAAGTACCTGGGCGGCGTGGACGGCGTGGCCCTCTGCATCGACAGCTACAACAAAGAGGGCAAGCACGACGCCGACAAGATCATCGACTTCGTCAAGATGCTGCAGCCCAGCTTCGGCGCCGTCAACCTCGAGGACATCTCTCAGCCCAACTGCTTCAAGGTGCTGGACACCCTGCGGGAAGAGTGCGACATCCCCGTGTGGCACGATGACGCTCAGGGTACCGCCAGCGTCACCCTTGCCGGCCTGATCAACGCGCTGCGAGTGGTGGGCAAGGAGATCAAGGACGCTAAGATCGTGCTCCTGGGCGCCGGCGCCGCCAACAGCACGGCCGCCCGCCTGCTCCTCATGGCCGGGTGCGATCCCGACAAGATGATCGTGTTCGACAGCCGGGGTGGTCTGCACAAGGGCCGTGACGACGTCAAGGCCGACACCGCCTACTACCGCAAGTGGGAGATCTGCGAGGCCACCAACCCGAAGCGCATCGACACCGAAGAGGAAGCGCTCAAGGGAGCCGACGTCATCATCGCGGCTTCGAAGCCGGGCCCCGACACCATCAAGCCGGAGTGGATCCGCTCCATGGGACCCAAGTCCATCGTCTTCGCCTGCGCCAACCCGGTGCCCGAGATCTACCCCTACGCGGCCAAGGAAGCCGGCGCCTACGTGGTAGCCACCGGGCGGGGCGACTTCCCCAACCAGGTGAACAACTCCATCGGCTTCCCGGGCATCCTCAAAGGCGCCCTCATGGTGCGGGCCCGCAAGATCACCGACGAGATGGCCATCGCCGCCGCCTATGCTGTGGCCAACTACGCCGAGAAGAAGAAGGGCATCAACCCCGACTACATCATGCCCACCATGGACGAGACGGAAGTCTTTGCCGTGGAGGCCGCCGACGTGGCCATGCAGGCCATCAAAGACGGCGTGGCCCGGGTGAAGCTCGAGTGGGACGAGGTCTACAAGGCCACCCTGGCCGACATCAACGAGGCTCGAGCGGCTATGGACCTGCTGCAGAAGAATGACTTCATCAAGACTCCTGACCTCAAGATGCTTGTAGAAGCCCGCGACAAGGCCGTCGCGGCCGTCAAGAGGTAGGGCGGCGGGCGCGAGGCGCACCGCCGGCACTCGCCGCGGGGACGAGCCGCGGGAGCACTAGGTAGCGAGGAGGTAGGCATGTTTTCGATGGTTTCCCCGGGCTGGAGTCTGGGTTGGAGCTGGGGCTGGGCCGCGGCCGTCGGGGGCATCCTCCTGCTCGGCATCTTTCTACTGCCCTGGTTCTTCTTTCTGCTCAATCTGCAGACCACTCTCAATCGCGTGAACGATCGCAACCGGGCCATGCCTGCCGGTCAGGTGTGGCTGAACTTCATCCCCGTCTTCAACCTAGGCTGGTTCATCTACACGGTGACCAAAGTCAGGGATTCGGCGCGGAACGAATACCAGTCGCGCGGCTGGGCGCCCGATGGTGACTTCGGTTACAACGTGGGTCTGACCACCGGGATTCTGGCGATCGCCTCCTTCTTCATAGGCTGGGTGCCGGTTCTCGGTTGGGGAATAGGGCTCGCTTTGCTGGTGTGCTGGATCATCTACTGGCTGAAGATGTCGGATCTCAAGAACAGACTGGGCCAACCGGGCACGTGGCAGGGGGCGGCCGCACCTTACGGGTACTCGCGGCCCACAGCGCCTCCGGCGGGCTCTGGAGCCGCGCTGCATCAGGCCCCACCTCCTTGGCAATCGACCGCCACGACCGGGACGGCTGCGGCAGCCGGTGCGGCCGCGACAGCCGCGGCGACCGCGGCCACTCCAACGGCAACGGCGCCCGCCCGCTGTCGAGCCGGCTGGGGAGCCGGGGAGCGACAGCTCCCCCGGCGAGAAGAAGGTTGGCGGGCAGTGCGCCGTCTGCGGGGCCGGCTTCGATCCAGGGGATCAGTTCTGCCGCGTCTGTGGGCTGCGACTGCCCTAAAGCAGCCGGCGGCGCCGATCGCCGACGCTCAGGTTGCCAGGGTGAACCGGTCGCGTCGGGCGGTTTCGCGGCTCCTCACGATCCCCCTTGCGACTTGTTTTGTCGTCCGAATCCCGCCACCCCCGCCGTTCCGACCGCGGCGAAGGCCGCCAGCAGCAGGTAGCCGGCGACGTATCCTCGTCCGCCGCCTCCCGATCCTCCCGGTCCGGTCCCCGCGGAGCCGGATCCCAGCGTGTCCAGCAGCAGCCCGAAGATCCAGGGCGTCAGCAGGCTGACCCCGAAACCAACGATGTTGATGAACCCAGTCGCCGGTCCCACCTGCTCCGGCCGGTCGACCACCTCCGGCACGAGTCCGAACAAAGGCGAGAAGTACGTCATGGTGAAGAAGCCTGCCAGCAACACGAAGACGAACGCCGGCCACATGCCCGGCACCACCGGGACCAGAGCCGTAGCCACGGTCATGGCAGCCAGCGACCCGAAGATCACCGTCAGTTTGCCCCGCCGGGCCGCGCTCGCCGCGCCCAGCGGGTTGGCCACCAGTTGCGTCAAGCCCAGTCCGGCTGTCAGGTAGGCCGCCACACCTGCACTCGAGCCGAACTTGATATGCAGGAATTCCGGCGTCCACACCAGCACTCCCACGCCGACGGCCAGACCGGCACCGTTGAACAGCCCCAGGAGCAAGACCCGCCGGTTGATCGCGACCGCTCCCAGCGCCCGGCCCAGAGCTCGAAGCCTGGTCGCCTCCTCGGGATGCTGGGGCAAAGCTCGTATCGCCTTCTGTGACAGCGCCGCCACCCCGATAGCGAGTCCCAGTCCGGCGGTCGCCAGAAACACCGCCCTGTAGCCACCAGCGCCGGCGACACTGGGCATGATCAGCAACGCCAGCATGATACCGGCGCCCCATCCCGTTCCGAAGATGCCCCACGCCCGATTGAGCCGGTGGTCGGCGACCACGTGCGCCAGAACCGGGCTGCACACCGGCACCACCATGCCACCGCCGAGTCCCTGTAGGCCGCGGCCCACCAGGAACCCCGCCATGGACGAGCTCAGGCCGAACACGAGCGAACCCAGGACGAAGCAGGCGGCGCTCGCCGCCAGCACGCGCCCACCCCAGCGGGCCGCCGCCACTCCAGCCGGGATCCCGATGCCCCCGTACGCGAACATGAACACGGAGGTCAGCAGGCCTATCTTGCGACGCCGACAGCGCAAAACGTTCCTGTAGTTCGGCGGTGACCACCGGGAGCAGCGACAGGGTCAGCGCGGACATGGCGAAGAAGAACATGAGCGTGAACGCCATCACGTCGGCGCCGCGACCGGTCAGAGGCGCTAGAGGTGCCCGGGACCGGTCTTCGCTCGCTGCGACGCTGCACGATGCGGATTCCGCGGTCTAGCGCGGTCGGACGCCCACGAAGACGCGCTCCGCACGGGCGACAGACACATTGCAGGTGATCTCGTAGTTGATGGTGTCCGCGCACGAGGCCATCTCCTCCGCGCTCAGGCGGATATCGCCGTCCCGGCCGATGAGCGTCACCGTGTCTCCGGCCTTCACCCGTCCGTCTGTGCCGACGTCGACCCCGAAGGAATCCATCGAGACTCTTCCCACCATGGGATAGCGCCGCCCTTTGATGCCCACCTGCCCGCGGTTGCCGAGCAGCCGGAAGACCCCGTCGGCGTAGCCGATGGGGATCAGGGCGACGTTGGTGTCGGCGCTGGGGCGGAACGTGTGGCCGTAGCCGACGCCCTCGCCGGCAGGCACCCGCTTCACGAGCGCGACCTGTGAGGTCCAGTTGAGCGCCGGGCGCAGGCCTTCCGCCGACGCGTCCCCCTGTCCGGGAGACAAGCCGTAGACCGCGATGCCGCAGCGGACCATGTCCAGATGGGCCGCGGGCTGTACATCGTCGCGGCGCTGTTGGCAGCGTGGGCGATGGCGGCCGGATACTCGGCCCTCACGAGTTGCACGGAGGGCAAGAAGCGCTCGAGCTGGAAGTCGACCGACGCCGGGTCCTCGGTGGCGCAGGCGAAATGGGTCATGACTCCCACGAGTTCCAACTCGTCGATGTCGCGGATGGCCGCCAAGAAGGCCGGCACCTGTTCGGGTAGGAGCCCTTGCCGGTTCATGCCGGAGTCGATCTTGAGGTGGATCCGGGCCTTGAGTCGCGAGCCGGCCAGATCGAGGACCATTTGCGCCATCTCATCGCTGACGACCGCGAACTCCACTCCCCTCGACGCCATCTCCACGCACTGGTCCAGGCTGAAGAGGGGGCCCATCACCAGGATGGTCGATGCGAAGCCGGCGTCGCGCAGCGCCACCGCTTCCTCCGCCGTGGCCACCGCCACCCCGTCGGCCCCCGCCTGCATCACGGCGCGGGTGCACGGGAGGACCCCGTGGCCGTAGGCGTCGGCCTTGACCGCCGCGAGGAAGCGGGTGTCGGGGCGAAGCTTCTGCCGGAGGAAGGCGACGTTGTGACGAACCGCATCCAGGTCGATGGTGATCATGCTGCGGGGGGAGGGCCTCATCGAAAATGGTCGCCTGGGGCGGGAGGCCGGCTCAGAACGCGGGCGGAGTGATGGCGCTGATGATCACCGCCGTTTCCTTGCCGGGGTTGAAGGTGCGATGAGGCTGGAGCGCCCCGATGTAGATGCTGTCGCCCGTCTCCAGACGGTAGGTGACTCCCGCGACCTCGACCTCCGCTACGCCCTGTATGACCACCGCGCACTCTTCCCCGTCGTGAGACAAGGGACGGGGTCCCGTGTGCTGACCGGCCTTCAGCTTGAGCTCCAGCATCTCGATGCTTCTCTGCAAGTCGGGCGTCAGGAACTCGTACTTGAGGCCGGTGTTCTGAAAGGTCACGATCCGCCGCTGCGCGAGCCTTACCACCGGCTCGGTGGTCTGCTCGGCTTGGAAGAAGTAGAACATCGGGACCTCCAGCGCGGCCGCGATGCTCCTCAAGGTCGAGATCGAGGGCGAATTGCGACCTCGCTCGATCTGGCTCACGAAGCTCTTGGTGAGCCCGCTGGCTTCGGCCAGATCGTGGAGGGTCATGCCGAGTTGCAGCCGGCGCTTCCGGATGCGCGCACCCATGCCCTCTTCGTCTGCGGAGAAGGCGGCGCTGTTGGTATCCATATTCGTCGGTCCTATTTCAGGCTGGAAAGCAGTCGCAGACAATCCTCGACCGACAGATGGGTCTCGGCCGCCAAATACTCTACCTCATCATCGGTAAGCTGGTGAAAGCTCTCGACGCCGACGCGCGCCAGCTGGCCCCCCAGATACGAAGTCCGGATGCGCTGCAGGTCGACCTCTTCGTAGACCACGTCCGACGGATCCTCGGGTATGGCGATCACCTTGCCGGGTACGTTCATGGAGGCGGGGCCCCGCGTCACCCGCACGCCGTTCTCGCGAGCGAAGGTGAGCTGTGCCGTCGGGTGCTTTCCTGCGCCTGTGTACTCGGTCTCCTGCACCACCAGCACCTCGTCTGCGGGCATCTCCTGCGCCAGCTTGAACGCCGCCGCCAGCGACGTGTTCCCGGCCGGACCTCTCTCGAGACCCTCGAGTTCGGCCAGCAACTGGGTGATGTAGAACACGGCTCCCTGGGTGACGGTCACGTAGCGGTCGAGAAAGCGAAGGGGCCGGGCGGCGTTGTACGGCACGTCGGTGCGGTCGGGGTACTTGAGGAACGGCATCGCGAACCCCGTGTGCCCGGTGGTGAAGCTCTTGCGGTTGAAATCGCGATCGCTGGCCATGTTCAGCCCATGCAGGTCCACGCTGGCGCCGATGACCTGCGTGTCGGGGCAGCCCGCGGCCCGCAGCCCCAGGGCCGTCCCGGTCACGTTGCCTCCGCCCGCGTGTGTCACCATCACCGCCGCCGGGGGCCTGCCGGTCAGCGCCTTGATCTCGGTGCCCACCTCGTACCCGAGGGTCTGGATGCCGGCCACGGAGAAGGGCGTGTACAGCGAGGCATTGAAGTAGCCGGTCTCTTCGAGCAGCAGCAGATGGACGTAGAAGAGCTCCGGACCGACGGTCGTCTGCCATACCTCGGCTCCGTATGCCTCGCAGGCCCGGCCCTTCTCGATGATCTCCGGCTGGCCCAGACCGCGCGAGTCGTAGACTTCCTGGAGCACGAGGCATCTCTGTCCGTGCATGGCGGCCATCGCGGCCACGGCCGCCCCGTAGTTGCCCGAGGTCGCCGCGATCACACCGGGGTATCCCAGACGCTTGGAGTGCCACACCGACAGACTGGCGCGCCGCGCCTTGAAGCTGCCGGACGCGTTCGCTGCCTCGTCCTTGACGAAGATGCGGGCTCCCATGCCCGGGGCGGCGAAATGCCGCGCCAAGCGGGTGAGATTGTGCAGCTCCAGCATCGGGGTCTTGCCGACCTTGCACTGGGACTGGATGTCGATGATCTGCTCGAGCGAGTAGCCCGGGTGGGCCATCAGCCCCTCGTAGTCGAAGACGAGCCGTCCCCGGCGGAACCGGTCGTAGTCGATCCCGACGGCAGTCTTCAGGATCTCGGCCTGCCGTCCCATGACCGCCTCGTAGGACCGTTCGGTGGCGAGGGTCGTCATCGGTCCTCCTTGAGGGTGCTCAGCAGCGCCCGCGCTTCTCTGCCCGCGTCGATCAGCTCCTTGACCGGCCGGCCGAAGCCATGGCCGTACTCGGGGTCTACGCGAAGGACTTCACCGTCCACGTGGCGCCCGAGAAGTGTCTCCACAGTGACCGTCTGGCCCACCTCCGGCTCGCCCTCGGCGAAGCCCTTGACCCTGACGTAGTAGGGCACGCTCTTGGTGTCTTCGGGGAGGTGGCCGGTGCGCTGGCTGGGCTCCAGCACGACGAATCCGACCTCTACCCATCGCCGACTCGACTCGCACGTCATCCCCAACTCCTATTCATCAGCAAGGTGGATCGCAGCGGCGCCGGCGATGTCGCCGACGGCTTTGAGCGAGTTCCCGTCGATCTTGTCGACCGTGTCGTGGACCGAGTGATAGTAAGGGTCGTCCGGCTTCCAGAACCAGGCGGAGGGCACACCGGCCGCGATATACCGGGCCTCTTCCGCGACTCCCCACTCCGCCGTCATTCGACCGAGATGATAGCCGAAGTCGGCCGCGATCTCTTCGAGCAGCACGTTGAGCCATTCGGGATGGGGGATGGGTGGAGAGTCCGGCCACAGGCCCATCTCCACCAGGTTGAGACGACCGCCGACCCCGACCATGTCGAGGTTCAGCATGGCCCGCGTATGGGCGATGAGATCGTGCTCATGGTCGCGGACAAAGGTCCACGCCCCTTGCGTGACCCCCTCTTCCGCCGTGGAAGAGATGAAGTAGAGGTCTCGCTTGTGCTCGAGGCTGGACAGCACGCGCGCCAACTCCAGAAGAATGCCCGTGCCGCTCCCGTTGTCGTTGGCTCCGGGGGCGATCCCGTTGTCGCGGTGGGCCTCCAAGACGACGCCCGGGAGCGACGGGTCGGACCCTGGAGAACGCGCCACGACGAAGGCGCTGTCGACCTCGGCGAGCTCCGTAGTCACCTGAAGGGTCGCCTTTGCCGCTTCGCCTCCCTGGCCAAGCCGGTACATGATCTCCTGTCCGTCCACGCTGGACACGCACACGGCGGGCAGCTGCTCGGCGCAGAAGCGGTTCTCGATGCGCGAATTCCCGGCCTCCATGGACATCCTGTACGGCCAGGGCATCGGGTGCACGACGATCATGCCCACCGCCCCCCGGCGCGCCGCCTCGGCCGCGAAGGTTCCCAGCCAGAAACGCGCGTATCCCAAGCCACGTTCCTGGATGAGGACGATCTTGCCCTGGACATCGAGCCGCTCGTAGTCCGCGGCTCTCCCCGGTGCCGGCATAGACGACCGGAGCGCTGATGCCCCCAGCGGGGGTGGAAGGAGAGAAGTAGGCGGGAATGGCATCGAACGAGCGGTCGCCCATCGACAGCGAGCGCCCCGATCGACGAAGCCGGGCACGCGGATCGGCGAGAGACTGACCTCCAAGCCCAAGCTCTGCGAATTCGGCCTTGACATACTCGATCGCCGCCGCATCACCGGCCGTTCCGACGAAACGGTCGCCGAACGTCACAGAGTCTCTCGATGTGGGAGATGGCCCGCTGGCCCTTGAAGAGGTCGCGAACACGTAGTTGCTTGGAGCTAAGCACCGATCCTCCCTCGCGTTGCGACCATAAGAAACGGAGTCACAGGTTCGGTTGACGTGGAGCCGTTGATTAACGTATGGTACATATCGTGAGCTAATGGTACACTCGGCACATGGGGCTGTCAACGCTGGTGGCGGCTCTCAGAGGCGCGCCGGCTCGGCCTGATCGCCGGAGGAGCGGTGCGTTTGTACGACTTGGTGATCAAGAACGGCCGGGTGGTGGACGGCACCGGAAGTCCGTGGTATCGTCGCCGACGTCGGCGTGTGTGACGGCCGCGTGGCCCGGGTGGGCTCGATCGAGGGAGACGAGGCGGCCAGGGTCATCGACGCGCGGGGTCTGACGGTGGCGCCCGGGTTTGTCGACATCCACAGTCACGCCGACTTTGTGCTTCCCACGCCGACTCACATGGACGTTCTGGGTCCGCTCATGCTCCAGGGGATCACCACCCTGGTGACCGGCAACTGCGGCCTTTCCGCCGCTCCGCTCGTCCCAGGAGAACCTTCCCTTGCTGGCCGACTACACCGCCTTCTTCCAGTCGGAGGGCTTCTGTTTCGACTGGGCGAGCATGGGCGAGTACCTGGACACGCTGTCTCGAAGCGGGGCGTCGGCTTCAACGTCGTCCCGCTCACTTCCCACGGGGCCGTCCGGATCGCGGTCATGGGCTTCGCAGCCGGGCCACCGAGCGACGAGCAGATGCGCAAGATGCAGGCGCTCGTGCAGCAGAGCATGGACGAGGGAGCCTTCGGTCTGTCCGCGGGCCTGATCTACGCTCCCGGCATGTACGCCTCCACCGACGAGCTCGTCGCGGTCACCCAGCCTCTGAAGGCCAAGCGGGGAGTCTTCACCTGCCACGTGCGCGGGTCCAGTGAGACGGGACTGGACGTCGACCGCGGAGATCATCGAGATCGCCAGGCGTCAACGACATTCCAGTGGAGCACTCCCACATCGAGGCGTTCGGCGAGCCCTACTGGGCGAGACATCGACCGAGGTCATCGAGCTGCACGACGGCGCCCGGGCCGAAGGCCTGGACGTCACCTTCGACGTCATTCCCTACACGACCGCCAACACCACTCTCGCCGCCTGTTTTCCGCCCTACGCGTTCGAGGGAGGGGTGGACAGGTTCGTCGAGCGGCTCGCAGGACCGTGCGGAGCGGGAGCGGCTGCGCCACGACGTGGAGAACATGAGGTCGGAATGGCCCACGTGGCGCCCGAACACCTGGCCGCACAACCTGGTGCGGGCCACCGGCTGGAAGAACATCCGGCTCCTGTGGGCGGCCAAGGAGCACAACGCGGCCTTCGTCGGCAAGAGCTTCGTCGAGATAGGGGAGATCCAGGGCAAGACCCCGTTCGATGCCGCGGCCGACCTGCTCGATCGACGAGCACGGCGCGGCGCTCGCTCTCTACGTCGGCGTGAGCGGCGATCTCGACGACGATGAGGGGCTGAAGAAGTTCCTGCGCCACCCGAACGGGGCCATCAACACCGACGCCATACTCACGGGGCGCGGGATGCCTCACCCCGCCGCCTATGGAGCCTTTCCGCGGGTGCTGGGACAGTACGTGCGCGAACAGAGGCTGATGCCGCTGGAAGAGGCGGTGCGCAAGATGACCTCGCTGCCCCTGCGCCGTTTCAACGTACAGGACCGCGGTCTGCTCCGAGAGGGGATGTGGGCCGACATCACGGTCTTCGATTCGGAGACCATCCGCGACAACTCCACGTATCTCGACCCGGCGCAGGGCCCCTCCGGGATCGAGTACGTGGTCGTCAACGGTCAGGTGGCGGTCGAGCACGGAGAGTTGCTGGCGACCACCAGTAGACCTGCAGGGCAAGTTCTGAGACATTAGGAGAGACTGGGGCGCCACGGTTCTGGCGAGGGGGTGGCAATGGCGTTAGGGTCGAACGGGAAATGCTTCGGTTGTTCAAACTGCATCGGGGAGGGAAAATGAAGAAACTGGCAGTTAATAGGTCTGGCAGTTGCTCGTTGTCGCGTGCGCTGATGGGCCTCATGGCCGTCGGCTGCGGCGGCGAGGACGACTACCACGACAGCGGGGCCCACCACGACCGCGGGAGCCACCACAACGTCGGTGGCCGCGTCGACGACCACTGCGGGCGGCGGGGATCGACCACCACAAGCGCGGCCGCGGGTGGCGGCACCATCAAGATCGGCGCGCTGCTCGACTTCACCGGGCCGGTGGCCGTCTTGGGCCCGATCTTCGAGATGGGCATCAAGACTGCGCTGGAAGAAGTCAACTACACCGTGGCGGGCAAGAAGATCGAGCTGATCATCGAAGACTCGGCCACTTCGGTCGACATGGCCGTCACCAAGGCCAAGAAGCTGGTCGAGCAGGACGGCGTCAAGATCATCATCGGCCCGCTGATGGGCGACGCTCACCTGGCTCTCGGCCCCTACACCGCTGAGAAGGGCGTGCTGATCACCTCTCTCATCAACGGCATGTGGGAGACCGTCGGCAAGGGCAACTACCTGGTCTATCCGACGACCGTGGACGCCCAGACCTATCCGTTCGGCAGTACTGCTTCGAGAAACTCGGCTACAAGACGGCAGTCGTTCTCGCCGCCGACTACGCCGGCAAGCGCGGGTACGCGGCCGGCTGGATCAACGGCTTCAAGGATGCCGGCGGCACGGTGATCCAGGAGCTCTACCCGCCGGTCGGGTACCCCGGACTACAGCCCGTACATCAGCCAGATCAAGGACTCCGACGTGGTCATGTACGCGTTTGAGGGTCCCGGTGCCGTGGCCAAGTTCATCTACCAGTACAATCAGGCCGGCAAGAAGAAGCCTCTGGTGACCATCACCCAGGCCGACGACTACTCGCCGCAGATGCTGAACGAGTTGAAGGACATCATCGTCGGCATCAAGGGCGAGTCGACCTACACCTGGAAGCTGGACAACCCTGAGAACAAGAAGTTCGTGGAAGCTCATCAAGGCCAAGTGGGACGGCCTGCCGCCCATGCCCGAGCATCAGAACGCCTACGCTCTGACCAAGGCCATTCTGGCCGGGTCTGGAGAAGACGGGCGGCGACGACACCCTGGCCAAACTGTTCCCGGCCATCACCAGCACGCAGATCAACACTCCGGCCGGCCTGCTCAAGTGGGACCCGAGCGGCGTGGCCATCTGCCCGATGTACGTGACCACCGCCGAGAAGGTCGGCAGACAACTACGAGATCTCGGCTCCGCTCGACACGGTGCCGGAAGTCCTCGACGTAGCGGCTGGCCAAGTAAGTCGGCTAGCGGGACTAGCCCTCTCCGGGCGGGCTGAGCCTTCGGGCTCAGCCCGCCCCACTGCAACAAGGCAGTTCGACCCGAGGCGGCGGAGGTCCGACCACCCAGTGGCGAACTTCATACAGAATCTCTTCAACGGCGTGACCATCGGCATGGTCTACTTCCTTATCGCCGCCGGGATGTCGATCGTCCTGGGCATCATGGGCATCACCAACCTTGCCCACGGCGCGATATTCATGATCGGCGCCTACTCCGGCTGGACCATCGCCGTTCAGTTCAACCTCAACTACTATCTGGCCCTGGTCGTGGGTGGCCTCGCCGCCGGCGGTCGTGGGGAGCATCATCGAGCGGGGTTTCCTGCGGGTCCTCTATAAGCAGGCCAACGAACAGGTGCTGGTGACTTTTGGCTTCGTCCTCGTGCTCGGCAACGCGGTGATCTGGACGTGGGGCGGCGGCGTCCCATCTGCAGTTCACGGCTCCTGGTCTCATGGGAGCGGTCGATATCGGCGGGGTCTTTTTTGCCAAGACCCGCATCTTCATCCTGGGGGTGGGCCTGGTCCTCGGGCTCATCCTCTGGTGGGTCCAGGACCGCACCCGGGTCGGAGCCATGGTCAGGGCGGGCATGGACGACAAAGAGATGATCATGGGTCTGGGCATCAACCTGCCCGTGGTCTCGGCCTTGGTCTTCTTCTTGGCCACGTTCCTGGCCGGCTTCGCCGGGGTGATGGGCTCTTCGATCATCGGTCCCAATCCGGGCATGGGCCTGGATATGCTTCTTCTGGCTTTGATCGTGACCATCGTCGGAGGCATCGGGTCCATACAGGGGGCGCTTCTCGGCGGTGTGGTGATAGGGGTGCTCGACACCTTCGGCAAGGTGCTCTTCCCCCAGTTCGGGCTCTTCACCATGTACCTGGCCATGGTGATCATCCTGCTCATCAGGCCGCGCGGCCTGCTCGGTAGGAGGATCGGACAGTGAGCGCCGTGGACGCGCGCCGGGAGGGCTCCGAGCCTGGCCGACAGGATGATGGGCCGCGAACGCGATCGCCACGATGGCGATACTGGTCGTGGCGGTCGGGCTGCTGATCGTCATGCCCTCTCTTCCTCACGGATTTCCTGCAGCTCCTGATGACCAAGTTCCTCGTCTTCGCCATCTTCGGCATGGCCTACAACCTCGTGTACGGCTACACGGGCATGCTTTCCCTGGGGCATGGGGCCTTCTTCGGCATGGGCGCCTATACGGCCGGGCTGCTGACGCTGCACACGAGCATCACCAGCTTCTGGGTGGCCCTGCCCGTCGCCATCGTGGTCGCCGCGGTGGTTGCCGCGATCTTCTCGTTCTTCTTCCTGCGGGTGAGCGGGACGTATTTCCTGCTCATCACCTTCGGCTTCAGCCAGCTGATGTTCGCCTTGACCTGGAGCATCAAATGGTTCAACAAGCCTGGGATGCAGGGGATCTCGGACATCAAGTTCCCCACCGTCGGAGCGTCGGGCTTCACCTGGAACCACCAGTCGCTTCTACTTCCTGACTCTGGCGTTCTTCGTCATCTGCTACTTCCTGATCAACGCGATCATCAACTCGCCCTTCGGCCACGCCCTGGTGGGAGTGCGCGAGAACGAGAGCCGCATGAAGGCTTTGGGCTACAACGTCTGGGCGTTCAGATACACGGTGCTGGTGATCAGCGGGGCCTTCTGCGGGCTGGCGGGTCTGCTCTTCGCCTACAACGGCTCGTTCGTCTATCCGAACCACCTCGGCTTCGACTACTCGTGGATCCCCATGCTCGTGGTGATCCTGGGCGGAGCGGGCACCAAGCTGGGGCCGATCGTGGGCGCCGGCGATCGTGGTGTGGTTCGAGTACTTCATCAGTCTGCTTACCCCGCAACGCTGGCCCCTCATCCTGGGGGCGCTGTTCATCGCGGTCATCATGTACTTCCGGGGCGGCGTCGTCGCCTACGTGACGCGGTTCTTCGCAGAAGGCAGGGGAAAGCATGAGCCTGCAGCAAGCTGACGGCTACGCCCTTCAGGTCCAGCACCTGACCAAGTTCTTCGGTGGCGTCAGGGTCCTGGAGGACATCTCCTTCGACGTCCCGGTGGGCGAGCGCCTTGCCATCATCGGGCCCAACGGTGCGGGCAAGACCACCCTGCTCAACATGATCAACGGTCAGATCTCGCCGACCGCCGGCAAGATCCTCTTCTTCGGGAAGGACATCACCCGTCTGCCCACCCACCAACGGGCGCACATCGGGCAGGCCCGCTCCTTCCAGCTCTCCAGCCTCTTCCTCAACCTGAGTGTCATGGAGAACGCGGAGTTGGTGCTGCACGGGCTCAGAGATCGCGCTACGACCTCGCGCGGTCGATGCGGCGGTACCGGCTCGATCCGAGACAAGGCGGAGGAGGTTGTGGAGGAGGCCGGTCTGTGGGAGCGGCAGGACGAGCCCATCGGGACCCTGGCCTACGGCGACCAGCGGCGCCTGGAGATCAACCTCTGCATGGCCACCGAGCCGCGCCTGCTCCTTCTCGACGAGCCGAGCAACGGGCTGACAAAGGAGGAGGGGCAGCCAGGTGATCGACATGATCAACCAGCACATCGGCCGGGACGTGACCGTGCTGGTGGTCGCCCACGACATGGAACTGGTCTTCCAGGTGGCCGACCGGATCATGGTGCTGTTCGAGGGGGAGATCATCGCCTGCGATAGCTGCGACATCGTTCGCTGCGACCCCCGGGTCCAAGAGATCTACATGGGTGCCTAGGAGAGGTCATGCTGGTCGTCAAAGACATCCACACCTACTACGGAGAGAGCTACGCCCTGCAGGGCGTGAGCCTGGAGGTCAAGGAAGGGCAGATCGTGGCCCTGCTCGGCCGGAACGGCATGGGCAAGACCACGACCATCCGCTCGATCATCGGCTTCAACCCTCCCCGGCGGGGCGAGGTCCTCTACAAGGAGAAGAACATCGCCGGCAAGACGGCCCTTCGAGATCTCGCGCGTGGGCATCGGCCTGGTGCCCCAGGGCCGTCAGATCTTCCCCTCGCTCTCCGTGCGCGAGAACCTCACGGTCAGCGCCCGCATCCCACGGCAAGTCGAACCCCTGGACGCTCGAGCGGGTGTACGGGATGTTCCCCATCCTCAAGGAGAGGGCCAAGAACCGAGGGACCGAGCTGAGCGGCGGCGAGCAGCAGATGCTGGCCATCGGGCGGGCGCTGATGACCAACGCCGAGCTTCTCCTGATGGACGAGCCCTCCGAGGGTCTCGCGCCGCTGATCGTCCGCGGGATCGGCGACCTGATCTTGACCCTCAAGCAGGAGGGTCTGTCCATCCTGCTCGTGGAGCAGAACGTCACCATGGCCACCAAGGTGGCCGACTACGTGTACGTGATCAGCAACGGCCAGATCGTCTTCGCAGGGGATGTCCCGGCGTTCAAGACCGACAGCACGGTCCAGGAACAGTTCATCGGAGTGCAGGTGGCAGGCAGCAGTGTATTCCCGGCTGGCGGCCCGAACGCGCCGGCCGATAGAATCAAACCGTAAAGGAGCTAGTGTCATGGCAGCAACAGTCCCCGGGGTCCCCGACCCCATCAGATTCGACGACGTGGTCGAGAACTACAGGGCTCTGCAGAAGACCAAGCCCGAGTTCACGTTCGAGTACGGGCTCAAGTCGATGCTGACCATCTTCACCCTGCACGACTTCTCCATGTTCCACGTGCTGGAGGAGGAGTTCGGCACCGAGAAGGCCGTGCAACCTGTACGCGAAGATCTGGGAGCGGCGCACGCGATCTGGAGCTGCCCGGCCTGAGAGAGGCCGTGGGTCTGAAGCCGGACGATCCGATGACCATGGACAAGTTCGCCGAGCTCATGGAGATCTACTTCGACACCTTCGGCAACCCGATCTATCTGGCCGAGAAGAGCGACGACCGCTACACCTTCCGGGTCACCGACTGCCCGTACACCACGGAGATCCTCTGGAAGATGTACACGCCCGAGGAGAACCTGGCGTACAACGACAAGATCCAGGTGTCGTGCAACACGGCCATCTTCGACACGGTTCCTGCGAGCTTACCGGGCTGGAGAAGGACTGGACCTTCGGTTTCCCGTCGCAGCTCTGCCGGAGCGGGCAGTACTGCGAGTTCACCTTCGTGCGCAAGCGCTTCTAGGCTGCGCCCTCAGTGCGAGACGAGTCGATCAGAAACGAGGCAGATGATCCCAGGCAAAGAACGCATCGAGACCGAGAACCAGATCTATCTGCCGCCCTCGTCCTTCCCCGGGCTGAGCCGCGCAGGAGCAGGAGGTGCTTGCCGTCGTCCAGAAGGAGCTGCAGGGGTGGAACCAGCAGGACCTGGCGAAGGTGCTCTCGACCATGGCGGACGACGCCACCTACTGGGACGTGACCATGGAGCCGGCCTACGGCCTCGACGGCATCCGCGAGTTCGGCGAGGGCTGGCTCGAGTTCTGCCCCGATTTCGGCTGTTTCGTGGAGAAGCTGGTCACGCAGGGCGACACGGTGGTCAGCATGGGCTGGATCACCGGCCATCCCAATCCGGGCGTCGAATGGTTCCCGGGCATGATCTCCAAAGAGGGCGGCTACATGGACTTCCCCTACTGCCAGGTGGCGATGGTCCGCGACGGCAAGATCTTCTACGTGCGCGACCACTGGGATTCCAAGGCCATAAACGTCGTGTTCGAGTGAGCTACGTACGAGGGGGCATTCCGGACTCGGTCGTGTGCGACCGGGATGCCCCCTCAGTCGGGAAGGTGAATCGATGGAGACCAGGCGGGAGATCCTGGACAACGAGCTCTTCGCCGCGCTCGAGGCCGTGGGGCACACGGCCGGAGGACGACGTCTTCGTTGGTCTCAGGGTCTGGCTTTCCACTACCAGAACCTCGTGAGCTCGCTGGCGGACAAGGTCACCGCGGCGGAGCAGGAGGCCGTCCTCGAGGACATCTGGTCCTTCGTGACGGCCAAGGCGCGATGCCAGGGTCAACGAGACGCTGGGCCTGGACGCAGGATCTGGACCTCGCCCGCCTCGGCGCCCTCACGGCGGCGATCGCGACGACGCCGAACACCCGGCCATCATGGGCATGGGCGACTCGGTCGAGGAGGCCATCCTCAACTGGGTGCGGGCCTTCGCGATCTCTCGACTTCGCCATGTACACGTTCCTGGAGAAGCACCTGGGCTCCAAGAGGTGCATGGACATCTACATGGGCCTCTGGGAGACGTTCGCCCTGGCCAATCTCGACCACGTGAAGGCGGCCTTGGGCATCAGCGGCCCGGAAGACGTCGACATGGACAAGCTGGGAGAGGTGTCCCGCAGTGTACTGGGAGGCCATCGCCTGCCCCTACCGGGTGACCAAGCATTCCGACGAGGTGCACGAGGCCGAGATCCAGACCTGCCCGTACTTCGTGAACATGACCGACATCCTGGGCACCGAGCAGGCCCGCTCGATGACCCTCAAGTGCGAGGCCGTGGTCTCGGTGAACTACTACGACGCCATCCTCAAGGCGCTCGGGGTGTTCGACAAGTACTCGTTCACCATGGACAAGTTCATCTGCTGCGGCGACGACGTCTGCCGGGTGAGATTCGAGAAAAGGAAGTGAGCATGGCGACAGCGGCTGAGAACCTGCCGGCGGCTCGAGCGTGGATGCAGGCCATGGTCGAGCGCGACCCCGCGAAGATGGGGGCCATGGCGGCCGAAGACGTGAAGGTCCTGGAGGTGGCGGAAGGAGAGGTCCACGAAGGGGCGGGACTTCCTGATCTGGGCCTACGAGGACCTGTTCACCGCCTACCCCGACTGCACGTGCGAGATCGTCAACGATTTCGCCGGCGACGACCAGGTGATGGTCGAGGTCCAATGGCGAGGTACCGAGACCGGGAGCGTTCCGGGGCCGACCCCCAGCGGCGGCAAGGTCGACATCCGCATCGGCTACGTCTTCAAGTTCGCCGACGGCCTGATATCGGCGATCACCGAGTACTACGACGCCGCCACCCTCGAGAAGCAGCTAAGCGGCGCCTGAGCCACTGCCCGCCCGGAAGGCGAGCCCCCGGGCGGCGGCCACCCAATCGCGGACGCTGTGAAACACGGGAACTCCCTGGGACTCGATCTCGGCGGACAGCCGGCGGGTGAAAGCTCCGCCCGTGGCCGCCGCCAGGATGGGTTTGGTGGCCGTCCGGTTCAGGCGGCCCAGACCTCGGGGATGTCCTCGCCCAGAGGACGTCCTGGAACACGAACCAGGGCATGACGATGTCCACCCCCGGATCGTCGAGCAGCGCCTCGATCCCGATCTCGTAGTCCGCGCTGGTGCCGGAACCGGTCACGTCCAGCGGGTTCTGCACGAGATAGAAAGAGGGATAGACCTCGGCCAGATGCTCGATCGTCCGGGGCGCAGAGTCGCCAGTGACAGTCCACGTCCCCCAGGATGTCCAGGGCCTGCACCATGGTGCCCACGCCGTTCCCGATCATGGCCACGCGGGTCCCGG
>CAWEJM010000013.1:0-52011 GCA_963809395.1 uncultured Actinomycetes bacterium | reverse complement strand
CGCTGGGGCTGGCGGCCATACTACCTTTGGCCTTGGTGCCCCTGTCCATATGGCTGGGGCGAGTCTCGGGGGAACGCCCCGCGCCGGCGCGCTAGCCTTCTGGAGCTTCGCCCTTGAGGTGCGCTTCCTAGGGCGAGGCGCCTGTCTCCTCGCGACGCGGTCCCACCAACGCAGCGGCCACGCCGAGCACGCACAGCACCGTAAAGATGGCGAAGCAGATGCGCACGCTGGTCAGGAGGTGGACATAATCGCCGGGTCCGATGGCGTGTCGGCCCACGACTATCGCCAGCACAAGAGTGGCCACACCGAGACTGATGTTCTGACCCGCCAGGCGCATGGTCGAGACGGTCGCCGAGGCCACGCCCACGAAGCGCTTCTCCACGCTTCCCATGACCGCGCTCATGATGGGCGAGGAAAAGAACGCGAACCCCAGGCCGAGTACGCAGAGCACGGTGATGATGTACCAATAGGGAGTGGTCTCGCTCAGAAATACCAAAGCCAGCAGGCCCAGGACGCAGAGCGCCATGCCCGCTGAGGCCACCAGACGGGCCTGCACCCGGTCGGCCAACCGGCCGGCCACCGGGGAGAAGGCGGCCTGGACGAAGGTTCCGGCCACGAGGACGAAGCCGGCGGTCTGTGGGTTGAGGCCTCTTGTGTACTGCAGATAGAGGCTCATGAGGAAGGTCATGGCGAACGTGGCGGCGTAGTTGATGAAGGTGGCCACGTTCGAATAGGCGAACACGCGGTTGCGGCGCAGCAGATCGACGTTCAGCACCGGATCGGCCGCTCGAGTCTCCCACCACAAGAAGGCCGAAAGTCCCGCGCGCTCCCACGACGATGAGGAGAACTCCCAGCAGGCCGGGCAGCCACGAGAATCCCAGGAGCAACGACGAGAGGGCGAGGGCGTACGTCACCGAGCCGAAGACGTCGAACCGGGCCCGCTTGGGCTCCCGCCAGTCGACCCCGCGCAGCTTCCAGGCAGGCAGGGCCCAGTTGATCACGCCGAGGCCGCTCACGATGTAGAAGAGGCCTCGCCAGCCGATGTTGTGGATGATGATCCCCCCCAGCACGGGGCCAAGGGTGAGCCCGAGGTAGACGCCGGCCACGTTCAGTCCCAGGGCTCGTCCGCGGGTCTCGGGCGGGTAGGCAAGGATGATCAGGGCGGTGAAGGTGGCGAAGACCAGGGCAGCGCCTAGACCTTGGATGACCCGCAGCACGATAAGGACGAACACCGAGGGAGAGAAGGCAGAAGCGAACGCGACAACGGTGAACACCATCAGGCCCCATACGAAGATCCGCATGCGGCCGTAGAGGTCGGAGATCCGTCCCACCGGCATGAGCACCGCCCCGGCGGCGAGGATGTAGGCGAGGGGAATCCAGCCCAGGGTCACCGCCGACGCGTGGAACTCCGACTCGATCAACGGAAGGGCGATATTTATCGATGACGCCATGAAGGTCGACAGGAACCCGGCCAGCGTGGTGACGATCAACACCATGGTTTGATCGCGGGGGGCTAAGCGCACGGCGTTCGGGGTCGGTGGCTTCATGGTGCACCAGCGTACCAGGAAGTCGGCGGCAGGCGGGCGCCGCTTCGGCAGCGCCGGAGCCCTTGCCTCGCGGAGGCCGCGGCTCCATACTCTGCTGGTGACCCAGGGAACGAATCCAAACCCGCCGACTTCATACGTGTCTCTCTACGCCACCATGTTCATGGTCGGCGTGGTGATGGTCTCGTTGGGTCCCATCCTGGACCCTACCCTCAAGGACCTCCACATACCGCTTTCGCTCGGGGGGCTCACTTCGGTGGGCTACGCCATCGGGATGCTCGTGGGGGTGTTGGCGTTGAATTTCGCCCTGGCCCGTGTGCCGGTGAAGTGGGGGCTCGTTGGGGCCGCGTGGCTGCAGACCGTGGGACTCGCCGCCGCCGGTGTCCTGGCGAGGGGATTGTGGTCGCTCTTCGCGGCCTACGTGGTGGTCGGGGCCGGCTGCGTGTTCCTCAACAGCCTTCCCGGGATGTGGATCACCTCTCACATCAAAGTGGGGACCGACCGGGCGATGGTCGTCCTGCTCCTCTCTTTTGCGGCGGGGATGATGGTCACGCCTTTGGCGATCGGGGGCGCGCTGGGGCTGGGAGCTTCGTGGAGATGGGTGCTGATAGTCGAAGCCGGGCTCTCCCTGGTCCTGTCTATCGTGCTCACCGTTCTCCCGGTCTCCGACATCGAGGGCCGGCAGAATCTCCGCCTCGGCCGACTCCGAGAGGTGATCGGGTTCAATCCCCGGCTGTTCGGGGCCGTGCTGGGCGCCTCGGTGCTCTACATCGGAGCGGAGTTCATCCTCAATGTGTGGCTGGCGAAGTTCGAGATCGACACCTTCGCCGTCGGCAAGACGGTCGCCAGCCTGGCGGTCACGCTGTTCTGGGTCGGCCTGGTCATAGGCAGGACGATAGTCGTCCCCTTGACGCGGCGGTTCCGGGCCTCGAGGCTGCTTGATGGTCGGTGCCGCGGTCATGGCCGTCTTCGCCCTGGGGGTCGCCCTCTCCACCTCGCCCGCGATGTCCATGGTCATGTCGTTCCTCTCGGGGCTGGGCGCGTCGGCGGTCTTCCCTCTCATCCTCAGCTTCTCGGGCCGGTTCCCGGCGTGGCATGCGGGAGTGGTCTTCTCCGCGGTGATCATGGCCGGGGCTCTGGGGCGGATCATCTTTCCCTACGTGGTCGGTCCGATCGCCCACTCGCTCGGCTTCCGGGTGGCCATCGGGCTCGCCTTCGTGCTGGCCGCCGCCCTGTCGCTACTGTCGCTGTACCTGCATCGGGTGTCGGGGCAGCGAGAGAGGCCGCGGGCTAGCCGGCCGCCCGCGTAGACGCAGGCCTTGTATACTGCCTTCTTTCTGATCCTGGAAGTGAGGATGATTCGATGAGGGCCAACCTGGTCAGCCCTTCATCTGCGCATCTGTCGTACGCCATCCGCGACATCGTCAAGTTCGGCGAACTGGTGCGTCAGCATGGAGTGGAGATAACCTGGGAGAACATCGGCGATCCCATCGCCAAAGGGGAGACGGTCGCTCCCTGGATCCGCGAGATCGTCCACGATGTCGTGGACATCGACAGCTCCTGGGGCTACTGCCCCACCGAAGGTTTCTTGGAGGTGCGAGAGGCGCTTGCCGCGCACGTGAACGAGCGCGCGGGCGCCCGGGTCTCGGCCGACGACATCATCTTCTTCAACGGCGTGGCCGACGCGGTCTCCAAGGTCTACGGATTCCTCAGCGCCCACGCGCGGGTGATCGGTCCCTCGCCCGCCTACAGCACCCACTCGTCGGCCGAGTCCGCGCACTGCGCCCTGCCGCACCTCACGTACGATCTCGACCCCGACAACGGGTGGATGCCCGACCTGGTCGACCTGCGCCACAAGGTCCAGGCCGACCCCTCCATCGCTGGGATCCTGATCATCAACCCGAACAATCCGACCGGGGCGGTCTATCCCGTCAGAGTGCTGGAGGAGATCGTGGCTCTCGCCCGAGAGTTCGGGCTGTTCCTGGTGGCCGACGAGATCTACATCCACATGGTCTTTCCGGGTGTCGATACCGCCCATCTTTCCGAGGTGGTCGGCGACGTGCCCGCCATCGTCATGCGCGGCATCTCCAAGGAGGTGCCTTGGCCGGGATCGCGCTGCGGATGGATCGAGGTGCTCAACCGCTGCCAGCGACCAGAACTTCTCCGCCTACGTCGATTCCCTGGTGGCCGCCAAACGGCTCGAGGTCTGCTCCACCAGCGGGCCGCAGCTCGCCATACCGCGGATCTTCGGCGACCCTCGCTATCCCGGCCACCTGGCCGAGCGCGCGCGAGACCTACGCCGCTCGGGCGAGGGAGGCCCAGCGGATACTGGGCACGGTTCCCGGGGTGAAGGTGAATCCGGTCCAGGGCGCCTTCTACATGACGGTCCTCTTCGAGCACGGCGTCCTGAACGGTAGGAACAGCGCTGCCCATAGCCGACGCGCGACTGCGCGAGATGGTGGAGAGCCAGGCCGCGGGAGCAGCTCCCGACGCCCGCTTTGTCTACCATCTGCTGGCGTCCACCGGCATCTGCGTGGTGCCGCTGAGCGGGTTCTGCTCGCCGCACCCCGGGTTTCCGCGTCACCCTGCTCGAGACCGACGACGCCAAGCGGGCCTGGATGCTTCCGCACCCTCGCGGAGGCCGTGGCCGAATACGTGGAAAGTGGGAAGAAGGCAGTCTAAGCGCCGACGATCTAGCCGGCGTCGTGAAGGGCGGCCTCCCGGCGTGTAGCAGTGGTGACCGGGCTGGTCGTTCAACGTCCAGGGGAGAGGAGCGATGCCGTGCCTTACGTGCTCATCCAACATACCGTGGGGGATCTCGCTCAATTCAAGCCCGTTTTCGAGGACGACGGCAAGCGGCGCAAGATGAACGGCTCCCAGGGCGGGCGTCTCTTTCGCTCCGTGACCGAGCCCGATGAGTTCGTGGCTCTGTTCGAATGGGCGGACAACGAGGGGGCGCTGAAGTTCGCCGCCTCCTACGAGATGCACGAGGCCGTGGAGTGGGCCGGAGTCAAGGGCGAGGCGAAGATCATGGTCCTGGAGGAGGTCGAGCAGGTAGACGCCTAGACGGCCGGGCGTAGGGTGAAACGCCAGCGGCAGTCACATCCGGCCGGTCGTTCGCCGGGCGGCGCGAAGTCGCACCGCACCTCGATCCGCGGGTCGACCTCGGCGGCCATGCCTACAAACTCCCGGCGGTGCATCTCCTCGCACAGGTACTCCTGCATCCCGCGCCGGCGGCGCGCTTCCTGGGTGGCGCAACACGGCACGGTGAGGACGATCTCATCGGGGGATTCTTCTATCTGGTATTCGAGCAGGGCGGTCCAGGGATAGAGGCGCAAGACTTTGGCAAATCCCTCCAGGCCTTTCTCCGTGATCGCGAACCTGCTCACCAAGTCTCGGGTGGCCAGACCGGAGACCCGGCCCCACACCCGCTCGTTCAAGTGCTCGGCGGCCGATTGGCCGTAGTCCTCGGCCATGAACAGGAACCAGAAGCCGTCGACCACCCGGTAGTGCCAGAGCAGAAAGCCGAGGTAGCTGCGGAGCTCGGCAGCGTCCATGGTGTCGAAGTGGGATAGGTCCATGTGTTCAGCATAGCGGAAAGGAAGACCGTGAAGGAGAGGATGCGCGCAAGCCGGACTGCTGGGCAGGCTCGTCAGCGGCGTCACCTACGTGGTGGCCCTCGGTGCAGCCGTGCTGGTGGTGGACGTCGCCGGTGTCTCCCATCCGCTTGGCGGCTCTGGGGCTGGGCACTCTGGTGGCCACAGTCGTCGTCTTCGCCGCCTCGGTGGTGACGGACAACTCCAGCATGTACGACCCGTACTGGAGCCTGCAGCCTGTGGCCATAGCCGGCTACTACCTGTGGACGGGGTGGGGTGGCTTGGGGGCGCGGCAGATCATGGTGACGATCCTCGTAGTCCTCTACGCCTTGCGGCTCACCAGCAACTTCTATCGCGACTGGCCCGGACTGGGCAAGGAGGACTTCCGCTACGTAGCCTTCCGCGCCCGCTTCGGTCGGGCGTACTGGCCGGTGAGCTTCGCGGGCGTACATCTCTTTCCCACGATCATGGTGTACCTTGGCTGTCTGCCGCTGTACGCGGTCACGCGATCCGGCGCTGCGGGTCTGAACTGGCTCGACGCAGCGGGGGTACGTGGTGCTGCTGGGAGCGATAGTGCTCGCGTTCGTCGCCGACGAGCAGCTGCGGGTCTTTCGGAGCGATCCGCGGAACCGGGGGCGCAGCATCCTCACGGGGCTTTGGGCCTACAGCCGGCACCCCAACTATCTGGGCGAGGTGGCGACCTGGTGGGGCCTGTGGTTGTTCGCCTTGGCCGCCGGCCTGGTCTGGTGGTGGACGGTCGTCGGAGCCGCGGCCATCACGGCGCTGTTCGTCTTCGTGAGCGTACCTATGATGGAGAAGCGCGCCCTGGCCACGCGCGAGGGCTACCGCGCATATCGCGACCGGACGCCCATGCTCCTGCCGGCCTTCAGGCGGCCGCACCTGGTCGCCGATCCCGGGGAGCCGCAGCCCTAGGGGCCGCCGATCCGCGAGGGCCCCAGACCTCGCCTACTTCTTCCAGTCCTCGCCCACCTCGAGCTTGGTCGCCACCAGGGCCTTGTTGATGTCCCGGATGAAGTACACCATCGACGCGATGAGGCAGCCCATGCTGAGGATGAAGAGCACGGCGACGAGCCAGGGGATGTCGGTGTTGAACACCGCCGTGACGAACAGCGAGATGACCAAGATGGCGGCGAACAGGACGCAAAAGGCCGCCAAGGCTATCGCCCGGCGGATGAGCTCTGCCCGCTGTCTGAGGATGTGCAGCTGCGCTTGGATGGGGGCCCGTTCTTCGTCGAGGGCTTCCCTGAGTTGGCCGGCGAGCGCGCGGGCGCGGTCGACCACCCGGCCAAGCCTGTTGGTCATGGTGAGAAGGAGCAGCCCCACTCCCGAGACCATCACGACCGGACCGATCGCGGTCTGCAAGACGGGCACGAGGTCGGCTGTTCCCACTGCGGGCACGGATGGACTCTCCTAAGATACGCAGGACGGCACGAGCCAGGATTCTAGCAGACGGGGAAGACGCGTGGCGGCGAATGCCTGCGGAGGCGTCTAGCCCTGCCGGCGGGCCCCGGGGATCCTGAAGAAAGCGGCCCCGAGAGTGGCGATCGCGGCGACGGCGGCAAGCAACAGGTATCCGGCGATATACCCTCCCCCTTTACCAAGGGCGTCCAGCAGAAGACCGAAGAGCCAGGGGAAGAGCAGCGCGCCGGTGAAGCCGAAGACCTCGATGAAGCCGGTGGCCGCGCCCACGTGCTCGGGTCTCTCCACCACTTCGGCGATGGCCGCGAACAGCGGGGGGAAATAGGTCATGGTGAGAAAGCCTGCCAGGGTCACGAAGGCGAAGACCGGCCAGAGCCCGGGAAGGAACGGCACCGCCGCGATGCAGACGGTCATCAGCGCCAGGGACGCAAAGATGACGGCAAGCTTGCCCCAGCGGGCCATCGCCACGGCGCCGAGGGGATTGCCCACCAACTGCGCCAGGCCCAGACCGGCGGTCAGATAGGCCGAAACACCGAGGCTGGCTCCAAACTCATCTCTAAGGAAGGGGGGCGTCCAGACCAAAGCCCCGACTCCGACGGCCAGAGCGGCGACATTGAACAGGGAGAGCAGCAGGATACGCCGGTTGGTGGCGACTCTGGCCAGGGCTTTCGCGAGAACGCGGGGACCGAGGACGCTATCACGCTGTGACGGCCTCCTTCGAACCGGAGCCTGGACGAAGAGGGCCACACCCGCGAGCAGGCTCAGCCCGGCCGTGGTGAGGAACACCGCCCGGTACCCTCCCGCCGTGGCGATGCTGGGCATTATCAGCAGGGAGACCACGACCCCCAGACCGTGCCCCATGCCGAAGATTCCCCAGGCTCGGCCTTGATACCTCGTCGCTATCGAACCCGCGATCACCGCGCCGACCGTCGGCACCGCCACTCCGACACTCGCCCCTTGGATGAGACGCGCGGCGACGAACCACCCGTAGGAGGCGCTGAATGCAAAGAGCAGCGATCCGAGGATGAAGAAGCCGAGCCCGAAGATCAGAACGCGACCGCCCCACCGTACCGCCGCGAGCCCGGCGGGGAGGGCCACTCCTCCGAAGGTGAACATGAACGCGGAGGTGAGCAGTCCCATCTGTGAGTCGGAATACCCGAACGTGCCTTGCAGTTGGTCGGCGACGATGGGCATGAGAGACAGACCGAGCGCGCTGAGGGACAAGAACACCATCAGGGTGACGGCCAGAGTGTCGGCGCCGGCACGGGTGGTGACCGGGCAGTGCGTGTCGGCGGCGCTGCGTGTCGTGTCAGGGTGGTCGTTCATCGGTCAACCATATCAGAGGGGCCGCGAGAGGCGGCGCCGCGCCTCGTGGTACCGTGTGCACATGCGACTCGCGGCCAACGGCATAGGCATCGAATACGAGGTGACAGGTCCGCCTGGAGCGCCGATGGTGACTTTCAGCCATTCGCTGGCGACCCACATGGGGATGTGGGAGCGGCAGGTGGTGGCCGCGGCCGCGCGCTATCGCGTCCTACGCTACGACACTCGGGGTCACGGCCGCAGCGACGCGCCGTTCGGGTCCTACACCATGGCCGAACTGGCGGAGGACGCACGCGCGCTGCTGGACGGCATCGGTGTCGAGCGCACCCATTTCGTCGGCATCTCCATGGGTGGCATGATCGGGCAGTGGGTGGCCGTCACCTATCCCGAGCGCCTCCAAAGCCTGGTGCTGTGCGATACCTCCGCTCGGACCGCCCCCGAGGCCCGGGAGACATGGGACGAGCGCATCGCGGCCGCCACTCTGGAGGGGATGGCGCCGCAGGTGGAGCCCACTATCGCCCGTTGGTTCACCCCGGCTTTCATAGATCAGCATCCCGAGGTGGTCGATCCATTGAGGGTCATGATCCGAGGCACCGATCCGCGCGGGTTCGTCGGGTGCGCCCAGGCCATAAAGGCCCACGATCTGATGGAGCGCCTACCGGACATAAGGATCCCCGTGCTCATCATCGTAGGCGATGAGGATCCGGGGACGCCTGTCGCGGCGGCTGAAGCCATCCATGAGCGCATCGCCGGGTCGGAGTTGGTCGTGCTCCAGTCGGCCTCTCATCTATCCAATGTCGAGCAGGCCGAAGCGTTCAACGCGGCTCTGCTGCCATTCCTCGATCGGGTGAGCGCGCGGGCGACCGGTCAGCCCTAGCTCTGGGAAGCGTCTCCCGCCGCGGCCGGCCGATACCCGGACGGGCGCCCCTCCCCGGAGCGCGCATGGATCACGAGAGTGAGCAGTCCGTACGCGACTGCCGGGATCGCACTCACGGCCAGGGCCAGCCGGAACCCGCCGGCGCTGGCGATGGGCCCGATCAGGTACGGGAAGACCATGCTGCCCACGCCCCCCGCGAGCACGAAGACCGAAGAGGCCACTCCCGACTGCCAATCCGGGAACCGGCCCGAGTAGCTGCCGATGATCCCGAACGAGGCCGACGCGCCCAGACCGGCCCCCACCGCGAGCACCAGAGAGACGGCCTGAGTGGGGGCGAGGGCCAGCGCCACGGTGAAGACCGCCAAGGTGCAGGCGCACAGCAACAGTATCCGGGACGGGGAGAAGCGGCGGGTGAGCGGCCTCACCGCGAGGCGACCCGCCACCAGGCCCACCCAGAAGAGGGTCACCGAGAAGCTCGCCCAGGTGTCGCCGGCTCCGAAGACATCGATCTGGAACTTCGGCAGCCATACATTGAGGCTGGTCTCGGTACCCACGTACATGAAGGATGCGCCCACCATCCCCGCAAGCAGCCAGGGATCGAACGCGACCGTCCGCTTCAGATGACTGAACCGCACGTTCTCCCGGCCGGGGATGTCCAGCAGGGGCAGGGCGACGAATATCAGCGCCAGCAGGAGCGAGATGCCGCCCTCCGCCACGATGATCCACCGCCAGGTGGCTCCCAGGTCGATGGCGAGCCCCAGGACGAGGGGCGTGACCATCATCCCCAGGGCGAAGAACAGGATCATGGCGAGGACCGCGGCGGCGGTCCCCTTTCGGACGTGGGCGGGTACCCACATCCACCCGATGGTGTTGAGCAGAGCCCACCCCAACCCGACGAACACATAGGCCACGAAGAGAGACCACAGGTTCCACGAGCCGGCGCCCACCGCGATCAAGCCGGCGCCCATGAGCGCGCCGCCGGCCACCAGGGCCCACTTGGCCGGCACCCTGGCCATGTGGGTGTTGAGGATGACGATCCCGACGACCTCGCCCAGGAAGAGCCCGGCGGAGATCAGTCCACCTTGGCCCAAGGGGATGTGCAGGTCGCGCATCATCGAGTCGAGCAGCGGGCCCAGGGAGACCATGACCACGGCGCAGATGAACTGGCTCGGGTAGAGCGAGAACCGGTGGCGAAGGCTGGGGTCCGCGTTGGGATTCACGCGGATGGAGGCGTCCACGCTTCAGCCGGACTCAGGCGTCGGGCAGCGCTCCCTAGCGCGCGAAACCGACGTGGGGCGCGCAGAACGTGGCTCCCAACCCGCCCAGCATCTCCTTTACCGGCTGGCTGGGTTCGCCGAGGACGATCATCTCTTCCAGGGGCGACAGCTCGAGCATGGCTCCCAACTTGGGTCCCAGATTCTCGAAATGGAGCAAGAAGGCTTCGGAGCTGCCGTAGAACTCGTTCAAGTAGCAGGCTGAGCCGTCCCCGGTGATGAACCACTCGTATCCGAGGGTGGTGGGCTCGTTCGCTTCGACGGCGGCGGTGTACTCCGCGGCCAACTTCTTGAACTCCTCGAGCATCCCCGGCTTGATGCCTTGACGCACTATCAGGCGGAACGATTCGTCGGCCATGGTGGGCACTCCCTGGTGGACTCTGTACGGATGCCCCGATGTTCGCAGAATGTGAGGGCGATGCCTAGTGCCGATCGGCGTCCCGGCCCTCCTAACGGTGACCTTATGCAGCGGCGGCTTAGATGGTGTCAGGACGCAAGAGGAATGGCCGCCAACTCGTGAAGGGTCACCATGAAGACACGTATTCGCCATAGTCTGGATCCTCGCCCCCTTCTTCCGGCGCCACTGGGTCGACAAGCATCGTCCCTGGTGGTCGTACGCGGCGCTGGCGACGCTGACCGTGCTCGCCGCCGGACTGTACACGTGGGGGCTGTCGCGCAACGGCATGGGCAACAGCTACTACGCCGCCGCCGTGAAGAGCGCGACCCTGAGCTGGAAGGCGTTCCTGTTCGGTTCCCTGGACCCCGGGTCGTTCATAACGGTGGACAAGCCACCCTTCGCCTTCTGGGTGCAGGCGCTCTCCGGGCGCGTGTTCGGATTCTCCAGTTGGAGCATGCTCCTGCCCCAGGCTTTGGCTGGGGTAGCTTCGGTCCTCATTGTCTACCGGCTGGTCCGGCGTTGGGCGGGAGAGACTGCCGCCGTGCTCGCGGGACTGGCGATGGCGCTCACCCCGGTGGCGGTGGTCATGTTCCGGTTCAACAATCCCGACGCCTTGCTCACCTTGCTCCTTCTCCTGGCCGGCGTGGGCTGTGTGGTCGGCCCTGGAAAGGGGATCGATCTGGAAGCTCGCCGGCGCAGGAGCTCTGATGGGGCTCGCCTTCACCACCAAGATGCTGGAGGCATTCATAGTCCTGCCGGCCTTCGCCCTGGTGTATCTGGTCTGCGGACGGCCCTCCCTGGGCCGCCGGCTCCTGCACGTGCTCGCGGCGGCCGGCGCGCTTGTGGTGGCGAGCAGTTGGTGGGTGGCCGTGGTCGAACTGTGGCCGAAGGCCTCGCGGCCGTACATCGGGGGCAGCACGAACAACTCGGTGCTCGACCTCGTGTTCAGCCGCACCGGGGGCTACTTCAGCAGCAGCGGCGGCGGCGCGCAGGCGGGGGCATCGGCGGAGGCGGCGGGCCCAACTTCTCCGGCAGCACGGGATGGCTGCGGATCTTCAATGCCCAACTGGGTGATCAGATCTCCTGGCTCCTTCCGCTCGCCCTTCTCGGCCTGCTCGCGGGGCTGTGGGTCACCCGGCGAAAGCCGCGCACCGACCGGCACCGGGCCGGCTTTCTCCTGTGGGGCGCTTGGACCCTGCTGTTCCTGGTCGTGTTCAGCGGAGCGAAAGGGGTCCTCCACCCCTACTACACCGTGATCCTCGCTCCGTCGATAGCGGCGCTGGTGGGAGGCGGCTCCGTAGCGTTGTGGCGACTCAGTTCGAGCAAACGGTGGCTGGCCTGGCTCCTCCCCGCGGGGATCGTCGGTACCGCGGTATGGTCGGCATCCTTGCTCGGCCGCACCTCGGCCTACTCATCGGGCCTGACCGTGGGCATCATCGCCGTGGGTTGCCTGGCGGCGCTGGTCCTGGCCCTGTTCTTGGCGCGGCTGATCACCTCTCGGTCCTTGGTCTACGCGACGGTGGCCGTCGCGGCGGCCAGCTGTCTTGGCAGGGCCGTTCGCCTACTCGGTCAGCACCATCTCCCGGAGTGTGACCGGTCCCTTCGCCGCCGCCGGCCCGGCCGCCGGCGCGCTGCGGTCGATCGGCGGCGGCGGCGACGGCGGATGGCGCTGCCCGGTTGGTGGCTTCGGCCGGCGCGCCTCCGGGTCCCATGGGCGCGCCTCCGGCAGGGACGCTGCCAGGAGGCGCTGCTCCGAGCGGTGGGTTTCCGGGCGGCGGTGGCCCGGGCGGCGGGGCAGGAGAAGACCTGAGCGTCGACCAGGGACTGATCGCCTACCTGGAGGAGCACCAGGGGCGCCGCGAAGTACCTGGTCGCAGTGCAGGGTTCGCAGAGCGCGGTACCCATGATCCTGGCCACCGGCGAGCCGGTGATGGCGATGGGAGGCTTCAGCGGCGGCGATCCGGCGCCGACGCTTGCTCAGCTTCAGAGCATGGTGTCGGCCGGAGAGGTCCACTACGTGCTGGTCTCCGGCGGCCGAGGTTTCGGCCGAGGGGGTCGGTCCCGGGTGGCGGCGCCGGCGCGGGTCGGCGCGTCGCGGAGCGGCATCTCCCAATGGGTGACCGAGAACGGCACCGTCGTACCGGCGAGCGAATACGGAGGCTCCTCCAGCAGCGGCACGCTGTACTATCTTCCCTGAGACCGGCCCCGCGCGCGGCCTCGTGTCAGCGCCGAGCGCGTCGGCGCGAAGACCGGCGTCACCGTGACGCGCCGCGTGTGCGCCGACGCCTCCGTGGGGGTAGACTTTGCAGGCGCCGGGAATACTAGCGGCGCATACGGGTCACCACCGACAGGAGGACGGCGTGCCGGACATAGTGGACATCGCGATCGTGGGCGGCGGGCCCGCGGGGCTGACGGCGGCGCTCTACGGCGCGCGGGCTCGGGCCCGGACGGTCGTGTTCGAGACCGGTCTGCCCGGCGGTCAGATCGTCTCCGCGTCCTGGGTGGAGAACTACCCGGGATTCCCCGACGGCATCTCCGGCGACGCACTGGCGGATCTCATGGTGCGCCAAGCCCAGAAGTTCGGCGCCGAGTTTCGGACCCTCTCCCCGGTGGAGGCCATCCGGCCCAAAGGATGCGATTTCGTGCTCACCGTCAACGATCAGGAAGTCGAGGCCCGCACGGTCATCCTGGCCACGGGTGCGATCCCCAAGAAGCTCGGAGTACCGGGTGAAGCGGAGTTCTCGGGGCGGGGCGTCTCCTGGTGCGCCACCTGCGACGGACCCCTCTACAGGGACAAGGTGGTCGCGGTGGTCGGCGGCGGAGACTCGGCCACTCAAGAGGCGCTGTTCCTCACCAAGTTCGCCACCGAGGTGCACCTCGTCCATCGGCGCGACGAGCTGCGGGCCACTCCCTGCATCCAGGAGCAGTGCTTCCTCAACCCCAAGATCACCATGCACCTCTCCTACGTGATCGAGGAGATCCTGGGAGAGGACGGGAAGGTGACCGGGGTGCGGCTGCGCTCCAAGGAGGACGGCAGCGAGAAGATCCTGCCCGTCGACGGCGTGTTCATGTTCGTGGGCATCGATGCTCAGAGCGCCTTGATCGCCGATCTGTGCGAGCTCGACGAGGGGGGCTTCGTCAAGGTCGACCACGAACGGCTTGACATCGCGCACCGGTCTCTACGCGGCCGGCGACGTGGCCGACTACGAGTTGAAACAGGTGGTGACCGCCTGCGCCCGCGGAGCCTTCGCCGTCTATCACGCCCTGCACTACCTGGATACGAGGATCTGCAGCACGTGACGGAGCCGCACCGCAGCATCTTGTCCGATCGGCCCGAGACCGATCCGGACGCAGGTGGGGAAGAGGAACCGGCGTTCTTTGCCGACCTGAATCTCGGGCAGGTAGTGGACGAGGTGGTGAAGGGCCGGGAGGAGTACCGGCTGAAGACCTTCTTCTACGCGCCGTTGCTCGACGCGGCGGCGGTCGCCTATCGCCAGGAAGTGGCGCGCGATCTGGAGCAAGAAGAAGTGTTCGCGTGCGTCGAGACCTTCACCCGGAAGATGCAGGCGATGCGGGAGCATCTGGCTCAGGCGGAGAGGGTTCACTACCAGTATCAGAAGACACGTTGGTTCTTTGACGCCGCGGAGATCTACGGCGAGGCGGTCGGCTCGCTGGCCGATGAGCTCAACCGTCTCGACCTGAAGTCCCGCGGTCTTATCGCATTCCTCGCGTGCCTCAGGAAATACCTCGCGTCGGATGGTTTCGTCGCGCGTGCCCGGGAGACACGGAAGGTGAGGGAAGGCCTCACGTCGGTGAAGTACTGCGTGCGGATCAGGAACGCCCGGGTGAGAGTCACCAGGTTCGAGGGTGAAGCCGACTACAGCGCCGAGGTGGAGGAGACGTTCGCGAAGTTCAAGCAGGGAGCCGCGAAGGACTATCTGATCAAGCCCTCCGCCTGGGAGCAGATGGATTGTGTCGAAGCCCGCGTCTCTGACTTCGTCATGAAGCTCTATCCCGACGTCTTTCGAGCCCTCGATGAGTATTGCGCTCCGGCATCGCGACTACCTCGACCCAACGATCGCCGCCTTTGAGCGAGAGACTCAGTTCTACGTGGCCTATCTGGAATACATCGAACGGTTCAAATCGGCCGGGCTGGCATTCTGTTACCCACGGGTATCCACCGAGTCCAAGGAGATCTCGGTGCGCGAGACCTTCGACCTGGCTCTGGCAAACACCCTCGTTCCGGACCAGACGGTGGTCTGCAACGACTTCTATCTCACCGGCCCGGAGCGGGTGGTCATCGTTACCGGGCCGAACCAGGGAGGCAAGACCACTTTTGCCCGGATGTTCGGCCAACTCGCGTATCTCGCGAGCTTGGGCTTGCCGGTCCCGGGAAGAGAGGCCGCGCTCTTCCTGCCCGACCGGGTGTTCACCCACTTCGAGCGGGAAGAAGCACCGGCAACGCTTCGGGGAAGGCTCGAGGACGAGCTGGTCCGTATTCACGAGATCCTGGAAGAGGCGACGGGCAACAGCATCATCATCATGAACGAGAGCTTCACCTCCACCACGCTCGACGACGCCCTATTTCTCGGGAAAGTGGTGATGAAGGAGTTCATGGAGCGGGATGTGCTGTGCGTCTACGTCACCTTCGTCGACGAACTTGCGTCCCTCGGCGAAAGCACCGTCAGCATGGTGGCTCGGGTCGCACCCGAGGATGAGCCCACGCGCACGTTCAAGATCGTCCGCAAACCGGCCGACGGCCTGGCCTACGCGACCGCGATCGCCGAGAAGTACGAGCTCACGTACGACATCCTCAAGAGGCGTGTAGGCCGATGAAGGCTTTTCTCATGTACGAAGGCCGGGATTTCGACCTGCAACGGCCGCTGCCGGCCAATGGAGAAGCGCTGACTCTCGATCTCGGGCTGAACACGCTGTTCGCCGCCATGGCCCGTGGGGACACGTTCTTGTTCGACGTGGCCAAGGAAGCAGTCCTGTCGAGCCTCCACTCTCCAGAGGAGATCAGCTACCGCCAACAGGTTCTGGCCGATTGCCTGGCGCAGCCCTCGGCTGTCAGAGAGGTCTACAGCACTGCCGCGGAGGCGATCGAAGTCGAGAGAACGGTGTGGATGTACCTCCGCTATTCGCCCGATACCTTGCTGGCCCGATCGATACAGGTGCTGGAGTTGTTCGTGGTGATGCTCAAGAAACTGAGGCGGCTTGCTGACGAACACTCGGGGAGCTTCCGCTCCGAAGGCTTCGTCAGGCTCTTTGCCATGCTTCAGCGGGAGCTTGATGATACGTACTTCCAGACGGTCGACAGCCATCTGAGGGAACTCAGGTTCCGATCGGGAACGCTCATGAGCGCCGAACTCGGCCCGGGCAACAAAGGCAGCCGCTATCTGCTTCGCAGACCACATGCGCCCTCCTGGAGGCAGCGCATCCCGGTCGGGGCCCGCTCCGGCTACAGCTTTCAAATCGCCGATCGCGACGACGACGGCTTCAGGGCGCTGTCGGCGCTTCGAGGCAGGGGGCTCAGCCCTCTGGCAAACGCGCTTGCTCAGGCGGCCGACCACATCCTCAGCTTCTTCTGCATGCTGCGGGCGGAGCTCGCCTTCTACGTCGGCTGTCTCAACCTACACGAACAGCTGGTCGCCAAGGGGGAGCCGACCTGTTTTCCCGTTGTCGCCTCGCCGGACTCTCTCTCGCTTTCCGCTCGGGGACTCTACGATGCCGGTCTGACTCTGCATCTGGCAACGAGAGCGGTGGGCAACGACCTTGGCTGCGGACGACAAATCGCTGGTCATGATCACCGGAGCGAATCAGGGCGGGAAGTCGACCTTGCTGCGGAGCGTAGGGATCGCACAGCTGATGATGCAATGCGGGATGTTCGTACCGGCGGAGTCCTTCCGCGCCAGCCTTTGTCCCGGCGTCTTCACCCACTTCAAACGGGAGGAAGACGCGAGCATGAAGAGCGGCAAGCTCGACGAAGAGCTGAGCAGGATGAGCGACATCGCCGATAGCATCAGCCCCGGCTGTCTCCTTCTGTGCAACGAGTCCTTCTCTTCCACCAATGAGAGGGAAGGCTCCGAGATCGCCCGCCAAGTGGTCCGGGCTCTCGTGGAAGAGGGAATCAGGGTCTTCTTCGTCACCCACCTCTACGACCTGGCCCGAGGGTTCTACCGGGAAGGAAGGGATACGGCCCTCTTCCTGCGCGCGGAAAGACAGGCGGACGGCGCGCGCACCTTTAAAGTCGTGGAAGGCGAGCCGCTCTCCACCAGTTACGGCGAAGATCTCTACCGACGCATATTCGTCGCCACCGACTGAAAGGAGCTGGCGGCGGCCTGAGTTGACTCACCCGGTCTACGCGGACGGGGCGCGGGGGCCGGCTTGCCGGCCCCGCGCCCCGTGGTTGCCCCGGGTTCGATTCCCGTGCTTCTTGCCTACGTCGAAGACGTTAGGCGTACGTCATCGGCAGGAGTTTGGCCGGCGTCGGCATGCCCGGATCCTGAGCCCAGACCAGCACCTGGTCGTACGGGTACTTGCTTCCGGCCGGGTTCTTGATCCACTGGCCGTAGGCGATCTTGATCTTGTACACGTTCGGGACCGGGCGGACGGTGCCCAGTTTCACCGGCAAATTGAAGTCGATCGGGCCGTTGATGCCGTCGTACTTGGTGGTCTTTATGGCTTCGACATACAACTCTTTGTTCTCGATGTCTTTCACCCGCTTGAGGACGTCGATCGCCCACTCGTACTTGCCGAGCTGGCCCAGAGGCTCGGTCCACTGCTTGCCCGTCTCGGCGGTGTATTGGTCCGCATACTCCTGGCAGGTCTGCCCGGTGAGAACGCTCTTGTACGGGTAGGTGGGGTGCCACACGTTGTGGTCGGAGCTGTTGACGCCGATGTCGCCCACCGCCTCGATCGTCTGATGGAACAGCAACGCCTTGGCGATGTTCAGGATCTTGGGCCTCAAACCCTGCTGGTAGGCCTGCTTCCAGAAGTTGGTGAAGTCCGGCGGGACCTGGACGCCGGAGATGATCTCCGCTCCAGCCTTCTTGAAGGCCGCGATCTGGGAGGTGAAGTCCTCCGAGGGGGTAGGGATAGTTCTCCGGCTGGGAGACTATCTCGTAGCCCGCCTTGGTCAAGAAGGGGCCAAGGCCGGTCTCTTTGTTCGACCAGGACACACCGTCGGCGTCGTTGGCGAAGAGCAGAGCCACCTTCTTGTTGGTCGTGTATCTGGCTCCAGGAATTGATCCGGCACGCGGCCGCATCCTCCAGACCGAAGTGGAACATCCAGGTCCACTTGAACGGCGTGGTGGGAGTGGCGCCCCGGCCGAAATAGAACGCCTGCCAGGGCACGAAGTTGGCCAACAGAGGAACGCCGTTGGCCTCGCACTGCTCGGCCGCCGGGTTGACGGTATCCGGGCTGGAGGACGCCAGCAACCATATCGACCTTGGAGTTGAAGATAAGGTCCCCGGTCACCTGGGCGACGCGGTCGGGGTTCGACTGGGTGTCCATGTTCATGATCTCGATGGGATGGTTCTTGCCGTCGCCGCAGACCACGCCGTCCTTGACGGCCTTCTGGACGACCGAGACGATCCACTTGTCCGGGCCCCCGAACGAAGCCAGGGCGCCGGTCATGGGCGAGAGGGCGCCGATCTTGATGGCCCGGCCCGCTTCCGCTCCGGCGGAGACCGTGGTTGTGCTCGCCGCGGCCGTGGTGGTAGTCGCGCCCGCTGTTGTGGTCACGCCCGCCGTGGTGGTGGCGCCGCCGGTAGTGGTGGTCTCTTCTGTTCCGCCGCAGGCCGCCAGGACGCCGCCCAGCCCAGCTCCGGCGGCGACCGTGGCTCCGGCGAGGCCGGCGATCTTAAGGAATTCGCGTCTGCTTACAGTCCTGCCGTCTTCGTCTGACATCTGCTTGATCCCCCTCATGTCTAGGAAAGAACAGATCGGTCCCACTGCTTGCTCGCGCTCAACCACAGCCTTTGGTCGATCACCTCCTCCCGCTCATGCGGACGTCACGCGGACGAATTGCGCATGGCTACACTGTCGCACATCTGGCTGATGTTTTGAACTGAGACGTTGAGACCGGCCCGCTGCGCGCCGAAGCCGAGTTGCATCATGCACGAAGGGCACTCGGTCACTACAACTGAGGCTCCGGTGTTGCTGACGAAACCCATCTTCCGCTCGATGATGGACGCCGACGTCTCCGGGTGAAGCACGCCGTAGGTTCCCGCGGCTCCGCAGCAGGCATCGGATTCTGTCGCTTCACGGAACTCGATGCCCGGCAGCGACCGCAGCAGCTGCCGCGGTTGGGCCACCACGTTCTGGTAACGGCGGCCGAGATGGCAAGGATCGTGATACGTGACCACCGTCATGGCGGCCGCCGCGGATTCGCCCGCCTCGGACGCGGCCGCGACGGGCGCGGTCGCCGGCCGCGTCACCCGGCCGGTCGCCCAGCAGCGGCGCCAGGCCTCCATGTTCCACCACGAACTCGCTGAAGCTCCGCACCTTGTCTTTCAGCCGCGCCGCCGAACCCGACCACTCCGGGTCATCGGCCAGCACCTCCGCGTACTCCTTGAGGTGTCCGGAACAGCTCCCGCATTCGGACACGATGGCTTCGAAGCGGTTGAGGTCGCCGATTCTCCGCAGATTCTCCCGGGCGAGCTTGGCGGCCGCTTCCCGATCGCCGTAGCCGTGGGCGGCCAGGCCGCAACAACAGTTGTCGAGCACCTCCACGGCCATTCCCAGGCGCTCCAGCACCCGCACCGTCGCCTCTCCCACCTCGGGAAGGACGTAGTTGTATCCGCACGACATCCAATAGCCCACCAAGGGCCGCCCCTCGCGGCTGCTCGTCGCGCGCTTGGCGAGGCGGGTGCTGAGGAGGGGCCCGGGTGTGCCGGCCCGCAACTCGAGGGCGCGTTCCAGCTTGGGGTTGAGGAGACCGATGAGGCCGACCCGCCGGGCGGCGTCGGCCAGGCCTGTCTTGCGCAAAGCCCATATGCTTCGGACCAGGCCCCGCATCAAGCGAGGCCGCGGGAGTAGGCTGCGAAAGACCCTGCGCTGAAGGAAGCCGCGACCGAAGCGCTGCGCGTAAGCGTGACGGAACGACAGGACCACCTGGTCGGTCTTCACGGCCGAGAAGCAGTTCTCGGTGCACGCGCGACAGAGCAGGCAGTTGGAGAAGGCGTCCTTGGCGTCGGGGCCGATCTCCATGCGCTCTTCGATGATGTTGCGGTAGAGGGCTATCTTGCCCCGGGCCACGTGCCCCTCGCGACCGGTCGCCCGGAATATTGGGCAGGTGGGCTGACAGAACCCGCACTTGCCGCAGGTGACAACGTGGTCGTAGAGGGCCTGGAACTCCTCGGGCGGTCCGGTGCGAGGATCGGCGGCCATCAGATCCCTCCTACGAAACGGCCCGGATTGAGGATGCAGTGGGGGTCGAAGCGCTCCTTCACCCTTTTCATGAGCGGAACCGATGGCCCAGGCTTTCCCCAGGCGTCGAAACCCGGTGATAGCACCGCCAGCCCGTCCGTCACCGTGAGCTGGCTACCCATTGCGACTGCGTCCCCGCGGAGGTCGGCCAGGTACGTGGAAAACCGGTCCGCGCCGGGCTCCAGCTCAGCTTCCGCGCGCAGCTCTGCGCCCGGTTCTCGGTCCATCCGGTCGCCCACAAGCAGGTCCAGAGTCCCCCGGGCGGCGCCGATGCGGAAGGCCAGTGACAGGTCGATCGCCGCGGCCCGGGACTCAGCGGCTTGAGCCAGTGCCCACACCTGGCTGATCGGCAGGGTGGATCGGGCGCGCACAGGCGCCGCGGGACCCGACCCCGCAGAGCCGGCGTCGGCGAGGCCCTCGAAAAGGGCCTCGGCCTCCGCGTCTTCCAGGATCGCCGCGGCACGGAGGCCGGATCGCTCGCGGACCTCCGCGATCGACCGGGCGACCGCGGCCGGGTGACCGGCGAATGCGGCCAGCAGCAGGTAGCCGTGTTGGGGGTCGAGATCGGTCATGGGCGCGCACGCAGAGCGCGCACCGGCCGGTGCCGCGCGACGCCGACGCCGCAGACGGGCGAAGCCGGCCGAAATCACCTCCAGCGCAAGGGGCTGCAGATACGAACCGAGGATCTGAGCCGCGATGTCTCTCCCCTGAACGAGCGATGCGAGTGGCAGGACTATCAGCGCCTGCTTTTCGGGGCGGGGTAGCAGGCGGTACGTGACCTCGGTGATCACGCCCAGCACGCCGAAAGATCCGATGAACAGTTTGGTCATGTCGTAGCCGGTGACGTTCTTCATGGTCCGTCCCCCGAACTTCACCGGGCTCCCGTCGGCCAGGACCGCTCTGAGGCCGAGCACTACATCCCTCAGGCCCCCGTAGCCGGCTCCGCGGGCGCCTTGGTCACCGGTGGCCGTGACGCCCCCAACGGTGGCCACGCTCGGCCGGCCGGGGTCGAGGGGAAGGAGGCGATTCATCGCGCCTGGCTTTTGCGCGCACCTCGGCCACCGGGGTGCCGGCGGCGACCGACAAGCTGAGGTTGTCGGCGTCGACGTTGGAGAAGCCCCGCAAATCCCTGGTACTGATGAGAAGATCGAAGCGACTGGGACGATTGCCCCACCCCAACTTGCTCCCTCCGCCCGCTATACACGCGCCGAGACCTTCGGCGTTCGCCTGGGCAAGCACCGTGCTCAGTTGTTGCTCATCGGCCGGACACACCTCCACGGGCGCACGCATGCCGTGGATAGCGATATCCCGGGGCGCCTCGCTAGGCATCGGACGGGGCCTGGCAGGACTTTGCCCGGGTTGCAGAGACCCTGGGGGTCGAAGGCCTCCTTGACGTGGCCCTGCGCCCGAAGATCGTTGTCGTCAAAGACCATGTGCATGGCCCCGAGCTTCTCAATGCCGATGCCGTGCTCGCCGCTCACCGTCCCTCCGAGGTCGGCGCAGACCTGCAGTACCTCCATACCGGCGGCCATCACTTTCTTTTTGTCTTCGTCGTTACGACTATCGAAGAGCAGGAGCGGGTGCAGGTTACCGTCGCCGGCATGGAACACGCTGGCGATCTGGAGGTCGTAGCGGCGACCGATCTCCGCCACCCGGCGAAGGGCCTCCGGCAGCTTGGTGCGCGGGACGGTCCCGTCGGCCACCATGTAGTTCGGGGCCAGGCGCGAAAGCGCCCCGAACGCTCCTTTGCGGCCCTTCCAAAGCGCTGCTCGCTCCGCCTCGTCTTGAGCCACCCGCACGTTAGACACACCGTTAGCCCGGCAAATGGCGACTATCTGCTCGGCCATCTCCTCGATTCCGTCGCGGAGCCCGTCGATCTCGATCAGGAGCACCGCGGCTGCGTCCCGGGGAAAACCGCAGGCCATGCTGTCTTCGATGGCGTTGATGGTTCGGTTGTCCATCATCTCTAAGGTAGCCGGGATCAGCCCGGCGGCTACTATGGCCGAGACCACGTTCCCGCCGTCTTCAAGCGACCCGCACACGGCCAGCATGGTCTTGACCGCCTCAGGTTTCCTGAGGATTCGCAAGATCGCGGCGGTGACTATCCCCAGGGTTCCCTCGCTCCCGACGAAGACCCCGGTCAGATCGAGGCCGGGAGGATCGACATTCCTTCCCCCGCACCACACGATCTCGCCATTGGGAAGCACCATCTCCAGTCCCAGCACGTGGTTTGAAGTCACCCCGTACTTGAAGCAGTGAGGCCCGCCCGCGTTCTCGGCGATGTTGCCGCCCAGCGAGCAGGCCTTCTGGCTGGCAGGATCGGGCGCGTAGTAGTAGCCGAGGGCGGAAATGGCGGTGGAGATGTCGAGGTTGAAGATCCCCGGCTGGACCACCATGCGCTGGTTGGGAAGGTCGACCTCAAGGATCTGGTCCATACGGCCCATCTCGATGATCACGGCGCCATCGAGCGCCAGGGAGCCTCCGCTGAGATTGGTGCCGCAGCCGCGGGGTAGGAACGGGATCCCTTCGCGCGCAAGCACCTTGACCACCGCGGACACTTCAGCCGTGGAATGGACGAAGACCACCGCCAGGGGCAGACGACGCTCCAAGTAGGCGTCGTATTCGTACGTCTGGAGATCCACCGTCCGGTCGAGTACGTTCGCCCGACCGACGATGGCCCGCAGTTCTCTGACCAGCGATGCCGCCATCACGTTGACTCCCCCGCCGTAGCCGTACGCCTGTCCACTATCTTACTGGACGGGAGGCGCGGGCGCGAGCGAAGCGAGCGAGCCGTGGTCATCAGGCCGTGAGGGCGCCGACTCCGGGCTACCCAAGCCGTGATTCTCCGGGTTGATGGTCGCGAAGCCGCTGTGCAAGCCGTTGCGACAACCTACGTACATATGAGCACACGTCCGCCAAGGGGCCAAGAGTGGTCTACGAGGACGACTCAGAGCGGACGGTAGACAGATATCAGCACCGACAAGGTCACGGAAACGGCGAACTGTAGGGGGAACTCTCGGACGGATTCGGGCGCGGCTTCCAGCGGGCGCCCCGCTTCCGGTGAGGGCCCTGCTCCCGGCGGGGGCCCGGCAAGTCCGGTCACACGCCTGGCGAGTTCATCGCTCTGGACATGGTGGGCGTTGGGCCCCATTCCCACCAAGGTGACGATCTCATCGGGGATAAGCGCCAGAGACTCCTCGTAAAGGGTCGACGCGACCAAGGCGAAGTCGGCGGCGAACTTCTGGTCCATACGTTCTTGTTTTCGCTCGTCCACGGTCAGCAGGCGGAGCGCCGGGACGAGTTCGCGGAGATGGCTCTGGGTAGGGGTGACAACGATTAGTCGTCCTGCCGCTTCAAGCACTCGCCTGAACTCGGCAGGGTTGCGGGGAGCGAAGATGTCGAGCACGAGGGCCGCGCACCCATCGCGGAGCGGCAGCCCTTGCCAGGTGTCGCACGCCACCGCGCCAATGCGCTCGTGGGCTCGAGCCGCCCGCCGCAGGGCGAACTTGGACAGATCGAGGGCTAGACCGACCCTATCCGGGAGCCAATCGAGGATTGCCGCGAGGTAATAGCCGGTACCGGCGCCCACGTCGACGACGCAGCCGCCGCCGGCGTGGCCGGGCGGGTCGCCGCGGCCCGCGGGCAGGGGCGCGGCCCGCCGTCGGCAGCGTCGCCGCGGCCCGCGGGCATCACGCCCGCCGCCACCTTGGCTATCGCGTCGCGGAGCCCGGCGAAATGGCCGGCGCTCAGGAAGGCATCACGGGCGCCCACCATGGCCGCGCTATCGGCGGTGCCGGTGTGGGCGTCGCCGGGCAGGAGGTTCACGTAGCCTTGACGAGCGACGTCAAAGGAGTGACCGCGGGCGCACCGCAATGCGGCGCCGGCCTGTGAGAGCCCATCCCCACAATGGGGGCAGCGCAGAAGGCCTATCACGTCGGCGCGCACGGCTAGGCTCGCACGCGCAGCCGTCTCGGCGCTACCTGCACGACAAGCGGGAGCGAGCCGAGTGCCTCTCCGTCGACATCGAGGAGAAAGTGGCGCTCGGCCGCCCTCGTCGTCCAGCCGCAGCTCGATGCGCTGGCACGGGAAGTGGTGCACGGTCGGCTCCTCCAGGTGGCGACCCGTGTAGACGCCGCGCACCCGGTCCGCCAAGTAGGGCTTGTTCGGCGCCGTGATGGTCACCACTTCCAGGCGGCCGTCGTCGGGAAGGGCCATGGGGGCGACGTCCATACCTCCGCCGAACCACCGTCCGTTGCAGATGGCGACGAGATATGCGGGGATGATCTCCTCCCGCCACTCGTCCTGCCAGGCGATCCGGGCGAGAAGCGGCTGCTCCTTGCTCACGATCACGGCGCGCAACGCCGCCAGGTAGTAGCCGATCGCGGCCTCCGAGGAAGGCGGGCATGGTGTCGATGTAGCGGTCCACCCAACCGCCGAGACCGGCGGACAAGACGTTCACGAAGTAGTGCTCGAGGAGGCCGCCGTCCGGCCCCCGGAAGGAAGCTTGGCCTACGTCGATGACTCGCTCTCTTCCGGAGGCCAGCGCGGCTATGCAGTGCTCGAAGCCTTCGTCGATCCCCAGGCTGCGCCGGAAATCTCCTCCGGTGCCCACGTTGATGAGGCCGACCGCCGGGCCGGTCGCCGCCGGGCGCCCGTTCCGTGCGCAGCGGCGCTCGCCGCCAACACGCCGTTCGCCACCTCGCTGAAAGTCCCGTCTCCGCCCACCGCCACGATGAGCGGGTAGCCCTCGCGCGCACCTTCGAAGGCCAGTTCGTGGGCGTGACCGCGGCGGGCCGTGTAGCGGATGACCACGTCACCCAGGACCTGCTCCACCCTCTCGAGGACGCGGGGAAGGCCGCGCGCGGCGCTGCGCGCGCCACAAGCCGGATTGACGATAAGAAGCGGCGTTCGCATGGCCCCAGGCTATCAGGTCGTGAGGCTGCGCCGTAGGAGGCGCGTCGGCCTACGACGGCAGCGCTTCGCCGGGAATGCTACAACTCTGCGAAAATGGCGGAGTCATTGGGAGCGCCATGAGCGTCTGTGCCGGTTCGAAGGAGTCGCGCGTGGTGGATGAAACGAAACCTCAAGTCGCTCGGCCTCTAGCAGCGGGGCCCATCCCCGCCGAGCCCATGGCCCGGCTGGCGGGCCGCCGTCCGTGGTGGGCGATCGCCGGCCTGGCCGCGATCGCGGTTCTCGCCCTGGTTCTCTACATCTGGGCGCTTTCCCGGAACGGGATGGGCAACAGCTACTACGCCGCTGCGATCAAGAGCGGGGCAGTCAGCTGGAAGGCCTTCTTCTTTGGTTCACTCGATCCAGGCTCGTTCATCACGGTCGACAAGCTGCCGGCCGGGTTGTGGGTGCCGGCATTGTTCGCCCGACTCTTTGGCTTCTCCAGTTGGAGCATTCTCCTACCTCAGGCCCTGGCCGGTGTCGCTTCGGTATTGATCCTCCATCGGTTGGTGCGCCGCTGGGCGGGCAACGTAGCCGCGCTCCTTGCCGCGCTCGCGTTCGCGCTCACCCCCGTCGCCGTGATGATGTTCAGGTTCAACAATCCAGACGCGTTCCTGACGCTGCTCCTTCTGCTCGCGGCCTGGGCGGTGTGGTCCGCGGTGGAATCGGGATCCACGTGGAGACTCGCGGCCGCCGGCGCGCTCGTGGGATTCGCTTTCTTGACCAAGATGCTCGAAGCTTTCGTCGTGCTCCCGGCGCTCATCCTGGTCTATCTGGTGTGCGGACCTTTCCGGCTGGGGCGCCGCCTGCTTCAACTGGGACTGGCGCTCGTGACCATGGTGGTGTGCGGTGGCTGGTGGGTCGCCATCGTGGAATGGTGGCCGCCGGCCACTCGTCCCTATGTGGGCGGCAGCGTCGACAATTCGGTTCTCAGCCTGGTCTTCAGCCGCAGTGGCGGATATCTGGGCAATGCGGGGCCGGTGCCCGACTTCAGCGGAGGGCCCGGTTGGCTGCGGATGTTCAACGTCCAGTTGGGGGGCCAGATCTCCTGGCTCATCCCGCTGGCCCTCGTCGGTCTGGCGGCGGGCCTGTGGGTCACCCGTCGAGTTGGGCGCACCAATAGGGCGCGGGCCGGCTATCTGCTCTGGGGCCTGTGGAGCTTGGTGATCATCGCCGTCTTCAGCAACGCCCAGGGAGTTCTCCACCCCTACTACACCGTGCTGCTCGCTCCTGGGATCGCTGCCCTGGCCGGCGCTGGGTCCGTCGACCTGTGGCGCTTGAGCCGGAGCCGCCGGTGGCTGGCCTGGCTGCTCCCCGCCGCTGTTGTCGGCACCGCGGTGTGGTCGGCCGCGCTCCTCAAGCGCACTCCCGGGTACGCACCCGGACTGGCGACGACGGTCATCGTCGTCGGTGCAGTGGCCGCGATAGCCCTCGTTCTCGTGCTCGCTCGAGTGGTGAAGTGGCCGATAGTCGTTTGCGGGGTGGCGATGGTCGCGGCGGCAGTGGTGCTGGCCGGTCCCTTTGCGTACGCCATCAGCACCGTCAGCCGGAGTGTGGCCGGGCCCTTGGCCGCGGCCGGACCGGCCGTCGCCGGCGGGTTGCCCGGGATGCTGGGCGCTGGCGCCGCGGCGAGTGCCCGGGTGGCCCCGGCGGTGCCCGGCCGTGCCGGCGCGGGCGGCGCGGGAGCAGAGGACCTGACCGTCGACCAGGCCTTGCTCGCCTACCTGCAACAGCACCGGGCGGGAGCGAAGTATCTCGTCGCCGTCCAGGGCTCCTCAGCGGCTGTGCCTCTCATACTCGCCGCCGGTGAGCCGGTGATGGCTATGGGCGGCTTCAACGGCAGCGATCCAGCGCCCACGGTGGCGCAGCTCGAGAGGATGGTCGCCGAAGGCCAGATACACTACGTTCTATTGGGGGGCCTATGGGGGATGATGAGCGGCCTCCCTCCGGCAGGCGGTCCCGCCCCGATGAGCGGCCTTCCACCGGCGAGCGGTGCCCCTCCTCGGCAGCTTCCCGGCGGTCCGACCGGAGGGCCGGGCGTCCCTGGCGGCGGTCCGGCGGGCGCGCCGGGCGGTGTCGCGCGGTGGGTCGCCGCACACGGGACCGTTGTGCCGGCCATCGACTACGGCGGGACGTCGATGGGGGGAACGCTGTACTACCTGCGCTGACGATTCGCCGCGGTCATCGGGCCGCCGCGATCACTGCGCCTCGGTTTCGCGACTAGAGCGCTACCTCGATCCCTCGCTCGGCCAGGTACTCCTTGACCTGCCGCACCGTGAAAGTCCTGAAATGGAAGACCGAGGCGGCCAGCACGGCGGAGGCCTTACCCTCCACTACACCCTCATAGAAGTGTTCGAGCGTTCCCGCCCCGCCGGAGGCGATCACCGGGATCTCGACGGCTTCCGCGATCGCCCGGGTAAAGGGGATGTCGTACCCGGCAAGGGTGCCGTCACCGTCCATGCTGGTCGGCAAGAGTTCGCCTGCTCCCAGGGCTTCACACGTCCGAGCCCACTCCACGGCGTCCAGGCCGACCGGTTTCTGACCGCCGCTGACCACCACCTCGAACCCCGAGGGCATTGCCGCGTTTCGCTTGCCATCGATGGCCACCACCAGCCGGCCACTGCCGTACCTATCGGTGGCCTCTCTCACCAATTCGGGTCGAGCGACCGCCGCGGAGTTGACCGACACCGTCGTCACCCCGACCTCGAACAACGCCTCCATGTCTGCCAGGCTCGAGATACCCCCACCTACCACGAGCGGGATGTCGATGACCGAAGCCACCTGCCTCGCCCATTCCAGGCGGGTCTTTCGGTTCTCGACCGTGGCGGCGATGTCCAGCATGGCGAGTAGGTCGGCGCCCTCCTGCTGGTAGTAGGTCGGCGTTCTCCACCGGATCACCTGCGTCGCGCAGGTCCACGAAATGGACGCCCTTCACCACCCGGCCGTCTTTCATATCCAGGCAAGGGATGATCCGCACCAGTTTCCTGTCGCCGAGCTCTGCCAAAATATCGCCTCCCGCGAGTTATCGAGATTCTTCGTCAGACCATCATGAGTTGGCGGCCGCGCCGGTTCACATAGCTTGTCACCGCATCGGCAAGACCCGCTGATAGCGATCCAACCAGAGCGGCGGCCCGGGGTCTCTCCGGTGCTCCAGGATCATCTTGATGGTGACTTGCTCGACCGGCAGGGCAGCGACAAGGTTCGCCGACCCCAGGCTCTTGCCGTCCAAGGTGAACTCGATGGCTCCAAAGACGTCCCCCACGCGTACCGGGAGAGTCACGTCCCGGTCCAGCCTCACCGTGCTCGTCACCACGTCGGTCTTGAAGAGGCTCACGACCAGCGATCTGTCTGCCACCAAACGGACGCGCCGATCCAAGCGGTCCGGCACGGGAAGCTCCGTGATCACCCTCCCTTTGTCGGCGAGGACCGTCCTGGGGTAGAGACTGAGCCCATACGTCAATAGGGCCTTGCTCTCGCTCCAGCGGAGTTCATCCTCCGCCGCGCCCAGTAGCACGCTGATCACCGAGACTCCGTCCCTGGTGCCCGATGCGACCAGACAGTTCTTGGCGTAGGGGGTGGACCCGGTCTTCACGCCGGTGACCCACGCCTGCCAGTTCAGCAGCAGGTTGTGATTCTCGAATTTGTGCGGGGTCTTCTCGCCGGGCATGGCGATGGTGAATTCACGGGTGCGCACGATGCGGCGGAATATCGGGTCCCGCATGGCGTATTGAGTCAGAGTCGCGAGGTCTTTGGCGGAGGAGAAGTGATTCGCGGCGTTCAGCCCACTGGGGTTGACGAAGTGGGTGTTCGAAAGACCCAGAGCCTTTGCCTTCTCGTTCATCTTCTTGACGAAGGCCTGGGTGCTCCCGGCCGCCGCCTCGGCCAGGGCGACCGCGGCGTCGTTGGCGCTCGGCACCAGCAAGGCATACATGAGTTGCTCGACCGTGAGCACCTGGCCCTTTTGGAGACCCATGCTTGACCCGATGGTCGCCACGACGTTTGCCGAGATCGTTACCTTGGCATCCAGTTTCAGCGACTCCAAAGCCAAGACCGCGGTCATGATCTTGGTGGTGGAGGCCATCGGCAAGCGGACGTTGGCGTTGCGGGAATAGAGAACCTGCCCCGAGTCCTGGTCGATCAGGATCGCCGCCGTCGAGGTGATGGCCGGCGGACGGGGCTCGCCGTCCGGGAAGGCCGGAGTGATCGTGCTGCCGGCGACCTCGGTCGCGGCGAAAGCGGAAGGCGCGAGGCCTGCCAACGCAACCGCGAAGAACAGCAGGGCTGCGATCGTCGCGCGGCCCCTGGGCAGCAGGCGCTTCACTGTGGCGCCACGTCGCTACTCGACGACCGTCACCCGGTCCATGACCACCGGTACCCGGGGGACGTCGCCGTGGGGGCCGGACGTCCCGGTGGCCACCTGAGCGATGGCGTCGACCACGTCCATACCCTCCACTACCTTGCCGAACACCGCGTATCCCCAGCCTTGCCCCGTCTTGGCGGTGTGGTTGAGGAAGTCGTTGTTCTTCAGGTTGATGAAGAACTGGCTGCTGGCGCTGTGCGGATCGGAGGTGCGGGCCATGGCCACGGTCCCGCGGTCGTTCTTGAGGCCGTTGTCTGCTTCGTTTGTTATGCAGGCCTTTGTGGCCTTCTGGCACATGTCCGCGGTGAAGCCGCCGCCCTGGATCATGAAACCGGGGATGACCCGATGGAAATATGGTTCCGTCAAAGTGACCGGAGGCTACGTAGGCAAGGAAGTTCTCGCTGGTGACCGGAGCCTTGACCGCATCGAGCTCCAGGGTGATATCTCCGTGAGACGTGCTGATGATCACTCGCGGATTCGTCTGCTCTTCCATGTGGTTTTCCTTTCTCGACCGGGGCCGCCCCGGGATATCTCGTCCGGGTCAGCCGCGGGACCTTATGCTGTCGCTGCCTATCTTCGCACGGCGCGTCGGAACAGGCACGGACGAAGCCAAGCTCCCTAGCCCACCGTCTGCCGCTTCTCCCGAAACTCCACATTGTCGAGCCCTTTGAAGTGCACGTCCTGGGTCCACAACACGGCATCCTTCGCACGCGCCGTGGCCAGTATGATCGAGTCGGCCATTGCCAGGCCGGTACTGAGCGATAGTCGGGCCGCTTCGATCGCTAGAGTTGCCGACAAGCTCGACGACCTGGCCCTGCAGCATGACTGCAAGGACTTCGAGCGCCGTGGCTTCATCCGCAAGTTGGCAGGTCCGCTTGAAGACTTCAAACAGCGCGAGCGTCGGAACCGCGAGTCGGTCCGGGGACTCGATTGTCTGCGCGAACGCGATCGCATTGGGTCCATCCCCGAAGTACTCCAGCCACGCGGAAGAGTCGACGACGTTCACACGCGGTCCTCCCTGTCGCGGTCGAAACTTGTATCAAGACCGCGCAGAACCCCGCGAAGCTCGCACGCCGGCCTTACCGGCAGAAACTCAATACGGTCTCCGTAGGCGATGGCCTGTATCTTCTGCCCAGGGACGAGCTTGAGCTGCTCGCGGATGGACTTGGGGATCACCACCTGGAACTTGGGCGAAATAGTCACTGTATCCATCAGACTCACCGTCTCCATCGGACGTTCTCCTTCGTATTACGGATAGTCTATCGATGAGAGAAACGTCTTACAAGCCCTCTGCTCTCCATCCGGCCCAGAGTCGGCCGCACACTTCGGCTCTCCTTTGGGCATGAGCGACTCCAGGGGGATGCCGAGCTCTTGCCACAAGGTCTTGATCATGGTGATGCTCAAGGTGCGCTTCCCGTTGAGAATCTCCGAGACCCTGCTGCGCCCACCGAGATAAGGCGCCAGATCGACCGGGCGCAGCTTCAGTTGCTCCATGCGGAAGCGGATCGCCTCCACCGGATCGGGAGGGGGAACGGGATAATGCACGTCCTCATAGGCGTCGATAAGAATGGTCCACAACTCGAGTTCGTCTCCCTCGGGAGTATCGAAAGCCGCGTCGATGATTTCGTCGACGCGCTGCAGGGCCAGCCGGTATTCGGACTCGCTCTTGATCACCCTTGGTTGCATCGCCTTCTCCTCTAGACCGTCTGTGCGTCGGTCGCGTCATACTCGGCATGCGTGCCCACAAATCGTACGTAGATCGTCCCCACCTCATATCGGATCTTCACGACCAGCCGGTACTTGTTGCCGCAGATGTTGAACACCACTCGGCCGTCACGGAGAATGCTTGCCGACAGATACTTGGCCTTGACCTCGGCCGGACCCTGCCATTTGGCCGCTTTGACCTCCTGGTGCCATGCCCTGAGTCCCCTCTCAGAGTCGGGATGCACCTCCCAGAATTCTCTCAGCGCGCTCTTTGCGATGACTCTCATACGGAAGTGTTTAGGCGAGTCTCAGCATGCCCCGAGCCGATGTTACCAAACTGGTAACTGCGGCGCAAGATTCTGGAGGTGGGGGCCTCCGTCGTGGTGGTCTGCCGATCCTCGAAGCTGTTCTTGATGAGTCCCACCGTCTCCGCGTTGATCCCGTCGAAGTCCTGTACCGCACCGATTGTCCCCGCGCCGACGTGCTGTTGCCCTAGGTCGTTGGTCTTACGTTGGAAGGCCTGGTCCCGACACATCGCCGACCGATGACCTACATCTCCTCCTTCTCATGAAAGATCTACGCAAGACCTTCGGATGGCTCACGTCTTGAAGCGGGCGGCTTGGGCGGCCTGGTTCGTCGGGCTCGTCCCTAGGATCCGGGGCAAGGTCTCGGTCCGCCCCTGTTGCCCGGACATCCCGACCCGATGTAGGATGTGACAAACCCGGCCACATGGGGAGTGGCCGATTGCGGAGGTAAACATGACATTCTTCGGCATCCCGGTATCCCTAATCTGGATCGCATTCGCGGCTCTTTGGATATTCACGTCTGAGACCCTGGGGCACATCCTCGCCTGGATCCAGGGGCTTCCGCTCATTCTGGAGATAATCGTGTGGATCGTCTTCCTGCCCTGGGTGGGATCGCTGTGGATATGGCACAGTTCCTGGCCGCTCTGGCTGAAGATCGTGGTCATCTTCGTCATCGCGATGGTGACTATGAGCGGCTCCCGGGCGCGCAAGGCGGCACGGCGGGTTAAGAGGGGCGGCTCCGGGAACTGAGAAGGCGCGCGGGCCGCTCGGATGGCCGCGCCTGCCCACGGCCTCAGGCCGCCGCGCCCGGCTAGCGCGGCCGGTCGCTGTTGCCGTCGCCGCCGCCGAGCAGGCGCTCCAAGACCTCCCGGAAGTGTTCGCGATCCTCGTCCTGGAATGGCGACGGTCCCTGCGTGCGCCCGCCCGAGCGCCGATGTTTTTGCTCCGCGTGGCGGACGGCCAGTTCGGCGTCGATGGTGGCCGAGTAGTACTGGCGGCCGCGGGGGCTCAAGGCGCGGGAGCCGCGCCCCAGGGCCATGGCCGCGAGCCCGGTGTCATTCGTCACCACGATGTCATCGGGGTTGAGTAGAGGCACCATGGCGAAGTCGGCGGAGTCCCGTCCGGAGGCCACCTGCAGAGTCTCCACGCCCGGTCGGCCGTCAAAGCGGGCCAAGTTCTGGGACCCGTTGCTCACCAGCACCACGGGCACGCGGTGCGCCCGGGCGATCCCGATCGCGTCGCGGGTGACGGGGCAGGCATCGGCGTCGATGAATACGGTCGTCATGGCCACACGGTAGTCATGGCCACACTATACTTGGCTTGTCGCCCATTCTACTTGACAGTTCAACCTACCAGTTCGACCCACGGAGGAGAGAAAGCATGCTGGATATCCCAAAACTGGATCCGGAGGCGCTCCCCGATCATGCGACGAGCAACCGGGAGAGCTGGAACGCCGACAGCGACACCTATCAGGCCGACCACGGCCCGCAGTTGGCCGCTTCTGGGGGCCTGGCCTGGGGAGTATGGCAGATGCCCGAGAGCGAGCTGGGAGTCCTCGGCGAGGTGAAAGGCCGCGACATCCTCGAGCTGGGATGCGGCGCCGCCCAGTGGTCGATCGCTCTGGCCAAGGCCGGCGCCAAGCCGGTGGCGCTTGATCTCTCCGAGAACCAACTGGCCCACGCGCGCCGCCTGATGGCGGAAGCCGGGGTGGACTTCCCGCTTGTTCACGCGAGCGCGGAGGCCGTGCCCCTTCCCGACGAGAGCTTCGACATCGTCTTCTGCGACTACGGGGCCATGACGTTCGCCGATCCGTATGCCACCGTGCCGGAAGCCGCCCGCCTGCTGCGCCCCGGCGGGACTCCTGGCCTTTTCCGGCGCGACCCCCATCATCCAGATGTGCTATCCCGACGAAGGCGATCATGCGGGCGACCAACTGCAGATCGACTACTTTGGGATGTGGTCTCTGCCCTGCGACGGTTACGTGGACTTCATGCTGCCCTACGGCGCGTGGATCCGCCTTTTCCGCGCCCACGGCTTCGTGATCGAGGACCTCATCGAGTTGCGCCCCAAGCCGGACGCCGCCAGCAGCTATCGGGACGACAGCGACCGGGACTGGTACCGCCGCTGGCCGGGGGAACAGATCTGGAGGGTGCGCAAGGAAGGGTAGTCTGATCGGCCGAGCCCGGTGCGGCGGTCCCGGAGGCCGCCTCGGGGCCGCGCTCCCAGCGCCCGACCTGGGCGCCGCCCCAAGTAGCCGCTCGCTCAGGGCAGCGTCTGAAACCCCTCTTGCCGGAAATGGTCGTCCGTGGCGATCGCGGTATCCAATTTGAGGGTTCGCATGACCACGAAGCTGATGCAGTCGGTCAGGGTGTAGGTCTTGTCCGCGCGTTCGAGAAAGAGCTGCCACCCGGCCCGTTCCACGGCGCTCTCGGCGTGGATGACCCGTACTTCCGGTGCCGCCCGCAGCCAGGTTCCCGCCTTGGCGGCCACACCGTGGCCGGAGCGCGCCAGCAGCAGGGCGGTAAGCTCGGCGAGAACGTGGGTGGTCGTGACGAACACGTGTTCGGGCCGCCGAATCACCGCGTTCAGTTGTTCGTGGAGCGGCGACCCGGAGGAGGCCAGATCGTACCAGCCCGACGTGTCGACGAAGTACGTGATCACGGGGCAGGAGAACTCACGTCCGGATGGCCATAGAGAATGCGGTCGTGGTCGCGCCCAGACATGAGACTGTCATCGATCAAGCCGGCAAGCTCCCAGACGTGTGGGCCGTCTTCGCAGCAGCGGTTCATCTCACGGTCGACCAGCTCGCGAAGGAGCGCTGAAACACTCACGTCCCGCGCGGTTGCCGCCGACTTGAGGTAGCGATGCTGGGTTTCGTCGAGTGATATCTGCGTGCGGGTCATACGGGTCATATTCGTGTCTCCTGCCACCCAAGCTGATAGGACCTTAGACCGAGATTGACTGCGCCCACCCTCCTGGCCCGTCCGAGTCTCACTTTGTGGGTTGGATGAATTACATCATACATCATAAGTCACGCCGGCCGCGCCGAGTCAGCCGCCCGCGCTCGCCCCGGCGCGCCCGCCTACTTCGCGATGTTCAGTTGCAGCCCCTGGTCTTTGCAGACCTGCTGCACCTGCGCCACTACCTCGTCGGACGGGAATGCCAGAGTGTCTCCAGACAGCCACGTGACCCATTGGCCCGCGGGGATGATCTTCAGCGCCGCCTCGAGTGCCTCGATGCCTTGAACGAGGAGCCGGGGGAGCGGATCTCGTCGAGCGTCTTGTTTCTATTGGTGCCGACAAGCACCGAGAAGTACCATCGATCGCCGTCCTGCCAGCTGTAGAGCTCGTAGCCCTTCATGGAGCCCGCCGCCAGGTCGCTTGCCGTCGTCGACCCGTTCGGCACCGTGGCCTCGTTCGTCCCCGTCGGCTCCGGGGACTGGCAGCCCGCGAGGGCCGTCCCCAGCAGGATCGTGCAAAGAAAGAGCCCAAGCGTCTTCACTCTTCTCGCTCCCTTCGATGATTGCCGCTTGGGGCCTACTTGGGCAGCCTTCGCAGCCAGCTGTAGCCCGCGACCAATCCCGTCAGGACCAGTCCGGCCAGGATCCAGACGATTCCTCGCTTCGGTCCAGCCGCGCGTGCCGTGAGCACGGTGTCACTTGTCTTGTGGGCCATCCACTCCATCTCTCTTCTTGCCTCCGGTCTCCGCTTCGGGCGGGCGGTTTGGCGGCCCGCTGTGAAAGGTATAGTTTACTCGTCAATTCGAGCGAGGAGCGCGCCGTGAGTGACCGTACGCTGGCTGAAGCGCACGTGCTGGTGGTGGACGACGAGGCGAGCATCGTCCGTCTCTTCGTGCGCGCCCTCCAGTCGGCGGGCTACTCCCAGGTACATGGGACGACCGATTCCTCCGAAGTCTTGGGCCTGCTGGATTCCTTCTCTCCCGACCTCGTGGTCATGGATCTGAACATGCCGGGCCTGGATGGATTCGCCCTTCTCGAGGAGATCAGCGGCCGGCTGTCGCAGGATACCTTTCTCCCCGTGCTCACGGTCAGCGGCATGTCCGACCCGGAGGCCAAGGAGAGGGCGTTTCGCGCCGGGGCGAAGGACTACCTGACCAAGCCTGTCAACATCCAAGAGCTGATCCTGCACGTCGAACTCCCTCCTCGAAATGCGGTTCTTGAGCCTGCGACTGCACCAGAACCAGGACGCGCTGGCGAAGCTCGTGGGACGGCGAACCGAGGAGCTGCAGATCAGCGTTGGCCGGCGCCAGCAGGCCGAAGAGGCCCTGGAGGAGAAGGAGCGGCAGCTCGACGAGGCGAGACGGCTGGCTCGTATGGGGATGTGGAGCTGGGACATCGCCACCGATGCCGCGACGTGGTCGCAGGAGCTTTTTGACATCGTCGGTAGGGACCCGGCCGAGGGAGCACCGAGCCGCGAGGAGTACTTTGCCCTTCTCTCACCGGAGAGCTCTGCCCTGCTCGACAGGGCCACAGCCGAAACGCTCGAATCGGGCATTCCCTACGAAGAGGAACTGGAGATGCTGCGCCCCGACGGCACGAGCTGCCACGTGCTCATGCGTGGAGGGGCCCTGCGCGACGAGACCGGCCGGGTGGTCCGCCTCGCCGGGACGGTGCAGGACGTCACCGAGCGCTGGAAGTCGCAGCGCGAGCTCGCCAACACGGTCGAGCGCCTGAGGGAGTCTCGAGGCCATGATCATCCGGGCGCTGAGCGAGGTCAGCGAACGTCGGGATCCGTATACGGCGCACCACGCACGCCGGGTGAAGGAGATCAGCGTCGCCATCGCTCGGCAGATGGGGCTTCCCGAGGAACAAGTCGGAGAACTCGAAACAGCCGCGCTCTTGCATGACATAGGCAAGATATCGGTGCCCATCGAGATCCTTTCGAATCCGGGGATTCTCTCCCACGCACAGCGCGCCCTCGTGGAGGAACACGTAGCCTCCGGATACGAGATTCTCGGTCCGATCCCCTTTCTCGGGTCGGTGGCGGAAGCAGTCCTTCAGCACCACGAAAGGCTGGATGGGAGCGGCTATCCCTCGGGACTCAAGGGCGACGAGATCAGTACTGGAGTCCAGGATTCTCGCCGTGGCCGATGTCCTGGAAGCGATGACGTCTCATCGTCCCTATAGGGCGGCGCTTGGGCCGGGGATCGCGGTCGCCGAACTGGTGGCAAACCGGGGGGTGCTCTACGACCCGGTGGTGGTCGACGCCTACCTCGAGCTTTCCGAGGAGGAGTCTGGATCCAGGGACTCCCGAGACGGATCCCAACCAGCTGCGGTTCACCCCCTAGGCGTCCAGCGTCTCCCGGACCTTGCGTGCCAAGGCTTCGACGGTGAAGGGCTTCTGGATGAAGTTCACGCGCGCCTCCAGCACGTCGTGACTGGCGATAGCGTCCTCCGTGTAGCCGGACATGAGAATCGCTCTTATGCGCGGGTACGCCTCGGAGACCTTGGCCAGCAGATCCCGGCCGTTCATCCCGGGCATGATCACGTCGGTCAGGACCAGGTGCACCGGTCGCATCCTGCTGCCCCGAGCACTTTGAGCGCCTCCGTCCCGTTTTCCGCCGGGAGCACCGTGTAGCCCAGCCGCTCGAGGATGGCCTGAGTGAGGTCGCGCACCTGCAGGTTGTCCTCCACCAGCAGGATGTCTCTCGACGCCGCGGAGGTCTGTGTCGAGGATACTCGCGTGGGCTGTGCTCGATGTGACCGGCTTGGCCCTCGACCGCGGGGAGGTAGATCTTGAACGTCGTGCCCTGGCCGAGTTCGCTGTAGACCGAGATACGGCCGCCGTGCTGCTTCACGATGCCGTAGACCGTCGCCAGGCCGAGTCCGGTGCCGCGGCCCTTGTCCTTGGTGGTGAAGAAGGGCTCGAAGAGGTGCGTCTGTGTCTCGGCGTCCATGCCGTGCACCGGTGTCGCTGACGGTCAGCAGCGCGTAGCGGCCCGGTGTCAAGTCCTTCGCAGCGGCCGCGTAGGTTCGCGTCCACGTCGATCACGGAGGTATCGATTCGTCAGAACGCCGCCCTCGGGCATGGCGTCCTGGGCGTTGACGGCCAGATTCATGATCGCCTGCTCCAACTGGCCCCTGTCCCCCAGGATGCAGGAGGAGCGGGGCCGGGGGTGGATTCGATAGCGATGTCTGCTCGGATGGTACGCCGGAGCAGTGTCGTGAAGCCCTCCGCCGTCTCGTTCAGATCGATAAGGTTGAAGTCCCCTATCTGTTTGCGGCTGAAGATCAGCAGTTGGCGGACCAGGTCGCGGGCCCGCTCTGCCGCGCGCACGATCTCTTCCACGGACTCTCTGCGCGCGTCGTCGGAACCGAAGTCGCCCAGGAGCAACTCTCCATAGCCCAAGGATCGGGGTCAGCAGGTTGTTCAGGTCGTGCGCCACCCCGCCGGCAAGCCTTCCGACCGTTTCCATCTTCTGGGCCTGATTGGCCTGCTCCTGCAGCTTCGCCCTTTCGTCCTCCAACCGCTTGTGCTCCGTGATGTCGCTCAGCGCGATGCGACACACCGCTCGCACCGTCGGCCTCTTGCGCCGCCGTCTCCTCCAGCCTTGCCCAGAACTGGCTGCCGTCCTTGCGCAGCATCCGCAGCTCGCACACCTGAGGGGCGCCGGTCTCAAAGAGCGGTTTGCGGTGCAGCCAGTAGATATCCTCGTCCTCGGGGAGGACAAAGCGGGTCAGCGGCTGCATGAGCAGAGCGCCTCCTCCTCCACCCCGAGCATGGTGGCGAAGGTGAGATTGGCCTCCACGATCAGTCCCCGTTCGCTCACGCTGAGATAGCCCACCGGCGCCAGATCGTACAGGTCGAAGTACCGCGCCCGCGAGGCTTCGAGTTCCCCCTGGGCCCGGCGCAGTTCTTCGTTCTGCATCTCCAGCTCGATCTGATGCACCCGCAGCTCGTGGAGCACCTTCCGCGCATCCTCGGGCGACAGCGCGTCCAGGTTCTCCGGCATTCCAATAGCCACTTCTCGGGCTGCGTCTTCCGCCCGCCGACGTAGATCGTCCAGCGGGGCCGAACGACTCATTTCTTCAGTCATGGTGCATGCTTCCTTGGTGCCACGGTTCTCTCCGTCATGGCGATGCCATACACTGCCCCGGACTCATCCGCCAACGCGGTGGCGGTGAGCAACACATCCACGATCGCGCCGGCTTTGGTGATCCGCTGTGCGCGGTACGGCCTCAGAACGTCGGCCTCGGCGAGCTGTCTTACCTTGGCGAGCGCTTTCTCCCGCTGGCCCTCCGGGATGAGGTCGCGGACATTCATGGCCAGCGCCTCGGCCTCGGTCCAGCCGTACATCCTTTCGGCTCCTGGATTCCAGGCCAGGATGCGGCCCGCCAGATCGTGCACCGCGACGGCATCGCGCGCATCGTGCGCCACCACGGCCAAGCGCCGCATCGCCCGCGCCTCCTCCAGCGCCGCTCGCGCCAGTCTCAGCTCGGTGACCTCGGTGAAAGTGATCACCGCGCCTTCGATCACGTTGTCGAGCGTGCGGTAAGGCAGGATGTGCATCGTGTACCACTTGCCCTCCGTCGTCTGCACGTCCAGCTCTTTGGACACCAGGGTGTCCAGCACCGCCTGCGTGTCGGCCACGATGCCGGTCGTAGCCGACCAGGTTGGAGACGATGTGGCCCACGGGCCGCCCCACGTCGCTGAGGATCAGGTTGATGATCCGGGTGGCGGTGGGGGTGAAGCGCAGGATGCGCAGTTGATGATCGACAAAGACGGTGCCGATGCCGGTGCCGGCCAGCAGGTTGTTCATGTCGTTGTTGACCCGCGACAGATCGGCCACCTTGGTCTGCAGTTCGGCGTTGACCGTGGCCAGTTCCTCGTTGATCGACTGCAGTTCCTCCTTGGAGGTCTCCAGCTCCTCGTTGGTGGATTGCAGCTCTTCGTTGAGCGACTGCATTTCCTCGTTGGAGGACTTGAGCTCCTCGTTGGAGGTCTCCAGTTCCTCGTTGGTGGACTGGAGGTATTCGTCCTTGGCCAGCAGTTCGCGCTTGAGCACCGCGATGCGCGACTCGGCGTCCGCATCGGAGCCGTCCGCTCCTGCGACTGGCTTGCGAGCGGCGGCCTGCTGGGCCTGCTCGGGGTCGAAGGGCCGCGCTTCCTCCAGGATGACCAGGTACAGAGGAGGCCCGGCGTGCAACGGGTCCGCCGGTGGCCCGGCGAGGGCGCTCCGTCACCGGGCGGATGGTCAGGTCGACCGTGGTGAAGTCGCCATTGGTTTTGACGCGCAGGCCCGGGTGGCGCACGATCTCCTTTGTCTTCGCGGCTTTGCGCAGGGCCGCGGTCAGGTCGCGCCGCAGCCCTTCGCGGGCCATCTTCAAGATGTTGGTGATCCCGACTTCGCCCGGGGCCGGTTCCAGGTACTTTCCCGTGCGGCCATGCAGGTAGAAGATGTCACCCTGGCCGTTGACGAGCGCGCCGGCCGGGGCGATCTGCTCCAGCAGCGCCTGTTCGGTCAGTTCGCGCAGCGGTAGTCTTTCGGGGACCGCCCTTCCTCCGGGGCCCGCGGGAGCGCCGCCTTCGTCACCATCATGCGGCGGGAGGAACCGGTCCGGGCCCGCGCGCTGCACGCCGTTGAGGCCTTCTCTGCGCTGATACACCTTCGATTTACGGTCCAGCGCGACAAAGAGATCGCTGAACTCCCCCACGGTCTCCGAGGTGCTGAGGAAGAGAAAACCCCCTGGGCTTAGCGCGTAGTGGAACAGGGGAATGAGCTTCTTCTGCAAGGCCCCGCCCATGTAGATCAGCACGTTGCGGCAACTGATGAGGTCGAGTTTGGAGAAGGGCGGGTCTCTGGTCACGTCCTGCTCGGAAAAGACGAGCAGGTCGCGGATGACTTTGCGGACGCGGTAGGCGCCGCCGTCGGTCTCGGGCGTGAAGAAACGCGCCAGCCGTTCCGGCGAGACGTCGGCGGCGATGCTGGCCGGATAGAGGCCGGCCCGGGCCGTGTCGACGGCCCGGCTGTCAATATCGGTTGCGAAGACTTGCACTTTGTAGCCCTGCGCCAGCGACTCGAGACGCTCCTGCAGAAGGATGGCGAGGGAATAGGCCTCCTCGCCGGTGGAGCATCCCGGCGACCAGACGCGGATCGTAGCGTCCGCGGGCTTATCTGCGAAGAGCTTGGGGATGACCTGTTCCTCAAGGGTCTTGAAGGCTTCCGGGTCGCGGAAGAAACTGGTCACGCCGATCAACAGGTCGCGAAAAAGCGCTTCCACCTCGGCCGGAGTCTGCTGCACATATTTGACGTAACCGTCGAACGTTTCGATCTGGTGCACGGCCAGGCGCCGTTCGATGCGGCGGTTGATGGTGCTCGGCTTGTACTGGGAAAAGTCGTGCCCGGTCTGGTCGCGGAGCAGGATGAAGATCTTCTTGAGTGCGCTCTCGGCCTTGGGCGCCGGGGCAATGATGGACCGGGACTGCTTGTTAAAGGCGTGGGCCACATAAGCCATGAGCTGCGCCGGCATCTCGGCCGGCGGAAGCTCGTAGTCCACCAGCCTGGTGGCGATGGCGCTGCGCGGCATGCCGTCGTACTCGGTGGAATCGGGACTCTGGGCCATGGCCATGCCGCCCTCGCCCTTGATGGCCCGCACACCCTGGGTGCCGTCGCTGCCGGTGCCGGAAAGCACGATGCAGATGGCCCGCTCGCCCTGGTCCTGGGCCAGGGAGCGGAAGAAGAAATCGATCGGCAGACGCAGCCCTCGGGGGGCGGACGGTTCGAACAAATGGAGTGCGCCGTTGAGAAAGGCCATGTCGCGGTTGGGCGGGATGATATAGGCGCAGTTGGGCTGCACCGCCATCCCGTCCTCGACCTCGAAGACCTGCATGCGCGTGTAGCGTCGGATGAGCTCGGTGAGGATGCTCTTGTGGTCGGGGGCCAGGTGCTGCACCAGGACAAAGGCCATGCCGGGATCGGTGCCGGCGGGCATGCCGGAGAAGAAGGCCTCGAAGGCCGCCAGCCCCCCGGCCGACGCCCCGATGCCGACGATGGGGAAGTCCGGTTGGGCGGGATGGTCTGATTCAAGCGGCCGGGTCTCTTCGGCCGCGGGGATCTCTGACCCTTCGTGCTGGCTTATGGACCTCGCCATCGCCTTCCTCCGCTCGCGGACGCTCAGGGACGTACACTCGGGATATCGCTCAGCGCTTCTCCCTCGGTAGTACCTCGGATGCCAAATGCTAAACGCAAGAGACATCGATCGGTGAGCGGTTTGCGCCGCCGGTGCCCGGACCCGCTGGCTCAACGCCGGAAGCGACGCCGCTCCGTCACGCTTCGAGCGCGGCCACCAACTCGTCGAGGAACAGGCCCACGTCGGTGACGATGGCGATGGTCTGGAAGCTGCCCCGGTCGGAAAGCTTGGTGGCCACCGCCGGGTTGATGTCCACGCAGACCGTGTGGACGGCCGCCGGGAGCAGATTGCCGGTGGCGATGGAGTGGAGCATGCTGCAGAGCATGAGGCAGAGTCCGGCGCCGCGGAGCTGCTCTCTCATGGCCTGCTGCGCCTCCACGGCGTCGGTGATGACGTCGGGCAGAGGGCCGTCGTCGCGGATGGAACCGGCCAGCACATAGGGGATGTCGTGCCGGACGATCTCGTGGAACAGGCCGGAGGTCAGGACTCCCTGCTCCACCGCCTGCCGGATGCCGCCGCAGCGGCGTATCCGATTGATGGCCCGCAGATGGTGCTCGTGACCACCTTCCACGGAATCGCCCTCGGTCAGATTGATGCCCAGCGAGGTGCCGAAGAAGGCCGACTCGATGTCGTGGACCGCGACGGCATTGCCGCCGAACACCACGTCGATCCAGCCCCCGGCCACCAGCTTGGCGAACGCCGGCCCGGCGCCGGTGTGCACCACGGCCGGCCCGAGAACGGCCACGATCTTCTTGCCATCTGCGCGGATCTCCCGCATGAGGCGGGCCACCTTGGCGACCACCAGGCGCTTCGGCTTCTCCGACGACACGGCCGAACCCATGAACTCGAAGGCCCGGGAGGCGCGGTCGCGCCCCAGCGGAACGGCTCGTATCCCGTGCACTCCTACCACGATCGGGTCGCCGGCCCGCACCTGGATCAGGGGCACCGTGCGGGCGGTCCCGGCCACGGGATCGACCACGATGCCGCAGTCCATCTCCGGCCATTCCACCGGTATCCAGCGCCCCTCGAGGCGCACGAAAGTCTCGAGATTGGTGGTGGAGTAGAAGTCCTCCGGGAAGACAGTGTCGGCGGGCGCAGGCTCCAGATGGACGTCGTCCTGCTCGACGATCTCTACCCCGTGCTGCTGCAGGTCTCGGAGGATGGCCTTGAGTTGCTCCTCGCTGGGAGCGGTGACCCGCAGCAGGGCGAGAGAATGATCGTCCTTCTCCCGTCCCATGCGGAAGCGGAGGATGCGGTACTCCCCGCCGCGCTCCAGGATGTCGTCCATCACCCGGGGCAGGAGCAGCGAGTCGATGATGTGCCCTTCGAGCTTGATGTCTTCGTAGGCGCTCATGGACCGCATTATCGCCTGCGGTGCTCGTTCTCGCCACAGCCCGAGCATCCGGGTGCCTAGAGCATCCCGGCCTGCCTGAACCAGCGTAGGGCGTCCTCCAGGGTCTGCCGTAGGGGACGGGGGGAGTAGTCGAGCTCTCGTGCGGCCTTCTCGTGACTCATAAGGCAGTTCGAGGTGATCACGTCGAGCGAGTAGGTGGTGAAGAGGGGACGCTCCCGCCTGACCCAGTAGTATGCGGGGATAAGGAAGCTCACTGCCCGCGTGAAACCGAAGGGGAGGCGCCAGCGAGGGGCTCGGGCACCGGTGATGTCCTCGACGGTTCCAAGTAGCTCCTTCACCGTGATCTCATGGCCGGATAGCAGGTAGCCGTGTCCCCGACGCCCCTTTTTCGCGGCGGCGATCAATCCTTGGGCCACGTCCCGCACGTCGACGAAATCGTAGGCGCCGTCGACATAGGCCTTGAGGCGGCCGTTGAAACAGTCGAGAAGAAGCTGTCCGGTCTCAGAGGGGCGGAAGTCGTGGGGACCGGCGATGCCGGAGGGAAAGACCACGACGGCGTCCAGCCCCTCCTCGGCCGCGGCGAAGACCGACAGGGTGGCTTCGGCCTTGGTCTTCGCGTAGGCGCCGCGAACTCGGGCGGGATCTATGAGGAGGGTCTCGTCCAGACAGGTGCCGTGCGGCGGCTCCACCAAGGCGTGGACCGAACTGGTGTACACCAGGCGGCCCACGCCGGCTTCCCGGCAGGCGGCCAGCACGTTGCGGGTGCCGCCCACGTTGGTCTCGCGCAGTCGCTCGAACCCACCCGCGGCGATGGACACGATGCCGGCCAGGTGGAACACGGTGCCGGCGCCCCGAAAGGCGTCGCAACAGCGACGCGTAGTCGCGCACGTCGGCTTCGACGACCTCCACATCGAGATCGGCGATGGAGGCGGTGCTATGTCCCGGGGCGGCGACGGCGCGCAGACCGGTCGCGCCTTCGGCGACCAGGCTGCGCAGCAAGACGTTGCCTAGTGGCCCGTCGCCCCGGTGACGACTGTCAGGCCTCCGGTCAGTACGTCTCGGCCCAGAGCTCGTAGTAGGCCTGCGCGTGCTTGCAGGCCGGGCACTCGTCAGGCGCGGTGGGTCCTTCGTGGATGTAGCCGCAGTTGCGGCAATGCCAGCTGAACCGGGGTGTCGCGCGAGAAGACCTTCCCGCTCTTGACGTTGGCGAGCAGCTTGCGGTAGCGGCGCTCGTGCTGCTCCTCGACCTCGGCGATCTCTTTGAAAGAGGTCGCCACGTCCGCAAAACCCTCCGCCTCGGCGATGCCGGCGAAGTCGGGATAGAGCATGGTCCACTCTTCCTTCTCGCCTTCCGCCGCGGCGAGCAGGTTCTCGGCGGTCGTGCCGGTCTTGCCCGCGGGGTACGTCGCGGTGATCTCCGCCGGACCCCCTTCGAGATAGTCGAAGAACACCTGGGCGTGTTCCTTCTCGTTGTCGGCGGTCTCGGCGAATATGGCGCTGATCTGCTCGAAACCTTCCTTCTTGGCACGGCTGGAGAAGTAGGTGTAGCGATTTCTCGCCTGGCTCTCGCCTGCGAATGCCTTGAGCAGGTTCTGCTCGGTCTTCGTTCCCTTGATGGTCATCGGTTCAGGTTCTCCTTTCAGCGAGCAACGGTAGTCGGACTATTCCCACAATGGCAGGAGCCCAATCGGGCGCCGAACTGTTATGCTCGCGATGCTACCAGCCGCACGTTGGGGAGGGATGTGTTTCGTCCAGCGAAGAATGACCGGGGGCGCGTACGACTCGCCGATGGCGCGACTGTCGTGGTCGTGGGAGGCGGTCCTGCGGGCTCGTTCTTTGCCATTCGCGTCCTCAGGCGGGCGCGCAGTCAAGGCCGGCGGCTCGACCTCATCATCCTCGAGAAGAAACGAGAAGTCTGCTTCTATCAACCCCTGGTGGCCTGCGGCTCGTGGGAGGGCTGTAACTACTGCGCGGGGGGCATATCTCCTCGGTTGGCGGACGTCCTCGAACAGGACGACCTCGCCCTGCCCAGCGACGTCGTGGAGGCACGGGCCACCGAGATCACCGTTCACGGAGACTGGAAGAGCATCCAACTGCCGATCCCCGAGGGCAGAGAGATGCTCTCGGTCTTTCGTGGGTCGAGGCCCAGGCAGCGCGCCGACCGGTACTCCAACCTCGATTCGTATCTGCTCAGTCGAGCCGTCGAAGAGGGAGCGAAGGTCGTCGCGGCGGAAGCGCGAGGCATCCGCTACGCGGTGGGCGGGAAGCCACTGGTCGTCTACCGGGCCACCACCGACGATGAAGGTGTAGAACAAACCATCGAGGCCGACTTCGTCGTGGTCGCGGCCGGAGTCAATAGGTCGCCGGGAATGGATGTGGCCTCCGACGATCTCTACCAGGGACTCGCGGAGGTCCTCCCCAGATTCCGACCGCCTCGGGTGCGCAGGGCGCTCATCACCGAGATGCAGGCGGACCCGGAGTTGCTCTCCTATATGGAGGGCGAGGTGCATTTCGCCCAGTACGGTTCCAAGGAGCTCCAGATCGAGATGTCCTCGCTGATGCCCAAGGGGGAATGGATCACCATCGTGATGATCGGGAAGAGCGTCGATCGGGCGGAGTTCTCGGAGTATCGGAAGGTGGCGGAGCGCTTCCTGCAGCTGCCGCACATGCAACGATTGTTTCCAGGCAACGCTCACGTCACGCCCGTGTGTCTCTGCCATCCGAACATGACGGTGGCCGCCGCCATCAACGGTTACGGGGACCGGATCGCCGTTACCGGAGACACGGCGGTTTCCCGACTATACAAGGACGGACTCTACTCCGCCTGGGCAACGGCCTCGGCGTTGGCCGACTGCGTCCTCGACACGGGCATCGATCGCAGGAGCCTCAAAGCCGGCTACTGGTCCACAGTCAGGATCTTTGATCTGGACAACAGGTTCGGAGCCGTGGTCTTCTGGCTCAACCGCACGATCTTCAGCCGGCCGGTCCTGAGCAGGTACGTCTATCAGGCCGTGCTGACCGAGCGGAAGACCAAACCGAAGGACAAACGCCGGCTGGCAAACGTACTCTGGCGGATCGCGAGCGGGGACGACTCCTATCGACGCATCTTCGTGGCGATGCTCCACCCTGCGTCGCTCTGGTTGATCGTGGTCGGCGGCGTGCTTGCCACGCTCAGGAACCAAGCGACCGAACGGTTCTTCGGCCTGGATTGGTCTGGGTTCGGCCGATACCCTACCGGTGTTCCCAAAGAGGACGTCGCAGAGAAGCGCCACGAGATCGTCGATGTACTGGGTATCCAGCCGTTCGCGCGGCCGCCGCACGTCGAGCGGATGTACTCCATCCGGATCAAAGCCGATGAGGCCGCGATCCTCTATCAGCTGGGACGATTCGGCGAGAGCGACAGAGAGTACCTGAATCTGCGGCTGATACGTGTACACCGGGTCGCCGGCAACCCGAACGAGGTGGGCTGCATCATCAGGTACGACATACCGTTTCTCCGGATGTCGTTCAATCTGCAGCTGGAGCAAGTGGTGGCGCCGCACTATCTGCTGTACCGGGTCATCGATGGTTTCGCGAAGGACGGCATTCTTGCCTTCGATATCGACCGAAGGACAGTGGGCGGCAGCGTCCTGACCATCTACGTGGCGTTCAGCTTCCCGAAGGGCGGCAACCCTGCGACGAGCCTGGGCTGGCGCATCTTCGGCTTTCTCTTCCCAGAGTTCCTGCACGACGTCGTCTGGAATCACTCGCTGTGCAAGCTCAAGAGTCTGGCGGAAGCGGAAGAGGCCCCGCGGTCTCGAGGCCTGAGCCAGCGCGGCCCTGGCTTCCGGTATCCAGCAGCCCACCGTCGGCGGCAGTGGTACGGGCGAGCTACTGGCAACAGGGCCAGAGTCCAACCATGGTCTCACTTGTCGCGCAGCCCGTCCTCGATACGCTGCGGAAATGTGCGAGCCAAGCCCAAGTTACAGCGGCCATGCCCTTGATGTGCTCGAAGAACGTAGAATCAAGAGGGATTGGGTCGAGCGCGTCGTCAGCGCCCCGATGCTGACGCTCAGGGACTATGCTGACCCCGATCTCGTCCATGTTCTCGCTCCGATCTGGGAACGAGATGGCCGAGTGCTCCGAGTCATCTATAATCACAGAGTAGTCCCCATCCGGGTGGTGACCGCCTACTTCGACCGCGCTATGAGGGGGAAGCTATGAGGGTACGATTTGACGAAGCGGCCGACGCCCTTTACGTTCGTATTGATGAGTCGCCCGTGGTCGAGTCGGAAGAGGTTCGTCCCGGCGTCGTGCTCGACCTTGATGAGCGGGGGGAGATCGTGGGGATCGAGATCCTCCGGGTCGCCCAACGGCTACCGACAGCAGAACTAAGGCACATGGAGTTCGATCTGGTCTAGGGTCGCTATCGCCGAGCCATTTTCCCCACCTTCTTCGCAGCCTCCTGCAGCACGTGCGGATCTCCTTCATCTTGGCGGGGTCGCCAGCGCTGTTGCGTACCGCTCTCATCACGTCCGCGAACGTCTTTGCCTGCTCCTTGTGCTCCTCGAGGAAGGCAAAACCGGCCTCTGCCACTGAATAGACCTTCTTGCCCTGTTCGCTCGTCGAACTCACGAGGCTGGGACTGTAGAAGCGCCGATTGCGACCTACGCGATCTGAGACTACAGTGGACTTAGGTGATTCAAGTACAGTGATCGGCCAGTCCTCGCGAGGGAGGTGCACGATGAATCGTGGTCCTGGTATCCCATTGCGAAACACGGCAGTAGCGCGGCGTGGTCGGTCTGCCCCATGGCCCGACAGGCCGTCGGGCTCTGTGGCGGCGGGCGTAATGGCGGCTGTAGCCCTGGTAGCCACAGCACTGGTTCTCATGGTTCTGTGTGTATCTCCCGCGTGGGCGGTGCCCCTACCGGACTACAACGAGCCTAACGACAGCTTCGCCGCCGCGACAGCTCTGGTGAAGGGCGAGACGGCGTGGGGAGCTCTCACCCTAGAGACGGACTTGGACTATTTCTATCTCGACCTTCCGGGCTCGTGCCAGGTCACCATGCACTTCAATCCAAACACGGTCGGACGAAACGCCGAAGTCGCCTTTCGACCGCAGGGCTCCTCGACCGAGTCGTATCCCAACTGGACGAAAGACTATGACACCGACGGCAGCTACTCCAGTCATGGCACCCTAGGACCGGGCCGGCTTTTCGTCATCGTCTCGCTGGTGGGAGGTGCGGCGCCGAGCACCGCCGCCTACGACCTCACCGTCTCCTACACGGGCGGGTCCACCGGGGGCTTTCCCGACGTGAAAGAGTCAAACCCCTTCTACGCCCCCATCATGTACCTGGCCGACAAAGGGGTTGTCTCTGGATACCGTAACGGCGACTTCGGACCGAACGATCCCGTCACCCGGCAGCAGTTCGCCAAGATGATCGTCCGGGCTCTTGGCTACCACGTGTCTCCGAGCAATGACTGCAGATTCTGGGACGTCGAAAAAAGCACCGCCGACTACTACGTGGACCCCAATGATCCCCTTTATCCCGACCACTACGTGGCTGTGGCTGCGCTCCATGGCATCACCGAAGGTAAGAAGACCCCCGGCACCTTCGCTCCGTACGACGGCATCATGCTTTGCCAGGTCACAAGCATGGTCGTGCGCGCTGGGGAGGACCAACTCGTCTACACATCCATCCCGCACTGGTACGAACCGCCGTTTGCCGATTTCGGGCCGCCTCACTACGAGATCGCGCGCGAAGGAGCCTTCTTCGGACTGTTCGACGACTACCCCGGACCGTGGAACTGGTTCACTCCCCCGGCCACCCGCGGCCAGTGTGCCTTCTTCATCTGGCGGCTGATGACGGCCGTACAGGGGGGCTAGGGAGGCTGGGAGGTTAGAAGGTCAGAACCTACGCGCCCTTGAGCGCCGCCAGCACCTTCTCGGGCGTCATGGGCAGGCTCCAGATCCTCACCCCGACCGCGTCGTAGATGGCGTTGGCGATGGCTGGTGCCTGGTTGACGCAGCCGGGTTCGCCCACCCCTTTGGCGCCGAAGGGGCCGGTGGGATCGGGCTGCTCGAGCAGAATGGTCTCCAGACCCGGCATATCCAGCGAGCCGGGGATCTTGTAGGTGTCGAAGTCGTCGGTCAGCATGCGGCCGTTGCTGAGGTCGAGCACTGGGTTCTCGTACAGTGCGTATCCGATCCCCTGAGCCGTTCCCCCTCAAGCTGTCCCTCCACGGTCATGGGGTTGATGGCCCGCCCGCTGTCGTTGACCACCACCATCTTGAGCACCGCCACCTCCCCGGTCTCGACGTCCACCTCGACCTCGGCAAAAAGTGCCTGGTAGGGAGGGGGAGAGGTGGAGGGCGAGAATGACGCCTTGCCCACGATCTGGTCTACGTCGTGGAGGTCGTAGATAGACCGTTTGGCCACCTCGGCCACGGATACGGCGAGGGTGGGCTGGCCGGGCGCGAACACTGTCCCGTCTCGGACATCCAGAGTCTCGGCAGGTACGCCCAGAGTCTTGGAGGCGCGGGCGAGCAGCTTCTCCCGGGCATCGACCGCGGCCCGTTCCACCGCCTGACCCAAGATGTACATGGTGCGGGAGGCGTGCGAGCCGATCTCGTAGAGGTTGATGTCGGTGTCGCCCCACACAACGGAGACGGTCTCGAAGGGTATCCCCAGTACCTCGGCAGCGACCTGGGCGAGAGAGGTGAAGGCGTTGGTGCCCACCGGTGCGGGCCAGACGGTCAGCACCACCGAGCCGTCTTCGCGGAACTTGATGAGGGCGTTGCTGTGTTCGACGTGCACCGGCCAAGCCCCGCTGTTGTGGGCCATACAGGAGACCCCGAGGCCGCGGCGGCGCGGGCCTGCGGCCGCGCCGGCCGGGGCAGCCGGAACGGCAGAAGCCGCGGTGCCCGCACCCGGAACGGCTGGGGCGCCTGGGGCGCCGCGCCGCGCGGTCTCGTACCAGCCGATGCGCTCGGCTCCGACGCGCAGACAATCGGCCATCCCCGTGCTGGTGATGGGAAAGTCGGGCCCGAACGTGCCCGGGTCGCCGATCTCGCACAGGTTGCGCAGCCGGAAGTCCACCGGGTCCATTCCCAAGACTTCCGCGGCCATATCCATGACCTGCTCGCGCACGAAGGTCTCTTCGGGGTTGCCGAAACCGCGCATGGCTCCGCACGGGGTCTTGTTGGTGTAGATGGCATCGACGTCCGCCCGGTAGGTGGCCCGGCGATAGAGGGGATTGGCCGCCGCTTCGGCGATCAGCGACGACAGCGCGGCACACTCGATGTGGGCGCCGGCAGCAGAGACGATGTGCCGGTCGATCCCGGTTATCGAGCCGTCCTTTTTGACCCCCATACGAAAGGTGTAAGGCCCTAGAGATGCCCGGGTAGGCCGGTCGGCGAACTCTTCTTGTCTGGAATACCCTAGTTTGACCGGCTTCCCCGACTTTCTCGCCAAAAGGACGCAGATAGGCTCTCGGAACACCGATAGCCCGACGCCGAACCCTCCGCCCGTGAACTCATTCCTGATCCGGACCATACCCGCGGGCATGTCGAAGATGTAGGCGATCATCCTCTGGAACAGGAAGGGCAATTGGGTGGGCGCCCACAGCGTCAGCCGCCCATGGGCGTCGAATTCGGCCACGCAGTGGAAGGTCTCCAGCGGGGCCTGTTTCTGCTTCGATGTATAGCCCACCGCCTCGACGAGGTGGTCGGCGATTCGCAGGCCCTGTTCCACGTCGCCGATGGCATGGTGGCAGACGTGCACGGCGAGGTTATCCACCACCGCTTCCTCCCCCGGGGTGGCATCCTCCTGGCGCCTGAGCACCCGGTCGTGGATCGCCGGAGCACCGGCTGCCCGGGCCCCGGCTTCGTCGAAGACGGCCGGAAGCACCTCGTATTCCACCCGAATGAGGTCGAGCGCCCGGTCTGCCGTCAGCTCGTCCACTGCCGCCACCGCCGCCACGGCGTCACCCACGTAGCGCACCTTGTGCTCGAGGACCCTGGTGTCGTAGACGCCCCAACCCTCGATGCCGCCGTAGCTCTGCAGGTTCATCAAGGTGCCGGTGTACTGCGTGCGGGGGGCGTCGTGATGAGTCACGACTGCCTCGACGCCGGGAAGTCTCTCGGCTGCAGAGATATCGATGCTCACTATCCGGGCGTGCGCGTGGGGACTGTGCAACATCCTGCCAATCAACATGCCGGGAAGCGCGAGGTCGGAGATGAAGGTCGCTCTGCCGGTCACCTTGGCCAGCCCGGTGATGTCGGGCAACCGCTTGCCCACGGTGGAGAATGGTCTGTTCCGCTCTACCACGCGACACACTCCCCGGCGAGTCCCGTTCCCGCCTCCGCCGGGCCGCCTGTGGCGCCGCCTGGGGCGGCGCCCGGCTCGGGAACCGCGCCGCCGGCCCCCTCTGTCGAGCGCATGGCCGCCGCGGCCGCCAGCACCGCGTCGACGATCTTCACATAAGCCGGTGCACCGGCAGAGATTGCCTGCCAAAGCGTGGCGCACCTCGTCTCGAGCTGGGATCCGGGTTCGTGTCGAGCAGAGCTTTGGCGGAGAGGAGCATCCCCGGCGTGCAGAACCCGCATTGGACCGCCCCCACATCGAGGAAGGCCTGCTGGAGGGGGTGCAACCGGCCCTTGTCGCTTAATCCTTCGACCGTCAGGATCCGGCGGTCGCGCACTGTCCAGGCGAGAGTAAGGCAGGCGAGAGTCGGCCTGCCGTCGACCAAGACGGTGCAGGCTCCGCAATTGCCGCTGGCGGAGCACCCGCGCTTGGTGCCGGTGAGCCCCAGACGGTCGCGGAGCCGCTGGAGCAAGGTTAGGTTGGCGGGGACAAGCTCTTCGTAGGTCCTCCCGTTGACGATGAAGGTGGCCGGCGCGCTCTTCATGAGCCGCCAGCTTTCGTGGCGGCCGAGGTTCCGTCGGCCCGGGGCGACTTGGCCGCCCCGGGGCCGGCCACGGCGCCGGGGCGGGCGCCGGCCCTTTTCCAAGCCTCGGTGAGGGCCCGCCGGGTGAGCACGGCCACCATGTCTCGGCGATATTCAGCGGTGGAGCGCAAGTCGCTGATGGGCGCGGCCGCTTCGATAGCCAGGGCCGCCGCGCGGGCGATCAGGTCGGGAGTGACGGCCTTGCCCCTAAGAAGATCCTCTGCCGCTCGGGCCCGTACGACCGTGGAGGCGACGGCGCCCAGGGCGATTCGTACCTGTCGGCAGACATCGGCGTCGCGTTCCACGAGGACGGCGGCGTTGACTTTGGCGATACAGGCTTTGGTGTGGGCCAGCTTCTTGAAGGCGACGCCGGTACC